>NZ_JYKY01000010.1 GCF_001042985.1 Pseudomonas lundensis
AGATATCTGCAACCAGATCCCAGGCTGCGTCGGGGAGTTCATACCGCTTTGCCATCTTGGCCTCCTGGCTTTAATGGCGGTGTATTTTACAGAAAATCGTATTTCTTGGGTTTACGTACAGAGCCTAGAGCTTGAGGTCGAACTCAACAAAGGACTATAAAATGGCTCTCAACAAAGAAGCGCCGGGGTTTGACATCGACGATGAGGTGCTCCTTATGGACCCTGATATCGTCATGGACTCGATGTCAGAAGAAGATGCTTCACCCCCTACAGTTCGTACCAAGTCCAAAACTTCATCTGCGTTAAAGCAGCATAAATACATTGATTACACCCGGGCGCTTGATGCGACTCAGTTGTACCTCAATGAAATCGGTTTTTCCCCATTACTCTCTCCCGAAGAGGAAGTCCATTTTGCGCGTTTGTCGCAAAGTGGAGATCCGGCCGGGCGTAAGCGCATGATTGAAAGCAACTTGCGGCTGGTGGTTAAAATTGCCCGCCGCTACGTCAATCGCGGGTTATCGCTGCTCGACCTGATTGAAGAGGGCAACCTGGGCCTTATTCGGGCTGTCGAGAAGTTTGATCCCGAACGCGGGTTCCGTTTCTCGACTTACGCCACCTGGTGGATCCGCCAAACGATTGAACGGGCGATCATGAACCAGACCCGTACCATCCGTTTGCCGATCCATGTTGTTAAAGAACTCAACGTCTATCTGCGAGCTGCGCGTGAACTCACGCAGAAACTCGACCACGAACCCTCCCCTGAAGAAATCGCCAATCTGCTCGAAAAACCCGTTGCTGAAGTCAAGCGCATGCTCGGCCTCAACGAGCGGGTGTCCTCGGTGGATGTGTCTTTGGGGCCTGACTCCGATAAAACCCTGCTCGATACCCTGACAGATGATCGTCCTACAGATCCGTGTGAACTGTTGCAGGATGACGATTTATCTCAGAGCATCGATCAGTGGCTGTCGGAATTGACCGACAAGCAGCGCGAGGTGGTTATTCGCCGCTTCGGCTTGCGGGGTCATGAAAGCAGTACGCTTGAAGATGTAGGGCTTGAAATTGGCTTGACGCGTGAGCGTGTGCGCCAGATTCAAGTCGAAGGACTCAAGCGCTTGCGCGAGATCCTGGAGCGTAATGGGCTCTCCAGTGAGTCATTGTTCCAATAGAGCGTGCAGTACCTGAAACCCCGGCTAAAAGCCGGGGTTTTTTATGCGCGATCAGTTATGCCTTCCTGGCGTATTGAACGGAAAACTACCGCGGCCTGCGTTTTTTTCCTTCTGTTGATGGGGAAAAGTAACCAGCAACGGTAAACATTTTTAATTCGCTGTTCGGAATTGGGCATTTGAAATGAGGCGCCGCGAGTGAAAATGGATATTTGTTTCGCTGTTTTGTAAGCCTTTACTTACTCTTCTTGTAAGCTAAAGGTTCATGAAAGAATAAGTAGTTAGATTTTCTTACCTGTTTTATTTTTTAAGTTGTTGATATATATAAACTTCTTTTTTTGTTGCGTGTCTGTCGTGTAATAAAAATCTATATATGGTGCGCTTGCAGCAACCTTGGAAATCTCTAATATCAGAACTGTATCGACGGATCGATACATCGTTCAGGGATGGACGTTGAAGGACATCGCAGGAAGCGATTCATCAGGATGATGAAAGGGAAAAAAGGGATTAGGGAATAAATGTGGGCGGGTCAAACCGCCCCTTTTTTTACTTGGCCTACGTGCCACAGACGAATGCTTGATTTATCTCGCTTGCGTCTGAGTGTGACCCCCCTTATTTAAAACAAACCGCCCAAGGTCATTAAGGCCTTGGGCGTTTTTTATGGCGTGCGTTAAAGGCGCGTCATCTCAGCACCAATCACAGCGCCGGGTAGTCGATGTAGCCTTGCGGTCCGTGAGAGTAAAAGGTCTGCGGTTGAGGTTCATTGAGCGGGGCATCCGCCTTGAAGCGCTCAGGCAAATCCGGGTTTGCGATGTAAGGCACGCCAAAAGCCACGGCATCTGCTTTGCCAGCAGCCAGCAAGGCGTTGGCGCTGTCTTTGGTAAAGCGCTCATTAGCGATGTAAGGGCCGCCAAAGGCCGCTTTCAATTGCGGGCCCAGGCTGTCAGCGCCCTCTGCTTCGCGTGAGCAGATGAACGCGATACCGCGCTTGCCCAGCTCTCGTGCCACATAGCCAAAGGTTTCAGCCAGGTTCTCATCACCCATATCGTGCAAGTCTGCACGAGGCGACAAGTGCACACCTACGCGCCCCGGCCCCCAGACGCTGATAGCAGCGTCCGTGACTTCCAGCAACAGGCGGGCGCGGTTTTCCACTGAGCCGCCGTACTGATCCGTGCGCTGGTTCGTGCTGCTCTGCAGGAACTGATCGAGCAGATAACCATTGGCGCCGTGAATCTCGACCCCATCAAAACCAGCCGCCTTGGCGTTTTCTGCGCCTGTGCGATAGGCCTCGACAATGTCAGCGATCTCGGCTGTTTCCAGTGCGCGTGGTGTAGGGAAATCCACTTTCGGGCGCAGCAGGCTGACGTGGCCTTTAGCCGCGATGGCGCTTGGCGCAACCGGCGTTTCGCCGTTCAGGTAGGTGGGGTGAGAGATACGGCCCACGTGCCACAGTTGCAGGAAGATTCGGCCACCCGCTTGGTGCAACGCTTTAGTGATATTGGTCCAGCCGCGTACCTGAGCGTCTGACCAGATCCCTGGGGTGTCCGGGTAGCCAACGCCCATTGGCGTCACCGAAGTCGCCTCGCTGAGGATCAGACCAGCGCTGGCACGTTGCACGTAGTACTCGGCCATCAACGCATTCGGGACGCGGCCTTCATCGGCGCGGCAGCGGGTCAGTGGGGCCATGATGATGCGGTTGGGCAGTTCGAGCTCGCCCAGTTTGATAGGGTCGAAAAGGGTGGTCATGTCTGTAGCCTCTCGGATCAGTGTGTGGCAGTGGCCAGGTCGGGCGTCCCGCCCTGGCGAAAAGTAATCAGGGTCACCAGCAATGCCAGGACCGCCAACGCTGCGGCAGCCAGCGGCACGCTGGTCAGGCCGAAGCCATGTGCAATCACGCTGCCGCCTATCCAGGCGCCCAATGCGTTACCGATGTTGAAGGCGCCGATGTTCAGGGTTGAAACCAGATTGGGGGCGGCTTTGCCGAAGGTCACGACGTTGACTTGCAGCGCCGGGACGGCTGCAAACGAGGCGGTAGCCCACAGGAACAAGGTGATCTCAGTCGGGATCACGGCCACGCTGGTCCAGGTCAGGACGGTCGATATCACGGCCATGGCGATGAAGACGACCATCAGGGTGGCGGCCAGACGCTTGTCAGCCAATTTGCCGCCGATGATGTTGCCGACGGTGAGCCCGAGGCCGATCAGCAGCAAGGTCCAGGTCACGCCCCGCGGCGATACGCCAGTCACGTCACCCAGCAACGGCGCCACATAGGTGAAAAGGGTGAACATCGACGCCGCAAACAACGCGGTCATGCTCAGGGACAGCCAGATGCCAGCGCCTTTGAGTGCTCTGAGCTCGGCTCGCATGTCGAGTTTTTCTTCGTCACGCTTGGTTGGCAAGAAGCGGATCAGGCCAATCAGCGCGATCACGCCGATGACGGTGACGGCGAAAAACGTCGAGCGCCATCCGGCGGCTTGCCCCAGCGCGGTCCCCAAGGGCACGCCCAGCACGTTTGCCAGTGTCAGCCCCGTGAACATCAGCGCAACGGCGGAGGCGCGCTTGTTGGCGGGCACCAGGCCCGCCGCCACGACCGAGCCAATGCCGAAAAAAGCGCCATGGCAAAGCGCTGTGACTACGCGGGCAAACATCAGCACGTTGTAATCGCTGGCCACAGCGCACAACAGGTTGCCGACGATAAAAATACCCATCAAGGCCACCAGCGCGGCCTTGCGTGGCAGCTTGGCAGTCGCCAGCGCCATGAACGGCGCGCCGATGGCCACGCCTAACGCGTAACCGGTGACCAGCCAGCCAGCACCGGGAATGGAGACACCCAGGTCGGCAGCCACATCGGGCAGCAAGCCCATGATGACGAACTCGGTGGTCCCGATAGCGAAGGCGCTGAGCGCCAGGATGAGAAGCGAGAGGGGCATGAAAATCCTTGTTAAAGCGTTTGGTTGAATTGTTCGAGGAAGGCCCTGATGGTGTCTTCGTTACGTTTGAAAAAGTGCCATTGCCCGTGCTTCTGGCTGGTAATCAGGCCCGCGCGTTGCAAGGTCGCCAGGTGTGCTGAAACCGTCGACTGCGAGAGGCCGCAATGCTGGTCAAATTGACCGGCGCACACGCCGTGCTCGGTGGAATGCAGTTGGTCTGGAAATGACTTTTCGGGATCTTTAAGCAGGTGAAGGATTTCTCGGCGTACTGGGTGTGCCAGCGCTTTTATTATTTCGTCGAGGTCGATGTTCATGGTGGCAGTGCTCAATGAGGTACAACGTTATATCGCGATGAGGCGAACTTTAAATCGTAATATCGCGATATACAAATATGATTTTGATCTGAGATCAGTACAAATCGATATATCGAGTTATAACGATATGGAGGGTGCAGTGCTAAACTGCGCGCCATGAATTATCTCGCACATCTGCACCTTGGCGGCCAGCGCCCTGAAGAATTACTCGGCAGCCTTTATGGCGACTTTGTCAAAGGCCCGCTGCAAGGTGAGTTCCGGCCGGGTATTGAGTCCGGCATCCAGTTGCACCGCAGCATTGATGCGTTTACGGATGCTCACCCCTTAGTCGGGCAGGCACTGTCGCGGTTTACCCACACGCGACGGCGGTATGCAGGCATCGTGCTCGATGTGTTTTTCGACCATTGCCTGGCCCGTGACTGGGGTCACTATGCCGATGTACCGCTGGAGCGCTTTACGTCGGGTTTTTATCGTGTGTTGGGGGCCGAGCCGCAGTTGCCCGCCCGATTGGCGGCCATTGCACCGCACATGGCCGCCCACGACTGGTTGGGTTCCTATCAGGACTACTCAACGCTGGAACGGGTGTTTAACGGGATTGCCCGCCGCCTGTCACGCCCCCAGGAACTGGCGGGCGCCATGCAGGATCTGGATGCGCTGTATCAGCCTTTAAGCGACGACTTTCAAGCGTTCTACCCCGAGCTACAGACTTACGCCGCTCATGCGCTGAGCCGCTGAATGCGCGTTGAGTCAGCGTTGCATTAACCAGCTGGCCTGAGCTGCACCCGCAGGCCCTGTCTGTTGGGGCTGTACCAGCACGCGTTCAATGGCTTGCTGTGCGCGGAAGGCGAGGACGGTCCGTTCCTGATTCAGGCACGCAATGGGTTCGAGCAGGTGGATCTCCACGTCCGCCGTGTCGTGACTGAACAACCGCATCAAATGCGACAGCAAGTCGTCATCGCCGATGAAAGGCGCAATCGGGTCGGTCGAGCCATCACGCAGATAACGGATCGCGACCGGTTGCAGGTGCGCGCCGCTGTCGATCGCCGCTGAGAGCAGTCGGCCGTGGAAGGTGCGCACGCAGCGGCCATCTGTCGTGGTGCCCTCGGGAAACATCAACAGCGGCAAGCCCTGACTCAAATGGTGACGCATCTGTTGGCGGATCAATTGGCTGTCGCCAGCACCGCGCCGGATGAACAGACTGCCCGCCTTGGCGGCCAGCCATCCTGCGACCGGCCAGCCGCGCACATCGGCTTTGGACAAAAACGACAGTGGCGTCAATTGCCCCAACAGTGCGATGTCGGTCCATGACACATGGTTACTGACCCACAGCATCGAGGTGTCCGGCAACTGCCCGAACACGTTGATGCGAAAGGGCAGGGCACGGCTCAGGCGCGCCATGAAAAACTGTGACCAGCGCTGGCGCCTGACCTGAGTGCTGTTGAGTTTCAGGCGTTCCATCACGCCAAATACGCTGGCCATGCCCAGCCCCAACCCTACGACGCACAACACGTGGATCACGCGGCCGTAACGCCGCAAGCGACCCATTACATGGCCGCCTTGAAGTGCCGGGCATAACGCGGGCACAGCTCGTCACGTTTAAGCAAAATAAACACGTCGGCCACCTGGAAGTCTTCGTCCCAGCAAGGTTCGCCGCAGATTTTCGCTCCCAGGCGCATATAGGCCTTGAGCAGCGGCGGCAGTTCGGCAATCACGTTGGCGGGTAGTTCCTGATGTGGAATCGGCTTTTTCGGCTCGGCGCGCAGGTATTCGGTGCACAAGTAGCGTTCGCGTAAGCGCTGCATGATGGCATGGGCCTGAACGCCGCCGTCCTGCATCGGGATGCTGGCGCAGCCCATCAGGTATCGGTAGTGGCCCTGATTGAGGACTTCAGCCAGTTCGCCCCACAGCACGGCAATGGTGCCGCCATTGCGGTAGGCGGGGTCGACGCACGTTCGTCCGATTTCAAGGACAGGCCCTTGCAGGTGCGCCAGCCCGTGCAGATTGAATTCTTCTTCGCTGTAAAAATGCCCGATGCCGCGCGCGGCCGTGTGGTCCAGTAGCCGGGTGGTGGCGACCAGATGGCCGGTGTTGAGATCGCGCACGCCGATGTGCGCACAATGCCTGTCGAAGTCGTCCTGATCGAGGCCGCCTTCTGCGCCTTTAAGCGTGGCCTTGAGTTCATCACTGAACACCCGGAAGCGCAGGGCCTGTGCCTCGCGTAACGCTTCGGGGCCGATCAGGCGTTCTGCTTGCAGGCGTCGTTCTTGAGCGGTGTCGCGAATGCGGGCGATTTGAGACATTGCGAATCTCCATGCAGGCCAATGCCCGCCGAGGGTGACTGCCAATCGACTGAGGGGTGCAACGTCAGGCTAGGCAGGTGCAATGTCATCGCCATGACAATTGAGTGATGCTTGCGTGACAGGCGTTGCGCCGTTTTGTGCCTGATGAACTGTTTGGGCCGGCTGGCGTCCTACCCGATACGCTAAAAAAATCCCTCGCACCGCTTGCATGTGCCCCGGCTCGGGGTAATGTTCGCCCACGTTTAATTGCCGAAGAGTTCTTATGTTCAAAGCGTGTTTGTCTTCTGTGTGCGCACTCTTGCTGACGCTAGGCGTAAGCCTGTCCGCGCAGGCCAATTGGTATCTGGATGGCGAGTCGTCACGGCTGTCGTTTATCACCACGCAAAATGCCAACGTTGCCAACGTGCACCGTTTTTTGGTGTTGCACGGCAAGGTGAATAGCAAAGGGCAGGCGCAATTGAGGATTGAGATGGACTCAGTCAACAGCGCGGTGCCACTGCTCGACGAGCGCATGCGTGATGTGTTGTTCGACTTCAAGCACTTCCCGGAAGCACAGATCACCGCGCAAATAGACCTGCAACCGATTAACAACCTGGCACCCGGCGCCCAGTTTGAGCTGCGTTTGCCGGTCACGGTCAGCCTGCGGGGCAAACAGCACACCTATGATGCTCAACTGTTGGCCACCCGCCTGGATGAGCACCGGTTTCAAGTGGTGACGCTGGAGCCGTTGGTGGTGCAGGCCGAGGACTTCGGTGTGCAGCCCGAGCTTGAAACACTGCGCAAACTGGCGGGATTGTCCGCAATCAGTTTTTCAGTGCCGGTGGGTGCGGTCTTGATCTTCACGGCCCGCTGAGATGGCTGGCGCAGTGTTTCCATGGCGTGACGCCAATCAGTTCGAATTGCTGATCGACGGCCCGCAATTCTTTGCGCGCATGATCGCGGCGATGGCCGACGCTCAGGCCCACATTGACCTGGAGCTTTATCTCGTCGAAAGCGGCGCGTGTGCCGAGGCCATTGTGGTGGCGCTGGAGCAAGCGGCCATGCGCGGTGTGCGCGTACGGTGTCTGTTCGACGGCTATGGCAGCCTGGCGTTTACCTTGGGGCTGCGTCGACGGCTGATCGATGCCGGCGTGGAGCTGCGCTTTTACAACGCCATCAGCTGGCGCAAAGGGTTGAATAACCTCTATCGCGATCACCGAAAGCTGTTGCTGGTGGATCAACGTCTGGCGGTAGTGGGCGGTACTGGCGTGACCGATGAGTTTTGGCAACCGGGCAGCAATACCTGTGACTGGCATGAAGTGATGGTCGACATTCAAGGGCCGTTGGTGTTGGACTGGCAAATGCTGTTTGACCGTCAATGGCGCGCCAATATCAGTCGTAAAGCCTGGAAACCCGCCACGCACTTCGGGTTGCCTCATTTACCGCGCGTGCCGGCGTCGGGAACAGGCATGGGCCGTGTGGCCTACGCAGACGCCCATCAGCATCGCGATATTTTGAAGTCGCTGGTCAGGGCCATTAACAGTGCAAAACAGCGTATCTGGCTGGCAACGCCTTACTTTTTGCCCACCTGGCAAGTGCGCCGGTCGCTGCGCCGGGCTGCCCACCGGGGCGTGGATGTGCGTTTGCTGCTTACTGGCCCGCGCACCGATCACCCTTCGGTCCGTTATGCCGGGCACCGTTACTACCCGCGGCTGCTCAAAGCCGGGGTGAAGATCTTTGAATATCAGCCGTGTTTTTTACACCTGAAAATGGTGCTGATCGATGACTGGGTCAGTATCGGCTCATGCAATTTTGATCACTGGAACCTGCACTTCAACCTCGAAGCCAATCTGGAGGCGCTGGACCCTGCACTGACTCGCGCTGTGGCGGCCAGTTTTGTCACCGACTTCGCGCAGAGTCAGGCCGTCAGTTTGCAGGCCTGGCAATCGCGGCCTTTGTGGCGGCGGGTCAAACAGCGGGTCTGGGGTTGGGTGGACCGGCTAGTGGTGAATCTGGTCGGACGTCGATAGCGGTTTTATCAAGCGAGCCGCTGTTTTATTCAACACGCGGTTACATAACGTTTCAGAACGTGCAAAATCAAGCGGCCTCACGGGCACTTGGAGAGCGTGAGCGGGATTTCTGGAGCGTTTTTGCATGACACCTTCGCTGTTGTGGGCGATACTGGCCTCGGGCTTCATTTATGGCATCACGCCGGGGCCAGGCGTATTGGCTGTATTCGGGATTGGCGCCGCGCGTGGTCGCCGCGCCGGCGCCGGTTTTTTGTGCGGGCATCTGCTGGGCGATGTGATGTGGTGCAGCACTGCGCTGATCGCCATTGTCGGTGCCCGTGAGTTCGGCAGCACGGCGTTCAACGTGCTGGGCCTGCTCAGTGGACTCTACCTTTTTTGGCTGGGCGTGCGTGCCGTACGTGCACAGCCTAGCCGCGGGGGGCAGCAAGGCCCGGCCCGCCAGCCTTTTGCCCACGGCATTTTCTTCGGTTTGACCAACCCCAAGGCGTATCCCGTTGCCGTTGCCACGTTCACGGCCTTGCTCTCCAGTCGCGCAGAGTTGCTCACATGGACGATGCTGCCCTGGCTGATTGCTCTCAGTTTTGTGGGCGGCGCGGCGGCCTATGTCATTCTGGTCGCGATTGTGGGGGCCGGTCACGTTCGCGCGCTGTACCAGCGCCATGAATTACTGATTACGCGGTTGTGTGGCGTCATGTTCATCGGGTTTGCGATCAGCGCATTGGCGCATGCATTGCCCGGTTTGTGGATGAGTGTTGTGTGACCTGAGCTGCAAGGAATCAGCCGGGGGGAGTGCCGCATCAAGAGGATGGAGTGTGAGGTTTTACCTTCTGGCATAGAGCTGCCCAATGGATATTAAAAGCTACCTGTCGCAATCCAGCTTCATCGATCTGTTGCTTGATGCCGTGTGCGTGGTGGACCGTCAGGGGCGGTTTATCTTTGTAAGTGCGGCCTGCGAGCGCATTTTCGGGTACACGCAAGAGGAACTGATCGGAACGTACATGATTGAGCTGGTGTTGCCCGCTGATCGGGCGCGTACGTTGCAGGCGGCTCAGGACGTCATGGGCGGCGAGGCCAAACTCAATTTTGAGAACCGATACCTGCACAAGGATGGCCGAGTCGTGCATATCCTGTGGTCTGCCCGTTGGTCCGAGACCTGGCAGATGCGCATCGCCGTTGCACGTGACATCACCGAACGCAAGCACGCCGAATCGCGGCAGCAGGCGCTGTTTGATATCTCTGAAGCGGCCCATGGCGCCGAAGACTTGATGCAGCTGTTTAAGCGTGTGCACTTGCTCATCGGGCAATGGCTGCCCGCGTTGAACTTTTCGGTCGCCCTGAGGGATCAGGCGCAAGGCACGTTGAGCTTTCCTTATCACGTGGATGACCACCCGCAACGACACAGTAACGAAGCCCTTGAGTTGAGCGAGCAGGTGATACGCACCGGGCAAGCGATGTTGCACTGCTCACCGGATGCGCCTTCGAGGCTGGGTGTGCCGCTGGCCACGCATAAGGGCATCATTGGTGCGCTGCTGGTCAAGAGCTCGCTGGGCGAAGAGCGTTATACCGAGGAGCATCAGGAACTGCTGCAATATGTCTCCACGCAAGTGGCCGCCGCCATCGAGCGCAAGCAACTACACGCCCGGTTACAGTACCTGGCGCAGTACGATCCCCTGACACAACTGTTCAATCGCGAATCACTGTATGAACGGCTCGACCGGGCACTGGCCAAAGCGAGGCGGGAGTACGGATTTGTCGGCGTGTTGTATGTCGACCTGGATCATTTCAAACAGATCAATGACAAATATGGACACGGTATTGGCGATTGCTTGCTGCAGCAGATTGCCAAACGCATGAAGCACTGCGTACGAGAAAGCGACACCGTGGCGAGGATGAGCGGGGATGAATTCGTGGTCGTGCTGGATAACCTCAAGCACCCGGACCATGCACAGATCGTGTCGGAAAAAATCCGCCAGAACCTCAGTCAGCCACTCCTGATAGAAGGCCATACCCTGCACGTGTTGCCGAGCATTGGTGTTGCGGTCTACCCCGAGAACGGAGAAGTCGCGCAGCAATTGCTACACCATGCCGATACGGTGATGTACAACGTGAAGAAAAGTGGTCGGGCGTGAGGAGTGCTGCGAAGAAATGTCGCTTTCAGAAGGCTGACAGCGCAATGAAGAAGTGGAGCGGGTGAAGGGAACCTAAGGATCCAGTAAACATAAGGCTTGCGTGGTTGTTTCTGTTGGTGGGTGTACATGTAGGTGTACACCGTCAGGATTGCTCATTGCCTGTACTGTGCCGTTGGTCACACGGCAAACCCCGTCGAAAGTAGCTAAGTACGCTCCGACCGCTGGCCACTCAAACGCAGCCGCTCGGCCACTGACCTGTCACGGTTTGGGTTACGACTCAATCGAAAGAAAGTAGTGGAGTCAAAGTCCCCGTAGTCCCAAGTCACAGACCGGCTAAAGGGGGGGCTCCCACCGGCACAGCGCTTGAATAGGCAATAGTTTCCTATATAGTGGCTTCTGAATGCCCAATCGTTCGGAGCAGAAGCAAATGCCAAACGCCGCCAATCACAACCCCGATCCGACATACCTGCGCAGCTTATTAGACCGGGCCAGTATTACCCAAAGCCAGGCGGCTGAGCTGCTTGGAGTATCCCCGCGAATGATGCGCTACTACCTGGCCGAAGAAGGGAGCACACAGCATCGCGCCGCGCCTTACCTGGTTCAATTCGGTTTGGAATGCCTGGCCCGGACGAGCAAGCCCACGAAGGCCCTCACAATCAACAGTATCAAACGGTCCGGTGGATTCGTCGGCATGACAGCCGGCCACGCTTTGGCTTTCAGGTTTTGCCAGGATGTAGAAAACGGAGTCATACCTGACCAAGCCGACTTGTCAGCCATTGCGCGAGGATTGAAACCCATCACAGAAAGCTGCAAGAAACCAACAGCCGAGATTATGGCGGAGGTAGCTAAGAGATTGGATTTGACCAAGGATCAAGGAAAATTCGTGGTGAAAAAGTCCAATTTTATTGAGGACTTTACTGTGGTCGTAAATTATCTGCTGCGGGTCCGAGAGAACACCGACGCTGGTCAACCTTTGAAGGAAGCAGAGTTTGAAGCGCGTCAGTTCTTTATGAAAAAACTCGGTATAGGGGATCGCGCTATGCGAAACAGGATAGAAACGTACCAAGCTAAGGCGGAACAAGTATTGGGAATACCCCCAAGCCAACCCGACACCGACTAGGGTTTTGGAAGCGTATTAATTAGAAAATGCTTCCCCGTTTTTTCGTTCATACCATCTGTATCGCCTACATACATACGAGGTCAAGGCGATGCAAACGACTACACAGCAATACATTCCCAATCAGGCACCTAGCCTGGCTCAACTGCTTACCTTCAGCGAAGTATGTGAACTTCTGCGCAAGTCGCGTTCTGGCGTTTACAAACTCATGTCCGCCGACCCTTCATTCCCTGCACCAATCAAAGATGGTCAGGCTCGATCCGCACGCGCGTTTTTCGTAGCTGGGGAACTTGCTAACTGGCAAGCCTCGAAGCTCGCACTGCGGGGAAACTCCCAATGAAAAAAGCCGCCCCGGTGAAGGAAAGCGGCCTCGTGCAACAAGGTCAGTCTAGCCCTAAAGAGCTACGTTGTGCCATTGCGACAGCCCGCCCGCCCGTGTATCGTTCTCCAGTCGCTGCAAAATCAGCGAACGGGTTTGGCGACCCGAGCTCATACAGGCGCACAGGCGCCCCCATTACGATTGCAGGCGCTTTTTCTGTGCCCGCATTCCGCTTAATGGTGGCTGTGCGTGGGAGACCTTCGGGTCTGCCGGGGTCCTGTATGCCCGGTTCGCCAACCCGCGCACAGCTGCCACCCTTAAATCGTTTGGCGACGATCCGTGGCAGCTCCTCACATACAGGAGCTCCACCCATGAAAGCCCAGCACGCCCTCATTCCGTCCAATATTCGCGCACTTGCCCATCGCCGCATGGCTCTCGCAGCGTTGCACGCCAATTCCTCCCTTTCCACCCGCCTCAAGCGTTACAACCACCACATCGAAATCGCTCGTACCCTGGAAGCGCAAGGGGGCGTGCAATGACTGCATGTGACCTGTTTGTCCTCGAATCGAAGCGTAAAAAAATGGTGCGCATCATTCATCCAGCTTGCACATTAGAAGCGGCGGCTGCGTGCCTCCGTGCAGCGGTACTTGCTGATCGCGATGGCCACGGACTCGCCACGGCTTTTCTCAAGACCAATCCAGCTGCATATCTGGCCGGCAGCGAGAGAGGCTTCGTCAGAGCTCGTTGGGCTGTCCTCGAAACAGAGCTATCCATTAGCAAGAAGCGTGTACTGCGCTATACCGGCCCGCTAGCCGATTTTCTAAGTGCCCACGGCGAGCCGATCGTGCTTTTTCAGGGGCTCTATTACGACAAGCAAAGTGCTCTCTCAACGTTCGCACGACTTCACTCGAGAGCACTCTCCTACGCCCGTCGAGGATGCTCAGTGAACCCCGGCCAGCTAACGGAGCTGGTGAAATTGATTGAGGCTACCTGGCCTGCCGACGTGGTGACGTTGGCTCATGTCCACGACCTCATGGATGTTCTGGACGCCGAACGGCCGACCTGGGGCAGAAGCAATCTCGGGACTCTGTTACAGCAAGTACGAGGGGAGCATCGACTATGAGCGATTCTCTGACCGTTCTAAAGGCTGGTGTCCCTTTGGCAAAACGCTGGACAGCCGGCGGCAAAGTCGCCCCCTCGGCCAATGCGAAGCATTTTGACTTCGAGACTATTCCCGTCGATTGCCTGGAAGACCTATCCCGAGAACTAACGAAGCTGGAAGCGCAGTCCAAAAGCGCGGTTGTGCGCGGCACTTATAAACAAGATGCGCTTGAGCAGAGCGCGTTGTTTGCTCCTGACGGTTACAAACCCGGCAAGTTTCTGCGGCGCGCTGACTTAATGGACGATAAGCCACACCATTGGATAATGATCGACGTAGACGGCTACATTGTTGAAGGCTTCGATCCAAACGAAGAGCCTGAAAAAGCCATCGGAGCGGTTATCAGGGAGTGCCTGCCTCCCTGCTTTGACGATGTCTCATGCCATTGGCAGCTATCGAGCAGCGCCGGGCATCACTTAAAGCCAGATAACGCGTTCCACGGTCACCTGTGGTTCTGGCTGGATGCTCCACGTACATCCGCTCAGCTCAAAGTGTGGGCCGAGAACAACACCATGTCCGTAGATCGCGCGTTGTTCAACACTGTTCAGCTTCACTTCACCGCTACGCCGCTCTTCGACGCGGGCGTGCTCGATCCGGTTGCGCGACGGAGCGGACTGATGCGCAAAACTAAAAGCGCCGTGGACCTCATTTTGACGGTGCAAGAAGAAGCTGCAACGGCGGGCATTAGATCGACGCCACGACCTGACTCGATAGCAGATCTGCTCCACTCGAAAGGTATGGTGAAGTCGATTCGACCCGACGGCGCACTAAACATCGTCTGCCCGCGACTAGATCAGCACACGAGCGACAGCACCGAGAGCGCTTCCATTTACTACCCACGCAACACCGGCGGTTTTTCGCTGGGTAATTTCAAATGTCTGCATGCGCACTGTGTCGCCGCCACTCGCGACGACTTCCTTTCGGCGTTGGACTATCTGCCCGAGGACGAGAAAGAAGACAGCGAAAGCGGTGGCAAGAAGAACCAAGCCACCATCTTGGTTGCGTTCGTCTTGGAACGGTACGAGCTGTTTCACAACCCCGAAAAGGACGTGTACTGCCGCGACCTCATATCAAGTGAAGTTTGCCAACTCAACTCCCGCCAACTCCGGGACCGTGTCGGCGCGGACTACTACACCGCGACCGGAAATGCCGCTAGGGAGCAGTCGCTCAAAGAAGCATTGGGCACACTGGCAGGGCTCGGGCGGTTCAAGGGCGAGCTGCACGATGTATCCCTCCGCTTCGCCGGCGCCGATGGGCGCTATATGCTCGACCTGGCGCAGCCTGGCTCCAGCCGAGCGGTTCGACTGACACCCGGAAAGTGGGAAGTCCTAGAGACACCTGAGCACCGCTTCTATCGGCCGGAATCAATGCAACCGCTTCCTACGCCTATCGGTGGAGGTTCGCTTGACGGTCTATTCCGAGTGGCGAACATCCCCGAGGCGCAACGCCTGCTCGCTGTAACATGGCTGATTGATTGTCTGCGCCCGGATACCCCCTACCCGGTTGCAGAATTGCTGGGCGAACAAGGAAGTGGCAAGTCAGGCACGCAAGAGGCATTGCGCAGGATGCTCGACCCCAACGCGTGTAATTTAAGATCCGCACCGAAGACCATCGAGGATGTTTTTGTCAGCGCTGGTGTCTGCGCGATTGTGTCCTACGAGAACATCTCCCACCTTAGCGCCCCAATGCAGGACTCGCTCTGTGTTATTGCTACTGGTGGCGGGTTCGCAGCACGAACGCTCTACAGTAACAAAGACGAAACCATCATCTCTGTAAAACGCCCAGTCATCCTGAACGGCATATCTGTCTCGGTCACGGCCCAAGATTTGGTGGATCGCTGTATCACGCTTGAGCTGCCGACGATCACTGACCGTTTGGAAAGCAATGAGCTCTGGTGCGGGTTTGACCGCGAGTTACCCTCTCTGCTCGGGGCTTTACTCGACATTGCTGCAAAGGCGCTTGAAATACTGCCGACTATCCGTATCCCCGCCGAACAACGCCCTCGGCTTATCGAGTTTGCCCGCCTGGGAATGGCTGTAGCGGTAGCAATGGGCAAACCGGCTGAAGAGTTCCTAGCGCAGTTCACCAAATCTCGGCAAGAAGCCCTTTCTCGCACGATTGATGCGTCCCCGGTCGCCGCTGCAATTGTCGATATGCTCGACGCATTACCGTGGGGTATGACGGCCCCGGTGAAGGAAATTCTGCAATCCCTAGAGCGCTACAGACCCAACGGCTGCGAAGCCTGGCCTCGTTCCCCAAAAGGCCTGGGGGACGCAATGCGGCGGGCTGCTCCAGCGCTACGCCAAATCGGCATTGATTGTGAATGTTTGGGCAAAGGGAGCGGCGGAGTTGTCCGTTGGGCCATCAAGAACAGAAAGGTCACCGAGGTGCCTCAATCAACGGCGTCACGACCACATCCATCGCTTGCCTGTGACGAGGCGACGTATGAGGACTTAGTATGACCAAATGCACCCACTGCAACGGGACCGGGCACGCCCCACAAACGGAAACACTCGAACAGCGCATAGACCGCACGGAGGCGAGATTACTCGCAGCGTGTGAAGCTAAGGGACTATATGTGACCGGAGATCAAAGGGTCAGCACAAAGGATGCCGCAGCGCTTCTCGGGTTGTCGGTAGAAGGGCTGAAACAGGCAAAATCAGAAGACCGCGCACCTACAGCACATCCGAGGGGGGTTGGTGGAAAGACTCGATCCAGTTACCGAGTGCGCTCCATCGCGATATGGCTTGAGCAAGATTACGATACAACGTAAGACCCGGTGAGTTGCGGTTATGTCACCTGGGACTCTACGCCCGCATCATCTCCTCCATACCCCGGCTACCCCTGCCGGGTAAGGAGACTTTCCAATGCATCAGCCCTCTGCCACGCTAATTCAAATGATTAAGGTCAAAGCACAATGCGGCGACCTCGTTAACGCGGAAGCCGTCGCCTCGGCTACTTACGGCGAAAACTCCACGGTAGTCAGGCTTCTGAGAAAAGAATTTATTTCTTCCGACTCCCTGAACTTGGACGGCGACTGGCGTGCAGCACAGCGCGCATTCATCGAGATGGTTCGAGCCCGAAGCCTGGTAGGCAAGATTGCTGCCGCGTCCGGCTTCTACAAGTTGCCCGCACTCACTCCGACCCTTCGCCAAACATCGCCGCTAGTAGCTTCCTGGGTAGCTCAGGGAAACCCTATCGCCACCACGGCAGCGAGTTTTGAACGCATCGTCAATGAACCACTAAAACTCGGCGCAATCCTCCCTGTTACTCAGGAAGTGCTGCGTGGCGTTGGTGCTGATTTTGAATCAGCTTTGTCCGCCGAGTTGGTCCGTGCAGTGGCGGCACTTGAGGGCGTTACCTTCATTGATCCTGCAAACGCCGGCGTGGATGGTGAAACCCCTGCCTCCGTGTTGTATGGCTCCACCGCCATCGCGGCTACCGATGATCCAGCCGCAGACCTGAAGGCTTTGATTGCCAGCTTTTCCGGCGACCTGGAAACAGCCGTGTTTGTTATGAACCCTGCTACCGCTGTATCACTTGCGGCTATTGGCTTTGACGGCATCGGCGCACGCGGCGGCGAGCTCCTTGGCGTCCCCGCTGTTACATCAAGTGCAGTGCCTTACGACATTGCTGCTGGCGGCTTGGTTGCCTTGGTTGACCCACGGAAGATCCTGCTGTCAGACCAAGGCGTCAGCCTAGACAAGTCTGACCAGGCTCTCGTGCAAATTGGTGAGGACTCCTCCGGCGATCCCCAATACATGTCCCTCTGGCAGAACAATTGTGCGGCAATCAAAATCGTGCGTGGTCTGAGCTGGCAGGTAGCGCAGCCTGGCTGCGCAACCTATCTCAGCGGGGTGAAATGGTAATGACTCTAAGACTCTCGCCCGGTGCGGCTGAACGCATCGTGAAAGCTCAGATTGAAGCGCGCAAGGAAGCCCCGGTTGGTGCTGGCGATGACGGTGCGGTGGCCGGTGCGGTGGGTGCAGCCTGCAGCGAAGTGCTGAAAGTAATTCAGGCTGAGTTTGCCGAGCATTTGAATCTGATCGAAGACGCCCTGGATCGCTTATCCGCCCTGGAGGCAAAGCTATGAACGAATCTACCGAACTCGCTATGGATCGCATCCGCGCTGAATGCACAGCCGCTGTACTTCACTCACCCGGCGCTACGGTGCTGACGGTAGATGTCGATCCTCACGAAGATGAGGACGGTGCGCTGTTCGCGATGCTTGAGCTCACATCGGGGCATCTGATTGGCGTTGGCTTCACTGACGATCAACCGTGGAGTCCTGAGCGTCAGATGCACCTGCTGATCGTCGCGGCGCTCAACGCGGCGCTGGGGCTCTCTGGCGAGGTGCTGGAGGCTACGGCCTGAGGCTGTCGCGACCTGAAGGGAGGGGCGGGAGGGTAAATCCTACGGGGCCTCTCCTACCCCTGAACGCGCCGACCGCACGCACAGGTTTTTTTCCCTATACGAAAAAGGGGCATGTTTAAACATGAGGCATTTGACAAGCAGGCAGCGCGCTTTTTGCAAAGCGCTCGTGGCGCAGACCGGCAAACGAAACGGTTCTAAAGCAGCACGTATTGCGGGATATCCCGAAGCCCGCGCAGCCTGTCGCGCATCCAAAAACCTGCGTAACCCCCGAGTCATTGCAGAGATAAGCCGGTTAGAGAACAACTTAGCGAACGGCCTCCACGACGCGCTTGAAGGAATAAATTTCACCGACGCGCTAGTGTTTCTGCTGGCCGTCATGGCAGACGGGACACAGGATCTCGGCATACGAATTGAAGCGGCAAAAGCGATATTGCCTTACACCCATGCGAAAGCTGCGGCCAGGTCATTAGCCACAGCAGAGGATCTGGTTAGCGGCAGGTTTGTCGTCCAGCCCGCGCCCGAGGACATCACCTGGCAGTAGACAGCCACTGACAATTTTTGCGTATGAGGATTAGTCGTGAGTGCCTCAGGTTAATACCAACCGCGACTGTTTACAGGTCAGCCCTCCTTGCCGGTAAAGCGATACCGGTATGGCCTTGGTAAACACGCCCGACCAGGTTAACGCCTAGTCGGGTTTTTTTTTTGCCTGGCAGTTGATGGCTTTGAGCTGGTTACATGGTTACAGAGTGTCGGGATCGATACCGATGTTTTTCAGAGACTGTGCAAGCGATCCATCGAGAGCAACCTCGCCAGTTGTGGAGGCCGCCTGATTGATGCCAACAGTGCGAAACTTAAGCGTTTGCCCCGCCACCATCTGTTTCAGTATCGCCTTCGCCTTGGCGCCACCGGTTACTGTGTATGGACTCATCATCTTATAAGCGTTTTCCATGGCTTGAGCCTGAGTCTTTTTAATCAGTTCCGCTTGCTCTGCCGGGAGCCCCATTGCGATGTCTGGCATCGCAGGAACCAGTCCTACTGGAGTTTCTTGAGGCGTTATCGTCCACGCTTCGTTCTGGTCAATTCGGATCTGCACTGTACCGACTGGGATCTTGAAGCGGCCGCCAGACATGAGGCCCACGTAAATTTCGCTGCCCTCCTTGCGCACGACGGGATAGAACTTCAGGGTGCTGGTGATTATCGAGCTACCTGAAGAGAAATCACCGGTAGTAACCATCATGGTTGTCTTGTCGGTAAATTCGTCTGTAGTGCCGGTAGCCTTCCATACAGAGCCTGAGGCGCAACCAACAAGCGCAGCGGCTGCTAACGATATTGCGAGGATCCGTTTCATTCCCTGCTCCATAGATTGAGTTTTGCGCACTGTATCAGAACGCCATTGAGCGCCGGCTGTGCAGCCCTGCCGTAATGGTGAGAGGGACCTTTTATGACTTGGGACTATCGGGACTTTGACTCCACTACTTCCTTTCGGTGGGTGTGTCACGCGTCGGCGGCTGGCGCAGTCATCCTTTAGCCGGTCTGTGACTTGGGACTACGGGGACTTTGACTCCACTACTTTCTTTCGCCTGACGCGTGACCCTGCACTACGTTGACCTTGCGAGAGAACTCGGCTCGCTGTTCCGGTGTAACACCGTCGGCCAGGCAATCCAGATAGTCGGCGTACCACTGCACCAGGGCGCGGCGCTGTGGCAAATAACTGGCTTGGTTGTAGATCCCGCTCACGCCCGTTTCTTTGTGCGCTAGCTGCGCCTCGATGTGGTCCTTTTGCCAGCCGTGTTCACGGAGCAGGGTTGACGCTGTGTGTCTTGTGCCATGCCCAACAAGACGGCCTCTATAGCCGATCTTGCACAGCGTCAGGTTTATGGTGTTCTCGCTGATGACTGGATGCGTTGCACCGATGCCGGGGAACAGGTAGCGCGACCGGCCTGTTGATCTTTGGAGTTCGCGTAGCGCCTCGATTGCCTGCCGGGGGAGGGGAACATAATGGTCGCGGCGCATCTTCATTTTGTCTGCCGGCACTGTCCACAGCGCCGCATCGAAGTCGATTTCTGACCATTCAGCCCATCGCACCATTCCCGGTCTGGAGGCCGTCCATAGGCACAGCCAGGTGGCCGTTCTCGCCGGTGCTCGGCTGGTGCTGGTGCGCAACGCTCTCAGAAACGCGGGTAGTTCCGCTTCCAACAGGTGAGGATAAGGCGTTGCTTTCGGCGTCTTGGTGGAGATAGACAGAAGCTCACTTGCCGGGTTGTTGTCGCACAGCCCCCGTGCAATGGCTTGACTGAATATCTGGCGTAGCGCTACTCGTACCTTATCCCGCGTGTTCGGCGCATTGCGGGCTTCTATGCGTGCCTGAAGGTCCGCGCAATCTTTGCGTGTTACCTCTGCAATCGGTTTATCGCCAAATGCAGGCAACACATCGTTGTCGAGATACCCGCGCATTAGATAGAGAGTGCTTTCAGCCAGTCCACCGTCGGCCTTGTGTTTAAACCAGTCCTCGGCAGCATCCCGGAAAGGGTTAAGGACAGATGCGTCTCGTGCTTTACGAAGACCGGCCTTGTGCTCGACAGGATCCCCACCGGCAGACACCAAATCACGCATCGTCCGTGCTTTTTCGCGGGCAACCTTCGCGGGTATTTCTGGATATCCACCGAGACCGTGCCAAGACCAGGCGCCGTCGGGTTTTTTGAATCGGAACAGCCAGCTCTTTTGCCCGTTGGGTTTTACGCGAAAATACAGACCGTTCCCGTCCTGCTCCCTGTACTCCTTGGGTTCCGCTTCTAGGCTCGCCAGGACCGTATCAGCCAGCGGGCGCTTTTTAATCTCGGTACGGCGCATTTTCTTGTACACCTAAGTTAAGCATTTTCCCGAGTGTACACAGAGGTGTACAGAAACGGCAAAGATATAGGGGTACATCGCAAAACAAGCGGACACAAAAAAACCGGCTCATATGGCCGGTTTGTCTGGGCTTCAGCTGACCTCCGACACATCCGGGGTCATGCTGAAATATAGAAGTGGAGCGGGTGAAGGGAATCGAACCCTCGTTATCAGCTTGGGAAGCTGGAGTAATGCCATTATACGACACCCGCTCAGAGCGGCTGACTTTGTACCAGAAGTCGGCGCGGATGAGAAGGTTTAATTGTTCATTCCCTCGTTTACAGCCCGATATGCTCACCGGATGGCGTCATTGGCAGCCCTGCCGATGAAGGGGATTGCACTGGGTTCAGGAAGTCCAGCACGACGCTTTTTGTGTGTCGACTGGCAGCCGTGTGTTCCATGTCCAGAAAGTGACCAGTGTTGTCCACGATGGCAAATTGGCTGTTGGTAACAGGGTGTGCGAATTGTCGAGCGTCTTTTGCCGCCGTGTATTCGTCCCATTCGCCATTGATGAACAGCACGGGAATAGCAATGCGTTCAGCCGCCTTGAGCCGACTCGCGTAGTCACTCGCCAGCAAATGGTCGATGTGGAAGTGCATTTGCGCGTATTCGTGATCGGCAAGGGTGCTGATGTGACGAAAATTAAAACGTTTGAACAGGTGCGGCAAATGCTTGCCCAGTGTGTCGTTCACCAGATGGCCCAGCAGGGTGCGGTCGCCCCTGGCTAGCCCGTGACGGCCCCGTTCCAGATAATCCTGCATGGCCGTATTGATGGCGGGTGAGAACGAACTGATCACCGCTTTCTCAATACGCTGTGGTTGTTCAGCCAGGGCGGCCAGTGCAACCAGTCCGCCCCACGAAAACGACAGCACGTAATGGGCGTTAAAGTGCTCGATCAATTCCAGCAACACGTGGGCTTCAAGCTCATTGGTTAGCAGGGAAGGATGAGGATTGTGGGGTTTTGACTGACCCGCGTAGGGTTGGTCGTACAGCACGACATTCAGTGCGGGGTGCAGGTTCTTGAGGGTCTGGGCAAATGAGGCCGTTGTGGACATCGACCCGTTGACCAGAATGATGGTGCGGTGTGCCGATTCGGATCGGTAATGCTCGGTATGGATTCGATACTGACCTTGTATATCCAGCACGGCGATTTCAGGCTTCATGGCGTCGGACTCCCGCACATCGAACGTCGTTTAATTCGAGAGTGAACCCGGAATGTGACAGTCAATCGTGCGGGGCTTGAGCTGGTGCCAGAGGGTTGCGGTCTCAGAACAACTCGATTTCCTGCGCAGTCAGTGCCCGGTACTGGCCTGGCGCGAGGCGTTCATCGAGCACCAACGAGCCGATGCGCTCGCGGTGCAGGCGCAGCACTTTGTTGTTGAAGTGGCCGAACATGCGCTTGACCTGGTGATAGCGGCCCTCAACGATGCTCAGCCGGGCACAACGCGGGCCAAGCACGTGCAAGTGGGCTGGCTGGGTGGTGAGGTCTTCATACGCGAAATAAATGCCGTGGTTGAACGTGACGGCATACGCGTCGGTGATCACGTGCTCTGTTTCAACGTAATACACCTTGGGCAGTTTGGTTTCAGGTTGCGTGACCTGTCGTGACCAGTGCCCATCGTTGGTGATCAGCATCAAGCCGCTGGTGTTGAAGTCCAGGCGCCCGGCGATATGCAGGTCGTCCTTGTCCGGCTCGTTCAGCCAGTCGAGCACAGTGGGGTGTTGCGGGTCCTGAGTGGCGCTGACACAGCCGGGCGGCTTGTGCAGCATGAAATACCGCGCGGGCTTGCCGACCTGCAGGCATTGTCCGTCGCACTCAATACGGCTGAAGGCCCGCACCTCATGGTGAGGATCGCAGACGATGTGGCCATCGACCTGAACGCGCTTCTCGATCAGCAACAGGCGCACCTGTTTGCGATTGAATTGCGGCAAGTTGCTGAGGAAACGGTCTAAACGCATAGCCATCGATCACATGAAAAACCGGCGCGTAGCTTAACGGTTGGCGTCGCCAGTCGTTGCAGGAAGTTGCTCAAGCACACCGGCGCACCGTGGGCACAGACAGGCCGCATTGCGCAGTTCGGCAGGTAACGCGTCAATGACGCTCGGGTCGAGGGTGACGCTAAAACACCAGCATGCGCTCGTCGGCACATCATCGCTGGCGAGCATCGCGCATTCATTGCTGGCGCCGCAGGCAGGGCACAGGGCGGGTGTTGACATGGTAAATCCAATAAAACCGTGGGAGCTGGCCGCCTTTATACAACAGTTGGGCGACCGGCATGGTCATCCGCGACAGACGTGCCTGATTGCATTGACAAGGCGGGTGGGCTTTTTTAGTGTCCGCACCATTGTTTTTCGAGATGTAGCCATGACGCTGGACGACCGTATAAAACTTGAACCCCTCTGGAAGCAGGCGCTGCGCGAGGAGTTCGAAAAACCCTACATGGGCGAGCTGCGTGAGTTCCTGCGTCAGGAGCACGCTGCGGGCAAAGAAATTTATCCGCCGGGCCCCCTGATTTTCAATGCCCTGAATTCAACGCCGCTGGACAAGGTCAAGGTGGTGATTCTGGGGCAGGACCCTTACCACGGCCCGGGTCAGGCCCATGGGCTGTGTTTTTCCGTGCAGCGCGGCGTGCCTGCGCCACCTTCGCTGGTCAACATCTACAAAGAACTCAAACGCGATCTGAACATCGACATTCCTTCCCATGGCTGTTTGCAGTCATGGGCCGATCAGGGGGTGTTGCTGCTCAATACCACCATGACCGTAGAGCGGGCCAACGCAGCGTCTCACGCCAAAAAAGGCTGGGAGCACTTCACCGACCGGATAATCCAGGTGGTCAGCGAGACACAGCCCACGTTGGTGTTTTTGCTGTGGGGGGCACATGCGCAGGGCAAACAAAAGCTGATTGATGCCACCAAACATTTGGTGTTGACCTCTGTGCATCCTTCGCCGCTGTCGGCTTATCGAGGCTTTATCGGGAACGGGCATTTCAGCCGCACCAACAAGTTTCTTGAGCAAAACGGTTTAACGCCCATCAATTGGACATTGCCTGCCGATTGATCTGCGACCAATACAGGTGTGGACAGATAAACTCGACATGACACACCAGGTGTGACGCCTGGTGTGTAAGTGATAACAGGTGAGAATCGCGCGAATTAAACCAGCCGCATTCGACAATTGTCGGGTGCCTCAATCACTCTTTCTACAATGGCTTTAATTGGAACGGCCCACGTCATTCCACTTTCCGGGTCTGTGATAACGGCCAGATGTTCAGTACTGGCATCCAGATCCAGTCGGCACCGTTCATCAATGATTTTGAGTTCGCCGTAGGCGCGACTGACCAACTTCTGTGCCGCCGGAACGCTCAGCGCGTAAATACTGACCAGATAATTGACGGTTTTACAAAATAAAATCTGATCGCTTTCCGGATGCTGGGGTTGGAACTTTCGTAAGAATGTCAGCGCCGATGCCTGTATCTGGTGCTCGTCATCTTCGGCTAAATGGGCAGATGTCATGGTGTCACTCCGCACGCATTATCAACGTTCTCAATAGCAGCGCGACGCAGGTCTTTATCAACATGAGGAAGACGAACATCCGGGTTGGGCATACCGCTGGGTGATAACTCATGGGTCATTTCGAATTCAGCCCTGACTGACCATCCACAGGCTTCAGTTGTACATTGCAAATAGGCGACACGTAAAAAAATATGTCTGCCTTCGCTGGTGCGGATCCGCATTTTGCTCAAGCAATGTGGGCAAACCATTTTGTAGGTGCTCATGAGTGACTCCGGTTAAACGTTGTTAAGTGCCAGTCGTAGCAGGCACGGCGTATAGAAAAGACCACTCCTTTGATCTCGGTGGGTGAGTGCCGGAACAGGAGGTGATAAGCAGTTCCAGCATTAAGTAAGTTTTTGGTTTTGTTTTTGTAGGAATTTTGGATTGCGTATGTGTGAGTTGCGTTTTTTTGAGCGTGAAGCGAGTTGTTTGAGTGGTAAGTCAGTGTTGTCATTTTCGAAATATTTATAAGGTTGCAATTTTTTAATAATCTTGAAGTACTCAATGTGAGTAGATATTGAAGCAAAATCGCGCTGAGTCAAATTTGGATTATTCAAAATGAGTAACAAGAAATCAATTGAAGTACTTTTAAGGTTGAAACAGGTTTTCGGTGTTAAAACTGACGTTGACCTTTCTGGCGCCATGGGGGTTAGCCCTCAAACATTGAGCAGCTGGAAAGGGCGCTCAAAGATTCCCTATGCGCACTGTATTGAACTCGCCGAAAAGCACGATATATCGCTGGACTGGTTATTTAGCGGGCATGGCCCCATGTTGCTGCCTAACTGCCATCAAGTAACATCAGGCTATGACGTCTTTAATGCAAATGAGTTTCAAGTTTTAACGCTTTACCGCGCCTTGAATGCTTTCAATCAAGGGCTGGCGCTAAGCGCTATACAGGATCGTCAACATGTGCAGGGTTTGACGGAGCGCATAGAGATTTTGTCACAGCGCGTCGAGTAGTCTGCTCAGCCATCAGGTCACTTTCCCCCTCTAAACCGTCGTATCAGGTCGACAATATCCGTCACCTGAATCCAGTCAGTCAGTTTTCGGCTGAGGGGGATTACCACCAATGCACATATAAAACCGCACACGCCGGGCGGTATGACGGGCAAGTAAAGTAATGCCACCGGCGAGAATAAGTAACCCACACTTACGCTGAGTAAAAAGCTCGCCATTTTTTTGAATATATTTTTATTTTTTCGGGAGCTCGCCACCAGCCACGCCCCTAAAAATGCTCCCCAGAACATCGGGTTGTTCACTATGTTTTCCAGCACGAGAAGGCACAGTTCTAGGTATTTATGGGCTGTGTACGCTAATTCTTCAGTGGCCATGTCGGGACGCTCTTTTGTCGTGGGGCTGCACAGGGTTCAGAACATCGGTTGACGTGCATTTCAGGCAGTTTAATACGTATCGTGTCGTTCAGTTTTTTTGAGGTTTATAGTCGTCAGGTGTGTGTCAGGATGCCGAGTTTTAATGCTTTTAAAACAGTGGCGTGACGGCACCGTGTTCCAAACTTTGCTCTGAGGTTGAAGAAGTGAAAGTTGATGGTGCTCTCGGCGCGGTGAAGTGTTCTGGCAATTTCTGCGGTGGTCATGCCTTTTGCACAAAGTTGCAATATTTGCTGTTCGCGAACGGTGATTTTTAGCGTGCAGGTCGCGTGCTCATTATCCAGAATTAATGATTTATAAGACTCGCCCTGTTTCATTTCAAAGCCTGCACTGTTGAAGGAATTGGGCTTCACAGTAAATGCTGAGTGTCAGGCCCTCAATGTAATAAAACTGTAAGAATCAGTCTTACATTGCATGACTTTTCCTACATTATTCGGGCTGTTTTCGACTGTCAGTGATCAGACCTTGTCCAACGCCGGAATAAGGGTTGCGCGAGAAACAACACAAACAGCAGGCGCATGACTTGCAGTGCCGTCACCAAAGGCACGGAGAGTTGTAATACCTCGGCGGTCAGGCTCATCTCTGCGATTCCGCCCGGCATCATGCCCAGGGTCAGGGAGCGCAGGTCTAGGTGCGTGAGCGCGCTTAACCCCACAGCGCATGCACTGGCGATCATCACAGTGAGCGCTGTACCAAGGAGTGTGCGGGCGATAAAAGAAGGGGCGCGGCGAAAGAACTCGCGATTGAAGTGACAGCCCAGGCCGCTGCCGATTAGCCATTGGCCTGCCTGACTGCTGCCTTCGGGAAGCCCAGTGTGTACGTCCCACACACAGCTGACGCAAGCGCTGACAAGCAGAGGGCCGAACAACCAGGGGTTGGGTTGACCCAAACGTTGCCAGATCCAGGCCAGTAAGGCGCCGGCCGCAAACAGCAGCGTCAGCCAGGCGAAGTCCACGGGTGTGGCCTGTAAGGTCGGCGAGCCGGAGTCCAATGTGTATTTGAATGCGGCGGGTACGCATAAGACCACGGTCAATACGCGCAAACTCTGGCCCGCCGCCACACGGCTCAGAACAGCGCCGTTGCGTGCGCCGAGGTTGACCATCTCGCCCGAGCCGCCAGGCATGCTTGAGAAAAACGCAGTGGCTCGATCTTCTCCGCTGCGAAGCATGATCCATACGTTGATGATGCTCGACAGGCTCGTCAGCAGCGCACCGCACACAATCAGCCAAAAATGCGCGATCACCTGCTCTATCACCGTTGGCGTGAAATGCAGGCCGATGCCAATCCCGATAATCCATTGGCCGCACTTTCTGCCACCGGGGATTTCGGCCAACTGCCAGGGTGTCAGGCAGCGAACCAGAATGACTGCCAGCAATGAGCCGACCATCCAGGGCAACGGCCAGCCGATCAGGCTGGCCAAGTAACCGCCAGCCAGACCGACCAGCGGCGTTGCCCCCCAGTGTTGGAAACGGCTGTCAGGCATTGGCTAGCGTACGTCGCTGAGCGCTGCGTTTGCGCCAGATTCGTACGATGGGCAGCAGTAACATCACGACCGTGAGCATCCACACGCCCAGCGTGATCGGGCTAGACCACAAGATCTCCAGCGCGCCATTGGAAATCGACAGGGCGCGGCGCAGGTTCTGTTCCATCAGGCCGCCCAAAATAAAGCCCAGGAGCACAGGCGAGAGCGGGAAGTCGAGCTTGCGCAGGATGTAACCGAAGATGCCTATGCCGATCATCAGGAACAGGTCGAAGGTGGTCGCATGCACCGCGTACACGCCAATCGCGGTAATGATGGCAATCACGGGCACCAGCGCCCAGTTTGGCACGGACAAAATGCGCGTGAAGATACGGATCATCGGGATGTTGAGGATCACCAGCATGATGTTGGCGATAAACAACGAGGCAATCAGGCCCCACACGATGTCCGGCTGTTGTTGGAACAACAGTGGACCGGGGGTGATGTTGTACAGCGACAAGGCGCCGATCATCACCGCCGTGGTGCCTGAGCCCGGCACGCCGAGGGTCAGCATCGGCACCAGTGCGCCACACGCCGAGGCGCCGATGGCCGTTTCAGGGGCCGCCAGGCCGCGCATGTCACCCTGGCCGAATTGACCCGTCGCACCGGCCATGCGCTTCTCGGTCATGTAGGCCACAGCACTGGCCAGCGTCGCGCCTGCGCCGGGCAGCACACCCATGATGAAACCCAATAACCCGCAGCGGATATTCACGACAAACACCGCAGACGCTTCTTTGAGGTTAAACATCATGCGGCCTGTGGCTTTGACCGCTTCCTGGCCCCGGTGAGTTTTTTCCAGCAGTAACAGAATTTCGCTGATGGAGAACAGGCCCAACACCAGGACCACGAACTGAATGCCGTCAGTCAGGTGAATGTTGTCCCCGGTGAAACGGTACACACCGCTGTTGGCATCGATCCCGACACTGGACAGAAACAGGCCGATCAGCGCGGCGATAAAGGTTTTCAGGGGGCGGTCGCCCGCCATCCCGCCCAGGCACACAATTGCAAAAACCATCAGCACGAAATACTCGGCGGGCCCGAATGCAATGGCCCACTTGGCGAGCAGTGGCGCGAACAGCACCATGCCGCAGGTCGCAATAAAGGCGCCGATGAACGAGCTCCAGGCTGACAGCGAGAGTGCGACGCCCGCCAGGCCTTTGCGGGCCATCGGATAGCCGTCCAGGGTGGTCATGACGGTTGAGGCTTCGCCGGGAATGTTCAGCAGGATCGAGCTGATCCGCCCGCCGTATTCACAGCCCAGATACACCGCTGCCAGCAGGATGAGTGCGGACTCGGGCGGCAGGCCCAGTGCAAATGCAATCGGGATTAACAGCGCAACCCCGTTGATGGGCCCAAGGCCGGGTAACAATCCTACGACCGTGCCGATCAACGTCCCGCACAGCGCAGTCACCAAGTTGTAGGGGCTGAGCGCGACGCCGAAGCCCTGGCCCAAATAACCAAAAGTGTCCATATCAGTTCTCCAGAACGTCGAGCAGGCCGAGGGGCAGTGGAACGTCCATGGCTTTATCGAACAGCAGATAAAGGCCGACGCTCATCACACTGATGATCACGACACTGGGCACCCAGCGACCGCCGTACAGACGGGCCATCGGGATGCCAATCAGGATGCTGCTGAGGATAAAACCCAGGGGTTCGAAGGTGCCGGCAAAGATCAGCAGTAGCACGACGCACACCGCGATCTTGAGCAGTGTGTCGCGGTCCAGTTGTGGGTCTTCATCGCTGTGCACCACGGGCGTCGGGCGCACAATCATGTAGATCAGGCCCAGCCCCATCAGGCCCAACATCAAGAGCGGGAAAGCCCGGGGGCCGACGGGTTCGTAGGAAAATGCTGCCTGATACGGCCAGGCCATCAGCGCCAGACCGACGCAGACCAGCAGCAACACCGAGGCAAAAAAGCGTTGTAAGAGCATGGTTCACTCCTGCGCTGCGCGCCGGCGGTACAGCGCGCAATCAACTGTCAGCGGCGGTTACTGGATCAGGCCGAATTCTTTGGCCAGCACTTTGTAATCGCTCACCTGTTTTTTCACGTAGGTGTCCAGCTCGGGGCCGGTCATGGCGAACGGGAAGAGTTCGCGCTGATCGCGCAACGTGGCGAATTCCTCAGAGGCCAGCAACGTGTCAAAAGCGCCTTTCCACCACGCGTAGTCCTCGTCGCTGACTTTTGGACCAAGGTAAAAGCCGCGCACCACTGGCCAGACGATGTCGTAGCCTTGCTCTTTGGCCGTGGGAATATTCTTCATTTCGGGTTCATCCAGGCGGGTGTCAGAGAACACCGCGAGGATGCGCATGTCGCCGCTCTGGATGTGCGGCATGGAGTCGGAAATATCCGTACTGCCAACCTGAATGTGGCCGCCGAGCAAGGCGGTGGCAATTTCGCCGCCGCCTTCGAGCGCCACGTAACGCAAGTCGCGCGGGTTGATGCCGGCCGCCTTGGCGATCAGCGCCGTTTGCATCCAGTCCTGACTGCCTACGGTGCCACCGGAGCCGATGACCACGCTGCTGGGGTCTTTTTTCAGGGCCTGCACCAGATCATTGAGGTTTTTGTAAGGTGAGTCGCTTTTAACGGCAATGGCGCCATAGCTGGTACCCACGGCGGCAAGCCAGCGCACTGCGCCCTCATCGAAACGTCCGAATTTACCCTGCGCCAGATTGAGCAATGAGCCACTGGACCAGGCCACCAACGTGCCCGCATCTGCGGGGCGTTGCGCCACGACCGCGTTGTAGGCCACTGCCCCGACGCCACCCGGCATGTAGGTTACGCGCATGGGTTTGCTCAGCAGCTTCTCGTTCACCAGCGCGCTTTGCGCCAGTTTGCAGGTCAAGTCAAAACCTCCGCCCGGCGAGGCGGGGGCGATGCATTCGGGGCGTTTGGGTTCGGCAATCGCGTAGCCGGCCAAAACAAGGCAACTGGCCGCAAGGGCGAGGGCGCGCAGTGATTGATTCATGGTGTCTCCCGGTGCGTTTTTGTTTTTAGAGAGGGGCGGGGCCGCGTCACTACAAGGCGATACCGAAACCGATAAGCAAGCTGATTTCAGTGGCATTGCGTGGCAGTGAGGGGCGAGGCAGCAGGTGTCGCAGGCGCAACCTGGCGCTGAGTGAGGCGATTTGGCAAATACGCAATAAACGGACGGGCCAGGTGGCCCAAGGCTTTAAAGCCGGCATGAGGCAGTGCTCCATTATTGTTCTTATTGGCGAAAACGCTTCAGGGCGCTTTTCGGGTCGCTACGGCATCCATAGCGAAGACAGTTGTAACTGTCCGTTTCACGATCCTAATCGGCCAACCTTTCACCAACCTTTCAAGACTTTTTCGCGCCGTTTCGTACTTCACAGCCGGGCTGGCGTCTGTACACTCCGCGCAAAGAAGGGCAGGTGCCTAGAACAATAATGAGGACGATCCGATGCGTGTGCTCTTGGTCGAAGACCAGCCGCAACTGGCCGAAAGTGTGGCTCAGGCGTTGAAAAGTACCGGCCTGACCGTGGACGTGTTGCACGATGGCGTGGCTGCCGATCTGGCGTTGGCCAGTGAAGACTATGCCGTAGCGATTCTGGATGTGGGGCTGCCGCGCATGGATGGGTTTGAGGTGCTGGCGCGTTTGCGTGCCCGTGGCAAAACCCTGCCAGTGTTGATGTTGACTGCCCGCAGTGACGTCAAGGATCGGGTACACGGCCTCAATTTGGGCGCCGATGATTATCTGGCCAAACCTTTCGAGCTGACCGAGATGGAAGCCCGCGTCAAAGCCCTGTTGCGTCGCAGTGTGTTGGGCGGCGAACGTCAGCAACGCTGCGGGGCGTTGGTGTATGACCTGGAAACCCGCCGCTTTACGCTCGGCGACGAACTGCTAACCCTGACTTCTCGCGAGCAAGCCGTGCTGGAGGCTTTGATTGCCCGGCCGGGGCGGGTCATGAGCAAGGAACAACTGGCGGCGCAGGTGTTTGGTCTGGACGAGGACGCAAGCCCGGACGCCATCGAGATTTATGTCCACCGCTTGCGAAAAAAACTCGACGGCCAGCCCGTGGCGATCGTGACCTTTCGTGGCCTGGGCTACTTGCTGGAAAGCCGTGATGCGTAAGCTCGACAGTTTGCGCTGGCGACTGCTCTGGCACCTGACGCTGATGCTGGTGGTGTTGATGCTGGCCAGCAGTTTGAGTGCCTGGTTCAACGGCCGCGAGGCTGCTGACACCGCTTACGACCGAACCCTGCTGGCTTCGGCGCGCACCATTGCGGCGGGCTTGTCACAGCGAGATGGCAGCTTGAGCGCCGACGTGCCCTACGTCGCGCTGGACACGTTTGCCTATGACAGCGCGGGGCGGATCTATTACCAGGTCAATGACATTCATCAGCGCCTGATTTCAGGGTACGAAAACCTGCCAGCGCCGCCGCCCGGTACGTTACGGACTGACGATTACCCGGCGCTGGCGCGTTTTTATGATGGCCAGTATCAGGGGCAAAACGTGCGCGTGGTGAGTTTGCTCAAGGCTGTCAGCGAACCGAACATGAACGGCATGGCTGAAATTCGGGTGGCAGAAACCGATGAGGCGCGGGTTGCGATGGCGCGCAGCCTGATGGCAGACACCGTGCTGCGTCTGGGGATGCTCGGGCTGGGCGCGCTGTTGGTGGTGTGGTTTGCCGTGAGCGCTGCGTTGCGTCCGCTGGAGCGTTTGCGCACCGCGGTGGAGGAGCGTGAGCCTGATGATTTGCGTCCTTTGCCGCTGGTGCCGGTGCAGCGTGAGTTGTGGCCGCTGGTGCAGGCGCTCAATCACTTCACGGAGCGTTTGCGCGGGCAGTTTGAGCGTCAGGCGCAGTTTATTGCCGATGCCTCCCACGAGCTAAGAACCCCGCTGGCGGTGCTCAAGGCCCAGCTTGAACTGGGCTTGCGCGCGCATGATCCGAACGTATGGCGCACGACGTTGACACAGGCGGTGCAGGGCACGGACAGGGTGACCCACTTGGCCAATCAATTGCTGTCGTTGGCGCGGGTGGAGAACGGAGCCCGGGCGATTGCCGAAGGCGGCGCGCAGTTACTGGATCTGAGCCAATTGGCGCGTGAGCTGGGCATGGCGATGGCGCCCCTGGCGCATGCGCGCGGCGTGGCGCTGGCACTTGAAGCGGACCGGCCTGTGTGGCTGCACGGCGAGCCCACCTTGCTCAACGAGTTGCTCAGTAACCTGATGGACAATGCGCTGGCCCACACACCCGTGGGCGGCAACGTGATTTTGCGCGTGACTGAACCTGCCGTGCTGGAGGTGGAAGACGACGGTCCGGGGATTCCCCATGAAGACCGTGAACGGGTATTCGAGCGGTTTTACCGACGAAATCCCTCGGTGGCGGGATCAGGCCTTGGGTTGGCGATTGTGGGAGAGATCTGCCGCGCCCATCTGGCACACATCACTTTGCATGATGGCGCGCAAGGCGGGCTGAAAGTACGGGTCAGTTTTGTGCAGGTCCTGCGCTGAGCGGGTTTGAAGGCGGTGTCGCTCAGATGAACATGAAGCGCGCGGCGTTCAGTTCTTCCTGCAGCTTGCTGCTCATGCCATCAAGGCCCAGCCTTTTGAAGGCGGGCAGGGTGCTCAGCTCAAGGTTCAAGAGGGCGGAATCGCCCTGCTTAAGGCAGTAAACCGTGGCGATTTGTACCAGATCGATGTAATCCACTGCTGCGGATTCACGAGAAAAGTCCAGATATTGGCCCGGCAGCTTGACCAGCATTTCAGGGAATTCCCACACGCTCAGCAGTTTGTCGCCAATCAGCGGGTGGATATTTTCGATGACATGGTTAAGGGAAACCGGGTCCGAGAGCAGTTCGTTGTGTTCTTCGGCGTAAGTCAGAATCGGCAGCACCCCGATTTGATGCACCAGCCCGCCCAGCGCTGCCTGGTCCGGTTTAAGTGAGGTGCAGCGGCGGCACAAGGCGTAACAAATGCCGGCGATTTCGAGGCTTTGACGCCACACATCACGCATTTTGTTTTCAACCACCTCGGAGCGGGCATGGAAGATTTGCTCCATGACCAGCCCGATCGCGAGGTTACTGCTGTAGTTGACACCCAATCGGGTGATGGCGGTGTGCAGGTTGGTGACCTCCTGAGCGGCGCGCAGCAGCGGGCTGTTCACCACTTTGATCAGGCGCGCTGACAGCGCGGTGTCACGGCCAATCACTTTGCTCAGGTTGCTGACGCTGATATCGGGGTTTTCGGCGGCCTTGCGAATGTTCAACGCTACTTCGGGTAGCGTGGGCAGAACCAGGTCATCTTTGGTAATGGCCTGAATCAAATCCTTTTGGACCTTATGCGCCAGGTTGCTCATTTCTGTTCTCTAGGATGCTGCGTTTCAAGGTGTTGCAATTTAGCGCTGGATTTCGCGATCACGGTCCAGTTGATAAGGCAGATCCAGAAGGGTCAATTCAGGGCCTTGCGCATCACCCAGATGCACGTCGCCGGCTTGTGCTGCTTCAGATTGCAGGACAGCCAGCAGTTCAACACCGCGCTCACTGCGGGCGCCGATCACGACTTCGCCAATGGCGCTGCTATGAGTCGGGGCAAACAGCGGAGTTCCCGGTAATGGCACCTCATTGAGGTCGAGCGACAAGCGGTAGAGGTGGCGCTTGAGTTTGCCCAGGTATTGCATGCGCGCCACGATTTCCTGACCCGTGTAACACCCTTTCTTGAAGCTCACGCCCCCCACGGCCTGCAGGTTGATCATTTGCGGAATGAACAGCTCGCGGGTCTGTTCCATCACCTGACCGATGCCGGCGCGTATTTGCCCGAGCAACCATTCATTGAGGTTTGCCTGAGGCAAGTGGGCGTGAAGTTCACGGGTGACGCTGTCGGCCTGATCGGCGGGGGCCCAGAGTTCTGCACGGTGGTGGCTGGCGCGAATCGCGATCAAGCCGTTGGCACGCACGACGCTGTCGGTGTCGGCTGGCAGGTCGAGCCCGAGCCCGGCCAGCACTGCGTCTGCACCGGCGAGGCCGAAGCGTACCCAGTTAGCGCTGTCATCGGTGAGTTTGGACTTGGAGAAGACGGCGTACTTTTTCAGGTCGGCCAACTGTGGCTCAACCAGTTCCCGCGCCATGGCCAGCAAGCAACCGTCGGGCTGAAGCAGGATACGGAAACTCGATTGCATGCGGCCTTTTTGCGTGCAGCGCGCGCCCAGACTGGAGCGCGTGTCGCTCAAGTAGTTGAGGTTGCAGGTCAGCTGCCCTTGTAAAAACTTGCTGGCGTCAGTGCCGATCACAGCAAGAACGCCTTCGTGGGTCAGGGTGCAGAAAAAAGCAGAGTCGGCCATGGTTCATCGCAGGTCAAAAAGTCTGAAGGACATCATAGAGGGGCGATCCTCAAATGGATAGTTCGCGTAGGACCTGTGGGGGCCCGACCAAAGCCGACTGGTCTATGTTGGAGCGGCCTGTATACTTGCGCTCTATTTGAGGAGCGCTCCATGGTCGAAGATGTTGAACTCAATCGTCTCTACTGGCACAGCCGTCGCGGCATGCTTGAACTGGACGTGCTGCTGGTGCCTTTCGTTAAAGAGGTGTATGCCACCCTCAATGATGTTGACCGCGAGTGCTATCGCAGGCTGCTTGAGTGTGAAGACCAGGACATGTTTGGCTGGTTCATGGAGCGCAGCGAGTCTGAGGACCCTGAGCTGCAGCGCATGGTTCGCATGATTCTGGATCGTGTTCAGCCCAAGTAAGTATTTCGAATGCCGCTGGCGTGCTTCCGGGCACTTGCTGGCGGCGTATCTCGCAGCCCAGTCCTTGGCGCTGATCTCAATATGCCTTCTGTCGATTCCCCTCTGGGCCCGCATGCTCGGTGTTTTAGCGTGCCTGACCCATGGGATTTGGGTGTGGCCACGGCATATTCGCTTGACTCACCCGACGGCTATTACGGGGTTGCGCCGTACGGTCGAGGGCTGGCAGTTATGGAGCCGCGCCACGGGTTGGCAAGCGGTGCAGTTGCGCCGTGACAGCATGGCGCTGCCGGTGTTGGTGATTGTGCGCTTCAGCCGACGCGGGGAGCGCCGCGTGCGAGCGGTGTGCATTCCCCGCGACGCGCTGGCGCCCGATCAGCATCGGCGCTTGCGCGTACGGCTCAAATTCAGTCGGCGTAGGTGGTTGGCACCAGAATAGTATCCAGTGCTTCGGGCAGCATGTCCGGGTAGTCAAGGGTGTAATGCAAGCCCCGGGACTCCTTTCTCGCCATGGCGCTGCGGATCATCAATTCGGCGACTTGCGCCAGATTGCGTAACTCGATCAGGTCGCGGCTCACTTTGTAGTTGCTGTAGAACTCGTCGATTTCATCCAGCAACAACCGCACGCGGTGTTGCGCGCGTTGCAATCGCTTGTTGGTGCGCACGATGCCCACGTAGTCCCACATAAAGCGCCGCAGCTCATCCCAGTTGTGGGCGATGATCACGTCTTCATCCGAGTCGGTCACCTGGCTGGCATCCCAACTGGGCAGGGCCACTGGAATGGCCACTTGTTGCAATTGCGAGAGAATGTCGTCAGCGGCTGCACGGCCGTACACGAAGCATTCCAGCAGCGAATTGCTGGCCATTCGGTTGGCGCCGTGCAGGCCGGTGAAGCTGGTTTCGCCAATGGCATACAGGCCCGGGACGTCGGTTCGGCCATGGGCGTCCACCATCACGCCGCCGCAGGTGTAATGCGCAGCCGGGACGACCGGGATGGCCTGGCGGGTGATGTCGATGGAAAAGCCGAGGCAGCGCTCATACACCGTCGGGAAGTGGGTTTTGATGAAGGTTTCGGACTGATGACTGATGTCCAGGTAGACGCAATCAATGCCCAGGCGCTTCATCTCATGGTCAATGGCGCGGGCGACGATATCGCGAGGCGCCAGTTCACCGCGCGGATCAAAGCGGTGCATGAATCGCTCGCCATTTGGCAGTTTTAAATGCGCGCCTTCGCCGCGCAGGGCTTCGGTGATCAAAAAGCTTTTGGCTTGCGGGTGGTACAGGCAGGTGGGATGAAACTGGTTGAACTCCAGATTCGCCACTCGGCAGCCCGAGCGCCAGGCCATGGCAATACCATCGCCACAGGCGCCATCCGGGTTGCTGGTATAGAGGTAGACCTTGGCGGCTCCGCCGGTCGCCAGAATGGTGAAGCGCGCCCCGAACGTGTCGACTTCCCCGGTGCTGCGATTGAGTACATAGGCGCCAAGGCAGCGATCGCCCTCCAGGCCTAGTCTGCGCTCGGTGATCAGGTCCACCGCTACCCGTTGTTCGAGCAGCTCAATGTTGGGCCGTTGCTGTGCCTGTTCGAGCAAGGTTTTGAAAATGGCCGCGCCAGTGGCATCGGCGGCGTGGATGATGCGCCGATGACTGTGCCCGCCTTCACGGGTGAGGTGAAACTCAAAACCGGCATGCTGCGGGTCGGCAGGTTCATCGCGGGTGAAGGGCACGCCTTGATCGATCAGCCACTGAATGGCTTCGCGGCTGTGCTCGACGGTGAAACGCACGGCGTCTTCATGACACAGCCCGCCTCCGGCGTTAAGCGTGTCTTCGACATGGGATTGAACGGTGTCGGTATCATCCAGCACGGCGGCCACGCCACCTTGTGCCCAGAACGTCGAGCCATTGGCCAGGTCGCCCTTACTGAGGACTGCAATGCGCAAGTGGCTGGGCAGGGTAAGCGCGAGGCTCAAACCGGCAGCGCCGCTGCCAATCACCAGCACATCATGTTGAAAATGTTGGCTCATTCTTCTGACGTCCGCAAAAAAAGCGCCCACTAGTATATAGAGGGGGGGATCGGCACAATAGCCGGGCCTTTATGGCATTGTGAAACTACAGCGGGCACGAAGTGTGCCTCACTCGTGTGGGATCTGTATGCCGATTTGCAGAATAAATCTGCCAGAATCGGTCGGGCCCGAGGGGTGTAAAGCCCCATTACGATGCAGTGAATCAATGCGCGGCACCTCGCCAGAATATTGAACTTTTTCTATAGGCCAATGTTCCATAGAGGGTTGCCCATCATGAAGGGGAGCAGCGTTGGCTTTGAAGCGGAGCTTGCGGTACGGCTTCAGCAGGTAAATTCAACGACAAGATTATCGACGCAGCCGGCAAGGCCCGAGCTGCGTTTTCGTGCGTGCCAAATCCGAGTGCGCAGGAAACTTGCCAGGGGGAGAGAACTTTTGCGCAATGCCCGAGTCTATGTTTGCAAGCCTGATCACTTAGCAAAGCAATCTCCCTCTCGGTCTTATGAGGAGTATTCATGCTAACCCAGGAAGAGGATCAGCAGCTGGTCGAGCGCGTACAGCGTGGCGACAAGCGTGCATTTGATCTGCTAGTGCTGAAATACCAGCACAAAATTCTCGGGTTGATCGTGCGTTTTGTGCACGACACCCATGAAGCCCAGGACGTTGCACAAGAAGCCTTTATTAAGGCTTACCGGGCACTTGGTAATTTTCGCGGTGACAGCGCTTTTTATACCTGGCTGTACCGTATCGCCATTAACACGGCGAAAAACTACCTGGTATCACGCGGTCGACGTCCGCCTGACAGTGATGTGAGTTCTGAGGACGCTGAGTTTTACGATGGTGACCACGGCCTCAAAGATCTTGAATCGCCGGAGCGCGCATTGCTCCGTGACGAGATCGAAGGGACCGTTCATCGCACGATTCAGCTATTACCAGAAGATCTACGAACGGCGTTAACTTTACGCGAATTCGACGGTCTGAGTTACGAGGACATTGCGAGCGTCATGCAATGTCCGGTGGGTACCGTGCGCTCCCGGATTTTCCGCGCTCGGGAAGCCATCGATAAAGCCCTGCAACCTTTGTTGCAGGAAACCTGAGACAGCGGCGACAGCCAAGAGAGGAACCGCCATGAGTCGTGAAGCCCTGCAGGAATCGCTGTCCGCGGTGATGGATAACGAAGCGGACGAACTGGAACTACGTCGGGTGTTGAATGCCTTCGACGATGCGCACACACGTGATACCTGGTCGCGTTACCAGGTGGCCCGTGCGGCAATGCACAAGGATTTGATGATTCCACGGCTGGACATCGCATCGGCCGTATCGGCTGCATTGGCCGAAGAGCAAACCCCGGCCAAAGTGGCCCGTGGTCCCTGGAAGAGCATTGGCCGTCTGGCTGTTGCTGCTTCGGTGACCGTGGCAGTACTGGCAGGTGTAAGGCTTTACAACCAGGATGACATCGTGGGTGCGCAACTTGCCCAGCAAGGCAGCCAGCCAAGCATGAGCGCTCCGATGGTTAAAGGTCCTGCGGTATTGGCCAACTACAGCGAAAGCGCCGATCAGGCGACGGGTCCGATGGCTAACGGTGTACTGCAAGGCCAGTCCGGCTGGCAGGATCAGCGTTTACCCGGCTACCTGCGTCAGCATGCCCAGCAAGCCGCCATGAAAGGCACTGAAGGTGTCCTGCCATACGCTCGTGCAGCCAGCCTGGAAAACCGTTAAGACTACCATGCGCGTCCTCCCTCTGTTACCGCTGTTGCTCAGTGGCTGGTTTGCAGCACCAGCCCATGCCGATGAAGCCCGGGACTGGCTTAAACGTCTCGGTCAGGCTGAGCAGCAGCAGAGCTATCAAGGTACTTTTGTCTACGAACGCAACGGTAGTTTTTCTACCCACAGCATCTGGCACTTGGTGCAGGATGGGAACGTTCGTGAGCGCTTGCTGCAACTTGACGGCCCTGCGCAAGAGGTCGTTCGCACCAATGGCCGTACTGAATGTGTAACGGGCAAGCTGGTTTCCGGGCTCGCAGGGGTATCTGCAACGGCAGTACGTAAACTGGATGTCGATAAAATCAGCAACTGGTACAGCGTCGCCAAGTCGGGTGATTCGCGCGTAGCAGGGCGGCCCGCTGCCATCATCTCGCTGACCCCACGGGATCAGCACCGCTATGGGGTTGAGTTGTATCTGGATAAACAGACCGGTCTGCCGCTCAAGTCATTGTTACTCAATGACAAGGGGCAGTTGCTGGAGCGCTTCCAGTTCACCGAACTCGATCCTCATACGCCAGAGGTCACCTCGCTCAACCCCGGCGCTCAATGCCGTCAGATCGCTGCTCTGGAGCCCAAAGACCTTGTCGTCAAGCAAGTCAATAATTGGCACTCCGACTGGCTGCCTCCGGGCTTTGAATTGGTCAACAGCACCGTTCACCGTGATCCGAAGAGCAAATCCGAAGTCACCAGTCTCTTGTACGACGACGGTTTGACACGATTTTCTGTCTTTCTTGAGCCTCTCAATGGCGCTTCAGCCCCTGATACACGGGTCCAGCTAGGGCCTACTGCGGCGGTTTCAAGGCATCTCACCACCAATAATGGCGATATGCTCGCCACGGTGGTCGGGGAAATCCCGATCGGAACCGCTGAGCGCATTGCATTGAATATGCGCCCGGGTCAGGCCTCCACACAGGCCAAGCCATAGTGGTGTGCAGAAATGTCTGGTGAAGAATTTCATTTGCCAAACGTTTCATCTTTTTCTATAGGTCAGAGCCCTAAAGGCTCTGGCCTTGTTTGTTTTCGGGTATCCAAAATTAAGGTCTATGCTTTGACCTTGAACTTTGAATGCCAGCCGCTTAACTCTGCTTGCTATTAACGGGAGCTGTATGTCGATGCCTCGATTGAAAAATTACTTACCCATTTTTGCGGCCGTGATGATGCTAGGGCAGGCAGTCCCGGCCCTGGCTGATGCGCCGGTGGTGCAACTGCCGGACTTTACGCAATTGGTGGAACAAGCTTCCCCGGCGGTCGTCAACATCAGTACTACGCAGAAACTCCCGGAACGTCGCGTCTCCAACATGGGGCAAATGCCAGATCTGGAAGGCTTGCCGCCAGGCCTGCGTGACTTCTTCGAACGCAGCATTCCGCAGCCACCGCGCAGCGGCGGCGGGCGTCAGCGCGAGGCCCAGTCCCTGGGTTCGGGTTTCATCATTTCTCCTGACGGGTACATCCTGACCAACAATCACGTGGTGGCCGATGCGGATGAAATTATCGTTCGCCTGTCAGACCGCAGCGAAATGAAAGCGAAATTGATCGGTACTGATCCGCGCTCCGATGTGGCGCTGCTCAAAATCGAAGGCAAAAACCTGCCCGTGCTTAAACTCGGCAAGTCTCAAGACTTGAAGGCTGGCCAATGGGTGGTTGCCATCGGTTCACCGTTTGGTTTCGATCATACAGTGACCCAAGGCATCATCAGCGCCATCGGCCGCAGCCTGCCGAACGAAAGCTATGTGCCGTTCATCCAGACCGACGTGCCCATCAACCCCGGTAACTCGGGCGGTCCGTTGTTTAACCTGGCCGGTGAAGTGGTCGGTATCAACTCCCAGATCTACACCCGCTCAGGCGGCTTTATGGGCGTGTCGTTCGCAATCCCTATCGATGTGGCGATGGACGTGTCCAACCAGCTCAAAAGCGGTGGCAAGGTCAGCCGTGGCTGGCTGGGCGTAGTGATTCAGGAGGTCAACAAAGACCTGGCTGAATCCTTCGGTCTGGAAAAGCCTGCCGGTGCGCTGGTGGCTCAGGTACTGGAAGACGGTCCGGCTGCCAAAGGCGGGCTGCAAGTGGGGGATGTGATCCTCAGCATGAACGGTCAGCCGATTGTCATGTCAGCCGATTTGCCGCATCTGGTAGGCGCACTCAAGGCCGGCAGCAAGGCAAGCCTTGAAGTCGTGCGCGACGGCAAGCGTAAAACCCTCGACCTGACCGTGGGCGCCATCCCCGATGAAGGCAAGGAAATGGATTCGCCAAGCGGCGCAGAGCGCAGCAGCAACCGTCTGGGCGTTTCTGTGGCGGACTTGAGTGACGAGCAGAAGAAAACCAACGACATCAAAGGTGGCGTGATCATCAAGGATGTTCAGGATGGCCCGGCAGCCTTGATTGGTCTGCGTCCAGGCGACGTCATCACGCACCTGAACAACCAGGCGATCAGCGATGCCAAGCAGTTCACTGAAATTGCCAAGGCATTGCCGAAAAACCGTTCGGTGTCGATGCGCGTCCTGCGTCAAGGCCGTGCCAGTTTCATTACTTTCAAACTGGCTGAGTAAGCAGTGGGCTCGCCTGGGGTGAGGGAGGTTATCGCCACCTGAGGTGAGCACTGCACAACAAAAAAGCCCGTATCAAGCGATACGGGCTTTTTTTGTGCGGCGTGTTATTTCTTTTTTTGCTTGGGAATTCTGACGAGCTGCGTGTTGGAGTACATGTCATGCCAGGTGCGTTTTTGCTTGTCGATCAATGACCAGAAAAAACCCAGCCCGAAACATAACCACGAGCCGATGGACACAATAAAACGCAACAGCGCCTGCCACAGACTGATAGCTGTTCCGTCTGCGTTCTGAACACGAACCCCCCACACTTGCATGCCCAGGGTTTGCCCGGAGTGGGTCCAGAACTTGGCAAAGAAGCCGAACAAGACAAAAAACAGGAGTGTCGACAGCAGCGGATCGCCGTCAAGGGCACCGGCTTCAGACAAGGCACGCATTTTGGCCTCGCCGATAAAAGCCATCATGATCAGTTTGTAAAGGAACGTGGTGACGATCATCAGCGCCGTGCACAACAAAAAATCGTAGAACATGGCTGCCAGGCGGCGCCCCAGTCCAGCGGCGGGAAACACGCCTTGAGGGCTTAACGGTTGTTTCGACATGGCAGGGTCTCTAAAAGAAAAAAGCCATCTTACGGAATTGCGCCCATAAAAAAGCCTCTGATGTCACCATCAGAGGCTTTTCTGTTCGAGAACGTTAAGCTTCGGCTTGAACTTCGTCAGCCTGCATGCCTTTTTGGCCCTGCACGGCGATGAAGGTGACTTTCTGGCCTTCTTTCAGGCTCTTGAAGCCGTTGCCCTGAATGGCGCGGAAGTGCACGAACAGATCCGGTCCGCTTTCCGGCGTGATAAAACCAAAACCTTTCTCATCGTTAAACCACTTAACGGTACCGCTCTGACGTTGGGACATTTCTTAATTCCTTGACGCTAACAATTAATGACAGTCTCTTTCACCTGAAAGAGTACTGGTGCTGGGTTGCAGGAAAGTAAGAGACGTCGAACGGGTTGTAGCAAACTTAGAGCTACTGCCCAGGTCACGATTCCAGCGACCCATGCAAACACAGTGAGCAAACTCTACGACAACTTAGACGATAAAAACAAGCCCCGAAAATAAACCGTCTATCCCTGATTTTCAGAGGCCCCGGCGCTTTTTTGCAGCACAGTGGCGGTATAGAAAGGTTCAATTATTTTCGACATTAAGTGCACGCTTTCACTATCGAAAGTTTGCACGGTAATGGGGCAGTTGCATGACACGCGCATGGCGTAAACATGCAACTGTGTAACTTCCAGTGAAGCGTTTAACCTCTGTAATAACGCTGCGGCACAAACGGCATTTTGGACACTTTCATCGCGACTCGCTTACTGCGCACGATTGCCCAGACTTCGCTGTCGACAGGCGTATGGTTGAAGTCCAGATAGCCCATGGCGAGCGGGGCTCCCAGCGTCGGACCAAACCCACCGCTGCACACTTGGCCAATAACAGTGCCCTCAGCATCCACAATCTCGGCTCCTTCGCGCACGGGTGTTCGCTCTTGGGGCAGCAGGCCGACCCGTTTGCGTGCAACGCCGCCTTGTTGTTGGGCGAAGATTGTTTCTGCCCCCGGGAAGCCGCCTGCACGAGGCCCGTCTGCGCGGCGCGCCTTTGAAATGGCCCACAGCAAACTGGCTTCGATCGGTGTGGTGGCTTCATTCATGTCATGGCCGTACAGGCACAACCCGGCTTCGAGTCGCAGCGAGTCCCGCGCACCCAGGCCGATGGCCTTGACTTCGGGTTGGTCGAGCAAATGACGCGCCAGTGCTTCAGCTTGTTCGCGCGGTACTGAAATCTCAAAACCGTCCTCACCGGTATAGCCAGAGCGACTGACGTAGCAGTCCGCGCCCATCAGTTTGACCGGGGCAAATTGCATGAATGTCATCTTGGCCACGTCCGGTGCCAAACGCGCCAGCACGTTGACTGCATCGGGACCTTGCAAGGCGAGCAGTGCGCGCGATTCAAACAGCGGTTCAATCTCGCAGCGATCGCCCAAGTGTTGACGCAGGTGCGCGAGGTCCTGTTCCTTGCAGGCGGCGTTGACCACCAGAAGCAACGTGTCATTGCCCAGATTGGCCACCATCAGGTCATCCAGAATGCCGCCTTGCTCGTTGGTAAACATGGCATAGCGCTGCATGCCCACCGGCAGGTCGCGGATATCCACCGGGACCAGCGTCTCCAGGCCTTGGGCTGCCTGCGCACCGCGCAGCCGGATCTGGCCCATGTGCGAGACATCGAACAACCCGGCGTGCTCACGGGTGTGTAAATGCTCCTTCAGCACGCCCAGCGGGTATTGCACCGGCATGTCATAGCCGGCAAACGGCACCATGCGCGCGCCTAGCTCCAGGTGAAGGGCGTGCAGCGGGGTTTTAAGCAGGGGTTCGGTAGACATTCATGACTCCTTGAAAATCAGCACTCAATAATGTTGACGGCCAGGCCGCCGCGAGCCGTTTCTTTGTATTTGCTTTTCATGTCGGCGCCGGTCTGGCGCATGGTGCGGATCACTTTATCCAGCGAAACAAAATGCTGGCCGTCGCCGCGCAGGGCCATGCGCACTGCGTTGATGGCTTTCACTGAACCCATGGCGTTGCGCTCGATACAAGGCACTTGCACCAGACCGCCAATCGGGTCGCAGGTCAGCCCCAGGTTGTGTTCCATGCCAATTTCGGCGGCGTTTTCGACTTGCTGCACCGTGCCGCCGAGCACCTCGCACAAGGCACCTGCGGCCATGGAGCACGCCACGCCGACTTCGCCCTGGCAGCCCACTTCGGCCCCCGAAATCGACGCGTTTTCTTTGTACAAAATGCCGATGGCCGCCGCCGTCAGCAAAAAGCGCACCACGCCGTCTTCATTGGCGCCACCGATAAAACGCATGTAGTAATACAGCACCGCTGGAATAATGCCGGCCGCGCCGTTGGTCGGGGCCGTGACCACGCGGCCACCGTTGGCGTTTTCTTCATTCACGGCCAGCGCGTACAGGTTGACCCAGTCGAGCACCGACAAGGCGTCGCGCAATGAGGCTTCAGGGTGAGCGCATAACTGACGATGCAAGGCCGCCGCCCGACGTTTGACCTTCAACCCGCCAGGCAGAATGCCTTCATGTCGACAGCCCGCGCTGACGCAGTCCTGCATCACTTGCCAGATGTTCAACAACCCGCTGCGGGTCTCGGCTTCGGGTCGCCACGCCCGCTCGTTGGCCAGCATGACCTGGCTGATCGACAGGTGGTGGGTGACGCAGTGGCGCAACAGGTCTTTGGCGGTCTTGAACGGGTAAGTGAGTTCGGTGCTGTCCTCGACGATCCGGTCAGCGCCCGCCGCCCCTTCGTCCACCACAAAGCCGCCCCCCACCGAGTAATACTCGCGGCTGCGGATCTGAATGCCAGCGTCGTCCAGGGCGCGAAAAATCATGCCGTTCGGGTGATAGGGAAGGGGTTTACGAATCATCGCCAGGTGCAGCTTTTCGTTGAACTCGATGCTGTGGTGGCCCAGCAGGTTGAGGTGGCCGCTGTGGCGAATCGTGGCCAGACGTTCGTCCACGGTGTCCGTATTGACGGTGTCGGGGTGTTCGCCTTCGAGCCCCAGCAGCACGGCCTTGTCACTGCCGTGACCTTTGCCGGTGGCCCCGAGCGAGCCATACAGTTCCACTTTGACGCAGGCGGTTTGTTGCAATAGCGCATCACGCTGCAACCCTTCAACAAACCGCACAGCGGCCCGCATGGGACCAACGGTGTGTGAGCTGGAAGGGCCGATGCCAATTTTGAACAGGTCGAACACGCTTAACGACATGGGGTTCTCCGGTTTCTTATAAAAGGATTGGCATAAGGTCAATGCTCCCGCCGCACCGGTTTAAATCGCTGCGGCGGGAGCTGAGGGGGTGTCAGGCCTCCTGATAGCTCTCGATTGACGGGCAGGCGCAGACCAGATTGCGATCGCCGAAGACGTTGTCGACACGCCCCACTGGCGGCCAGTATTTGCCTTCGATCAACGACTCGACCGGGTACACCGCCTGTTCGCGGCTGTACGGGTGGGTCCATTCTCCGACCATTTCCGCCGCCGTGTGCGGGGCGTTTTTCAGCGGGTTGTCTTCTTTATCCAGCGTGCCGTTTTCTACCGCGCGGATTTCTTCACGGATGCGGATCATGGCGTCGCAGAAGCGATCCAGTTCGTGTTTGGACTCACTTTCGGTAGGTTCGATCATCAGCGTGCCGGCCACCGGGAACGACATGGTTGGCGCGTGGAACCCAAAGTCGATCAGGCGCTTGGCCACGTCATCCACGCTGATCCCGCTGCTGTCTTTGAGCGGGCGCAGGTCGAGGATGCATTCGTGTGCCACCAGCCCGTTGCTGCCCGAATACAGCACGGGGTAGTGCTCTTCGAGGCGACGGGCGATGTAGTTGGCATTGAGAATGGCCATTTGCGACGCGCGCTTGAGCCCTTCGCCGCCCATCATGCGGATGTACATCCAGGTAATGGGCAGAATGCTCGCGCTGCCAAATGGCGCGGCGCACACGGCGCCCTGTGTGCGAGGCAAGCTGGCATGGCCTGGCAAGAAGGGGGTCAGGTGCGACTTGACGCCAATCGGGCCGACGCCCGGGCCCCCACCGCCGTGGGGGATGCAAAAGGTCTTATGCAGGTTGAGGTGAGACACGTCGCCCCCGAACTTGCCCGGCGCGCACAAGCCCACCATCGCATTCATGTTGGCGCCGTCGATGTACACCTGACCGCCGTTGTCGTGAATGATGCCGCAGATTTCACGGATACCTTCTTCGAACACGCCGTGGGTCGACGGGTAGGTAATCATCAGTGCCGCCAGATGTTCGCGGTGCTCGATGGCCTTGGCGCGCAGGTCTTCGATGTCAACGTTGCCACGGGCGTCGCAGGCCGTGACCACCACGCGCATGCCCGCCATGTTGGCGGTTGCCGGGTTGGTACCGTGGGCCGAGGACGGGATCAGGCAAATGTCGCGGCGCTCGTCGCCACGGCTCTGGTGATAGGCACGTATGGCCAGTAGCCCGGCGTATTCACCCTGTGAACCGGCGTTGGGTTGCAGGGAAATGGCGTCATAACCGGTGGCAGCGCACAGCATGGCCTCCAGTTCAGTCGTGAGCTGCTGGTAGCCCTGACTTTGTTCGGCCGGTGCAAACGGGTGCAGGTTGCCAAACTCGGCCCAAGTGACCGGGATCATCTCGCTGGCCGCGTTGAGTTTCATGGTGCAAGAGCCCAGCGGAATCATGGTGCGATCCAGTGCCAGATCCTTGTCTGCCAAACGACGCAGGTAGCGCATCAGTTCAGTTTCAGAGTGATAACGGTTGAACACCGGGTGGCTGAGGATTGGCGATTGGCGCAGCAGGGCAGGCGGCAAGGTGCTGCTCACGGTGGCGGCCAGCGTGTCGACGTCTGGCAGCGCTTGACCCTCGGCTGCGAGCAGGGCCCACAGTGCAGTGACATCGGACGGGCCGCAGGTTTCATCCAGCGACACCCCCAGACGCTCGTCATCCACCACGCGCAGGTTGATGTGTCTGGCGTGTGCCTTGGCATGCAGGGCCGCTGTTCTGGAGCCGGTGTGCAGGGTCAGGGTGTCGAAAAACTCGATTTGCTCGACATTGAGCCCCAGTGCAGTCAGGCCCTTGGCCAGAATGGCCGTGAGCTGATGAACGCGCCGGGCGATTTGAGTCAGGCCCTGAGGGCCATGGTAGACGGCGTACATGCTTGCCATGTTGGCCAGCAACACTTGTGCCGTGCAGATATTGCTCGTGGCCTTCTCGCGGCGGATGTGTTGCTCGCGGGTTTGCATGGCCAGACGCAGCGCAGGTTTGCCGTGACGATCCACCGACACACCCACCAAGCGCCCCGGCATGTCGCGTTTGAACGCATCACGGGTGGCGAAATATGCCGCGTGCGGGCCGCCGAAGCCCAAGGGCACGCCAAAACGCTGGGCGCTTCCGATGGCCACATCGGCGCCGAATTCCCCCGGTGGGGTCAGCAGGGTCAGGGCCAGCAAGTCAGCGGCCACGGCCACCAGTGCGTGGGTGGCGTGAAAACGCTCGACCAGCTCGCGGTAGTCGAACACATCGCCGTTGCTCGCCGGGTATTGCAGCAGCGCGCCGAAGAACGGAGACAGGTCGCTCAGGCCGCGCTCGTCGCCCACCACCACTTCGATGCCCAGCGGTTCGGCACGGGTGCGCAACACGTCGAGGGTTTGCGGGTGGCAATGGCGCGAAGCAAAGAATGCGCGGCCGGATTTGTTTTTGCTCAGGCGTTTACAGAAGGTCATGGCCTCGGCCGCCGCAGTGGCTTCGTCGAGCAACGACGCGTTGGCAATCGGCAAGCCACTGAGGTCGCTGATCAGGGTCTGGAAATTGAGCAGTGCTTCCAGGCGGCCTTGGGAAATTTCTGGTTGATAGGGGGTGTAGGCCGTGTACCACGCCGGGTTTTCCAGCAGGTTGCGCAAGATCGGCGCGGGCGTGTGGCAGTTGTAATAGCCCTGGCCGATGTAGGTCTTGCACAGCTGGTTTTTGCCGGCGATGGCTTTGATCGAGGCCAGTGCATCGGCTTCGCTTTGCCCGGCGGGCAGGTTCAGAACGCTGGTGCCCTTGATGCTTTCGGGGATCACGCTGGCGCTCAGGGCCTCTAGCGAGTCAAAACCCAGCGTGGCGAGCATGGCGTGCTCGTCGGCCTGATCCGGGCCGATGTGGCGCGCGATGAATTCGTTGGCGGTGCTCAGGTTAATGGTCATGGCGCTGTCCTCAGGCTTGGGCATTGGCTTTGATCAGGCGGTCATAGGCGTCCTGATCCAGCAACTGGCTGACGGCGTTGGCGTGCGCCGGCTTGAACCGGAAGAACCAGCCTTCGCCCAACGGATCTTCGTTGACCACTTCGGGGCTGCTGTCGAGCGCCGGGTTAACCTCCAGCACCTCACCGTCCAGCGGCATGTACACGCCGCTGGCGGCTTTGACCGACTCAACGGTGGCCGCTTCTGCGCCTTTTTCGTAAAACTGCAACTCGGGCAGTTGCACAAACACCACATCACCCAGAGCGTTTTGCGCAAACGCGGTAATGCCCACGGTCACGCTGCCATCGGCTTCGGCGCGCAGCCATTCGTGGTCTTCAGTAAAACGCAATTCGCTCATGGAAACTCCTCAAGGCCAGACTCGTCTGGTGGTCGCAGTTAAATGCTCGTGCAAGATCGAGCGCATTGAGGTTTGCTCTGCAAGATGGCTGCCACAATCAATAAACGTCTATTTATCAAGTGGTTATGGGTTTCAGGATGGAATGTGGAGGATGAGTGTGTAGCGAAATCGCTACACGACGACCGGGTTTAAAAAAACGAAGGGGATCAAAGCCTTGCAGCACTGCGTCGGCCTTTGGCTGTATCGAATTCGCTACACTGGAACGAAATCAATACGGTCGGGCGGTGGGCATCGACGCCACATGCATCATGTCGACGTCGAGTAGAAAGCGGGTTGTATGAAGGGGCGGGCAACCTTCAGGTCTTGTCGGGGATCCCGTATTTGCGCAGGCGGTGGGCGATGGCGGTGTGGCTGGTTTGCAGGCGGCTGGCCAGTTGGCGGGTCGAGGGGTAGCTGACGTAGAGCTTTTCCAGCAGGGCTTTTTCGAAGCCTTCAACGGCGTGCTCCAGGGTTTCGACGTCTGCGTCGCTTTGGCGTGCGACGGAGGTTCCGGCAATGTCGAGGTCGCCAATGTCGACCACGCTGCTTTCACAGATGGCCGCGGCGCGGAAGATCACGTTTTGTAATTGGCGAACGTTCCCCGGCCAGCGGTTACCCAGCAAGGCCGGGTACGTACCGGGCGCCAGGCGACACACCGGACGCTGTATTTGAGTGCAGGCCTGCTGCATAAACGTGCGCGCCAGCAGCAGGATGTCCTGGCCACGCTCACGCAAAGGAGGCACTTCGATGTTGAGCACGTTCAGCCGATAGAACAGGTCTTCGCGAAACGTGCCTTCGTTGACCATTTTTTCGAGGTTGCGATGAGTAGCGCTGAGGATGCGGACATTGACCTTTACTTCGCGCTCGCCGCCCACACGGCGGAAACTGCCATCATTCAAAAACCGCAGCAGTTTGGCTTGCAGGTAGGGCGACATCTCAGCGATTTCATCCAGGAACACCGTACCGTTGTTGGCCAATTCCATCAGCCCCGGCTTGCCACCCCGTTGTGCGCCGGTAAAGGCGCCGGGGGCGTAGCCGAACAGCTCGCTTTCGGCCAGGTTTTCCGGCAATGCCGCGCAGTTGAGGGCCAAAAACGGTGCGCCGAAGCGATCGCTGATGGCATGACACGCGCGGGCGACCAATTCTTTGCCGGTGCCGGTTTCGCCCTGAATCAACAACGGCGCATCCAGAGCAGCGACGCGTTGGGCTCGTGCCTTCAGGGTACGTATTGCGGGCGACTCACCCAGCAAGGCGTCAAACCCCTCGGCGTGGTCGTGATGCAGCGCGGCCAGACGTTCACCGATGCGGCTGGGCTGATACAGGGTCAACAAAGCCCCCGCGTCGGTAATCGGCGTGGCATCGAGCATCAGCGGGTGGCCATTGAGCGTGACTTCACGCAGGGGCAAGCGAAAGCCGTTTTCCAGCAAGGCGCTCAGCAAGTCGGGATCGGTGAACAACTCGCCAATGCTTTGGCCGGCAGGTTCGCGGCCATACAGCGAGACCAGCGCCGGATTGGCCAGCAGCACATGGCCTTCACTGTCCAGGGCCAGCACCGGATCGGTCATGGCGGCCAGCAGGGCATCAAGTTGCAGGTGCCGACGCTGCCCCGGGAGGATGTCCACCACCCTCACCGACTGCACGCCCTGAACCCGGAACAGCGCTTCACGCAACTCATCGAGCACGTGCGGGCTCAAGGTCGGGGCATCGATATACACGTTGGGGGGGATCATCTCCACGGCGTCGAGATTGAGATGGCGTGCCCCCAGCAGTGCCAGCACTTCCTGGGTAATACCGACGCGGTCAATAAAGCTGACATGGATACGCATGAGAACGGGGAACACTGTAGGCCGGGAGACGGCCAGTATGCCTTGGGCGAGGCAACAGGACAAAGAGACGCGTCCTGTAGCGGCTGGCGCAGCCTGCGGCAGCGGCTACAGGCAGGATCAGTCCAGATGATCGAGGTTAATCGGGTCACCGGGTTTGTGGTTAAGCTGGGCCATCACATCCGAAAACATCTTGTCGTAGTGACCGTGCATCGAACGGATGTCAGCGGTCTTGGGAATGCCATGTTTGACAGCAATCTGAAAGGCATCGTGGGCAAAATTGAAGGCCACGTCTTTAGGCAGCGTGAATGAATCCTTGAAATCCTTTCCGTTGATCTGACCGTGCATGTCGAACTGCATGGACTTGCCTTCCTTGGGATCCTGAACGACCTGGTAATCAATCTTGATGTCATACCCGAAATCGCCCGGTTGCAGCGGTTCGCGATGGATATGCAGGTGACCGGGTTCGAACGAGGCCATAGGGTGACTCCTTGGACGGGGGGGTAAAAGGGCAGGCCCGAAAGCCCGCCCCGCGGTTCAGAAGTAGGTAATACCAGATTTTTCAGTGCTGACGCGAGTACCGGCTTTGCCCTGAACGATGGCCTCGATATCGGCCAGGGCGCCAATGACGGCGGTTTTGCCTGTTTTACGGGCAAACTCACAGGCCGCTTCCACTTTTGGCCCCATGGAGCCGGAGGCGAAGCCGAGTTTTTCCAGCTCGTCAGGGTGCGCCTGGGAAATGCCCTTCTGGGTTGGCTTGCCCCAGTCAATAAAGGCGGCATTGACGTCAGTGGCAATGACCAGCAAGTCGCTGTCCAGTTGCTGCGCCAGCAGGGAAGAGGCCAGATCCTTGTCGATCACCGCCTCAATGCCTTGCAGCTTGCCGTCTTCGCCATACATGGTCGGAATGCCGCCACCGCCCGCGCAGATCACGATGGTGCCTTTTTCCAGCAGCCATTTGATCGGACGGATTTCGAAGATGCGTTTTGGTTTAGGGCTCGGTACCACGCGGCGGAACTTGTCGCCATCGGGGGCAATGTTCCAGCCTTTTTCAGCGGCCAGGCTTTTGGCTTCGGCTTCGCTGTACACCGGGCCGATCGGCTTGGTCGGGTTCTGGAAGGCCGGGTCTTTGGGGTCCACTTCTACCTGAGTCAGCAACGTGGCGAAGGGCGCGTCCTGCGGCAACAGATTGCCCAGTTCCTGCTCGATCATGTAACCGATCATGCCTTCGGTTTCAGCCCCCAGAACGTCCAGCGGGTAAGGGCTAACGGCGGTGTAGGCGGCAGCTTGCAGGGACAACAGGCCCACTTGCGGGCCGTTGCCGTGGGCGACGACCAGCTCATTGCCAGTGGCGATGCGGGCGATTTGGGCAGTGGCGGTGCGGATGTTTTCGCGTTGATTCTCGGCAGTCATGGGTTGACCGCGACGCAGGAGGGCGTTACCGCCCAGTGCAACGACGATACGCATAGGTATTTCCTTAATAGAAGGGAAGTTCACAACAGCCGGGTTGTGCCGGAGCAGGCGAGCCCGCTCCGGCAGCCATGCACGTCCTTAGATATCAGCCAGGGCTGCAACCAGGATTGCCTTGATGGTGTGCATGCGGTTTTCGGCTTGTTCAAAGGCAATGTTGAAGGGGGATTCAAACACTTCCTCGGTCACTTCAATGCCGTCTTTGAGGTTTGGATGGTGCTCAGCCACATCTTTACCGACCTTGGTTTCACAGTTGTGGAACGCTGGCAGGCAGTGCATGAACTTCACACGGATATTTTCGGCGGCTTTGATCAGGTCCATGTTGACCTGGTAAGGCAGCAGCAGTTTGATGCGTTCGTTCCAGGCTTCAACCGGCTCGCCCATCGACACCCAGACGTCGGTGTGGATGAAGTCCACGCCTTTGACGACCACTTTAGGGTCTTCGGTCAGGGTGATTTTGGCACCGCTTTCCTTGGCGAATTCCTGGCATTGCTTAACGAACGACTCTTCTGGCCACAGGGCTTTAGGGGCGGCGATGCGCACGTCCATGCCCAGTTTGGCGCCTATCAGCAGCAGCGAGTTACCCATGTTGTTGCGGGCGTCGCCCAGGTAGGCGTAGCTGATGTCGTGCAGAGGCTTGTCGCTGTGTTCGCGCATGGTCAGCACGTCAGCGATCATTTGCGTCGGGTGGAATTCAGCGGTCAAGCCGTTGAACACCGGTACACCAGCGTACTTGGCCAGTTCTTCAACGATTTCCTGCGCAAAGCCACGGTACTCGATGGCATCAAACATGCGGCCCAGAACGCGGGCGGTGTCTTTCATGCTTTCTTTGTGGCCGATCTGCGAAGAAACCGGGTCGATGTAGGTGACGTGGGCGCCTTGGTCGTGAGCGGCCACTTCGAACGCGCAACGGGTACGGGTCGACGTTTTTTCAAAGATCAGCGCAATGTTTTTGCCTTTGAGGTGCGGCTCTTCAGTACCGGTGTACTTGGCGCGCTTGAGATCACGAGACAGGTCCAGCAGGTAGTGCAGTTCGCGTTGGGTGTGGTGCACCAAGCTGAGCAGGCTGCGGTTTTTCATGTTAAACGCCATGGGAATCTCCTGGGTTTCTGGTAACCGGCTTGCGCCGCCCGGTTCGGGGCTGGCGCAAGCATTCAAAGGGATGAATTAATAGTCAATCGGGTCGCGGATGATTGGGCAGGTCATGCAGTGACCGCCGCCACGGCCGCGTCCCAGCTCAGAGGCGCTGATGGTGATGACTTCCACACCGGCCTTGCGCAGCAGGGTGTTGGTGTAGGTGTTGCGGTCGTAACCGATCACCACGCCAGGCTCCAGTGCCACAACGTTGTTGCCGTCGTCCCACTGCTCGCGTTCTGCCGCGAAGGAGTTGCCGCCGGTCTCAACCACACGCAGGGCTTTAACGCCCAGCGCTTTGGCGACCACATCCAGGAAGCTGCTTTCTTCACGTCGAACGTCAATGCCGCCCTGTTTGCTCTCGTCCGGGTACAGCGAGAAGGCAACAATTTGGTTCACGACTTCAGGGAAGATGGTGACCAGATCGCGGTCGCAGAAGCTGAACACGGTGTCCAGGTGCATCGCGGCGCGGGATTTAGGCATACCGGCAACGATCACGCGTTCCACGGCTTTGTTCTTGAACAGGTTCTGCGCCAGTTGGCCAATGGCCTGGCGCGATGTACGTTCGCCCATACCGATCAGTACCACGCCTTTGCCGATTGGCATCACGTCGCCACCTTCAAGGCTGGCGTTGCCGTGGTCCAGAGTCGGGTCGCCGTACCAGATCTGGAAGTCGGCGTTGGTGAACTCAGGGTGGAACTTGTAGATCGCGGTGGTCAGCAGGGTTTCCTGACGACGCGCTGGCCAGTACATCGGGTTCAGTGTCACGCCACCGTAGATCCAGCAGGTGGTGTCACGGGTGAACTGGGTGTTGGGCAGCGGTGGCAGGATAAAGCTGGTGTGGCCGAGGAAGTCGCGGAACATCTCGATGGTTTTGCCACCGAAGCTGTCCGGCAGGTCGTCGGCCGACACACCACCGATCAGGAACTCAGCCGCTTTGCGTGGCTCAAGGCTTTTGATCCAGGCTTTGACTTCGTGCACCAGACCCACACCCACCTGATTGGGGGTCACTTTGTGGTCAAGAATCCAGTCCAGTGCTTCAGGCATCGCCACGATGTCGGTCAGCAGGTTGTGCATTTCCAGTACATCGATACCGCGCTCGCGCATCTTGGTCACGAAGTCGAAGTGGTCGCGCTTGGCCTGGTTGACCCACAACACGTCATCAAACAGCAGCTCGTCGCAGTTGTTTGGCGTCAGGCGCTGGTGAGCCAGGCCAGGGGAGCAAACCATCACTTTGCGCAGTTTGCCGGCTTCGGAATGTACGCCGTATTTCACTTTTTCCGTGGTCATTACAGTCAACCTCCAAAGTACATAAACAGGGACTTACAGGGTCAGAAAGCCGTCGTACAGTCCATAGGCCGCCACCAGGGCGCCGATGATGACGGCAGCAAAAATCACTTTTTCAATGCTGGTAAACACTTGCTGGCCTGTCTCGCGTTTAGCCTTGGCGAAGAAGATCGCGCCAGGTGCGTACAGCAGGGCCGATAGCAGCAGGTATTTCAGGCCGCCGGCATACAACAGCCACACGGCGTAGATCAGGGCGATGCCGCCGATGATCAGGTCTTTCTTGCGTTCTGCCAGTGCGTTCTCGTAGGTCTCGCCGCGCACCGCCAGCAGCAGGCCGTAAGCCGCCGACCAGAGGTAAGGCACGAGGATCATCGAGGTCGCCAGGTAGATCAGCGACAGGTAAGTGCTGGCCGAGAACAGGGTGATAACCAGGAACACCTGCACCATGGCGTTGGTCAGCCACAAGGCGTTGACCGGTACATGGTTGGCGTTTTCCTTTTTCAGGAAGGCCGGCATGGTGTGGTCTTTGGCGGCCGAGAACATGATTTCGGCGCACAGCAGGACCCACGACAGCAGGGCACCCAGCAGCGAGATGATCAAACCGACACTGATCAGCACCGCGCCCCAGTGACCGACCACATGCTCAAGCACGGCCGCCATCGAAGGGTTTTGCAGTTTGGCCAGTTCGGGCTGAGTCATGATGCCCAGCGACAGCACGTTCACCAGTACCAGCAACAGCAGCACGGTGATGAAGCCGATCACAGTGGCTTTACCCACGTCCGAACGTTTCTCGGCACGGGAAGAGAAGATGCTCGCGCCTTCGATACCGATGAACACCCAGACGGTGACCAGCATCATGTTGCGCACCTGGTCCATCACGCTGCCCAGATCAGGGTTTTTCAGGCCCCAGATGTCACTGGTGAAGATGTCCAGTTTGAAAGCGAAGACCGCGATCAGAATGAACAGGATCAGCGGCACGACCTTGGCCACCGTGGTCACCAGGTTGATGAACGCTGCTTCCTTGATACCGCGCAGAACGAGGAAGTGAACGGCCCACAGCAGGACCGACGCGCCGATGATCGCGGCGGGGGTGTTGCCTTCACCAAAGATCGGGAAGAAATACCCCAGCGTACTGAACAGCAACACAAAGTAGCCGACGTTGCCCAACCAGGCACTGATCCAGTAACCCCAGGCGGATGAGAAACCCATGTAATCGCCAAAACCGGCCTTGGCATAGGCGTAGACGCCGCCGTCGAGGTCGGGTTTGCGGTTAGCGAGGGTCTGGAAGACAAAAGCGAGGGTCAGCATACCGACTGCGGTGATTGCCCAACCAATAAGTACGGCTCCAACATCGGCACTTGCTGCCATGTTTTGAGGTAGCGAAAAAATACCGCCACCAATCATTGAGCCGACTACCAGAGCAACCAACGCACCCAATCGTAGTTTTCCGGGAGTATCAGACATTTGTGTTAACTCCAATCCAGGAGAAGTGAGGCCTTAAGATAATTCCGTTGATATTTCAGCCGTTTGACTTAGATCAGGGCATTACTACATTCCATTGTGTGGCGCGTGGGAAGGTCGCAATCACGTATTATTTTGACGCTTCCTGAAAGGCCCGCTCCAGAGGACTTACAGGTTTTTAATACGCATGTGGCAACAAGGTCGTGGGGATTGAAGCTAGTCACTATTTTCAGTTTTGCAAATGTCGCTTTCATATTTCATGAACCGCGCCATGAAATAAAAACGTCATGTACACAGGGTTGTTTTTTCAGGCTTCAATAGAAAATCTTGCGATTAAGAAAGAAGGGGCTTATTGCGGGGTGCTTATAGACGTTTAACCGGCGCATATATTTAGTCAGTGAACATCTGTAGCCTATTAAGCGTGTATCGAAAACAGTTCCAGACCCAATAACGAGGTGGCGATGTCGCAACAAACCCAGAAGCTTCGGCTTAATGCTTTGATCGCCCTGGTGGTCGGTTCCATGATTGGCGGCGGGATTTTTTCGCTGCCGCAAAATATTGCGGAACACGCCGCTGGCGGGGCAGTCCTGATTGGTTGGGGCATTACCGCGGTGGGGATGCTGGCGCTGGCGTTTGTGTTCCAGACCCTCGCTAACCGCAAACCGGAACTCGATTCCGGGGTCTACGCCTACGCCAAGGCCGGTTTTGGCGATTACATGGGCTTTTCTTCGGCCTGGGGCTACTGGATCAGCGCGTGGATGGGCAACGTCGGCTACTTTGTGTTGCTGTTCAGTACGCTGGGGTATTTCGTATCGGTCTTCGGTCAGGGCAACACGCCCATCGCCATTGGCTGCGCCTCGCTGTTGTTGTGGGGTGTGCACTTTCTGGTGCTGCGCGGCATCAAGGAAGCGGCGTTTATCAACCAGATCACCACCGTGGCGAAAATCGTCCCGATCGTAATGTTTATCGTGTTGACCGGCGTCGCGTTTAAAGCCGACATCTTCACCCTGGACTTCTGGGGCACCGAAACCCCCAGCCTGGGCAGCGTGATGGACCAGGTGCGCAACATGATGCTGGTGACAGTGTTCGTGTTTATCGGCATTGAAGGCGCCAGTGTTTATTCGGGGCGCGCCGAAAAACGCTCGGACGTGGGCAAAGCCACGGTCATCGGTTTTTTGGGGGTGCTGGCACTGTTGGTGCTGGTGAACGTGCTGTCGCTGGGCATCATGACCCAGCCGGAACTGGCCAAACTGCAAAACCCGTCCATGGCTGGCGTGCTCAAGCATGTGGTGGGGGAGTGGGGCGCCATTTTGATCAGCATCGGGTTAGCCATCTCGTTGCTGGGGGCGCTGCTCTCGTGGGCATTGTTATGCGCCGAGATCCTGTTTGCCACGGCCAAAGACAACACCATGCCGGCGTTCCTGAAAAAGGAAAACGCCAACCATGTCCCGGTCAACGCCCTGTGGCTGACCAACAGCATGATCCAGATATTCCTGCTGATCACCCTGGTGTCGGCGGGCACGTACACCAGCCTGATCTACCTGGCGTCGTCGATGATCCTCGTGCCTTACCTGTGGTCGGCGGCTTATGCAGTGTTGTTATGCATCAAGGGCGAGACTTACTCGCAGGCCAGCCGTTCGCGTTTCAAAGACCTGTTGGTGGGGCTGATCGCCCTGATTTATGCCATGTGGTTGCTGTATGCGGCGGGGCCCAAGTACTTGCTGCTGTCGGCGTTGCTGTATGCGCCGGGGGTGTTCTTCTTTGCCAAGGCTAAACGTGAACAGGGTGAGCCGCTGTTTGTCGCCGCAGAACGGGCGATCTTCGGAGCGGTGGTGGTGGCGGCCCTGGCGGCGGCTTATGGGCTGTATGCGGGTGAATTGACGTTGTAAGCGCGCCGGGTTGAAGCGATGGTGCCGCCTGCTACAGCGCGGGTGGTAACCGTTCCGGCCGGGACCAGATCCACAGATTGCCCAGGCTCATGCCCGCAATGGCCAGAAATACCGGCCATTGATGCTCAAGCACGTACAACATCAACCCCGCGCAGATCAGCATGCTGATGGTGGCGCTGACTTTGGCTTTGCGTTGAATGATTTTGCCGTTGCGCCAATTGCTCAGGATCGGGCCGAACAGGCGGTGGTTTTCCAGCCAGGCGCTCAGTCGCGGCGAGCTTTTGGTCGCGGCCCAGGCCGCCAGCAAAATGAACTCGGTGGTCGGCAGCCCCGGCACCACGATGGCGATCAGGCCGATGCCCAGGCTGACGTAGGCCAGCAGGCCGAAGAGGATTTGGGCTATTTTCGACGGGGATTGGGTTTGGCGGGTCATAAGCTCAAGACGCAAAAAAGAGTGCTCGGCCAGCGCGCGCCGACCGAGCAGGTCTAGCTTAAGCCAGTTCTGGCTGAGCAGCGTAGGCGTGTTCCAGTAATACGGTGAAACGCTCGAAGGCCGCTACTGCACCTTTGTCTAGATCGGCCTCTTCTTCAGCACTCAGCTCCAGGCCATCAAGGGTTTTGACGAAGCGTTTCCAGCCTTCAGCGCGGCCGCCGGCTGGCTCGCCCAAGTGACGGGCGCCGAAGGTGTCGCTCAGCTCCAGTGCCACGGCCCGTTTGATCAGGAAGGCGGCGCCCAGCTTGGAACCTTCCGACACAAAGATCCAGCCCAGCGCGTGAGCCTTGCTTGGCGCGTTGACCGCGCCTGCGACAGGAGCCGGGACTTCAGTGTTGAGGTCTGCGAGGTCAGCTTTGGCTTGCTCTGCGCGGCAACGCTCTGGCAAGTCCGGGACGATTTCTTTCAACGAAGGGTCGGTGTACAGCGCTTGCAGTTCCGATTGAAAGAGGTATTGAGCCACCACAAAGCGGGCAAAGTTTTCCCGGGTCTCAAAGGGTTTGTGGGCCTTGACCAGCGCGTCGAGTTTTTGATGAGGCTCGTGGGTGATCTGGTTCAGGCGTTGGGAATGCAGGGCAGGACGCTGTGCAGTGTCTTGAGAGGTCATGAAGATGTCCTTGAGAATGAGATGCGCTTGGTAACTAGACGAACAAGAAGACGCGTGACAGTAAAAAATCCTCACTGCGCAGCGAAAACACCGCGCAGTGAGAACGCCGGCTAGATGTCCCAGACCAGGTTGATCGCGAAGTTGCGGCCCGGCTGGGTCAGGCGGTCGAGGTTGGCCGGGTTTACGGCCGATGCTTCACCCACGCCGTCGTAGCTGCGCACGTCATCCCACAGCCAATACTTTTTGTCGGTCAGGTTGTACACGCCTGCGCTGACGGTCACGTCTTGCGTCACTTTGTAATAGGCGCTCACGTCCACAATGCCGAACCCCGGGGTTTCGAATCGTTTGCCCTGAATGTCTGGCGCTTTGAAGGCGGTGTCGTCGATGCGGTCTTTTTTCTTGACCAGGGTCCAGCTCACCAGAGCGCCATAGTTGTCCTGGTCATAACCGAGGCCAAACACTCCCGTCAGCGGGTTCACGCTGTTGAGTGGCTGGCCGGTGTCATCGTTGCGGCCATAGGCGTAAGCAATCGACCCTTTGGTGTACAGGCCACGCGGAGCCCCGAAGGCGTCCAGTTGCAACTGGCCTTTAAGCTCGACGCCCTTGATGGTGGCGTGCTTGATGTTGCGGCTCTGGAAGCTGTCCATGTCATAACCGGGGGTGACGTTATCTTCATCGATAAAGTCGCGGTATTTGTTGTAGAACACCGCCACGTCAAACGAGCCTTCGTCGAAGTGGCCGCGCAGGCCGGTTTCGTAGCTTTTGCTCTTTTCCGGCTCAAGGTTGGGGTTGGGTTCGACGACGTAACCTTCCTGCAGGTTTTCGAAGCGGCCGTACAGCGCCTTAGCGGTCGGGGTACGGAAACCTTCGGAGTATTGGCCGAACCAGGTGTAGTGGTCGTTGAACGCGTAGGTCACGCCCAGTTTTGGGGAAAGGCGGTGCCAGGTTTTTTCATCGTCGCTGACGGGGTATTTACCGTCGGGGTTGACCGCGTTCTGGAACTCCTGGGTGATCTTGGGCTTGAGGCGCGTGTAGTCGTAGCGCACGCCGGGCATGAAGGTCCATTGATTCCAGCTGATTTCGTCTTGCGCAAACAGGCTGTAGGTGTCGATGGTCGGGTCCGGGAAGTCGCTGACTTTGGCGAACACGTCGCCTTTGGCCGTGCTCAGGGCGCCGACTGCTTTACAGCCAGCACCTACCGCAAGGCACACCGCGCTGCCGGAACGCGAGCCGGTGACCTTGTCGTGTTTCAAAGTGGTGCCATAGGTCAGCAAATGGTCGGTGGGGCCGACTGCGAAGGCTTTGTCGAACTGGGCATCGAACACCCATTGCTGCTCTTTATAGCGGGTGTCGCGGGTGCGATACACATCACGGCTGAACGGGAAGTAGCGTTCTTCGGTGCTTTGGTCGGTCTTGGCCACCTGATAGTTGAGGCTCAGTTTGCCGTGGTCGGCCAGCAGGCTGTCGAGCGCGAAGGTGTTTTCAATGCCGAAACGCTCGCGGGTCACGGTGTCATTACCGTTGCGTGACTTGTACATGCCCAGCGGTTGGCCCAGGTTGAACGGGCCGCCTACCACGCTTTTCTGGTTGATGTCGCGCTCGTCCCGGTAGTTCTCGTAGGTGAACGCCAGTCGGTCGTCATCGTTGTAGTTCCAGCCCGCCTTGGCCAATACGTTGGTGGTGTTCACGTCTTGCGGGTTGGCCGCAGTGCGCGTCAGGCCGGTGCCGCCGTGGTTGCCATAGGATTCGGTTTCGTGGCCGTCCCGGCGGCTCACATGCAACAAACCGTCGAACTGGTCGGCGCGGCCTGCCACGGTGGCGGACTTGAGCCAGCTGCGGTCGGCCGAACTGTAACCCGTCTTCAGGCGTGCGCCTGCCTCCTGGCCCGGTTTGATGATGTCGTCCGGGTTGAGGGTGAAGTAGCTCACCGCGCCGCCGATGGCGTTGCTGCCATACAGCACCGAGGCCGGGCCGCGCAGGATTTCTACGCGCTTGACGATTTCCGGGTCGACGTAGTTGCGCTGGGTTTTGGCGAACGGACCGTTGAAGAACGAGTTGGGGATTTCAACTCCATCGACTTGAGTCAGGATCCGGTCACCGTCGATGCCGCGAATGTTGTAACCGCTGATGCCGCCGCGCAGACCGCCGCCGCCCACGGACACGCCCGGTTCATAGCGCACCAGTTCTTTGATGGTGTTGACGTTTTGACGGTCGAGTTGTTCACGGTCTTGCACGGTCACGGTGCTGGGCACGCTGATGACGTCTTGTTCCTGACGTGTGGCGCTGATGGTCACTTGCTGCAGGGCGAGGGTGCCGCTGCCGGCGGAACGTTTTTCGAGGACGATGTTATTGCTGCCCAGTTTGCGGTAGCCCAGGTTGGTGCCGATCAACAGGCGGTCGAGTGCCTTTTCTGGCGACAGAGACCCGCGTACACCCGGTGAAGACACGTTCTGCCCCAGTTCGGCCGGTAAACCGACTTGCCAGCCGGTGACGGCCGTGAAGTCGTTGAGCGCCGACACCAGCGGCTGCTGCGATATCGCGAATTTGTAATTGCCCACAGCGCGGCGTTCAGGTGGCGCATCGGTTGCGGCCATGGCCGGAACGGCGTGCGCGCCGGCCATCAGCACGGCGACGGTCAACAACGACAAAGTGCACGGGTGTTTTGGGCGGGTGCGACCGTTGGAAGAGGACCGGCTGTTGAAACGTGTGGGCATTGATAGCGCTCCGTGGTGAACGAATCTTATAGTTGCGAAGCTGACTCAAAATGCGAATCAGTTGCATTGACTACAACGAGACGTATGACCTCGTGCTATCGCGTAAAAAAAACCGGATTTAGTTGAGAATGACCAGCGCCGGGAATTCCGAGAGGCTGGACGAGGTGATGTGGGCGAGGGAACGTACGATGTCCAGAGGCTGGTCCAGACGGTAATTGCCGGTCACTGAGACGCTGGCCAGTTGCTCGTTATTGTTGACGATCCAGCCGGGGTAATAGCGCCGCACTTCCTCCAGCACTTGGCTCATGGGGCAGTTTTCGAATACCAGACGTCCCTGAACCCAGGCCAGATCGGTTTGCGGGTTGAGCTTGACCGGTTGGCCAAAACCATTAGGGCCGATACTCACACTGTTCCCGGCAGACAACCGCATCTGCGTGCCCACGCTGTTCATGCGTAAATCGACATCGCCGCGCTGCACGCGCACTTGAGCCTGCCCGTTGAGGTAGCTGACGGCGAAAGCGGTGTCGCGCACGCTGACGCGAACCGGGCCGGCATCGAGCACCAGCGGGAATTCAAGATTGGCCGGGACCTCGAAAAACGCTTCACCCTGATACAACCGCGCATTGCTTTGCGCATTGACCCGGTGGCTGGAAAACGCGGAATTGGTGTTGAGCAACACTTTCGAGCCGTCTTCCAGCTCCAGGCGCTGACGCTCGCCCACGACGGTCAAATGATCGGCCTGCAAGCGCAATGGCACATTGCTGTAACTGCCCACGCCAATCACCAGCACTGCCGCAGTGGCCACGTGTTTCCAGTGACGGCCAATGCGTTGCAACACGGTAGGCGCACGGCGTGTGTTCAGGGTGTGTGCCGCGTCAATCAGCGGCTGGCCATTCCAGACGGCATGGGCTTTGGCAAACGCTTGGGCATGGGCCGGGTCTGCCTTGAGCCAGGCTTGAAAGGCTGCTTTTTCGGAGGCGTCGGCACACTCCAGGGTGATCAGCCAGTCCAGCGCCTGATCCATGGCGCCGTCTTGCAGAGCATCCTGCGCCAGTTCCGGCACGGCGGGGGGTGGAGTGTCCTTCACGGGTGATCCTTGGCAGTCTCAGGCACAGTGGTGTTCAACGTCTTGGAATCCTTGGCGTGAAAGCGGCCAAGTCGGATTTTTCTTACGGGATTGTCCCGGCAAGATTACGGCCGATTGATTCGATCGGCTACCCCGACACAGATTGCCATGATTAATTTGAGTTCCTTTTGAACGGTGCTCAGGGACACGTCAAGCTCTCGTGCGATCTCCTGATAGCTGCAACCATGCAGGCGACTGAGAATGAATATGCGCTGCTGACGTGCGCTTAGCTGGCTCAGGCTCACACTCAAACGCTCCAGTAATTGCGCGGCTTGATGGGCTTCTTCGGGGGTGCTGAGTGAGGAGGGGACGCTTTCGATGACCTCGGTCGGCACGTCTTCGAGCACCGTGCGCGACTGAATACGCCGTGAGCGCAGGTGGTCCAGCGCCAGATTACGCGCAGTCTGGAACACAAACGGTTCCAGATGCTCGACCGTGCGTTCGCTCAGCGCGCGGGTGACGCGCAGGTAAGTCTCCTGCAACAGGTCCTCGGCGGTACTCGGGTTATTGACCATCCGCTGTAACGTGCGCAACAGGATCACCCGTTGCGTCAGGAAGACTTGATTGAAGTGGGACTGACTCACAGTGCTACCAGACCGATTTTGAGCGAATGATAATGCTTATCATCTGTGCGTTTGGTCAAGCGCTGTTTTTGTCTCCCGCCTTTTACGCGCGGTTTACGGCGAGGTGCCTGCGGGTTTACACGCGTCCTTTCAAGTACGCGGCGTAATCTGGCACCCGGTGATCGTGGGGCTGGCTCATGAGCGGGCTGCTGAGCAGGTAATCCGCGCTGCATTCATTGCACGCCACAGGGATGTTCCACACCGCCGCAACCCGCAGCAGGGCCTTGATGTCCGGGTCATGGGGTTGCGGCTCGAACGGGTCCCAGAAGAACACCAGCATGTCGACCTGTTGCTCAGCGATGCGTGCCCCCACTTGTTGGTCCCCGCCCAGCGGGCCGCTGATCATGCTTTCGATCGGCAGCCCCAGGCGCTGGCTCAGCAACAGGCCGGTGGTGCCGGTGGCGCACAACTGATGCTGGCTGAGGGTGGCCTTGTGACGCTCGGCCCAGTCCAGCAAGAACCCTTTGCAGTGATCGTGCGCCACCAGGGCGATACGCTTGCGCGCCGCCAGGGTGGCCGTGGTGAAGCTGATACCGATCATCGCGTCACTCCGCGTTGCACAGCGCCAGGCAGTTATCGAGCATGCGGTTGGAGAAGCCCCACTCGTTGTCGTACCACGCCAGGACTTTGAGCATCTTGCCGCTGACTTTGGTGTGGTTGGCATCGAAAATCGACGACAGCGGGTTGTGGTTAAAATCGCTCGATACCAGCGGCAGGCTGTTATAGCCCAGCACTTTGGAATGCTGGCTGGCTTCTTTGAACAGCGCGTTGACTTCAGCCGCTGTGGTTTCGCGCTTGAGCTCGACGGTCAGGTCAACCAGCGACACGTTGATCACCGGGACGCGCACCGCCATGCCGGTCAATTTGCCCGCCAGTTCGGGCAATACCAGGCCCACGGCTTCGGCGGCGCCGGTTTTGCTCGGGATCATGTTCTGCGTGGCCGAGCGCGCGCGGTACGGGTCGCTGTGGTAAACGTCGGTCAGGTTCTGGTCATTGGTGTAGGCATGAATGGTGGTCATCAAACCGTTGGCAATGCCCAGTTCGCGGTGCAGGATTTGGGCAACCGGCGCCAGGCAGTTGGTGGTGCAGGAGGCGCTGGAAATAATTTGATGCGATTGGCGCAGGATGTCGTGGTTCACACCGTACACCACCGTGGCGTCGGCATTTTTGCCCGGCGCGGAGATAATCACCTTGCGCGCGCCAGCGCTAATATGCGCCTCGGCCTTGCTGCGCTCGGTGAAGAAACCGGTACATTCGAACACCACGTCGATCTTCAATGCAGCCCACGGCAGTTCAGCCGGGTTACGAATAGCCGTGACGGCAATGCGGTCGCCATTGACGGTCAGGCTTTCCTGATCGTGCTCAACGGTTGCATCGAAAGTGCCGTGAACGGTGTCGTACTTGAGCAGGTGTGCATTGATTGCGCTGTCACCCAGATCGTTGATTGCGACGATCTGCAGGTCCTGACGGTAGCCTTGGGTATACAGTGCGCGCAGGACGTTGCGGCCGATTCGGCCAAAACCATTGATTGCGATTCGTAGAGTCATGGAAAGCGCCTGCCATCGATTTGTTGTTGGAATTACAAGATTATTCGCATAGAAATAGAAAACAAGCCATTTTGGTGGCAATATTTTGTTTTATCTACAACGAGTGACCTGAATCAACGGGTCCAAATGATCGAAGTGCGTGTCTGGCCCCTCGATCAGCATAGGACACGCACAGGTCGCCACATCCGTTAGCCTGGAGTTCAACACATGCATCCCCGCGTTCTTGAAGTCACCGAGCGTCTTATTGCCCGCAGTCGAGCAACCCGTGAGGCATACCTGACACTCATTCGTGGCGCCGCCAGTGATGGCCCGCAACGCGGCAAGCTGCAATGTGCCAACTTCGCCCATGGCGTGGCCGGGTGTGGCACGGAAGATAAAAACAACCTGCGCTTGATGAACGCCGCCAACGTAGCGATTGTTTCGTCCTACAACGACATGCTCTCGGCGCATCAGCCTTACGAGCACTTTCCCGAGCAACTCAAAAAGGCCCTGCGTGAAATGGGCTCGGTCGGGCAGTTCGCAGGTGGCACCCCGGCCATGTGCGATGGCGTGACGCAAGGCGAAGCGGGCATGGAGCTGAGCCTGTTGAGCCGCGAAGTGATCGCCCTGTCGACGGCGGTCGCGCTGTCGCACAACATGTTCGACGCGGCGCTGATGCTGGGCATTTGTGACAAGATCGTGCCGGGTCTGATGATAGGGGCGCTGCGCTTTGGCCATTTGCCGACGATCTTCGTGCCGGGCGGGCCGATGCCATCGGGCATTTCCAACAAGGAAAAGGCCGACGTGCGCCAGCGCTACGCCGAAGGCAAAGCCAGCCGAGAAGAGCTGCTCGAATCGGAGATGAAGTCCTATCACAGCCCCGGCACCTGCACGTTTTATGGCACCGCCAACACCAACCAACTGTTGATGGAAGTGATGGGCCTGCATTTGCCGGGCGCCTCGTTCGTCAATCCCTACACGCCTTTGCGCGATGCGCTGACACGCGAGGCCGCGCATCAAGTCACCCGCCTGACCCGGCAAAGCGGCAACTTCATGCCGTTGGGCGAGATCGTGGACGAGCGTTCGCTGGTCAACTCCATCGTGGCGTTGCATGCCACCGGCGGTTCCACCAACCACACCTTGCACATGCCCGCCATCGCCCGGGCCGCCGGGATTCAACTGACCTGGCAAGACATGGCGGACCTTTCCGAAGTCGTGCCGACCCTGTCCCACGTCTATCCCAACGGCAAGGCCGACATCAACCACTTCCAGGCCGCTGGCGGCATGGCATTCCTGATTCGCGAGCTGCTGGAAGCCGGGTTGTTGCATGAAGACGTCAACACGGTGGCAGGTCGCGGCCTGAGCCTGTATACCCGCGAACCGTTCCTGGTGGACGGCGAGCTGGTATGGCGTGATGGCCCGATTGAAAGCCTCGACGAAAGCATCTTGCGTCCGGTTGCACGCGCCTTCTCGTCCGAGGGCGGATTGCGGGTGATGGAAGGCAACCTGGGACGCGGGGTGATGAAAGTTTCGGCCGTGGCGCCCGAGCATCAAATTGTCGAAGCCCCGGCGCGGGTGTTTCAGGATCAACAACAACTGGCCGATGCGTTCAAGGCAGGTGAGTTGGAACACGATTTTGTCGCCGTCATGCGCTTTCAGGGGCCGCGTTCGAACGGCATGCCGGAGCTGCACAAGATGACACCGTTTTTGGGGGTGTTGCAGGACCGCGGTTTCAAGGTCGCGTTGATTACTGACGGACGCATGTCAGGCGCTTCCGGCAAAATTCCTGCGGCGATCCACGTCAGCCCGGAAGCGGCCGTCGGTGGTCCGCTGGCCCGGGTGCAGGATGGCGACATGATTCGCGTCGACGGCGTCAAAGGTACGTTGCAACTGTGGGTGGATGAGGCAGAATTCGCCGCACGCACCCCGGCCATCGGCACCCTGAGCGACGCGGTCGGCACCGGGCGCGAGTTGTTTGCGTTTATGCGCCAGGCCTTCAGCTCGGCCGAGCAGGGCGCCAGTACCTTTACCTCGTCTCTGGAAAACCTTAAATGAAGCTTGCTCTGGTCGGTGACATCGGCGGCACCAATGCGCGGTTTGCCTTGTGGGAAAACGATCAACTGCGCGCAGTCAGCGTGCTGGCCACTGCCGACTTTGCATGCCCGGAAGATGCCATCAAGCTCTACCTGCAAGGCCTGGACTTGCCGCTGGGCGCGATCGGCGCGGTGTGCCTGTCCGTCGCCGGGCCGGTGAGCGGCGATGAATTCCGCTTTACCAATAACCACTGGCGCCTGAGCCGTTCGGCGTTTTGTCAGACGTTGCAGGTGGACAACCTGCTGCTGATCAACGACTTCAGTGCCATGGCGCTGGGCATGACGCGCCTGCAACCGGGCGACGTGCGCCAAGTGTGTGCCGGCCAGGCCGAACCGCTGCGCCCTGCGGTGGTGATCGGGCCCGGCACCGGCCTGGGCGTCGGGACGTTGCTGAGCCTGGGCGAGGCGCAGTGGATGGCCTTGCCGGGCGAGGGTGGGCACGTTGACTTGCCCATGAGTAACCCGCGTGAAGTCCTGTTGTGGCAGCACATTTACAACGAAATCGGTCACGTCAGCGCCGAATCCGTCTTGAGCGGCAGCGGCTTGCCGCGTCTTTATCGCGCGATTTGCGCGGTGGACGGGCATGCACCTGTGCTCGACAGTGACCGCGCCATCACGGCCGCTGCCCTGGCAGGCGACCCGATTGCCTTACAAGTCCTTGAACAGTTCAGCTGCTGGCTGGGTCGAGTGGCGGGCAACAACGTCCTGACACTGGGTGCACGTGGCGGCGTCTACATTGTTGGTGGCGTGGTGCCACGGTTTGCCGACCTCTTTATGGCCAGTGGTTTTGCCCGCAGCTTTGCTGACAAAGGTTGCATGAGCGATTACCTCAACGGCATACCGGTCTGGCTGGTCACCGCGCCGTATCCGGGGTTGATGGGGGCGGGCGTGGCATTGCAACAAGCGTTCGCCTGACCGCGAAACGCCGCACTCACAAAAACAATAAGGAACACCGCTGTGAGCTCACTCGGTAAATCCATTTTGCTGGTCGACGACGATCAGGAAATCCGCGAACTGCTGGACATCTACCTGACCCGCGCCGGTTTTCAGGTGAGCACGGTGAGTGATGGCGCAGGCTTTCGCAAAGCCCTCGAACACACGCCCTGCGACTTATTGATACTGGACGTCATGCTGCCCGACGAAGATGGGTTTAGCCTGTGTCGCTGGGTCAGGCAGCACCCCCGTTGTGCCCAGACGCCCATCATCATGCTCACCGCCAGCTCCGACGAAACCGACCGCGTGCTGGGGTTGGAGCTGGGGGCCGACGACTACCTGGGCAAACCGTTCAGCCCCCGTGAATTGCAGGCGCGGATCAAGGCGCTGCTGCGGCGTGTGCAATTTGCCAGTGCCGGTGCCGGTCACGAGATCATGGCGTTTGAAGAATGGCGCCTGAACACCGTGACCCATCGCCTGTTTCACACCGACGGCGAAGAAGTCATCCTCTCGGGGGCCGACTTTGCCTTGCTCAAATTGTTTCTCGATCACCCGCAACAAATTCTGGACCGCGACACCATCGGCAATGCCACCCGTGGCCGCGACCTGATGCCGTTGGACCGTATTGTCGACATGGCGGTCAGTCGCTTGCGCCAGCGCCTGCGCGATACCGAAAAGCCCCCGCGACTGATCCGCACCATTCGCGGCAGTGGCTATCAGTTGGCCGCCGAGGTCACGACAGGTCATGGTCATTAAGTACTGGCGCCGGCCGCGTATGCCCCGCTCATTGCTCGGCCGTATGTTGTTGCTCACCTTGATCGCCATCTTGCTGGCGCAAACCTTGTCCAGCGTGATCTGGCTGTCGCAACTGCGGGCCACGCAACTGCAAGGGCTTGTCACCAGTGCGCGCAGCCTGGCGCATTCGATGAACGCCACCGTCACCTACATGAAGTCACTGCCGCTGGCATACCGGCCGCTGGTGCTGGACCAGATGCGCAGCATGGGCGGCACACGCTTTGTCGTCAGCCTCAATGAGCGGCCTCTGGACATGCGCGCGTTGCCACTGACCCAGCGCAAACAGGCTGTGCTTGAGGCCGTGGACCAAGTGCTGCGCCAATCCCTGGGCCCCGCTGTCGACCTGTCGGTGCAGTTTGTCAGCCCGCAAGACCTGCGGATCTTCAACGCCGGGCTGACGCTCGATGAGCTGCCGCGCTCCTGGGCGCACTTTGCCCTGACCCTTGAACCGGTCAACCCCCCGGTGCTGGTGACGCAAATCCAGATGTCCCCCGGCGAGTGGCTCTATATCGCTTCCCTGTTGCCCCAGCCCTATACCAGCCTTGAGGAAGAAGGCCTGCCCGCGATGCAGTTATGGTTTATCGCGCTGAGCAGCGGGTTTTTATTGCTCTCCATCGGTGTGCTGGTGCACTGGCAAAGTCGGCCCCTCAAGCGTCTGGCCCGTGCAGCGCGGGATTTGTCGCTGGGCGAGGAGCAAGCCGAACCAGTCGAAATCGGGGGCGGCAGCGAGGTGGCTGAGGTCGGGCGAGCATTTAATACCATGCGGGTGCGCATCAGCCGTTACCTCACAGAGCGCAGCCAGTTGTTCAGCGCGATTTCCCACGACCTGCGAACCCCGATTACCCGTTTGCGCTTGCGCGTCGAGCTACTGGAAGACGAAGCGTTGCAGCACAAATTCGGGCGAGATCTGGATGAGCTTGAACTGCTGGTCAAAGGCGCCTTGCAGTGTGTGAAAGACACGGACATCCACGAAAACATCGAGCCGGTGAACCTGAACCTGTTGCTCGAATGTTTAATCGAGCCGTATTTGCTGCCCCACGGTAATGGCCGCGTGACTGTGAGCGGGCGGGCGTCGAGGCCCTTTTCTGGCAAGCCCTTGGCCTTGCGCCGGTGCATGGGCAACCTGATCGACAATGCGCTCAAATACGGCAAGCACGCGCACCTGGTGATTGAAGACCACGCGCACGCGTTCGTGTTGCATGTCGACGATGACGGCCCCGGGGTTCCCGAGCAACGACTGGAGCAAGTGTTCGAACCGCATTTCCGGTTGTCAGGGCATCAGCAAGGCTATGGTTTGGGGTTGGGCATTGCCCGCAACATTGCCCATAGCCACGGCGGCGAAGTCAGCTTGCAAAACCTGCGCGGTGGTGGCCTGCGGGTCACGTTGTCAGTACCGCGAGCGGCGGATTAAAGCGGCCCCGGCGCTTGCCCGGTCGCGCCCTGCAACTGCAACAGCACAGGCCTGCGGCTCACTTGCCGCTTGCCGCCAGATGCCGACTGATGGACAGGCTTGCCTGTTCTGGCGTGATGGGCAGTACGGGCTCCAGGCACGAACTGGCCGCGGACTCGGTTTCGGGTTCTTGAGCCTTTTTATTCATGGCCGCCTTGATGCGATTTTCGCGAATGCGGGCGCTGGTTTGACTGAAGTGCTGCTGCAGTTTTTCCATGGCCACGTCGTAAGGTTCGTTACACAGGGTTAACTGCCGCTCGCGTTCTTGCAGCGCCATCATTTTGGCCTGCTCGTCGCCATAACGGTCGATACGAAAACTTTTGCTCAAGTTGTAACCGTGAATACGGGTGGTGGCCCGCCAATATTCAATGTTGTTGGACTGGATCCGGTAAACCCCGGGGTGGCCACTGGTGTTATGGGGCATCAGGCGTTGACGGTTCTCATAGCTGAAGGCCTGCGGCATTTTCAACACCCATTGATTGCGCGCCTGTTCAGCGGCCTGTAACGCGGCGTCTATACCGCCATACTCGCTCGCATCGAACACTTGAACGTGAACTTTTCCTGCACGCTGGATATCGACTTTCCAGGCATAAATCTCACCGTTCTGATGTTTAAGAGGGTAAATGAAATGCTGGTTGGGCAGAAAAGGGTTGCTTCTGGACATGGCTGCTATCTCCTGATGGGTGTCGACATCCGTTCATAAGTTGTAACGATGTAGAGAAGATTCGCCGATGTATTTAATGGGTACAACGTGGGGAAGGGACTTAGGGATGCGTCCTACAGGCAAAGCGGAAATTGCTTTACACGGCTGATGGAAAAGAATCTTCTTTTTTTCAGATTCGCCAACTTGTGGAATACGGTTGCTGTTTGAACGTGCAGCACGTGATTGTTTTGTCACTGAGTTGTGACAAAGGCGCATCTCTTCGTTACGTGCGGCCGAAGCCGGATGACTACACTCGATCCAAGCGCAAGCACCAGACTTGCCCCGTCATAACAACAAGAAAGGTCTACCGATGAATGCGTTCAATCGCCTCGCCCTTGTTATTTCTCTCGCCTCGATTTTTCCCCTCCATGCTTACGCCGCCGACACCAAAGGCAACGTTGAAGTCGTGCACTGGTGGACGTCCGGTGGCGAAGCCAAAGCAGTGGATGTGCTGAAAAAACTGGTCGAAAAAGACGGCTACACCTGGCAGGACAGCGCGGTGGCAGGGGGCGGCGGCGCCGCGGCCATGACCGTGCTCAAAACCCGTGCCGTGTCCGGTAACCCGCCGTCTGCCGCGCAGATCAAGGGCCCCGACATTCAGGACTGGGCCGCGCTCGGCTTGCTGACCCAGGTGGACGACGTAGCAAAGGCCAACAATTGGGAAGCACTGCTCCCCAAAAAGGTCTCCGAGACCATGAAGTACGAAGGCCACTACGTTGCCGTACCGGTGAACATCCACCGTGTGAACTGGCTGTGGATCAACCCTGAGGTCTTCAAGAAAGCGGGCATCGAAAAGGCACCTACCACCCTCGACGAGCTGTATGCAGCAGGCGACAAGCTCAAGGCGGCCGGTTTTATTCCGTTGGCCCATGGCGGGCAACCCTGGCAGGACAGCACGGTCTTCGAGGACTTGGTGCTGAGCGTGATGGGGCCGGAGGGCTACCAAAAGGTCTTCGTCGATCAAGATGAAGCCACAATGACCGGCCCGCAGATGACCGAGGTCTTCACCCAGTTGAAAAAACTCAAGGGCTACATGGATCCGGACGGCACGGGGCAAGACTGGAACCTCGAAGCGGCCAAGGTCATTAACGGCAAGGCCGGCATGCAGATCATGGGCGACTGGGCGAAAAGTGAATGGACGGCTGCCGGTAAAACAGCCGGCACCGATTACGAGTGTGTGCCATTCCCCGGTACCGACGGCAGCTTTACCTACAACATCGACTCACTGGCGATGTTCAAGCTGGCCAAGAAGAACGACACCCCTGGCAACAATGCCGCGCGTGACGATCTGGCCAAAGTCGCACTGGAGCCGGAGTTCCAGTACGTGTTCAACCAGAACAAAGGCTCGATCCCGGTTCGCAATGACCTGGACATGAGCAAGTTCGACAGCTGCGCTCAAGCCTCGGCCAAAGACTTTGCCAGCGCGGGTGAAAAAGGGCAGTTGCCCAGCATGGCCCACAACATGGCCACCTCTCTGGCGGTGCAGGGCGCCATTTTTGATGTCGTCACCAACTTCATGAGTGACAAAAACGCGGATCCGTCAAAGGCTGGCAAGCAATTGGCTTCCGCGATCAAGGCTGCCCAGTAATCCGCTGACATGAACCGCCGCACCCCCGTGCGGCGTCCCCCTTAGTTACCCGGCGTGTGCGGCCTGTGCGAAGGCAGATGCCGGCATACCCTCTCGGGAGCAATTCGATGAGTGCCGTGGCTGTGTTGAGTAAAGCCTCGCCGTTTGATGCGCTGCAACGCTGGTTGCCCAAGTTGGTCCTGGCACCCAGCATGCTGATCGTGTTGGTCGGTTTTTATGGCTACATTTTGTGGACCTTTGTGCTGTCGTTCACCAACTCCAGCTTCATGCCCAGTTACAAATGGGTGGGCTTACAGCAATACGTGCGGTTGATGGAAAACGATCGCTGGTGGGTGGCCAGTAAAAACCTGGCGGTGTTTGGCGGTTTGTTTATTGCCATCAGCCTGGTGATCGGGGTTTTTCTGGCCGTATTGCTCGACCAGCGCATTCGCAAAGAGGGCTTCATCCGCACCATTTACCTGTACCCGATGGCGCTGTCGATGATCGTCACCGGTACGGCCTGGAAATGGCTGCTCAACCCCGGGCTCGGGCTCGACAAGATGCTCCGCGACTGGGGGTGGGAGGGGTTTCGGTTCGACTGGCTGCTGGATCAGGACCGCGTGGTGTACTGCCTGGTGATCGCTGCCGTGTGGCAAGCCTCGGGCTTTGTGATGGCGATGTTCCTGGCCGGGTTGCGTGGTGTGGATCAATCCATCATTCGCGCGGCTCAAGTCGATGGCGCAAACCTGCCGACCATCTATTTGCGCATCGTGTTACCCAGCCTGCGTCCGGTGTTTTTCAGTGCGTTCATGATTCTGGCGCACATCGCCATCAAGAGCTTTGACCTGGTGTCCGCGATGACCGCGGGCGGGCCGGGTTACTCGTCTGATTTACCGGCCATGTTCATGTACTCCTTTACGTTCAGCCGTGGGCAAATGGGCGTCGGCTCTGCCAGCGCCATCATGATGCTGGGGGCGATTCTGGCCATTCTGGTGCCGTACCTGTACTCCGAGCTGAGGAATAAACGCCATGATTAATGCGCAGCGTTTTACCTTCAGCCGTCTGGCGATTTACGCCACGTTGATCCTCGCCGCGGCGGTGTATCTGGTGCCGCTGGTGGTGATGCTGCTCACCAGTTTCAAAAGCCCGGAAGACATCCGCACCGGCAACCTGCTGAGCTGGCCGCAGGTGATCGACGGGATTGGCTGGATCAAGGCGTGGGACACCGTGGGCGGCTATTTCTGGAACTCGGTCAAAATCACCGTCCCGGCAGTGCTGATCTCCACGTTCATCGGCGCCCTGAACGGCTACGTCCTGTCGATGTGGCGCTTTCGCGGCTCGCAGCTGTTTTTCGGGTTGCTGTTGTTCGGCTGCTTTCTGCCGTTCCAGACCGTGTTGCTGCCTGCCTCGTTCACCATCGGCAAGCTGGGGCTGGCCAACACCACCACCGGCCTGGTGCTGGTGCACGTCGTCTACGGGCTGGCCTTCACGACGCTGTTTTTCCGCAACTACTACGTGAGCATTCCCGACGCACTGGTCAAGGCGGCGCGTCTGGACGGTGCGGGGTTCTTCACGATTTTCGGGCGCATTCTGCTACCGATGTCGGTGCCGATCATCATGGTGTGCCTGATCTGGCAGTTCACTCAAATCTGGAACGACTTTCTGTTCGGCGTGGTGTTCGCCAGCGGCGACGCGCAACCCATCACTGTGGCGCTGAACAACCTGGTCAATACCAGCACCGGAGCCAAGGAATACAACGTCGACATGGCTGCGGCCATGATTGCCGGGCTGCCGACATTGCTGGTCTACATTTTTGCGGGCAAGTATTTTCTGCGCGGGCTGACGTCCGGCGCGGTCAAGGGGTAACGCATGGCAACGCTCGAATTACGCAATGTCAACAAAACCTATGGCAAGGGTTTGCCGGACACGCTGAAAAACATCGAACTGAAAATCGATGACGGCGAATTTTTGATTCTGGTCGGCCCGTCGGGGTGCGGCAAATCCACGTTGATGAACTGCATCGCGGGGCTGGAGAGCATCAGCGGTGGTGCGATTCTGGTGGACGACGCCGACATCAGCGGCATGAGCCCCAAGGACCGCGACATCGCCATGGTGTTTCAGTCGTACGCGCTGTACCCGACGATGAACGTGCGCGACAACATCGCCTTCGGTCTCAAGATTCGCAAAATGAGCACGGCCGCCATTGATGAGGAAGTGGCGCGGGTGGCCAAGCTGCTGCAGATCGAGCACCTGCTCAACCGTAAGCCCGGCCAACTGTCGGGCGGGCAGCAGCAGCGGGTGGCCATGGGCAGGGCGCTGGCGCGGCGACCGAAGATCTATTTGTTCGATGAGCCGTTGTCCAACCTTGACGCCAAGCTGCGGGTCGAGATGCGCACGGAAATGAAGTTGATGCACCAGCGTCTGAAAACCACCACCGTGTATGTCACCCATGACCAGATCGAAGCCATGACCCTGGGCGACAAAGTGGCGGTGATGAAAGACGGGATCATCCAACAGTTCGGTACCCCGAAACAGATCTACAACGATCCGGCCAACCTGTTTGTCGCCAGTTTTATCGGCTCGCCGCCGATGAATTTTATCCCGTTGCGTTTGCAGCGTCAGGAAGGGCGATTGGTGGCGTTGCTCGACAGCGGGCAGGCGCGTTGCGAGCTGCCGTTGGGCACCCGTGATGCAGGTCTGGAGGACCGTGACGTGATCGTCGGCATTCGCGCCGAGCAGATCGTGCTGGCGGCTAACGAGCCCAACGGGTTGCCGACCATTCGGGCTGAAGTGCAGGTGGTAGAGCCCACCGGGCCGGACACGCTGGTGTTTGTGAACCTCAATGGCAGCAAAGTGTGCTGCCGTCTGGCCCCTGATGATGCGCCTCAGGTCGGTCAAAGCCTCAACGTGCAGTTCGATCCTGCGAAAGTGCTACTGTTTGATGCGAACACAGGTGAGCGATTGGGGGCGATGAATGCGCCCCCTGCGCAGGGCCGGGCGGATAACGTGGCGCATTTCAAGGGGCGTTGAATCTGTACAAGGAGCCTGTCATCAGGTGCTTCTTGAGCGGTGCCGCGTTAAACAAAGCCAATAAGAAACCAACGAGGATCCAAGGGATGAACAACACAATGACCCGCACCCGTCTGGCCTGCCAACTGTCGGTGATGGCCGCACTCAGCCTGGGTGCAACCGGCAGTTATGCAGCCGACGCGTTCAGCGCCGACTCGAAATGGATGACCGGCGACTGGGGCGGCGAGCGGACCAAGTTGATCGAGCAGGGTATCGACATCAAGGCCGATTACGTCGGTGAGGTGGGGGCCAACCTGCACGGGGGTTACAACCACGACAAAACGGCGCGCTACAGCGATCAGTTTGGTTTGGGCGTGGCCTTGGACCTGGAAAAACTCTGGGGATGGGATAACACCCAAGCCAAGATTCAACTGACCAACCGTAATGGTGAAAACATCTCCAATGACCGCGTCGGCGATCCGCGTGCCGGCACGTTGAGTTCATCGCAGGAAGTCTACGGCCGTGGCCACATGGTGCGTCTGACCCAGCTGTGGATCCAGCACCAGTTCCTGGAAGGCAAGCTGGACGTCAAAGCGGGGTACTTTGGCGAAGGCGAGGATTTCAACACCTTCCCTTGCGACTTCCAGAACCTGGCGTTCTGCGGCTCCCAGGTGGGCAACTGGGCCACCAACATCTGGTACAACTGGCCGGTCAGTCAGGCGGCGTTGCGGGTCAAGTACAACATCACGCCCGAGCTGTATGCGCAAATCGGTGCCTACAACCAGAACCCGTCGCAACTGGAACACGGCAACGGCTTCAAGCTCAGTGGCAGCGGCACCAAAGGTACCGTGCTGCCGGTTGAATTGGTGTGGTCGCCCAAGGTCAATGAGTTGCCGGGCGAATACCGTGTCGGTTATTACAAAAGCACCGCCCCGGCGGATGACGTGAAAGTCGACCTCACCAATGATGGCCAAAGTTACCGCGTGCGTGACAGCAAACACGGTTACTGGTTTGTCGTGCAGCAACAGCTCACTCAGCACAATGGTGACCCCACCCGCGGCCTGCACGTAGCCGCCAATGCCACCTTCCATGACAAGGCCACCAACATCGTCGACAACTACCAGTCGCTGATGTTTGTGTACAAAGGCCCCTTCGATGCGCGTCCAAAGGATGACATCGGTATTGGTGCCGCCCGTATTCATGTCAACGATGACGTGAAAAAAAGCGCTGAGCTGATTAACGCATCCATCGGCGCCACTGACTACAGTGACCCGCTGTACTCGCCTCTGCGTTCCACCGAGTACAACTACGAACTCAACTACGGTTTCCACGTGACCAATTGGCTGACCGTGCGTCCAAACCTGCAGTACATCACCCATCCGGGGGGTGTGGACAAGGTGGATAACGCACTGGTCGCCGGGCTGAAAATTCAGTCGACGTTCTGATCGCGCCAAGCTTGCGCTTTATCTAGCGGGTAGCCTTGGCTATCCGCTTTTTTTCGGGTCGACCCAACCCGACGCATGATTTTTCAGGATTGCGGCACATGCACGAGCATCCGCTTCATCGCTTTTTCAAGTCCAAACGTGAACAGCCCGTCTTTCAGTGGGAGCGCTTTCAGCAGCGCGACGTGCTGGTAATCGATCACCCGCATTGTCAGGCCGTGTTCAGCCGTCAGGGCGCGCAGTTGTTGCACTTCAAACCGACGGGGCAAAAGCCCTGGCTGTGGTGCGCGGCGAAATGGCCGCAGGTGGGCGCCATTCGCGGTGGTGTGCCGATCTGTTGGCCCTGGTATGGCCGTCATCCAAGCGAAAATGCCTGGCCGTCCCATGGGTGGGCGCGGTTGATTGACTGGAAGTTGCTGGACAGTCATGCCGACGACGAAGGCGTGAGCCTGCACTGGCGTTTGCAACTGTGCGACTGGCAAGTGGACCTGCACGCCCGCTTGGGTGAAAGCATGACGCTGCGCCTGAGTACCGAACACCAGGACGACGCACCTTGCCACATGAGTCAGGCACTGCGCGCCTATTGGCGTATTGGTGACGTTGCTGAGGTAGCGCTGTCCGGGCTGGACGGGGTGGTGGGTTATGACCAGTTGAATCGTGAACCGTGCGAACAAAAAGGCGAGTTGCGGGTGGAAGGCGGTTGCCAGCGCGTGTTTCACCACGACGGTGAAATGCAACTCAACGATCATGCCTGGCAGCGTGCGCTGAGCATTGATACAGGCGACAGCGGCAACACCGTGGTGTGGCACCCCGGCAAACGGCCGCTATTGGGCGTCAGTTGGAGTGAAGTCATGGGGTTTGTGTGTGTCGAATCCACCAGTGGTGGCACCCGGCACCAGAGCCTGGCGCCGGGTGAGCAAGCGCATTTGAGCCTGCATGCCCGGGCGGGGTTATGTCATGCCTGATGAGCCTGCGGCTCGCGCTTGGACTTGACCGGCCCGGCGCTTACTCCAGCTCATCGCCCACCGGGTAACGGCTGGCGTTGAGGCTTTCTTTGATCTTGCGCAGGTGCGGCTGGAAGTCGACGCCACGGCGCAGGGTCATGCCGGTGGCCAGCACGTCCAGCACGGTCAGCTGGATAATGCGCGACGTCATGGGCATGTAGATGTCCGTGTCTTCGGGCAGCGGAATATTCAGGCTCAAGGTGCTGGCTTTGGCCAGGGGCGAGTTTTCAGCCGTCAAGCCCAGCACAGACGCGCCATTGGCCCGTGCAATGCGCGCCACTTCAACCAGTTCTCGGGTGCGCCCTGTGTACGAAATAATCACAAACAGCTCGCCCGTGTGGGCCACCGACGCAATCATGCGTTGCATCAACACGTCGGCGTGGGCCGTCACCGCCAAATTGAAGCGAAAAAACTTGTGCTGTGCATCCAGCGCTACCGGGGCCGAAGCACCCAGGCCGAAAAAGTGGATCTGTCGGGCCTGAATCAACAGGTCTACGGCGCGACTGATCAGATTGGGGTCCAGCGCCTGGCACGCGCTGTCGAGCGAGGCGATGGCGCTGCCGAAAATTTTCTGGGTGTAAGCGGCGGGGTTGTCGTCCGCTTCCACGGCACGGCTGACATACGCGGCGCCGCTGGCCAGGCTTTGCGCCAGTTGCAGCTTGAGCTCGGGGTAACCGCTGACGCCGAACGAGCGGCAGAAACGGTTGACGGTCGGCTCGCTGACCGACGCAGCCTGGGCCAGCGCCGCAATGCTGAAGCGGGTCGCTTGCTGCGGGTTTTGCAGAATGACCTCGGCCACCTTACGCTCGGCCTTGTTCAGCTCTTCGAGGCGGCCTTTGATTTGTTCGAGTAGATTGCGCACGCGGTCCATTTATGTTCCTTGGGGCGTCGATGCAAAAGAGCCGCATGCGAATGCGGCGCTGAAAGGTGGCCTATCCTACTGTTGGCCCGATACCACCACTAGTAGCAATCTGCATTTAGAGAAAATGTTGTGTTTATTACTACATTTCTCCTTGAGTGATGCCTTGAAAAAAGGTATTTGTAGCTTAACTTGATAAAAGAACCAACATCATGTCTTCGATTACGGTTGAACCGTGCACCTTTGCCTTGTTTGGCGCCCTTGGCGATCTGGCGTTGCGCAAATTGTTCCCTGCTTTGTATCAACTGGATCGCGCCGGTTTGCTGCATGACAACACGCGGATTCTGGCGTTGGCTCGCGAGCCGGGCGACGCACTCACGCATCTGGCCCATATTGACAGCCAGTTGCGCCAGTACGTGGGCGACAAGGAAATCGAAGATCAAGCCATCGGCCGCTTTTTGGCCCGATTGAGCTACCTGCATGTGGACTTTCTCAAGACTGACGATTACGTGGCGCTGGCCGAACAGGCGGGTACCGCACAACGCTTGATCGCCTATTTCGCCACCCCGGCGGCGGTGTACGGGGCCATTTGCGAAAACCTGTCCCGCGTTGGCCTGACTGAAAACACCCGCGTGGTGCTTGAAAAACCGATCGGCTCGGACCTTGAATCCTCGCGCAAGGTCAATGACGCCGTGGCGCAGTTCTTCCCCGAGAACCGCATCTACCGCATCGACCATTACCTGGGCAAAGACACCGTTCAAAACCTGATCGCCCTGCGCTTTGCCAACAGCCTGTTTGAAACCCAGTGGAACCAGCGTTACATCTCCCACGTGGAAATCACCGTGGCGGAGAAGGTCGGGATCGAAGGGCGCTGGGGCTACTTTGACAAGGCCGGGCAACTGCGCGACATGATCCAGAATCACCTGTTGCAGCTGTTGTGCCTGATCGCGATGGACCCGCCTGCGGACCTCTCGGCCGACAGCATTCGCGACGAGAAGGTCAAAGTGCTCAAGGCGCTGGCGCCGATTACCCCGGAGGGTCTCACCACCCAAGTGGTGCGCGGCCAGTACATCGCCGGTTACAGCGAAGGGCAGTCGGTGCCGGGCTACCTGGAGGAAGAAAATTCCAACACCCAGAGCGACACCGAAACTTTCGTCGCGCTGCGGGCTGATATCCGCAACTGGCGTTGGGCGGGTGTGCCGTTTTACCTGCGCACCGGTAAGCGCATGCCACAAAAGCTGTCGCAGATCGTCATCCATTTCAAAGAACCTTCGCACTACATCTTCGCCCCGGAGCAGCGTCTGCAAATCGGCAACAAGCTGATCATTCGCCTGCAACCGGACGAAGGCATTTCGTTGCGCGTGATGACCAAAGATCAGGGCCTGGACAAGGGCATGCAACTGCGCAGCGGGCCATTGCAATTGAATTTTTCCGACACGTATCACAGTGCTCGGGTCCCGGACGCTTACGAGCGTCTGTTGCTGGAAGTCATGCGCGGTAACCAAAACCTGTTTGTGCGCAAAGACGAAATTGAAGCGGCATGGACATGGTGCGACCAGTTGATCGCCGGCTGGAAGAAGTCTGGCGATGCGCCCAAGCCTTACGCGGCGGGCTCCTGGGGACCGATGAGTTCCATTGCCCTGATTACCCGAGACGGGAGGTCCTGGTATGGCGATATCTGATTTGAAACTGCCTGAAGGCGTCATTGCGCACACCTTCACATCACCGGCGGTATTGGCCGATGAACTGGCCGCGGCTGTGGCCGTGCAATTGACCGACGCGATTCAACAGCAAGGCACGGCCACGCTGGTGGTGTCGGGCGGTCGCAGCCCGGTAGCGTTTTTTCACAGCCTGATCAAACAGCCTGTCGACTGGTCGCGCGTGGTGGTCAGCCTGGCCGATGAGCGCTGGGTGCCGGTTGAACACGCCGACAGCAACGCCGGCTTGCTTAAAAAACACCTGCTGCAAGGCCCTGCAGCCAAGGCCCGCTTCGTGGGGCTGTACAACGTGGCGGCCAATCTGGAAGAGGCCGCGCAGCAGGCCGATCGCCAGTTGGCCGAGTTACCGCCAATTGACGTGCTGATCCTCGGCATGGGCGATGACGGTCACACGGCCTCGCTGTTCCCTGACAGCCCGAATCTGGCCAGCGCACTGGACCTCAATAACCAGCGCCGCTGCTGGCCGATGCTGGCGCCGACCGTGCCGCATCAGCGCCTGAGCATGAGTCGCAGCCTGCTGAGCAGTGCAAAGCACACTGTGCTGTCGATTCAGGGGCCGGCCAAATTGAACACCCTTAACACGGCGTTGGCTGGCGATGATGTTGCTGCCCTGCCGATTCGAGCCTTTCTGCAACCTACGTTAGAGATTTACTGGTGCCCATGAGCCAAGGATCAGCTGCCATGCAAACAACCACCCCGAACGTTTCGATGGCTGAGAAAGTCGCCCTGATCGATGCGCTGTGTGCCAAGGCCCGGATCCTGCCGGTCATCACCATTGCGCGTAAGCAGGACATCTTGCCGCTGGCCGATGCGCTGGCCGCGGGCGGTCTCAATGCCCTTGAAGTGACCCTGCGTTCGGAGTTCGGGCTGGAGGCGATTCGCATCCTGCGCGACCAGCGCCCGGAGCTGGTGACGGGCGCTGGCACCATCCTGGACCGCCATATGCTGGCAGCAGCCGAAGAAGCCGGCTCGCAATTCATCGTCACGCCGGGCATCACCCGCGACCTGTTGCAAGCCAGTGTGGCCAGCGACATTCCACTGCTGCCGGGTATCAGCAATGCGTCGGGGATCATGGAAGGCTACGGGCTGGGGTATCGCCGTTTCAAATTGTTCCCAGCCGAGGTCAGCGGTGGCGTTGCCGCCATCAAGGCGCTGGGCGGGCCGTTCGGTGAAGTGAAGTTTTGCCCGACCGGGGGCGTCAGCCCGGCCAACATCCGCAGTTACATGGCGCTTAAAAACGTCATGTGTGTAGGCGGCAGCTGGATGCTCGACAGCGAGTGGATCAAAAACGGCGATTGGGCCCGCATCCAGGAATGCACAGCGGAGGCGCTGGCGCTGCTGGACTGAGGGTTGTTTCACGAATGTGTTGTGTGTTCTACGGTTTTTCGGTGCGCTTGGTCGGCGCACCTTTTTTTTGCCTGTGTGTTTTGCCGTGAGGCGCGATTGTTAGCCCACAGCCAGCTCACGCAACGCCCGGATCAATTGATGGATGTCATCCTGCGTCGTGGCCATGCCCACGGTGATGCGAATGCAACTGCCGCACGCCGAGCCATTACGCGCCACAATCAATAGGTTGTAGTCCTTGAGCAGGCGCTCGACCATCGGCTGCTGATCGTCCAGGTGGGTAAAGCGCAACGAGGTGATGGCGCAATACAGGCGCGGGTCGTCGGGCGTCAGCACTTCGATACCCGGCAGCGTGCGCGCTTCACCCACCCACAGATCGCGCAGGGCCTTGAGGCGCTCGCCCTTGGCCCTGGAACCTCCCAGGTCGAGGTGTTCTTGCAGCACTTTGGGCAGGCTCAACCACGCCGGAATGTTGGGTGTTCCGTATGGGGCACGGTTGCGGATGTCCGGTTCCGGGTAGTGCTGGCTGCCCATGTCCGGCGCAATGTCGGCCAACCGCTGCGGGTCGATGTACATAAAGCCCAGCGTCAATGGCGCACCGATCCACTTGTGCAAGTTGAAACCGGCAAATGCCACCCCCATGCCCGACAGGTCGAAGTCGATCTGCCCCAGCGCGTGGGCGCCGTCCAGAATGACATCGACCCCATGCTCTTTCGCTAATTCGATAATCGCCTGCACCGGCATCACCAGCCCTGTGCGATGGGTGACGTGGGTCAGGGCCATCAGTTTGATGCGCGGGTGTTGCGCAAAGGCTTCTCGATAGCCGTTGAGCAGGCTCTCGTACGTGGCGGGGTGGGCATGGGTGATTTCAATCATCTCCAGCCCGCGTTGCTGTGCCACCCAGCGCATGGCGTATTCGACGCTGTGGTATTCGAGGTCGCAGATCAGCAACTGGTCACCGGGCTGCAAGCCTGTGTAGTTGCGGATCAGCGACTGCAAGGCGTCCGACGCGCGGTTGGTCAGGGCAATACTGGCGGGCTCGACCTTCAGCACATCGGCCAAGTGAGCACGGATTTCAAGGCTTTGCGTGTCGTCGAAGCGCTGACGCACGTGCACTGAGTTGCTGCGGTTAATAAAGTCGACCTGACGCTGGTAGTCCTGCGCGACGCCGCGAGTCATGCGTCCAAAGTAGCCGTTCTCAAGATTGATCGGGCCGGGGGCCACGTCGTAGCGTTGAGCGATGGCGTGCCAGAAGTGTTCGTCGCGGGCGTTGTCTTCAATCCTTGGCATAGGGGGCGCTCTGTCAATGGCGAGGTTTGGGTTTTCCGTGTTTGGCGCGCAACGGGTCAAGCAGATCGGACAGCCCGTTGTGATCGATCTCTTGCATCAAGGCCAGCAAGCCACCCAGCTCTCCATGGGGGAAACCTTCGCGGGCAAACCAGTTCAGGTACTGGCCGGGCAAGTCAGCAATGAGCCGGCCTTTGTATTTGCCGAACGGCATTTCGCGGGTTACCAGCAGTTCGAGTTTTTCGGGGTTCATGGTTCGGCCTTTTCTGGCGTGAAACGTTGATCTGGAAAATACAGGCATTCTGCATGCAGGCCAATTGACAGATCATGCAAAAAAACCGGATACAGAAGTTCAGTTAATTATTAAGTCATTGTTTTTAAAGGGTTTTATAAAAATTAAAAGTCTGGCACGGGCCATGCAATCTCAATTGCACGATCCTCAACCTTGTAAGGAATTGAACAATGACTGACATCAATAAAGAATCCATCAAAGTTTTGAACGATCTGATCGAAACCAGCAAAGACGGCCAGGAAGGTTTCAAAACCTGTGCAGAAGACATCAAGCACCCTGAACTCAAAGCCCTGTTTGCCAAGCGTTCCGCTGATTGCGCAACCGCCGCCGCTGAACTTCAGGCAGAAGTGCGCAAACTTGGCGGCGACCCGGAGACCAGCACCAGCGTTGCCGGTGATTTGCACCGCCGTTGGGTGGACGTGAAGTCCATGTTTACCGGTAAGGATGAAGAGGCTGTGCTGAACGAAGCCGAGCGCGGTGAAGACCATGCGCTGAAGGCTTACAAAGAAGCCCTTGAGAAAATCACCAAGCATAACCTGCTGGGTATCCGTGACCTGGTAGAGCGCCAGTATCACGGCGTACAACGCAATCACGATCAGGTGAAAGCGCTGCGCAATCAGGCGCGTGCTCAGTCTTAAGTACAGGCTGAAATGAAAAAACGCCGGTTGTCCGGCGTTTTTTTATGCGTGTCATTCAGCCAATGCTGATGGCGGGCAAGGTGGGCAGGGTGACGGTCTGTTGCTTGCGCGGGGCGAGGATTTCGGCCTCACCGTCCACCACCAGTTCGTCGCGCTGATTGAATACGCGGGTGGCAATACGGACGCGAAATTTTGGCAGTTTTTCCAGGATTTCCAGGCGTACGGTCAGGGTGTCGCCAATCTTCACCGGTTTTTGGAAGCTCATTTGCTGACCGATGTAAATGGTGCCGGGGCCGGGCAACTCGCAGGCGACGGCCGCGCTGATCAGGGCGCCGCTGAACATGCCGTGCGCAATGCGCTCCTTGAACATGGTTGCCGCGGCGAACTCCGGGTCAAGGTGGACCGGGTTGTGGTCGCCGGACATGGCCGCAAACAGTTGAATGTCACGCTCTTCCACAGTTTTGCTGTAACTGGCCGTCTGGCCGACTTCGAGAGCTTCGTACGGGGTGTTGGTAACTTGAGTCATCGAGCGCATGTCCTGTGCCGGTTTTAATTGCAAGTTTTTGATTCTAATAACTTTTTTAATGATGTTGGGTGTTCATTCGCTGCGCGCGGGCCGTGGGTGAGTCAGTGCCTGTTCGAGCCAGGCAATCACGTCGGCCATCACCGCATCGCGATTGGTTTCATTAAACAGTTCGTGCCGCGCCTGGGGGTACACCTTCAGTTGTACCGACTGATTGCCCGACTGGCGCAAGGCATTGGCCAAGTCAGTGAGACGCTTGCCTGCACTGACCGGATCACATTCCCCGCCAATGATCAGTATTGGCAGGCTCGCGTCGATCTGCGACAGGTTCGCGGGTGTGCTGATTTGCTGCAAACCGCCCAACAGATCGATCCAGAACTGGTTGGTACAGCGAAACCCGCACAACGGATCTGCCGCGTAGGCATCGACCTCGCCAGGGTCGCGGCTGAGCCAGTCATAGCGGGTGCGATTGGGCTTGAAGGCTTTGTTGAATGAACCGAACGACAGCCAGTCGATCAGCGCACTGCGCCCCGTTGGCCCCTGGCGCCAGCGTTCAAAGCGGGCAATCAGGCTGGCCGCGCGGTAGAGCATGGCCGGCTGGAAGTTCGACGCACTGAGGATCGCGCCGTGCAGGCTGGCGCTGTGGTGCAGCAAATAAGACTGAGCGACGTAACTGCCCATGCTGTGCCCCAGCAAAAACACCGGAACACCGGGATGTGCCTGATTGATGTGCTGTTGCAGGGTGGCCACGTCGCTGACCACGGCACACCAGCCGTCGTGACCGGCAAAATAGCCCGGCGTGCCGCGCTCGGCGGTCTTGCCGTGGCCGCGCTGATCGTGGGCGTACAACCCAAAACCGGCACCGCACAGGGCGTCCCCCAGCCGTGCATAGCGCCCGCCATGTTCCGCCATGCCATGGGCCAGCAACACAATGGCTTTCGCTGCGCCAGCGGGCAGCCAGCGATTGACGAAAAGACCGGTGCGGTCATTTGCATCCAGCCAAAAACTGTCCGTGGTCATGGTGAGTCCTTCCTCGCGAGTCGTAGCAGTGTATAGCGCATTTGCGCGCTGGCCACTCAACCGGCGGCGTCGCAGCAAAACAATTCAAGATGTAAATGGCGAAGATCGCTGTATTTGCCTACTACTTGAGAACTGTTAACGTCCGCAGGTTCCGCTTTTTAGTGCATGAAAGAGGCGGCCAGACTGGCTCAGGTAAGAGGATAAAAACAATGCAACCTGATTTCTGGAATGACAAACGTCCCGCCGGTGTACCGCTGGACATCGATATGACGGCTTTTACGTCGGTCGTGGATGTGTTTGAACGCTCCTGCAAGAAATTCGCCGACCGGCCCGCTTTCAGCAATTTGGGGGTGACCCTCACGTATGCCGAGCTTGAGCGTCACAGTGCGGCATTTGCCGGGTATTTGCAGCAGCACACCGACCTCAAGCCAGGTGACCGCATTGCGGTGCAAATGCCCAATATCCTGCAATACCCCATCGCGGTATTCGGTGCGCTACGTGCCGGGTTAGTAGTGGTCAACACCAACCCGCTGTACACCTCCCGTGAAATGCGCCATCAGTTCCAAAGCGCCGGTATTCGTGCGCTGGTGTACTTGAACATGTTCGGCAAGCGGGTGCAGGAAGTCTTGCAAGACACCGAGATCGACTACCTGATTGAAGCCAAAATGGGCGACATGATGCCCGCGGTTAAGGGCTGGGTGACTAACCTGGTGGTCGACAAAGTCAAAAAGCTGGTACCGGCCTACAACGTGGCGCAGGCGGTGTCTTTCAAAACCGTTTTGCACCGTGGCGCCGGTCAGCCGCTTCATGCCCTGAACGCGACCCTGGATGACATTGCCGTGCTGCAATACACCGGTGGCACCACCGGTTTGCCCAAAGGCGCGATGCTCACCCACGGCAATCTGGTTGCCAATATGCTGCAAGTGCGAGCGTGCCTGTCGCAGCATGACGCCCAGGGGCAGTCGATCCTGCGCGACGGACGCGAAATCATGATCGCGCCGTTGCCGCTCTACCATATCTATGCCTTCACCGCGAATTGCATGTGCATGATGGTCACCGGCAACCACAACGTACTGATTACCAACCCGCGTGACATCAAGGGGTTTGTCAAAGAGCTGAGCAACTGGCGCTTCACGGCGTTTCTGGGGCTTAACACGTTGTTCGTGGCGTTGATGGATCACCCGGATTTCAAGGCGCTGGACTTCTCCGGGCTTAAAGTCACCAACTCCGGCGGTACGGCTTTGGTCAAGGCCACGGCCGAACGGTGGGAGAAACTCACCGGTTGCCGCATCGTCGAAGGCTATGGCCTGACCGAAACGTCGCCGGTGGCCAGCGCCAACCCGTGTGGTTCGTTGGCACGGCTGGGCACGGTGGGTACGCCAGTGCCGGGCACTGCGATGAAAGTCATCAGTGACGACGGGGTCGATCTCGGGGTGGGGGAGCGAGGCGAGTTGTGCGTCAAGGGCCCGCAGGTAATGAAAGGCTACTGGCAAAATCCGCAAGCCACCGCGGAAGTACTCGACGCCGAAGGCTGGTTCAGAACCGGCGATGTGGCGGTGATTGACCCGGACGGATTCGTGCGCATCGTGGACCGCAAAAAAGACCTGATCATCGTGTCCGGTTTCAATGTGTACCCCAACGAAATCGAAGACATCGTCATGGCTCATCCGAAAGTGGCGAACTGTGCGGTCATCGGTGTCCCGGACGAGCGCACCGGGGAGGCGGTCAAATTGTTCGTGGTGGCACGTGAGGGCGGCGTCACGGTTGAAGAACTCAAGGCCTACTGCAAAGACAACTTCACCGGTTATAAAGTCCCCAAGCAAATCGTGCTGCGCGAGTCATTGCCCATGACCCCGGTGGGCAAGATTTTGCGCCGTGAGTTGCGTGATATCGCCTGATTCGTTCAACCAGGCGACAAACGCCCGTTTACGCGACGTGAACGGGCGTTTTTATTCGTCTCCATTAATAAGACCTGCATGCCGCCTCCGCCCGGAGAGGCCCGGAATAGAAGGGGTTTGAACGATATTGAGTTTTTATTCTAATGATGACTTAGGATTGTCCTACAGTCAGGTTGGTTACTTTGAAGCCCACTTTTGGCTCTAGGCGGCCTTTGGCAAAGCTGCTACTCTCGGCGCGCTTTGTGACTTCTCGGTAAGTAAAAAGCCAGAGTTATCAATTATAAAAATCAAACAAATAATAACCGCATCAAATGCGGTGAAGAATTCGCGTCGCTGAGGAGTGGGCTTCCATGTTTGAAGGCTTTTGGAAGGATAAGTACCCAGCTGGGATTGCTGCTGAAATCAATCCGGACGAATATCCAAATATCCAGACGGTACTGAAACAATCTTGCCAACGCTTCGCCGACAAACCGGCGTTCAGCAACCTTGGCAAAACCATCACCTACGGTGAACTGTACGAATTGTCGGGTGCCTTTGCGGCCTATCTGCAACAGCACACTGACTTGCAACCCGGCGATCGCATCGCTGTTCAACTGCCTAATCTGCTGCAATACCCCATCGCTGTGTTCGGAGCCATCCGCGCCGGCTTGATCGTGGTCAACACCAACCCGCTGTACACCGCGCGGGAAATGGAACACCAATTCAATGACTCGGGCGCCAAGGCGCTGGTGTGTCTGGCGAACATGGCGCACCTGGCCGAAAAAGTCGTGCCCCAAACGTCCGTCAAATACGTATTCATCACCGAAGTGGCCGACCTGCTGTCTCCGTTCAAGCGCGTGCTGATCAACAGCGTCATCAAGTACGTGAAAAAAATGGTGCCGGCCTATCACTTGCCCAATGCCATCAAGTTCAACGATGTGCTGAGCAAAGGGCACGGCCAGCCGGTCAGGGATGCCAACCCGCCGAGCAGCGATGTGGCCGTGCTGCAATACACCGGTGGCACCACCGGCGTGGCCAAGGGCGCGATGCTGACCCATCGCAACCTGATCGCCAACATGTTGCAGTGCAAGGCGCTGATGGGCTCCAACCTCAATGAAGGTTGCGAAATCCTCATCACGCCATTGCCGCTTTACCACATCTACGCGTTCACCTTTCACTGCATGGCGATGATGCTGATCGGTAACCACAACGTGCTGATCAGCAACCCCCGTGACCTGCCGGCCATGGTCAAAGAACTGTCGAAATGGAAGTTCAGCGGTTTCGTGGGCCTGAACACCTTGTTTGTGGCGCTGTGCAACAGCGAAGCATTCCGCAAGCTGGACTTCTCCGCGCTTAAAGTCACGTTGTCGGGCGGCATGGCCTTGCAGTTGTCCGTGGCCGAACGCTGGAAAGCCGTGACCGGCTGCCCGATCTGCGAAGGCTACGGCATGACCGAAACCAGCCCAGTGGCGTCGGTCAACCCGATTCAGAACATCCAGGTCGGCACCATCGGTATTCCGGTCCCGTCGACCCTGTGCAAAGTCATCAACGATGCCGGTGAAGAGTTGCCGCTGGGTGAAGTGGGCGAACTCTGCATCAAGGGCCCGCAGGTCATGAAAGGGTACTGGGAGCGCCCTGACGCCACCGACGAAATCATGGACAGCGAAGGCTGGTTGAAGTCGGGTGACATTGCCATCATCCAGCCGGACGGCTACATGCGCATTGTCGATCGCAAGAAAGACATGATCCTGGTCTCGGGCTTCAATGTGTACCCCAACGAGCTGGAAGACGTGATGGCCTCGCTGCCGGGCGTGCTGCAATCAGCGGCCATCGGCATCCCGGACGAGAAAACCGGCGAGTTGATCAAGGTCTTCATCGTGGTCAAGCCGGGCATGACGCTGACCAAGGAGCAAGTGATGGCGCACATGCGTGCCAACCTGACGGCTTACAAGGCGCCGAAAATCGTTGAATTCCGCGATTCATTGCCTACGACCAACGTGGGCAAAATCCTGCGTCGCGAGTTGCGTGACGAAGAACTGAAAAAGCTTGGCCTGAAAAAGTAACCGCCCGAATACGACAAAGCCCCGCCATGCGGGGCTTTGTCGTTTGTGCAACGGGTTACTTTTGCAAGAACTGGGCGAAGTTCACGCCCGTGCCGGTCGGGCGTACGTCCTGCAAGAACGAATCCTTGTCAGCGCTCAGTTCCAGGCTCATGGTCGGCGTGCGCTTGTGGGTGGCGCGTACCACCATGCCTTCACGTTTCTCGCGCAGAAACGCCGTGGTCACTTTCAGGTGCAGCAGTTCATCAGTGCTCGGCGTGTGCAGCAGCAGGTGCACCCATTCGTACTGACCAACGGCCAGACGGGCCAGTGGGATGTCGAACCACCAAATATTCTTGTTGGTGTTGAGTGAGGCGAAGTGACCGTTGTTAACGCCGATCACTGCACCGCCAAGTGCCTGGTTTCTGCGAGCAATGGCCTGCTTTTTATCGAGTTTCATAACCTTCCTGTCTTTCTGGATCTTCAGCGCCTGAGCCTGAATACGTCGCGCATTCTCGGGGGTTCGCGGGCAAACATAAAGCCCAACCTGCGCCGGGCGATGAAATGACCCACAGAAAATAAATGAAACTCCTCCGTAAAGCGTCAGGTCAATCCTAATGTCGAGTTAATGACATCCGAAATTTCACTAGGAGAAATCCCATGAGCAGCACTGGCGATAAGATCAAAGGCATGGCGAACGAAGCAGTAGGCAATGTCAAACAAACGGTTGGCAAAGCCACTGATAACGACAAACTGCGCGCAGAAGGCAAAGCCCAGGAAGTGAAAGGCGAAGGCCAGCAGGCGGTGGGCAAGGCCAAGGATGCGGTCAAGAAGACCGTCGACAAAGCCTGAACAGCGCTGGATCCTGAGGGCAATTGATTTGCCTGAAGAAATAAATGACGGCCATCCAGTGATGGCCGTTTTTACACGTTGGGCGCGGACCTGTTTCCAAAGTCGCCAACTCGACTACTTTTGAGGTAAAACCCCCACCTGAAGTTGTTGTATGGCTTGTAAACCCTCTCATTGAGCGGCGAAAGGAGACGCTATGTTATTTCCGGTCTTGAATGGCCTGCCGTTGGGCAAAGTGTTGATCCGTACGGTCAAGGAATTCATTGACGATGAGATGTCGACGTACGCCTCTGCGTTGGCCTATCAAATGTTGTTTTCGTTGTTCCCGTTCATTCTGTTTCTGATCGCGCTGATCGGCTTTTTGCACCTGCCGGACTTCTTCAGCTGGCTGCGCCTGCAATCCGAACTGGTATTGCCGCCGCAGGCGCTGGAACAGGTCAACCCGGTGATCGACCAGTTACAACAGTCCAAGGGCGGTTTGCTCTCGGTGGGTATTGTGATTGCCTTGTGGACCGCCTCGGCCGGTGTGCGCCTGATGATGAGCGCCATGAACGCGGCGTATGACGTGGTAGAAGGGCGGCCTATCTGGAAGCGTTTGCCGCTGTCGATTTTTTACACCATCGGTCTTGCGGGCATGTTGCTGGCTGCCGCCGCGTTGATGGTGCTGGGCCCGCAAGTGATGAGCTGGCTGGCGGGGCAGGTCGGGCTTGAAGAATTTGTGGTGACGCTGTGGACGATCCTGCGCTGGCCGGTGATCGTGCTGCTGATGATGGTTGCCGTGGCGGTGATGTATTACGTGATGCCCGATGTCGAACAGAAGTTTCGTTTCATTACACCGGGCTCGGTATTGGCCGTGGTGGTGTGGATCGCCGCGTCGTTGGGGTTTGCCTTTTACGTCAAGACGTTCGCTGATTACAACGCCATGTACGGCAGCATCGGGGCAATCATCGTGCTGTTGTTGTATTTCTACATCTCGGCAGCCGTGCTGCTACTGGGGGCAGAAATGAACGCAGTGATCGAGCACATGTCCGCCGAAGGCAAGGACCCGGGTGAGAAAACGTTCGATGAAGCGGACGATCCCAATCCCAAGCAACATGTTTCCGGCCTTGGCCGCGACCATTCCCTTACATCCCCCTCAGATGAAGCCTGACTATGATTCGTGAAATTTTGAAAATGGGCGATGAACGTCTGCTGCAGGTCGCCAAACCTGTGCCGGATGACATGTTCGACTCGCCCGAGTTGTGGCAATTGATCGATGACATGTTGCAAACCATGGAACATGCCGGTGGCGTCGGTCTGGCTGCGCCGCAAATCGGGGTGGATCTGCAACTGGTGATTTTCGGGTTCGAACACAGTGAGCGTTACCCGGATGCCGAGGCGGTGCCGCAGACCATTCTGATCAATCCGCTTATCACGCCGTTGAGTCCGGAGGTCGAAGAGGAGTGGGAAGGGTGCTTGTCGGTGCCGGGTTTGCGCGGCGCGGTGGAGCGTTACCAACGGATCCGCTACGAGGGCTTTACGCCCAAAGGCGAACCGGTTGTGCGCGAAGCGCAAGGGTTCCACGCACGGGTGGTGCAGCATGAATGCGATCACCTGATTGGCCGCCTGTACCCGTCGCGGATCAAGGACTTCAGCAAGTTCGGTTATATCGAGGTGCTATTTCCGGAGCTGGAGCCTGGCACGCTGGAGTAAACGTCCTGCCTCTGTGGTGGCTGCCTCGTTTTTGTTGAGGCAGCGACTACATGCCGATCCCCAGCGCGACCATCGCTTTGTTACGTTGGTAACGCACCAGCCGCTCATGCAAGGCATGGGGCAGTCGGGTATCGAGCGAGAACCCCAACCTTTCATAAAAGCCCTGCAACCCTGGGTCGCAAAACAACCAGACCGGCCCGTCGCAGGCCGACACCGCGCGATCAATCAGCGTCGCCGCGACACCTTGTTTGCGCCACTCGGGCGCGACAAACACACCCGTCAACCAATAGCCGTTTGCCACAGGTCGCAGGCACAGCCCGGCGATGATTTCTTCTTGCCGCGCCACCCACACTTGCGCGTCTTTGACCGCTTTCATTGACGACTGATGGTGGCGGTAAAACTTGTTCATCAATGGCCATAAAGGCGCATCGAGCAGGCTGTAGACAAGGGTGGTCATGTGGGAACTATCGGTGGAGAAGTCGGGCGCCAGTATATACAAAGGCCTGTGGCGCATCCCGCATCGTCCGTTTGGGAACGTTTTGCAAAATGGGCGGTGCGCCGCAAATTGATGGCCTTTTGCTTGCAACCCTTCATTGGCTGGCTATGCTCATTAATTACGGGGCGCGAATAACGAATGCTTGAATCCCCCGAGGTGCGCCTGGCTCCAGCGGCATGAGCCTTGCAAGCTGATGGTTTGTTGTGTCTTGAAGCCTATGACGTATCAATAGACAGCATCTCCAGGGATTGAGCCATGTTCGATTTACATCGCAAAGCTGACTTGCTTGAAAATCAACGCCTGAGTTGTTCACTCGAGGAAATGAAGGCCAAGGTAATGGCCATCAGTCGCTCCATGGCCATCATCGAATTTGCCCCCGACGGCACTATTCTCGATGCCAACGATAATTTTTGCCGGGTCATGGGTTATCCCGTCGAAGAGCTACGCGGCAAGCATCACCGCCTATTTTGCGAAGAGCCTTACACCCGAAGCGAAGAGTACGCACGATTTTGGCGCGCGCTGGGTGAGGGCGAAGCCATGAGTGGCACTTACCTGCGACTCGATAAAAGCGGCCGTGAAGTCTGGCTTGAGGCCAGCTATATGCCGATCATTGGCGCCGACAAACAGGTCAGCAGCGTGATCAAAGTGGCGGCGGACATCACGCAACGTATCCACACCGAACATGAGAACGAAAGCATCGTGAACGCCTTGAGTCGTTCCATGGCGCTAATCGAGTTTTCGCCGGACGGTTGCGTAATCAACGCCAATCAGAACTTTCTCAACACCATGCATTATTCGTTGGCAGAGATTGTGGGCCAGCACCATGGCATGTTTTGCACGCCGAGCGAACGAGAGTCGGCGCAGTACAAGGCATTTTGGGCGTCACTCAACCGCGGCGAAGTGCACTCGCGACGATTTGAGCGGCTCGATAAATATGGCCGTCAGGTGTTCCTTGGGGCCTCCTATAACCCGATCTTCGATGCCAAGGGCCGTTTATACAAAGTGGTGAAATTCGCCAGTGATATCACGGCTCAAGTCACCAACCTGCAAACAGCGGCCGAATCAGCCCATGCCACTTCGGTGCAAAACGATGCAAGTGCGCAGAAAGGTTCTGAGGTGGTTCAGCAAACGGTGCAAATCATCGAGGCCATCTCCCAGGACCTGAACGAGGCAGCGCAGAGCATCGATGCGGTCAGCAAGCAATCGGACAGCATCGGCAAGATTGTGCAAACAATTCGCAGCATCGCCGATCAGACCAACTTGCTGGCACTCAATGCGGCCATTGAAGCGGCGCGTGCCGGAGAGCATGGGCGGGGTTTTGCCGTGGTGGCCGATGAGGTCAGAAGCCTGGCCGCGCGCACCAGTGCGGCAACTGTGGAAATAGTAGAAGTGGTGCGCAAGAACCACGACTTGTCCCTTAATGCCGTCAACAGCATGCAATCGAGTCTGAGCCGAACAGGATTGGGCGTTGAACTGGCCAATGAAGCCGGGGTGGCGATTCTGGAGATTCAGCAAGGCTCCAGGCACGTGGTAGACGCTATCAGCCAGTTCAACGCCACGTTGCAGTTGCACTAACCGGTCTTTCACATTGCCTGTCAGCGATGACAGGCAAGCGCTAAACCTGCTCTTCTTGTTTGTGTCGGGCACTTTCAGCGTGTTTGAGGGCTTCTTTGTGTTGCATCAAATCGCTGATTTTGTCGTTGATCGCTTGCTGCTTTTCGGGCGGCATGGCTTTTACGTCGTCCTCGGTCAGGCCCATTTCCTTCAAAAACTGTTCACGAATGCGCTCCGCCACAGGCGTGTCCATGTAGTCCTTGAAGGCTTGGGTGGCAGTTCCTTGGGTGGCAGCGGTTTCAGGCACGCTGGCCTGCAACAGCACGCGGGTTTTGGCGAAGGCGGCGTTGACGTTATCGGCCTGAGCATTGCCGGCCGCCGACGTCGGCGTGGCTTGAATATTGGTCAGCGGCTGGCTGTTTTGCAGTTGACCGTTGTACAGCGCGCTGGCGGCCCCTGTGACAGGGTCCAGGTCCGGGCGCTGGGTCTTCAGGAGGGTCGAGGTGTTTTGCGCAGTAACTAGCATGCGTGAGCCCTGTTCAAATCGTCGATAGCCACTTATCGAGCAATTAGCATGCCGGGCACGCTCACCCCCGTCCCGCGCGGGGCCTGGCGGTCAACGGCAAGGCCGGGCGGAGAAACCTTGCCGCCCGCTTGCCGCTTTTGGGCCGGTTAAGGATTAACTGCTTTCGCGCACCATCAATTCAAACCCCATGTCTTGCACAGGATTGGCGACTCGATTACCCGCCATCAGGGTCAGCATTTGTTCCGCCGCACGACGGCCAATGGCTTCGCGAGGCGTGCGAATGCTGCTGAGCCGCGGCACCATAAACTCGGAAGAGGGCAGGTCGTTGAACCCCAGCATGGCGATTTGTTCAGGGATTTTGATCCCGAACCGCGCCGCTTCCAGCAAGGCGCCGTGGGCAAGGTCGTCATTGCCGAAGAAAATGGCATCCACCTGCGGGTGTGCGGCTATCAACTGCAAGAACAACTCGCCACCCAGCCCCACGGATGAAGGGCGTGGCGTCAGCACCTCAAGGTCCGGGTTGTAAAGGCCGACGGCTTGCAGCGCGCGCCGATAGCCTTCACCGCGCAGCAAGGTGCGTTGGTCGAGTTGTGCCCCTATATAAGCCAGGTGTTGACGGCCGCTGGAAATCAAATGGTGCGCGGCGGTCTCGCCCGCTTCCAACTGGGAGAACCCTACGCAGTTCAGTCCGGCGCCCGCGTCCAGTTCCATCATGTACACGCAGGGCACATTGCTGGACTCGATCATGCGCCGTGAGCTTTCAGAGCGATCGAACCCGGTCAGCAGCAGCCCGCGCGGCTGGTACGCCATGTAGTTGCGCAGCAGGTCTTCTTCTTCGTCACGCGAGTAATGGAAGTTGCCGATCAAGACTTCAAAACCCTTGGGCCGTAATACCGAATGGATGGCTTCGAGGGTGTCGATAAACAGCAGGTTGGACAACGACGGGACTAAAACCACCACCGAATGGCTCTGGGCCGAGGCCAAGGCACGTGCCGCGGGGTTGACCACGTAGTTCAGGTCGGCGGCGGCTTGGCGCACTTTTTCGGCCAGTTCGGTGGCCACACTGCTGATGCCGCGCAATGCGCGCGAGGCTGTAATAGGGCTGACGCCTGCCAGTCGGGCGACTTCATTGAGGGTCGGGCGGCCCGTTGTGCGGGTATTTTTATCGTTTTTGACGGAGGTCATCGCGGCTTGCCAAACAAAAAACAAGCCACTAAGGTAGCGCTGTCCACGGATGCCCGCAATTGCCTGATTGTCGGCACTCCGGTTACCCCAGCTTTGTATGTCGAGAGCGTCACCGCGTCTCCCCACAAAAATGAGAAATAGACGTCGGTAGCCCCGGCTTTGTGCTTTGCTTTCAGGTACTGAACGCACGGACAAAGACAGCGCTGTCTACGGACTGAGGTGTTTCATGAGTCAACCTATCACTGCCCTGGTCATCATGGGTGTTGCCGGCTGCGGCAAATCCAGCGTGAGCCAGGCATTGTGCCTGCTCAATGGCGCGACCCCGATTGAGGGTGACGCGTTTCACCCCGCGGCCAACATTGCCAAGATGAGTGCCGGGATCCCCCTGACCGACGACGACCGTGCCGGATGGCTGGCCAGCCTGGCAGACGAGTTGCGCCTTGCCGTTGAGCGGGGCCAGCGCCCGGTATTGACCTGCTCGGCGCTCAAGTTGCGTTATCGCGAGCGTCTGCGCAGCGCCGTCGACGGTTTGGGCTTCGTGTTCCTTGAGTTGACGCCCGAAGTAGCGGCAGATCGGGTGGCTCATCGCCCCGGGCATTTCATGCCCAAAACCCTGATTGACAGCCAGTTCGCTGCCCTTGAATCGCCGGTCAATGAACCTCTGGTGTTGACCCTGAACGCGGCCACCCATGACATCGATGAGCTGGCGTCTCAGGCCCGCGATTGGTGGCATGAACATTCGTTGCAGACAACCCCATGATTTTGCATAAAAAAGACAGCGCTATCCGACTCATCCCCGGCTGCACATTCGCGCCCGATAACAACAACAAGCCAGGAGACGCCCCATGCTAGGCATGTCCCAGAACACCTTTCTACTGCTTGACGCTGTCGTCACCATCATCGGGTTGATCGTGTTGATCACCCGGTTCAAGCTACACCCGTTTATCGCGTTGATTATTGCCTCGGCGTTCCTCGGCCTGACCTCGGGCATGCCTACGGACAAAATCATCAAGTCTTTCCAGGACGGGTTCGGTGGCGTGCTGGGCTTTGTCGGCATCATCCTCGCGCTGGGCACCATGCTCGGCAAAATGATGGCCGACTCAGGCGGGGCCGATCAGATCGCCCGCACCCTGATTCGCGCGTTCGGTAAAGAGCGCGTGCAGTGGGCGATGATGTTCGCTGCGTTCCTGGTGGGCATTCCGCTGTTTTTCGAGATCGGTTTTGTCCTGCTGATTCCGTTGGTGTTCATCGTGGCGCGCCGCACCGGCGTGTCGTTGATCAAGATCGGCATTCCGCTGCTGGCCGGTTTGTCTGCCGTCCATGGCCTGGTGCCTCCGCATCCGGGACCGTTGCTGGCCATTGGGGTCTTTGGCGCAGACATCGGTAAGACCATTCTGTATGGCCTGATCGTTGCCTTGCCGACGGCCATCATCGCGGGGCCGATCTACGGCAGCTTTATCTCCAAGTACATTCCCGGCAACCCGTCCCAGGAACTGGTGGATCAACTGGCCAGCGAGCCGGAATCCAGCAGCCTGCCGAGTTTCGGCATCACGCTGGCCACGGTGTTGCTGCCGGTGTTCCTGATGTTGCTCAAGACCTTTGCCGACGTGGCGTTGCCCGACGGTAACTTCTTCCGCGGCTGGATGGACATGATCGGCCACCCGATCACCGCGCTGTTGCTGGCCTTGCTGCTGTCGCTGTACACCTTTGGCGCGCGTCAGGGCATCGACTCCAAGCGCATCCTCAAATTACTGGACGCGAGCCTGGCGCCGACGGCGGCGATCATTTTGATCATTGGTGCTGGCGGTGGTTTCAAGCAAATGCTGGTGGCCAGCGGTGTGGGCGACGTGATCGGTCACATGGCGGTGAATGCGCAAATTTCGCCGATTCTACTGGCGTGGCTGGTGGCGGCGGTGATTCGGATTGCGACCGGTTCCGCGACCGTTGCAACCATCACCGGCGCAGGCATTGTGCTGCCGGTGGTGGACTTGATTCCGGGCGTGAACCGCGAGCTGCTGGTGCTGGCGACGGGCGCAGGTTCGTTGATCCTGTCCCATGTGAACGATGCGGGGTTCTGGCTGGTCAAGCAGTACTTCAACATGACCGTGGCTGAAACATTCAAAACCTGGACCGCGATGGAAACCATTCTGTCGGTGGTCGGTTTGATCTTCATCCTGCTGCTGTCGCTGGTGGTTTAAACCCCAGCCCCCGCCGGCGCGAATGCGTTCGCACCGGCGGGGTCTTTCAGTTGGCGCTCACGCCATCTGCACGGAACATGGCGCGAATGCCGCGCACCGCCTGACGAATTCGATCCTGATTTTCGATCAGCGCAAAGCGCACATGGTCATCGCCATATTCACCAAATCCTACGCCCGGTGAGACGCAGACTTTGGCGTCCGCTAGCAGCTTCTTGGCAAATTCCAGCGACCCCATAGACGCGTAGGCCTCAGGGATCTTGGCCCACACATACATGGACGCTTTCGGGTTTTCGACCATCCAGCCCAGCTCATGCAGCCCTTTGACCAGTACGTTACGGCGCTGGCGGTACTGCTCGGCAATGTCTTTCACGCACTGTTGATCGCCTTCCAGGGCAGCAATGGCGGCGACTTGCAACGGTGTGAAGGTGCCGTAGTCGTGGTAGCTCTTGATGCGCGCCAGCGCGCTGACCAGTTCGGCATTACCCACCATGAAACCAATGCGCCAGCCTGCCATGTTGTAGCTTTTTGACAGGGTGAAAAACTCCACGGCGATGTCTTTTGCCCCCGGCACTTGCATGATCGAAGGGGCCTTCCAGCCGTCGTACACGATGTCAGCGTAGGCCAGGTCGTGCACCACCAGCACGTCATATTGTTTGGCCAGCGCCACCACGCGCTCGAAGAAATCCAGCTCAACGCACTGCGCGGTGGGATTGGACGGGAAGCCCAGAATCATCATTTTTGGCTTGGGAATCGATCCGCGGATGGCTTTTTCCAGCTCGGCGAAAAAGTCTACGCCGGGAATCAGCGGCACTGACCGCACTTGCGCGCCCGCGATGACAGCCCCGTAGATGTGGATCGGATAGCTGGGGTTGGGCACGAGCACCGTGTCGCCCTGATCCAGCGTGGCCAGCATCAAATGCGCGAGGCCTTCCTTGGAACCGATGGTGACAATGGCTTCGTCTTCAGGGTCGATGTCGACGTTGTAGCGATCGGCATACCAGCGGGAAATAGCCCGGCGCAGGCGTGGGATGCCGCGCGAAGTGGAGTAGCCATGGGTGTCTTCGCGTTGTGCGACCGTGCAGAGTTTTTCAACGATGTGCGGCGGTGTCGGGCCGTCAGGGTTGCCCATGCTGAAGTCGATAATGTCTTCGCCACGGCGCCGCGCAGCCATTTTCAGCTCGGCGGTGATGTTGAACACATACGGGGGGAGTCGATCGATGCGCGCAAAGCGGCGCGGCGAACCTTGGTCTGCCATGTTGGCCTCTGATACGTAAGCGCCCGGAACCGTCCGAGCGACGTGAACCACTGCGGTGGTCCGGGCCAAACAATAAGGTCGATGGTGGCCTTTTGTCTAGGGGCTGTCAGCGGCGATTTTCGATGAGACGCGATGATTCTGTTCTGGCATGTGAGGGCGATGCCTTTAACCCGCTTGCTGGCTCGCCAAGGGGGGGGGCAGCGCCAAGGTCAAACACCGCTCGCCCTGATACGCCTCACCCCCTTCAATCCAGCCCTGGCCCTTGTAAAAATGCAGGGCTGACGTGTTGAACGGGCTGACGGAGAGCATCAGTTGGTTGATCTCTGGCCAGTAACCGTGCAGTTGCCGGGCTAACAGGTTGAGGCAGGTTTTGCCGATCCCTTGGCCCTGAAGGCGTTTGTCGACCTGAAACGCATGCACGGTGGCGCTGCCCGGTTCGGCCCAATGCGCCAGCAGCGGTGCGCGCTTGAGTAGTAAAAATGCCACGGGCAGGTCATCGCCCAGCAGCACGAACCCTTTGATACCGGCATGTGGGGTAGCCGGCAGAGAGTACAGGGCGCATTCAATGTCGCCGCAGTAGGGGAGCTGCTCCGGATGGACGTTGATGGCACGCAGTTGCTGGCGTTGTTCAGCCGTCAGGTCATCGTAAGTGCAAAGGCGGGTAAGCATGGCGAGGTCTGTCATGGCGCAATGGAAGAGCTCACAGGTGAGCGTTAAAGCGGTGCGCCAGTGTCTACTCATCTTCGCTGCAAATACATCCTTTTTGCGGGCTCAAGACCGGGAGTTTTCTGCGACCGACAAACGGGATGAGCCTGCCGATGCGTTGTTGGTAACGCCGGTAGGGATCGCCAAACAGCACCAGCAGATCTTTTTCCTCAAGTCGGCTGCCAATCACGATATACAGCGTGCAGGTCACGGCGAACACCAGTCGCCCGACGGTCATGTGCGGCGTCGCCCAGAAGGCCATCAGAAAACCGGCATACATCGGGTGCCGCACGACTCTGTACAGAAGCGGGGTTTTGAAAGAGGTATCGGGTGCTTTTAACCGCAGAACAGTGTCCAGTGCCTGCTTGATGCCGAACAGTTCAAGGTGGCTGATCAGAAACGTAGCCACCAGTACCAGAGCCCAGCCCAGCCAATACACCCCTGTCAGCAGGGCGACGGCCAAAGGGGACTCGATGCGCCACACGGTGATGCTGACCGGTTGCCACAGCCAGATCATCAGCGCCAGCACCGCACTGCTGAACAGCACATAGGTTGCGCGTTCAATCGGTGCCGGCACGAACCTGAGCCACCAGTGTTTGAAGGTTTTGCGCGCCATACCGCTGTGTTGAATGGCGAACAGGGTAATCAGCAGCACATCGATCCCGATTGCCCATGGCCAGGGTACCCGGCTGACGGCGGTATCGATGCCTTTAGGGACGCCAATCGAGCTGAGAAAGCCGATGAAGTAGATAAAGACCAACAGAAAGAGCGCGTAACTCAGAAGGCTGTAGGCCAAAGCGGCAAGTTTGCCCGCGAGGGTGGAAATGGACGATTCCAAGCGTGTATTGCCGTGCATGATCGACTCCTTTCGAACAGGGCAAAGTACCTACCATAGCCCAGCGTAGACGCCTCAAGCTGCCATTGGTCGTTTCGAAAAGATGCCGTGTTTAATGTACTGACCTCTCCTGCACAGGAACACACCCTCAGCGCCGTGCGCCTAACGGCAGGTGGAAAGCAAAGACGGTGCCGTGTTCTTCACAGGAGGACACTTCAATATGGCCGCCGTGCGATTGAGCGATCTGGCTGGCGATGTACAGTCCCAATCCCAGCCCGGCTTGTGGCGTGTCATTGGCGGGGCGTGAGTAGGGCTGAAACAGCTGTGCCTGGACGTGGGGCGGAATCGGGTTGCCCTGGTTGGTTACTTTCAGAGTGAAGAGGTCATCGTTCACTTGGGCCTGCACTTCGACCACCCCGTGGGTTGCGCCATGGTTGATGGCATTGGCCAGCAAGTTGGACAGCAATTGCGCCAATCGACCGCTGTCACAATGCAGCCCATCAATGGGGCCGATGTCTGCCTCAATCTGGCGCTGCGGGTGAACACTTTGGACTTCCGAGATGACATGGGTAAAAACGTCATTGAGGTCGGCAGAGTCATGCAGTGTCAATGGAATACCGGCCCCCAGGCGCCCTCGGGCAAAGTCCAGTACATCTTCAACCAGCCGTGCGGCACGTCGGCCGCTGGTCAGAATGTGCTGCACCAGATGATCGGATGCCGGGTTAGGGTGTTTGCGTAGCAGTCGTTCGGCGGCGGTGGTAATGGCGAACAGCGGGTTACGCAAGTCATGGCCCAGCACGGCAATAAACTGCTCGCGCAACTCGGCGGTTTCACGTTCCAGAAGTAGCGCGGTTTCGGTGCGTTGCTGGTGTTCTTCGGCGTCCATTTGCAACGAGATCAGTCGAGCGAACGACTCCAGCGTGGTCTGGATGGTGCTGCTTTTGAGTGTCGCGGGTTCAGGGTCCAGCGCGCAGATGGTGCCGAAAAATCTGCCGTCGGTACGGAATACCGGCACCGTGATGTAGCTTTCGAAACGGTACAACTTAGGGGTGTGATGGTTCTGGTAGTGCGGGTCTGTACTGACGTTATCGATAATGATCGGCTGATGCGACCCCATGCTTTCAAAACACAAGGTGGTGGCCAAATCCAGTTCGCCGCCGGGTTTTAACCCGAACCCGAGTTTGTCGAGCACGGCACACGCCGTCCAGCTGGTGGCGGTCACGCGGGCGATGGCCGCGAATCGCATGCCGGTCATTTCACTGATGACTTGCAACATGGCCGGCACTGCACTGATGCGATTGATCGTTGCGATGTCAGTTTCTACGCCTTGCACCATGGATCGGGGTCTCGGTTGAACGGGGTAGGGGCAATTTTAGCGAGAACTCGCTTATGCGCTACAACTGAGGCGATATTTTATAAAAAGAGTGGACGCCGACATAAAAAAACCGCGCCACTCTAGAAGAGGGCGCGGTTATTTATTAAACGCTTAACTCAGGTGTCTTGTTTATTCTTCAATACGTCGCCCGTTTTGGCGTCCAGTTCAACATCCCACTTAAGGCCCTGGGCGTCACGCATTTCAACTTCATACACCAACTTGCCGTATGAGTCATCAAGTTCGGTATCCAGAATAGTGGCCCCCTTATGTTGGGCCAGCGCCTTTGCATTCAGCGTTTCAAAAGAGGTGATTTCACCCTTCTTGAGCAATTCGGGAATGTGGTCCGGACGAACATCGGCTTGAGCCAGACCGGCAGTCAGTGTCAGGGCAGCAGTGGCAAACAATACGCTAAGTGCTTTCATGTTTAATTCCTCTTGGGTGAGCTGTTTAAGTGGGGCCAGATTAAACATCGCAACTTAACTCACCCTTAATTTCTGCCCTGAAACTGAAGAAAGCCTCAAATCGATCAGTAACCGTTCTTTTCGAGCAATTGGTTAACCGTTAACGGCGCCGGGCGTTGATAGAACTTCAGCAGCTCGGAGGCGCGGTTGGTAAAGATGCCGTCTACGCCAGATTGCATGACATGCTTGAAGTCCGCCGGTTCATCAATGGTGTACACGTGTACCAGCATGCCCTTGTCGTGGGTCGCTGTGTTCATCCAGGGCTGGACCAGGTCGAAGTAGCTCTGATCGCCACCGGCCGCCAGCGCAGCCGAAGGCCCCGTACCGATGGCCCCGTGGGCTTTGGCAAAGTCCAGCCAGCGTAGGAACTCGGCTTTATCCTTGGGTTGCTGTTTGGCGTAATAGGCGGCTTTATCTTTCTCGCCAGAGTCGGCAAAACTCACGTCGGAGTTGGGCGCCATGCCACCTTCACCGACCCATAACAGCAAGATTTTAGGGGTGTCGGGCATTTCTTTTTGCAGCAGTTCAAGGCTGCTTTTCTCAAAGGTTTGCAGGATGACGCGGCCTTTGCCCTGACCCACGCCTGGTTCGCCGCTGACCGTGGTGACAGGTTGCAGCCAGCCGCGCTTGCTCAGCGCGTTTTTAAGGTCATGTTCAAGGCCCGGGAACTGCTTGGGCTCCTTGGTCTCGATGTACAAACCGGGTGTGTGCTGAGGGCTGGCCTCGGCGATGTCGATGATTTCATCCAGGGTCAGGATTTGCAGACCCTTATAAGACGGGCGAGCGCGCTCAGGGTAGGCCGCGTTGAACCAGCTGCCCGCATCCAGGGTTTTCAGCTCGGCCATGGTGAAGGCGTTGGCCGGGCTGTCTTTGCGCTCCGGGAATTTTGTCGCGACGTCGGTGGTGCGCAACAGGCTGTTGTCATGCAAGGCAAACAACACACCGTCTTTACTGCGCTGCAGATCCATTTCCAGGTAATCGGCACCCAGGTCGCGGGCAACGGTGTACGCCGCTGCCGTGGATTCAGGGGCGTCGAATGATGCGCCGCGATGGGCGATAACGGCCGGCCGCGGGATGCCCTGAGCCTTGGCCAGTTCCGCTTGAGCCGTGTCAGACGGGCGGGCGGCGTGTGCGCCGCTCATGCCCAGCAACAGGCTGAGGAGCAGGGCGCTTTTGCCAAAAATATCCGGCATGGGGTGAGTTCCTTTCGATCGGTAAAATTAAGGGCGTCTTTTTAACAACTGACAGCCTCGGGGGCTATCGAGAACCCGACATAAATGTGCGTGAGGGGCAATTTGCTGCGCTTTTAAGGTGTGATCTGCAGTATTCTGGCGCGCAACAGCGTCCCCGGCAGAGGGAACACACCTTCATCCTTGCGTGTAAACCATCGTCCTAGAGCCTTTAGCGCTCATTAGTGAGGTTTACCATGCGCATCACGTCTGAACTGATCTGCCAGGCCGCCGATCAACTTAACGGCTTCGTTGGTTTCAATCGTAAGACAGGCCAGCACATTGTCCGTTTTAGTGAAGATTCCTTCGGGATGGACGTCGCCGACGACAACATCACCCCCACCAGCGAATTTGTCTGGCAAGCCGGGGATGCCGACACCATGACCCTCAAGCGTGAGCTGGTTCAGTTGCTGCTGGATCAAAACATCGATGATCGGCTCAACATCACCGAGCCGTTGCGTGTGTATATGCGCAGGCAAGATATTCCTGAGATCAGTGCCGTACGACGTTGCGTTACCCCCTAGGCGGGGTCCGGAAACACCTCGGCCGCAGCCACGCTGATTTTGTTGCGGCCGGTGTTTTTGGCGATATACAGCGCTTTGTCGGCTTCGTTGAGCCACAGGGAGGCATCGTTGAAATCGGCGCGGTATGACGCCAGCCCGATGCTCAAGCTGACCCGCAACGCCGGGTCATTGTCATGCAGGTCGTTGCAGAAAACTTGGCGCAGTCGCTCCATGATGTCTTGCGCCTGCTCCAGGGTGCGGTCGGGGAGGATGACGCAAAACTCGTCCCCGCCATAACGCCCCGCCAGGTCCTCGGCCCTCAGGTTGTCCTTGAGTTGTTTGCTGAATTGGCGCAACACGCTGTCGCCGACGATATGTCCGTACGTGTCATTGATGCGCTTGAAATGGTCGATATCAATCAAGGCCAGCGTCGCGCGTGAGTTATTTTTCCGGCACTGCTCAAAGCTGAGCTGTAAGAGGTCTTTCCACGAACCGTGGTTTAACAGTCCGGTCAGGCTGTCGGTACGGCTGAGGGCACTGAGGGTGCGTTTGTGTTCGGCCAGTTTGATGGCCAGCCGATAACAGACCATGCCCACCGCAAACGGGTAGAGCGTCAGCATGGGCAAGCAGGCGTAGATCTGCAGGGGCGTGATGGTCGTGCTGAAGGCCACGCCCAATAACCCCCAAGAAATCAGCACACCGGCCAGTTGGGCCACTGCGCCACGAAGCAGCATTTTTTGGCCACCCGCTGCGACGTTATTCATGATCATCATCGACAGGATGGTCACCGTGGGTAACGGATTGAACTGCATGCTCGCGGCCCAAAACCCGCCCCACAACGAATCGATCAGCATATTGCGGCGCTCGGCCTGAAACGGATACGCCGAGCGTGTCGAGAGCCGCAGGGCCAAGTGTGGCCAGATGAACCCGTTGAATAGCAACAAACCCCATAGCCAGGCAGGCGGGTCGAGCGGATAAAGAGTGGCCATTACGCTAAAACAGCCAATGCCTAACCCAATGATGCGTGGCACATAGATGCGTTTGGCGAATGACAGGCCTTTGCCTCTTTTATTGTCCATGGCGTGGTCTACGAAAAAGGGTGGTTCAACGGGTGCTGGATCAGGTATATGCCGCGCGGGCTTTATGCACTTCAGATCAAGATTGTTCAAGCGTAGCTGCTGAACGTTTCTCAAGGGCATCATTTCAGGGCTGGGTAGCGGAGTGCTAAGGCAGGGGTCAGAAAAACAGCGATTGACGGTCTTTCGTGCTCAACGCGCACAGGGTGAGCTTTTTCGGTTGATGGGCCTGGTGCGTTGGATAGCTTCCGTGTCTGCCCCTGTCATCAGACGAGACTGGGTATTCCCATGCCCCCTCTTTGGTGATTCACAACGTCACGCTGGAGCTGGCCTTCCCTGGCCAGTACGCGCGGTTGGATCGGATGCCTGCCCACGCCAGGCAGCATGGCTGGCGTGGCGTTGAACCTGTATCGCCCGGTGTTACTCGATCATGGCGTAATCGCCGCGACCGATCGGGTTCGGGGTAGTGCCGCGAATGTTCTCGCCTCTGCCGGGAGCGAAACCCGGAAAGAACACCAGTCCTTCAGCCTCAAGGCGGTGAGCTAGGGCCAGCAGGGTGACGTCGCGAATCGGTTCGCCGGACTCAAAGCGTTTAATGGCCCCTACCGAAACACGGGACGCTTCGCTCAGTCGTTCAAAGCTCCAGCCCAGCATTTCGCGTGCCTGAGCGCAGTGCAACGGGGTGAATTGGTTGAGTACGATTTGCTCAAGCGTATTGCGCATCGCTGAGTTCGACATGGGGATTCTCCGGGGCTGGGTCTATGCTTGAAAAAGTACTGTGTTTTTATACAGTTGTTTCAAGCGTGGATCAAATCCATTTTTTTGATCTGTTCCCGCCGTGAGATCCCGACCCAACCCCTTGATGTGAGCCGATGTGCCCAAGCCGTGATCTGTCGAATATTTCGATTGAATTGGCGACGTTTGCCCGGCCACAAAAAAAGGCTGCCCGTGGGGGCAGCCTTTCAAGGTCAGCGTTTAACCGCGCCGGGCATCAGTCCCAGCTCAGTGCGCCGCCCGTTTGGTACTCGATCACGCGGGTCTCGAAGAAGTTTTTCTCTTTCTTCAAGTCCATGATTTCGCTCATCCACGGGAACGGGTTGGTCGTGCCCGGATACTCTTCTTTCAAGCCGATTTGCGACAGGCGGCGGTTGGCGATGAACTTGAGGTAGTCCTCCATCATCGCTGCGTTCATGCCCAACACACCGCGCGGCATGGTGTCACGGGCGTATTCGATTTCCAGCTGCGTGCCTTGCAGGATCATCTGCGAGGCTTCTTCCTTCATCTCGGCATCCCACAGGTGCGGGTTTTCGATTTTGATCTGGTTGATCACGTCGATGCCGAAGTTCAGGTGCATCGACTCGTCGCGCAGGATGTACTGGAACTGCTCGGCAACCCCGGTCATCTTGTTGCGGCGGCCCATCGACAGGATCTGGGTGAAGCCGCAGTAGAAGAAGATGCCTTCCAGCACACAGTAGTAAGCGATCAGGTTGCGCAGCAGTTCCTTGTCGGTTTCTACGGTGCCGGTTTCGAACTTCGGATCAGAGATCGAACGGGTGTACTTCAAGCCCCACGTGGCCTTTTTGGCGACCGAAGGAATCTCGTGGTACATGTTGAAGATCTCGCCTTCATCCATGGCCAGCGATTCGATGCAGTACTGATAGGCGTGGGTGTGGATCGCCTCTTCGAACGCCTGGCGCAGGATGTACTGGCGGCATTCCGGGTTGGTGATCAAACGGTACACGGCCAGGACCAGGTTGTTGGCAACCAGCGAGTCGGCGGTGGAGAAGAAGCCCAGGTTGCGCATCACGATGCGGCGTTCGTCGTCGGTCAGGCCTTCCGGGTTTTTCCAGAGGGCGATGTCGGCGGTCATGTTGACTTCTTGCGGCATCCAGTGGTTTGCGCAGCCGTCGAGGTACTTCTGCCAGGCCCAGTCGTACTTGAACGGCACGAGCTGGTTAAGGTCGGCGCGGCAGTTGATCATCATCTTTTCATCAACGGCTACACGAGCGCTGGCGCCTTCGAGCTCGGCCAGGCCTTCAGCGATATCAAGGTTGTCCAGTGCGGCCTTGGCACGCTTGATGGCCTCGGAGTCACTGGCCGTGACAGCGCGAGCCTCAAGTGCCGCAACGCCGCCAGCGGTGTCCAGGCGGTCCATGTTGGCTTCGGTTGCGTGACCGGCATTGGCGCCTTTGACGGCGACTTCGCCTTCATCTTCTTTATCGAATTCGTCCCAGCTCAGCATGACGTGTCGTCTCCTGCGTGAGGGCCTGACGCCCGTGTGATAACGCTTAATGGTTGAGTTGTCACACGGCCATTGGCCGCTTGGATCTAAGAAATGTTGCTTGCAGCAGCGGTAAGCGCACGCAAAAACATGAATGTATTCGTAGGGTTGGCCCGCTGTCGCTGAGGGGATGCAGTGGTTTGTGCATCGCAGCCTGGCCTTGGGCCGGAGCAGCGTGGGTTTATAACCCGGGAAGGGGATATATCAAGCCCTTTTGACGGCGGGAGTATACGGGTTTTGTACAGGGTATTTCAGCCAGTTTTTTTCCGCGGATGCGACGAAATGCCCTGATTTTAGGGTGGACTTGGGCGAGGCCGCGGCTGGGCGAGGGTTTGCCGCAGGCAGATTATTTTTGCGTGGGTCTTGCCGGGGTGTGTGCAGGGCGAGGTGAGGCCGGGAGGGGGGGGGTTGCCGTTCGGGGGGACTAAGCCCGGTCGAAACCGGGCGTTAAGTCACTCGCGGTGTCAGCTCAAGCGATGACCCTGGGTGCGGTCATAGCCATCTTCGGCGAAAGAGGCCGAGCGGGTGTTGTCGTAACCGTCTTCGGCAAAGGAGGCCGAGCGGGTGTTGTCGTAACCATCTTCGGCAAAAGAGGCCGAACGGGTGTTGTCATAACCGTCTTCAGCATAAGTGGCTGAATGAGTGCGGGTGTAACCGTCTGCTGCAAAGGCAGCACTTGCCAGTACCGATAGACTAAAAGCCAATATCAGCGAGCGTTTCATGTACGAGTGTCCTGAGTGGTGACTGGCGGGCATTAACGCAACACGTATATAACCTTGTGTGCCGTTAAAGTTGCGCCCTGAATAAATAAGTAGGGGTTTAACTTAAAACAGTAAGTTAGCCGTTAGAGCAGCCATTACCCATGACGCGGTACTCCAGGGTGTGCTGCATACCGTGGGAGTCTTCGTACACCATTTGTGCGGGCACTACTTCGCACACGTTAGGCACTTCAGTCATGGAAATAACTTTGGCAATGTCCAGTTCGGAAGAGTAGGAGTAGTGTTCAACGGCAGGTTGCTGGCTGGAAACCGGGGTGTTTGATTCATCCGCCATGGCGGTTAAACACACACTGCTGAGGGCCAGAACTAACAACGCTTTCATTTCAGGGTTACCTGTTTTTGGTCGAGTGGGGTCACGTAGCCCTTATGAGGCCACGTGTGAAACTTGATGAGTTAAGTGCGACTGAACGTGCCTTCGTGGGGGCTGTAACTTGCGTTAATCGCGGTGCCTTGGTTGGCGAGAGGAATTTTATGCCTGCGCCGGGCCTGCATATAGAGGGCGTTTTGATAAAGACTGTTGACAGATTCTGCAACAATCGCCGAAAACAGCAGGGCAAGGCAGTCTGGCGGCGCGGCTTTTGACGGGGAGGTGCGCTGTAAGTGGCGAGCTTGAGCCTTCTTGATAAATATGACGTTTTTTAAGCAGGTTTCTTACTACCAACGTCGAATGGAACTCACGCGGTGGCCCGGCTACAACAGGGTCATAAAACAACAACTACAAAAAAATTGAGGTGTGGAACATGAGTGCAGCTTCCCTGTATCCCGTACGCCCCGAGGTCGCAGCCAACACGCTGACCGATGAGGCGACCTACAAGGCGATGTACCAGCAATCTGTCGTCAACCCGGATGGTTTCTGGCGCGAGCAGGCCAAGCGTCTCGACTGGATCAAGCCTTTCACCACGGTCAAGCAGACCTCTTTCGACGATCACCATGTCGACATCAAATGGTTTGCCGACGGCACCCTCAACGTGTCCTATAACTGCCTGGACCGTCATCTGGCCGAGCGCGGCGATCAGGTGGCGATTATCTGGGAGGGCGATGACCCTTCCGAGCAACGCAACATTACCTACCGTGAACTGCACGAAGAAGTGTGCAAGTTGGCGAACGCCTTGCGCGGTCAGGACGTGCACCGTGGCGACGTGGTGACGATCTACATGCCGATGGTGCCCGAGGCGGTCGTGGCCATGCTGGCCTGCACCCGTATCGGTGCGATTCACTCGGTGGTGTTTGGCGGCTTCTCGCCTGAGGCGCTGGCCGGTCGCATCATCGACTGCAAATCCAAGGTGGTCATTACCGCCGACGAAGGTATTCGGGGCGGCAAGCGCACGGCGCTCAAGGCCAATGTCGACGAAGCGCTGACCAACCCAGACACCTCCAGCGTGCAAAAGATCATCGTGTTCAAGCGCACCGGCGGTGACATTGCCTGGTACAAACACCGTGACATCTGGTACCACGACCTGATGGCCGTCGCCTCAACGCACTGCGCGCCAAAAGAGATGGGCGCTGAAGAAGCGTTGTTCATCCTTTATACCTCCGGCTCCACCGGCAAGCCCAAGGGCGTACAGCACACCACCGGTGGCTACCTGCTGTATGCGGCCCTGACCCATGAGCGCGTGTTCGATTACCGCCCGGGCGAGGTGTATTGGTGCACGGCCGACGTGGGCTGGGTCACCGGTCATACCTACATTGTCTACGGGCCGCTGGCCAACGGTGCCACCACGGTGCTGTTTGAAGGGGTGCCGAACTACCCGGACATCACCCGCGTGTCGAAGATCATCGACAAGCATAAGGTCAACATCCTCTACACCGCGCCTACCGCCATTCGCGCCATGATGGCCGAGGGGCAGGCAGCCGTAAAAGATGCAGACGGCTCCAGTTTGCGTTTGCTGGGGTCGGTGGGCGAGCCGATCAACCCCGAAGCCTGGAGCTGGTACTACACGACCGTCGGCAAAGAGCGCTGCCCGATTGTCGATACCTGGTGGCAGACCGAAACCGGTGCGTGCCTGATGAGCCCGCTGCCTGGCGCGCATGCCCTCAAGCCCGGTTCGGCGGCACGGCCGTTCTTCGGAGTGGTGCCTGCGCTGGTGGATAACCTGGGCAACATCCTCGAAGGTGCCACCGAGGGCAATCTGGTGATCCTCGACTCGTGGCCGGGTCAGGCGCGCACGCTGTACGGCGATCACGACCGCTTTGTGGACACCTACTTCAAGACCTTCCGCGGCATGTACTTCACCGGTGACGGCGCGCGCCGTGACGAAGATGGCTATTACTGGATCACCGGGCGTGTGGATGACGTGCTTAACGTTTCCGGGCACCGCATGGGCACGGCTGAAATAGAAAGTGCGATGGTTGCGCACCCTAAAGTTGCCGAGGCCGCCGTCGTTGGCGTGCCGCACGACATCAAAGGGCAGGGTATTTACGTCTACGTCACGTTGAATGGCGGGGAAAAGCCCACAGACGCACTGCGTCAGGAGTTGAAAAACTGGGTCCGCAAAGAGATCGGTCCCATTGCGTCGCCCGATGTCATTCAGTGGGCGCCGGGCCTGCCCAAAACCCGTTCGGGCAAAATCATGCGCCGCATTTTGCGCAAGATCGCCACGGGTGAGTACGACGGGCTGGGGGATATCTCGACGCTGGCCGATCCGGGCGTGGTGCAGCATTTGATTGAAACCCATAAAGGTATGAAGGTCGCGTAACACCGGCTGGCATTAAACACGCCCCGCCTGGCACTGTCAGGCGGGGCTTTTTTGTGGTTGATCCAAAGGGTGGATGTGTAGGAACAGGCTGGCGCGCAGTAGGTTTGGTCCTACGCAAAGCGAAGAGGTGTTACCGCGTGTGTAACCGGGTGCACGAAAACGGGGCTTTGCGAAACGAAAAGCACTGTTTTGGCGCCGCCAGTGTGGGCCAAATAAATTAGATGAAACGCTGCACTTGCCGGAATAGAAGGCTTTGCGAATAATAGGCCCGCTATTTGCAACTCATATAGGTTCTGCACCTTTTGCTATTGCATAATTATGAAGAGCTGTCAATGCCTGGAGTCGCCTTTCTCGGTGCATTTGTAATTAGTTGTCGCATTGAAGAAATAACGGCTTGAAGCCTGTCGTTAGAATGCCGATCACTCGCTCGTCGTTGTTGTGTTGACCTCAGCACAACGCCAGTAGGACGTGGCGCCGCATTCCCGGTTTAACCTCCGCATATTGGGCTCACGCTCACTCTGCATTTTTTGCCCTTTACCGATGGAGTCCTAAGATGAAGAAACTCGTGCTTCTTGGCGCCCTGGCACTGTCTGTGCTGTCCCTGCAGGCTTTTGCTGATGAAAAACCTCTGAAAATTGGTATCGAAGCTGCGTACCCTCCGTTTGCCTCCAAGGCCCCGGATGGCAGCATTGTCGGCTTTGACTACGACATCGGTAACGCCCTGTGCGAAGAGATGAAGGTCAAGTGCGTTTGGGTTGAGCAAGAGTTCGATGGCCTGATCCCGGCGCTGAAAGTGCGCAAGATCGACGCCATCCTGTCCTCGATGTCCATCACCGACGACCGTAAAAAATCCGTTGATTTCACCCATCGTTACTACCTCACTCCAGCACGCCTGGTGATGAAGGACGGCACTGCGGTCGGCGACAACCTGGATGAACTCAAAGGCAAGAAAATCGGTGTGCAACGTGGTTCGATCCACGACCGTTTTGCCAAGGAAGTGCTGGCGCCTAAAGGAGCCACTGTTGTTCCTTACGGTTCGCAGAACGAAATCTACCTTGATATCCAGGCCGGTCGCCTTGATGGCACCGTTGCCGACGCCACCCTGCTGCAAGACGGTTTCCTGAAAACCGACGCAGGTAAAGGTTACGCGTTCGTAGGCCCGCAATTCACCGACGTCAAATACTTTGGTGACGGCGTAGGCATCGCGGTACGCAAGAACGATGCGCTGAAAGACAAGATCAACACGGCCATCGACGGTATCCGTGCCAACGGCAAGTACAAGCAGATCCAGGACAAGTATTTCGACTTCGATATTTACGGCGCTGACGCGAAGTAAACCATCGCAGCACCCTGTCCGAAATGGCGCAAGCAACAGGATTTCTGAAGTTTGCGCCATTTTTTCATCCAAATTTTGAGGACCTGAATCATGTTGAAAGGCTACGGGGCTGTCATCCTCGATGGTGCTTGGCTGACGCTTCAGCTCGCCTTGTCGTCCATGGCCCTGGCCATTGTTCTAGGTCTGATCGGTGTTTCTTTGCGCCTGTCGCCGGTGCGCTGGCTGGCCTGGTTGGGCGATTTGTATTCCACCGTCATTCGCGGCATTCCCGATCTGGTGCTGATCCTGCTGATCTTCTACGGCGGTCAGGACTTGCTGAACCGCGTCGCGCCCCTGTTGGGCTATGACGATTACATTGATTTGAACCCGCTGGCGGCCGGTATCGGCACCTTGGGTTTCATCTTTGGTGCGTACTTGTCCGAAACCTTTCGGGGTGCCTTTATGGCCATTCCCAAAGGGCAGGCGGAAGCCGGCATGGCGTATGGGATGAGCAGCTTTCAAGTGTTTTTCCGGGTGTTGGTGCCGCAGATGATTCGTCTCGCGATCCCGGGCTTTACCAACAACTGGCTGGTGTTGACCAAAGCCACGGCCCTGATCTCGGTGGTCGGGTTGCAAGACATGATGTTCAAGGCCAAGCAGGCGGCAGATGCCACTCGCGAACCTTTCACCTTCTTTCTGGCCGTCGCGGCGATGTACCTGGTGTTGACCAGCGTATCGCTGTTGGCGTTGCGACAACTTGAGAAGCGCTACTCGGTAGGCGTTAAGGCGGCTGATCTATGATCTTCGACTACAACGTCATTTGGGACAGCATGCCGCTGTACCTTGATGGCCTGCTGGAAACCCTCAAGTTGCTGGGTATTTCACTGTTCTTCGGCTTGCTGGCGGCCGTGCCGCTGGGGCTGATGCGCGTCTCCAAGCAGCCGCTGGTCAACTTCCCGGCCTGGCTCTACACCTATGTGATTCGCGGCACGCCGATGCTGGTGCAGTTGTTCCTGATCTACTACGGGCTGGCCCAGTTCGATGCAGTGCGCGACAGTTTCATGTGGCCGCTGTTGTCCAGCGCAACCTTCTGCGCCTGTCTGGCCTTTGCCATCAACACCAGCGCCTACACCGCCGAAATCATCGCCGGTAGCCTCAAGGCCACGCCCCACGGCGAAATTGAAGCGGCTAAGGCGATGGGCATGTCGCGCGGCAAAATGTACCGCCGCATTCTGTTGCCGTCGGCCATGCGCCGGGCGCTGCCGCAGTACAGCAACGAAGTCATCATGATGTTGCAGACCACCAGTCTGGCGTCCATCGTGACCCTGATCGACATCACGGGTGCGGCGCGTACCGTGAATGCGCAGTACTACCTGCCGTTCGAGGCCTACATCACCGCCGGTGTTTTCTACCTGTGCCTGACGTTCATTCTGGTGCGCCTGTTCAAACTGGCCGAGCGCCGCTGGCTGGGCTATATGGCCCCGCGCAAGGCCTGACCCATGGAGCGTATCGATCATCCCTTGCCCTGGAGCAGCCTGGGCACCGAGCGTCATCTGTCGGTGTTTCGTTTTGGTACGGGTGAGCGCAAGGCCTACATTCAGGCCAGCTTGCACGCCGACGAACTGCCCGGCATGCGTTGCGCCTGGGAGCTGAAAAAACGCTTGAGTGCGCTAGAAGCGCAAGGGTTGTTGAACGGCGTGATCGAACTGGTGCCCGTGGCCAATCCGCTGGGGCTCGGGCAATTGCTGCAAGGCAATCACCAGGGGCGTTTCGAGTACGGCAGCGGCAAGAACTTCAACCGCGATTTTGTCGAGCTGAGTGCGCCGGTTGTGGCACGGCTTGAAGGGCGCCTTGGGGATGACCCGCGCGCCAATGTTCATCTGATCCGTCAGGCCATGCGCGACGTGTTGTCAGAGCTGCCACCTGCGACCAGTCAGTTGCAAGGCATGCAGCGTGTGCTCCTGAGCCACGCCTGTGATGCCGACGTGGTACTCGACCTGCATTGCGATGCCGAAGCGGCCCTGCACATGTACGCCTTGCCCCAGCATTGGCCGCAGTGGCGCTCGCTGGCTGCGCACCTGAATGTGCGGGTTGGCCTGCTGGCTGAAGATTCGGGCGGCAGCTCTTTTGACGAAGCGTGCTCCTTGCCCTGGTTGCGTGTGCAGCGTCACTTTGGCGACGCGCCCATTCCGCTGGCCTGCATGGCCACTACCGTGGAGCTGGGCGGGCAGGCAGACACCGGTCGTGATGAAGCGCAGCGTTATGCCGAAGGGATTCTGGCGTTTCTCGCCGAGCAAGGGCTGATCGGCGGGCAATGGCCGGCTGCGCAGCATGAGGCGTGTGAAGGCATGCCTTTCGAAGGGACTGAGTTGTTGTTTGCACCGCACCCCGGTGTGGTGAGTTTTTTACGTCCGGCGGGCGCCTGGGTTGAACCAGGCGAGCCGCTGTTCGAAGTGATTGATCCTTTATCCGACCGGGTGAGCACGGTATGCGCAGGTACGGCCGGTGTGCTGTTTGCCGTTGAGCGCCTGCGATATGCCCAACCCGGTTTCTGGCTGGCCAAAGTGGCGGGGCGCGAGCCGCTGCGCCACGGGCGCTTGCTCAACGACTGACTGTTTCTGTGAGAACCGACAGCATGTACAAACTTGAAGTCCAAGACCTGCATAAACGCTATGGCAGTCATGAAGTGCTCAAAGGCGTTTCTCTGGCCGCCAAAGCGGGCGATGTGATCAGCATCATCGGTTCCAGCGGTTCCGGTAAAAGTACGTTTTTGCGCTGTATCAACCTGCTTGAGCAGCCCCACGCGGGCAAAATCCTGCTCAATGGCGAAGAGCTCAAGCTCATTGCCAACAAGGACGGCGGGCTTAAGGCCGCTGATCCCAAGCAACTGCAACGCATGCGTTCGCGGTTATCGATGGTGTTTCAGCATTTCAACCTGTGGTCGCACATGACCGCGCTGGAAAACATCATGGAAGCGCCGGTGCATGTACTGGGCATGTCCAAAACCGAAGCGCGGGAAAAAGCCGAGCACTACCTGAACAAGGTGGGCGTTTCCCATCGCAAGGAGGCTTACCCTGGCCACATGTCGGGCGGCGAGCAGCAGCGGGTGGCCATTGCCCGTGCGCTGGCGATGGAGCCGGAAGTCATGCTCTTCGACGAGCCGACCTCGGCCCTCGACCCGGAGCTGGTGGGCGATGTGCTGAAAGTGATGCAGGATCTCGCGCTTGAAGGCCGCACCATGGTGGTGGTGACTCACGAAATGGGCTTTGCCCGCGAAGTGTCTAACCAATTGGTGTTCTTGCACAAAGGGATCGTGGAAGAAAGCGGCAACCCGCGCGAAGTACTGGTCAATCCGCAATGTGAACGTTTGCAGCAGTTCCTCTCAGGTAGCCTGAAGTAACTGTGATTTCAAGACTGCCGTTGTGCACCAAAATAGGTCATGCTCCGCATCCTGCGCGGCTGGCCTAGGCTGAGTGTCTGGCGCATGTGGTTCCTCACTCTCGTTTTCGTTCCGGATAGCACGCTATGACCGCCCATCGAATTGGTTTTCTCATTTGGCCCAGCACCAAAGCCTTGACCCTGGCGCTGGCCGAAGAGGCGTTGCGTGTTGCCCAGCGCGTGCACCCGGAAGTCGTTTACGAGTTGTTGTTCCTGCAAGCCGAACCTCCGGTAGAGGGCGCCTGGCATTTACCCGGAGAGCCTTGGGCCGGCAAGCTTGAGGGCTGCCAAAAGCTCTTTCTGTTGGCCGACGAGCCGCCGGGCCCCGTGCCCTCGGCGCTGGGGACCGCCCTTAAGCAGGTGGTGCGGGCCGGGTGCGTGATCGGCGGGTTGTCGGCGGGTGTCTATCCTTTGGCGCAGCTGGGGTTGTTGGACGGTTATCGTGCGGCCGTTCACTGGCGTTGGCAGGATGACTTTGCCGAGCGTTTCCCCAAGGTGATTGCCACCAGTCACCTGTTTGACTGGGACCGCGATCGTCTCAGTGCCTGTGGCGGCATGTCGGTGCTGGATCTGCTGCTTGCCGTACTGGCCCGCGACCACGGTGCCGAGCTGGCGGGCGCGGTGTCCGAAGAGCTGGTGGTGGAGCGCATTCGTGAAGGGGGCGAGCGCCAGCGCATTCCGTTGCAGAACCGTCTGGGTTCCAGCCATCCCAAGCTGACTCAAGCGGTATTGCTGATGGAAGCCAACATTGAAGAGCCGCTGACCACCGACGAAATCGCCCAGCATGTGTGCGTGTCCCGTCGGCAGTTGGAGCGGATCTTCAAGCAGTACCTCAATCGCGTCCCTAGCCAGTACTACCTTGAGCTGCGCCTGAACAAGGCCCGGCAAATGCTGATGCAAACCAGCAAATCGATCATCCAGATCGGTTTGTCGTGCGGCTTTTCCTCCGGGCCGCACTTCTCCAGCGCCTACCGCAACTTCTTCGGCGCCACCCCCCGTGAAGACCGCAATCAGCGCCGCAGCAGCAGCCCGTTTGAGTTGTCATCGGCGCCTGCCGAGCGCGGCTGATCGCTACTCCTCAACGGGCTCAGGCTCGTTGGCGTTATCCACATCAAATTCGACGTTCATGTCGATGCCGGTTTGCGCAAAGTAAGTGCGCACCCGCTCAAGGCTTTCTTCGGACAGAGGATTGCCTTCGAGGTCGAGCGCTTGTGTGACGGAAGCGGGTGCCTCAAACAGGGTCGCGGGTAACTCGACGATCAGGTTTTCACTTAAATCAACCACTTCAAGCTGCGTGAGCCCCAGTATCGAATCGGGAAATGCCGTGAGTTCGGCATTGCTCATGTGAAGGGTGTTCAGATTCGGCATGTTGCTGAAATCGGGCGTAATGTTGAGCGGGTTGTCGTCCAGGTCGATGTATTCCAGGTGTTCCATGCCGCCCAGACGGTGCGCGGTGTCAGGGGTTAGCGTGATTTCACTGCTTTCCAGGTGCAGGTCGGTAAGGTTCTCCATCGAGAGTATCGACTCAGGCACCGCGTCCAGTGCAAACCCTTGAAGGTGTACCACGCGCAACCTCGGAAAACGCTCAAGAAACTCGCTCACCCCGGTCACCGGTCCTGCACCTCTCAAGGACAGGTAGGTCACATGGCTGAAATCAGCGCTGATCGGCGGCATGCTGTCGGCGATTGGCCGTGTGAACGTCAGCTCATACCCATCGCGATCGGGGTCTGCGTGGTAGTTGTCGAATGCGGTTTGCCGACGCCAGCACCGTTCCAGCTCGCGGCTGAACGCGTGGCGGTCCTGAACATTGGCCCGGCGCGCGTTGGGCGGCAGCATGTCACCGGTTCGCGGGTTCACCGCGGGCGCATCGACGGTCCAGGCTTCAAGGTCATCGCGCAGGGTTTGCAGTGCTTGCCCAAGCTCGGTGAGTGCTTGATTGGCCTGGGCGCGGTCGACAGGCAGAGTCCGAATGATGCGTGCCCGTTCCCTTATATTCAGACTCGGGTACAGCTCATAGACCCGCCGGTCGATCAGGTCGGGCGTCTGTCCTGGCGCATCGGCGCCCAATAACGGATAGCCCTCGGCCTTGAGCCTCGGCAGGCTTTGCGGGTCGAGGTTCAGTGCCGTGCGCGGCGGTTCTACATGCGCGCTGACCCGGTTGCGCGGCAGCAGTGGATGCTGACGCACGGCGTTTTTCAGGTCATTGCCCTGGCCGACATGTGGAAACCCCAGTTGACGGCGCTCGGCATCCGGCAGTGCGTGCAGCAACGCGTCATACAGGTCGGCCGGGCCGTGTAATTCCTGATTCAACGCATCGCGCGCGCTGTAACCCTGCGCTGACTTGATCAGTACTTTACGCAGCGGTGCCTGCGCGTCACCGAGGCTGTCGAGCAGGGGGCCTTCAAAGTGGTCTTCACGGATTTCCAGACGCAGCTTTTTGGACCAGCCGGGCAGGGATTCAACGGTCCTCAGGATCAGCCAGGGCGTGTGCGGGCTGGCGGCCGAGTCGAGAAACAAGCCCTCGTAAGCGCGGTTGATGCGGGTTTCATGCACATACTGCTGCGCCAGGCTTTCGAGGCGTTCGGGGAGTGTGCGCTGATTGAGCAGTTGCAGAATTTCGTCCCCATGGGCATTCCAGATCAGTTCCTGTGCCGCCGAAGTTGGCAGTTCGGGGTAGGTCGTTTGTAGCCATTTGACCTCGTCACTGACGGGCCATTGCGGGGTTGAATAGCGCGAGGTGAACACCTCGAAACGCTGGCGGCGCGCCTCTTGCGCCAAGCGCAGGCGCAGGCGCCGGAGTTGAAGGGGCGAGTTTGGCAGCGGATCACCGAATGCCGGGTCGAGCCCTAACAGGGTTTTCGCATCCGGCGCATCCAGGGCCTGGAGGACGTCGTTGAGCAGCTCGCCCTGACGCACGCGGGTGTGGCTGATGTCTATGCGTTGCGGGGCGCCGGAGCGAGGCGGGTAGTCGGCCATGACCTCGCCACTTTCGCTGATGACCCTCACGCCTTTACTGAAGGTCCAGACGTCGCGACTGGTCAGTATTTGCAGTTGGGTTTGAGCGTCGGCTCGCTGTTGCACGGCTGGGTCGTGGCTTTCCATGTCGTCGATAAAGCGCTGGAGGTCGTTGTCGATGTTGAAGCGTTGAAGGCTGTCGACGAGCAAGGCGGGCGCAGGCAGCGCATCCGCATGCAGACGGCGCAGTACAGACGGTGTGGTATCGGTGAGGGCTAGCAGGCGGGCAGCTTGAATGTCCGGGAGGTTGGCGGCGCTGGAGTTGAGGCGTTTAAACAGGCGCGCATCCTCCCAGTCAAGCGGCTGTTCCGTTTCGGCCGACCAGGCGCCCATGCCGTTGTGGCGCAAGCGGGGCGAGTAGGCGCGCAGGCGATCGGGGTGTTTGATGCGGTAGCGCGGGCTGCGAGCCTCTTGTTCGACGCGGTAGGTTTTATCTTCAAGGGTCAGGTATTGCGCATCGTCATGCAGCTGCAAGCCGAGGGCGTTGCTTGGTGCATGGGCGGGCACCGGGTCGGGGTGTTCGTAAGGTGTGAGGTCCGGTTCCCACAATCGGGTTTCACCGGTGGGCAGCGTGACGGGCTTCAAGCGAGCAATAAAGGGTGACAGTGCATCGCTGGCGATTTTGCCGCCAATGACCAGGGCGCCTGCCTGGGTCAGGCTGGAAATGACGTTGAACACGTGGTCCCAGGCTTCGAGGGTTTTTCCTTCGCTCCAGTCCTTGATGCCTTCATAGGCGTCATCCAGCACCTGCCAGGCCATTTGCAGCAACATCAATTCCCCGAGCCCCGGCACGAAAATGGCCCCGACCATTTCGAGGCCGTTGAGCGCCCATTCACCGATTTGCTTCAGGCGTTCGTGACGCTCGTGGCGTGTTTTCTGATCTTCGGCATCTGTGCTGACTGCAATCAGGGGCGCATCGGCCAGCAGTTTTCGGCGTTTCTCATAAAACAGGTGCTCGTCGAATGCCTGGAAAACATGGACGAGGGTGTACGTCAGCACCGGGTGTTCAATCGGGGTGGTGCGAACTACCTGCGGGTAGTCTTCGGGCCGTCCTTGACCCTCGGGGAGGTCAGCCGGGTCGACGGTGATGTGAAACAGCGCACGCTGCACTGCGCCGAAGAATGCTCCCAGATGCTGCTGATCGATGAAGCGGCTGAAGTACTGCTGGTAGGCGGGGTCTCGCAGTTGTTGAGCCAGCTGTGCGACGAAGTCAGCCAGCGAGGCATAGCGCTTGAGCGGGTGCTGCGGATCATCCGGTACGTACGCGACGATTTCAGCGTTGTCCGGGGTGGACGCCGGGTAGGCGCTAAAAACGAGAACCCCGCTCAGCGCGGTGCCGAGCACCGTCATGCTGTGGGGGTAAAGGGGCGCGGGCCCGCCGCTCGTCCAACCCCTGACCTGGCCCAGGTCATTGAGTGACTCATGCAGGTTGCGGCTGATGTGCTGGTGCGCCAATGCATGGTGGGTGCAGGCCGTCAGGGCGGTTTTGACGTATTCGCGAACGGCTGTTTTCAACGCGCGCGCCTGGCTGCGGTCGGTCACGCCCAAGGCGTCGTCCAGATGCATTTTGTACTGCCGGCCGAGATCCAGTTGCCGGCACAGTGAGATAAAGCCCGCAATGGGGACTTGAGCGGTCAGTGCTTGCAGTACCTGATACTGCCCGTCAGCCGAGGGTTGGGTGATGAAGCCGGAATCGGTTGTATGGGCATCCGGTTCGGCTTCGAAAGCTTCGAAGTTGTGCAAGGCCGCGTCCAGCAGTGAAACGCGCCAGTTTTTAACCGCGCCCGTGTTAAGGCCGAAAATCGGCGTGGTCAGCGGGATGTACAAGTTGATAAAGGTGCGCTTGAGGTCCAGCGCGGGATCGACGTGGTACTGGCGCTGCAGCGCTTCGCGTAGCAAGGGCGTGGCAAATGCCTCGATGTTTTGCAGCGTGTCGAATACCTGGCGCAGGGCGTGATGGGATGCCCAGTGATTGATATGGCTCTGGTTGAGTGAAGCCTGCTGCGCATAGGGCAGTTCGGGCGGCCAATGCCGGGGGGCCGGTTTCACTTGCCTGAGGGTGTGTCGCGCCTGTTCGGGAGCTTGCATCAGCCAGTCGGGCAACGATTGCGTGAGGTGCGCTTGATGCAGCAGCGACGGGCGCGCACGTGCGGGCGCGTCTGGAATAGCAGGGGTGGTGTCAGGCATGTGCAGGCTCATTGATCGGCAGTGAAGAGTGATCAAGATCGTCCGCGAAGGGGTTGAGGAAAAGCGCAAATACCTGCTTAAAACCGTGGGCCACGCATCGCAATTGTGCGATCGCGCGATACAGGAATAGCCCCGTCTGCGCGTTGAAGCTGTCGGGGGGCAATGCCGATGTCGGGGGAACTGTAAATCAACCCAACGTGGCGCTGCCGTTAACGGGGCCCAACGTTTAAACTGCGCCTTTGTGACGCAATATGTCGCATTGCCGAAACCCTGGGAAAATCGTGGTTGAGCGCTATAAGAAGTTGTCGCTTGGCGGCAAGGCGTGATGGTCACGTGTCCTTACAATCCCCCCATCGCTCGCCAGTTTAGGCAGGCGTTCCTCTTCAGGAGACTCCGATGTCCGTTGAGCAAGCCCCGGTGCAACGCGCCGATTTCGATCAGGTCATGGTGCCCAACTACGCACCTGCGGCCTTCATTCCTGTGCGCGGTGCGGGTTCCCGAGTGTGGGACCAGTCGGGCCGCGAGCTGATTGATTTCGCGGGTGGCATCGCCGTTAACGTATTGGGCCATGCGCATCCGGCACTGGTCGGTGCGCTGACTGAGCAGGCCAACAACCTGTGGCACGTGTCCAATGTGTTCACCAACGAGCCGGCGCTGCGCCTGGCCAAAAAACTGGTGGATTCGACCTTCGCCGAGCGCGTGTTCTTCTGCAACTCGGGCGCTGAAGCCAACGAAGCGGCTTTCAAGCTCGCACGCCGTGTGGCCCATGACCGCTTTGGTCCTGAAAAATACGAAATCATTGCCGCGCTCAACAGCTTCCACGGGCGCACCCTGTTCACCGTTAACGTGGGCGGGCAGTCAAAGTATTCCGACGGCTTCGGGCCAAAAATCACCGGCATCACCCACGTACCGTTCAATGATCTGGACGCGCTCAAAGCGGCCATTTCCGACAAGACCTGCGCCGTTGTTCTGGAACCGGTACAGGGCGAGGGTGGCGTGTTGCCTGCCGAGCAGGCTTACCTGCAAGGCGCCCGTGACCTGTGCAATCAGCACAACGCGCTGTTGGTGTTCGATGAAGTGCAAACCGGCATGGGCCGTACGGGCGAGCTGTTTGCCTATATGCACTACGGCGTGACTCCGGACATCCTCACCAGCGCCAAGAGCCTGGGCGGCGGTTTCCCGATTGCGGCCATGCTTACCACCGAGTCGCTGGCCAAGCACTTGGTGGTCGGTACGCACGGCACCACGTACGGCGGTAACCCGCTGGCGTGTGCGGTGGGCAATGCGGTGATCGACGTAATCAATACCCCTGAAGTACTGGACGGTGTGAAAGCCAAGCATGACCAGTTCAAGACCCGTCTTGAAGCCATCGGTCAGCAATACGGCCTGTTCACACAGGTGCGGGGGCTGGGCCTGCTGCTCGGCTGCGTGTTGAGCGATGCCTGGAAAGGCAAAGCCAAGGACATCTTCAATGCCGCCGAAAAGGAAGGCTTGATGATCCTGCAAGCGGGCCCGGACGTGGTGCGCTTTGCGCCGAGTCTGGTGGTGGACGAGGCCGATATCAAAGACGGTCTGGACCGCTTTGAACGAGCCGTGAAGACACTGACTCAAGCCTGATCGGCCCCCCCTGAGGGGCGCGTGCCTGCGCGCTCCCCTCAGGGTTTTCTTCGTTTCTTTCTATTTCAAGAATTAAGGAGTGACACCATGCTGGTGATGCGCCCTGCGCAAATGGCTGACCTGGGCGAGGTACAGCGTCTGGCTGCGGACAGCCCGATTGGTGTCACTTCATTGCCGGACGATGTGGAACGCCTGCGCGACAAGATCGCCGCGTCCGAGGCATCGTTCGCCGCCGAGGTGAGCTTCAATGGTGAAGAAAGTTACTTCTTCGTCCTCGAAGACACGGCCACCGGCACGCTGGTGGGCTGTTCGGCCATCGTGGCGTCGGCCGGTTACTCGGAGCCGTTCTACAGCTTCCGTAACGAGACCTTCGTTCACGCCTCCCGCGAGCTGAAGATTCACAACAAGATCCATGTGCTGTCGCAGTGCCACGACCTGACCGGTAACAGCCTGCTGACCAGTTTTTACGTGGTCCCGGAGCTGGTGGGTTCGACGTTTGCCGAACTCAATTCCCGTGGCCGCCTGCTGTTCGTCGCCAACCACCCGGAGCGCTTTGCCGACTCGGTGGTGACGGAAATCGTCGGCTACAGCGACGAAAATGGCGACTCCCCGTTCTGGGATGCCATCGGCCGCAACTTCTTCGACCTCAACTACGCCGCCGCCGAGCGCTTGTGCGGGCTGAAAAGCCGGACCTTCCTTGCCGAGCTGATGCCGCATTACCCGATCTACGTGCCGCTGCTGCCCGACACCGCGCAAGAAGCCATGGGCCAAGTGCACCCGCGGGCGCAGATCACCTTTGACATCCTGATGCGCGAAGGCTTTGAAACCGATCATTACATCGACATTTTCGACGGTGGCCCGACCCTGCATGCGCGGGTGTCGGGTATTCGTTCGATTGCGCAAAGCCGCGTGGTGCCGGTGAAAATCGGTGAAGCGTGCAAAGGCGGCGGCCGCCAGTACCTGGTGGCCAATGCGCAGCTTCAGGACTACCGCGCCGTGTTGCTGGAGCTTGATTGGGCGCCGGGCAAGCCGGTCACGCTGGACATGGAAGCGGCCGAAGCCCTGGGCGTTGGCGAAGGTGCCAGCGTGCGAGTGGTTGCGGTTTAACGCTTTAGAGCGAGTTTCGCGGGGTTCGTCAGCGAGCCCTGCATGAGGAGATAGCATGATCGTTCGTCCTGTACGCAACAGCGATTTACCTGCCCTGATCGAACTGGCCCGCAGCACGGGAACCGGTCTGACCACGCTGCCCGCCAATGAAGAACGCCTGCTGCACCGCGTGACCTGGGCCGAGAAAACCTTTCGCGGTGAAGCCGAACGCGGCGATGCCGACTACCTGTTTGTACTGGAAGACGACGACGGCAAGGTGGTCGGTATTTCGGCCATTGCCGGCGCCGTGGGCCTGCGTGAGCCGTGGTACAACTTTCGCGTCGGGCTGACCGTCAGCGCGTCGCAAGAACTGAATATTTACCGCGAAATTCCGACGCTGTTTCTGGCCAACGACCTGACCGGCAATTCGGAACTGTGCTCGCTCTTTCTCGGCGCGGATCACCGCACCGGCCTGAATGGCCGCTTGCTGGCCAAGGCGCGGATGCTGTTCATCGCCGAGTTCCCCGAGCTGTTTGGCAACAAGATCATTGCTGAAATGCGCGGCATGTCTGACGAAGCCGGGCGTTCGCCGTTCTGGGAAAGCCTGGGTCGGCACTTTTTCAAAATGGAATTCAGCCAGGCCGACTACCTGACCGGGGTCGGTAACAAAGCGTTCATTGCCGAGCTGATGCCCAAGTTTCCCGTGTACACCTGCTTCCTGTCCGAAGACGCGCGCGCCGTGATCGGCAAGGTGCACACCCACACCGAGCCGGCCCTGAACATGCTTAAAAGCGAAGGGTTCAGCTATCAGGGCTACGTCGATATCTTTGACGCGGGCCCGGCGGTGGAGTGCGAGACCGACAAAATCCGGGCGGTGCGCGAAAGCGAAGCGTTGGTGCTGGCCATTGGCACACCGGGCGACGACGCCACGCCTTACCTGATTCACAACCGCAAGCGCGAGGACTGCCGCATCACCGCCGCCCCGGCGCGTCTGGCCGCGGGCACGCTGGTGGTCGATCCGATGACTGCCAAGCGCCTGCAATTGAGCGCTGGCGATCAAGTGCGCGCGGTGACGTTATCCGCCCAGCCAGTGGCCCCACGGGAGAAGCAATAATGAGCACGTTGTACATCGCAGGCGCATGGCAAAACGGGCAGGGCGAAGCCTTTGAATCGCTGAATCCGGTCACCCAGCAGGTGCTGTGGTCAGGCCAGGGCGCCGATGCCAGCCAGGTGGATGCCGCCGTCAACGCAGCGCGTCAGGCGTTTGCGGGCTGGGCCAAACGTTCTTTCGACGCACGCCTGAAAGTGCTGGAAGCCTTTGCCGACAGCCTCAAGGCCAACGCCGACGCGCTGGCGCGCTGCATCGGTGAGGAAACCGGCAAGCCGCTGTGGGAATCGGCCACTGAAGTCACCAGCATGATTAACAAGGTGGCCATCTCGGTTCAAAGCTACCGTGAGCGCACGGGCGAGAAGAGCGGCCTGCTGGGGGATGCCACGGCCGTGCTGCGGCACAAGCCCCACGGCGTGGTGGCGGTGTTCGGCCCTTACAACTTTCCGGGGCACCTGCCTAACGGTCACATCGTTCCGGCCCTGTTGGCCGGTAACTGCGTGGTCTTCAAACCGAGCGAGCTGACACCCAAAGTGGCCGAGCTGACCGTCAAGTGCTGGATCGAAGCCGGTCTGCCTGCCGGGGTGCTGAACCTGCTGCAAGGCGCGCGCGACACCGGTATTGCGCTGGCGGCCCATGCGGGTATCGATGGCCTGTTCTTCACCGGGTCGAGTCGCACCGGTAACGCCTTGCATCAGCAGTTTGCCGGTCGCCCGGACAAAATCCTGGCGCTGGAGATGGGCGGCAACAACCCGCTGGTGGTCGATCAGGTGGCTGACGTTGAAGCGGCGGTGTACACGATCATTCAGTCAGCCTTTATTTCAGCCGGTCAGCGCTGCACGTGCGCGCGCCGCTTGCTGGTGCCCGAAGGCGCCTGGGGCGACAGCCTGCTGACGCGTCTGGTCGAGGTCAGCCAGCGCATTGAAGTGGGTGCGTTCGATCAGCAGCCTGCGCCATTCATGGGCTCGGTCATTTCGTTGCAGGCCGCGCGGGCCCTGATGGATGCGCAAGAAGTACTGCTCGGTAGCGGGGCGGTGGCCCTGCTCGAAATGAGTCAGCCAGACAGCAATGCCGCGCTGCTTACGCCGGGCATCCTCGATGTGACCGAAGTCAGTGAGCGTAGCGATGAAGAGTTGTTCGGCCCGTTGCTGCAAGTGATCCGTTACGCTGATTTCGACGCCGCGATAGCGGAGGCCAATAACACAGCCTTTGGTCTGGCTGCCGGTTTGCTGTCCGATTCCGAAGCGCGTTATCAGCAGTTCTGGCTCGAAAGCCGTGCCGGCATCGTCAACTGGAACAAGCAGTTGACCGGGGCTGCCAGCAGCGCGCCTTTTGGCGGAATCGGCGCTTCGGGTAACCACCGTGCCAGTGCGTATTACGCCGCTGATTATTGTGCTTACCCGGTGGCCTCGCTGGAAACGCCGACCCTCGCGTTACCGACGGCGCTGACGCCGGGCGTACGTTTGTCATTTTGAAGTGCTTATAAAAACCGTTTGCCGGAGCCTCGCTGATGAAGTCCTTTGAAGTCAATTTTGACGGTTTAGTGGGGCCGACCCATAACTACGGCGGGTTGTCCTTCGGCAACGTCGCGTCCCAGAGCAACAGCCAGCAGGCTTCCAACCCCCGGGAAGCCGCGCTGCAAGGCCTGGAAAAAATGAAAGCGCTGATGGATATGGGCTTTGTTCAGGGCGTTCTGGCTCCGCAAGAGCGTCCGGACGTGGCCGCCTTGCGCAGCCTGGGGTTTGGCGGCACCGATGCGCAGGTCATTGAAAAAGCGGCGAAAGAAGCCATGCCCTTGCTGGTGGCCAGTTGCTCGGCATCGAGCATGTGGGTGGCCAACGCAGCGACGGTCAGCCCGAGTGCCGACACGGCAGACGGGCGCGTGCATTTCACTGCCGCCAACCTTAACTGCAAGTTCCATCGCAGCATCGAACACCCGACCACCAGCCGTGTGCTAGGGGCAATGTTTGCGGACCCTGAGCATTTTGCTCACCACGCAGCCTTGCCGGCCGTGGCGCAATTTGGTGACGAAGGCGCGGCCAACCACACCCGGTTCTGCCGTTCATACGGCGAAGCGGGCGTTGAATTCTTTGTCTATGGGCGCAGCGCGTTCGACAGCCGTTACCCGGCCCCGCAGAAATACCCGGCACGCCAGACGCTTGAGGCCTCTCAGGCGGTCGCGCGGCTGCACGGCCTGAGTGACGCGGGCGTGGTGTTCGCGCAGCAGAACCCGGCTGTCATCGACCAGGGCGTGTTCCATAACGACGTCATTGCGGTGGGGAATGGCGAACTGCTGTTTCATCACCAGGATGCCTTCCTGAACACCGAGCACGTGCTGGCCGAATTGCACGGCAAGCTGCAGGCACGTGGGGCGGCCTTCCAGTCTATTAGTGTGCCTCGCGACCAGGTGGCCGTTGAAGATGCCGTGCGTTCGTACCTGTTCAACAGTCAATTGCTGAGCCGCGCCGATGGTTCGATGCTGCTGATCGTGCCAGAAGAGTGCCGCAGCAACCCGCGCGTCTGGCAGTACCTGCAAAGCCTGACCGCCAGTGGCGGGCCGGTCCGTGAGGTCAAGGTGTTCGATCTCAAGCAAAGCATGCAGAACGGCGGCGGCCCGGCTTGCCTGCGGCTGCGGGTCGCACTGAAAGAAACAGAGCTGGCGGCGGTCAATCCGGGGGTTATCATGACGCCCGCGTTGTACGGCACGCTCACCCGCTGGGTGAACACGCACTACCGCGATGCGCTGCGCGAAAGCGATCTGGCGGACCCGCAGTTGCTGCTTGAATGCCGGACGGCACTGGATGAACTGACGCAAATCCTTAAACTGGGCGCGGTCTATCCATTCCAGATCAATTGAATAGCGCCTTGTACCGGCATTGATGCCGGTCCTGGCCACTCCACTTTTCACTGAGTACGAAACTATGAGCGATTCCCTGCAGCTGATCCTTGAAGACACCGACGGCACGCAATTGCAAACGTCCTGCACCCGCGTGGCGGTCATGTGGCAGGGCAAAGAGCTGTGGATTCAGCAAGACGGCCGCGGCCAGTTGCTGATCGGTGTAGACGTGGAAGAAGGCGACGCCGAATATGCCAACCTGCTGTTGCGTCCATTGGCCACCAACCTGGTGAGCCTGCAACTGGAAATGGAACCGGCTGACATGAGCGATGACGAAGACGGTCACGTCCACGGCCCGGACTGCAATCACTGATTAAGGATGCACTATGCTCGCCCTCGGCAAACTGCTTGAACTGACCCTGGCCGGTCGCGAACCGGCCCAGAAAATTCAACTGACGGCCGATGGCGTGCGATTGCGCTGGCTAGGCGAGGGTGCGCTGGAGGTGACGCCGCCCGGTGGTCAGGACACGGGTCTGGATTTACTCTTGTCAGCGGGCATTCACGGTAACGAAACAGCGCCGATCGAACTGCTCGATCGCCTGTTGCAAGGCATCGCACGGGGAGACATCAAACCGCGTGCACGTATTTTGTTCTTGTTCGGCAATCCGGGTGCCATGCGCACCGGTGATCGTTTTGTCGAGGAGGACCTCAACCGGTTGTTTAACGGCCGTCACGAATGCAGCTGCGGCTCTGAAGCCCTGCGCGCCTGTGAACTGGAGCAACTGGCCACGGCGTTTTTCAGCCTGGCTGGCCGGACCCGTTTGCACTATGACCTGCACACCGCCATTCGCGGTTCGAAACTTGAACAATTTGCCTTGTATCCGTTCAAGGAGGGGCGCGCCCCTTCACGTCGCGAACTCGCGCGTCTGCGCGCGGCGGGGATGGAAGCGGTCTTGTTGCAAAGCAAACCGTCGATTGTCTTCAGTGCCTTCACCTGTGAACAACTGAATGCCGAGGCGTTCACTCTTGAGCTGGGCAAAGCGCGGCCGTTTGGGCACAACGCCGGGGTCAATGTCGAGCGTCTTGAACAACGTTTGAAACAGATCATTGAAGGCACTGAGCCGTCGCTGGAAGAGGCGTCGCTGGACGGTTTGCAGCTGTTTAGTGTGGCGCGGGAAGTGATCAAGCACAGCGAGGCGTTCATCCTGCATTTGCCGGCCGATGTTGAGAACTTTTCAGAGTTGCCCAAAGGTTATTTGCTGGCCGAAGATGCCGGGAAAACCCGCTGGATCATTGAAGAAAAGGGCGCGCGGATCATCTTTCCCAATCCAAAGGTCAAGAGTGGCCTGCGCGCCGGAATCATTATTGAGCCTGCGTCCGAAGCGTTGCTGGATCAATCATTGGCGTAATAAATGTAGGTTTTGCGCAGTTGCAGGCCCCGCTCCTCGAGTAACGCATTTTCGGTGTAGGGGGTTGGGTTAGTGACGCGGGCGGGGGGCGACGGGTCGGCGTCGAAGTCAAACGGTTCAACATTGCACGGCAGCCCAACGACCTGCAGTTCGAGGTTATTGACCATGGGCGCGGACTTGGTCCCGCTGTGGCCGTCAGGGCTCATCCCCTCGAAGACCGAGCCTGTTACAAAGTTATAGGCATGACACAATTCGTGATACAGCGTTGCGAGCGGGATGTCTTCGGTTTCTGAATAGGTCGGGTTGTAGTAAACCGTGCCGCCATAGGCCCGCGTACCCGGCCTTCCCGATACAACGAAGGCGGTGCCGTCATTCAAAGTGGGGACATACAGGCCGTTTCGCACATGCTTGAACTCGGCAATGGTGATGGGTTTTTTGCTGTCACGGATGCTTTTGGTCAGTGCCTTTAACAGTTGATGGCCATTGGCAGAGCCGAGCAATAACCTGAGGTCGTCCTGAACCCGCTCAGTGAACATGTCGCTGCCTTCGATCATCAGTCCAGTCTCGGACAGTGGCTGTGACGTGACCTTGAAAACCGTTCCAATTTGCGTGTCGGGCGTAATCCTGCCTTCTGAGAGGGATGTAATGTCGCTGCCTGTGAAGATCCGGTCCGTGTCCTTGATGTTGTCGAGGATGTTTTGCCCGGCGCCCGTGTAGATCACGTTAGTGGCCGGGCCTGCGGTGATCAGGTCATCCCCGTCGTTGCCACTGATGATGTTATGGCCCTGCCCACCGATGAGGACGTCGTCACCTTTACCGCCATCCACAAAGACCCTGCCTGCATCTCCCCGGAAAAAGTCGGCGCCACTGCCCAGATAAGCCGTGGTAGTGCCTGAACCACTGACATTCACGATGTCATTGCCCTGGCCCGTATTGATATAACTGCGCCCGGCGCCGGTCATCACCATGTCGTCGCCAGCCCCAGTGATGACGTTTGATTTTTTCGCGAGGGTGACCACGGTGTCATTGCCGTCACCGGTTTGGATATGAAACGGATTTTTGAAGGCGCTGGCGACATACACCGTGTCGTCACCGTGTGAGGTGTGGAGTTCGATGATCTGTCGGCTGCTGGCGGGGCGAATGTTGAAGCGCTGGTGGTTGAGGTCAATCACGATCGTGTCGTTTTCGCCTTGAGTCACGAAGATGGACGAACGTGGCGCTGTAGAGCGGAACTCCAGCCGGTCAACAGGTCTTTCGAAAAACACACCCTCAGTGACGTAGCGCACGATCGAGGCATACGTGCTCAGGTGCAGCAGGCTTCGGGTGGTGGTTTGGGGGGCGTGCGGTGTGGGGCTGGAAACGGTTTTTTCGATCAGTTCCGGCGGTGCTGTGTCGCCGCCGTCTATATCAAACTGATGGCGTGCAGGTTCGGGACCCGCTGTTGCTGAAGGGGGGGAAGGGCACATAGGCAAGACTCCATCGCAGTGTGTTCAAACGTCTGGGGGTTCCCAGTGGCAACGATTGAAACGCGTTGAGGGCTTGCAGGTGCTTTAGATAGTTAGTGCGCGATCCCGACGGCCCGCAGGCGGGGCAGTCGGGAATTCAGGCGTTATACCGCGCGTTTTTGCTGGGTATCGAGACGCTTGATATGACGGATTTTCTGCAGGGTATCGACGCAGGTTTTCGCCGCCTCCTGGCCTTTGTGCACAAAGTGGTCAAAGAAAAACTTCTGGTGCTCTTCGCCCGCATGGAAATGATGCGGGGTCAGGCTGACCGAGAACACGGGGACTTCGGTTTCCAGCTGCACTTGCATCAGGCCACTGACGACTGACTGCGCGACGAAGTCGTGGCGATAGATGCCGCCGTCCACCACCAGTGCCGCGCCCACAATGCCTGCATAGCGACCGGTCTTGGCCAGCAGCTTGGCATGCAGCGGGATCTCGAAGGCACCGCCGACTTCAAAGAAGTCGATGTCGCTTTCCTGATAGCCCTGTTCAAGCATCTCGGCCAGAAAGCCCTTACGACTTTGATCGACGATTTCTTTGTGCCAGCTGGCCTGAATGAACGCGACGCGCTCGTTGTGGTGGTTTTTGCTTTTGCTGTCGATTGCGGTGGGTTGCATGTTCAGACTCCTGTTTGTGTGAAAAACAGGGCATATGAATCGAATGGGATTTAAGGGTGCGTCCAGACAGGCCGCGCGAGCAAGTAACCTCGACACTGACCTGTCCGACTGACGGCCCTTTGGCGCCAATCCCGTTCTCTCTTCATCCGGACTATGACCGTCGGCCCCGGAATCACACCGGGTCTGCTGACCTTGCCAGGCCGTCAGCCGTAGCTTTGGGACCTGCCAAGCGCTCGCGGGCTATACGCATTGCGCGCAATTACCGCCGGTGGGGAGTTACACCCCGCCCTGAGAACGTTGCCGCCAGCCTTTCTGGCGGCGGGCATTTTGTATCACAAATGTTTCAGGGATGCATCGATGCTTTTTGCTAATGGTCATCGAAATTTCTGATGGTTTTAGCGGCCGGTTCGAGCAATACGGTTTGATTCATCTCGCCATAACCCGCACGCCTCTTGTTCGACAGGTTATTCACCGCTTAGCATCCAGTGCTTATCTCCTTTGGCCGAGGCTTCCAATGACTGTTATCGATCTTCGCAGTGACACCGTGACTCAACCCGGGCCTGGCATGCGTGAGGCCATGGCCGCTGCGCCGCTCGGGGATGATGTGTATGGCGAAGACCCGACGGTCAATCACCTGGAAGCCGAGGTGGCGCACAGGCTCGGGTTTGCACAGGTCCTGTTTGTGCCCACCGGGACCATGAGCAATCTCTTGGCCCTGATGGCGCATTGCGGGCGGGGCGAGGAATACATCGTCGGGCAGCAGGCCCACACGTATAAATACGAAGGTGGCGGGGCGGCGGTACTGGGGTCTATCCAGCCGCAGCCGCTGGAGGTTCAGGCCGATGGCTCGCTGGATTTGAAACAGGTAGCAGCCGCGATCAAGCCGGATGACTTCCATTTCGCCCGGACCCGCTTGCTGGCCCTGGAAAACACCATGCAGGGCAAAGTGCTGCCGCTGGAGTACCTGGCGGCGGCCAGTCGCCTGACCCGCGAGCATGGGCTGGCACTGCACCTGGACGGCGCGCGGCTGTATAACGCAGCCGTCAGGCTGGGGGTGGACGCCGCCGACATTACCCGCCACTTCGACTCGGTGTCGGTGTGTTTGTCCAAGGGGTTGGGCGCGCCGATAGGCTCGGTGCTGTGCGGCTCGGCCGAATTGATTGCCCGGGCCCGACGCCTGCGCAAAATGGTCGGCGGGGGAATGCGTCAGGCCGGGCAGTTGGCCGCGGCCGGTTTGTATGCGCTGGATCATCAGGTGCAGCGCCTGGCGGATGACCATGCCAATGCGCAGTATCTGGCTGACGGGCTGCGTGCCTGCGGTTATGACGTCGAGCCGGTACAGACCAATATGGTGTACGCCGATCTGGGCGACCGCGCCGAAGCGCTCAAAGCCTTTGCCGCCACGCGCGGCATCAAGCTGAGCGCCGCCCCGCGCCTGCGCATGGTGACGCACCTGGACGTCAGCCGCGGGCAAATTGAGCAAGTGGTCACGGTTCTGGACGAATTTAACCGGCAATGAGTGCGTAACCCGTCCAATTGAGGGTGCCTATCGTATAAACACGCTGTACCCAGGGCGCAGGGCCGATATAATGCGGCCCTTTGCGAGTCGCACTGTCGACCGACCTGATTGACTTGCCTCTGGCCTCAGCCTCCGTGGAAGAACCTATGAAAAGCGCAGAAATCCGTGAAGCCTTCCTTCGCTTCTTCGAGGAGCAAGGTCACACCCGTGTCCCTTCCAGCTCCTTGGTGCCGAATAACGACCCGACCCTGCTGTTCACCAACGCGGGGATGAACCAGTTCAAGGACTGCTTCCTGGGTCAGGAAAAGCGTGCATACACCCGTGCAACCAGCAGCCAGAAGTGCGTGCGTGCCGGTGGCAAGAACAGCGACCTGGAAAACGTCGGTTACACCGCCCGTCACCACACCTTCTTTGAAATGCTCGGCAACTTCAGCTTTGGCGATTACTTCAAGAAAGACGCGATCAATTTCGCCTGGACCTTCCTCACTGGCGTGCTGAAGCTGCCTGCCGACAAGCTGTGGGTGACCGTCTACGCCAGCGATGACGAAGCCTATGACATCTGGACCCAAGACGTCGGCGTACCCGCCGAGCGCATGATCCGCATTGGCGACAACAAAGGCGCTCCGTACGCGTCCGATAACTTCTGGACCATGGGCGATACCGGCCCGTGCGGTCCCTGCACCGAGATTTTCTACGATCACGGCCCTGAAATCTGGGGTGGCCCGCCAGGCTCGCCAGACGAAGACGGCGACCGTTACATCGAAATCTGGAACAACGTGTTCATGCAGTTCAACCGCACCGCCGATGGCGTGTTGCATCCGTTGCCAGCGCCGTCGGTAGACACCGGCATGGGCCTGGAGCGGATCAGTGCGGTGATGCAGCACGTCAATTCCAACTACGACATCGATTTGTTCCAGAGCCTGCTCAAAGCCGCCGCCGACGCCATTGGTTGCGCCAATGAAGGTCAAGCTTCGCTCAAAGTCGTGGCGGACCACATTCGTTCGTGCAGCTTCCTGATTGCTGATGGCGTATTGCCGTCCAACGAAGGCCGCGGCTACGTGCTGCGTCGCATCATTCGTCGCGCTTGCCGCCATGGCAACAAGCTGGGCGCGACCGGCAACTTCTTCTACAAGATCGTGGCTGCGCTGGTGGCTGAAATGGGTGCCAGCTTCCCCGAGCTGGTGCGCGAACAGGCCAACATCGAGCGCGTACTCAAGGCTGAAGAAGAGCAGTTCTCCAAGACGCTCGAACAGGGCCTGAAAATCCTGGAGCAGGATCTGGCTGACCTAAAAGGCACCGTGGTGCCGGGCGACGTGGTGTTCAAGCTGTATGACACGTACGGTTTCCCGATGGACCTGACGGCGGACATCGCCCGTGAGCGCAACCTGACGGTCGACGAAGCCGGTTTTGAACGTGAAATGGAAGCTCAGCGGGTACGTGCCCGCTCGGCCAGTTCGTTTGGCCTGGACTACAACACGCTGGTCAAGGTGGAGGTGCCGACCGAGTTCATCGGCTACAACGCCACGCACGGTTCGGCGAAGGTGGTGGCCCTCTATAAAGAAGGTCAGTCGGTCCAGACCCTGAATGAAGGTGATGAAGGTGTGGTCGTGCTCGACCGGACGCCGTTCTACGCTGAATCCGGCGGTCAGGTGGGTGATTGTGGTTACCTGCAGGCGGGTGCTGCGCGCTTTGACGTGCGTGACACCACGAAAACCGGCGGTGCGTTCCTGCACCACGGCGTGGTTGCCAAGGGCGGCCTGAAAGTGGGCGAAACCGTCGAGACTCAGGTTGATGCCGATGTGCGCCACGCGACGGCTTTGAATCACTCGGCCACGCACTTGCTGCACGCTGCATTGCGCAAAGTGCTGGGTGAGCATGTTCAGCAAAAAGGTTCGTTGGTGGACAGTCAGCGCATGCGTTTTGACTTCAGCCATTTCGAGGCCATCAAGCCTGAGCAGATCAAGGCCCTGGAAGACATCGTCAACGCCGAGATTCGCAAGAACACACCGGTGGAAACCGAAGAAACCGACATTGAAACCGCCAAGCAAAAAGGCGCCATGGCGCTGTTTGGCGAAAAGTATGGCGACAACGTGCGCGTGCTGAGCATGGGCGGCGATTTCTCTGTGGAGCTGTGTGGCGGTATTCACGCCCAACGCACGGGCGATATCGGCCTGATGAAAATCACCAGCGAAGGCGGCGTGGCGTCGGGTATTCGTCGAATTGAAGCGGTGACCGGTGCGAGCGCACTGGCTTACTTGAACGCCGCTGAAGAGCAGCTCAAGGAAGCGGCGAACCTGATCAAGGGCTCGCGCGAAAACCTGGTCGACAAGCTCTCGGCGGTGCTGGAACGTAACCGTCAGTTGGAGAAGCAACTGGAGCAATTGCAGGCCAAGGCCGCAAGCGCGGCTGGCGACGATCTGTCGGCGTCGGCTGTGGACATCAAAGGCGTGAAAGTCCTGACCGCTCGCCTGGACGGTCAAGATGGCAAGGCGCTTCTGGCGCTGGTGGATCAGCTGAAGAACAAGCTCGGCCGTGCAGTGATCCTGCTGGGTGGGGTTTATGAAGACAAGGTCGTGCTGGTTGCAGGCGTAACCAAAGACCTGACCGGCCAACTCAAAGCCGGGGATTTGATGAAGCAGGCCGCTGCGGCAGTGGGCGGGAAGGGCGGTGGTCGCCCGGACATGGCGCAAGGTGGCGGTGTTGATGCTGCTGCTCTGGACGCCGCGCTGGCCCTGACTGTGCCATTTGTCGAACAGGGTATCTGAGGTCCAGAACGCGCCGCTGTCTAGTGGCGGCGCGTCGTTTGAATGATAAATGGGCGCCCTTTAGGGGCTGAGGCTGCTTTGAAATGGCTTTGATCGTACAGAAATTCGGAGGCACCTCGGTCGGCACTGTCGAACGAATCGAACAGGTCGCCGATAAAGTTAAGAAGTTCCGCGAAGCCGGCAATGACCTGGTGATTGTCTTGTCGGCAATGAGTGGCGAAACCAACCGCCTGATCGATCTGGCCAAACAGATCAGCGATCAGCCGTTGCCGCGCGAGTTGGATGTGATCGTGTCCACGGGCGAGCAGGTTACCATTGGCCTGTTGGCCATGGCGCTGAACAAACGGGGCGTGCCGGCGGTGTCCTACACCGGCAGCCAGGTGCGTATCCTCACCGACAGTTCCCATACCAAAGCCCGCATCCTGAAAATTGACGATCAGAAGATTCGCGCCGACCTCAAGGCCGGGCGTGTGGTTGTGGTCGCCGGATTCCAGGGCGTGGACGAGCAGGGCAATATCACCACTTTGGGCCGTGGTGGCTCCGATACGACGGGTGTGGCGCTGGCGGCGGCGTTGAAGGCTGACGAGTGCCAGATCTACACCGACGTGGATGGCGTCTACACCACGGACCCGCGCGTGGTGGCGCAAGCCCGGCGTCTGGAGAAGATCACCTTCGAAGAAATGCTGGAGATGGCCAGCCTGGGCTCCAAGGTGCTGCAGATCCGTGCGGTCGAGTTTGCCGGCAAGTACAACGTTCCGCTGCGCGTATTGCACAGCTTCAAGGAGGGTCCTGGCACCCTCATTACTATTGATGAAGAGGAATCCATGGAACAGCCGATCATTTCTGGTATCGCGTTCAACCGCGACGAAGCCAAGCTGACCATCCGTGGCGTGCCGGACACCCCCGGCGTGGCGTTCAAGATTCTGGGGCCGATCAGTGCGGCCAACATCGAAGTCGACATGATCGTGCAGAACGTCGCGCACGATAACACCACCGACTTCACCTTCACGGTGCACCGTAACGACTACAACGCGGCGCAGACCGTGCTGGAAAACACCGCCCGCGAGATCGGCGCGCGTGAAGTGGTCGGCGATACCAAGATCGCCAAGGTGTCGATCGTGGGTGTGGGCATGCGCTCGCACGCCGGTGTGGCCAGTCGCATGTTTGAATCGTTGGCTAAAGAGAACATCAACATTCTCATGATCTCGACCTCCGAGATCAAAGTGTCGGTGGTGATCGAAGAGAAATACCTGGAGCTGGCCGTGCGTTCCTTGCACACCGCTTTTGAATTGGACGCGCCTGCCCCGCAGGGTGAGTAACGCGTTGTCCGAAGGGCGCGGTTGATCCGCGCCCTTTGTTTTTTTGATAAATGTGAACGAAGGCCTCTTGTTTCGTCATGTTGGTCAATACTGAAGGCGCGTCGGGCTGTAGCTATTTAGCTAGTAGGCCGAAGCCCTTTTTTTTTGCAGACTGTTGTCCCTGAATGAATAGCGTGAGGAGAAACCTATGCTGATTTTGACTCGCCGGTGCGCAGAAAGCCTGATCATAGGCGACGGTGAAATTACTGTGACCGTGCTCGGTGTCAAAGGAAACCAAGTGCGGATCGGTGTGAATGCCCCCAAAGAAGTGGCCGTACACCGGGAGGAAATCTACCTGCGGATCAAGAAAGAAAAGGACGAAGAACCAAGTCTTTAATTTTATTTAAGTTTTTGGTTGCATACGGGGAAAAGGCTGGTTATTATACGCCCCGTGTTGCGGAGAGGTGGCCGAGTGGCCGAAGGCGCTCCCCTGCTAAGGGAGTACATCTCAAAAGGGTGTCGGGGGTTCGAATCCCCCCTTCTCCGCCATTATTCATGTAGCACGTTCGAATCTAGCCATTTCAGTAAGTCGTTGATTTTATTGAAAAAACACTTGGCAGAGAGATTCAACGGTCTATAATACGCAGCTTCAAATGCACTCGTAGCTCAGCTGGATAGAGTACTCGGCTACGAACCGAGCGGTCACAGGTTCGAATCCTGTCGAGTGCACCATTTAAGAGTTAGTTGCTTCGGTAGTTAACTTGGCTTCAACCAGGGTGGTCTGGTTTAACAAGCACACTTGCACTCGTAGCTCAGCTGGATAGAGTACTCGGCTACGAACCGAGCGGTCACAGGTTCGAATCCTGTCGAGTGCACCATTTAAGAGTTAGTTGCTTCGGCGGTTAACTTGGCTTCAACCAGGGTGGTCTGGTTTAACAAACACACCTTGCACTCGTAGCTCAGCTGGATAGAGTACTCGGCTACGAACCGAGCGGTCACAGGTTCGAATCCTGTCGAGTGCACCAAACACCAAAAAGCCCGCCTTTAAAGCGGGCTTTTTGCTGTCTGTCATTTGTGTTTTTTCCACTCGTGTGGGGTCTGATGACGCTGCGCACAGGTGTGCTCACCACCGATCAGGAATTAACCCGCTCCAGGGGTGTCTGTTAAAGGGTGTGATGCGCCTGAGCCGTTTTTCGCAGGGGCGTGTGTTCTCTTCCTTGAATCCGGCGTCGCAGATTCAGTCTCGCGACCATTGGGTTGCGCATGATGCGCAAGCTTTTGTATCCCCGAGATTTTTAAGCGTCATTAATTTTTTAAGCCGTGTATGATTGCGCCCGTCAGCCCCGCCGGGGCTTGTGGAATACCTCCATGGACTTACCCAGTAGTAACTCAGCATCCCGCTTTACCAATCATGAATTGACTGATTGAACCTTCCGGCGTGCCCTGCTGCTGGGAGTGGAGTTCGCCTATGACCGAAGTTGAAGTAAAAAAGACTCAAGACAGCCTGCAAAGCCGTCTTGCGCAAGTGATTGAACTGCTTAACCGCCAGCGTGTGGTCGAAGACCTGACACATCGTCAGGAAGGCCATCACCATGATCGGGTCGAGAACCTGGTCCACCGGCAAAACCTCGTAGAACTTCAGCGCAAGCTGGAAGACCTGCACTCCGCCGACGTTGCTTACATTCTAGAAGCGTTGCCTCTGGACGACCGTCTGACGGTCTGGCAGTTGGTCAAGGCTGACCGTGACGGCGACATCCTGCTTGAAGTGTCGGACTCGGTTCGAGAAACCCTGATCGCCGACATGGACGATCATGAGCTCCTGGCAGCCGCCAAGGAGATGGACGCTGACGAGCTTGCTGACCTGGCCCCTGAGCTGCCGCGAGACGTCGTCCATGAGCTGATGGAAACCCTCGACGGCCAGCAGCGTGAGCGTGTGCGCTCCGCGTTGTCCTATAACGAGGACCAGGTCGGCGCCTTGATGGACTTCGAGATGGTCACCATCCGCGAAGACGTCAGCCTTGAAGTGGTTCTGCGTTACCTGCGTCGCCTCAAAGAGTTGCCCGGCCATACCGACAAATTGTTCGTGGTCGATTACGACGGCGCATTGAAAGGCGTGTTGCCGATCAAGCGCTTGCTGGTCAATGACCCTGAAAAGCAAGTGTCCGAGGTGATGGCCAGCGATCCGGTGAGTTTCCATCCGGATGAAGACGCCTACGATGCGGCGCAGGCATTTGAGCGGTACGACTTGATCTCCGCGCCGGTCGTCGACAAGAACGGCAAGCTGATCGGTCGTCTGACCATCGATGAAATGGTCGACCTGATTCGGGAAGAAAGCGAAACCGAAGTCCTCAACATGGCCGGTTTGCGCGAAGAAGAAGACATTTTCGCATCCGTCTGGAAATCCCTGCGCAACCGTTGGGCCTGGCTGGCAATTAACCTGATCACCGCGTTTCTTGCCTCGCGGGTCATTGGGTTGTTTGAGGGATCGATTGAAAAGCTGGTGGCACTGGCGGCGCTGATGCCGATTGTGGCGGGCATTGGCGGTAACTCCGGTAACCAGACCATCACCATGATCGTACGGGCGATGGCGCTGGATCAGGTCAACACGGGCAGCACCTCGCGCCTGATGCGCAAGGAGCTGGCGGTCGGTCTTATCAATGGCCTGGTGTGGGGCGGGGTGATTGGCGTAGTCGCCTATCTGCTCTACGGCAGTTGGTCGCTGGGGGTGGTGATGACCGCTGCCATGACGCTCAACTTGTTGCTGGCGGCATTGATGGGGGTATTGATCCCGATGACGCTGGCGCGGCTGGGCCGTGACCCGGCCATGGGGGCCAGCGTGATGATTACGGCTGTAACAGACAGTGGCGGGTTCTTCATCTTCCTGGGGCTGGCCACGATCTTCCTGCTCTAACCATCAACGGCTTGATCTGACTGTGTCGATCAAGCCGTTTTTGTTTCCGCTGAGCGGGAGCGTGCGGCCCGGCCACAAAAAAGCCAGCACAAGGCTGGCTTTTAATACCGCGTCTAGATCACGATGCGTCGGATGCCATTTCGACATCATGTGCAATCAATGAAACCAGTGCGTTTTGCTGACGATGTGACAGCTGGCGGAAGCGTTGCAACAGTTCTCGTTCATGCATGGACAGCTCCGGGCTGTCGAGGCGCAGCGCGGGCTCGTCGCCCAAGGCGCCTTCCTGGATGAGGCTCTGTTCCAGGCGGGCGATGATTTCTGAGTTCATGCTGCGATGGTGATTACGTGCCACCTCGGCAATGCGCTCGCGCATTCCGTCTGGCAGGCGCACTACGAACTTGTCAGCCGTACGGCTGGAATAAATAGCCTGTTTCAATGGGCGCATATAGTTAACCGGTTAGTTCAGGGGAGCGGTTCTCGGGATCGGCCGCAGGATGTGTTTTAAGACCATCCTTGAGGCCAAATGTTCAACCTGAATTGCTAAGAGGCCGGCATCATGCCTCAAATTAGCCACTTCCCTGGCGTCAATTCTGTGACAAATATTGAACCGGATACAGGCTTTTTGCCAGTAGTGATTATCAGAAATGCGCACTGGGTTGGATAGCGTTAACCGGTTCCATTCATCTGAAACACGTCATATAACGCCATTTGCGCGCAAATTGTTTGAAAGACGGAGCGGCAACCCTTATTTAAACCGCCACGGGTGCAGCGCCAGGATTTAACCGATCAGCATCAGAAGAGGGTCGCAGATGTCAGGCAAATTGATCTATTTGATGGGCCCGTCTGGCTCGGGCAAAGACAGCCTGATCGAAGCGGCACGTCCCTATCTGGCCGAGCGCGGGTGTGAGGTGATGCGGCGTGTCATCACCCGCTCTGCCGAATCTGTGGGTGAGGACGCACAAAGTGTTTCAGCCCAAACGTTTGAAGCGCTAAAAGAGCAGGGGGCCTTTGCCTTGCACTGGCAGGCGCATGGCCTCAGCTACGGAATTACCACGCAGTTGGATGACTATCTGCGACAGGGGCGCCACGTCTTGGTCAATGGCTCGCGCGCCTACCTGCGCCAGGCCCGCGAACGCTATCCGGATTTAGTCGCGGTCATGTTGTGTGTCAACACAGAGGTACTGCACGAAAGGTTGCTCAAACGGGGCCGCGAAACGCCGGAGCAAATCCGGCAGCGCTTGCAGCGTAATGAGCTCTTTCTGGATGCGATGGCACTCTTGGGGGATGATGCCATCGAGGTGCTCGACAACTCCGCCAGCATCACCGTCGCGGTGCGAGGGTTGCTGGCCTTGATTGATGACGCAGCGGGGTATCCGGCTTCAGCGTAATTGCGGGTCAAACTTGATACGTCGTCCTACTAGCAACGCCACCAGCCAACAGCTGAAAAACGTAGCGGCGGCAAATAACGGCCCGTCGCCCAGCGCCCCGTTAGGGATAAAAATATCCAGTGCCAGACTGGCCAGCGCCAACATCAAAAAGCCAAATGCAATTTTGGACATGATTCTTTAAAGCTCTCTTTAGAAAACCCAGCGTTCGCCCTGAACGGCTTGCGTCTGCGCAGTGTGCTCGGCGGTCAGGTGAGGTGTGCCGCTTTGACCGGGTGTCATCACCGCCAACTGTGGCAATGGCGCGTGGGGTTTGTACATTCCCGCCACTTCAACGCCCTGTTGACCAGTCGCCTTATCGGGTTGGAATTGAAAAATGACCAGAACGGCCAGCGCGAGTGCATTCAACAGGATCAATGTGCTGTTCATGGCGGTCATCTCTGAGGGCATGGACTTAATACTGTTGTAGTTGCAGTCTTCGTGCCAACGCAGGATACCTATAAAAGCCTTGTAAAACAGTCATTTACTGTCGATTTTTAAGGAGTGTGAGTTGCAAATTGCAATGACGCTATTTTGCTGCAATGCAAATTGCACGATGGCCAAGTGACGCTGTCCAACACGCCGATCCATGGGCGTATATGAGCTATGCAGGCGGATGTCCTGTCTGGCAGGCATTGAAGCCCTTACAACTAAAAAGCCAACGGACGACATGACAAATCCCGACATCGCCGTTACCATGCACGCCGACCTGCACACCACGTCCTGTGCGTGGTACGCGTGATCAGTCTCAGTAGCTCAATTGGATAGAGCATCCCCCTCCTAAGGGGAAGGTTGCAGGTTCGAACCCCGCCTGGGACACCATTTCACGTCATCGCCTTTCAGTGTCTCCCCTTCAGATTGTCTCTTCCTGCCCTTCGAGCTCGGCGTGTTTGAGCCAGGACTCGGTGATGCGGCGTTCGAGTTCTTCCAGGTCCGCCATGCCCAACACGCGTGTGGTGTTCAGGCCGCGTATATACCCCATCAGTTGATTGGCCGCGGTGCGCTGAGCGTCAGGGCAGGCATGGTCGTCGTGAAGCACCTCTTCGTAAGCCGTCAGGTACTCGGCGACACGTTCGCGGTATTGCGGCAGTACGGCTTCACGGATGCGGTCGAAGGTTCGCAGTTTTTGATTGGTATTCACGGTTGACCCTTACTGGAAGAATGGGCTGTTGTTTTTGTTACAACCAGAATTGAATGTAACCCACCCGTGACCCCGACCGCGATACCTGTGCACGTTTCAGCGGTCAGGCCGCACCGGCGGCCTTGTTCGCGTTTTAACGTTTATGCCTCAGGCAATGGATGTCCCCCCGGTAATGCCGAAAATCTCACCCGTGATGTAGCTCGATTCCTGGCTGGCCAGCAGCACATACAGCGGTGCGCACTCGGCCGGTTGCCCTGCACGACCGATGGGGGTTTCGGCGCCGAAGGTGGGGATTTTTTCCTGAGGCTGTCCACCGCTGGGTTGCAGCGGCGTCCAGAACGGGCCGGGTGCTACGGCGTTGACGCGAATGCCTTGGCCAATGACCTGTTTGGCCAGTGCTTTGGTAAACGCAGCAATGGCTGATTTGGTCGGCGCGTAGTCGAGCAAGGTTTCAGACGGCTGATAGGCCTGGATCGACGTGGTGTTGACGATGGTGGCACCGGCTGGCAAGTGCAGAAGCGCGGCTTTGCACAGCCAGAACAAGGCGTAAACGTTGGTCCTGAAGGTCGCGTCAAACTGCTCGGTGGTCAGGTCGGCAATGGCTTTTTGTGCGGTTTGTTTACCCGCCACGTTCACCAGAATATCCAGCCCGCCCAGCCCTTGGACGGCTTGGCTCACCAATGTCTGGCAAAACGCTTCTTGGGACAAATCGCCCGGAATGCAGAGGGCCTTGCGACCTTCGGCTTCGATCAAGGCGACCACCTCCCGTGCGTCAGCTTCTTCCTCGGGCAAATAGTTGAGCACGATGTCCGCGCCTTCGCGGGCGTAGGCAATGGCAACGGCGCGGCCGATCCCTGAGTCCGCCCCGGTTATCAGCGCCTTGCGGCCCGCCAGTCGGCCAAAACCTTTGTAGGATGTTTCGCCGTGGTCAGCATGGGGCTGCAATTTATGCACTGAACCGGGCGCCGGTTGCGGTTGCTCAGGAAAGCCCGGCTGAGGGTATTGCGTCACCGGGTTTTGCATTGCGTACTGGTTTTCGGTCGTCATGTGGGCTGCTCCAGCTCCGATTGAAAGAACAAGCGCTGTTGCGCGTCTCTAAAAATCGGAGTTGGAGCACGGTTTGATCGTTCAATCGGATTTCAGGTGTCTTGAAACCGGGCAATGGTCAACGGCTGGGGGCGGGCACACCTTGTGGCGCTGGCCCGCTACTGGCCCGGCTTGAGCGCAACAGCATCAGCGCACCCAGTAAGGCGGTTCCGGCCAGGAAGTACATGCCCGCATGAGGGTTATCGAAGTGTTGCTCGACAAAGGTTTTCACCGTCGGTGCCAGAAACCCGCCCAGATTGCCCAGCGCCCCGATCACGGCAATCCCGCTGGCGGCCGCCGCGCCGCTTAACAGCCGCGTGGGCAGGGTCCAGAACAAGGGTTGTACGGTGATAAACCCTGACGCCGCGAGACAAAACGCCAGGATCACCAGCGGCAGGCTGGCGCTGAGGGTCGAACCGACCATCCCCAGTGCCGCGAGCGCCAGCATCCAGGCGGCATAGCGGGTTTGCTGACCCTTGCGGTCGGCATGTCGCGTCACCGCGTACAGCATGCACACCGTGGCCATCCACGGAATCGAGGTCAGCGCGCCCACGTGCAGACCAATCCCGGTGCCCAGTAGCTCGGCAATCCGGGTGGGCAGGTAAAACAGAACGCCATACACACTGACCTGAATCGTGAAATAGATCAGGGTGAAGTACAGCACGGCCGGGTTGATCAGGGCGGCGCGCCAGGACGACGGGCCCTGATTGGCTTTTTGCCGCTGTTCGGCATCCAGTGCCAGCTCGATCGCTGCCTTTTCCTCGATGTTCAGCCACTTCGCATCCCGCGGGCGGTCATTGAGGTAGAAGAACGCAAACACGCCGATCACCGAGGCGGCCAATCCTTCCGTCACAAACATCCATTGCCAGCCTGTCAGGCCAAACTGGCTGCTTTCCAGCAACCAGCCCGAGACCGGGCCGCCGATCATCAGCGAGAGCGGTACGCCAAAGTAGTAAATGCCGTATGCCGAACCCCGCTGGTTCTGCGGGAACCAGTAGGTCAAATACAGCACCACCCCCGGCGACAGACCCGCCTCAGCCACACCCAGCAAGAAGCGCAGGATGTAGAAGCTGGTTTCATCATGAGCAAACATCATGGCTGCCGACACCAGCCCCCACGTGACCATGATCCGGCTCAGCCAGACGCGGGCGCCAATCTTGTGCAGCATCAAGTTGCTGGGGACTTCAAACACCGCATAACCGATGAAGAAAATCCCGGCCCCCAGGGCAAATGCAGCGTTGCTCAGGCCTGTGTCAGCCTGGAAGGCGTGTTTGGCGAAGCCGATATTGGAGCGGTCGATGATGGCCATGGCGAACATTAGCGCCACGAACGGCAGGATGCGCCAGCGGATCTTTCTCAGGGCTTGTTTCAACGCGGGAGTGGACATGTAGAACTCCGATTATTGTTTTTGTGGAGTGCAACAACATCAGGTGTCAGTTGGGCCGGGCGCGCAATGCACTGCGGGCGTAGGCCGCGACTATCAAAAAGCAGCCTGTCGGCAGCAGGTACGCCACTGCCGTTGAAGAATGGTCGGCCACCAGCCCCATCACGTAGGGCAACAACGCGCCGCCGACGATGGACATGATCATGAATGAACTGCCGCGCTTGGTGTGCGGGCCGAGGTTTTTGACCCCCATGGCAAACAGCGTGGGAAACATGATCGACATAAAAAAGAACGTCGCCACCAGCGCGATCACCGACACCCCCTCCAGCCCGCTGACCACCACGACGCAGAGCCCGGTGTTAATCAGTGCATAGGTCAGCAGCAGGCGCTGCGCGTTTATCCGGCCCATCAACCAGGTGCTGAAAAATCGCCCGAACATGAAGCTGAGCATCGCCACCGAGAGCAAGTACGCCGCTTGCTGGTTGCTCATCTGCGCCCAGTGCTCAGTCACGTAATTGATGAAGAACGCCCCGACCCCGACTTGCGCGCCGACATAAAAAAATTGGGTGATGACCCCCGTGACGAATTCGCGATGCTGCCACAGGGTTTTGTCGCTGCGCTGTTGCACGGCGCTTTCCTGCTCGCGCAAATCCGGCAACGGGGTGCTGCCAATCAGCAGTGCCACCAGCAACACCAGTCCGGCGATCACCAGGTACGTCATCTGTAGCGATTGCGTGGATTCGAGATGGCTGGCACCGCCGAAGAACAGCGCGCCACCAATCAGCGGGCCAAAAAACTGCCCCAGCCCGTTGAACGACTGCGCGAGGTTCAAGCGCCGCTCGGCGCCTTGTGGTGCGCCCAATACGGTGGCGTACGGGTTGGCGGCGGTTTCCAGGCAGCCGAGGCCGCACGCAATCACGAACAACGCAAACAGAAAAAACGCGAAGCTCTGTGCCGAGGCCGCGGGCATGAACAGCAACGCGCCGATGGCATAGAGACACAGGCCGAGCAGGATGCCCGCCTTGTAACCGTATTTATCCATCAGCAGCCCGGCGGGCAGGGCGATCACAAAGTACGCGCCGAAATAAGCGCTTTGCAACAAGCCTGATTGCGCCTTGCTGACGTGCAGCGTGTCTTGAAAGTGCTTGTTCAACACATCCAGCAAGCCGTAGGACAACCCCCATAAAAAGAACAGACAGGTCACCAGTATCAGTGCCCGGCGATAAGAAGAAACCGCCGCCGGACGGGGCGACGCTGCAACGGTGGAATGCTTGAGTGACATAACGCATCTCCTGCTTATTGTTGTTGTGTCGTTGCTGCCGGGTGTTAAAGGTCTCGCGCTTCGCCCGTGGCGCCCGTGTGGGGCGCGTGCAGGCTGAATATTTGTGCCATCGGCGCCCACTTCTGGTGCCTGGCCGTCCATGGCGTGGGCTGTTGAAAGCGCCACATCAGCGTCTCCCATGCCTGTACGTGCGGGTCGCTGGCCCCGGCGCGGGCAAAGGCTTCAGGGTCGAACCCGCAGGCCGTGTCCATGACCATGAACAGGCGCGTGCCCAGTCGCCAGATCTGCATGTCCAGTACCCCGTTGTCGAGCAGGTGCTGGCTGATCTGTGGCCAGATCTGGCGGTGCAGGGCTTCGTATTCGGCAATCAGCGCCGGGTCGTCCTTGAGGTCGAGGGCCAGACAATGACGTTGCGCCGTCATGTCAGCGCCCGGTCCAGGTGGGTGTAGCCGCCATCGACCACCAGCCATTGCCCGGTGGTGTGGGAAGACCTGGACGACAACAGGAACAGCACGCTGTCAGCGATTTCTTCGGCGGTTGTCATCCGCTGACCGAAGGGGATCTTTTCGACGATGCTGGCCAGCTTGGCCGTAGGGTCGGCAAAGGTGTCGATCCAGCGCGCGTACAGCGGCGTCATGACCTCGGCCGGGATCACCGCGTTGACGCGTACCCCGTCATTGCGCAGCGACGTGGCCCATTCCCGGGTCAGCGACAATTGCGCGCCCTTGGCGGCGGTATAGCCACTGGTGCCACCTTGGCCGGTGAGGGCGGTTTTGGAGCTGATATTGACGATAGAGCCGCGACTGGCTTTGAGCGCATCCACGCACAAGTGGGTCATGACGTAGTAATGGATGAGGTTTTTTTCCAGCGACTCGACAAAGCCCGCCCGCCCGGCTTCCAGCCCCACGCCATCATTGACCCCGGCGTTGTTCACCAGCCCGTCGATGCGTCCGAAACGTGTGAGTACCTGGGCCACGGCGGTGCGGCAGGCGTCTTCATCGCGCAACTCCACCTCAATGAACAGGCTTTGCGCCTGACGCTGGTCCAGTGCCCGCGCCAGCTCATCCGGCAACGGACTGTGGCCGAAAATCACCGGGATCGCGCCTTCATCGGCCAGCCCCAGTGAAATGGCCGCACCAATCCCCGAACCGCCGCCCGTAACGATAAACACCTTGTCCTGCAAATACAGATTCATGGGTTAACTCCTTCAATCCCGTAGACACGGCACGCGGTGCCGCCCCAAATGGCGGCCTGTTCGGACGTGCTCAGTGGCTGCACCGCCTGCTCAACCAGGGCGCAGGTGCCGATGTAGTCGCTGGCCAGCAGGCACACCGGCCAGTCCGATCCGAACATCAGGCGATCGGCGCCGAACAGCTCCAGCGCGGTGTGCAGGTAGGGCAGTAAGGGTCTGCAGTCGCGCGATTGCCAGTCACCTTCGGTCATCAGCCCCGAGAGCTTGCAACTGACATGGGGCAGCGCCGCCAGCCCCGCGAGCTGCTGAGCCCACTCCCGCAGGCCCTGCGCTTGCACGTCGGGCTTGTCCAGATGATCGAGCACCAGGTGATGCCCGTCGTGCTGTTGGCACAGCCGGGTCGCGGCAGGTAAATCCCGCGCCTTGATCAGGACTTCATAGACCAGCCCCTTGCGTTGCAGGGTGCTGAGCCCGCGATTAAACGCCGCGTCCTGCATCCACGCGGCGGGCACGGGTTCGTCTTGCAACTGATGACGAAACCCGCGTAGCACGCGGGCATCTGCCCATTGTTCAAGGGACGGCTCAAGGCGGGCCGAACGCAGGTCGGTCCAGCCCACCACGGCCCGTATCCAGGGATGCCTGTGGGCCAGGACCAACAGGCGATCCGTTTCGGTTTCGCAGGCGCGGGCCTGCACGGCAATGCAGCCATCAAGCCCGGCCCGGTCCAGCAAGGGTCGCAAATCATCGGGCTGAAAGTCCTGACGCAACGCTGGCATGTCGCCCGTGATCCACGGGTAGCGTGCCGCGTCGTAGCGCCAGAAATGCTGGTGGGCATCCAGCCGTAGTGAGTGTCGGGACGACATTATTGTTGTGCTCCGTCCGCTGATGACTGGGTTTCAATCCCGGTAGCGATACTGCTCGCGGGATGCGGCTTTCATCTGGATCGAAAACCCCGGTGCCTGGGGCGGCATGTACGCGGCATCGCGAATCACGCACGGGTCTTCGAAATGCTCATGCAGGTGATCGACAAACTCCACCACTCGCCCTTCATGGGTGCCAGCGATGCACAGGTAATCGATCATCGACAGGTGCTGCACGTACTCGCACAGGCCAACCCCGCCTGCGTGCGGGCACACCGGCAAGTTGTACTTGGCCGCCATCAGCATCACCGCGAGCACTTCGTTGACCCCGCCCAGGCGGCAGGCATCAATCTGCACCACGTCGATAGCCTCGCGCATGATCAGTTGCTTGAACACGATGCGGTTTTGGCACATCTCGCCGGTGGCCACTTTGACCGGCGCGACGCCCAGTCGGATAGTGCGATGTCCTTCGACGTCATCCGGGCTGGTGGGCTCTTCGATAAACCACGGGTTGGCGAAGGACAATTCGCGCACCCAATCAATGGCGGTGTCGACTTCCCACACCTGATTGGCATCAATCATCAATTTGCGGTCCGGGCCCAACACTTCGCGGGCGATGCGCACGCGGCGGATGTCGTCTTGTAGGTCATGCCCGACTTTCAATTTGACGTGGGAAAACCCCGCATCCACGGCTTCCTGGCACAGGCGGCGCAGCTTGTCGTCGGCGTAACCCAGCCAGCCGGCGGACGTGGTGTAGCAGGGGTAGCCGTGGGCTTCGAGCAGCGCCATGCGTTCGGCCTTGCCGTTGGCGCGCTCGCGCAGCAGGCTCAGCGCCTCGTCGGGGGTGATGCAATCAGTGAGGTAGCGAAAATCGATGCAACGCACCAGTTGCTCGGGGCTCAGGTCGGCCACCAGGCGCCACACCGGTTTGCCTTCAGCCTTGGCCCACAAGTCCCACGCGGCGTTGACCACAGCGCCGGTGGCCAAGTGGATAGCGCCCTTGTCCGGGCCGATCCAGCGCAATTGGCTGTCGCTGGTGACGTGACGCCAGAAACGGCCCATGTCCTCGGCGATCCAGTCCAGTTTCAAGCCCACCAGCAGGCTGGCCAGGGCCTTGATTGAAGCGCAGCAGATTTCATTGCCGCGGCCGATGGTGAACGTCAGGCCATGGCCTTCAAGGCCGGGGGTGTCGGTTTCGAGGATGACATAGGCCGCGGAATAATCCGGGTCCGGGTTCATCGCGTCGGACCCGTCCAGCGACTGCGAGGTGGGGAAGCGAATGTCTTCGACCCGTACGGCGGTAATGGTGGTCATGGCGCAACTCCCTGTCAGTCGGCATCTACCGTGCGTTGGTGTTGTTCACCCAGGCCACTGATGCCCAGGCGGATCTGCTGGCCGGCGCGCAGGTACACGGGCTCGGGCTTGATGCCCAGTCCGACGCCGGGCGGGGTGCCGGTTGAAATCACATCACCGGGTTGCAGGCTCATGAATCGGCTCAGGTAACTGATGATGGTCGGGATCTGGAAAATCATGGTTCGTGTGTTGCCGTTCTGATAGCGCTTGCCATCCACTTCCAGCCACAGGTCGAGCTGGTGCGGGTCGGGAATTTCATCGCGCGTCACCAGCCACGGGCCGAGCGGGCCAAAGGTGTCGCAGCCTTTGCCCTTGTCCCACGTGCCGCCCAGCTCCAGCTGAAAGGCGCGCTCGGACACATCGTTAATCACGCAATACCCGGCCACATGTTCCAGCGCATCGTCTTCGCTGATGTAGCGGCCGCCCTTGCCGATGACCACGCCCAGTTCCACTTCCCAGTCGGTCTTGCGCGAATGACGCGGGATTTCGATGTCGTCGTTGGGGCCGACAATGGCGCTGGTCCATTTGCCGAACACCACCGGCTCGGCCGGAATCGGTGCGCCGGTTTCGGCGGCGTGATCGGCGTAATTGAGACCGATGCAGATGAATTTTCCGACTTGACCGACACACGCACCCAGGCGCGGCGAACCGGGTACGCGGGGCAACGAGGCGGGGTCGATGTCTCGCAGACGGTTCAGGTTGTCGGGGCTCAAGGCCTGGCCTGCAATGTCCGTGACCACGGCAGACAAATCCCGCAGCTCACCGTTGTCATCCAGCAGGCCTGGACGTTCCTGGCCTTTTTCGCCAAAGCGCAGCAGTTTCATAAAAGCTCCTTGAAGAGGTAAAGAGAGGGCGCAGCGGTGGGCTAGTTGCTCCAGCCGCCGTCAATGATCTGGGTGGTACCGGTGGTGAAGCCGCTGGCGCTGGACCCCAGGTACAGCGCCAGTTGCGCGATTTCTTGCGCCGAGCCGATACGGCCCATGGGCTGGCGGCTGACGAACGCGGCGTACACCTCGGCTTCGCTGCGCTGTTCGCGCAGGGCCTGCTCGGTGATGCGCTGGCGCAGGGAGGGGGAGTCCACCGTGCCGGGGCAAATGGCGTTGCAGCGAATGTTCTGGCTGACGAAATCGGCCGCGACGGCGCGGGTCAAGCCAATCACCGCGCCTTTGCTGGCGCAGTAGGCGAAGCGGTTGGGCACGCCTTTGATGCTGGACGCCACCGACGCCATGTTGATGATCGAGCCGCCGCCGTTGCTCAGCATTGCTGGCAGAAACGCACGGATCATGCGGTACATGGCTGTGACGTTCAGGTCGAGGGCGAAGGCCCAGTCGGTGTCGTTGCATTCGAGGATGTTGCCGCTGTGCACCACCCCTGCGCAGTTAAACAGCACGTCCAGCGGGCCCAGCTCGGCGGCGAGGCGCTCAATGGCGTGCGGGTCGGTGACGTCGAGCAGGTGTTTGTGCGCGCCGTGCAGTGAGTCCAGGGCGGTGGCATTGATGTCGGTGGCGAAGACCTCGGCGCCAGCGGCGAGGTAGGCCTGCACACTGGCCTGGCCAATGCCTTGGGCTGCCGCCGTGATGAGGACGCGTTTGCCGGAAAGATCCATGGATGCTCCGTGACACTGTTCATTATTGTTATTTGGCCCAATGGTCAGGCCATTGTGGGCGTACGCCTGGCAAAACCGGGGAAGGATTGGGCGGCGCTTTACGTTATGATCGCTGTACGTTACCCATCCAATGGTCAGGCCATTGAACCTTTTGTAGCATGCACGTTGCACCGCAACAAGCGCCTTTTTACGGCCGCGTGGCGTGCAGAGCGCCGAATTGAGCAGGACAAAAACCGACATGCCTTTTCAAGTGATTGATAACCAACGGCTTTATCGACAGATCGCAGATCAGCTGCGCGCCCTGATCGACAGTGGAGAATTTCCACCCGGCAGCCGCTTGCCCGCCGAACGTGAACTGGCTAAGTTGTTGGGCGTCAGTCGCGCGTCCGTGCGTGAAGCCATGATTGCGCTGGAAGTGATCGGTCTGGTGGATGTGCGCGTAGGCAATGGCGTTTTAGTGTGTGAGCCGCCAGTCAAACCCGTGTCCGATGAACCGGTGATGGCGCAAGTCACGCGCAATCAGTGGCAAGAACTGGACCCGGAACTGGGCATCGAGGTGGATTTCAGCGCTGAAATTCCGCCGTTTGCCTTGCTCCAGGCCCGTCGTTTGATTGAGCCCGAAGCCGCGGCGCTGGCGGCCGTGAATGCCAGTGATGCAGAGCTGGCCGGGATTCGTGAGGCGTTCGAGCGCAACGTGCAGGACAATCGCGAAGGCTCGCACACCCACCCCGGCGATCGTCTGTTTCACATCCGGATTGCACAAGCGTCTGATAACCCGGCGTATGCGCTGATGATTCAACATTTGCTGGGCCATCGTTACGGCAGCCTGTTCCAGCGCCTGCAAAGCCATTACACCTCAGACGACATGCCACACCGTTCTGAAGACGAGCACCGCACCCTGCTGCATGCCCTGGAGCAGCACGACGCGCAAGGCGCGCGTCAGGCAATGGCTGACCATCTGGACGAAGTCATCCGCATCTTCAGTCGAAACGCGCAATAAACGGCAGGCATTGCGCCTGCCGCGTGGCGTGACGGTTTACTGAAAGCGGTAGGGCGTGAGCGCGGTCGGGTCGATGTTTCGCTCGACAGTCGCCATCGCGGCCTTGAGCGGGCACAGCAGGCCGACGCGGGTGGTGCGGCAGTCCGTGGCGCTTTTGAACTCGCTGTTCAGCGGTTTTGCCTGGCCTTGCAGCTGCGTCAGGTTGCGAATCTGGTCCATCGACTGGGCTTCAAACGCGATGCGCAAGAAGTAGTCCCCGGTGCTGACTTCCTTGTAGCGCTCAAACTGCAACGTGCCCACGGGCGGAATGTTGTTTTCAATGTAGTCGCCCAGCTTCCAGCCAAAGCCGAGCATGGTGCGCAGGTACGAAATGTTGGTGTCGTGGGCCACCAGCAGCATCAGCGGCACGTCAGGCGGCGTGTCGGTGACGTCTTTGGCGGCTAGCGCCGTGCCTTGTTTGAGTGCCAGAGCAATCTGGTTCATCAGCTCCGACGCTCCCCGGCTGGCGATGTAGGGGATGTCGTTGAGGTAATCGTATTTGGCTTTGGTCAGCACCATCAGGCCCGACACGTCCGCAGCCGTGGGGGCGTGGCCGAACGCGACTTTATCCAGCGGCAGGCCCTGGCTGTACTCAAGGCGGAACACTTCGCCCATGTTGGCGCCCGCGCTCAGGCCCTTGATCGAAAAACGGCCCTTTTCGTTTTGCACCAGTTTCCAGGGTTCGTGGCCGTAGGGGCAGTTCACGTCTGGCAAGCAGGCCACTTCACGCAGGGTTTCTTCAAACGGGGCGTAACGCTTCTGGGCGGCCTCCACGCTGCCGCCCAGTGCCTTGAGGATCTGCGCCTTGGCTTTTTCGGCGTCCAGCGCGGCAAAGCTCATTTCATTGGCCTGGAACAGGGCGTCCTGTTTGCCCGCCACGTAGGTGGGCTGGAAGCCGCAGCCGGGGAACATGCCGTCGAGTAACGCCTGGGCCGTGGCCTTGGTGCGTTGCAGGGGGCTGGCATGTGCCAGCACCGTTTTGGCGTCCGGGCAACCCTGGGGGATCAGCCCGGCGTTGCGCAGGACCGTGCCGCGATAGCGGCCCATTTCCACCGCCCCGGTGTAGCCGTGGCCGGTCAGATTGCCCAAGGGCACCAGCCAGGTCGGCCATTGGCGCTGCGTGACCTGCGTCAGCAGTTTTTCATTGGACGCGGTCGGGGGCCGTACGCCGTGGCGGCTGACTTGCACCACTTTATCCAGCACGTAGCCATCGCTGCTGGCGGTTTGGGCAAGCGCGACGGGCGTGAGTGCACTGCCCAGCAACAGGCCAAGCGCGAAACGGGTGACAGAGAACGCGGAGTCTTTCATGGGATTTCCTTTTGGCAACGCGGCGCAGGGGAACCAGCCGGTTCTTCCCCGACACAAGTGGCGACAAAGTCTAGTCGGCCAAATCCAGAGGCGCGGCATTTTGTGTGCGCTGGCGCAGGCTACTTGATGTCGCAGCCCGCGCCACCGTTGTCAGGGATAGCGGTACGTGGTCAGGGCGGTGCGGTCGATGGCCGTGTTCAGGCGCTCGGCAAAATCCTTGAGCGGGCACAAGGTGCCGACCTGAGTGACCTTGCAGCCGGGCAGGCTGAAGTCAGCCTGCAGCGGCGGATTGTCGGCATTCAACGGCGTGAGGTGGCGCATTTGATCCGGCGTCTGGGTGACGAACGTGGTGCGAATGAAGCGCTCGCCGCTGTCCGCGTCGCGGTAGCGTTCAAACGCCAGGGTGCCGGTGGGCGGGATATTGCCCGGCTGGTACTCGCCTAGCGTCCAGTGAAACCCGAGCATGGTGCGTAACTGAGAGAGGTTGGTGTCATGGGCCACGATCACCAGCAACGGTGCCGCCGGCGGGTTGCCCAGTGGATCGGCCTGCTCCAGGGGCGTGCCTTGCTCCAGCGCCAGGCGCAGCTGATTCATCAGTTGTGAACCGCCACGCCGGGCGATGTGTGGCGTGTCATTGACGAAGTCATATTTGGCCCGGTGCAAGCGCGTGAGTGCCATCACCTGTTTGGCATCGGCTGCGTGGCCGAACGCTACCTCGCTCATGGGTTTGCCCTCGCTGTATTGCAGGCGGAAGGTTTCGCCCAGCGAAGAGGCTTTATCCAGCCCCTTGATTTTCAGGCGCCCCTCATCGTTTTGCTTGATGACCCATTGCGCGTCGTAAAACGGGCACGGTTTGCCCTCGACACACGCGGCGGCCTTGAGCAGGTCGAGGTCGGGTTGCAGGCGGGCCTTGGCCGCTTGCAGGTCGCCACCCAGCGCCGTGAGGATTTCAGCCTTGGCGATGGCCGGGTCGACGCGGGCGAAGTCCATCTTGTCAGTCTGAAACAGCGGATCGAGGGACTGCGCGCTGGCGTGGGGTTTCTCGCCGCAGCCGGGGAACATGCCGTCCATCAATGCGGCGGCGGTGGCGCGGGTGCGCTGTTTAGGACTGGAAACCGCGTACAGCGTGCCGTTTTGCGGGCAGCCGGCTGGCAGCAGACCGGCCTGGCGATACTGCTCGGCTTGCCAGGCGCCCATCAAACTGGCGGCCAGATAGCCGTGGCCGGTGAGTTCACCGTCGCGCACCAGCCAGGTGGGCCATTGGCGCTGTGTGGCCTCCACCAGTTTGGCGGTGTCGGTTTGCGGGCGTATGCCGTGGCGGCTGACCTGCACCGCTTTTTCAAGCACGTAATGGCCTTCGGCCTGAGCGTGGGCCGTGAGTGGGCTGCTCAGGCCCAGGGCGACGCTCAACAGGGGGCCGCCCAGGCGGGCAAGGCGTGAGAGAGAAACGTTCATTCGCAGTCTCCAGCAGGGATTGAAGGGCAGGGCGCGGTCAGAATTTGTATTTGAAGCCCACGCGGTAGCGGGCCTGACGCTCGTCGGTGTTTTTGTCGACGTAGACGTCCGCCACTTCAACGTACGGGGTGAAAGAGTGGGTCAGCTTGTAGTCGATATACAGCTTGTTGCTGTAGTTACGTTTTTTGCCATCGAAGGCGATCTGGTTGCTGTAGATCTCTTTGCGCGCCACGCCGATGGACATGTGTTCCATCTTGTACTTGCCGCCTAAGGACCAGACGTTGTCGCGTTTGGTTTCGTTGCCGTTCTTGTAGGTCGTGACTTTGTAGTAATAGCCGGGCGTGGCGGAGAAGCCGTAACCCAGTTCATACGGGAACTTCAATGCAGGCTTGTAGGACTTTTTGTCTTTGCCCTGTGAGTAGGTGAACTTGGGTTTGAACTTCAAGTGTTTGGTGAGTTTGTGCGAGTACTTGACCTTGCCCTTGAGGGAGTCTTTGGTCATGTGTTCAAACGGCTGGCCCGGCTGGCCATTGCTTTTTTCGGCCGGGCTGGCGACGAACTGGAAAGAGAACGCCAGACCGTTATCCAGGGCCTGGGTGATCATCACTTTGTCGGTGTGATCGCGATCTTTTTCGTTGTACTGGTGCTGGTAATCCAGTTCCAGCGCCTGAGCCGCGCCAGGCATCAGCAACAGGCTGCCTTGCAGGGCGGCGGCACACAGGGCGGCCATCAGGGCGTGGTTGTAAACAGGTTTGCACACGTGTGCAATTCGGGGCGTGCTCAATGGGTTAGTCATCGTGTTGGCTCATTTATTGTTGTTGTTAGGGAATCTCCGAACAAGCCTTCAGTTATGCGAGAATCCCCGCAACACCTGATCCGAGCCGCCCATGAGCCAGATGAGCTTTTCCGACTTTGAGTACGCCGGCAAGCGCAAGCAAACCCGCCGAGAGCT
>NZ_JYKY01000011.1 GCF_001042985.1 Pseudomonas lundensis
TGGCCACGGCCAGCGAGGTCAGGTCTTCGGCGGATTCGACGAGGATGGCGCGATCTGCACCCAGTGCCAGCGCGGTACGCAGCTGTTCCTGAGCCGTGGTCGGGCCGATGGAGACGACGACGATCTCCGTTGCCACGCCTTTCTCTTTCAGGCGTACGGCTTCTTCCACAGCGATCTCGCAGAAGGGGTTCATCGACATCTTGACGTTGGCGAGGTCAACGCCGGAGTTGTCCGCCTTGACGCGAACTTTAACGTTGTAATCGACCACTCGTTTGACAGCTACAAGAACCTTCATGGATTCCTCGTTACTCTCCGGTGAAAAGAAAGTCGCCTAGGCGAACCTGGCGGTTGATGCTCATCAGCACAAGGGCACCTCCAAAGATCGTTGCCCTGCTTATATAAAGAAAGACGAGTGCCCAAAACTTCCCTTGCGACCGCTTATCGGATGTGACTGGTAAGTCATTCACCGCAATGACGTGTAAACTTCGCTCAAAAAATGGCAGGCCCCATCAGGCTCATGCCTGTGCCCTGTCTTTAGAGGTGCTCTTGAAACCGACAATCAGCCTACGGCGAGCGCAAAACCGCCCGTATCTTGACCGGAACGCCTTTTGCGGTCAATACAGCAAATCGGCCACTTTAGAGCCGCGCGTCATTGATTTGTCTGGGTTACAGCGATTTCAAACAAACGTTTGTATTGGACCCCGCGGGTGGTGTAGATATAATGCCGCCCCTTAGAGAGAGCGGTGCGTCATCCATTGCGTCTTCAGCCTGCGCCGAGGAAATAATGGATGAAACGCCAAACCTCCAATTAGAAAAATACCGTTGAGCCTTGAGTAGGAGATAGCCTGTGGAACGCGAATACATGGAATTCGACGTGGTCATCGTCGGCGCCGGCCCTGCCGGTTTGTCCGCCGCCTGCCGTTTGAAGCAGAAGGCCGCCGAAGCCGGTAACGAAATCAGCGTCTGCGTGGTGGAAAAAGGCTCTGAAGTCGGTGCACACATCCTGTCTGGCGCCGTGTTTGAACCCCGCGCCCTGAATGAATTGTTCCCGGACTGGAAAGAACTGGGCGCTCCGCTCAATACCCCGGTCACCCGTGACGACATCTATGTACTGCGCAGTGAGACCACCTCGACCAAGGTGCCGGATCTGTTTGTGCCCAAGACCATGCACAACGAAGGCAACTACATCATCTCGCTGGGCAATTTGTGCCGCTGGCTGGCGCAACAGGCCGAGAATCTGGGCGTCGAAATCTATCCGGGCTTTGCCGCTCAGGAAGTCCTGTTCGATGAAAACAACGTGGTGCGCGGGATCATTACCGGCGACCTCGGTGTTGACCGCGAAGGCAATCCGAAAGAAGGCCTGTACACCCCCGGCATGGAACTGCGCGGCAAATACACTCTGTTCGCTGAAGGCTGCCGCGGCCACCTCGGCAAACAACTGATCGAACGCTTCAAACTGGACGCCGACGCGGACAGCCAGCATTACGGCATCGGCCTGAAAGAAATCTGGGAAATCGACCCGTCCAAGCATAAGCCCGGTCTTGTGGTTCACACCGCAGGCTGGCCACTGGACGTCATGAGCAGCGAAAACACCGGCGGCTCGTTCCTGTATCACCTGGAAAATAACCAGGTGGTGGTCGGCCTGATTGTTGACCTGTCCTACAGCAACACCTTCCTCTCGCCGTTCGATGAGTTCCAGCGCCTCAAGCATCACCCGGTGCTCAAGCAGTACCTCGAAGGCGGCAAGCGCATCAGTTACGGTGCCCGCGCCATTTGCAAAGGCGGCCTGAACTCGCTGCCGAAAATGGTGTTCAACGGCGGCGCACTGATCGGTTGCGATCTGGGCACGCTGAACTTCTCCAAAATCAAGGGCAGCCACACGGCCATGAAGTCCGGCATGCTCGCCGCGGATGCCGTGGCGGATTCGCTGCTCGCCGGTTCTGAAGGCGGTGATGCGCTCAATACCTACGTTGAAGCGTTCAAAAGCAGCTGGTTGTTCGACGAACTGTTCGCTAGCCGTAACTTCGGCCCGGCGCTGCACAAGTTCGGGCCTATCCTGGGCGGCGGTTTCAACTGGATGGATCAGAACATCTTCGGCGGCAAACTGCCGTTCACGCTGCACGACAACAAACCAGACTACGCGTGCCTGAAGCTGGCCAAAGACTGCAAGCAGATCGACTACCCGAAACCTGACGGCAAGCTCAGCTTCGACAAGCTCAGTTCCGTATTCCTCTCCAGCACCAACCATGAAGAAGAGCAGCCTTGCCACCTCAAGCTGCGCGACCCGAACATCCCGATCAGCGTCAACCTGCCGTTGTACGACGAACCGGCGCAGCGCTACTGCCCGGCGGGCGTGTATGAAGTCATCACTCAGGAAAGTGGCGAGAAGCGTTTCCAGATCAACGCGCAAAACTGCGTTCACTGCAAAACGTGCGACATCAAAGACCCGTCGCAGAACATCACTTGGGTGACCCCGGAAGGCGCAGGCGGTCCGACCTACCCGAACATGTAAGCCTGAAGCGGCCTGTCAGCCGCTGACGAGACGATGACAAGGAACGAGCGGCCCCGGCATCCGGGGCCACTCGTACCCTCGGCCAAAGCCTTGCGCTGCTCGTCAACGGCTACAGGCACACTCAAGCACTGCTGATTACGCCCCTCCTGCCCCTTCATGTCCGGGGCTGCGCTCGAAGTAGCGTTTGTACTCGCGACTGAACTGCGAAGTACTTTGATAGCCCACCCGCTCTGCCACCTGCGCAACACCCAACCCCTCATTCAACAGCAACTGCTGAGCCCGCAATAAACGCAAGCGCTTGAGGTACTGCACGGGCGACAACAGCGTGCTGCGTTTGAAGTGCTCATGAAAGGTCGACGCACTCATGTTCGCGCAACGCGCCAGCGTTTCGACATTCAATGGCTCGGCAAAGTGCGCGTGCAAATGGCTCAAAGACGCAGCCACCCGCGCAAACTGGCCTTGTTGCTCGACCAGCGCCCGCAACACCCCCGCCTGCGGACCTCGCAAGGCCGCAAACAGCACTTCGCGCAGCCGCGCCTTGCCCATGATCCGGCACTCCAAAGGGTCATGCAGACAGCGCAACAACCGCTCAACCGCCTGGCGCATTTCGTCATCCAGCACGGCAGAAGTCATGGACTCGGGGGTTTGAGCCACAGCGCTGCGATCAGGATCAAGCCCCATGGCCAGTACCAGCTCACCGAGTACGGCGCGGTCGATGCTGATGGCCACGCCCAGCAGAGGGACTTGCTCCGAAGCAAAGGTCTCGCACTCGAACGGGACGGACAGCGCCTGCACCAGATAATGGCCCGCGCCATACTCCAGAGTCCGCTGCCCGAGGTAGGCCAACTTACTGCCCTGCGCGATGACCATTAGGCTAGGCTCATAAATCTGCGGCATGCGCGCCACCGCCCGACAGGCCGAAACCACGCGCACTTCGGGCAACAAGGTCGATACAAAACCGATTGACGAGGCCAGCGGCTGGATCAATGAAACCAGCGTGGCATTCTCGTCGCGATGGCGAGTCAAAAACATGCAGACAACTTCACAGGAGGAATAGACAGGCGCATCTTCGCAGAATTAACCGTTAAAACCAGATCCACCCCGACACGCCGGAGGAATAGGCATAACAGGCGGAGGAATCGTCATAGTCCTCAAAGACAGGCGAGCGCAAAATCACCTCTTTGTTTACAGTCAACGTTTCGCGAGGTTCTCCATGTCCAACGTCACCTACAACGCCATCGGCTACGCCGCTCAAACCGCTTCTGCGCCCCTGGCGCCGATGCAGTTCAACCGCCGCGCTCCGCGCCCGGACGATGTCGCCATCGAGGTCATGTACTGCGGCGTGTGCCACTCCGATATTCACCAGGTGCACAACGATTGGGGCTTTGCCGTTTACCCGGTCATGCCGGGCCACGAAATCGTCGGCAAAGTGACCGCTGTTGGCAACGATGTGACCAAGTACAAGGTCGGCGATCTGGTCGGAGTGGGCTGCATGGTCGACTCCTGCCGCGAATGCTCCGCCTGCAAGGAAGACCTGGAGCAATACTGCCTTGAAGGTTTTACTCAAACATACGGCTCGCCGGACCGCATTGATGGCACCACCACCATGGGCGGCTACTCGGACAGCATCGTCGTACGCGAAGACTTCGTGGTGCGCATCCCGGAAAACTTAGACCCGGCCAGCGCTGCGCCACTGTTGTGCGCTGGCATCACCACCTACTCGCCGCTGCAACACTACGGGGTTGAACCGGGCGACAAGGTAGGCGTGCTGGGCATGGGCGGCCTGGGGCACATGGGCATCAAGTTCGCCAAGGCCATGGGCGCTGAAGTGACGCTGTTCACCCGTTCTGCCGCCAAGGCCGAAGAAGCCCGTCGTCAGGGCGCCGATCACGTGATCGTTTCCACCGATGCCGAGCAAATGAAAGCCGCTGCCGGGAGCTTCGATTTCTTGCTGGACACCATTCCGGTGCAACACGACCTCAACCCCTACCTCGAAACCCTGCGCTTTGACGGCGTGCACATTCTGGTGGGTCTGATCGAGCCTGTCGAACCTGCTGTGGATGCCTTCAATTTGGTGTTCAAGCGCCGCGTACTGGCCGGCTCGCTGATTGGCGGGATCGCTGAAACGCAAGAGATGCTGGACTTCAGCGCCGCCAACGGCATCACCTGCGACATCGAAATGCTCGACATCAAAAACATCAATCAGGCATTTGAACGCGTGCAGAAAGGCGACGTGAAATACCGCTTCGTGATTGATATGAAAACACTGAAAGCCTAAGGGTTTACGCACCCGGGTCCGGGGCGATGGGGAAAAACTCCCCGTCGCTCCAGACGCCGAGCCACAACTGGCCGTCAATCGGTCGCGACTGCTCCAGCTCAACCAACTGGTAGAACACATTGCGGTGGATCAGCGCGTCCAGGTTACGGCGCACCCGCAGATAGGGCGAAGGCTCCTGGGTCACCGGGTCGATCTCCACCCGCAACGGGTGTTCACGCCCCGCCTCAATCAGCTCGTCCACATTAGTGGTGAACCGCAACACCTGCTGCTCACCTTGCCCCTGCACATCCAGCGCCACCGCCACAAAGGGCGCGTCATCGACCTGTATGCCGACTTTTTCCACGGGCGTGATCAAAAAATAATCATCGCCATCACGACGAATGATGGTCGAGAACAATTTGACCATGGGTTTGCGGCCAATGGGCGTTCCCATGTAATACCAGCTGCCATCACGGGCAATGCGCATGTCGATGTCACCGCAAAAGGCGGTGTCCCACAAGTGAACCGGCGGCAGCCCCTTGTCGGCTTTAGGGATTTGCGCCAACAGATTACTGACGTCTACCGGCTCGCTCATGGTCATTGCCTCGCTTTATTGGTCGCTCAAGCCTATCAAGCTGCGCGCGTACTTAGCCAGCGGCGGGCCAATCAGGTCGGCCGGTTTGTTGTCATGGAAGGTCAGTAAGCCGCCACGGCTACGGATGGTTGCCGTGTCGATCAGGTATTGGGTGCTGGTTTCGATCAACATCACTTGAATCACACCGCTGTCGATGCCCAAACGACTGATTTCTTCCTGATCCAGCCACTCATCACTGTTGCCAATGCGGTCGTCGGCTCGGGCAAAACGCGTGTACAGCAAGTAATGAGCGCCGTAACCCCGCGCCTCGGTCATTGCATCATCCAGCCCGACAGGCGCTTTGGCGCGACGAACCATCGGAAAGTATTCGACAAAGCCGTTGAACGCTTCTTCTGCGACCACATTGGGCCGCACATAAGGATCGCCAATCGGCTTGAAGGGGCCCTGGGCAATGTAAATAAAGGAGTCAGGCTGAATGCGCAGTGAATTGCTGCGACGCGTGTTGCTGTGGTCCAGCAGACCGGCATCACTCATTTGATCACGCGCGCCTTCGCCCAGGTCGCTGACCTTCATGCACCCACCCAGCGCCAACAAAGCCAGCAAAACAAACAGACTACGCATCCTGATCTCCCGATGACCGGCGACAAAAAACCGGCGAATAGCCGCGTGATGCAGTTTGCGCGCCAGTTTAAGCCGCTGTTCGGATTTTGGGATCTCGCACGCTATCCGCCGATGATTTTCATCACGGTGGCGCCGCCCGAGAAGGCGACGTCCTGTTTGTCGCCCAAGGCTTTCATTAGCAGCCCCTGCAACGCCGGAAGGGCTTCATGACGGGGCTTGTTGAGCAAGTCGCCGACATAATGGCGATTGCTTGACGATAAACAGCCGTGCAGCCAACCGGTAGAGGAGAGTCGCAAACGCGAACAGGTTCGACAAAACGGTACGCTTTCGTTGGCAATAACCCCGAAATACCCACGCCCGGGGATCTGGTAGCGCACAGCAGTGGCATCCACCGGCGCATCGGCCTGCAAATACTCGTGACGCTCACCGATCAACGCGAGCAGTTGTTGCAGGCTGACGAATTGTTGCAGAAACCCGTTCCCGTCACTGGCCAGATGCCCCATGCGCATGAGTTCGATAAAGCGCAGCTCGTACCCTCGCGCCAGACAGTATTCGAGCAGTGGTATGACCTGATCGAGGTTCTGACCACGCAACGGCACCATATTGACCTTGATTTTCATGCCGGCATCGCTGGCTTGACGCAACCCGTCGAGCACCGTCGCCAGGTCGCCGCCGCGAGCAATCGTGCGAAAGGCGTCGGGGTTCAGCGTATCCAGGGAGACATTCAGGCGGCGGATACCCGCCTCTCTCAACAACGGCAATTTGCGCGCGAGCAGTTGGCCATTGGTGGTCAGACTGATCTCACTCAGGCCCAACTGCCCGACTTCGCGCATAAAGGTCTCAAGCTTGGGGCTTACCAGCGGCTCGCCCCCGGTAATGCGCAAACGCTCAATCCCCGCGGCTTCTATCAAGTAGGCCACTCCACGCGCCATGGCTTGGGCCGACAACTCGTCCTGCGCCGCCACCAGCCGCTTGCCGTTGGGCACGCAATAGGTGCAGGCATAGTTGCAAGCTGACGTCAGACTGATGCGCAAGTTGCGAAATTGTCTGCCTTGGCGGTCAACGATCATGGATGACTCCGGCACGCGAAAAAGGGGGTGCGCCAAAACCTGACTCAAGTATCAGATTTTGGCAAGACCCACGCCTGAGTATAGGCCGCAGGCCAAGGTGCCATGCAGGCTCAGGCAGCGGGATTATTCCACCGCCGGGCTGTCTGAATCGCGCTTGCGCTTGTTGCCCATGCGCACACCAATGTCCATCAGGAACTGGAAAAAACCTTCCTGGTCTTCCAGCACATTGCTCCAGAACGGCGAGTGATACAGCGCCACGGCGCCGTGCACCAACGCCCAGGCGGCGCAATAGTGGAAGTAAGGCGGCACATCTTCCAGCTTGCCTTCGCTGATACGGCCTTTGATCAGCAGGGTCAGGCGCTCAAAATTCGACGCACGAATCTTGTGTAACTCCTCCACCAGCTCAGGCACCTGATTGCCTTTGACGACCTTTTCTTCAAGGCGGTCAAACAGCCGATAACGCTGAGGATCGCGCATGCGGAATTCAAAGTAGGCACGCGACAGCGCTTCCTTATCCTTGTCCACATCAGCGGAATGCAGCAGCTCGTTCAAATCGCGCTCGTAATCGAGCATCAGGCGCAGGTAGATCTCGGCCTTGGATTTGAAGTGCTTGTAAATGGTGCCTTTGCCGATACCGACGGCATCCGCAATCATCTCGACGGTGACGCTGTCTTCACCCTGTTCGAGGAACAGCTTGAGCGCGGTATCGAGAATTTCTTGCTCACGGCGACGAAACTCACGGACCTTACGGGGTTCTTTGTGCATAAGAAAAGGTCTGTAGGGGTCAAAATCGAAGCCCGGTATTATGCCTAAGTCACGCTAAATTGCACGGATCATCCTGCAAATCGATGGGTGCAGGTAAATTGTGCGGCAGCTAATGCGTACTCAACCGAATCACGGGTATTCCAAATCTGTTTAAAAAATGTACAGCCAGGACTGGACGCCCGTTAAAGCTGACCAATACTAAAGGAGTCGGCGGTACATCCCCCCAAGTGCTTCGCCGATAAAGGCCGCCAGGGACTGTGTGCCTTTGTTTTACTCCTAATGGTCTTAACCCGGATTCCCCCAGAGCCCGGGTTTTTTTTGCCTGTGTGCCGCACGCTCCGATCAGCATTGGACCCGCGCTAACGGGAACAGGCGCTGGAAGTTTTCGGTGGTCTGCTCTGCAAAGCGTTCGTAGGACTCACCACGCAGCATGGCCAGGAACTCTGCCACTTCGCGCACGTATTGCGGAAGATTCGGCTTGCCACGGTAAGGAATGGGCGCGAGGTAAGGGGAATCGGTCTCCACCAGCAAGCGGTCGGCAGGCACCTGTCGCGCCACATCGCGCAGCGCATCGGCATTGCGGAAGGTCACGATGCCCGACAATGAAATATAAAACCCCAGATCCAGCGCAGCCTTGGCCATCTCCCAATCTTCGGTAAAGCAATGCAGCACGCCCGCCTGGGGCAAAGCCGCCTCACGCAGCAGCGTCAATGTATCGGCCCGGGCACCACGGGTATGAACGACCACAGGTTTGCCGGTCTTCTGCGCAGCCTCAAGGTGAACGCGAAATGACATTTGCTGCAATTGGGCCGCTTCAGGTTCGTAGTGATAATCCAGACCGGTTTCACCGATAGCCACGACGCGCGGATGGTTCAACTCGCTGAGCAACCAGTCCAGCGCCGGAGCCGCACCGGGCTGTACGTCCAGAGGATGGACGCCCACCGAGCAATCGACATCGTCGTAACGATCAGTCAGGGCTTTGACATCGGCCGCATTGTCGGCACTGACACCAATGCACAGAAAGTGCCCCACACCCCGTGCCCGCGCCGCTTGCAGCGCGGCATCCAGCGAGCCGTCGTGGGCGCTTAAATCGAGACGGTCGAGATGGCAATGGGAGTCGACGAGCATAGTAATCACCTGCGTGGAATTTGAATCAGATCAGCGCTGGCCGGGCAGGCTTGCCCATTGCACCAGTAACGCTTCGAGCAACAGCACACGATTGAGGTTGGCTTTGCCCAGCACTTTCTGACGCTGGGCAAGAATCCAGTCCTGAATGTTCAATACTTTTTCCTGCGGGGTTTTCTGTGCCAGGTATTGCAGCACTTTGCGCATGTCTTCCAGACCGAGGCCTGACTCATCCTGCGTCAATTGATAGCGCAGAATCAGGCTCGACCAGTCGCAGAACCAGTCAAACAGCAGCAACAAGGGAATCGCATTCCAGCTTTCCGCCAACTGTGTGGCCGACTGCTGATGCTTGAGCAGTTTTTTCACCCCCTCCACCACCGCTGCCCGCTGCTCGCGCACGCCTTGGGCCTGCAACTTGACCGCTGCCAAAGGCGAACCGGCCGCCAGGGTCAGCAACTCCACACGCTCCTGGGCACTGCAATCGGGCAAGGCCGTGGCCAACCAGTGCAGGCTCAGCGCCTCGCCCGGCAGTGGGCAGGCCTGCTGAACACAGCGGCTGCGGATGGTGGGCAGCAAACGGCTGGACTGGTGGCTGACCAACAGCAACACCGTATCGCCCGAGGGTTCTTCCAGACTTTTCAGCAAGGCATTGGCAGCATTGATGTTCATGGCCTCAACAGGCTCGACCAGCACCACCTTGCGCCCGCCCAACTGGGCCGTCTGCACGACAAAACTCACCAGCTCGCGCACCTGATCGACCTTGATCGCCTTGTCGGCCTCTTCGGGCTCAAGAATGTAGTTGTCGGGATGGCTACCCGCGGCCAGTAATAAACAGGATTTGCACGTGCCGCACGCTTCAAGTCCTGCGGGCTGCTTGCACAACAGACTGGCCATCAGACGCTCGGCAAGGGCCCGCTTGCCGATCCCCGCTGGCCCGTGTAGCAAGTAAGCATGCGCATGCTGAGCACGCCCGGCCATTTGCTGCCATAAATCGTCTTGCCACGGATACACCTCAGCCACGGTACATACCCAGTAGTTGTGGCAGCAGGGTATCCAGTTGACGCTGGACCTGCTCCAGGGTTTGAGCAGCGTCGATCAGCCGATAACGCTGTGGCGCGGCCTCGGCGCGTTGCAAATACGTGCTGCGAACGGCATCGAAGAAAGTACGGCCTTCCTGCTCAAAACGATCCAGACGCCCGCGCGCACTGGCACGAGCCATGCCGACTTCGATCGGCAAGTCGAATACCAGCGTCAAATCCGGACGCAGATCGCCTTGCACAAACGCTTCAAGCGCTGCGATACGGGCGTGCGACAAACCGCGACCGCCGCCCTGATACGCATAGGTGGCGTCGGTAAACCGGTCGCACAACACCACCGCACCGCGGGCCAGCGCCGGGCGGATGACCTCGGCCAAATGCTGGGCGCGTGCCGCGAACACCAGCAGCAGCTCGGTATCAGCGCACATGGCGTCTTCGCTCGGTGTGAGTAACAGCTCACGGATGCGCTCGGCCAAGGGAGTTCCACCCGGTTCGCGGGTCAACACCACGTCAATGCCCGCCTCGCGCAAGCGTGCAGCCAGGTACTCGCGGTTGGTGCTCTTGCCCGCACCTTCGGGGCCTTCCAGGGTAATAAACAAGCCAGTCACAGGCTGCGGTCCTTCATCAGTGTCATTGCTCGCCTTTCGGCTCGGTTTCAGCGGGTGACGGTTCAACCGCAGGCTCGGCCGGCGGCGTCGCGTCAGACGCGGGCGCGGGGCTTGAACGGTAGTCGGCACGGCGCTTGATCTGAAACTCGCGAACGGCGTTGTTGTGCGCGTCCAGATCGTCTGAGAACGTATGGCTGCCATCGCCCTTGGCCACAAAATACAGGCTGCTGCCGCTGACCGGGTGCAAGGCTGCGTGAATCGCCTCGCGCCCCACCATGGCAATCGGTGTCGGCGGCAGTCCGGGGATGGTGTAAGTGTTGTAGGGCGTCGGCTCGCGCAGGTGGGCGCGGGTCAACTTACCGTTGTACCGCTCCCCCAGACCATAAATGACGGTCGGATCGGTCTGCAAAGGCATGCCGATTTTCATGCGACGCACAAACACCCCTGCTATTTGCCCACGCTCGTGAGGCACACCGGTTTCTTTCTCGACCAGAGACGCCATGGTCAACGCCTGATAGGGATCGGTATAAGGCACCGCCGGGTCGCGCTGCTCCCACTCTTCGGCCAGCACTTTGTGCAGGCGGTCGTAGGCTTTTTCAAGGAGCTGCGCGTCACTCATGCCGCGTACAAAACGGTAGGTGTCGGGGAAAAAACGCCCTTCAGGGAATTCACCCGGATGACCGAGTTTCGCCATCACTTCGCTGTCGCTCAGGCCGTCGAGTGTCTGTTCGATTTTTTCATGACGGGCCAGCGCACTGCGCACCTGGCGGAAATTCCAGCCTTCGACCAGCGTCAGGCTGTATTGCACCACTTCGCCACGCTGCCACAGGCCAATAAGGTCACTCGCCGTCATGCCGGGCGTCATGCGGTACTCGCCGCTGTGCAGCGGCTGCCCCGCCAGGTTGAAGCGCCAATACAGACGCAGCCAAAATGCGTCGCTGAGTGTGTCGTCGGCTTCAAGGCGATTGAACGTCCCGGTCGGGGTTGCGCCAGCGGGCACATCAAGCAGTTGCTCTTGGGTCAGGTTCAGCGGTTGCTCAAGCGCAGCGTTGAGCTTCCAGGCACCAGCGCCCAGCATCAAGCCCGCCAGCACCAGACCTGTCTCCAGCAGCAGCAAGAATTTACGTTTCACGAATCAAACATCCAATAGGGTGCGGGCAATGCCTTGCAGTTTACGGGTGAGCGGCCCCACCGGCCAGCTCAGGTCGGCAAATGCGCGTACGGGCCAAACGCCATACACGCTGTTACAGACAAAGAGTTCATCGGCCTGTTGCAACTGCTCAAGGCTGATGTCGGTGATATGGCACGGGATCGCCAGGCGCGCGGCCTCGACGAGTAACGCTGCGCGCATGACGCCGGCCACGCCGCTGCGTTGCAAATCGGGCGTCAGCAACCTCCCGTCCTGCACCAGAAAAAGGTTACTGAAGACCCCTTCAACGACCCGCCCGGAGGTATCGCGCATCAACCCTTCGGCGTAGGCCGGGTCGTGCCATTCGGAACGGGCCAGCACTTGCTCCAGTCGATTGAGGTGCTTGAGCCCCGCCAGCAACGGCTGTTCGGACAAGCGTGTGGCACAGTCAAACAGAGCAACCCCGTCACGGGCATTGGCCTGTGGATAGGAAGCAGAGGGACTGGCTTGCAGAATTCTTCGAGGCTGGGCCCCGGGTGACGCGCCATACCCGCGCTGGCTGTCGCCGCGGGTCAGGATGAGCTTGAGAATGCCGTCGCCCATTTGCTGCGCGTAAGTCAGCAACTCACTGCGGATCAACACATGATCCGCAGCGATCGCCAACCGGGAACACCCCAGGGCCAGGCGCTGCAGGTGCAGCTCCAGCAACAAAGGGTGCCCTGCCTTGACGGCAATGGTTTCAAACAACCCATCACCGTAGGCGAGCCCACGGTCCTTGAGCGACGACAAACCGTCAACTGGCAGACCGTCGACCCAACTGTGCATCACTCGGCGTACCGGCGGAAAACCAGTGAGCCGTTGGTGCCACCAAACCCGAAGGAGTTGGACAGCACGACATCAATCGGCATTTCGCGCGGCGTATGCGGCACGAAATCCAGATCGCAGCCTTCATCGGGCTCGTCGAGGTTGATGGTCGGCGGCGCGATCTGGCTGTTGATGGCCAGTACGCTGAAAATTGCCTCCACTGCGCCTGCTGCGCCGAGCAAGTGACCGGTCATTGACTTGGTCGAGCTGACCGCCAACTGGTAGGCGTGGTCACCGAACACCGACTTGATCGCCGAGACTTCTGCCAGGTCACCGGCAGGCGTCGACGTGCCGTGTGCATTGATGTATTGCACTTGCTCAACGTTCACCTTCGCATCACGCAAGGCATTGGTGATGCAACGTGCCGCGCCTGCACCATCTGCCGGTGGCGAGGTCATGTGATAAGCGTCGCCGCTCATCCCGAAACCGATCAGCTCGGCATAGATGGTCGCGCCGCGGGCCTTGGCGTGCTCAAGTTCCTCAAGCACCAATGCACCGGCACCGTCCGACAGCACAAAGCCGTCACGGCCTTTGTCCCACGGGCGACTGGCGCGTGTCGGGTCATCGTTGCGCGTCGACAGCGCACGGGACGCGCCAAAGCCGCCCATACCCAGACCGCACGCCGCCATTTCGGCACCGCCGGCAATCATGACATCGGCTTCGCCGTAGGCAATATTGCGCGCCGCCATGCCGATGCAGTGCGTACCTGTGGTACACGCGGTCGAGATGGCATAGTTAGGCCCCTGTGTCCCCAAATGGATAGACAGGAACCCGGAAATCATATTGATGATCGAACCCGGCACAAAAAACGGAGAAATCCGTCGCGGGCCTTGTTCGTGCAAGGTACGGCTGGTTTCTTCGATATTGGTCAAACCGCCAATACCCGACCCCATCGCCACACCGATGCGCTCACGATTGGCGTCAGTGACTTCAAGGCCGGCATTACGCACTGCCTGAAAACCAGCTGCCAAACCGTATTGAATAAACAGGTCAAGTTTTCGGGCTTCTTTGACGGAGAGGTAATCCTCGACGTTAAAGCCCTGTACCGAGCCGCCAAAACGGGTGGAATAGGCAGAAAGATCCGTGTGTTCGATCAGACCAATGCCACTGCGGCCTGCCAGAATGCCTTGCCAGGTGCTCGGAACATCCGCACCCAGTGGCGACAACATCCCCATACCGGTGACTACGACGCGTCTACGCGACACAGCACTCTCCTTTATTCTATTGACGACACTTTGCATCACGCCTAAAGAAAAAACCGCACGCCTGAGCGGCAGTGCGGTTTTTCCATGACAGCGTGCAACGATTACAAACTATTACGCCTGGTGGGCAGTAACGTAATCGATAGCAGCTTGTACAGTAGTGATCTTCTCAGCTTCTTCGTCAGGAATTTCGGTCTCGAATTCCTCTTCCAGAGCCATCACAAGCTCAACGGTGTCAAGGGAGTCGGCACCCAGGTCTTCAACGAAGGAAGCGCTGTTGGTCACTTCTTCTTCTTTAACGCCCAGTTGCTCGGCAACGATTTTCTTGACGCGTTCTTCGATGGTGCTCATACCTTGTTTTCACTCCTAATGGACAAATTCAGGCAGCTGGCCAGTGGGCAAGTGTATCTAAAGGCTTTTCAATTTTTCAACTGAAAGCTTTGCACGTGCCCCGCAATGACCGGCTACCTATAAAAAGATGCAGCTTTATAACGGATTTTAGACAGCTCGTATGACATTTTTTTGAAGCAATCCGTCACATTTAACTCATGTACATCCCGCCGTTGACCGGGATTGTAGCCCCAGTCACGTAAGCTGCGCCGTCCGAAGCCAGGAAAGACACCACATTCGCGATCTCTTGAGCCTGACCCAGACGACCCAGTGGAATCTGTGTCAGCAACGCTTCACGCTGTGCTTCAGGCAATTCGCGCGTCATGTCGGTGTCGATAAAGCCGGGCGCTACCGAGTTGACCGTGATGGAGCGCGAGCCCACTTCACGCGCCAGAGCACGACTGAAACCTTCAAGGCCGGCTTTGGCCGCGGCATAGTTTACTTGGCCTGCGTTGCCCATGGCACCCACAACCGAGCCAATGTTGATAATTCGACCCCAACGAGCCTTGGTCATGCCACGCAAAACACCCTTGGACAGGCGGAACAGACTGTTCAGGTTGGTATCGACAACGTCATGCCACTCGTCGTCTTTCATGCGCATCATCAGGTTATCGCGGGTGATACCGGCATTATTGACCAGAATTGCCGGCGCACCGAATTGCTCCTGAATGCTGGCCAACACCGCGGCAACCGATTCGTCATTGGTGACGTTGAGTTCCATACCGGTGCCTTGAACACCGTTTTCTTTCAGCGTCGCGGCAATGCGCTCAGCGCCAGAGGCCGAGGTCGCAGTGCCGATGACGATGGCGCCCTGACGCCCCAACTCCAGTGCGATCGCCTGGCCAATGCCACGGCTAGCGCCTGTTACCAGTGCAACTTTACCTTGCAAGCTCATGCAGAATTCTCCTGATTCAGTCCAGTGCCGCACGCGCAGCGGCGAAGGCATCCGGGGTATTCAAATTGTGGGTGGTGACGCCTTCAGCACAACGCTTGCTGATGCCGACCAAAACCTTGCCCGGGCCGCATTCAACCAGATCAACCGGGCCATTGGCCGCCAGGCATTGAACCGACTCAACCCAACGCACAGGCTTGTACAGCTGCTCAAGCAAATCGCGCTTGAGGGTGTCCAGGTCACCGGCCACAGCGGCACTGACGTTTTGCACCAGCGAGATCTTCGGCATTTGCCAGTCAATGGCTTCAATCGACTCGGCAAAACGTTCTGCCGCCGGGCGCATCAGTTCGCAGTGCGACGGTACGCTCACTGGTAGCGGCAAGGCGCGTTTGGCGCCCGCCGCCTTGCACAGCTCCATGGCACGCTCAACCGCCGCCTTGGCACCGGCGATCACCACTTGGCCCGGCGAGTTGAAGTTCACTGCACTGACGACTTCGCCTTGCGCAGCCTCTGCACATGCCTGAATAACAACGGCATCATCAAGGCCCAGAATCGCCGCCATGGCGCCCTGACCGGCCGGTACGGCCTCCTGCATCAGACGCCCACGACGCTCTACCAGCTTGACCGCTTCAGCCAGGGTCAGGCATTCAGCAGCAACCAGTGCGCTGTATTCGCCCAAGCTATGGCCCGCGACATAATCAGGACGCTTGCCACCTTCGGCCAACCACAAGCGCCACAAGGCAATCGAGGCCGTCAGAATCGCAGGCTGGGTAATATCAGTTTGATTGAGCTTCTCGCCAGGGCCTTCCTGGGTCAACGCCCACAGGTCGTAACCCAGAGCGTCAGACGCTTCTTTAAATGTTTCCAGGACCAGCGGATGTGCCGCGCCCAGCTCGGCCAACATGCCGAGGGACTGCGAACCCTGCCCTGGAAAGACGAATGCGAGGGATGTAGACATGTAACAAGCCCCTAATAATCTGGTCGTCGGTGAATTGACGTTCCGCCATTGCGGACGCAAGAAACTGACAGTTGGATGGCTGTTTGGACCGAGCGGTCACATTTAAGCACTCGGCCGGCAAAACGCCTACGGTAACAACCCTTCAAGACGCCCATGTAAACGCTTTGGCAGGTCTTCATGGATTTCAATCAATGCGCGCTCTATCGCACTTTGAAAGCCCTGATCACCTGCCGAACCGTGACTCTTGATCACAATGCCCTGCAACCCTAGAAAACTCGCCCCGTTGTGCCGGGCAGGCGCCAGATCAGCCTGCAGGCGGCGCAACAAAGGCAAGGCCAGCACACCGACAAAACGACCCAAAAGCGTGCGCTTGAACAAGGCTTCAATGCGGCCACCAATCATGGTGGCCAGACCTTCGCTGGACTTGAGCAGGATATTGCCGACAAATCCGTCGCACACGACGACGTCCGCTTCACCCCGATACAGCCCATCACCCTCGACAAAACCGATGTAATTCAAACCCGGCGCAGCCTGAAGCAGACTGGCGGCCTCCTTGACCTGCTGATTGCCCTTGATGTCTTCCGTGCCAATATTGAGCAGCGCCACGCGCGGGCGTTGTGTACCCAGCGCCTGCGCAGCCACCGACCCCATCACGGCAAACTGAAACAACTGCTGCGCAGTGCAGTCAACATTGGCCCCGAGATCCAGCAACTGACAATAGCCTGCCTGCGTGGGCACTGCCGCAACCATTGCCGGACGATCAATACCCGGCAGGGTTTTAAGGACAAACCGCGACAGGGCCATTAATGCACCCGTATTGCCGGAACTCACACACGCTTGCACTTTGCCATCACGCAACAATTCCAGCGCCACACGCATGGAAGAATCCGGCTTACCACGCAAGGCATGGGACGGCCGTTCACTCATGGCAATGACTTCGGAGGCAGGAGTAATGGTCAGGCGCGAGCGATCCACAGCCGAGTGACTGGCGATCAAATCTTCAAGTACGGAGGGTTGACCTACGAGGGTCAGGTGAAGCGAGGGCGTAGCAGATAGGCAAGCGATACATGCCTGAACAATGCTGCGGGGACCGAAGTCCCCGCCCATTGCGTCGATCGCGATGACCTGAACGGACAAGTGATTACTCGTCAGCGCCCTTGTCGATCACTTTACGACCACGGTATACGCCTTCTGGCGATACGTGGTGACGCAGGTGAATTTCACCGGTGGTTTTTTCTACAGACAGCGTGCTAGCCGAAAGAGCATCGTGCGAACGACGCATGTCACGGGCAGAGCGGGATTTTTTGTTCTGCTGAACAGCCATAATTGATTAACTCCTAAACGTTTGGGTCACGCTTTAACTGCGCCAATACACTGAACGGGTTGGACCGCGTTACCTCGTCCTCGCCTGGATCGGGCTCATCGAGACCCGCCGGCTGCTGGCATTCTTCCGGATGATGAGCAGGCACAATGGGCAAGGCGAGCAAAAGCTCCTCCTCGATCAGTGCATGCAGATCCAATGGATCTTCGCCCAGTTCCAGCACGTCATAACCTTTCGGTAACGACTGGGTATTCGCACCCTCTTTCACCACGGCATAACTGCATTCGCTGTGGATCGGCAGGGTGACCAGCTCAAGACAACGCTGGCAAACCATCTTGACCTCGACGTCGATGGAGCTGTGTATTACCACAGATCTTCGCTCGTCGCGCTCAAAAACAAATTTAGCCTGCACCGTACCGACATCGTCGGAAAGCGGGTCGCAGAGTCTCTCCAAATCGGCCAGCAGCACTTCACCTTGAAGGGTAGTGCCACGATCAGCCAATTTGCGCGGGTCAACGTGAGGTGGAATCGGGTCATTCAACATAGGCGCAGCATTCTAGGGACGACCCCCTCACCTGTCAAAGGAAATTGTGCCTGTGCGACATCCCGTACGCCCGCTAGAATCGCCGCTCATCTTCAGGAGACGCGCATGCTGCCTTTATTACTCGCCTCAAGCTCGGTTTATCGCCGCCAATTGCTCGACCGCCTGCGCCTTCCTTTCACGTGCAGCTCACCCGATATTGACGAAGCCCACTCCCCTGACGAGAGCGCAACGGAACTGGTCCGGCGCCTATCCCTGCAAAAGGCGCAAGCCCTGGCTGGCAGCCACCCACAGCACCTGATCATCGGCTCCGACCAAGTAGCCGTCCTTGACGCAAAGATCCTTGGCAAGCCTCACACCTTTGACAATGCGCGCCAGCAACTGCTGGACGCCAGCGGCGCCAGCGTCAGCTTCCTGACCGGCCTGACGCTGCTCAACAGCCAGACCGGCAAGTACCAGACCGACTGCGTACCTTTTACCGTGCACATGCGACCGCTCACCACGCAGCAGATCGAACGCTACCTGCATGCCGAGCAACCCTACGACTGCGCTGGCAGCTTCAAAGCAGAAGGCCTCGGGGTCAGCCTGTTTGAGCGCACCGAGGGCGATGACGCCACCAGCCTGGTCGGGCTGCCGCTTATCAGCCTTGTGACCATGCTTATTAATGAAGGTATCAGCATCCCCTGACGCCTGGACCGGACACAAAAAAGCCGACCTTCTCAGGTCGGCTCTTCAAGCGACATTCCCTTAGCGAAGGGTCGGGCCCTGAAAGCCCATCCACAGGGCGATATGCTCCGCCACGCTGGCACCCAGCTTTTTAGAGAAACGATCGAACGCCGATTCTTGCACCGTAAAGTCGACCAGTTCTTTCTCACCGATCACATCACGTGCAACAGAACTGGCATTACCCAGCCCATCGATCAACCCCAAAGGCAGTGCCTGCTGCCCCGTCCAGACCAGCCCCGAAAACAGCTCGGAATGCTCCTTATCCTTCAGACGATCGCCGCGCCCTTGTTTGACGCTGGCAATGAACTGCTCATGGGTAATATTGAGTACGCCCTGCCAGAACTTGGTTTCATCCGGCTTTTCGGGCTCAAACGGATCCAGAAACGCCTTGTGCTCGCCCGAGGTGTAAGCGCGACGCTGCACGCCGAGCTTCTCCATGGCACCAACAAATCCAAAACCGGCCGCCGTGACACCAATCGAACCCACCAGACTGGCCTTGTCGGCATAAATCTCATCGGCCGCGCTGGCAATGTAATAAGCACCTGAAGCACCCAGATCGGAGATCACCGCATACACCTTGGTCTCGGGGTGCAACCCGCGCAGACGGCGTATTTCGTCGTACACGTAACCCGATTGCACAGGACTGCCGCCCGGACTATTGATGCGCAGCACCACGCCCTTAACCTTCGGATCGTCAAACGCCGCTTGCAGGCTGGTCACCAGATTGTCGGCGCTGGCCTGCTCTTTATCGGCGATCACACCCCGCACATCGATCAATGCACTGTAGTGCGTACCCGAAGCGACATTGCGCTCCATCTCCATCACCGGCGTGAAGGTCAACAGCACAGCCACCAGCAACAAGAATGAGAGCAGTTTGAAGAAAATCCCCCAGCGCCGCGCTCGGCGCTGCTCCTGAATACCGGCCAGCAAGGTTTTTTCCAGCAGCTTCCAGCTCTTGTCATCGCCCGCGGCGGGCTCAGCCTCGACAGGCGCCTTCCATTGATCAACCATGCGTTACCTCAGCAAAGACGTGAATGAGCGCGCGCCTCCAACCAGCCACGCAACTCGGGAAAATGATCAACCTCCAGCACCGGGTCAAAGTCGCGCAAACGCTCAATCGACTGAGCCCCGTAACTCACAGCAACCGAATCAATACCGGCATTGCGCGCCATTAGCAGATCGAAGGAGGCATCACCCACCATCAGCGCCTGCTCCGGCCGCATGTCGCAGTGCGCGAGAATCTGATTGAGCATCAAGGGATCTGGCTTACTGGCGGTTTCATCGGCGGCGCGGGTCACGTCGAAAAAACGCTCCCAGCCGTGAGCCTTGAGCACGCGATCCAGCCCCCGCCGAGCCTTACCTGTTGCAACAGCCAGACGATAGCCCTGCGCACGAAAAGCCTCAAGCGACTCGGCCACACCGGCAAACAAAGGGGAAGGCTCGGCATCCAGGGCAATATAGGTATTGGCATAGTGCTGACGGAAGGCAATCACCTGCTCTGCCGCCATATCGGGATAAAGCGTCAGAATTGCCTCAGGCAACCCCAGCCCGATAATGCCCTTGATCGCCTCATCATCACGCTCGGCACGCCCTGCGCGCCGCGCAGCTTCTTGCATCGAGGTCACGATACGGCCGATGGAATCCGCCAGCGTGCCATCCCAATCAAAAATCAGCAGCTTGTACTCAGACGACACTCAGTCGCTCCACGGTCTTGGCCCACATGTCGTCGACCGGCGCCTGAAATTTCATTTCGCCCCCATCCGGCATCGGCACCGTCAGCATGTAGGCGTGCAAGAACAAACGCTTGCCACCCAGATCGCGAATTTCTTTCGAGAAACCTTCTTCGCCGTACTTGGTATCGCCCGCAATGCAGTGCCCGGCATGCAACGTGTGCACGCGGATCTGGTGGGTACGACCGGTAATGGGCTTGGCCTCAATCAGGGTGGCAAAGTCGCCGAAGCGACGCAGCACCTTAAACACCGTGACTGATTCCTTGCCCTCTTCATTCACTTCCACCATGCGCTCGCCGGAACGCAAGTTGCTTTTCATCAGCGGCGCACGCACCTGCTTGATGGAAGACGCCCAATGACCACGCACCAGTGCCATGTAGCGCTTGTCGATACCGTCGCCACGCAACGCTTCATGCAAGTGACGCAACATGCTGCGTTTTTTGGCGATCATCAGCAGACCCGAGGTATCACGGTCGAGACGATGCACCAGCTCCAACTCTTTGACATCGGGACGCAACTGACGAAAGGCTTCAATAACGCCGAAATTAAGACCGCTGCCCCCATGCACCGCAATGCCCGCGGGCTTGTTCAGCACAATCAAGGCCTTGTCTTCGTAGACAATCGCCGCTTCAAGCCGCTGCAACAGCCCTTGCGCCAACGGCACAGGCTCATCGCGCTCAGGGACTCGCACAGGGGGCACGCGCACGATATCGCCCGCCTGAAGCTTGTACTCAGGCTTGATCCGGCCCTTGTTCACGCGCACTTCGCCTTTACGCAAAATGCGGTAAATCAAGGTCTTGGGAACACCTTTGAGGCGAGCAAGAAGAAAGTTATCAATGCGTTGGCCGGCATATTCCGGCGAGACCTCAAGCAGCTGGACGCTGGGGGTCGGGGGGGTAGTCGTCGTCATGGCGCGGATGATAACAATTTTTTATGGAATTGAAGCACTTAATCATTGCTGCTATAGTCGCGAACGCCGCCAAAAGCGGCCCGGACAGCGGATTAACGGTGTATCGCCGGCCCTGACCAACGCTCTTCACGAGGACGCGAGGCCGTCCTACGGGACTTTTGCTGCAACGGAATGCCTGGAGTTGTAACAAGCGCAGGTGACATGAGGCCTGAAGCGAGCCTGGAAAGCAGAGTGCAAACTCGCCTTTTACGCCGATATTCACGGCCAGTTCACAAAGTGCAGTCAGCCCCGGGGATGCCGAGCGAACGTTTCGGAAACTTCGCCTTTATTAGCCATGATGCGTGGCCTCCCCTTTTGGAGTTCACGGTAAATGCCAACCCGCTGCGGATTCTGCGCGCGGCAGCACCCGAATTATCAGGGATACGTGTAGGGTGGAGATGCACAACCGCCGGACTGTGTAGCAATAGGCTTTATCAAGACGCTTCATCTCGTCCACAGCCGCCGGTTGATTCCTCCTCCTGACCAGACTTTTGCTTAAGGCGGTGCATTAGCACCACAGCAAGCAGGACGCGTTAGTCGCGACTTCGGCCTCCGGGTTGAACCTCGCTGGACACTGGAGTGGCCAACTACTCCTGACGCACCTGACACCGACCATGAGAAGTCGTGTGTGCCGAACGCCGTTTCCGGCAGCCCGGAAACCGACGGTACAACATGAAAAGAATGCTGATTAACGCAACTCAACCTGAAGAGTTGCGCGTAGCACTGGTAGATGGCCAACGCCTCTATGACCTGGACATCGAGTCAGGTGCGCGCGAGCAAAAGAAAGCCAACATCTACAAAGGCCGTATTACTCGCATCGAACCCAGCCTTGAGGCTGCCTTTGTCGATTTCGGCTCTGAGCGCCACGGCTTCCTGCCCCTCAAAGAAATCTCCCGCGAATACTTCAAGAAAGCCCCTGAAGGCCGCGTCAATATCAAGGACGTCCTGAGCGAAGGCCAGGAAGTCATCGTTCAGGTCGAGAAAGAAGAGCGTGGCAACAAGGGCGCAGCCCTGACCACGTTCATCAGCCTGGCCGGTCGTTACCTGGTTCTGATGCCGAACAACCCGCGCGCTGGCGGCATCTCGCGCCGCATTGAAGGCGAAGAGCGCAACGAACTGCGTGAAGCGCTGAACGGCCTGATCGCCCCTGCCGACATGGGCCTGATCGTGCGCACTGCCGGCCTGGGCCGCAGCAGCGAAGAAATGCAGTGGGACCTCGACTACCTGCTGCAACTGTGGACCGCCATCAAAGAAGCCTCGCTGGACCGCGCTGCCCCGTTCCTGATCTACCAGGAAAGCAACGTCATCATCCGTGCCATCCGCGATTACCTGCGCCAGGACATCGGCGAAGTTCTGATCGACAGCGTTGAAGCCCAGGACGAAGCCCTGACATTCATTCGCCAGGTGATGCCGCAGTACGCCAGCAAAATCAAACTCTACGAAGACAGCGTTCCGCTGTTCAATCGTTTCCAGATCGAAAGCCAGATCGAGACCGCTTTCCAGCGCGTCGTTGAACTGCCTTCCGGCGGCTCCATCGTTATCGACCCGACCGAAGCCCTGGTGTCCATCGACATCAACTCGGCGCGCGCCACCAAAGGCAGCGATATCGAAGAAACTGCCCTGCAAACCAACCTTGAAGCGGCTGAAGAAATCGCTCGCCAGTTGCGCCTGCGCGACATCGGCGGCCTGATCGTCATCGACTTCATCGACATGACCCCTGCCAAAAACCAGCGCGCCGTGGAAGAGAAAGTCCGCGAATGCCTGGAAGCAGACCGTGCCCGCGTACAGGTCGGCCGCATCTCGCGCTTCGGCTTGCTGGAAATGTCCCGTCAGCGTCTGCGTCCTTCTCTGGGCGAAAGCAGCGGCATCGTATGCCCGCGCTGCAACGGCACCGGCATCATCCGCGACGTCGAGTCCCTGTCGCTGGCCATCCTGCGCCTGATCGAAGAAGAAGCCCTGAAAGACCGTACTGCCGAAGTTCGTGCCCAGGTGCCAATCCCGGTTGCTGCGTTCCTGCTTAACGAAAAACGCAACTCGATCACCAAGATCGAACTGCGGACTCGCGCACGCATCGTCATTCTGCCGAACGACCACCTCGAAACGCCTCACTTCGAAGTGCAGCGCCTGCGTGATGACAGCCCGGAAGCCCACACCAATCAGTCCAGCTATGAAATCGCCGCGGCTGCCGCTGAAGTGGAAGAAGTTCAGCCGGCTGCTGCCACCCGCACCCTGGTTCGTCAGGAAGCTGCCGTCAAGACAGCCCCGGCCCGCACCTCGGCGCCGGTCCCGACCGAAGCTGCTGCTGCCGCTGCACCGGCTCCCGCGCCAACCATCGCCGAGCCAAGCCTGTTCAAAGGCCTGGTGAAGTCACTGGTCAGCCTGTTTGCCTCCAAGGAAGAACCAGCACCGGCGCCGACCGTGGTTGAAAAACCGGCCACTGAACGTCCGCAGCGTAACGAAGAGCGTCGCAACGGCCGTCAGCAAAGCCGCAATCGCAACGGTCGCCGCGACGAAGAGCGCAAACCTCGCGAAGAGCGTGCACCGCGTGAAGAGCGTGCACCGCGTGAAGAGCGCGCCCCACGTGAGCCGCGTGAAGCCCGTGAACCTCGTGAAGAGACACCGGTTGTAGCCCGTGAAGAGCGTCAACCTCGTCCGCCTCGTGAAGAGCGCGCTCCACGCGCACCGCGTGAAGACCGCAAGCCGCGTGGCGAACGTGAAGAGCGCGTACGTGAATTGCGCGAACCTCTGGATGCCGCGCCGGCCATCACCCCTGAGCAAGAACGCCCGGCCCGCCCACCCCGTGAAGAGCGTCAACCTCGCCCGCCACGTGAAGAACGCGCCCCTCGCACAGAGCAAGCCGCGCCTGCTGTCGAAGACGAAGCCGCTCTGAGCAACGCTGAACAAATCCAGGATGATTCCCAGGACAACGCCGAGGGCGATCGCCCACGTCGCCGCTCACGCGGTCAGCGTCGTCGCAGCAATCGTCGCGAGCGCCAACGTGATGCCAACGGCAATGTGATCGAAGGCTCGGAAGAAGGCAGTGAAGAAGCCAAAGCTGAAAACGCGCCAGCCACCACAGCTGAACTGGCGGCCGGTCTGGCCGTGACAGAAGCCGTTGCCAGCACTGTAATCAGCGCCCCGGCTGAAGCCCAGGCCAATCAGCAAGCCGAACGGGCGACCGCGGCAACCCAGGAATCGGCTCCGGCTGAAACCGTAGTTGCAGAGCAAACCAAGGCCGTGGCGATTGTTGAGACGCCCGCTGCTTCGGCACCGGTTGTTGAAACGCCTGTTGTTGAAACACCGGTAGCGCAAGCGCCAGTCGTTGAAACTCCCGTGATTGAAGCCACAACACCGGTCGAAGCGGTTAAAGCGCCTGAAGTTGAAGTGGCTCCGGCCCAAGAGACTCAGCCTCAGATCAAGGCCGCTTCCGAGCCTGCGCCTGTGATTGAAGCACCCGTCGAACTGACAGCAGAGCCTGTTGCAGAGGCCCCAGCGGCAGAGACGCCGGTTGTACAAGCGCCAGTCGTTGAAAAGCCTGCTTTTGAAAAGCGTCCTGAGCCCGTCAAGGAAGCGCGTACCCTGCGCGAACCCGTTGCCGAGCCTGTGATGATTGAGGAAGCACCCGCTGCGCCGCAGCCTGCTGAACCTGAAGTAATCGCCCAACCAGAACCGGTTGAAGTGATTGTGAAGGCTGAGGTGGTTGAAGTGGCTGTCGTTGCAGCGCCTGTGGCAAGCGCCCTGACCAGCAACGGTCGCGCCCCTAACGACCCACGTGAAGTGCGTCGCCGCAAGCGTGAAGCCGCTGCTGCCGCAGCCGCTGCTCAAGCGCAAGCTACCGAGGCCGTTGCAGAGCACACGACGCCAACCGTCGACGAAAACCTGCGTTCCGTCGAAGACCTGGTCGAGCAAAACCCTAAAGCCCTGGAAGAAGAACACGAGCCTAAGCCCCTCGCCTGATTCCAGCCGCTGTTAAAAAGCCCCGCCTGAGCAATCAGGCGGGGCTTTTTAATGTCCGTCAAATCTTAGAAGAACCAGAATGAACGACGCTTGCTCTCTAACTCGCCGCGGCACTGGTTAAGCTGCGCACCGTAGGTTCTGGACTGCTGCTCAACTTTGCGCGCGACCTGCATCAGCCAGGGCTTGGCGCGGTAAGTCCCGCGACTGTAGCCCCCTCGACCTTCGTGATAGGCCAAATACTGGTTATAAGCATCCCACTTGGAAATCCCCAACTGCTGTTGCGTGCCCGCCGTATACCAGCCGATAAAGCGGATGGCGTCCGCAAAGTTGTCCCGCGACCCACTTTTGCCGGTGCTTCTTTCAAAGTCACTCCAGGCGGGAGGCTGAGCCTGAGCATATCCGTAGGAAGGACTCACACGCCCCCAGGGGATGACCCACAACAGATAAGCACGCGGTGGCAGCGCGTCGGCCACGAAACTGCTCTCCTGCTTCATGATTGCCATCGCCACCTGGGGCGGTGTGCCCCATTGACTCTGCATAGCAAGGGAATCTTCATACCAGCGCGGGTATTGCCGGTAGATGTTGCACAGGTTGTCCTGATCCCGCGGAGGTGCAGTGGTGCACCCCGACAGCGCCACCAGAGTCAACGCCAGGGCCCATGCAGGCTTATGTTTCATTGAATGTCCTCAGGGCACTGCCAATGACGCCGCGAAGGCGCTCATCAATACAGATTGGGTTCCATCTCAAGCTGCACATTGAACCGCCGGGCGATGTCTTCCTGAATGCGCTGCGCCAGCGATAACAATTGCAAACCAGTTGCCGCGCCATAGTTGACCAACACCAGCGACTGCAAGCGATGGACGCCTGCATCTTCTTCCCGGAAGCCTTTCCAGCCAGCCGTCTCGATCAACCACCCGGCCGCCAGCTTGACCTGGCCATCGGCTTGCGGATAGCCGACGAGGTTGGGGTGGGTCAATTTCAGCTCAGCCGCCAGTGCTGAGGACACCACAGGGTTTTTGAAGAAACTCCCGGCATTGCCAAGCACCGCTGGATCAGGCAGTTTTTCGCTGCGGATGCTGCTGATGGCGCGACTGACATCCGTGGCCGTCGGCTGATGGATACCTTGTTCGCTCAGTCTCTGGCGTACCGGGCCGTACTCCAGGTGCAAACGGGCAGCGCGGCTCAGGGCAAAACGGACTCGTAAAATCAACCAGCGCCCCGGATGCTGCTTGAACACGCTGTCGCGGTAACCAAAGTTGCATTCCTCGAGCGTGAAATCACGCAGCTGGCCCGTTTGACGATCCAGCGCCGTCAGCCCGGCAAACACATCCTTGATCTCCACCCCGTAGGCGCCAATGTTCTGCATCGGTGCAGCGCCGACCGTACCGGGGATCAGGCTCAGATTCTCAAGCCCGGCGAACCCCTGGGCCAGGGTCCACAAGACAAAGGCATGCCATACCTCGCCCGCCTCGGCCTCGACCACCACACGCTGCCCGCCATCCTCGATCACCCGAATGCCGCGGGTGGCCATGCGCAAGACCAGCGCCTGAACATCCTGAGTCAGCAGCACGTTGCTGCCACCGCCAATGACCAGCAAGGGTAATTCGCGCTCGGCGCAATATTGCAACGCTTCACGCACCTCGTCGTCGTTGTGCGCCTCGGCAAACAGCCGCGCACGCACATCGACACCGAAGCTGTTGAACGGTTTGAGCGACGCATCAACCTGCAACTGCAAACTCATACACGTCCCTTCAATTCGATCACCAGCCCATCACAGGCCGCTTCTATCAAGTCCAGCACTTCTTCGAACCCTTGTTCACCGTCGTAATAAGGGTCGGGAACTTCATGTTTCACGCCCTTATACCGACGCAGGAACAGATCCAGCTCAGCCTTGCCCTTGGCAGGCTGTAGGGCCTTGAGGTCCCGCAGGTTGCTGTTATCCATCGCCAGAATCAGGTCATAGCGCTCGAAATCCTGCGCACGAACCTGTTGCGCTCGTTGCTGCGACAGGTCATAGCCCCGCCGCAGAGCGGCCCGTTGCGTGCGCTTGTCCGGCGGCTCGCCAGCATGCCAGCCGCCAGTCCCGGCCGACGCCACTTCAATCTGCCCCTCCAGACCCGCCTGCTGAAGTCTGTGGCGCAGCACACCTTCGGCCGTTGGCGAACGGCAAATATTGCCCAGGCATACAAACAGGATGCGCATCACGCCTCCAACAAACGCCGAACGCGCTCAAGGTCTTCGGGGGTGTCGACTCCCGCAGGGGGGGCTTGCAGCACATCGGCCACATGAATCCGCACGCCATGCCACAACGCCCGCAGTTGCTCCAGGCGCTCGGTGTTTTCAAGCCAGCACGGCCCCCAGCTGACGAAGTCATGCAGGAAGCCCGCCCGATAGGCGTAGATCCCGATGTGTCGGCGGTAAGGCACGCCCTCAGGCAAACGCTCGGTGCTCAGGGCAAAATCGTCACGCGCCCACGGCAATGTGGCACGGCTAAACGTCAGGGCCAGCCCATTGACATCGCTGACCACTTTGACCACGTTCGGGTTGAACAGGGTCGCGACGTCTTCAATCGGCTCGGCCAGGGTGGCCATGCTGGCTTCACCATGGGCCGCGAGGTTGACAGCCACCTGGTCAATCACTTGCGGCGGGATCAGCGGCTCATCACCCTGAACGTTGACCACGATCGCATCACTGGCCAGGCCCAATTGCGTGGCCACTTCGGCCAGACGATCGGTGCCTGACTCATGGTCGGCCCGGGTCAACAGCACCTCGGCGCCAAACGCCTTGCAGGCTTCGACGATGCGCGCGTCATCGGTGGCGACCACCACACGCTGCGCACTGCTTTTGCACGCCTGCTCCCAAACATGCTGGACCATGGGTTTGCCCGCAATCATTTGCAACGGCTTGCCGGGCAAACGCGTCGAGGCAAAACGCGAGGGGATGACAACCGTAAAAACCGGAATCATTTATCCAGACGCTCATCATCGGTGAGGGTGCGGGCTTCGGTTTCCAGCATGACCGGAATGCCATCACGGATCGGGTACGCAAGACCGGCGCCCTTGCTGATCAGCTCCGTTTTGTCGGCGCTGAGCTTGAGCGGGCCTTTGCAAACCGGGCAGGCAAGGATGTCGAGCAATTTGGTGTCCATAAGGTTTCCCTGAATAAAGATGAGTTAGGGCAAAAAACGATCAGGCAAAAGACGCAATAACTGTTGATCCAACCAGAGCGCGAAGGCCTCTGAAGGTACAGCGTCTACCGCCAGATACCACCAGTTCGGCGCGGCAAAGTCGCGGCATTTCACCGCATCCTTCTCCGTCATGACCAGCGGCAAGTCCGGCTTGAAATTCAGAACTTCAGCACTGTAGGGCGCATGGTCGGCAAACGCGTGGGCAATTGGCCGCCAGTGTAGCGTTTCAAGGGTTTTGAAAAAACGCTGCGGGTTACCGATACCGGCCACCGCGTGCAGTGCTTGCTCAGGAGGAAAATAATCCAGTGCCTGACGCTCACCCGTGCGCACGTTGATGAGCGCTGTCGGCTGCAACTGAAAGGCAAAACCTAGGGCAGGGTCTGTTTGGGCGCCGTTGTACAGCACCGCATCGACACTGCTGAGGCGTTCGGCCGGTTCACGCAGTGGGCCGGCTGGCAGGCAGCGGCCGTTACCCAGGCCGCGCGCGTTATCGATCAGTACCAGTTCCAGATCGCGGGCCAGCCGGTAATGTTGCAGACCGTCATCAGACAGGATCACGTCCAGCGGCTCGGTGGCCAACAGCGTTTTCACCGCACGGCTGCGATCCGGATCGATCATTAACGGCACACCCGTGCGCTGCACAATCAACAACGGCTCATCCCCCGCCTCTGCGGCCGGTTGATCCGCCGTGACCCGCCAAGGGAACTGCCCCGGTCTGGCGCCGTATCCCCGGCTGACCACCCCGACCCGCAGCCCTTTACGTTGGCAATGCGCGATCAGCCACAGGATCAAAGGCGTTTTGCCTGTGCCTCCCACGGTGATATTGCCCACGACTACGACAGGCACCGGGGCTCGATAAATGTCGCCCTGCCCGGCCATAAAGCGCGCACGCTTGCCGTTCACCACACGCCGGTAGAGGCATTCGAGCGGTCTTAATAGTGTCAGCAAGGGGTGCCCGGTGTACCAGGCCCGCAACAAACGATCGGACATGGCCATCAGGGATTCGCCTGCGCCTCGACCGTGGTCATGCGCAACTGGCTGAACCCCAGCTTACCCGCTGCATCCATGGCGGTTACCACGGCCTGGTGCTGGGTTTTGCCATCCGCACTGATCGACAACGGCAATGACGTGTCCCCGCCGGATTCTTTCTGCAGGGCTTGCATCAGGCTGGCCAGATCATTTTTCGGCAATAACTGGTTATTCACCGAAAACACGCCGTCCGCGCTGATGGCGATATCCAGCTGTTTAACGGTTTGATCTTCGCTCGGGGAGCCACTCACCGCTTCAGGCAGGTCAACCCGCAGTTGGGTTTCACGGGTGAAGGTGGTGGTCACGACGAAAAACAGCAGCAGGATAAACACCACGTCGATCAGCGAAGCGAGGTTGATATCCACCGTTTCTCGTGGCTTGCGGCGAAATTTCACGCTGTGCTCCCGGCCATGTCGACTTCGCGGTCGCCTTGAACGACTTCAACCAGTTTGATGGCTTCCTGCTCCATGCCGACCACCAGCTCGTCGACGCGACGCTGCAGGAAACGATGGAAGAACACCGCCGGGATACCCACCATCAGGCCCGCTGCCGTGGTGATCAACGCTTTGGAGATACCGCCTGCCAGGATTGCAGCATTGGTGGTCATGCCCGAGCCCATGAACGAGCTGAAAATATCGATCATGCCCAGTACTGTGCCCAGCAGGCCCAGCAACGGGGCCATCGCGGCGATCGTGCCCAGCGCGTTGAGGTAGCGCTCCAGCTCGTGAATCACACGGGCAGCCGCCTCCTCAATGCACTCTTTCATGATCTCGCGGCCGTGACGGGAATTGGCCAGACCCGCCGCAAGGATTTCACCCAGCGGGGAATCAGCACGCAGTTGTTTGAGTTTCTCTTTGTCCAGCTGCTTGTCTTTGATCCACACCCAAACTTGCCCCAAGAGATGAGGCGGCGTCACGCGGCTGGCGCGTAATGTCCAAAGACGCTCGACAATAATGCCCAGCGCGGCAACAGAGCTCAGAATGATCGGCAGCATCATCCAGCCACCGGATTTGACCAGTTCCCACACAGTGACAATCCCCTCGAAAAAGTGCGCCACTCTACCATAGGATTGGCTCGCCGCTCAGGCACGCACAAAACCCCTGTCACCCGTCAAGGCGCCAGAACCTGCGTTGTTGACGCTCGCCCAGAGCCACCCCCTTCGCCCCCAGGCTCAAACGCACGGCGCCTTGTTCTGCACTGTCGAGCACCGTCATGCCCAACGCCCGGTAGCGAGCCAATACCTGAGGGTGCGGGTGACCAAAACTGTTGCCAGCCCCGCGTGAAATCAAGACATGCTGCGCAGACAGCGCGTTCAGAAACACCCGGGACGACGAGGTGCGGCTGCCGTGATGCGGAGCTTGCAACCACTGCACCGGGACCGCCAAAGGGCTGCGCAAAAAAGCACGCTCAGCCTGCGCGTCGATGTCTCCGGTCAGCAATAGCCGCTCATCGCCAGCCTGTACCAAGAGCACACAGGACTTTTGGTTGCCGTTGCTGGCGTCCGGCCATTGCCAAAGCGAGAAGCGCACACCGTCCCACTCCCAGCCGTCTTGCGCGGCGCAAGGTTGAGCCTGTAACTGAGCGGGCAAACCCGGTACGTCGCCGCTGATCACCTGCTTGACGTTCAGCGCTCGCCGGACCGCCAACGCACCCCCTGCGTGGTCTGAGTCGGCATGGCTGATCAGCATCAAATCCAGCTCATGGATGCCTTGCGAGCGCAGAAAAGGCACGACCACCCGCTCCCCCTGATCCAGATCCCGGAGCGTGGGGCCCGCGTCATAAAGCAGGGTGTGGTGGCGCGTGCGCAACAGCATGGCCAACCCTTGCCCGACGTCCAGTTGCCAGACCTCAACCTGACCGTGCGGGACCTGCTCGCGCGGCGCAAGAAACGCCAATGCCAGCAGCGGCCAACCCAATGGCCTCAGCGCAACGCCCGCCGGCAACAGCAGCATCACAACCCCTGCCGCCGTCAGCGCCCAAATGCCGATCGGTACGGCTGGCGGCAACCAGGCCGGGAACGTCCCCGCCAACCAGGTCAAACCGCGTATCAACACGTCCAGCAGCCCCCCGGACACCCAAAGCAACCCCTCTCCCAGCCAGGGCACGGGCAGCAAGAAGGTGCCCAGCAACGCTGAGGGCAACACCAGCAGGCTGATCCACGGCACCGCCACCAGGTTCGCCAGCGGGCCGGTCGCACTCACGGGTAACGCCAAGGCCCACATCACGGGAAACAGCCCCAGGGCAATCAGGCCGTGGGGCCTTGTCCAGGCAGACCACTGACTCCACGCCCCCAAACGCCCGCTGAACGTAAAAATCAGCACGGCAACCGCTGCAAATGAAAGCCAAAAACCAGGCATCAGGCTGGCTAACGGCTCCACCAGCAAGACCGCATTCAACGCCAGCAAAAATGGCAACCACACCCCTAAATGCCGAAAGCGCAGACGCCATAACAGCACCAGGCCCAGCATCACGCAGGCGCGCTGCACTGGCACTTCAAATCCGGCCAACAGGCCATAACTGACCGCCCCCACAAACGCCAGGCCACACGCCCAAGGCAGCCACGGCCAGCCTCGGGGCCATATGCCATAACGCGCGAACAGTGCGATCAGCCCGTAGAGCAAACCGGCAAACAAACCGATGTGCTGCCCCGAGATCACCAATAAATGTACGGTGCCTGTGGTTTGCAACAGCTTCCAGTCTTCGCGGTCCAGACCGGAGCCGTCCCCCATCACCAGCGCCGCCAGCCAGGGCGCCCGGCCATGGGCCTCGACACTCAACAAACGTTGACGCAACCCGTCACGCCACGCAGAAGAGGCTGTCGCCAGCCGCTGCCCATCCTTGACCGTTCCGGTTGCGCCTATCCGCTTGCTGAGCAACCACGCCTCGTAATCAAACCCCTGAGGATTAAGCAGACCCCGCGGCTTTTTCAGCTTCACGGCCAGGCGCCAGCGTTCGCCACTGTTAACCGGCGGACCACCTTGCCAGCTCAAGCGAAGCGTGCGCGGCAACTCAGCCCGACGAGAGACGGGCGTATCGATGTCAAACCCCACGTAGGACGCCGTGCGTTGCGGCAACCCAGTCACCCGCCCTTCAATCCAGAGGGTGCGACCGTCGAGGGCATCCGACAGGCGGTCATCCAGTGCCGACTGCCCCTGCACGCATGCCCACACCAACCCCAGCAGCCACAACCCGACCGGGTACGTTCGAAAAAACATCAGCCCTACTGCAAGGCCGCACAACCCCCCTAACCACCCTGCCGGGGGCAGTACCGGCAAATACCTTAACGCCATCAACCCCAGCGCCAGCCCTGTCATCCCTGTGTACATAGCCCGCCCCAAAAATCCCTTTCACACGGATTAGTCCATCAGGGCAAACGACGCTTTAATAATTGTCACAAAGTCTGAATAGGCATAAGGCCGAATTTGGGCATACTGGCCCATTCATCCCAGGGAGAGGCCCATGCCACGGCGTTTATTCAAACGTTACATGCCAGACCCGGCAAGCATCAGGGAACACAAATCCTTACGATTTATGGGCACCCTGCTGCATGACCCAAACCTGTGGCACCTGAATCGGCACTCCGTATCCCGCGCCATGGCCGTGGGCATATTCGCCGCGTTCATCCCCATGCCGTTTCAAATGCTGCTGGCCGCGTTCCTCGCAATCACCGTGCGCAGCAACATGCCCATTTCGGTCGGACTGGTGTGGCTGACCAACCCGATCACCATGCCACCGGTGTTTTATTGCACCTACAAACTCGGCGCGTGGCTAATGGACGTACCGGTACGTAAATTACCGGACGACCTGACCTGGGAGTGGATCAGCGGGCAGCTGTCTATGCTCTGGCAACCCTTCTTGCTCGGTTCGGTGGTGTGCGGCGTGGTGTTGGGTGCGCTGGCCTATTGCCTGACACAGCTGTATTGGCGCTGGTGGGTGAGCCGCCAATGGAAGCGCCGGCAAAACAATCGCCCATAAAAAAGACCCCGTTCGGGGTCTTATTGCAAAGCGCGGAACGTATTACTGACGCATGCCGCGACCGCTGACCAGCAAGCGGGCGCACAAGAAGTACAACACCACGGTCGCCACCACCATAAAGGTCAAGGCCACGCTGATTTTGATGTCAGACACCCCCAGAATGCCGTAGCGGAAGGCGTTCACCATGTGCAACACCGGGTTGGCCATCGACACCGTCTGCCAGAACGGCGGCAGCAACGAGATCGAATAGAACACCCCACCCAGATAAGTCAACGGCGTGAGCACAAACGTCGGAATGATCGAAATATCATCGAAATTGCGTGCAAACACGGCGTTAACGAAGCCCAACAGCGAAAATATGGTCGCCGTCAGCAATACCACGGCCACCGTCAACCCCAGGTGATGCACCTGCAAGTCGGTGAAAAAGAGCGACAGCAACGTCACGATCACGCCCACCATCAAGCCTCGCAGAATCCCGCCCACGGTGTAGCCGATCAAAATGGTGTGCGGCGATACCGGCGACACCATCAGCTCCTCGATGGAGCGCTGGAACTTGCTGCCAAAAAAGCTCGATACCACGTTGCCGTAGGCGTTGGTGATCACAGACATCATGATCAGGCCGGGCACGATGTACTCCATATAGGTGAAACCACCCATATCGCCGATTTGTCGGCCAATCAGGTTACCGAAGATCACAAAGTACAGAACCATGGTGATCGCTGGCGGCAGCAGGGTTTGCGGCCAGATGCGCATGAAACGGCGCACTTCGCGGTAAACAATGGTGTTCAACGCAATCAGATTGGGGCGCAGCTCCGAGCTCATATCGCCACCTTCGCCAGATTTTTCTCGACCAACGACACAAACAACTCCTCAAGGCGATTGGTTTTATTGCGCAAGCTCACCACTTCAATCTGCTGGGCAGCCAGTTGGGTGAACAAACCGGTAATGCCGACCTGTTTGTCCACCTGAACTTCCAGCGTCACGCTGTCGAGCAATTGGCTCGGGTAACCGATCAGCTGCGGCGCTGCCTGCAATGGGGTTTTCAGGTCCAGCAGGAAGGTTTCGACATGCAGCTGGCCCAACAACTGGCGCATGCTGGTGTTTTCAACGATGGTGCCGTGATCGATGATGCCGATGTTGCGGCACAGTTGCTCAGCCTCTTCCAGGTAGTGGGTGGTGAGGATGATGGTGGTGCCCTGCTCGTTCAGCTCGGTAAGGAACGTCCACATGGAGCGACGCAGCTCAATGTCCACCCCCGCCGTCGGCTCGTCGAGAATCAACAGGCGCGGCTCGTGCACCAGGGCGCGAGCAATCATCAGGCGGCGTTTCATGCCCCCTGACAATGAGCGCGAGGGCGTGTCGCGCTTGTCCCACAACCCGAGCTGGGTCAGGTATTTCTCAGCGCGTTCCTTGGCGACTTTGGGCGCAATGCCGTAATAACCCGCCTGGGTCACGACGATATCGAAGGTTTTTTCAAACTGGTTGAAGTTGAACTCCTGGGGCACCACACCGATGCAACGCTTCAAGGCGGCGGGTTCGCGGTCCAGGTCATGGCCGAACACATTCACCGTGCCGCTGGTTTTGTTCACCAGCGTCGAGAGAATGCCAATGGTTGTGGATTTGCCGGCGCCGTTGGGGCCAAGCAATGCGAAAAAATCACCTTCAGAAACATCCAGATCGATACCACTCAGGGCCTGGAAACCGTTGCCGTAGGTTTTGGTTAGCTGCCGTATGGACAGAGCGGAACTCATATCTGATTACGCACCAAGATGGGGGAATAGGAGGTGTAAGTAAGGGCGAGCCGTCTGTCATACAAGTCCGTCACGCAGGCAGCATGGTGCTTGGCCTCGACGCACAAGTACAGTCGCCCGTATTAATAGTGAGTATTAAGTCAACGCGGTCATGACCGCACCGCGGTAGCACGGGCGCAGTTTCAGGCGCTCATACCACGCTTCCAGGTTCGGCATTGAAGGGCGCTCAAGGGGCATTTCAAACCAGGCATAAATGAATGACCCCAGCGGAATGTCGCCCATGCCAATTTCATCACCCGACAAATAAGGTTTTTCCGACAAGGCCTGATCCACAATCGACAGCAACTCTGCGCACGTTTTACTCGCACCGTTGATCAACACCCAGTCTTGCTGCTCGGCTGGCGTACGCAACATGCCCCAGAACAGATCGCGGAAAGGCCCTGCAAATGTCGACGTAGTCCAGTCCATCCACTTGTCTGCCTGTGCGCGCACGCACACATCGCGCTGATACCAGGAGGTGTCTGAGCCATAACGGGCAGCCAGATACCGCACGATGGCGTTGGATTCCCACAGCACGAAATCGCCGTCTTCAATCATCGGCACCCGACCGTTGGGGTTTAACGCCCGGTACTGTGGGGTATCGACCACACCAAACGCACCACCGGCCTCTTCTCGCTCGTAAGGCAAGGCCAACTCTTCGGCACACCACAGGACTTTTCTGACATTGGATGAATTCTTGCGACCCCACACTTTCAGCATGACTCAACTCCTGATTGATAGACGCCGCAGGAGTCTAACCCCACAGGACGAACTCCGCCTCCCGGGTGAGGTCACTATCCATAGCACCCCGAACAAGACTTGCGACTAAGCTCTAGAAGGTTCCCGCCACTGGTTTCACGGAGGATTGAATATGCTGTTGTTGTGGATTGTGGTTTTAATCGTTGGCGTCGCCTGGCTGGCGCATCGCCGCGTTGCACCGCTGCCCGCCATGGGCGTGGTGGCTGTCTATCTCGTGGCCATGGCCATTTTCAGCCATGCACCGGGCTGGCTGCTGGGGATCTTCTGGATTCTGCTGGCGATACCGGCCGCGCTGTTGTTGCTGCCTGATCTGCGGCGCAAGGTGTTCACCGCCCCGCTGTTCAACTGGTTTCAAAAAACCCTGCCACCCATGTCGCAAACCGAGCGCGACGCCATCGACGCTGGCACGGTGTGGTGGGATGGCGAATTGTTCAGCGGTCGTCCCGACTGGAATCAGTTGCTGGCTTACCCCAAAGTCCAGTTGACCGATGAAGAACAGGCCTTTATTGACGGCCCCACCGAAGAACTGTGCGCCATGGTCTCGGACTGGGACATCGGCCAGCGCATGGACTTGCCCCCTGAAGCCTGGGCACACATCAAGCAACACGGTTTCTTTGCACTGATCATTCCCAAGGAGTTCGGCGGCAAGGGCTTTTCGGCGTATGCGCATTCACAGGTGGCCATGAAACTCGCCACCCGCAGTGGCGACCTGGCGTCCACGGTGATGGTGCCCAACTCCCTCGGCCCGGCTGAATTGCTGCTGCACTACGGCACGGATGAACAGCGCAACCACTACCTGCCCCGCTTGGCCCGGGGCGACGACATCCCGTGCTTCGCCCTCACCGGCCCGCTTGCCGGTTCTGACGCGGGCGCCATGCCCGACACCGGCATCATTTGCAAAGGCCAGTGGCAAGGCGAGGAAGTCATCGGTCTGCGTCTGAATTGGGAAAAGCGCTACATCACGCTCGGCCCGGTCGCCACCCTGCTGGGCCTGGCCTTCAAGGCCCATGACCCCGACCACTTGTTGGGTGAGGAAGAAGATCTGGGCATCAGTCTCGCGCTGATTCCGACCGACACTCCGGGGGTCGAGATTGGCCGACGCCATCTGCCACTGGGTGCAGCCTTCATGAATGGCCCCAACTCGGGCAAAGACGTGTTTATTCCGCTGGACTACCTGATTGGCGGGCAGGAGATGCTCGGCAAGGGCTGGATGATGCTGATGAACTGCCTGTCCGTGGGCCGTTCGATTTCACTCCCGGCCGTTGGCACCGGCGCGGCCAAGTTCACCAGCCTGGTCACCGGGCAATACGCTCAGGTGCGCGAACAGTTCAACGTGCCCCTCGCAGCGTTCGAAGGCATTCAGGAAGCGCTGGCCCGTATCGGCGGCAATGCCTGGTTGATGGACAGCGCCCGCATGCTGACGGCCAACGCCGTCGATCTGGGGGAAAAACCGTCCGTGTTGTCGGCCATCCTCAAATACCACCTCACCGAGCGTGGCCGCGAATGCATCAGCCACGCCATGGACGTGCACGGCGGCAAAGGCATCATCATGGGGCCCAACAACTATTTGGGTCGCAGCTGGCAAGGGGCGCCGATCTTCATCACCGTGGAAGGCGCGAACATTCTGTCGCGCAACCTGATGATCTTCGGCCAGGGTGCCATTCGCTGCCACCCGTTTGTACTCAAGGAAATGGCACTGGCCGGGCGTGAGGACCGCGAACAGGCCCTGCACGAGTTTGATGACCTGCTGCTCAAGCACATCGGTTTTGCTGTCAGCAACGCCGCCAGTACGCTGGTCTTGAACCTGGGGCTGGGTCGCTTCGAACACGCACCGGGCAACGCGTTGAGCCAAGGCTATTTCCGCGCCTTGAACCGTCAGGCTGCAGCGTTCGCGATGCTGGCAGACCTGAGCATGATGCTGCTGGGTGGCGAACTTAAACGTCGCGAACGCCTGTCGGCGCGTCTGGGCGATGTGCTCAGCCATATGTACCTGGCCAGCGCAGCCCTCAAGCGCTATCACGATCTGGATTCACCCGAGCATCTGAACCCGCTGTTCACCTGGGCCATGGAAGAAAGCCTGGGACAGGCTGAGCGGGCACTGGATCAATTGCTGAAAAACTTCCCGAGCCGCACCTTGGGCTGGCTGCTGCGCGGGGTTGTCTTCCCGTTTGGCCGACGTCACACCGGGCCGGACGATGCACTGGACGCCGAGGTGGCCGCCGTGTTGGGACGCGCCCAAGGCGATCCGACACTGGAGGCCGTACTAGCCGGGTGCTATCGCCCGCAATCGGCTGACGATCCGGTCGGCGCCCTGCAACATGCCAGTCAACTGCTTAGCGCCGCCCAACCGCTGTTCAAAAAACTGCATCAGGGGCTCAAAAGCGGTCAGGTTAAACCGGCCGCAGGGGAACATGCGATTGATGCGGCGCTCACTGCTGGCGTGCTGCAACCGGCCGAGGCGCAGACCCTGCGCGAGGCCGAGGCGGCACGTCGCAAGGTGATCGACGTCGACGATTTCTCGAAGGAAGCACTCACCCACAGCGAAGGAAAAGTTCGATAGCACGACAGCAGGCGCGCGGAGCTTTATACTCCCGCGCCCGTTTTGCTTTAGAGGACACCGCAATGGCCACCAACGATCTCAACCACAACCTCGTGTTGCTCGACATTCTGCGCAGCATTCTGGTTGCTGTCGGTGATGCCGAGCAGATCCCCGAAGAAAGCCACGCATTGTTTATGGAACGGTTCGACGAAATGCGCAGCGCATTGCCGGTCGATCCGATCGAGAGTCAGTACCTGGGCCAGGACATCATGTGCCAGGTGATCGAACGCTACCCGCAAATCGCTCACCTGGTGCCCCGCGACCTGCTGTGGTACTTCGGCGGTGCATGCTTCAACTTCCTGTCCGATGAAGAACTGGACATGTATGAGGCGCTTGAAGAGCGCCGTCATGAAGCCGAGGAAAACGGCGAACCGTTCGACTGGAATCAGGAAAAGCAGTTCATGGCGTTGCCGACAGGCGAAGACAGCCCGCAACACTGATCAGCGCCCAGCACCACATCAGGCCCGCCCGGTTACCCGGACGGGCCTTTTTTTTTCGCCCGGCTGTTTTAAGGTCCACTGTCACGGCGGGTGTGGCGCTTAGGCAGTGCTCGCGTCCGGACTAGAGGCTGACTGCGGCCGACTCGCTTCTTGCGCCAGCCGTTCAACCAGAAAGTCGATAAACACCCGCAATTTCGGCGGCAGATAACGGGTCGGCTCGTACAGCAGCCACACGCCACCGTGGTAAGACGCAATAAAGTCCCACTCGGGCAACACCTGAACGATGCGCCCTTGCTCCAGTGCCTGACGCGCCGTGAAGTACGGCAGGCTGCCAATTCCGATGTGCTGCAACACCGCATCCAGCCGAACGCCCGTGTGATTGGCGGCATACCGCCCCTTCACCCCCACCACAGCGGATACGCTGCCCTGCTTGAACTTCCACCGTGCATCGGCCGGAGTCTCGCCCAGGCAAATACAGCTGTGATGGCGCAGATCTTCGGGCTGTTGCGGGACGCCGTTCGAGGCCAGGTACTGAGGGGTTGCGCACAGCAGTTGCTCGATCACACACAATTGCCGCCCCGCCAAGCCCGGCGCGGGCTGGTCAGTGACGCGAATGCTCAAGTCGACGTTGCCATCAATCAAATCCACATAGCGGTCTTCAAGCACCAACTGCACATCCACGTGCGGGAAGCGGCGCAGGAACTCGGGCATATGCGGGTGGATGACGTAGCGGCCGATGGCCTTGGGGACGCTCACGCGCACCAGACCTTCAGCCTCTTGGGTAAACCGTCCACTGACTTCCATGACCGATTGCGCCGCGCCCACCACATCCCGGCAGCGCTTATACACCTCCTCCCCGCCATCGCTCAGACGCAGTTTGCGGGTGGTGCGCTGCAACAAACGGATGGCCAATGCCTTTTCCAGCCGGGCAATGCTGCGGCTCACCGCAGAGGGCGAGGTGCCCAGTTGCCGCGCCGCTTCAGAAAAATTCCCGGCCTCGACCACCTTCACGAAAATCGCCATTTCGGCCAATAAGGACAACGGTAGATTTATGCTCACAGCGCACAGGTCCATTGAAAGTTGAAGGGATTATCACGCCAAGGTGACGTCCTTATACTTTAAAAACTTGTTTCTCAGGAACCTCCCCATGACCCCACGCCTGTTTTTTACCGAAGATGGACTCACCGCTCAGGTCGATGTGCTCAGTTGTGCGCCGTGTGACGATGGATTTGCGGTGGTGTTGAGTCGCACCCCTTTTCACCCCCAGGGTGGCGGGCAGCCCAGCGACACGGGCTGGATTGGGGACAGCGAAGTGATCAAGGTCTTCCATGATGTCGAGCACTTGGTGCATGTGGTCAACGCCGCAGTGCAAACAGGTAAAAACCAGGCCCGAGTCGATGCGACGCGGCGCCTTTTGAATACCCGCCTGCATTCGGCCGGTCATTTGATCGGCGTCTGTGGCGAACGCGCAGGCTGGATCCCCAGCAAAGCGCATCATTGGCCCGGTGAATGCCGGGTCAGCTTCGTCCCGGGCAACGCCCCTCAGCCGCTGCAGGCGCAACAGGTCGAGGAGCAACTGCAGCGATGGATCGACGCAGACTTGCCGCGGATGACGCACATGGAAGGCGACCAGCGTTTCATCGGCTTCGGTGAACTGCCCACCCACCCATGCGCTGGCACCCATGTCAGCTCGTTGAAGCAATTGAAGACAGTGCCCATCCTGTCGATCAAAGAAAAGAAAGGCGTGCTCACCGTTCGCTACGACGTGCAATAAGAGCCCGCCATTAAGGGATCAACAGGAACAGCCGCTGGGCCAATGCCGTATCCAGTTTGGCGCGGTACACCTCAATCACTTCTTGCGAGGTCCCGGCCTTTGAATACAGCGCCTGTTCACTCAACCGCCGCTGGGCTGCCGTTTTGAGATGCGCCACATCGAACGCAGCCGTCGGGGTATCGAGCGCTTTGTAATGAAAGTGCGCGTACCACAGCGCTGCCCCCTGTTTGTCGTCGATGGCGTATTCCTGCAGGTAATCCTTGCGCTGGCCGCGGGACAAGAACTTGCGCTCACCCAGGCGCCGAATCCTGATTTCTCCCTGCGTATTCAAATACTCCACATTGGGGCCCGTCGGCGGGAGGCGCTTGATCATGCTGATTCGCAAACTTTTACCCAACGCGCGCAACTTGATGGCCTCTGCCTTCAATTGTTCGCTCAGTGCCCGGGCTGCCTGTTTGCGCGTTTCGCTCAGGGTTTCCGGTTCAGTGCTGACGCCCGTCACAATCCGGTCGATCTGCACCGCCACCTCATCAAGGCTCTTGCCTTTGAATTCCAGAATTTCTTCGATTTCGACGGGGATTTTTGAAGTCATGGCGCTGGAACGGCTGGTTTCAATCGCACTGTCGACCTTGGCCAGCAAGCGTCGACCGTCGGCTTCGAGCCGCGAGAGGTTTCTGGCCTGAGTGGCCAGTTGCACAGCCGGCCGCAGTTGAGTGATTTCCTCCCAGACACCACTCTCGACCTGCTTATAGGTGTGAACGGACAGCCTGCCAAAGCCTTCGGTCACATCCACCACGCCGCCAGATTGACCCGCGGATGATTCGCGCGGGGCGCCGACCAATACCTGATGGGTGGTGGTCTTAATCACCCGTTGTGGCGCTCCGGATGTCGCCTGCTTTTTACTGAGTGCCGCATACGCCAATCGGCTAGGCCCCGGTCGCGGCTCTTCGTATTCTGAAGATGAGCTCTCGGAGTCGCGAATAACTTTTTCTAGCTGGGATTCTGCAAACACTCTCAAGTGCCGGACTACCTGCATGATCGGCGCCAGGTACTCATTCCGAAAATGCTCGGACTCCAGATTGATCAAGTTCCCGCACACACTTTCTGCTGCATAGTACTGCTCGATAGCGCGGTCCAGCAGCGCAATGTGATCTTCGCTGTACAGTTGATTATCCATCCGCAAACTCAGTTGCGACCACGCCGTATCAATCAGCGCCGCACTGCCAAAGAAGTTGAACGCATGCTGTTCTTCCGGGGACAAGTTGACACCGCCCCGGCGGATCACCAGCTCACACAAGGTTTCCAGATACACAGCCGACCAATGACGATCAAAGTATTCCTGATCCTCCATATGCTTAAGCTCGCGCAGCGCACTGTCTTTGGGCAAAGGGCGTCCATGTACGTGTCTGAGGGCTTCAACTTCCAGCGCCGAGTTGTAAAACAGTTTGGCTTCGATATCGCGGGCTTTTTCCAGGTTCTCAATCCACGTTTCATACGTACTAACAGAGCCGGCTGTCAGCTGTTTGGCCACATCAAGCAACTTTTCCAGAAAGTCCTCTTGAGAGTTGAAGACCGGGAGGGCCTGGCGCTCCAGCTCATAGTAGTTCTGCAATTTGAAGTGCTGCAGGGTCAGCTTTACCCAGCATTCATGGAGTAGCTTTGCACGCGACTCCAACGGCGAGATCGCTTCGGCTTTGTCCAAGAGATTGATCAGGTCGTGCATCTTTAGCCGCCAGCTTTCAAACTCAACGCTGAAACGCTCAAGAAACGCTGCCCGACGGTCCACCGCAGTGTCCATGAGCCCCTGTGTGACGTGCAGGACGCGCTCACTGTCATTAATTTGGCCTTTGAGGACTTCAGCCTGCTGTAGCAGTTCGTTAACTTTCTTTTGTTTCTCATCACGCAGTTTCTTGATCCGCGCTTTAGGCCCGCCACCTTTCAAACCTAGCCGCAAATCCAGTTGCCAACGACCGGAAGGCTCTTTCATCAAGCGAGGCCCCCGACGGTTGGCGTGCTGTACATCTTGAATGTGCAAGCCTTCAGCATCACGCGCCACGCAATACGTTTTGTTAGCGATGCGCACGTAGGACACGCCTTGGTACGTCAGGATGCCGGCCAATTCGCCTACTTCAATCGGCGTGGCATCGGTCAGATCAACTGGCACTTCATAGGTTTCGAGTTCCAGACGTTGCGCGCCGGTCAAGCGCTGCGATGGACTGAACCAGGACACCGCCAGTGCCGAATAGTCCTGAACAGCCGAAGGGGTCAGATCCGGCCGTTTTTCAGGGGTTATCAGCGGCAACTTGTCCGGTTTTACACTGGGCGCATTGGGTTCTTCATAGCGGGAGAACAACGGCTCATCGACTGGCACTTTCAAACGCCGACGGTCATTGGCGAGCGTCCTGAAATTCAGACCTTCCTGCAATAACGCCAGGCTGATGTTGAGCAACAGGTCGATCACTGACTCCAACGCGGCCTCTTTGTCCCCCCTCAAACGCGCATGCAGCGTGCTATCAATGCTCAGCAAGGTCTGGAGCAACCAGGCAGCCTTCTGCAATGGCCCATTGACGAAAAACGTGAGGCCATTAAACAAGGCCCAACCGGCTTTTTTAACCAACAGCCAACGCCGCTCTGCAACGGTAACGGTCTGTTTGTCTGCCAATAAAAGCAATGCCTGGGCATTGGCCTCAAACAGCGCGTCAAAGTAATTACCCACTACAGCCTGTGTGCTCAACATCGCTGGACTGCGTGGTAACAGCGCCAGGAAGCCTTCCAGCAACACCCCTTCCAGATGCGGTCTGGCAAACCCGGCGTCAGCGTACACGTCGCGCGCATCATCGTTGAGCCATTGCAGCACGCTGTAATTCAGGTCTTCAGAGTCGCTGATCGCCGCAAATAGCGCCGCCCATGTTGCACACTCCTGCAACGGTTCGGGCGCGAAGGGTTGATAGAGGACAAACGGGCCTGTGTCGACCTGACGCGGGCCCAGTACAAACATGTTGGCGACATAATCCGTTGACGCCCCCTCATAGGCGATGAACCCCAACGGCCGCACACAGAGGTCACTTTTCTCCAGCGTGTCGTGTGCGTCGGGGCGCATCAGGCCGTTCACGATGTTCCAGCCCTGTTGCGTAAACCCGGCTTCACCCTTGATCAGTTTTTCCAGGGCGAATAGCGGCAGTTGCACGCTCAGCTGGGATTTGAACAACGTTTTACGACGTGCGACTTCATCTGGTTCATCAATCAGCAACCGTTTGATCAGCGCAATGTACTGCGAGCCGACATCCAGCTCGTCCACTAACTGTCGCGCATAATCTGCGGTGAACCAGTCTGGCAAAACGGTGGCGTCGCGCCCCTGAACCCCAATAAGCCCGACGGGCCAGCCGCCGCGATAGCTCAGGACAAACTCGGTCAGGGGCAGCGTGTCGTCGGTAAAAATCGGCAAGGTCAGCACTTCGACACCCAGGTCATGAATCTCGACCCTGGCGATGTCGATGTCTGCGCCGGGGTGATCCCTGTCCAGCCGTTGCCTGATTTGCTGCTCAGCAAATGTCGGCAAGGCATCGATCCCGTCCAGGAATGTTTTCCCCTGCGCTTGCTGCTGAAACAAGGCCTGGGCAATCATCAGCTTGCTGTAGGCCAACAGGTGCTGCGCTGATGCTTGCTTGAGCCATGCTGGCAATTTCGTCATGACATGGTCCAGCCACGGACGGTCTTGCTCATTGAACAAAGGGAACATGCCCACGGCAGCATCCAGTTTTTGTTCCAGACGCAATGCACTCCAGTGTTCGCGCCGGGCTGTTTGGCCAAGCGCCTGCACAACGCGCAGCTGCTGATCCAGCAGGGTGCAGGAAAGTGCGGTGAAAAAGTCACCTGACGGTTCGTGCAACGCCCATGCAAATACGGGTTGTTCGAGGGTGTCCTGAAGGCGGCTGGCCATTCGTGTGGCGTAATCATTCAGCGACTCAAATACTTCAATGCCTGATTCCAGCGAGTAACTGAGCACCAGCAGGCGCTGCTTCATCTGCCGCGTAACAAGCATCACACCGGGTAATTGGAAGCGCTCAACACCTTGCGCCTGCAAGGCCTGAATATTGACCAGACAGGCGTGTAAAGGCGTCTCTTGTGTCCCTTTTACGCGTGTGTCCTTGTCGGGAAAATTGGCCACCACCGCCATTGAAGCCGCCTGATCATTGCTCAGGGCAGGTACGTAAAGGTTGTCGGCCAACGTCGATTGCAGCCCCCATTGCTGCACATGGCTCAGCCATTGAAATGGCGATCTGCCCTCACCGTTGCCAACACTCCAAAACAGCGTCAGCGCGTGTTGCCAAATGTCGATCAGCAACGCAGCGCATTCATTGATGGCCGTTTGCACGTCATCCATGTGCACAGGCAATGGGTGGGGATCGCGCTCGCGGGTGTCGCCGGTCAAACGATGGAACCCCTGAATCAGGGTCACTGGCCGCGCATCAAGGTAACTCTGGATCAGCATGTCCACCGGGGAGATCAGCCGATAGTGCCGGGGCATGCCGTTCTCGGGGGTGATTAAGGCGGCCGCCACTGGCCAAGGCTCAGCGATATGCAAACCGGTCACATCAAGATCGAGGCTTGGGTACTTCTCGGCCAGCGCCTCATTGAGTTGGCGGGCCAGCACACTGAACAGCGTGGGACGCGGCGGAAAATGTTGGGCATTGAAGCTGCCCAGAACCTTGAAACGTGACAATAACCCGGGGGTCGTGGAGAGGGTTTTCATAGAGCATCCATTGCGGTGGCGTGAAAAGGCCAGTCCGCCCGGCGCTGTGCCCGGGGCCGGACTGTCTTTTCATTAAACGCAATGCACACCAGCCTACTGCGGTAGCGGGTTACTTGTCGTTTACACCTCTGTGCGCCGACGTTGCACAAAACGATCGACGTACTCATCCGCTGGCGCGTTGAGTATTTGCTGCGGCGTCCCGACCTGTATCAATTGCCCGTCCTTGAGAATCGCAATGCGGTTGCCAATACGCAGCGCCTCATCCAGATCGTGGGTAATGAAGACAATGGTTTTTTGCAGCGTGCGCTGAAGCTCGAGCAACTGGTCCTGCATTTCGGCGCGGATCAACGGATCGAGCGCGCTGAAGGCTTCGTCCATCAGGATGATGTCGGTATCGGTGGCCAAGGCCCTTGCCAGCCCCACGCGCTGACGCATGCCCCCCGACAATTGATGAATCATCGCCTGTTCATAACCCTGCAAGCCCACCACGCCAATCCAGTGCCGGGCGCGCTCATTGCACTGCGCTTTGTTTTCGCCACGCACCTTGAGCCCGTAAGCCACGTTTTCCAACACAGTGCGATGGGGCAACAGGCCAAAATTCTGAAACACCATGCTGATTTTATGGCGGCGCAGGTGACGCAAGGCTGACATGTCGTACTGAAGAATATCTTCACCATCGACCAGGATCTGACCGCTTGTAGGGTCGACCAAACGGTTCAGGTGGCGAACCAGCGTCGACTTGCCCGACCCGGACAGGCCCATGATGACGAAGACCTCCCCCGCCTGGATCGACAACGACAAATCATTGATACCCACGACGCAGCCGGTTTCGGCCAGGACTTGATCCTTGCTTTTGCCCGCCCGAATCAGCGCCAGCACCTCTTTTTCGCGGTTGCCAAAGACCTTGAACACATGACGGACTTCGATTTTGCTCTCGGTCACTGCGCTCATTTACGCTCTCCGTGCCGCGGCCGACCATAAGCCTGAGTAATGCGATCAATCACCACGGCGAGAATCACAATGGCCAATCCTGCTTCCAGTCCTTTGCCGACGTTGAGGGTTTGAATGCCCACCAGCACATCCTCGCCCAATCCCCTGGCCCCGATCATGGAAGCGATCACCACCATCGACAACGCCATCATGGTGGTCTGATTGATCCCGGCCATGATGCTCGGTAAGGCCAGTGGCAATTGCACGCCGAACAGTTGCTGCCACGGGGTGGCACCAAATGCGTTGATGGCCTCCATCACTTCGCGATCCACCTGGCGCAGGCCCAGATCGGTGAGGCGGATCAACGGAGGTACGGCATAAATGACCGTGGCGAAAATGGCCGGAACTTTGCCCAGACCGAACAGCATCAGCACCGGGATCAGGTAAACGAAACTGGGCATGGTTTGCATGATGTCGAGCAACGGCATCATCACCGCCCGCAGACGATTGCTGCGCGCCGCCAGAATGCCCAAGGGAATGCCGACGAGCACCGAAATCACGGTGGCCACCATCATCAGCGCCAGGGTCTGCATCAGCTTGTCCCAAAGCCCGACCGCACCGACCAGGAACAGCAAGCCAACGATTAACAGCGTACTGATGATCTTGCGGGTGGCATGCCAGGCAATGGCGCCGACGATGGCCAGCATCAGCCACCACGGCGTCAGACGCAGCAGGTTTTCAAGGTGGATAATGGCCCACAGCAACGTGTCCGAGATGTTGCGCAACACATCCCCATAATTGCTTACCAGCGCATCGACCCCATCGTTGACCCAACCGGCGATGGAGAACGTCAGATTTTCAGGAAACATGCACGGCTCTTGTTCTGAGAAATAAGCGGCTTATAACGCCGATTTAACTTTTTGGGCGGCCTCAGGGGTTACCCATTTCTCCCAAATCTGCGGCTGTTCACGCAGGAAGGCTTGCGCGGCCTTACGCGGTTCGGTTCGTTTTTCACTCATTTGCGCCAGCGTCTGATTCAGCAGGTCGATCGGGAAGTCGACCTTCTCATAAAACTGCACCAACTGCGGGTACTCGGATTTGAAGGGGGCAGAAACGCCAATCGCCAATTTCGCAGGCAACGAACGCGTGCCCTTGGGGTTCGGATCGTTCGCGTCGGTCAGGGTTTTCCAGGCCTGGGCATCAAATGGAGGCTCTTCCAGCTTGATCAACGGGTAGCGCCCGATCAGAGGTGTCGGGGACCAGTAATAGAACAGCACCGGCTTGCCGCGTTTGATCGAAGAACTGATCTCGGCATCCAGCGCAGCCCCGGAACCTGTCCGGAAATTCACAAAATCTTTATCCAGCCCGTAGGCTTTGAGCTTTTGACTGTTAACGGTTTCAGACGTCCAGCCGCTGGGACTGTTGAGAAAGCGCCCGCGGCTCGGGTCTTCCTGATCGCGGAATACATCCTTGTAACGGGCCAGATCGCTGACGGACTTCAGCTCGGGCGCCAAGGGCTCGATCCCTTTTTTCGGATCGCCTTTAATAACGTACTCCGGTACCCACCACCCTTCGCTGGCGTTTTTCACGATATCGCCCAGGCCGAAGACCTTGCCTTCTGCTTCAGCCTTGACCCACACCGGACTGCGCCCGGCCCACTCTTCGCCGATCACCTGAATATCGTTTTTAGCCAACGCCGCTTCAAGGCTGACAGTGCTGCCTGGCAATGTGTCGGTGCTGACGCCGTAGCCCTTTTCAGTGAGCTGGCGCAGCACCTCAGTGATAAAACTGCCGCTTTCCCACGTGAGATCTGCGAAATGAACCGGTGTTGCCTGGCTTTGTGCCCACACCGGTTGCGTAACGATCCCAAAGGCCAGAAGCGAGCCACTGAGCCACTTTTTAAGATTGTTCATACGGATTCTCTTGTTGTGTTGTGTCGGCGTGATTGGAGCATTAATGGTTTTGAACAACGAAGGTGACGCAAGGTTCAGGTCAGTACTGACTGAACAAGGGGATATGTCCAACCTTAGCAGTCATACCGTCCAGCGGGCGGTGACGCTTAATGGTAAGAACACGTATTTGGCTGTTGTTGAGGCGCAGGGAGTGATTGTGCAAAGCCGCACGGATTGAGCACGGCCTAAAAATCGCAGGCACAAAAAAAGCAGCCCGTAGGCTGCTTTTATGTGTTTTTTGAAACTGCGTTGCTCCAAAAAACAAAATTTGGAGCGGGAAACGAGACTCGAACTCGCGACCCCGACCTTGGCAAGGTCGTGCTCTACCAACTGAGCTATTCCCGCAAAATGGCGTCCCCTAGGGGACTCGAACCCCTGTTACCGCCGTGAAAGGGCGGTGTCCTAGGCCACTAGACGAAGGGGACGTTGCCCAAAACATACGTTGTATGTCTCAGTGCCAGCCGCATCAAACTCAATTGCTGCGCTGGCGTTTCACTCAACCTCACCCGAAGGCAAGGCTGCTGGTGACACAAAAAAAATCAGCCTCAGCTGATCTTTTTATGCTTCCTGAATGTTGCTTGACTTCAGAAAACAAAATTTGGAGCGGGAAACGAGACTCGAACTCGCGACCCCGACCTTGGCAAGGTCGTGCTCTACCAACTGAGCTATTCCCGCAATAATGGCGTCCCCTAGGGGACTCGAACCCCTGTTACCGCCGTGAAAGGGCGGTGTCCTAGGCCACTAGACGAAGGGGACGTTGCCCGAAACATACGCTGCATGTTTCAGTGCCAATCACATTGACCGAAGCTAATGTTTTGGCTTTCACTCAACCCCGCCCGAGAGCGAAGCTGCTTAAAAATGGAGCGGGAAACGAGACTCGAACTCGCGACCCCGACCTTGGCAAGGTCGTGCTCTACCAACTGAGCTATTCCCGCATTGGCGTCCCCTAGGGGACTCGAACCCCTGTTACCGCCGTGAAAGGGCGGTGTCCTAGGCCACTAGACGAAGGGGACACGCTACAACTTCACTGGTTACTGCGTTTCGCTGTGTGCTTTACGCTGCAATTGGCGCGCATTCTAGGGATGGTTTTAGAAGTCGTCAACCCCAATATGAAAATATATTGAAATCAATGACTTCCCCAATCTTAAGGCCATTTCCTACGCCGTCTAGCGCCCAAGTCCTGACGCCTATATTCCGACATCCTACAAGGAGTTATAGTTGGCAGCGCACAATAGTGGCACTCTGTACCACATCCAACACATCTGCCTCTTTATAGACGAGAGCTCTGACCTTCAAGATTGTTTGCGACACCAAAATAAAGCCCATTGACTATCCAAAGAGGTTTTCACGTTGACACCATCCATGATCACCCTGCTTGTAGTAGCCGGGATCGTCCTATTGATCGCCATCGGTTACATGAACCATGTGGTGGAAAACAACAAACTCGAAAAGGCGCGCCTGAAGGTCGAACTGACTGACCGCGTTCGTCGTTGCAGCGAAGTCAGCGAAACCTTCCCCGGCCAATTGATGTCGCCCGGCTTAAAGCACTTGCTGACACGCCTGGAGCTCAATGCCTGCCAGCGCCTGCTGCATCTGGATAAGAACAGTGCGCCAGTCAAGGCGCGTATTGCCGAGCTGAACGCACTGGTGGGCCAAGGCGAGTCGATCCCCGTCAATAACCCGCCCGGCCCGATCCTGACTGAAGCCAAGGCCAAGGATGTGCGTTTCTTGCTGGAAACATTGCACGGGCAAATCACCCGCGCGGTGCAAGATGGCTTTCTGCCTACTAACGAAGCCAAACGCTGGATCAAAGAGATCCGCCATTTGCTGGTCGTGCTGCACATCGAATTCTTCAACAACCTTGGGCAGTTGGCCTTCCAGCAAAATCAGCCGGGGCAGGCACGCCTTGCCTATGAGCGCGGCGCCCAGTACCTGCGCAAACAACCTGAACCCGCCATGTACAGCAGCGCGTTGAAGGAAATGGAAGAACAACTGGCGCGTGCAAATTCGCTGGTGCTTACCAAGCTTGAGCCGACAAAGGATGAGGTCAACGAACTGACCGAGGGCTTGAAAACTGACGAAGCTGACGCGGACTGGAAGAAAAAGGTCATCTACGACTGATGCCCTGATTGCCAATCGATAAAAGGACAAGCTCATCCCTTGTCCTTTTTTTTTGCATTCCCGAAAGCGTGATGGGTGAGACGGACACACCCATGCACGCAGACAGCCACGCGCTAAGCAGTCTCGCCCTCGACTACACGGCTAAAAAACGCACGCACGGGGGGGCAAGGAGCGCAGGCAAAAAATAATCAAGGAATGTGTATCGGTCGCCCGGACGGGCCAGAAGATCTTGCAGAACAGCCGCATGGAAGCAGCCAGACAGGCTGCCTCCATGCATCACATCAGGCTACCGGATTGATAGGCTTTTCCGGGTACCACACGTCGAGCAGCGGGCTCACTTCAACGCTGGTCAGCTCTGGACGAGCTTTCAGCCAGGCTTCAACAGCTGCGCGCTGCTCTTCGCTGACCGAACCGCGCTTCTGCAGGCACACCAGACCGTAGTCGTCGCCGCCAACATAACCAAGGCCGTTGGCTTCCATGGCTTCTTTCAAGAACGTTTCGAGGAAAGCGTCGATAGCTTCTTCCGACAGGTCTTCTTTGAAATCCAGGTTCAGCTCAAAACCCAACTCCTGAAATTCATCAACGCACAGCTTTTTGCGCAGACGCTGGGAACGATTAGTAGCCATTGAACAATCCTCTTAAGTAATAACGGCGGCACTTTACCAGTTTCGAGCTGTACGTGCCCGGTTCAGTGTGGACGGCTCATCGTTTTGTGCATTTAATCAATGCACGTGTGTATCACGGCAATGCACAAGACTGACCACCTTGGGGCATAATGCCGTCACTTTCATGACCATTGAGGGAATTTTTCATCATGCCCTCGTATTTTTTCCCCCTCGCCTGCAGGGTATTACTTTTTATGATCAAGTCTTTACGTCCACTGCTACTCGCCGGGTTGATGCTGCCATTCGCCTTTGGGGCCAACGCTGCCCCGGTCAACACCACTCTTTCGCCCAAGGTTCAGCAGGCGCTCAAAACCAACAAATTGCAAAACAACGCACTATCACTGGTGATGCTGCCGCTCAACGGCCCCGGCGTACCGACTGTGTTCAATGCTGATGTCTCAATGAACCCGGCCTCCACCATGAAGCTGGTCACCACCTACGCAGCCCTGGAAATGCTCGGCCCTACCCATCAGTGGAAAACCGAGTTTTACACTGATGGCACGCTGAGCAACGGCATCCTGCAAGGCAACCTCTATCTCAAAGGCGGCGGCGACCCCAAGCTGAACATGGAAAAGCTGTGGCTATTGATGCGCGACCTGCGTGCCAATGGCGTGCAACAAGTCACCGGGGATCTGGTGCTGGACCGCAGCTTCTTCGAGCAACCGCAATTGCCAGTATTTGATGACGACGGCAATGACAAGAACAAGCCTTTCCTGGTCAAGCCCGACGCGCTGATGGTCAACCTCAAGGCGCTGCGCTTTGTTGCACGCAACGACTCAGGCAAGGTCCTGATATCAGTTGAGCCGCCGATTGCCAGCATCCGCGTGGACAATCAGGTAAAAGCCGTCAACGCCAAGCAATGCACGGGCGACGTGCGTTACAACCCGGTGCCGCAGCCGGACGGCTCAGTCCTCGTTACCGTCACGGGTCAATTGGGCGATGGCTGCAACTCGCAGACCTACCTGTCGCTGCTTGACCACGCCACGTATACCGCAGGCGCCGTTCGCGCGATCTGGAAAGAGCTGGGCGGCAGTATTCTGGGGCAAGATCGCCAGGGTTCCGTCCCCAAAAGCGCCAAAGTCCTGGCCCGCGCCTTCTCGCCAGACCTCGCTGAAATCATTCGTGACATCAACAAGTACAGCAACAACACCATGGCTCAGCAGTTGTTTCTGAGCCTGGGTGCGCAGTTCCGCACGGATGCCGACGGCGATGACGCCAAAGCAGCCCAGCGTGTGGTTCGTCAGTGGCTGGCCAAGAAAGGCATCACGGCGCCGCACCTGGTGATGGAGAACGGCTCAGGCCTGTCTCGTGCCGAGCGGGTCAGCGCCCGTGAAATGGCTCAAATGCTCCAGGCCGCCTGGAAAAGCCCCTACGCCGCCGAGTTCATCAGCTCCATGCCCATTGCTGGCAAGGACGGCACGATGCGCAAGCGTCTGAAAACCACCGCCATGAACGGTCAGGCTCACATCAAGACCGGCACTCTCAACACTGTGCGTGCGATCTCGGGCTTTAGCCGTGATAGCAATGGCAACACCTGGGCCGTGGTGGCCATTCTCAATGACCCACGCCCATGGGGCGCCTCGGCCGTCCTCGACCAGGTCCTGCTGGATCTTTATCGTCAACCGCAACTGCCGAACAGTGCGATTTCAATCGCCCAATAAGGCTTTTACGAAGCCATAAAAAACGCCCCGACTCACTCGAGCCGGGGCGTTTTTGTGTATGGCCTCTGTCATCCCTGCCTGCAGCCCGGGATGACAGGAGCGCGATCAACGCGCCGTGATTTTCCAGGCGCGGTGAATCTTGCTGTTGCGGGCAAAATCCGGATCAATCGTACTGGCAGTGATTTCTTCGACGGCGTAACGCGCTTCCAGGTGCTCATCGAGGATGAACTTGCGGAAGTTGTTGGAGAAGTACAACACACCGCCGGGCGCCAGACGCGCCATCGCCAGGTCCAGCAATTGCACGTGGTCACGCTGGACATCGAAGATGCCTTCCATGCGCTTGGAATTGGAAAAGGTCGGCGGATCGATAAAGATCAGGTCGTACTCTTCCCGGCATGCATCGAGCCATACCATCACATCGCCCTGCTCCAGACGGTTCTTGTCTGAAAAACCGTTGAGCGACAAATTACGACGCGCCCAGTCCAGGTAAGTTTTGGACAAATCCACGCTCGTGGTGCTGCGCGCGCCCCCTTTAGCGGCGTGAACACTCGCGGTTGCGGTGTAGCAATACAGGTTCAGGAAACGCTTGCCGGCCGCCTCGCGCTGAATCCGCATGCGCATCGGGCGGTGGTCGAGGAACAGACCGGTATCCAGGTAGTCCGTCAGGTTGACCAGCAGCTTCACGCCGCCTTCATTGACCTCGGTGAACTTGCCTTGCGCGCTTTGGCGCTCGTATTGCTTGGTCCCGCTCTGGCGCTCGCGCCGCTTGACGATCACACGGCTTTTATCGACGTTCAATGCCTGAGGAATGGCCGCCAGCGCATCGAACATGCGCGCCGAGGCTTTTTCCGGGTCAATGGATTTGGGCGCTGCATACTCCTGAACGTGCACCCAGTCATGGTACAGATCAATCGCCATCGAGTATTCAGGCATGTCTGCATCGTAGACACGGTAGCAATCGATGCCTTCGCGCTTGACCCATTTGCCCAAGGCTTTGAGGTTCTTTTGCAGACGATTGGCGAACATTTGCCCGCCTTCGCTCAGACGCGGCTGCTCAACCACAACGGGAACCGGCTTGATCGGGTTACCGTTCTTGTTGAATTTTTCGTACTTACCCGGTGCTTCAATGTTGGACGGCAGATCGGACTCAGCCTGCTCGCGCTCAGCCTGACGCTGCTCAGGGGTACGACGCTCACCAGTCACGAATTGGTCCGGCACGACCTTGATCAGCAGCAACTTGCACGGCAAGGCGCCGTTCCAGAATGAATACTGTTTGTGGCTGCGAATACCCATGCGCTTGCCCAGGTCAGGCGCGCCCGTGAACACCGCCGCCTCCCAATTCAAACAGGCCTGACGCAGGCGCTCGCCCAGGTTCTGGTAGAGATAGAGCAGGCTCGCCTCATCGCCCAGGCGCTCGCCATATGGCGGGTTACAAATGACCAGGCCTTTCTGGTTCTGATCCGGGCGAGGTTCGAACGTCGCAACTTCACCCTGGTAAATTTTGATCCAGTGACTCAGACCGGCACGCTCGATGTTGTTGCGCGCAGGCTGGATCAGGCGCGGATCGGCTTCATAACCCCGAATCCACAATGGCGGTTTTGACATGCCCGCCTCAGCCCGCTCAGTGGCTTGCTGGTGAAGTTTTTTCCAGATCGCCGGTACGTGGCCGAGCCAGGCGTCAAACCCCCAATGAATGCGGTTGAGGTTAGGCGCCATGTCGGCGGCAATCATCGCGCCCTCGACCAAAAATGTGCCCACACCGCACATCGGGTCAGCCAGCGCAGCGCCTTCAGCTGCCATGCGCGGCCAGCCCGCACGAATCAGGATAGCTGCTGCAAGGTTTTCCTTGAGCGGCGCAGCGCCTTGCTGCAAGCGATAGCCGCGCTGGTGCAGGCTGCTGCCTGACAGATCCAGCGACAGAATGGCTTCACCCCGATCCAGGCGCAGGTGGATACGCAAATCAGGGCTGATTTTGTCGATCGACGGACGCTCGCCGGACGGCGTGCGCAATTTGTCGACAATGGCGTCTTTGACTTTCAACGCACCAAAATGGGTGTTGTCGATGCCGGAGCCGTGGCCGCTGAACTCCACCGCCAAGGTGCCGTCGGGCACCATGTGATCCTGCCAGTCAACCTCCAGCACGCCGTGATAGAGGTCCTCGGCGTCTTTCATCGGAAAGCGCTTAAGTACCAGTAATACGCGGTTAGCAAGACGCGACCAGAGACACAGACGGTAGGCAGTTTCCATATCTGCAGTACCACGAATGGCCGAGGTATGCTCGCGAGCGTCCTCAAGGCCAAGGCCTGTGGCCTCCTCAAGGAGCAAGCCTTCAAGGCCTTTCGGGCAGGTAAGGAAGAGTTCGTAACGATCCGACATGGGATTCCTGAGCTTTTAGCTATCTGTGAAGAGGCAACGCATTGCCTGCTCCGTTTTCAATCAAGCGCTTTTCTTGAAGAGCGCTCGCGTGGCACGAGACTGTGCCGGTCCATCCCCGCGCCCAACCTTGCCCGCAGGCATGAAGAGTTTAGACGCTGAGACAGGTCATTCATCTTGAAACAAAGGGACATATTCAGACCCTTCGTCGAATAGTACCCGAGCAAATAAGGCGGTCATTCGCAGCGGAGAATGAAACGCATCATCTTTGCAAACACTCGCAGGATCAGGCTTTGGTCGTAGAAAGGGGCAAAAGGCCTCCCTTTCTTATGGCCTGAACACCACTATCGTTACGTCCTTATGACAAAACGATCATTCACACACCCAACCACATTGGTTAGAACTGAACACAGGTTGTCACCGCGCAGGTGATAACAAAAATGCTCGCCACGCCGGCAGCGAGCCACCCACGGCAGAAGCACTCTGCCCCGACCTGAGTCAGGTCGACGCGATATAAACAGTCAACAAGTGAGGGCAATACCCTATGAGAAGACTTAAGCGTGATCCGTTGGAAAGAGCTTTCTTGCGCGGATACCAATATGGCGTTAACGGAAAGTCCCGTGAGCTTTGCCCTTTTACTCTACCGTCGGTGCGCCAGGCATGGATTAATGGCTGGCGCGAAGGACGCGGCGACAACTGGGACGGTATGACAGGCACTGCGGGCATCCACAGACTCAACGAACTTCACGCCGTCGGCTAACTCTGGGCACATTCCGACATCACCTCGAATACGCAACACGTTAACCATGTCGTCCCATCCGGGCGGCGGGCTGCGGCCCAAGGGCTCCTTCAAGGAGCCCTTTTTATTGGGTGTTTATCGACGGGTGATGGCCGAAATGGCATCCACTGATTCGCGAATCAGCGCTGGCCCTTTGTAAATGAAGCCGGAATAAATCTGCACCAAACTGGCACCTGCCTCGATTTTCTCAGCCGCATGCTTGCCTTCAGTGATACCGCCCGCCGCAATAATCGGCATCCGGCCAGCAAGTTCTTCAGCCAGGACCTTGACGGTATGGGTGCTTTTTTCACGTACGGGCGCACCCGACAGGCCGCCTGCCTCATCCCCATACTCCATGCCCTCCACACCCACGCGACTCAACGTCGTGTTGGTGGCGATCACCGCATCCATGCCGGTTTCCAGCAAGGCTCGCGCGACGAGCACGGTTTCTTCATCTGTCATGTCAGGTGCAATCTTGATCGCTAGCGGCACACGCTTGCCGTGACGCTGCGTAAGCTCGTTCTGACGCAGCTGTAAGGCCTCCAGAAGCTGCTTGAGTGAATCGCCGAACTGAAGCGTGCGCAGACCCGGAGTATTCGGAGAACTGACGTTGACCGTCACGTAGCTCGCGTGAGCGTAAACCTTGTCCAGGCAAATCAAATAGTCATCAACGGCCCGCTCAACCGGTGTATCGAAATTCTTGCCGATGTTGATACCCAGGATCCCGCTGTATTTGGCCGCCTGCACACGGGTCAACAAATGATCGACCCCCAGATTGTTGAAGCCCATGCGATTGATAATGGCCTGCGCTTCAGGCAAGCGAAAAATCCGCGGCTTGGGATTACCGGGCTGAGGGCGCGGCGTCACGGTGCCGATCTCCACAAACCCGAACCCCAATTGGGCGAATCCATCAATCGCCGCCCCGTTCTTATCCAGGCCTGCGGCCAACCCTACCGGATTAGGGAACTCAAGCCCCATGACGCTAACGGGCAGCTTGGCTGGCGCCTTGCACAGCAAACTGTTCAGCCCCAAACGGCCGCCCGCTCCGATCAAATCCAGAGACAGATCATGCGAGGTTTCAGGGGAAAGTTTGAAGAGCAACTGGCGGGCCAGGTTATACATGGGCTCGATGGTCTCGGAAGGCGGCTGAAAGTGAGCGCGATTATAGCCGTGCCGAGCGGTAAGACGCGAGGGAAGTGTGGGACGCCGTTTCAGGCCTGCTCGGCTTGAGACATCGGGACTAAATCGCAGACAAAGAAAAGCCCGGCCTGAGCCGGGCTTTTCTGAACAGGCTAGCTAAAAATTACTTAGCTTCTGCTTGAACGGTAGCTTCTACGCGACGGTTCAGAGCACGGCCTTCTTCAGTTGCGTTCGAAGCAACTGGGTTGGCTTCGCCGTAACCCACTGCGTTTACGCGACCGGATTCAACACCGTCGTTAACCAGAGCTGCACGAACGGCGTTAGCACGACGCTCGGACAGTTTTTGGTTGTAGGCGTCTGGACCTACGCTGTCAGTGTAACCAGCAACAGTAGTGGTGGTCGCAGGGTACTGCTTCATGAAATCAGCAACGTTGCGGATGTCAGGCATGTACTGCGATTTAACAACCGACTTGTCGAAGTCGAACTTAACGTCCAGCTCAACCTTAACCACTTCAGCGATTGGAGCTTCTGGTTCTGGCTCAGCGATTGGTGCTGGAGCTGGAACTGGAGCAGGCGCTACTTTACCGCCGTTGCCGCCGAAGTTTACACCCAGGCCAACAGTAGGCGCGTAGTCCCACTTGCCGTTGTCCAGTTTGTAGTCAGCTTCAACGCCTGCACGGGCAAACAGGTTGTCAGTGATGTACCACTTAACACCAGCGCCAGCAGTCAGGAAAGTCGACTGGTCACGACCGCTGTGGCCGTCAGCTTCTACGTTGGTCATGCTCTTGTGAGCAACACCACCGGAAACGTAAGGACGCAGAGCGTCACCAACGGTGCCGAAGTGGTACTGAGCGTTCAGACCAAAGTTGTCGCCTTTGATTTTCTGGTTGCCAGTGCCGTCGTTCGAACGGGTGTGGTTAGTCTTGTCGTAGGTCAGGTTCAACGAGACGTCGTCGGTCAGGAAGTAACCGATCGATGCGCCTGGGTTGTAACCGTCTTCTACGTGCTTGACGCTGTCGTTGTACTGTTTTTTGTAGAACAGTTCACCCTCGACCGCGCCTTGGCCTTGTGCCAGGGCACCGAACGAAGTTGCGGCTACAAAGGAACCAATGGCAATGCCCAAGGTGTTTTTCAGTTTCATCCGTTAAATCCCCATCTGGTGATTGTAAAGCAGTCCCACATACCGGGGGACAACTCGGCGGCAAGTCTATCAGAACTTACCTACACGTAGAGCTATTTGCGCTGAACTAAGTTTCAGCAATGCCTGCAAATTTCTCACGCAATTTATCAAGAGCACGCTTGTAGCGCATTTTCGTCGCACTCAAACCCATATGCATTATGTCCGCGATTTCCTGAAATTCCAGTTCTGCGACAAATCGCAGCACCAAAATCTCCCGGTCGATCGGGTTCACATGCACCAGCCAGCGATCGAGTCCGCCCTTTTCCTCAGGTTTCGGCGCCTTTTCTTCAGACGCTTCCTCAAGGGGGTCAATACTCAATGCGTCCATCAAGCGACGCTTTCGCCGTTCCTTCCGATACTGCGTAATGCATTCGTTGTAGGTGATGCTATATAGCCAGGTCTTGAATTTCGATTTGCCCTCAAAATTCTTCAAGCCATACAGCACCTTAAGCATTACCTCCTGACAGACATCGTCAGCATCACGATCGTTCCCTAAATACCTTGAACAAACGTTGAACAAAGTGCGTTGGTAACGCCGCATCAACTCTTCATAGGCGCGCGTGACGTGAAACAACTCATCATGCGAGCGCGCCACCAGCTCCTCATCAGAGAGTTCGCGGGGGTCATAGCGCATGGATAGCGATTGGGCTTTATTCAAAACGAGTCGTGCCGACAGTCAGGTCAATGTCCGCCACAGCCGAGAACACAGGCATATTTGCGGCGGCATACATTAGCAGGGTTTGCCGCATCAGCGGCTAGTCACGTGCTGCTCCAGCAAGATCCGATTGGAGATGGAGACTAGCTCACCCTCCTCGGTCAGCAACGTGGTTTTAACCGTGCCGATCTCTTCGATCTGCCCTTCTATCTCGCCAACACGTATGTCTTGCCCAACCTGATACAGCTCACGCACATAGATCCCGGCAAGGATCTGACCCGCAATTTCCCGACTTCCCAACCCCATTGCCAGCGCAACGGCCAGACCAACGGTAATCAAAACGATGACAATCACATGGTTCAGCAGGTCAGTTTTGACCTCAAGCTGACTGATCGCCACTGAAATACTGATGATGATGACCAGCCCCTGAGCCACCCGACCCAGCCCGCCAGCATAATCAAACCCGACGCTTTCGGCCGCGCCACGCACCAGACCGTTGAGCAATTGCGCAAGCAATACCCCCACCAGCAGCACCAGCAACGCACCAAAAACCTTGGGCAGGTAAAGCGTAAAAATGTCCAGCGTAGCTGAAACCCGCTCAAGTCCAAGGGACTGAGCCGCAGAAACGAGGAAAATCAGCAAAATAAACCAGTAGACGATCTTGCCGATCAAGGTGGAGATCGGCACCTGGATCCCCGCACGACCCAGGATTTTGGTCAGGCCGGTCCCGCCCATCAGGCGATCAAGGCCCAGCTTGGCCAGCAACTTCGACAGCAGGGTATCAAGCAGTTTTGCAACCACGAAACCCAGCAATACAACCACCAACGCCCCAAACAGGTTTGGAATGAAGTTGGCAATTTTGGTCCAAAGGGCGGTCATTGCCGTGACCAGGCTCTGGGTCCAGAGATCAAGTTCCATGTTCAATCAGCCTTATCAGCAGGGCGAGCAGCGGGTTTGCGTCGCGAAACGGGCGCAATATGAACCGAACCGCTGTTCAAAGCAATCATCAGTGCCTGCACCCAACGGCCCAGAAGACTGAAAAGATCACCTGCACCCACCTGGCGGTTTGCAGTTTTCAGTACTCGGCCCAGGCATGCATCGTCGTCACGGGTCGACGGCTCAGCCTTGAGCATTTCACGTAAAGACTGTTCAAACGGATCGTGCATAAGCACCTCTCGGTATGTCAGTGAAAGACGCGGGCCACATCAACGGGGTCACATGCCCACCCTTCACAACCATTGCAACCGGCGATAAAACCACCACTGGCCCACGCCAATAACCAGCATGACGAGGCACGTAACAGCAAAGCCGTAAGGGTCATTGGAGAAGGGAACGCCCCCCACATTGATACCGAGTAATCCGGTAATAAAGGTGATGGGTAAAAAGATTCCGGTCAGTACGCCAAAGCGATACATGATGCGGCTCATGCGCACATTCAGACGCCGGTCTTCAGCCTCAAGCACCAGTCCCACGCGCTCGCGGGTCAATTCCAGCTCTTCCAGGTAGCGGGTCAGACTGTTATTCAATTCGTTCCAGTAGTCGGCATCGTCCGCCGTAAACCACGGCAATTTGGTGCGCGTCAGCTGTCCGAAAATATCGCGCTGCGGTGCAAGAAAACGACGCAGTGCCGCTGCCCGGCGACGGATCTGCAAAATCGAGCCATGCTCAGGGGTGTACCGTTCGTCGGCATCTATCTTGTCCTCCTCGTCATCGACGATTTCAGACAGCTCACCGATCAAATCCTGCACCTTTAATGTCAGGTGCTGAGCCAGATAGAGGATCAATTCAGCGGGATTTTTAGGCCCTTCGCCCTGATCGAACTCAGTCAGCAGCTCATCGGTTGCACGCAAAGGGCGCATGCGCAGCGAAATTACCCGCTGCGCACTGCCGAAAATGCGCAGTGACACCATGTCTTCCGGCTCTGCCCCCGGATTGAGGTTCACGCCGCGCAAGAACAGCAGCAGTTCATTGTTGGGCAAAGGCAGCAGACGTGGACGGGTGTTCTCTTCGAGCAGCAAATCACAGCTGAATTCGCTCAGGCCGCTGGCGTTACGCAACCAGCTCTGGGTTTGAGGATGACTGCGATCCCAATGCAACCAGAGGCTTTCATGACTGTGCAACTCAAGGTCATTGAGCTCGGTGCGGGCAATCGGGCGGGCACCGCCCTCGCCGTCCAGCACCAACGCGTGCACCAGGCCCCATTGAGCGTTGTCTTCCTCGAACATCCGTGATCCTTAGCGGTTGCGCCGTTATTCCGGCATTTTCAAAGCAGTGGGCGACACAATGACGCCGTTATTGTCGGCGTAAATGTACTCACCCGGTCGAAACGTCACGCCCGCAAAGGTCACGGCAACATTGAGGTCGCCCAACCCGCGCTTGTCGGTTTTCATCGGATGACTGGCCAGGGCCTGTACGCCCAGATCCGTTTGCGCAATGACGTCGACGTCACGGATGCAGCCGTAAATAACCAGGCCTTCCCAGCCGTTTTTCGCCGCCTTTTCAGCGATCATGTCGCCCAGCAAAGCACGGCGTAGCGAACCGCCGCCGTCGACGACAAGCACTTTGCCTTTACCGTCTGCCTCTGCCTGCTCTTTCACCAGTGAGTTGTCCTCAAAACACTTGATGGTCACGATTTGGCCACCAAATGAATCGCGCCCCCCAAAATTGCTGAACATCGGCTCTAGCACTTGAACCTGGTCAGGGTAGGCATCGCACAAATCAGGCGTGATGTAGTGGTTCATGGAAACTCCTTGGGAGAAGACGCTACAGGAAGAAACAAAGGGTTCTAGTGTTATAGACGCCAGCACGCAGCCAAGCTTTAAATGTTGCCCTACAGGTCAGAACACACGCTGGCCCCAGCCACACAATATGACCAAAACCACAAATCGCGTCACATAGTAGCTTCAACCTCGACCTGTCGGAACCCCAACTGGGTATCGTCGCTTTGTTTCCCAGTGCCGGAGAGCTGTAGCGCTGTGTGGCCGTGTAACCATTCAAGCACCAAAGGCCAAACCTCGGCTTGAGCGGCGTCACTGACCAGCATTTCAGCGTGCCCGAAATCAGAACTAAAACCGTGCGCATGCCCCAACGTAATGAATTTTCGCGCCTCTGAGCCCATTTGGTCATACAACGTGCGGCAAGCCCGCTCCGGCGTTTTCAGGTCACCCGCCGCCGCGACTGCCATGATCGGCAAGCGGACTTCAGCCAGCCCCGCCCACCAGTCACGCTCGGCATCCTTAAAGCGCCCGAGAAAACCGTTCCAGCGCAAGGATTCCAGCGCAATGCCAATCGGTTCATCCTCCGGCCCGCGCTTAAGGCGCGTTCCGGACAGTTGCGCGCAGCGTTTTAGTAATAAATGAGCGCCCCACTCCACCGGCGGTATTTTCAATGGCCAGTAACAGCGATTGACCTGAGTGCCAAAAAACGCAGCGGAGGCTACGGCCGGCTCACCCAAATACTGGCCGCCGAGTGCCGCGGCCAATGTGATGCCGCCTTGTGAATGCCCGATCCAGTGCGGGACCTGCCCGCTCTGCTCACGGACAAACGCAGCAATGGCCGGCAAATCGTAACGTGCGTAATCGGCCACGCGATTGTTGCGCCATTGTTGATTACGCACAGAGAGGCCATGGCCGCGCATTTCCGGCAACCACACATCAAAGCCTGCCCGGGCCAAAAACGCCCCAAGCCCGACACCTTTCGGGGAGTACCAGAAACGCCGATTAGAAAAACTGCCGTGCAACAAAATCACGGGCACGCCCCGCGTCAGCCCGGCATCTGCCAGGCCCAGGCGGGTGACCGCCAACTCCACGGACACATCCGGGCTATTAGCGGGTTTCAAGCGATACACGTCTTCGCTCAGATCGCCCCGACGCTCGGCGCTGATCAGGGCAACGGGAAATAGATGACTGCTGCTTTGCATAATGCTCTTGCACAAAAAAGGGCGACCCCATACAGGAACTCGCCCTACCACTGCTTATATAAGGACAGGGCAATCACTGGACTGCCCTGCCCCTCATTTAACGACTCAAGCCTTGGCTTGACCTTCAGCCAGGAAGAACCAGGTTTCCAGCACGGTATCCGGGTTCAACGAGACACTTTCAATGCCTTGCTCCATCAGCCAGCGCGCCAGATCCGGGTGATCGGACGGGCCCTGACCACAAATACCGATGTATTTGCCGGCCTTGTTACACGCCTGGATGGCGTTGGACAACAGCTTCTTGACCGCCGGGTTACGCTCGTCGAACAAATGCGCGATAACACCCGAGTCACGGTCAAGCCCCAGCGTCAGCTGAGTCAGGTCGTTGGAACCAATGGAGAAACCATCGAAGTACTCCAGGAACTCATCCGCCAGAATCGCGTTGGACGGCAGCTCGCACATCATGATGACGCGCAGGCCGTTTTCGCCACGCGTGAGGCCGTTCTCGGCCAGCAAGTCGATCACCTGACTGGCTTCGCCCAAGGTACGCACGAATGGCACCATGATTTCGACGTTGGTCAGGCCCATCTCATTGCGCACACGCTTCAGGGCACGGCATTCGAGTTCGAAGCAGTCACGGAAGTTTTCGCTGATGTAACGCGAAGCACCGCGGAACCCCAGCATCGGGTTTTCTTCTTCCGGCTCGTACAGCTTGCCGCCGATCAGGTTGGCGTATTCGTTGGACTTGAAGTCCGACAGGCGCACGATCACTTTCTTCGGCGCAAAAGCCGCAGCCAGCGTGCTGATGCCTTCGACCAGTTTCTCAACATAGAAGCCCACCGGGTCGTTGTAACCGGCGATGCGTTTGTCGACGCTTTCCTTGATGTCCTGCGGCAGACCGTCGTAGTTCAACAGGGCTTTAGGGTGCACGCCAATCATGCGGTTGATGATGAACTCCAGGCGGGCCAGGCCCACACCGGCATTCGGCAACTGCGCGAAGTCGAAGGCGCGATCCGGGTTACCGACGTTCATCATGATTTTGAACGGCAGCTCCGGCATGGCATCCACGGAGTTTTTCTTGATGTCGAAGCCCAGCTCGCCTTCAAAAATAAAACCGGTATCGCCCTCGGCACATGAAACAGTGACGCCCTGGCCGTCTTTCAACAGCTGGGTGGCATTGCCGCAACCCACCACGGCCGGGATGCCCAGTTCACGGGCAATGATCGCCGCGTGGCAGGTACGGCCGCCGCGGTTGGTCACAATAGCGCTTGCACGCTTCATGACCGGTTCCCAGTCCGGGTCGGTCATGTCGGACACCAGTACGTCGCCCGGCTGCACTTTGTCCATTTCGGACACGTCTTTAATGATGCGGACCTTGCCAGCGCCGATGCGCTGGCCGATCGCACGGCCTTCTACCAGCACAGTGCCGGTTTCCTTGAGCAGGTAGCGCTCCATGACATTGGCCTGAGAGCGGCTTTTCACGGTTTCAGGACGTGCCTGAACGATGTACAGCTTGCCGTCATCGCCATCTTTGGCCCATTCAATGTCCATCGGGCACTTGTAGTGCTTTTCGATGATCATCGCTTGCTTGGCCAATTCGCAGACCTCAGCGTCACTCAGGCAAAAACGTGCGCGATCAGCGGGTTCGACGTCGATGACCTTGACCGACTTACCGGCCTTGGCTTCGTCGCCGTAGATCATCTTGATGGCTTTGCTGCCCAGGTTACGGCGCAGGATCGCAGGACGGCCTGCGTCCAGCGTCGGTTTGTGAACGTAGAACTCGTCCGGGTTAACCGCGCCTTGTACGACGGTTTCGCCCAGGCCGTAGGCGCCGGTGATGAAGACCACATCACGGAAACCCGACTCGGTGTCCAGCGTAAACATCACGCCAGCGGTCCCGGTTTCGGAACGCACCATGCGCTGTACGCCCGCAGACAGGGCGACCAGTTTGTGATCAAAGCCCTGGTGCACGCGGTAGGAAATCGCACGGTCGTTGAACAGGGAAGCGAACACTTCCTTGGTCGCACGAATCACGTTTTCTACGCCACGGATGTTAAGGAAGGTTTCTTGCTGACCGGCAAAGGATGCGTCAGGCAGGTCTTCGGCGGTGGCTGAAGAACGCACGGCCACTGCCATGTCGGGGTTGCCCTGCGACAAGCTGGCAAATGCCGTGCGAATTGCTTCGTTGAGCTTCTCCGGGAACTCGGCTTCCATGATCCATTGACGGATCTGGGCGCCGGTTTTGGCCAGTGCGTTCACGTCATCAACATCCAGCGCGTCGAGTGCCGCGTGGATCTGATCGTTCAAACCGCTGAGTTCAAGAAAATCGCGATAGGCCGCAGACGTGGTGGCGAAACCACCGGGTACCGAAACACCGGCGCCTGCAAGATTACTGATCATCTCGCCGAGGGATGCGTTCTTGCCCCCCACATGCTCTACATCATGGACGCCGAGCTTATCGAGGGAAACTACGTACTCTACCAAGGTGATCTCTCCACTAACTGTGTTGGAAAAGCTCAGGGCGCTGGACGCTCTACAGGGCGGCATCTCAGCGAATGTGGCCTGGACCTGGAAAATAAGTGACACTGCCTGACACTGAGGCCGACAAAATCGCGCCTATCATATCCAAGAATCGTCACCAGCTTAAGGCCCAAGGCGCAAATGAAACGATCTGCTTTCTTTATCTCCGATGGCACCGGCATCACCGCCGAAACCCTCGGCCAGAGTTTGTTGGCCCAATTCGAAAATGTGACCTTCAGCAAGTTCACGCGGCCTTATATAGACAGCGCAGAAAAAGCGCGGGCAATGGTACAACAAATCGATAACGCCGCCGAAAAAGACGGCGTTCGTCCCATCATCTTCGACACCATCGTCAATCAGGACATTCGTGAAATCCTCGCGACCTCCAATGGCTTCATGATCGACATTTTCTCCAGCTTCCTCGCCCCGCTGGAGCAAGAGCTGGCCGAACATTCCTCCTACTCGGTAGGCAAGTCGCACTCCATCGGCCACAACTCCAACTACATGGAGCGTATCGAGGCGGTGAACTTCGCCCTCGACAACGACGACGGCGCCCGCACCCACAAATACGATAAGGCCGACTTGATTCTGGTCGGCGTCTCGCGCTGCGGTAAAACCCCGACCTGCCTGTACATGGCCATGCAGTTCGGCATCCGCGCGGCCAACTACCCGCTGACCGAAGACGACATGGAAAGCCTGAAACTGCCCGCCGCCTTGCGCGAGCACAAACACAAGCTGTTTGGCCTGACCATCGACCCTGACCGCCTGACCGCCATCCGCAACGAGCGCAAGCCCAACAGCCGCTACTCCAGCTTTGCCCAATGCGAATTCGAAGTGCGCGAAGTCGAAAACCTGTTCAAGCGCGAAAACATCCCGCACATCAACTCCACCCATTTTTCCGTGGAGGAAATCTCGGCCAAGATCCTGGTCGAGAAAGGCGTGGAACGCCGCTTCAAATAAATCTCGCCTGTCGCACTGCCACCGGCTGCACTACGCACGCGGATTAACCCCGTGTGCAGCCTGCAGCAGTGATGACAAAGGCGGGTTCAGAGCACCCACTTGTCGACAAACTCATCGACCGGCGTCGACTCAAGCCGTGCCTGGTCGTTGCACAGTTCAACAATCTGCGCGCAACGCTGCCCTGTAAAACGCGTCGCCAGGTTATGCCTGAACTTCTCTTCCAGCAGCACAATGCCTTGCGCCCGGCGCCGACGATGGCCTATCGGGTACTCCACGACCACTTGTTGCGTGCTGGAACCATCGGTGAAAAAGACCTGTATGGCGTTGGCAATCGACCGCTTGTCGGCCTCCAGATACTCCCGGGTAAAACGTGGGTCTTCGACGATGTGCATCTTCTCCCGCAGCTCATCAATGATCGGATGCGCCGCATGGAAATCGTCCTCGTACTGTTCAGCCACCAGATTGCCAAACGCCAAGGGCACGGCGGTCATGTATTGCAGGCAATGATCGCGATCTGCCGCATTGGCGAGTTTGCCCTGCTTGGAAATGATCCGGATCGCCGATTCGTGGGTGGTAATGACGATTTTCTCGATCTCATGCAGCCGATCCCTGACCTGCGGATGCAAGGTGACGGCAGCTTCGCAGGCGGTTTGCGCATGAAATTCCGCCGGAAAACTGACCTTGAACAGCACGTTTTCCATCACATAAGTGCCATACGGCTGCGCCAGCGTGAACGCGCGCTGACCTTCAGGTTTGAGGGCCAGATCCTTATTGGTATGGCTGAAGAGCACATCATAAAAGCCCCATTGCGGCGCTGTGAGAGCCCCGGGAATGCCCATTTCTCCCCGTAGCGCGATGTCGGCCAGACGCACTCCACGGCTGGTGGCATCCCCCGCCGCCCACGATTTGCGCGAGCCTGCATTGGGCGCATGGCGATAGGTGCGCAAGGCCTGACCGTCCACAAATGCGTGCGACAGCGCTGACAACAGCTGTTCGCGACCCGCCCCCATCAGCTTGGCGCACACGGCCGTCGAGGCGACTTTCACCAATAACACATGGTCGAGGCCGACTCGGTTGAACGAGTTTTCCAGCGCGATCACGCCCTGAATCTCATGCGCCATGATCATTGCGTCGAGCACGTCGCGCACCGTCAGGGGCGTTTGCCCCTTGGCCACGCGCTGCTGTGAGAGGTGATCGGCCACCGCCAGAATCCCGCCGAGATTGTCCGAAGGATGCCCCCACTCCGCAGCCAGCCAAGTGTCGTTGTAATCCAGCCAACGCACGCAGCAACCGATGTCCCACGCCGCTTTTACGGGATCGAGCCGGTAGGACGTACCGGGCACCCGCGCACCGAACGGCACCACGGTGCCTTCGACCAGCGGCCCGAGGTGCTTGGTGCACTCCGGAAAACGCAGGGCCAGCAAACCGCATCCCAACGTATCCATCAGGCAATAACGGGCAGTGTTCAGGGCTTCGGGCGACGTGATGCGGTAATTAAGGACGTAATCGGCAATGTCCTGCAAAACCTGGTCATAGTCAGGACGGTTGTTGAGGTCGACGTTGGCGCTCATGGGGTGTCTCCAGAACAGTCAGTGAGTGGTGTGTTCCATCCTCAGGTTTATCGTGATGGTGCAGGTCTCAAGTGCCCGTTCAATAGTGCCTTTGCACCTTGGCCCGTCACCCCGCCCTTCACCTGACGGAAAAGGGCGGGATGAGGGAAAAGGGTTCACGCGTTCAAAACGAATCACCCGGCATTCGTACCCAGCCTTCCATCAGCACCCGCGCGCTGCGGCTCATGATGGCTTTGGTGACGGTCCATTCGCCGTTGATCTGCTGCGCCTGTGCGCCGACGCGCAACGTCCCTGAAGGGTGGCCAAATCGCACGGCATCACGGGTTTCGCCGCCAGCCGCCAGGTTCACCAACGTGCCGGGAATGGCGGCCGCGGTGCCAATCGCAACGGCTGCCGTGCCCATCATGGCGTGGTGCAATTTACCCATCGACAGCGCCCGCACCAGCAGATCCACATCCTGCACCTTGACCGCTTTGCCGCTGGACGACACGTAATCCGCAGGTGCCGCTACAAAGGCGACTTTCGGGGTGTGCTGGCGTTTGGCGGCCTCTTCCACAGAGCCGATCAGCCCCATGCGCAGCGCCCCGTAGGCCCGGATGGTTTCAAACATGGCCAGGGCCTTGGCATCACTGTTGATGTCGCTTTGCAGTTCCGTGCCGCTGTAACCAATGTCGCGGGCATTGACGAAAATAGTGGGAATGCCAGCATTGATCATAGTCACGTTCAGGGTGCCGACGCCGGGTACGTCCAGCTCATCGACCACATGCCCGGTGGGGAACATGGAACCACCGGCGCCGTCTTCATCCGCCGCCGGATCAAGGAACTCCAACTGCACTTCGGCGGCCGGAAACGTAACGCCATCCAGCTCAAAATCGCCCGTTTCCTGCACGGCTGAGTCCGTGATGGGGACATGGGCAATGATGGTTTTCCCGATATTGGCTTGCCAGATTCGCACCACGGCAGTGCCGTTCTGCGGAATGCGTGACGCGTCCACCAGGCCGCTGCTGATGGCAAAGGAGCCGACGGCGGCCGACAGGTTCCCGCAGTTGCCACTCCAGTCCACGAATGGCTTGTCGATGGCGACCTGACCAAACAAATAGTCGACGTCGTGATCCGGTCGCAGGCTCTTGCTCACAATCACCGTTTTGCTGGTACTGGACGTCGCGGCGCCCATGCCGTCGATTTGTTTTTCGTAAGGGTCCGGGCTGCCAATGACCCGCAGCAACAAGGCATCACGGGCCGCGCCCGGCACCTGCGCGATCGCGGGCAAGTCGAGCAGACTGAAAAACACACCTTTACTGGTACCGCCCCGCATATACGTCGCCGGGATTTTTATTTGCGCTGCATAAACCATGACACAGTCCTGTTTAGGCCGGGGCGAGGCGCCCCGGCGCTGTGATTACGCGGTGGCCGATTCCAGGAAGTCTTGTGCGAAACGCTGCAACACGCCGCCCGCTTCATAGATCGAGACTTCTTCAGCCGTGTCCAGACGGCACGTCACAGGCACTTCGATGCGCTCGCCGTTCTTGCGCGTGATGACCAGCGTCAGCGTGGCACGCGGGGTCCGTTCACCGATCACGTCGTAGATCTCGCTGCCGTCCAGCGCCAGGGTTTTGCGGTTGGTGCCCGGCAGGAACTCAAGCGGCAGAACGCCCATGCCCACCAGGTTAGTGCGGTGAATGCGCTCGAAACCCTCGGCGACGATGGCTTCCACGCCCGCCAGCCGCACGCCCTTGGCCGCCCAGTCGCGTGAAGAACCCTGGCCGTAATCGGCACCGGCGACAATGATCAGCGGCTGCTTGCGCTCCATGTACGTTTCAATGGCTTCCCACATGCGCATCACCTTGCCTTCAGGCTCCAGCCGCGTCAGTGAGCCCTGTTTGACCTTGCCGTCCTCGATCACCATTTCATTGAACAGTTTCGGGTTGGCAAAGGTGGCACGCTGCGCAGTCAGGTGGTCACCGCGGTGGGTCGCGTAGGAGTTGAAGTCAACTTCCGGCAGGCCCATTTTCGCCAGGTACTCACCGGCCGCGCTGTCGAGCATGATCGCGTTGGACGGCGACAAGTGGTCAGTGGTGATGTTGTCGGGCAGCACCGCCAGCGGGCGCATGCCCTTGAGTGGACGCGCGCCGGCCAGTGCGCCTTCCCAGTAAGGCGGGCGGCGAATGTAGGTGCTTTGCGGGCGCCAGTCATACAGTGGCTCGACTTTCGGGCCGGTGTCTTCGTGTATCGCGAACATCGGGATGTAGACCTGACGGAACTGCTCCGGCTTGACCGCCGACTTGACCACCGCGTCGATTTCTTCGTCGCTCGGCCAGATGTCTTTGAGGCGGATTTCAGTGCCGTTGGCGTCCCGTCCCAACACATCTTTCTCGATGTCAAAACGGATGGTGCCCGCTATCGCGTAGGCAACCACCAAGGGTGGTGAGGCGAGAAACGCTTGCTTGGCGTAAGGATGAATACGCCCGTCGAAGTTACGGTTACCCGACAGCACGGCCGTGGCGTACAGGTCACGGTCGATGATCTCTTGCTGGATGTGCGGATCCAGCGCACCCGACATGCCGTTGCACGTGGTGCAGGCAAACGCCACGACACCAAAGCCCAACTGCTCCAGTTCATCGGTCAGCCCGGCTTCGTCCAGGTACAAGGCGACGGTTTTCGAGCCCGGCGCCAGCGACGATTTGACCCACGGTTTACGGGTCAGCCCCAGGCGGTTGGCGTTACGGGCAATCAGGCCTGCCGCGATCACGTTGCGCGGGTTGCTGGTATTGGTGCAACTGGTAATGGCCGCGATGATGACCGCGCCATCCGGCATTTGCCCCGGCAGGTCGTCCCATTGGCCGGCGATGCCTTTGGCGGCCAGATCGGTGGTGGCCACCCGAGCGTGCGGGTTGCTCGGGCCTGCCATGTTGCGCACGACGCTGGACAGGTCAAAGCTCAAGCGGCGCTCGTATTGCGCGTCTTTGAGGCTGTCAGCCCACAGGCCGCTGACCTTGGCGTAGGTCTCGACCAACTGCACCTGTTGGTCCTCGCGCCCGGTCAGCTTGAGGTAGTCGATGGTTTGCCGGTCGATATAGAACATCGCCGCCGTGGCGCCATATTCCGGGGCCATGTTGGAAATCGTTGCGCGGTCGCCCAAGGTTAGTGCCGCGGCCCCTTCACCGAAGAACTCCAGCCAGGCGCCGACCACTTTTTGCTTGCGCAGGAACTCAGTGAGGGCCAGCACCATGTCCGTCGCCGTGATGCCCGGCTGTAATTTACCGGTCAGCTCAACGCCAACGATCTCGGGCAACCGCATCCAGGACGCACGGCCCAGCATCACGCTTTCGGCTTCCAGCCCGCCAACGCCAATCGCAATCACCCCCAGCGAGTCGACGTGGGGCGTGTGGCTGTCGGTGCCGACGCAGGTATCGGGGAACGCCACGCCGTCACGCACCTGAATCACCGGCGACATTTTCTCCAGGTTGATCTGGTGCATGATGCCGTTGCCCGGCGGGATCACGTCGACGTTTTTGAAGGCTTTTTTGGTCCATTCAATGAAGTGGAAACGGTCTTCGTTACGGCGGTCTTCGATGGCGCGGTTCTTTTCGAACGCCTCAGGGTCGTAACCGCCGCATTCCACTGCCAGCGAATGGTCAACGATCAGTTGGGTCGGCACCACCGGGTTAACTTGCGCCGGGTCGCCGCCTTGTTGGGCGATGGCATCACGCAGGCCAGCCAGGTCAACCAGCGCGGTCTGTCCGAGAATGTCATGGCACACCACCCGGGCCGGGAACCACGGGAAGTCGAGGTCACGCTTGCGTTCGATCAACTGGCTCAGCGAAGCATTGAGGGTCGCCGGATCGCAGCGACGCACCAGGTTTTCGGCCAGTACGCGGGAAGTGTACGGCAGCGTGTCATAAGCGCCGGGCTTGATCGCATCGACTGCCGCGCGGGTGTCGAAATAATCCAGCCGGGTGCCCGGAAGTGTTTTGCGAAATTCAGTGTTCATTGGCATGGGACTCGATCACGGTTAGGTCGGGGCCGCCACACGCGGCGCCGTCAGGCGCAAGTCACGCGCCTGCGGGCGGGCATGGGCGGCCTTGCGGTCAGCGACGTTCGATTGGCACGAACTTGCGCTGTTCGACGCCGATGTACTCGGCGCTCGGGCGAATGATGCGATTGTTGGCGCGCTGCTCGAACACGTGCGCGGCCCAGCCGGTCAGGCGGGAGCAGACGAAGATCGGGGTGAACAGCTTGGTTGGAATGCCCATGAAGTGGTACGCCGAGGCATGGTAGAAGTCAGCATTGGGGAACAGCTTCTTTTGCTCCCACATGGTCTTGTCGATGGCTTCGGACACCGGGAACAGCACGGTGTCCCCCACTTCGTCCGCCAGCTTTTTCGCCCAGCCCTTGATCACTTCATTGCGCGGGTCGCTGTCTTTATAGATAGCGTGACCAAAGCCCATGATCTTGTCTTTGCGTTCGAGCATGCCGAGGGTGCCTTTGATGGCTTGGTCGGCCGAGCTGAAGCGCTCGATCATTTCCATCGCTGCTTCGTTGGCCCCACCGTGCAACGGGCCACGCAACGAACCGATGGCTGCCGTGATGCACGAAAACAGATCGGACAGCGTGGAAGCGCAGACGCGGGCAGTGAAGGTCGAGGCGTTGAATTCGTGCTCGGCGTACAGAATCAGCGACACGTTCATGACCTTGACGTGCAAGTCGCTTGGCTTTTTGTCATGCAACAGGTGCAGGAAATGGCCGCCAATCGACGCTTCGTCCGTCACGCAATCGATGCGCACACCGTCGTGGCTGAAGCGATACCAGTAGCACATGATCGCCGGGAAGGCCGCCAGCAGGCGGTCAGTCTTGTCGCGCTGCTCGCTGAAGTCCTGTTCCGGCTCAAGGTTGCCCAGGAACGAGCATCCCGTGCGCATCACGTCCATCGGGTGGGCATCGGCCGGGATACGCTCCAGAACTTCCTTCAGCGCTTGCGGCAAATCGCGCAGGGTTTTGAGCTTGCCTGTGTAGGCCTCCAGCTCGACCTGGGTCGGCAACTCGCCGTACAACAACAGATAAGCCACTTCTTCAAAGCGCGCCTGGGCGGCCAGCTCACGCACGTCATAACCACGATAGGTGAGCCCGGCGCCTTCCTGGCCTACGGTCGACAGCGCCGTTTGCCCGGCCACCTGGCCGCGTAATCCGGCACCACTCAATACTTTTGCTTCGGCCATTGCGCTTCTCCAATCTTGAATTTGTTAGGGATTCGGCAAGAACTTATAAATTTTTTTACACCTGTCTTGCGTGTCGAGCCCCGCGAGGCTCGACAACCATCACAGGCGTCAGGTCAATCCGGTTTCAAGCGGCATTACTTTTTGCTGGCAAACAGCGCATCGAGCTTCTGTTCGAACACGTGGTAATCGATGGCGTCGTACAGCTCCATACGGGTTTGCATGGTGTCGATGACGTTCTGCTGGGTGCCGTCGCGACGAATCGCGCCATAGACGTTTTCCGCCGCCTTGTTCATGGCGCGGAAGGCCGACAGCGGGTACAGCACCAGCGACACATCGGCCTCACGCAGTTGATCCACGGTGTACAGCGGGGTGGCGCCGAATTCAGTGATGTTGGCCAGAATCGGCGCTTTGACGCGGCTGGCGAACAGCTTGTACATCTCAAGCTCGGTGATGGCTTCCGGGAACACCATGTCGGCGCCAGCTTCGACGCAGGCAGCGGCACGCTCCAGCGCGGACTCCAGCCCCTCAACCGCCAGCGCATCGGTACGCGCCATGATCACAAAGCTGTCATCGGTGCGCGCATCCACGGCGGCCTTGATGCGATCAACCATCTCTTGTTGCGAGACGATTTCCTTGTTTGGACGATGGCCGCACCGCTTGGCACCCACCTGATCTTCAATGTGAATGGCGGCAGCGCCAAACTTGATCATCGACTTGACGGTACGCGCCACGTTGAACGCCGAAGAACCGAAGCCCGTGTCGACATCCACCAGCAGTGGCAGGTCGCAGACGTCCGTGATGCGGCGCACATCGGTCAGTACGTCATCCAGGCCGGTGATGCCCAGGTCTGGCACGCCGAGCGAACCCGCCGCCACCCCGCCACCGGACAAGTAGATCGCCTTGAACCCGGCGCGCTTGGCCAGCAAGGCGTGGTTGGCGTTAATGGCGCCCACCACTTGCAGTGGGTGTTCATTGGCGACTGCATCACGGAAACGTTGGCCTGGACTGTTTTTATTGCTCATGACTCACCTCGTGGAGTGGCTGTCTGCTGGGCGCTGTCTTGGTAGTGACGCGCAATATTGCGTTTGGACGCGCCGATGTGGCGACGCATCAATAACTCGGCCAGTTCGCCGTCGCGATCGGCAATGGCATCGAGAATCCGGTGGTGCTCGGCGAATGCCTGGTGCGGGCGATTCGGGGTGGTGGAGAACTGGATACGGTACATGCGCACCAGCTGATACAACTCACCGCAGAGCATCTGGGTCAGGGTGCGATTGCCGCTGCCCTGAATAATTTTGTAATGAAAATCGAAGTCGCCTTCCTGCTGGTAATAGCCCACGCCCGCCTGGAACGCGGCATCGCGCTCGTGGGTTTCGAGCACCCGACGCAGCTCCGCGATGTCCTCATCGCTCATGCGTTCAGCCGCCAGACGGCAGGCCATGCCTTCAAGGGACTCGCGAATTTCGTAGAGCTCAATCAGCTCGGCATGGCTCAAGGACACGACCCGCGCCCCGACATGCGGCACCCGCACCAGCAGGCGCTGGCCTTCAAGGCGGTGGATCGCCTCGCGCAGCGGCCCGCGGCTGATGCCGTAGGTGCGCGCCAGTTCCGGCTCAGAGATTTTGCTGCCCGGCGCGATATCGCCTTTGACGATGGCGGCTTGAATACGCCTGAAGACGTTCTCGGACAGGGTTTCCGAGTCATCTTGAGCCAGCACGGCACCTTCGAGCGAATCCAGCATATTGTCGACACCTTGAAAATCAATAGTGCCAAAAATAGTCATTTCAGGCCTTACAGTCAAAGGATAAATAGGGATTGTCGACAATCACCGGATACGACCTTGGTTGAATCGACAGACGCAGGCCATGATCGGAACGGTCTGGGCGCTGGCGTCATAAAACCATCATGCTAGAATGCCGACCGCATCAGCCTTGCCCAATTAACAGGGCAGCCGCACGAGGACGCTTGCGCTGTATTGCCAGTCGCCTTGAACTGAAGATTGCAAGAGACTGCCCCCGGATTTATGAAATTTCCCTCCTTCTTTATATGTCTTTGCCTGCTGGCCTTGCCGGGCCTGAGCCTGGGTGCCGAAAAAACCGTTTACGGCCTTAATGAGTACGCTGAGCTGGCAGGTATCAACCTGCAAGTGGCCGCCAAACTCGACACCGGCGCCAAAACCGCCTCGCTGAGTGCCCGCGATATCAAACGCTTCAAGCGCGACGGCGAGAGCTGGGTACGCTTTTATCTGGCTATTGACGATGCCCACTCGCACCCCATCGAGCGTCCGCTGGCACGGGTCAGCAAGATCAAGCGCCGCTCCGGGGATTACGACCCCGAGTCGGACAAGAACTACACATTGCGCCCGGTTATTTCCCTGGAAATCTGTATGGGTAAAGCTTTACGCACCATCGAAGTGAACTTGACCGACCGAAGTGCGTTCCAATACCCGCTGTTGATTGGCTCCGAAGCGCTCAAGCGTTTCGATGCGCTGGTCGACCCAAGCCTTAAATACGCTGCTGGCAAACCTGCCTGCGCCGCCATCGCTCAAACCGCAGAGTAATTGAAATGCGCGCTCTTACCTTTCACCTGAAAGTCTTGATTACCATCCTTGTGGTGCTGGGCATTTCGATTACGGCCTACCAGATTTTCGTCATCGGTATCCCGGTGACCGAAGACGCAACGGATGACCTGTGGAACATCGACGCAAAAGTCGAATTCGTCGCCAGCTCCAAGGATCCGGTCAAGATCCAGATGTTCGTACCGCCATTGAACCGCGACTACGTCAGCCTCAATGAAAGCTTCATCTCCAACAATTACGGGGTGAGCGTCAACCGGGTAGACGGCAACCGTAAAGTCACCTGGTCAGCCCGTCGCGTCAGCGGCAAGCAAACCCTTTACTACCGTCTGGTCTTGACCAAGCGCTACACCGGCGACAAAACCAAGGCCAAAGGCCCGGTTTTCCGTGACAGCATCGCGGTCGAAGGGCCCGAAAAAATCGCCGCCGAAGCCTTGCTGGCCCCGATTCGCCAGCACTCGGCCGACGTTGAAACCTTCATCAGCGAAACCATCAAGCGGGTGAACAACCCTAACGATGACAACGTCAAACTGCTGCTGGCAGGCGATCCGTCGACGCCGCACAAGGCACAAATCATCGAGCTTTTGCTGTCGATTGCCCACGTGCCGCTGGAAAAAGTCCACACCATCCGCCTGGTGGCCGACCTGCCACAAACCCCGGAGCTGTGGTTGCGCAGCTTCAACGGTAACGACTGGCTGTACTTCAACCCCGAAACCGGCGAACAGGGCCTGCCGTCCGACCGTCTGCTGTGGTGGACCGGCGACGAGCCGATGATCAGCGTCGATGGCGGTAAAAAAGCCAACGTCACGTTCAGCCTGAACAACAGCGAAATGAACGCCATTCGTCTGGCCAAACTGACCGACGAAAACACTGACGCCAACTTCCTCGAATACTCGCTGTACGGCCTGCCGCTGCAAACCCAGCAAACCTTCATGATCATGGTGATGATCCCGATTGGCGTGCTGGTGATTCTGGTGTTGCGCAACCTGATCGGCCTGCAAACACTGGGCACGTTCACCCCGGTACTGATTGCACTGGCGTTCCGTGAAACACAATTGGGGTTCGGCATCATCCTGTTCACGGTGATAACGGCGCTCGGGCTGATGTTGCGCTCGTATTTAGAGCACCTGAAGCTGCAGATGCTGCCGCGCCTGTCCGTGGTACTGACGTTCGTGGTGATACTGATTGCCGCCATCAGCCTGTTCAGCCACAAGCTGGGCCTTGAACGCGGACTCTCGGTGGCCCTGTTCCCGATGGTCATTCTGACCATGACCATCGAACGCCTGTCGATCACTTGGGAGGAGCGAGGCGCCGGGCATGCGATGAAGGTCGCCATCGGCACCCTGTTCGCGGCGACCCTGGCGTACTTGGTGATGAGCATTCCGGAGCTGGTGTACTTCGTGTTCACTTTCCCGGCAGTCCTGCTGATTCTCGTGGGCTTCATGCTGGCCATGGGTCGCTATCGCGGCTATCGCCTGACTGAACTGGTCCGTTTCAAAGCCTTTTTGAAGGCAGATTCCTGATGTTTGGCTTCTGGAAGACCTGGAAGGCCCTGGAAGCCAGGGGCATCATGGGCATCAATCGGCGTAATGCGGACTACGTACTCAAGTACAACAAACGCAGCCTGTATCCGATCGTGGATGACAAGATCATCACCAAGGAACGCGCCATCAAGGCCGGCATTCACGTGCCGGAGATGTATGGCGTGATTTCCACCGAGAAAGAAATCGAAAAGCTCGACGAGATCATCGGCGGGCGCAGCGACTTCGTGATCAAGCCCGCGCAAGGCGCGGGCGGTGATGGCATTCTGGTGATCGCCGACCGCTTCGAAGACCGCTTTCGCACCGTTTCGGGCAAGATCATCAGCCATGAAGAAATCGAGCATCAGATCTCCAGCATTCTGACCGGCCTGTATTCCCTCGGCGGGCACCGCGACCGTGCCCTGATCGAATACCGCGTCACCCCCGACCAGATCTTCAAAAGCATCAGCTACGAAGGCGTGCCGGACATCCGCATCATTGTGCTGATGGGCTACCCGGTGATGGCGATGCTGCGTTTGCCGACCCGTCAATCCGGCGGCAAGGCCAACCTTCACCAGGGCGCTATCGGCGTCGGTGTCGACCTGGCAACCGGCCTGACCTTGCGCGGCACCTGGCTGAACAACATCATCAGCAAACACCCCGACACCACCAACGCGGTGGACGGGGTGCAACTGCCCTACTGGGACGGTTTCATGAAGCTCGCCGCGGGCTGCTATGAATTGTGCGGCCTGGGGTATATCGGCGTGGACATGGTGCTGGACCAGGACAAGGGCCCCTTGATCCTGGAGCTGAACGCCCGTCCGGGCCTGAACATCCAGATCGCCAACGACTGCGGCCTGACCCTGCGCACCCACGCCGTCGAAGCGCACGTTGAAGCGCTGGCCGCAAAAGGCATCAAGGAAACCGTTGAAGAGCGGGTCCGTTTTGCTCAGGAAATGTTCGGGCACATCCCCCTTAACGCCTGACCCGCAGGAGCGAGTTGGCCACCCAAGGCCTGCTCGCTCCTGAACGGTTTCATGGATTTACCCGCCGACACAGGCCTACAATCCCCTCCCCGCTTCGATGGCTGATTTGCTGCGCATGTTGACCTGCTCCGTTCATCCACTGCCTTACCTCGCCAACCCGGCCGATTACTTTGCCGCCTTGCGCCACGCTCCCGGCGCAGTACTGCTGGACAGCGGCCGACCCGACGCTGACCGTGGCCGTTACGACATCATGAGCGCCTGGCCCTTGCACACATTGCAACGCCAGCCAGAAGAACCGGGGCGCGCGTTTTTGCAGCGTTTGCGCAAACAGCTTCAGGCGCTGGGCCAGGCGCAGCTGCCAGCGCAGTACGAGCTGCCGTTTGCCGGCGGACTGATCGGTTACTTGAGCTACGACTTCGGCCGCCAGCTCGAACAGCTCCCCGCGCAGGCGCAGGACGACTTGCATCTGCCAGATGCACGCCTGGGCCTGTACCCATGGGCGCTGATCAGCGATCACCAACGCGCAACCAGTCAATTGGTGTTTCATCCCACCCTGGAAACCCGCGAACGCATGCGCCTGATTGAGCTGTTCAGTGCGCTTGAGCCCGCAACCGCGGCACCTTTCAGCCTGAAACAACCGATGCAGCCGGATATCAGCGCCCAGCAGTACGCGCAGGCCCTGGCGCAGGTGCAGCAGTACATTCAGGCTGGCGACTGCTATCAGGTCAATTACACTCAGCGCTTCAGCGCCCACTGCCACGGCGATGCATGGACTGCGTACTGCGCGCTGCGTGCGGCTTGCCCGACCCCGTTTTCAGGTTTCATGACACTGCCCGCAGAGGGCGCGATTGTCAGCCTCTCGCCAGAGCGCTTTGTGCGGGTCAGCAAGCGCCAGGTCGAAACCCGTCCGATCAAAGGCACCCGTCCACGGGGCAAAGACAACGCAGAAGATGCCGCCAACGCCGCCCAATTGCTTGCCAGCCCAAAAGATCGCGCTGAGAACCTGATGATTGTCGACCTGCTGCGCAACGACCTCGGCCGCACCTGCCGCACAGGTTCGGTCCGCGTACCGGAGCTGTTCAGCCTCGAAAGCTACCCCAACGTGCATCACCTGGTGAGCAGTGTCACGGGCGAGCTGGCGGCGGATAAAGACGCGCTGGACCTGATCGGCGACAGTTTTCCGGGCGGCTCGATCACCGGCGCACCGAAGATCCGCGCCATGCAAATCATCGACGAGCTGGAACCCACCCGCCGCAGCATTTACTGCGGTTCGCTGCTGTACCTCGACGTTCGCGGCGAGATGGACAGCTCTATCGCCATTCGCAGCCTGTTAATCAAAGACGGGCGGGTCAGTTGCTGGGGCGGAGGCGGCATTGTCGCGGACTCGGACTGGGAAGCCGAATACCAGGAATCCATCACGAAAGTGAAGGTGCTGCTCGATACGCTGCAAACCCTGTAGCGCGCGGTATTTGCTAACATCGCGCCACTAGAGAGCGCCCAGCGCCATTTACTGTAGGAAGCCGCCTGATGAGCCATCCGTTCGACGTCGCTGAACTCGCCGCGACATACGCCAGCAAATCCCCGCAGGACATTCTCAAACTCGCGTTTCAGCACTTTGGCGACGAGCTCTGGATTTCATTCAGCGGCGCCGAAGATGTGGTGCTGGTAGACATGGCCTGGAAGCTCAATAAAAACGTCAAGGTGTTCAGCCTCGACACCGGGCGCCTGCACCCGGAAACCTATCGTTTCATCGAGCAGGTGCGCGAGCACTACAACATCCCGATCGAGCTGATTTCACCAGACCAGCACCAACTTGAGCCCTTCGTCAAAGAAAAAGGCTTGTTCAGCTTTTACAAAGACGGCCATGGCGAATGCTGCGGTGTGCGCAAAATCCAACCGTTGCGCCGCAAACTGGCGACCGTCACCGCCTGGGCCACGGGCCAGCGTCGCGACCAAAGCCCGGGCACCCGCAGCCAGGTTGCCGCGTTGGAAATCGACGGCGCCTTCTCGACCCCGGAACGAACGCTGTACAAATTCAACCCGCTGGCGCAAATGACCAGCGAGGAAGTCTGGGGTTACATCCGCATGCTGGAGTTGCCCTATAACAGCCTGCACGAACGCGGCTTTATCAGCATCGGTTGCGAGCCCTGCACCCGTCCCGTGCTGCCTAACCAGCACGAGCGTGAAGGTCGCTGGTGGTGGGAAGAAGCCACGCAAAAAGAATGCGGCCTGCATGCTGGCAACTTGATCGCCAAGACCTGATCCGGCGCTGCCCCGCCTCGCCTGCGATGAATAAGGGGAACGAGGCTGCAAGCACGCAGCCTCGCGCCGTGTCTCAGCGTATGAGGCCTGCCTTGCGTTTACCGAAGACTTGAGCACAGAATTAGCAATTATTCTCAATAGCGTTTGAGCCTAGTTCTATGTCTTCGGGTGAACCTCCGTTTCAATCCGCGATTACAGACCTGTACTGCGAACATCACGGCTGGCTACTTGGCTGGCTGCGCAGAAAGCTGGGGTGTGCGCAGAATGCTGCCGACCTGACTCAGGACACCTTTGCCCGAATCCTTAATGCACGCGAATCGGTCGCCAGCCTGCGCGAGCCGCGAGCGTTTCTGAGCACCACGGCCCGGCGCCTGATCATCGATCAGGCACGGCGCAAGAAGATCGAACAGGCTTATTTGCAAGAACGTGCGCTGACCGCCCAAGCACTGGAAGGCCACCACTCACCCGAGGCCATCCTGACCACCCTTGAAGCCCTTGAACACATCGCCTTTATGCTCGAAGGGCTGCCTGAAAAGACCCGCCAGGCGTTTGTGCTGTATTACCTCGACGGCCTCAACCAGGCCGACATCGGTCGCCAACTCGGCTTGGCTGATCGCACCGTTCGCAAGTATTTGATTCAGGCGCTGCTGCATTGCAGTCATAGCCTCACACCATGAGCAAGCCGATGCACAGCACGCCCCAGCAGATCGATGAACAAGCGGCCGAATGGATGATTCGCTTGCATGAAGGGGATTTGTCTGACGAGTTGAGGCTCGCCTTTGAGCACTGGAAGCGTCAAAGCCCGCAACACGGCGCAGCGGCCGAGCGCATGCAGGAGGTCATTTCACAGCTGCAGTCATTACGCACTCAGGCTGCGCCAGCCAAAGCGGCGCTGAACGCAGCATTCCCCTCGCCGCGCAAAACATCCACACGCAAACCGATCGTTCGGGCCTTGGTCCTGGCGGGTTGCCTGATTATTCCGGCCACTGTGTTACTGCGCAGCCAGTACCCCGCGCGCTGGCTGGCCGATACCCACACAGCGCCCGCCGAATGGAAAACACTGCACCTGCCGGACGAGTCATCCCTGACCCTCAGCGGCGCCAGCGCCGTGAATGTGTATTTCGATAAGCAGCAGCGACGAATCGAACTGCTGCAAGGCGAGATACTGGTGGACGTGGCCCATGACGCCACACGCCCGTTTGTGGTGCAGACCGCCCAGGGCACCCTGCGCGCACTGGGGACACGCTTCGTGGTCAAGCGCACGGGGGACACGACGATCCTGACCATGTTGCAATCGCGCGTCGCGGCGCACAGTGAAAACCGGCAACACGCGCTGGAGGTGGATGCGGGTGAACAGGCACTGATTGAGACTGACGCCATCCGCAGGCTGGGCCACATTGATCCGCAGCGAATCGATCATGCCTGGAAACGCCATCAGCTGGTGGTTCAGGACCTGCCGTTGAGTGACGTGCTTGAAGAGATTGCCCGCCAGCGATACGGCCTTTTGACATTCGACCGCGCGGCGCTGGCGGACCTGCGGGTGTCGGCCGTTTTACCGATGGACGATCCGGAGCGCGCATTGAACCTGATAGCTGAAACACTGCCGATCAGCGTCCGTCACTTCACGGCATGGCTGATACGCGTGGACCGTGACACGCAGACTAAAAAATAATGATTCGCATTGCTTCCGCTTTTTAAAGGTCGCTCGTCAAGGTAGGTACATAGACTCTAAAGGACTGCGCCTACCATGCTGACTTCACCCAAAACCCGCGACCGCTTGCGTGCGAAGGCTTATGCACCGCTGTCACTGGCCATCCATTTGGTGGTGGCCTGTACCGCCGCAATGCTGGTCAGCACCGCTGCGCAGGCGCAAAGCAGTGCCTCGGTGCAGGTCTACAACATTCCTGCCGGGCCGCTGGGCGATGCATTGAACCGCTTCGCTCAACAAGCCGGGGTCGCGATTGCGTTCCAGCCCCGTGACGTTGACGGCGCGACAACTCAAGGCTTACAGGGCAGCTACAGCGAGATGGACGGTTTCGACACGCTGCTGCGCGGCAGCGGGTTCAGCGTGGTCAAAGGCCAGAACGGCTATTTGCTGCAAGCCACTCCCCAACCAGGCGGCGCTCTGGAACTGGGCGCCACCGAGGTCAGCGCCAACCAGCTCGGCACCATCACCGAAGGGACTGGCTCCTACACGCCCGGAAGCATCGCCACAGCCACACGCATGGTGCTCACACCCCGCCAACCCCCACAGTCGATCTCCGTCGTGACCCGACAGGCGATGGATGATTTCGGTCTGAACTCGATCGACGACGTCATGCGCCACACGCCCGGCATCACCGTGGCCACCTATGACAGCGACCGCACCAGTTACTACTCGCGCGGCTTTGCCATTAAAAACTTCCAGTACGACGGCATTCCCATCTTGCAGGACCCGCAGTACTCGGCGGGTCACACACTCACCGATACGGCGATCTATGACCGCGTCGAGATACTCAAAGGCGCCACCGGGCTGCTCACTGGCGCTGGCGGGCCGGGCGGGACCATCAACATGGTGCGCAAAAAGCCTACCCGTGACTTCAAGGCCCACATCGATCTGGGCGCCGGATCATGGGACAACTACCGCTCGGAAGTGGACGTCAGCGGCCCCCTGAGCGACAGCGGCCATGTACGAGGCCGGGCGGTCGCGGCTTATCAGGACAAGCACTCATTCATGGACCATTACAAGCGCGACAGCGAGGTGTACTACGGCATTCTTGAGGTCGACTTAACCCCGGACACCTTGCTCACCCTGGGGGCCGACTATCAGGACAACCACCCCACCGGCTCGAGCTGGTCGGGCAGTGCATCGCTGTTCAACTCTGCGGGCGATCGGATCGATAACCCACGTTCGTTCAACAATGGCGCGAAATGGAGCAGTTGGGAGCAATACACCCGGACTGTCTTCGCCACGCTGGAGCATGACTTCGCCAATGGCTGGGTGACCAAAGGTCAGTACAACCATCAGATCAATGGCTACGACGCCCCGCTGGGAGCACTGCTTGATCCGGATGTGAACACCGGCAAGGCAAAAATCCTGGCGCGCAAATACACCGGCGAGTACGTCAGTGATAGCGCAGACCTTTACGCTACGGGGCCTTTCAGCCTGCTGGGCCGCGAACATCAACTGGTCGTCGGCGGCTCGGTTTCTCGCTCTCACTGGACGGGCAAGGACTACACGAACGCGCTCATGGTCAATAACGCCTATGACTATTACCACTGGGACGGCGACGCACCGGAACCCGACTGGGGCAATGTCACCTCCAAAAACGATGAAATCACACGCCAGACCGGCACTTATGTGACGGGGCGTTTCAGCCTGACCGATGACTTGACCCTCATGTTGGGCACCCGCGTTGCCAACTACTCGCTAACAGGCACCAGCCAGGCCAAGGACACCGGCAAAGTACTGCCTTACGCAGGCCTGATCTACGACATCAACGACTCTGTTTCGGCCTATGCCAGCTACACCGAAATATTCTTGCCCCAGTCTTACTACCGCAATCGCGACAACAAAATGCTTGAGCCAGACGAAGGCAGCAACTATGAGATCGGCCTGAAAGGCGAATTCTTCGACGGGCAATTGAACTCAAGCCTGGCGTACTTTGAAGTGCATCAAGATAACCGGCCCGAAGCGGACACCGCCTACAACGCCCACCCGACCAACCCTGACATTGACTACGCCTACAAAGGCATCAAGGCCACCACAAAAGGCTACGAGGCGGAAATATCGGGTGAAGTGATGCCAGGTTGGCAGTTACAGGCAGGCTACACGCACAAAGTCAGCCGCGATCAGAGCGGAAAGAAAGTGTCGACCTGGGAACCGGAAGATCAAATCAACCTGTACACCCGCTATAAATTGAGTGGCAACCTCGACAAATTGACCGTGGGCGGCGGCGTTCGCTGGCAAGGCACAGGCTGGCAAGTGCTGACCAACTACAACAAAGGCGGCGCGCAGGAGAAGTTTTCGCAAGACGCGTACTGGCTTGTCGATGTGATGGCCAAGTATCAGCTGACGGAGCATGTGTCAGCCACGGTGAACCTGAACAACGTCTTCGACAAATCGTATTACACCAACATCGGGTTTTATAACTCATCGTATTACGGCGATCCGCGCAATGTCATGGTGACAACGCGCTGGGACTTTTAACGTCACAATCGTCGCCTGTGGCCACTTATCGGGACGCGAGCGCCTGCCAAGCTTTTATTGGTTTGAGTTTGCGGCGCAAGGATGAGGGTGGTCACAGACCTGGCGACGGCTTCACCGCCGCACCCGGCCTCGACTGCTGCCGTTGCCGTAGCCCTAGCCGGGAAAACCTTACACAAAACACACGCGCACAAAAAAGCCTGAACGTGGCAGGCTTCTTGTGGATCACAAGCATTCAAGGGGCTTGTGTTCCGAATATGGCGCAGCGGACGGGACTCGAACCCGCGACCCCCGGCGTGACAGGCCGGTATTCTAACCGACTGAACTACCGCTGCGCGTAACATTGAAAGCGAATGGTGGGTGATGACGGGATCGAACCGCCGACCCTCTGCTTGTAAGGCAGATGCTCTCCCAGCTGAGCTAATCACCCTTGCTTCACTCTCGTTGCGGGGCGCATTCTCTCACACTTATTGTGTAATTGGTTGTTTTTATTCAGTTTTTTTTAAAAACTGTCAAAAACGACCTTTTCCAGCGCCCTGCTCTTGGATTCCTCAGCAAGCTGTTGAATCTAAGCCTTTCAAGAAAAACCCCGCGTTGAGCGGGGCTTCCCCAGATCACAAGCGTTCAAGGGGCTTGTGATCAAAATATGGCGCAGCGGACGGGACTCGAACCCGCGACCCCCGGCGTGACAGGCCGGTATTCTAACCGACTGAACTACCGCTGCGCGTAACACTGCAAGTGAATGGTGGGTGATGACGGGATCGAACCGCCGACCCTCTGCTTGTAAGGCAGATGCTCTCCCAGCTGAGCTAATCACCCTTTCACTCTCGGTGTGGCGCGCATTCTACGGAGCGACCTGACGTCTGGCAAGCACTTTTTAAAATAATTTTCTTATGCACGACAAAGGCTTAGCGCAGGGTTGGCCTATGCGCCCATGAGGCGAATAATGCCGTCTTTGTATAAAGGAGTGATTCACCCCATGTGGTTCAAAAACCTGCTTATCTATCGCCTGACCCAAGATCTGCCTTTTGATGCGCAGGTGCTGGAAACTGCACTGGCCACCAAACTGGCCCGCGCCTGTTCAAGTCAGGAATTAGCCACTTACGGTTTCGTCGCCCCTTTCGGCAAAGGCGAAGACGCTCCCCTGGTTCACGTCAGCCAGGACTTCCTGCTGATCGCCGCCCGCAAAGAAGAACGCATCCTGCCCGGCAGCGTGGTGCGTGACGCACTCAAGGAAAAGGTCGAAGAGATCGAAGCCGAGCAAATGCGCAAGGTCTACAAAAAGGAACGCGACCAGCTCAAGGATGAAATCATCCAGGCCTTCTTGCCCCGTGCCTTTATTCGTCGCTCGGCCACCTTCGCCGCCCTCGCACCTAAACAGGGTCTGATTCTGGTTAACGCCTCCAGCCCGAAACGCGCTGAAGACCTGCTCTCCACCTTGCGTGAAGTGGTGGGTTCGCTGCCGGTGCGTCCATTGGCTGTCAAAGTGGCGCCAAGCGCAACCATGACCGAATGGGTCAAGACTCAAAAAGCCGCCGAGAACTTCTTTGTCCTCGACGAATGCGAGCTGCGCGACACCCATGAAGACGGTGGCATCATTCGCTGCAAGCGTCAGGATCTGACCAGCGACGAAATCCAGTTGCACCTGAGCACCGGCAAAGTCGTGACTCAGCTGTCACTGGCCTGGCAGGACAAACTGTCGTTCGTGCTGGACGACAAACTGGTGGTCAAACGCTTGAAGTTTGAAGACCTGCTGCAAGACGAAGCCGAACAGAACGGCGGTGATGACGATCTGGGCCAACAGGACGCCAGCTTTACCCTGATGATGCTGACGTTCGGCGAATTCTTGCCGCAGTTGTTTGAAGCGCTGGGCGGTGAAGAAATCCCTCAAGGCATCGAATAACGCCTGTTCAGGAAGCACGCCTGACCGGTGATGCACGATCACCGGTCGGCTGCATCCTATATAGAAAGCGCGTTAATAAAACTACGCTTCTGAAAATTCAGAGTTGCCTGTCAGATTATTCATGGGCAATATACTGCGCACAGCGAGGACGACCTCGCGACTCATCGAGTGATTTTCTGGGGACGACCCCATCAATTGATGGAGGTAAGCATGTCCTGGATTATTCTGTTTTTCGCCGGCCTGTTTGAAGTCGGCTGGGCTGTAGGCCTGAAATACACTGACGGCTTCAGCCGCCCCCTCCCCACCGCATTGACCATCGCCGCCATGGCGGTAAGCCTCGGCTTGCTGGGCCTTGCGATGAAGGAACTGCCATTGGGCACGGCCTACGCCATCTGGACAGGCGTGGGGGCAGTGGGCACGGTCATCGCCGGGATCATCCTGTTTGGCGAATCCATGGCCTTGTTCCGCTTGGCCAGCGTGGCGCTGATCATTGCCGGCCTGGTTGGCCTGAAAATCAGCGCCTGAACCCTCACTCGCCAGCGACTACAGCCCCACCCACTCTGTAGTCGCTGGCCAGGCCGCGCCACCCCCGTGCCAACAATGGCTCTAGAGTGTCTGCCCGCGTAGCGCCGTCACCTGCTCGCGCAGCCTTTTTTGCGTCGCTTCACTCGCCGCTATCGGCTCGCCAGCTACCAGCGTTACTCGCGACCACAGCCTGCGCAAGAACCCCTTATTGGGATCGCGACTAAAGAAGCTCCCCCATAGCCCTTGCAACGCCATCGGAATGACCGGCACCGGCGTTTGTTCCAGAATCCGTGTGACGCCTGCCTTGAACTCATTGATCTGGCCATCGGTGGTGAGCTTACCCTCCGGAAAGATGCACACCAGCTCGCCGTCGTTCAGGTATTCGGCAATTTTCTTGAACGCCCGCTCGTAGATCGCTTCATCTTCAGCGCGCCCGGCGATAGGAATCGTCCCTGCTGTGCGAAAGATGAAGTTGAGCACCGGCAAATTGTAGATTTTGTAATACATCACAAACCGAATCGGCCGACGCACTGCTCCACCAATCAGCAATGCATCCACAAAAGACACGTGATTGCACACCAGCAAAGCCGCGCCCTCATCCGGGATCGCTTGCAGGTTTTTATGTTGCACCCGATACATGGAATGGCTCAGCAGCCAGATCATGAAGCGCATGCTGAATTCGGGAACAATCTTGAAGATGTAGGTATTGACCGCGATGTTCAGCAGTGAAACCACGAGGAACAGCTCAGGAATCGTCAGATTCGCCACGCTGAGCAACAGGATGGTGACGAGGGCCGAGACCACCATAAACAGCGCATTCAAGATGTTGTTGGCCGCAATCACCCGCGCACGCTCGTTTTCTGCGGTGCGCGACTGGATCAAGGCATACAGCGGCACAATGTAAAAACCGCCAAACACGCCCAGACCAAGAATATCGAACAGCACCCACCACGCCTGGCTGAACCCCAATACGGCCAGCCAGTCGTTAGGTTGAAGGGTCGACGGCATCTGCCCGGAATGCCACCACAGCAACAGGCCGAACACGGTCAAGCCGAATGAGCCAAAGGGTACCAGGCCGATTTCGACTTTGTGACCCGACAGCTTTTCGCACAGCATCGACCCCAACGCGATGCCCACCGAAAACACTGTCAGGATCAACGTCACCACGGTCTCATCGCCATACAGCCACTCTTTGGCGTAGGCCGGAATTTGTGTCAGGTAAATCGCACCGACAAACCAGAACCACGAATTGCCCACGACGGAACGCGACACTGCTGGCGTCTGGTTCAGGCCCATTTTCAAGGTGGCCCAGGACTCGCTGAAGATGTTCCAGTTCAGCCGTAATTCAGGCGTATCGGCCGGTGCGCTGGGGATCGCCCGGCTGGCCAGATACCCCAGGGCCGCCACGGAAACGATCACCACCGACACCACCCCTGCGTAATTGCTCGAAGACAGCATGATTCCCGCGCCGATCGTACCGGCCAGAATCGACAGGAAAGTCCCCATTTCTACCAGACCGTTACCCCCGACCAGCTCATCCTCATGCAATGTTTGCGGCAGGATTGAGTATTTGACCGGTCCGAACAACGCCGAATGGGTGCCCATCGCAAACAGCGCGACCAGCATCAACGCCAAGTGATCGAACGCAAACCCCGCCGCTCCGACCAGCATGATCGCGATTTCACCGAGCTTGATCAGACGGATCAGGCGATCCTTGTCGTACTTCTCGCCAAACTGGCCCGCCAGGGCTGAAAACAGAAAGAACGGCACGATAAACAGCAGCGCACACAGATTGACCCAAATCCCTCGGTCCCCCTCGATGGCGAGCTTATAAAGGATGGCAAGAATCAACGATTGTTTGAACAGGTTGTCGTTTAGCGCGCCCAGCGACTGGGTCACAAAGAAGGGCAGGAAGCGGCGCTTCCTTAGCAAGCTGAACTGCGAGGGGTGACTCATCATCCATGTTCTCAAGTTGCGCCAGAGGCTTTCTCATTGGAGGGCTGTTGTAACACCCGAGACACAACCTTGCCTCAGGTTATGTAACGGATGCCACCAGTCTCAGCGCATTCGTACAAAACCCGAGGCAAACTCTTACTTCTTCAAACCCGCGATGCAGGGCGAAACAAACAACTCGCCCCGGTAAGCGCCGATCAGGGTTTTACGCCCCACGATCAGCCACATCATCGCCAGCAAAGCCACCAGCGCACAGCCCGCAATCTCGAAGAACGCCAGGTGCAGCACGCTACCCAGACGCAAGGTGGCCAGCGAATACACACCCAGCGGGAACGTGAACCCCCACCACCCCAAATTGAACGGGATACCGTCGCGGTAGTAGCGATGGGTAATCAGTATCGCCATCACAATCCACCACAACCCGAAGCCCCACAGGGCAACCCCTGCAATCAGGCCCATGCCGTTGGCCACGTCACCGATACCGGCAAATCCATTGGCGGCAAAGATCGCAGGCGAGTTCGCGCCCAACAGCAACAAGCCGAGCGCTCCCGTACCAATCGGCCCCAAGGCCAGCCAGCTCGAGGCCGCCATGCTTTCGTGAGGCAATTTATGCAGCGCCATGCGCAGCATCAGGATGGTCAGGATGCTGAACGCCAGCGGCACCGAAAAGGCCCACAGGACGTAGCTGGTGATCAGTACGTGGAACTGCGCCAGCGAATCCGACAGGTGCGGCGCCAACTGGCCACCGCTGGCAGCCGCCACTTCAGCCGCCACCACTGGCAACAACCAGACAGCGGTCATTTGATCAATGCTGTGCTCCTGACGGGTGAACATCATGTAAGGAATCAGCACACCGAACGCCAGCGACATCGCCACGTCCAGCCACCACAGCACCTCGGCCACCTGCACCATGCCGCTGCCCCAACGGGCGACGCCAAACAGGAGAAAACCATTGATGATGGTCGCCAGCCCCATGGGGATCGTGCCGAAGAACATCGAGACAGTTGAGTGGCCAAAAATCCGCCGTGCCTCATCGAAATACAGCACCCAGCGGGCGCCGTAGAGCACGCTGAATAAAATGAACAATCCGATATTGAACAGCCATAGCCCTTCAGCGACAGCGTGCAGGCCAGGAATGTTCACCGGCAACGAAGCCAGTGCCAATGCCAGCACGCCGGTGCCCATGGTGACGGCAAACCAGTTCGGGGTGAATTGACGAATCACCTCACGCGGGTGCTGCAAGGCGCTCAAGGGCCGTAAAGTGGTGTTGGTCGTGTTAGGGCAAATCATGGGTTCCTCCTGATCCTCGTGCGAGGTAGTGCAAGAGTAGAACTGAATCGAATATCTATATAACGGGTAATTTCTCTAACTGTTATCGACTTTACAGATATGTGCGATATGCGCGCCTTTCAAGTGCTGCGACACCTGGCCGCGCTGCGACCATCGTCGACACTGACGGCGCCTGAACATCATGCGAGACTAGCCCGCAGCAGCCGGATTGCTGCGACCTTATACCTCCAGGAGTCACCATGTCGTTGTCCAGCGGGCTGATCGCCGCCGTTGCCCTGGCCTATATGGCCGTCATGTTTGCCATTGCCTTTTATGGTGACCGGCGCAGCACCCCGCTGCCGCCACGGGTTCGCGCATGGGTCTATAGTTTGTCGCTGGCGGTGTACTGCACCAGCTGGACGTTCTTTGGCGCCGTCGGCCAGGCCGCCGAGCAGCTGTGGTCTTTTTTACCCATCTACCTGGGCCCGGTGCTGTTGTTGGTGTTTGCACCTTGGGTGCTGCAAAAAATGGTGATGATCAGCAAACAGGAGAACATCACCTCCATTGCCGACTTCATCGCCGCGCGGTATGGCAAATCCCAGTCGCTGGCCATTGTCGTGGCCCTGATCTGCCTGGTGGGCGTATTGCCTTATATCGCCTTGCAACTCAAAGGCATCGTGCTCGGCGTGAATCTGTTGATCGGTGCTGGCGCCGACGCCACGGGCACCCGCGCACAAGACACGGCCCTGATTGTGTCGCTGGTACTGGCGCTATTTACCATCGTCTTCGGCACCCGCAACCTCGACTCCACCGAACACCACCGGGGCATGGTGCTGGCCATTGCGTTCGAGTCGCTGGTCAAGCTGTTCGCGTTTCTCGCCGTTGGCGCGTTCGTGACCTTCGGCCTGTATGACGGCTTCGACGATTTGTTCAATCAGGCCATGCTCGCACCGCGCCTGGAGCAATACTGGAAAGAGACCGTCAATTGGCCTTCGATGGTGGTGCAAACCGGCGTGGCCATGATGGCCATCATTTGTTTGCCTCGCCAATTCCACGTCACGGTGGTGGAAAACATCGAGCCGCAGGATTTGCGACTGGCCAAATGGGTGTTCCCGGCCTATTTGATCCTCGCCGCCCTGTTCGTCGTCCCGATCGCGCTGGCCGGGCAAATGATGTTGCCCAGCTCCGTCTTGCCCGACTCTTTCGTCATCAGCCTGCCATTGGCCCAGGCCCACCCGGCACTGGCGTTGCTGGCCTTTATCGGCGGCGCATCGGCGGCCACCGGCATGGTGATCGTGGCCAGCGTCGCCCTGTCGACCATGGTTTCCAACGACATGCTGTTGCCGTGGCTGTTACGGCACAAAAACGCCGAGCGCCCCTTCGAAGTATTCCGCTACTGGATGCTGTCGGTGCGCCGCGTATCGATTGTGGTCATCCTGCTGCTGGCTTACGTCAGCTATCGCCTGCTGGGCTCGACGGCCAGTCTGGCCACCATCGGGCAGATTTCTTTCGCCGCCGTGACGCAACTGGCGCCCGCCATGATCGGCGCGCTGTACTGGAAACAAGCCAACCGTCGCGGCGTCTTCGCCGGTTTGGCGACCGGCACCTTTATCTGGTTTTACACGCTGGTGCTGCCCCTGATTGCTCACAGCCTCGGCTGGCAATTAAGCCACTTCCCCGGCTTGGCCTGGCTGCACGGCAACCCGCTGGGGCTGCCGATTACACCGCTGACACAAGGCGTTGTGCTGTCACTGGCCGGCAACTTCACCGTCTTTGCGTGGGTCTCGGTGTTGTCGCGCACCCGCGTCTCGGAACACTGGCAAGCCGGGCGCTTCATCGGCCAGGAAATCAGCCACCCGAATGGCCGCTCCATGCTGGCGGTACAGATCAATGACCTGTTGACGCTGGCCGCACGTTTTGTCGGCGAAGAACGCGCGCGCCAGAGCTTTATCCGTTTCGCTTACCGGCAGGGCAAAGGCTTCAACCCAAACCAGAATGCCGATGGCGAATGGATTGCCCATACCGAACGCCTGCTGGCAGGCGTACTGGGTGCTTCTTCGACGCGGGCGGTGGTGAAAGCGGCCATCGAAGGCCGGGAAATGCAGCTCGAAGACGTCGTGCGCATTGCCGACGAAGCGTCAGAAGTCTTGCAGTTCAACCGCGCCCTGCTGCAAGGCGCCATTGAGAACATCACCCAAGGCATCAGCGTGGTCGATCAGTCCTTGCGGCTGGTGGCCTGGAACCGCCGTTACCTTGAGCTGTTCGACTACCCCGAAGGCCTGATCAGCGTGGGCAGACCGATAGCAGACATCATCCGCCACAATGCCGAACGCGGCCTGTGCGGCCCCGGCGAAGCCGAAGTGCATGTGGCCCGCCGCCTGCACTGGATGCGGCAGGGTCGCGCCCACACCTCTGAACGGTTATTCCCCAATGGCCGGGTGATTGAGCTGATCGGCAACCCGATGCCGGGCGGCGGGTTCGTCATGAGTTTTACCGACATTACGGCCTTCCGCGAAGCAGAGCAGGCGCTGACAGAAGCCAATGAGGGCCTGGAACAACGAGTGGCCGAGCGGACCCGCGAACTGTCCGAGCTGAACAAGGCGCTGATCGAAGCCAAGGGCGTCGCGGAAGCCGCCAACCAATCGAAAACCCGTTTTCTGGCTGCCGTCAGCCATGACTTGATGCAACCCATGAACGCCGCGCGGCTGTTCTCCTCTGCCCTTTCCCACCAGGAGGAAGGACTTAGCCCGGAAGCCCAGAAACTGGTGCAGCATCTGGACAGCTCCTTACGTTCTGCCGAAGACCTGATCAGCGATTTGCTGGATATTTCCCGGCTCGAAAACGGAAAATTCACCCCCGATATCAAACCGTTTGCCCTCAATGACCTGTTCGACACGCTGGGCAATGAGTTCAAGGCGCAGGCCCAGGAACAAGGACTGACTTTCCGTGTGCGTGGCAGTCGATTGCGGGTGAGCAGTGATATCAAACTGCTGCGCCGGATTTTGCAGAACTTTCTGACCAACGCCTTTCGCTATGCCAAAGGCCCGGTCCTGCTAGGCGTGCGGCGTCGTGGCAATGCGTTGTGCCTTGAAGTGTGGGACCGCGGCCCGGGCATTCCGGAAGACAAGTTGCAGGTCATTTTTGAAGAGTTCAAACGCCTGGACAGTCATCAGACCCGCGCCGAAAAAGGCCTCGGGCTGGGCCTGGCGATTGCTGACGGGTTGTGCCGCGTGCTGGGGCACACCTTGCAAGTCCGTTCATGGCCGGGCAAAGGCAGCGTATTCAGCGTCAGCGTGCCGCTGGCTCAGAGTCAGGTTGCCCCGCAACCGGTCGTCGCAGAGCAAAATGGCCAACCCGTGACCGGCGCCCAAGTACTGTGCATCGACAACGAAGACAGCATTCTGATCGGCATGCAAAGTTTGTTGACCCGCTGGGGATGTCGCGTCTGGACAGCGCGCAATCGCGAAGAATGTGCGGCCCTGCTCAATGAAGGGGTACGCCCACAACTGGTGCTGGTGGATTACCACCTCGATAACGGCGAAGTCGGCACTGAGCTGATGCGCTGGTTACGGGCCGAACTGGGCGAGCCAGTGCCGGGCGTGGTCATCAGTGCGGACGGTCGCCCGGAGATGATTGCGCAGGTGCATGCGGCGGGCCTGGAATATCTGGCCAAGCCGGTAAAGCCCGCCGTGCTGCGGGCACTGGTTAGTCGGCACGTCCCGCTTTAACCGTGCGGCAGAGCGATTCACTCCGCCGCACACATGTCACTCTGCGGGGTGCGCCACACCGTTCACGTCGGTCATGGCGCGCTCCAGCAGATCCGGCGACAAGCTTTTACTGGCGCGCGCGCCCAGCAGCTTGAGTTGCTCGCTGCGGCTCACCAGGTTGCCACGCCCCTCGCTCAACTTGTTGCGCGCCGCGGCATACGCTTTGTCCAACTGCTGCAAGCGATTGCCCACCTCATCCAGGTCTTGAATAAAGAGCACGAACTTGTCGTACAGCCACCCGGCGCGCTCAGCAATTTCCCGGGCGTTCTGGCTTTGGCGCTCTTGTTTCCACAAACTGTCGATCACCCGCAACGTGGCCAACAAGGTCGTTGGGCTGACAATCACAATGTTGCGGTCGAACGCTTCTTGAAACAGATTGGGCTCGGCCTGCAATGCTGCGGAAAAAGCCGCCTCAATGGGCACGAACAACAAAACGAAGTCCAGGCTGTGCAAGCCTTCCAGCCGCTTATAGTCCTTGCCTGCCAAGCCTTTGACGTGATTACGCAACGACAGCACGTGCTGCTTGAGCGCCGCCTGCCCGATGACCTGATCATCCGCGGCCACAAACTGCTGATAAGCGGTCAGGCTGACCTTGGAATCGACCACCACCTGCTTGTCGCCAGGCAGCATGATCAGGACGTCCGGCTGGAAGCGTTCGCCATCCGGCCCTTTGAGACTGACTTGGGTCTGGTATTCGCGGCCCTTCTCCAGCCCCGCATGCTCCAGCACCCGCTCCAGAATCAGCTCCCCCCAGTTGCCTTGGGTTTTCTGCCCCTTGAGGGCCCGGGTAAGGTTAGTGGCCTCGTCACTCAAACGCAGGTTGAGCTGCTGGAGGCGCTCCAGTTCTTTGCCAAGGGAGAAACGCTCGCGGGCTTCTTGCTGATAGGTTTCCTCGACGCGCTTTTCAAACGACTGAATGCGCTCTTTGAGCGGGTCCAGCAACTGTCCCAGCCGTTCATTGCTGGTCTGCGCAAACCGTTGCTCGCGTTCGTCGAATATTTTGCCGGCCAACTCTGCAAACTGCGCCCGCAACTCATCGCGCGAACCCTGCAGGTCGTTGAGTCGTTGCTGATGGTTTTCCTGCTGTTCGCGCAATTCAGCGGCCTGAGCGGCGGACTGAGCGTCCAGCCTGCGCAATTCAGTTTCTTTCTGGGCGCGTTCCAGACTCCAGGCATGGGCGGCATCCCGGGCGTTGTCACGTTCCACCTGCAATAACTCCACTTCACGGCTCAGGGCCGCCAGCTCTGCCTGCTTGGCGGCATTGGCCTGCCCCAGATCGCTGATCTCGTCACGGCTGGCATCGAGTTGCGCATTAAGACCTTCCTGCGCCAATTGCGCCATGTTCAGGCGCTCTTCGAGCAAGGCCAGCTCAGCGTGATGCGCGCTGGCCCGGCGCTGCAGTTGCCAGATAAAAGCCAGCAGCGGCACGCCCGCCACCGCCAGGCCCAGCAGAATGCTGTTCAAGTCCAGGGCCATAACCCCTCCGCACACGGTAAAAGAGCAAGGTTAACCAAGCTGCGGAGTCGAAGACAGCTCAGTCTTCGATCTTGTTGAGTTCCTGCTGGGCTGACTCATCGCCCGCACGCGCAGCATTGCGCAATAAGGCCTGACCAATGCGCTGGTCGCGCTTGCTCCCGCAATCGCGGCACATCAGTTGACCCAGACGACTTTGCGCCAGCACCACGCCCTGGCGGGCAGGCTGCTTGAGCAGATGGCCCGCAACATGTTTGATGCTCGGATTGGTCCCCAGCCGCGGGTTGTCCAACAGCCAGATCGCTACGCGCAAAGAAAACCGTTTTTTGGGTGCTTCGGCAGGTGATCCGGAGGGCGTAACAGAGGAAGAGTTTGTACGAAACTTCATAGAACACTGTGGGGCAGAACAGAAGGCGCGCCACTCTACTCCTTTTTTCGTTTGGGTAAAGTCGAAAAAGGTCTACAACCCCGATCTAGAGCAACGGCGCGGGACAATCCACAGATCCTGTGGATAAGTCAGTGGACAACCCCCTTTTGCCCCCGCCAAACCCCCACAGGACGGGGGCCGAGGTCAAACTGACGATTTTTTCACCAATTCAAAAAAACGATGTTTTTCATTGACTTAAATTTGCGAAACAGGCTAAGCGGCTGTGTGGCTTGCGCCCTGCCATGCGTTTATATGACGCACTGCAAATGTGCACAAGTTCATACTCATCAGCAGGAATCGGCCCAAAACGTAATGAAATCTGTAGGACTGTGCGCTCCCAAGGGGCGTGTAATCAGAGCCGGCGTTTGCCCTCGCCCCCTGCCCAATCGACTGGCGTTTTAGCAAAAACCGACTAACGGTTTGCTGCCATCTTTCGCCCCGTACAGAAAGTATTTTTGCTAGCACAGTTGCGTTTATTTTTTCAAGCCGTTAGTATCCGCAGCGTTAGTACCAAGCTGAAAGTCAATTGGGCCGAACAAATCCCCCAGCCACCTTCCCTAAAGAGAAGTCACGCTGATACACACGGGATCGACCCCCTCGATGGTTTCCAGGTAAATCTTGCGACGATACGGCCTTTGAACAAACACAAAGGGTATCACCAAGCACTCTTACTCTGACCGAACCAACCTGCAAATTGATCAGGAACTTCACCCCGAGCACGGAACCTTAGCTCTTGTTGTGATTGCCTGCCCTCCTAAGTACCTACCTGCCAGCCCAAGCGCCACATACTTAAATGCGCTCCAACTGGCGGCTTTGTTCCAGTCAGGTTCTTCGTCACGCCAAAGATGGCTCGACGTCACTGGAACGTTTTAACGTTGCACGGATCATATCCGTGTCATTTGTAGGAACACCTAATAACTATGTCTACTCAAATCCATACTCAGGATGCCATTCGCACCCTAACCAACGCCTTCGCTCCTATGAACTGCCTGATTATGGCCGCTCGCAAAGGCTGCTTTAGCTTCACACTGGTCAACGAACACGGTATCGCACGTCACAGCGAACGCCTGTATCCCGATCAATACTCCAGCGCAGAACCCCTGCAAGCTGTGATTGACCGGACACGTCAGGCCTTGATCGCCTGACAACGCGCCCAGCGTCTATACAACAAGCCCTGCTCCAATAGCAGGGCTTTTTGTTGTCCTGAATTTAAGAAATATGCCGCATCGTTTAATTACTTGCGGGTATATAGCCACAACCTAGATGCTGCAAATGTTTTTAAAACAGTCCGTTACAGCATAGATATGACACTACACTTCAACTCAAGCGGTTCATTCCGCTTCCGGCGAACCCTACCGACTCACAGCTGCCAAGCGCCTGGGTGTAGCCGGCCAATTTCAGGCGTCGAGGTTGCCATGGGTATTGCTGCCAGGGAGTTGAGACTTTACGTAATCCGCCCGACGCTTCTGTATTTAGGCATGAACAATCCTGATGCAGAGGCGTTGTTGCTGGGCATTGCTGCAAGTCAGTCAAATCTGGGCTCAGCACTCCACGACCGACGCGGACATGGTCTTTACAGTATTCGCGAACCTCGACACGCCGCACTGTGGGATGACTACCTCGCCCATGACCCGGATCTGGCAAGCCTTGTAAGGGGGCTCGCCAGCCAGCACGCGTTTTTATGCAGCCCTCATCTGGAGCTAACTGTAAATTTGCGTTACGCCACGGCAATTGCGTGGATGTTGATTGAAGAGCAAAAAGCCATCATCCCGAAAACTAACGATGTCGTGGGCATGGCCAAAGTTTGGCGCCAAGTCTTTGAGCCACAAGGACGTTTACGTGACTTCGCTCAGGCTTGGCGCATCTGCGTTACACCTCTCAACCAGGTGGCCTAAGATTTTCAACCACCTCAACAATCAGAAAAAGATCCAAAACCGGTAGGATTGTCCTACAAAACATCGCTATCTCCTGCGATTTGGCCTATAGCGCTTAAACAAAAATGTTGGTAGCTTTCCTCCCGGTGATCAAAAGGAGTTCTAATAATGAAAAAAGTAATGCTCAAGACCACACTTAGCCTCGCCGTCACTTTGGCTTCCAGCCAGATTTTCGCCAGTGGCTTCGCCCTCAACGAACAAAGCGTTAGCGGTATGGGGACCGGTTTCGCAGGTCGTTCGTCTCAAGCTGATGATGCAAGTACCGTATTTGGTAACCCTGCCGGTATGTCCCGCCTACAAGGTCAACAAGTGACCGGTGGCGTTGCAGTCATTGACGCTAAAACCGATATCAAAGATGCAAGGGGCAACGCCAAAGGCACCAACAAAGGTGACATGGTCCCATTCACCGGCGTGCCAATGGGTTTTTATACCAACAGAATCAATGATCAATGGGCTGTAGGCTTCGGTGTTTATGCACCTTTTGGCCTCGCCACTGAATACGAAAAAAGTTTCCAGGGTCGCGCATTCGGCAGCACCAGCGACGTTGCTGTTGTCACCTTCCAGCCGACCGTCAGCTATGCGTTCAACGACAAGGTATCGATCGGTTTTGGTCCAACCATCAACCGTATTGTTGGCAAGCTGGAGTCCGATCTTGCACTGGTGCCCGGAACACCGGAAGCCCACGTGAAGATCAAAGGTGATGACACCGCTTTGGGCTTCAACGCTGGTATTTTGGTACAAGCCACTGACACTACCCGCGTTGGCCTGACCTACCACTCAAAAGTCAGCTACAAGCTCAAGGGCCACACTGATGTGGAAGCTGGTCCAGGCACTCCGCCCCAATTGCTGAAAAGCAATCGCTATGACGCTTCGCTGTCGATCGACACCCCCGAATCCTGGGACCTGTCCGTCACACAAGATATCTCTGATGCCTGGAAAGTCTACGCGGGTTCTACCTGGACTCGCTGGAGCCGCCTGAAGGACATTACCGTCAAGAACGAAGGCGTTACTGTAGCTAACGCAGGCCCAGGGGGCGCACAGGCCTTCACCACCATCAAAGAAGAACAAAACTGGCATGACACCTGGGCTTACGCCATCGGTACCTCATACCAATTGAACAAACAGTGGATACTGCGCACCGGTCTAACATGGGATCAATCGCCTACCAACAATACTAACCGCTCGCCACGTATTCCTACCGGCGACCGGACCATCTTCAGCATGGGTGCTGGTTATGCTGTGACTGACGATCTGACTATCGACGTGGCGTACTCTTACCTGAAAGAAGAGGCAGTCAAAGTGAACGATGCCAAAGGCATCAACCGTTACAGCGCCAAGTATGAAAACAGCGCGAACGGCTTCGCAGTGGGTGCAACCTACAAGTTCTAATTCGCGACGAACCTCAGGGTTTATCTGCTGAATTAAAAAATCCCCGCCTCGGTGACGAGCGCGGGGATTTTTATTGACCGTCAATCAGGGTTTTGAAGCGATCGCCTTTTCGATCGCCTCAATCAGCTCCGGGCTGTCAGGTTTGGTCAGGCTGGAAAAGTTGGCAATCACATTGCCCTGACGGTCCACCACGTACTTATAAAAATTCCACTTCGGCGCACTGCTTTGCTCAGCCAGCACTTTGAACAGATGAACCGCGTCGGCCCCGCGAACCTTTTGCGGGTTGGTCATGGTGAACGTCACGCCGTAGTTCACGTAACACACCTTCGCGGTCTCTTCGCCATCCTTGGCCTCTTGTTTGAAGTCATCCGATGGCACGCCGATCAGCTCAAGCCCCTGATCCTTGTAACGTTGATTCAACGCTTCAAGCCCTTTAAATTGAGGCGCGAACCCGCAAAAACTCGCGGTATTGACAATCACCAGCGGTTTTCCGGCAAAACGCTGGCACAAGTCGATGGACTCTTTTGAGCGCAACTTGGGCAGCGAACCTTCCAGCAGCGGCGGGCATTGAGCCGCCCAAACAGGTCCAGCACACGCCAACAACAGTACGGGCATCGCCATCCAGCGCTTGAGCATCATCGGTGTCCTTTTAAAAAATGCAGACCCTGAACTTACGCGCCAAGGCCATCAACTAGCAAGTCGCCATACCCAGTTGCAGCAAGGCCAGTCCACTCTGATGCCAACCCCACCACGCCAGCGCAATAAGGGCCAGTCCGGCCCCCACGCCGCCCAACCAGATCAAGGTCGAATTCACAACGCACCCTCCTGCAACTGCAAGCGCGCAACAGGCCGCTCGCGTACCGGCACGTTAAGGGCAGCCGCTAACAGGCTCAAGCCAATCGAAACGTGCCAAATCAGGTCATAGCTACCGGTTTTATCGTAGACCACGCCACCGAGCCATCCACCCAGAAAGGCCCCCAATTGGTGGAACAGAAAGACGATACCGCCCAGCATCGACAGGTTACGCACACCAAACAGCGTCGCCACCGTTCCGTTGGTCAGAGGCACTGTCGAGAGCCACAAGAAACCCATGGCCATGCCGAACACGTAGGCGCTGAACGTCGTGACCGGCGCCCACAAGAACAGCGCGATGACCACCGCCCGCGCCAGATAGAGGCCGGTCAACAGGCGCGGTTTGGACATCCGCCCGCCCAGCCATCCCGCCGTGTAGGTGCCAAAGATATTGAACAACCCGATCAGCGCCAGCACCGACGTACCGACCGTCGCCGGCAGATGCTGATCCACCAGGTAGGCCGGCAAATGAATGCCGATAAAGACCACCTGAAAACCGCAGACAAAAAAACCAAAGGCCAATAGCCAGAACCCGGAGTGGCTGCACGCCTCTTGCAACGCTTGCTTGAGAGTCTGTTCGCCGCCCAGCGCTGGCATGGGCCGATCCTTGAGCATGCTCACCAGCGGGACGATTAGCGCGACCAACAGGCCCAACACCAACAAGGCGCTTGACCAACCGAGCCAACCGATCAGCCCCAGCGTGCCCGGCAGCATGGCGAACTGCCCGAAGGAACCTGCTGCGCTGGCGATCCCCATGCCCAGGCTGCGCTTTTCGGGCGGCAAGGCACGCCCTACAACACCGAGAATCACTGAAAACGAAGTGCCCGACAGGCCAACCCCGATCAGCAGCCCTGCGCTCAACGACAGCGACAGCGGCGAATCGGACATCCCCATCATGACCAGGCCCACCGCGTACAACACGCCGCCGACGATCACCACCCGGGCCGCGCCAAAGCGGTCTGCCAGCGCCCCGGTAAAGGGCTGCGCCAGCCCCCACATCAAGTTTTGTAGGGCGATAGCAAAAGCAAACACTTCGCGCCCCCAGCCGAACTGCGCACTCATGGGCGGCAGAAACAACCCGAAACCATGCCTCACCCCCAAGGACAGCGCCAAGATCAGCGCACTGCCCAACAAGACCCAACCGCTGTTACGCCACACCGTTGTCATTGTTATTCTCCGGGAGCGGGTAAAAACCCTTTTGTAGAGACGCGGCCGACGCTCAGTCAGGTCCTGCCAGTTCATTCAACAGTTCTAAAAGTTGGGCACGTCGTGCCTCACCCAACCGGTCCATCAAGCGTTGCTGGGCCTTCTCCCAGGCGGGCAAGGCTGCCGCAAGACGCTCGTTACCCGCCTCGGTCAGGCACACCAGACGGTTACGCTGATCAGCGCCTTCCGACAGTTTCACCAGCCCCATGCCCTCAAGCACCCGCAAATTGCGGCCCAGCGTGCTGCGGTCCAGCCCCATCGCTTCAGCGAGGCTGGAGATGCTCGGCCGATCGAGACGCTTGAGATTGCTGAGCAGCGAATACTGGGCAACGTTGATGCCGAAGCCATCCAGGGCGCCGTCGTAATGCCTGCTGACGCCACGGGCGGCGCGCCGCAGGTTGGTGCATAAACACTGGGTCGGTAACATTTTGTATGTATATACCCGTAATAAAAGAGTGACAAGAATAAAACCGTAGCGGCTGCCAACGCCTGAGCTGATTTGAAGCACACAGTGGCTGACCCCATTGCTCGGGCCCGCTCAACACGAGGGCTAGCCGATCAGGGCCAGCCCCACCAACACCCCCACCTCAAGCAACTCCAGCAGCGCGCCAGCGGTATCGCCGGTGGTGCCGCCCAATCGACGCATCATGATTCGGCGCAACCAGGCAAACCCGATGACGCCCAACACCAGCGACCACACGCCACCCATGCCCGCCACCAGTACACATCCCAGCCCACTGAAACCCAACACCCACCAGCCTGCGGTGCGCGGCACATGATCGGCCAGCGCCTGCCCCAGCCCTCCTGCACGCACATAAGGTGTGGTCAGAAAAACAGCCAGCAACGCACTGCGCCCGATCAGCGGCACGATCAACAACGCCGCGAACTGTTGCTGCTCGATCACCGCCAACAAGGCACAGAACTTGAGCAGCAGCACCAGCACTAACACCACCACGGCAATCGGCCCACTGCGCGGGTCTTTCATGATGGTCAGCGTGCGCTCGCGATCACCAAACCCGCCCAGCCACGCATCAGCGCTGTCCGCCAGGCCGTCCAGGTGCAACCCGCCACTGAACAGCACCCACACCGTTAGCAGCAAAGCGGCATGCAGCATAAGCGGCGCACCCGACAACACCGCGGTGGCGCCGTACAAAACTACGCCCAACACCAGGCCCACCAGCGGGTAATACAGCAGCGAACGGCCTGTTTCCCCCGGCGACGGCATGCCGGGTAACCGCACCGGCAAACTGCTCAGAAATTGCAGGGCAATCCAGAACGGTCCCTTCACGCACTCACCTCCCGCAACTCACCCTCAGCGCTGACCTGCACGTGCAACAAGGCGCCGTGGGGCACCGCGACGCTCAGCAGCTGTTCACGGGGCAAGCCGCGCGCCTGTGCCAATAACCGTTTGATCACACCGCCGTGGCAAACCACCAGCACTTTTTGACCCGCGTAACGCTGTTGCAGGCGCAAAACCGCCGCTAACACGCGTTCGGCAAAGTCCAGTACCGGCTCCCCTTCGGGCGGCGTAAAGGCATAGGGGTCAGACCAGAACAAGCCCAAAGCCTCGGCATCGGTTTGCATCAAGGCCGCCGCGCTTTGCCCTTCCCACACGCCGAAGTGCAGCTCTTGCAAATCCGCGTCGAGGGTCAACGGCACCTCCAGCGACGCAGCCAGCGCTTGCGCAAACAGGCGGCAGCGCTGCAAGGGCGAGCTGACAATCCGGTCCCACGGCCCCTGCCCCTCAACCGCCTCGTGCATTTGCGCCCAGCCCAGTTCAGTCAGTGCATCGTCCAGACTGCCGCGCAAGCCGCCGCCCAGTTCGGTTTCGCCGTGGCGCAGCAGGTCCAGGCGCACACTCATGCCGGACGATCCGCCACGGCCGCTTCGGCAAACGTTGCCATTTGCCCGTGCAGGTCGCAGGCCAGGCGCAGCAACGGCACGGCCAGCGCCGCCCCGCTGCCTTCGCCCAGTCGCAGGCCGAGGTCAAGCAAGGGCGCGGCCTCGAGGCTTTCGAGCACATGGCGGTGCCCGTGTTCGGCACCCCGATGGCTGAACACCAGCCATGGACGGCACTCGGGGTTCAACCGCACCGCGACCATCGCCGCGACCGTGCAGATAAAGCCATCCACCAACGCCGCCATGCCCTCTTGAGCACAGGCCACATACGCACCCGCCAGCGCGGCAATCTCAAAACCACCCAGTCGGAATAACGTTTGCAACGGGTCGTCCAGCAGGCCCGCATGGAAGTCCAGCGCTTGCTCAATCACCCGCGCTTTATGGCTGACGCCCGCTGCGTCCAGGCCAGTGCCGGGGCCGGTCAGCAAGGCCGCAGGGCATTCAAGCAACGCGCTGGCCACGGCACTGGCCGACGCCGTGTTACCGATGCCCATTTCACCACCAATGAACAGCTCGCTGCCCTGTTCGCGAGCGCGCAAGACACTGTCGCGCCCTGCTTGCAACGCCTTCAAACCTTGGGCATCCGTCATGGCCGGGCCTGTGGCGAAGTTCGCCGTGCCGGCGCCCAGTTGCAGGTGACGAACACCCGCCAGATTGAGCATCGGCGTGACCGTGCCCAGGTCCACCACATCCAGTTGCGCGCCCAGTTGCCGGGCAAGCACGCTGATGGCTGCGCCGCCACTGACAAAGTTGTGCAGCATTTGACCGGTAACGGCTTGCGGATAAGCCGAAACACCTTCGGCGACCACGCCATGATCCCCGGCGAAGAGGGCAATCCATAATTGATCGACACGCGGCTTGACCCGCCCTTGCAACCCGGCCAGTTGAATCGCCAGTGTTTCGAGCTGCCCCAGCGAACCTGCGGGCTTGGTCAGTTGCTGTTGACGCTCGGCCGCAGCCTTTTGCGCGTCACGGTCCGGGGATTTACACGGACGCAGCCACCACGGCGTATTCATAAGACAGTTCCTTTCAACGTCAGGGGCAGGCCTGCCACGGTCAACACAACACGCTGACAGCACTCGGCCAAGGCTTGATGCAGCCAACCGGCTTCATCGACATAGCGGCGAGTCAATTCGCCCAGCGGCACGACACCCATCCCGGTTTCGTTGCTGACAAACAGAATTTCACCCGGCAACCCTGCCAGGCACGCCAACAGGGCGTCGCGTTCAGCCGTCAGGCGTTGCGCGTCGTCCAGCATCAACAGGTTGGTCATCCACAGCGTCAGGCAGTCCACCAGCAGGCAGGTATCGGCGCGGGCGTTTTCGCGCAGCACGCGGGCCAGCGCCAACGGCTCTTCAATCAGCCCCCATTGCGCAGGCCGACGCTCGCGATGATGCCGTACCCGCTCGCTCATCTCGCCGTCCTGCGGCTGGCTGGTTGCAATGTACGTCACTGTGTAACCGGACTCGGCTGCCAGCTTTTCGGCCAGACGGCTTTTACCCGAGCGGGCACCGCCCAAAATCAGTTGCAGCATGTTCATGCACCTCTCAAGACAAAACAGCCCGTGGCATCGATCACACCGCTATTGCAGCCCACACAGTTGCCGCAGACGAGCCGTGTCCAAATGGTTTTCCACCAGATCGGCCAAGCGCTCAATGTCCCGCTCGCGCAGCGCGTGGTAGTCCACTGCCTGAACGCTAGGCAACCCGGCCCAGCGCAACAGGGCGCTGCAGGCTGCCGGCGACTCGAACAGACCATGCAGGTAAGTCCCGATAATCTGCCCGTCGGCGCTGCAAGCACCCTCGCAACGGCCGTCTTCAAGCTGCACGGCAGGCCGCTCAAGGGCGCTGCCGCGGGTTACACCGGCGTGAATTTCATAACCGCTGACCTCGGCGTTTTCCAGCGCCAAGCGCCCGCGCACATTACGCAGTTGTTTTTCAGCCTCAAGCTGCGTGGTGAATGCCAGCAGGCCCAGCCCGTCACTGGAGCCCGGCGCGCCTTCCAGCCCCAGCGGGTCGTGGACCTGCTCGCCCAGCATCTGCAAGCCGCCGCAAATCCCCAACACCCGGCCGCCGTAGCGCAAATGCCGCTCAATGGCCGTGTCCCAGCCATTGGCGCGCAGGTAGGCCAAGTCGCTGCGAACGCTTTTGGAGCCCGGCAGGATAATCAGGTCGGCGGGGGGAATCGGCTGACCCGGCCCTACAAATTGCACATTCACCTGAGGGTGCAGGCGCAGCGGATCGAAATCGGTGTGGTTGCTGATGCGCGGCAGCACCGGCACCACGACGTTAAGCACCCGGTCGGCCTTGTTGATCTGGCGCTGGTCGATGCCGTCCTCAGCTTCCAGGTGCAGGTCCATGACATACGGGAGCACGCCGATCACCGGTTTGCCGGTCCGCTGCTCCAGCCAGTCGAGCCCCGGTTGCAGCAGGGCAATATCGCCACGAAAACGGTTGATGATAAAACCCTGAACCCGCGCCTGTTCGCTCTCGGACAGCAGTTCCAGAGTGCCGACCAAGTGCGCGAAGACGCCACCGCGATTGATGTCGGCAATCAGAATCACCGGGCAGTCCACGGCCTCGGCAAAGCCCATGTTGGCAATGTCGCCGGCGCGCAGGTTGATCTCGGCCGGAGACCCGGCTCCTTCGACCATCACCACCGGGTAGGCCGCGCTCAGGCGGTCATGGGAGGCCAGTACGGCCTGCATCGCGATGGCTTTGTAATCGTGATAGGCCACGGCGTTCATGCTGGTCACGGCTCGCCCGTGAATGATCACTTGCGAGCCGGTGTCGCTGTTGGGCTTGAGCAACACCGGGTTCATATCGGTGTGCGGCGCTAACCCGGCAGCCTGCGCCTGCACAGCCTGCGCGCGACCGATTTCGCCGCCCTCGGCCGTCACCGCGCTGTTGAGCGCCATGTTCTGCGGCTTGAACGGCACCACGCGCACGCCCTGACGGGTCAACCAGCGGCACAACGCTGTCACCAATGTACTTTTGCCCGCATCGGACGTGGTGCCTTGCACCATCAACGTGCTCATGGGATTTCCTTGGTGTAAGCCTGCAATGCCTGCTCAAGCTTGAGCCAGTGCGCCTCATCGGCGGGAAGGCCGACACGCACGCTGCTGTTATGGGTAAACAGGCGCAGGAGAATGCCGCGCCGGGCCATGAAGTCGTACAGGTACTCGGCGTGCGGGGTCATCAGCCACTGAAACAGCGCGCAGCCCCCCTGAGCGGGCAACCCGTACTGGCCGAGCATCGCCACCAGCCGCTGGCTGGCCTGTTCGCTGCGCTGGCGTTGCCGGGCGTGCGCCTCGGTGTCGAGCAGGCACGCCTGTCCCAACACCCGCGTCGGCCCGCTGACCGCCCACGGGCCGACTTGCTCAGCGAGCAACTTGAGCAGCTTGAGTTCCGCCAGTACAAAGCCCAGGCGCACACCCGCCAGCCCGAAAAACTTGCCGAACGAGCGCAGGACGATCAGGCCGGTGCGCTGGCTTTGCGGCGCCAGGCTCATCGTCGGCGTGTTGTCCATGAACGCTTCGTCGACCACCAGCCAGCCCCCGCGCTGCACCAGACGCGCATGCCAGTCCAGCAAGCGCTCGGGCGACAGGCTCAGGCCCGTCGGGTTGTTGGGATTGACCACCACCAGCACGTCCAGCTTATCGAGGTAGAAATCGACTTCCTGCTCCATGATTTCGCGCACGATGTGCCCGTTGCGGCGCCAGGCTTCGGCGTGTTCGGCATAGCACGGTGACAATACCCCGACCTTGCCACTGCGGCGCAGACGCGGCAGCAACTGGATGGCGCATTGCGACCCCGGCACAGGTAGCACGTTCGGGGCGCCGTAATAGCTGCACGCGGCCTGTTCAAGGCCGTCATCGGTCTCGGGCAATCGGGCCCAGGCGCGCTCGGGTATGTGCCCGATTGCAAAGGGCCAGGGCGCCAGACCGCTGGACAGGTCCAGCCAGTCAGCTTCGGCAATCCCGTAGCGCAGGGCGGCCTGACGCAAACGTCCACCGTGCTCAAGCATAGAATTCACTCCCGACACACAAAATCAGCAGCCACAGCCACACGCCACGCTGCACCAGTTGCCAGCCGCGACCGATGGAATCGGCGTCGGCAGGCAGGCCTTCCCCCAACTGCGGGCGCTCGTGCAACTCACCGTGGTAAATCGCCGGACCTCCCAACGCTACACCCAGTGCGCCTGCACCGGCAGCCATGACCGGGCCTGCGTTGGGGCTGTCCCAGTGTGGCGCCTGTTGTCGCCAGCAGCGCAGCGCAGCTCGGGTTTTACCCAACACTGCGTAGGTCAGGGCCACCAGACGCGCGGGAATATAGTTAAGTACATCGTCGATACGGGCAGCGGCCCAGCCGAAACGCTCGAACCGCTCATTGCGATAGCCCCACATCGCGTCGAGGGTATTGCTCAGACGATAGAGCACCACGCCGGGAGCTCCGGCCACGGCAAACCAGAAAATCGCCGCGAACACAGCATCGCTACCGTTTTCCAGCACCGACTCAGTGGCGGCTCGCGCCACGTCGGTCGCGTCCAGTTCGTTGGTTTGTCGACTGACCAGATAACCGACACGGGTGCGGGCCTCATCCAGGTCCTGACGGCGCAACGCATCAGCCACCGGTTGCACGTGTTCGCCCAAGCTGCGCATGCCCAGCGCGCAATACAAGGCCAGAATGTCCACCAGCCAACCGATGTAAGGCAGCCATGACAACGCCGTGGCCAGAATCGTCAACGGAATGACCGCCAGCACCCAGGCCGTGACCCCGTGACTACGCCAGCCGCGTCCACCGGAATTGAAACGCTGTTCGATACGGTCCGCCATACGGCCAAACGCGACCAGCGGATGCCAGCGCCTGGGCTCGCCCAACAGTGCGTCCAGCGCCACCCCGGCGACGCACAGCAACGCCACACTCATGGGCTCACTCCCCAATAGTTCTCGTACACCAATTCATTGAGCGGACGCGCCTGCGCCCACCCTTCCAGCACCAGCATAGGCGCCGGGTAAAACGCTTCGACCGGCCCCAGGCACAGCACCGCCAGCGGCTTGGCCCCGACGGGCAAGCCCAGCAGGTCCGCCAGCGCTTGCGGCTCGAACAACGACACCCAGCCCATGCCCAGGCCTTCAACCCGGGCGGCCAGCCACAGGTTCTGAATGGCGCAAGACAATGACGCCATGTCCATTTCCGGCAGCGTGCGCCGACCGAAAATATGCTTCTCGCGATCGTCCATCAACGCGGCCACCAGCACTTCGGCGCAGTCCTGGATGCCTTCGACCTTAAGGGTCATGAATTCATCGGAACGCTCGCCCAGCGCCTCGGCGGTGCGCACCCGTTCCTCCTCCACCAACGCTTGAATCTTGCCGCGCAGCTCACGGCAGGTGATGCGGATAAACCGCCACGGTTGCATCAAACCCACGCTAGGGGCCTGATGCGCCGCTTCGAGCAGGCGCGCTAACAGTTCGGGCGCAACGGCGCCGCCGCTGAAATGGCGCATATCGCGGCGCTCGGCGATGGCGCGGTACACCGCTGCGCGCTCTTGGGGACTGAATGCGTTGTCGCTCATGGCACCTTCACAGCACACGGCGCGAACAGCGCAGCCACGGCCTTGGGATTGGACGGAAAGTAAAAGTGCACATAGGACGCTGTCAGGCGGCCTTCGCGATACACCGCTTCGGCACCGCGTCCACCATTGGGGCTCAGGCCCCGGGCAATGGGTTGCAGCTCGGTACGGGTCAGTGAATGGTGATAGGTATGACCGCGCAGTTGGCCTTCAGGCAAGTCCACGGTTTGCAACGCCAAGGCCGCCAGACGCTTTTGCATGGTTGCCTCACCCGCCAGCACCCCCACCAGCTCGGCGCGCTGGCCGTCGACATCGGTCAAGGCATCGAGCAGGTACAACATGCCGCCACACTCCGCCAGCAACGGTTTGCCTGCGGCATGATGAGCACGGATCGCATCAAGCATCGCGTGGTTACGCGACAGCGCAAGGTGATGCAGTTCGGGGTAGCCACCCGGTAAATACAGGCTGTGCGCAACGGGAAGCTGCGTGTCACGGATCGGTGAAAAGAACGCCAGCTCCGCGCCCATGTCCCGCAGCAAGGCCAGGCTCGCGCCGTAGGTAAAGGCGAACGCTTCATCCCGGGCCACGGCAATCCGTACACCCGCCAGCAACGGCTCGACCGCCACCGGCGTCGGCGCGGCGAATTCAACAGCGGGTGGCAGCGCTACCTCGCAGGTGCTGGCCAGCGCGTCGGCTGCGGCATCCAGGCGGGCGTCCAGGTCATTCAACTCGCTGGCTTGCACTAGCCCCAAGTGACGGCTCGGCAACTCGATGCCGGTTTCCCGGGACAACGCGCCATACCAGCGCAAGCCTTCGGTCAGGCTGCCTTCCAGCAATTGCGCGTGACGCACCGTGCCCACCCGGTTGGCCAGCACCCCGGCAAAGGGCAAGTCCGGCTGGTACCGCGCAAGCCCCAGGGCCAGGGCACCAAAGGTCTGGGCCATGGCCGTGCCATCGATGACACCCAGCACCGGCACCCCGAAATGACGGGCCAGATCTGCGCTGGACGGCGTGCCATCAAACAGCCCCATGACCCCTTCAATCAGGATCAGGTCAGCTTCGCCAGCCGCCTCCCACAGCAAGCGCCTGCTTTCCTCTGCGCCCACCATCCACAAATCGACCTGATACACCGGCGCACCGCTGGCGCGCTCCAGAATCATCGGGTCGAGGAAATCCGGACCACATTTAAACACCCGCACCTTGCGCCCCTGATTGCGATGCAAACGGGCCAACGCGGCGGTAACGGTGGTCTTGCCCTGACCGGAAGCCGGCGCGGCGATCAACACCGCCGGGCAATGACGCGACTCTCTCATGCTTGAACACTCACAATTCGATGCCTTTCTGGGCTTTGATACCGGCCTGGAAGGCGTGTTTGACCACGCTCATTTCCGTCACGGTGTCGGCCAGGTCAATCAGTTCAGGTTTTGCACCGCGCCCGGTGACCAGCACATGCTGCATCGGCGGGCGGGCTTGCAGGTCTGTCAGCACCTGATCCAGGTCGAGGTAGCCGTGCTTGAGCGCAATGTTCAGCTCATCGAGCACCACCAGCCCGATGGACGGATCGCGCAGCATGTCGCGGGACACTTCCCAGGCAGCCTCGGCCGCCGCGATGTCGCGCTGGCGGTCCTGGGTTTCCCAGGTGAAGCCCTCGCCCATCACGTGATAGCGCACTTGCTCCGGAAAGCGGCGGAAGAAGCGCTCTTCACCGGTGCTGTTGCGGCCCTTGATGAACTGCACCACGCCGCACTGCATGCCGTGGCCCATGGCGCGGGCCAGCATGCCGAAAGCCGAGCTGCTCTTGCCTTTGCCATTGCCGGTCAAGACCAGCAGCAGACCACATTCATTGGGTGCGCTGGCGATGCGCTCGTCCATGACGGCTTTTTTGCGCAGCATGCGCGCCTGATGACGTTCGTCGCGTTCGGGGGATTCATTCATGGCAGCTCTCCGTTGGGGCTGAAAAAAGCAAACGGGAGGCGGGGGGAGATTTCACAACAGCGACACACCGTCGCCCGCCGCGAGGTGCTGGATGGATCAGGCCGGTCTCCGGGCTCATGAGCGGGCCGCCTGCCTGGCAGCAACCCTGACCGCGCGCCTTCCCGTGTGCAGACACAGTGGCACTCAGCGCGGTGTTGACTCATTTACCGTTGCGGGGGCAGCGCCGGAATCGTGAACCTGGCGCACTGCGCCCTGCCCCTCACCGGCTTCCCTGTTTCACCCTGCCAGCCCATGGCTGCAGAGCACCTGAAACAAGCGGCGAAGGTTAGAGGGTTGGGGGTGGAGCGTCAATTAAAGGAAGCGCTGACCTCCACTTCAAAACGGCATTGCCCTGAACCTTTGCACGACTAGGCTTCTCTATCACTTACACCCCACTCATGGAGATTCACATGCTTAAGCGCCAGCACGCTGTTGTCATCGCACTTGCAGCAGGGTTAGCCGCCTGTGGTGAGAGTTCGACCTTGCAAGTGGCGGATGGCACCGGCCCCTCGCCCAAGCTGCCTGAGCCCAACAAGACGCTGATTCCGACGGTCAATATCGCACCCGCCGTGGGATGGTCTCAGGGCGCCAAGCCGATTGCCGCCGAAGGGTTGCAGGTCAGCGCCTTCGCCGAGGACCTCGACCACCCGCGCTGGCTGTATGTGCTGCCCAACGGTGATGTGCTGGTGGCAGAAACCAATGCCCCGCCCAAACCGGACGACAGCAAGGGGGTTCGCGGCTGGGTGATGGAAAAGGTCATGGGCAAAGCGGGCGCGGGCGTGCCGAGCGCAAACCGGATCACCCTGCTGCGCGATGCCAATCACGACGGCATCGCTGAAACCCGCAGCGTGTTTTTGCAGAACCTGAATTCGCCGTTCGGCATGGCACTGGTCGGCAACGATCTGTACGTGGCCGACTCGGACAAGCTGCTGCGCTTTCCCTATCAGGCCGGTGCCGACAGCATCAGCGCCCAGCCGACCAAAGTGGTCGACCTGCCGGGCGGCCCACTGAACCATCACTGGACCAAAAACGTGATTGCCAGCCCCGATGGCAAAAAGCTCTACGTGACCGTTGGCTCCAACAGCAACGTGGGCGAGAACGGCATGGATAAAGAAGAAGGCCGCGCGGCGATCTGGGAAGTGGACCCGGCCACCGGCAGCCACCGGATTTTCGCGTCGGGCTTGCGTAACCCCAATGGCATGGACTGGGAACCGGCCACCGGCAAGCTCTGGACCGCCGTCAATGAACGCGACGAGATCGGCAGCGACCTTGTACCGGACTACATCACTTCGGTTAAAGACGGCGGTTTCTATGGCTGGCCCTACAGCTATTACGGCCAACACGTCGACGTCAGGGTCGACCCGCAAAACCCAGAATTGGTGGCCAAGGCCATTGCCCCTGACTTTGCCGTCGGCCCGCACACAGCGTCATTGGGGTTGAGCTTTGCCGATGGCAGCAAGTTGCCAAACTTCACCGAAGGGGCGTTTATCGGCCAGCATGGCTCTTGGAATCGCAAACCCCACAGCGGTTACAAAGTGATTTTCGTGCCGTTCGCCGATGGCAAACCAACCGGCATGCCGATGGATGTCTTGACCGGGTTCCTCAACGCGGATGAAAAAGCGATGGGCCGGCCGGTGGGCGTGGTGATCGACAAACAGGGTGATCTGCTGGTGGCCGATGATGTCGGCAACACAGTCTGGCGCGTGTCTGCCAAGTAAGGGGCTGTCTGGCTGCCCCGATAAAAAAAAGAGAGGCTGTGCAATCACAGCCTCTCTTTTATTCAACAGTGCCGCTTATGGATTGCGGGCCAGGTGCTGCTCGGTAGGCAGTACACGCTTGGCATTCAGATAGGCTTTTTGCCAGTAGGCTTTGGACAGGCTGTCGAGCTTGACCGTACCGCCCGTGGCCGGCGCATGAACGAAGCGCCCTTCTCCCACGTAAATCCCCGCATGACTGACCTGCGTCCCACCACTGGTGGCGAAGAACAGCAGGTCGCCGGTTTGCAGCTTGTCTTTGCCCACATTCGGCGCACTCATCACGATCATCTCGCGGGTCGAGCGCGGCAACGAAATGCCAGCGGCATCGTTATAGACGTACTTGATCAGACCACTGCAATCAAAGCCCGAGTCCGGAGTATTACCGCCCCACCGATAAGGCGTGCCCACCAGCCCTAGCGCACGGAACAACACATCGGCGGCGACGGGCGAGAAGTCATCAGAGGGGTTGGCAAATACCACCGGCTTTTTGGCCACGGGGGCGGGCGGCGGGTTGCTGGCGCAAGCACTGAGCAGGGCTGCTAGAGTCAAAACTGAGAGACGGGCCATGATTGACATAAACAGAACGTTCCTGATTCTGGATACGGCAACTCGGCCGCGAAACCTGAAACCGCGACAGGCACTACCTTCGCGGCTCAGGAATTTAACAATGCGACTGAATTCTAGCCCTTAGAGGCCAAACTTCAAGTGAAGCTTTAACTTTACTTGCGGGCTATGACGCTCGTTGGCGCCATGGCCAGTGCGCGCTTGGCTTCAATGAAGGTTTTGCTCCAGTAGGTATCGCCCAACTTGTCGATACGCACCCCGCCACTGCGACGGCTGCTGGAGTGGATGAACTGGTCGTCCCCAAGGTAGATCCCGGCATGGCTGACACGCCCGCGACCGTTGGTGCTGAAGAACAGCAGGTCACCCGGCTTGAGCTTGTTACGCGCCACCAGCGGCGCATCAACGTTGATCATTTCGCGCGTGGAACGCGGCAATTGCATGCCAGCTTCTTCGCGGAACAGATAACCGATGAAACCGCTGCAGTCGAAGCCTGCTTCCGAGGTGCCGCCAAAACGGTAACGGGTACCGATCAAGGACATGCCGCGCTCAAGAATGCTGTCCGCCAATGCTGGCAGCTCATAAGGCTTGCTGTTTTCGGAGAATTGAGCCAGTTCTTTTTCGGTCGCCAGTTCTTCCTGATAAAGAGCGGAATCCTGGGACACAGATGACTTTTGAACCTGCTGGTCGACTACTTGCTGAGACACTGGCGAGTGCGCAGCGCAACCAAATAACAGGGTAACGAGTGCGAGGGGCACGAGGGGTGCGAAGCGATTTAGCATGGGCACGACCGTGGCTTGTAGGAAAAGTAGCCGCGACTATGCCAACTATGATCCTCATTTGCAAATTCAATCGATCTAAATGTGACTCGGCAGTTTTCTCATGACATCTAAGGTTTTACACCCCTGACGATAGAATCTGCGTTCGCCACCCTGCTGGCGCGCGGTTTTTCTGGCGCCTGCCATTTGCCATACCGGCTATAAAACGAGGGATTACCAGCCCAAGGTTTCTTTCAGAAAAGGGATGGTCAGCTTGCGCTGGGCTTGCAAAGACGCCTGATCGAGCTGCTCCAGCAGATCAAACAGCGCGCTCATGCTGCGGGTACCACGGGTGAGGATGAAGTGCCCGACTTCGTCGGTCAGGTGCAGGCCACGGCGCGAGGCGCGCAACTGCAAGGCTCGCAGCTTGTCTTCGTCAGACAGCGGTCGCATCTGGAAGATCAACGCGAGTGTCAGGCGGGATTTGAGGTCAGCCAGCTTGATCGGCAACTCTCGCGGTGATGCCGAGGCCGCGATCAACAGCCGTCGCCCGCTGTCGCGCAAACGGTTGAACAGGTGGAACAGCGCTTCTTCCCAGTCCGCGCGTCCGGCGACGGCCTGAAGATCATCCAGACACACCAGCTCGTACTGTTCGAGGTTATCGAGGATTTCGATGCCGCGATCCATCAGCTCGCCCAACGGCAGGTACACAGCGGGCTCGCCCATCTGTTCAAAACGCAGGCAGGCTGCCTGCAACAGGTGCGTACGCCCGACGCCATGCTTGCCCCAAAGGTAGATCAGACTTTCTGTCCAGCCGGCGTCGGCTTCGCATAGACGCTCGACATAGCCGAGTGCAGCGGCATTGGCGCCTGGATAGTAGTTTATGAAGGTAGCGTCATCACGCAGACGCACACCTAGGGGCAGCTGAATCGGTTTCATGCTGACTGAACAGTTCAAACGAACCGTTAGTGGCCTCTGTGTAAAGTTTGCAAAGTTTATACCCGTTGTAGCCGGGCGCACAATGTAACAGACCACGAGCAAAATCAAAGGTTTGCGTTAAGACCTTGGATTATTTGAGTTTTTGCCAACGCTCAAGCTCCAGCCGCGCCATAAAAAAGGCAGGCCCGCGAAACCAGCGGCCTGCCTTTTTCAACATGAGGAGACCTACAGCTCGGGGTCTTCTTCACCTTTATACACGTGCGACTCCTTGTACATGTCCTGCACATGGCGAATCAGCACCATGATCACGGCGGCCACCGGCAAGGCCAGCAGCACCCCGGTAAAACCGAACAGTTCACCCCCGGCCAAAATCGCAAAGATCACCGCTACCGGGTGCATGCCGATTTTGTCACCTACCAGCAATGGCGTAAGCACCGTACCTTCCAGCGCCTGCCCCACCATAAACACTGCGACGATTCCGAGCATCGGGTACAGGTCACCGCCAAACTGGAAGAGCCCGGCAATCAATGCCGCCCCAATGCCGATGATGAACCCCATGTACGGCACGATGGCCGCAATGCCCGCCATCAAACCAATCAGCAGGCCCAGTTCAAGCCCGACCAGCATCAGCCCCGCGGAATAAATCACCCCGAGCGCGAGCATCACCAGCAACTGCCCACGGACAAACGCACCGAGCACGTCATGACACTCTTTGGCCAGCGAAACGATTTGTTCTTCACGGTCACGCGGCAGCAAGCCCCGGATCTTGGCCAGCATGATGTCCCAGTCACGCAACAGGTAAAAAGCCACCACCGGGATCAATACCAGGTTGGCCAAAAACCCGATCAGCGCCAGGCTCGACGCCGTGGCCTGCGACAGCACCACCCCGACGACATCGGACGCCTCCCCCATATGCTCAGTGATCGCCGCCTTGATCTTGTCGAACTTCCAGAAGCCGTCGCTCAGGCCAAACTTGCTTTGCGCCCATGGCATCGCCGTATGTTGCAACCAGTCCAGCACTTGTGGCGCCAGTTGGTACAGTTTCATCAACTGCTTGGCCAGCAACGGCACCAACACCAGCACCAGCGCCGTCACAATCACGGTGAACAGCGTAAACACGGTCACAACCCCCCAGGTTCTGGACAAGCCGAGCCTCTCCAGACGGTCCACCACGGGATCGAACATGTACGCCAGAACGATAGCGACCAGAAACGGCGTGAGTATCGGATGCAAGAAATACACAAACAGGGCGAACACCAGCGCCACGCCCCACCATACCCATCGCCGCGAATCCGTCATCAAGCGTCCATCCTTTATAAAGAAGAAAAAACCTACCAGCGAAAGCGTAGCTGTGCGGCGGGCGTAGCGGCGGGCGTCTGACCCGCCTCAGTCACCGGCGCGCCCTCACTCGCCGGGATTTCCTGCAAATGCGCCAGCCCCAGTTGAGCGCGCAATTGCTCGGCACTGCCATTGACCTGATACACGCTACGGTCGCCGTCTATTCGCACAAGCTGCCCGCCAAACGGCTCAAGCAAACGCCCCAGCGAGGCATAACGTTCAAGGGTCATGCCGTGGACTTCCAGCAACTGCTCTGTAGAAATGCCCGGCTTGACCACATAACGCGGCGCCAGACGCTCACTCACGGCCAGCATCACCGCATCGGCCAACGCTGCCTGATCGGCCGCCTGCGCACTGCCCTGCTCCTGCTGATCGCCCAGCCACATCCGCCATTTGGCTTGCCACTGGCCGCCCTCTTCTCGGGCATGCACCGCCAGCAACGCATCGGCACCGTACCGCTCGGACGCTTCACGCAACGGCGCAGGGTTGGCGCCTTCAATATTGTCGACCGTGCCAACCAGTTGTTCGCTCAAGTCCGCCAACGGCAAGCGCAATGGCAGCCCCCGGTGTTGCGCTGCACGGCGCAGCGGTTCGGCCGCCGACTGCCCGTCACCGACCAGGCTTGAACCTTCCACCGAGTCGGCCAGCCACCAACTCAGCAACGCCGGACGGTTGCTGCCCCACAACGACAGGCCCGCCTGACGCAACGCGCGCTCGGTGCTCACAGGATCGAAATCCACTTGCAGGCTTTCGGGCGGCCCGGCGTCATATCCGTATTGACGAATGATTTGCTGGGGGTCTTTGCGCACCGGCTCCAGACCAGGATTTTGCAGCGCCTTGGCATCGCCGGTCAGGCGGATCACCAGTGTCTGCAATGCTTTTTGCGTGGCTTGGGTGCGCTCTTCGGGAGACTGACTGCTCACCGGCTCACGCACTTGATACAAATTGGTCAGAATTTCGGCATGGCTCGCCAGACTGAAAAAGGACAAACAGCCCGCGGCTAAAAGATGATGAAAACGCATGAAATATTCCTGACGACAAAAAAGCAGTCTTGAAAGACCCGATAAACCCACTGCACAGGCTTCAGACAGGGCGCAAGCCAAATCATTCAGCGCGACGGCAGCGTTTTCACCCGGTCATAAAAAATCAAAAGTGAACCCGTATACCTTATACAGGCCTGCCCGCAGCGGCCAGTAAGACTAAATAAGGTTTTTTTCGCGCTATATAACCCTGCCCGTCGGCCCGAGGATGGCCGCTGCCCTTCAAGCCTGATAAAATCGCGCGCCTTCGCAGACCGGCGACAGCCGGGCACCCGGCAAATGTTTCATTCCCAGCGATGAGCACTTGCCAGCGGGCCCTCTGAGATCGGTCGACCTCCCCGAATCCCCCCTAAAGGCCTGGATTATGAGCAAGCAACCATCCCTGAGCTACAAAGACGCCGGTGTAGACATCGACGCCGGTGAAGCATTGGTCGAACGCATCAAGAGCGTGGCCAAGCGCACTGCACGCCCGGAAGTGATGGGCGGCCTCGGCGGTTTTGGCGCCCTCTGCGAAATTCCTGCCGGTTACAAGCAGCCTGTTTTGGTCTCCGGCACCGACGGCGTGGGCACCAAGCTGCGTCTGGCCCTGAACCTGAACAAACACGACAGCATCGGCATCGACCTGGTGGCCATGTGCGTGAACGACCTGATCGTGTGCGGCGCCGAGCCACTGTTCTTCCTCGATTACTACGCCACCGGCAAACTCAACGTTGAAACCGCGACCCAGGTGGTGACCGGTATCGGCGCAGGTTGCGAGCTGTCCGGCTGCTCGCTGGTAGGCGGCGAAACCGCTGAAATGCCAGGCATGTACGAAGGCGAAGACTACGACCTGGCAGGTTTCTGCGTTGGCGTGGTCGAAAAATCCGAAATCATCGACGGCTCCAAAGTGGCTGCCGGTGACGCCCTGCTCGCCCTGCCGTCTTCAGGCCCGCACTCCAACGGTTACTCGCTGATCCGCAAGATCATCGAAGTGTCCGGTGCAGACATCGAAAACATCCAGCTCGACGGCAAGCCGCTGACCGACCTGCTGATGGCCCCGACCCGCATCTACGTCAAGCCGCTGCTCAAGCTGATCAAGGAAACCGGCGTGGTCAAGGCCATGGCGCACATCACCGGCGGCGGCCTGCTGGACAACATCCCGCGCGTGCTGCCTAAAGGCGCCCAAGCCGTGGTGGACGTGGCCAGCTGGCAGCGCCCTGCGGTATTCGACTGGTTGCAGGAACAAGGCAACGTGGCCGAAACCGAAATGCACCGTGTCCTGAACTGCGGCGTCGGCATGGTGATCTGCGTGGCCCAGGCTGACGTAGAAACCGCCCTGAACGTGCTGCGTGAAGCCGGTGAACAGCCTTGGGTCATCGGCCAGATCGCAACTGCCGCAGAAGACGCTGCGCAAGTCGAGCTGCAAAACCTCAAGGCGCACTGATGCCTGACTCGTGTGATGTAGTGGTGCTGCTTTCCGGCAGCGGCAGCAACTTGCAGGCCTTGATCGACAGCAAAGACGTCAAGGAAAGCCCGGCCACCCTGCGCGCGGTGATTTCCAACCGCGCCGACGCCCCGGGCCTGCAACGCGCCATGAACGCGGGGATCGACACCCGTGTACTGGATCACACAGCATTCGAGGGCCGCGAGGCCTTCGATGCTGCACTGATCGACATCATCGACACTTTCAATCCGCACCTGGTGGTACTGGCCGGCTTCATGCGCATACTCAGCGCTGACTTCGTGCGCCACTATCAGGGGCGCCTGCTGAATATCCACCCGTCTTTACTGCCCAAATACAAAGGCCTGCACACGCACCAACGCGCACTGGAAGCGCAAGATCGTGAGCACGGTTGCAGCGTGCACTTCGTGACCGAGGAACTCGATGGCGGCCCTCTGGTCGTACAGGCAGTGATACCGGTCGAGTCTGAAGACACGCCAAGCAGTCTGGCGCTACGGGTGCATGCCCAGGAACACCGGATCTACCCGCTTGCAGTGCGCTGGTTTGCCGAGGGTCGCTTGTCTCTCGACGAACAAGGTGCATTATTGGACGGTCAATTACTCCCGGCCAGCGGCCACCAGATACAAATCTAGGAGATTTTATGCGTCGTGCCCTGCTCCTTGCCCTTAGCCTGCTAGCCATCCCAGCAGTGCAAGCGGCCGATCTTCAGCCTTTCAAGGCCAGCTACACCGCCGACTGGAAACAGTTGCCGATGAGCGGCTCCGCAGAACGCAGCCTGACCAAAGGCGCAGACAACGTCTGGACCTTGAACTTCAAGGCCTCGATGCTGATCGCGAGCCTGAACGAAGAAAGCACACTCAAGCTGGAAAAAGACCAGCCGGTGCCCCTGAGCTATCACTTCGAACGGGGTGGCCTGGGTAAAGCCAAAAACATCGACCTGAACTTCAACTGGAAGGACATGACGGTTACCGGCACCGACAACAAGACGCCCGTGACGGTAAAACTGCTAACCGGCATGCTCGACAAGTCGACCTATCAACTGGCCCTGCAGCGCGACGTCCTGGCCGGCAAAAAGTCGATGAGCTATCAAGTAGTTGATGGTGACGAAGTGGACACTTACGACTTCCGCGTCATCGGCCCTGAAGTGGTCAGCACCAAGGCCGGCAAAATCAACGCCATCAAAGTCGAGCGCGTCCGCGACCCGGCCCAGAACAAGCGCATCACCGAGATGTGGTTCGCCAAGCAATGGGATGGCCTGCTGGTAGCCTTGCGTCAGGTCGAAAAAGACGGCAAGGAATACAACATCATGCTGCTCGACGGCACGGTGGACGGCAAGACAGTCAAAGGCGAATGAGCCGCGACTGACAGTGCCAGACAAAAAACCTCGCTCCGGCGAGGTTTTTTTTGACCTTGAAACCCCGGCAAAGATGAAACTTTTCAGAAACCCCCTACAACTTGCCTCTAACTCTTGCAATAGGATGCTCGAAAACTACAAAGAGTGGCACGTATGGCTAACCATGGTTACATGACGATCACCGGCAAGGCTCAAGGCCTGATTTCGGCGGGCTGTTCAACCCAGGACTCCATGGGTAATAAGTATCAGACAGCGCATACTGATGAAATCATGGTGCTGTCCTGCAACCATAATATGGCCAATGTCGGCAATATTAATAAACCAACACATCATCCAATTAACATATCCAAAAATATTGATAAATCTTCGCCGCTACTGGCTCAAGCACTCTCAAGTAGAGAAGAAATAAACTGCATCATCAGCTTTTACCGCGTTTCGCCCTATGGAAAGCAGGAGAAATTTTATTCTATCTCGATGAATGGCGGAATTATTGCTGACCTGACATTTGAAATGCCTCACGCTATTTTGCTGCACGATGCAGAACCGCAAGAACATGTCGCCATCCGTTATCGAGACATCACGTGGACCCACCATTCTGCCGGCACCAGCGGATACAGTACGTGGGGGGAATACGAGTGAAGCCAACCATTGAAAGTTGTATGCCTGGTAGCTGTGACTATTGGATGGTCAGTGCCGCAGCTGGAAAGCTTGGAAGCCAAGCCAGCACATTGGGTGTCCGGCACATTAAGGACGGCGCACTGCGATTACAGTTCAATCGCGAAGTCGCTTACTATGCCAAAAGCATTGTTGATGATGTCTCGCAGGGCAAAAAAAGCCCTGAGCAGGGCTTACAAGATATTGAAAACGAACAGCGAAGCCTGCTGAACCAGTCAATGGAAATTGCTCAAAAAGGCGTGGGAGCAATCGCCGGGGCATTTCAAATTGCCGCAGGGGTCGGGATCTGTTACGCCTCAGCAGGTATCCTGTGCGTAGTTGCAGGCGCACCCATGATGGCCCATGGTGCTAATAATCTTTATGAAAACAGTCGTAACCTCTTAGAGAGTCGTTCTGATACCCAAGGCCCCGTCAGAAAGCTTTATCACGAGGGCGCTAAACTACTCGGCGGCAGCGCACATGATGGGAATATGGCCTATGGCACGGCTGATTTGGGACTTTCTGCATATGCCGTAGGAAGAATGGTATTAAATCCAGATGCCTAGCGCCTATTCAGGTATATAAAAACCGATTACGCCAGGTCATATAAAATAATAGGGAGTCGCGCTCTTGTATTCGAAGGGATTAGCGATAGCGTGACAGGTAGATCAATGTACCAAGAGCACAAAAACAATGATAAATAGCACTCTAGTTTCCTTTTTATACCTAACACTCTCTCTGACAGCACTGTCCTCTTTATATTTTTTTTCACGCTTTTTCTCTGGTAAAAAATTCAAATGGCGATGGTTTTTTTTATGCTTGCTCTTAACTCTTTTTGTTGGATCTTTCCATATGAGCACAGTGAAGTACGGATATGACATTATCTTTCCTGCACTAAAACCTATCCTGAAGGATAATGATGCAGTTGGATGGATCGCATTGTTAAGTATCTTTCTCCATACAGCCTGTATCCCCACCCAATATGAGCCCAAGCGATGGTTTTACCGAAAATAAACTCACATCCAATCAGTCTCGCCAAGAGGTGTGAGCAGGCCGAGGGAGCGATAGGATCATTTGATCAAGGGCCGCCATCGCATACCTTCCACCACTGCTTTTGAAGGTTGATATCCCTGAAGGAAAGCCAAATCGCACTCCGCAGGGAAGCACTTCACTCTGAGCTGAGTACCACGTCAGCCGAGCTTGTTGGAGGCGCACGTGTAGCGTAAACATGCTCCGGCGACGGGTTGTGTCTGCTTTAGCGGGTTTGGACGCGAGCTGAGACTCTACGCAGCCAATCATGTAATCGTCAGCAATGTCAAAAACAGCCTTGGTCGGTATGTTCCACCGCGAAAGCGACGCCCAGGACTACAAGGCCGAGCTGGAAAAGCTGGAAGCGCAACAGCGCCGGTCCTGAAGCATTGATACGACCCTCTTGAAAACAACAAACCCCGCCGAAGCGGGGATTGTTTTGACAGCCATGAAGGCGTGCTTACCACATCAGATCATCTGGGATCTGGTACGCCGCATACGGATCGTCTTCTTCAGGTGTTTTCGGCTCAACCAGAATGTTGAGCTGCACGATCCGGCGCGGGTCGCGCTCCTGAATTTTCAATGCCGCTTCACGCGGGATAACTTCGTAGCCACCCTGATGCTGCACGATCGCCAGCGAGCCATTGGCCAGCTTGTTGCGCATCAGCGTGTTGACCGACAGGCGCTTGACCTTCTTGTCGTCCACGAAGTTGTAGTAGTCCTCAGTGCTGAGCTTGGGCAAGCGCGAAACTTCGATTAATTGCTTGATTTGAGCGGCGCGGGCCTTTTGTTCGGCCTTCTCCTGCTGCTGACGGTTCAGCTCCTGGTCGCGCTTGATCTTCTCGGCCTTGGCTTCGGCCGCCAGGCGCTGCTGAGTGTCATCCAGCTCGATCTGGCCTTTATGGGCCAGACGCTGCTGCTTCTGCTTTTCTTTACCGGCCTGCTTGGCCTGTTTCTCGTTGACCAGTCCGGCTTTGAGCAACTGGTCGCGTAGGGAAATGCTCATCTACTTACTCACTTAGGCAAACTCAGCCGCAGCTGGGTAAATTCTTTTCCTGGCGCTTGGCTTCACCCCAGAGGGCGTCCAGGTCTTCAAGGGTGCAATCTTCAATGGGGCGCAGGGTATCGCGCAATGCCTGCTCGATAAACCTGAAACGCCTGTCAAATTTGGCATTTGCCCCACGCAAGGCCGTTTCAGGGTCAACTTTCAGGTGTCGCGCCAGATTCACCACGGAAAACAGCAGGTCACCGACCTCGTCATGGATGGCAGTCGAGTCGTTGTCCGCCATGGCTTCCAGCACTTCGTCGAGTTCTTCACGCACTTTGTCCAGCACCGGCAGGGCCGCAGGCCAGTCGAAGCCTACCTGAGCGGCGCGCTTCTGCAATTTGGCGGCCCGCGATAAGGCGGGCAACGCCACGGGCACGTCATCGAGCAAAGACAACTGATGGGGCGCCGACGCTTTTTCGGCCCGTTCTTGAGCCTTGATTTCATCCCAACGCTGCTTGACCTGTTCTTCGCTCAGGCGCGGCACGTCCAGCGGGGCATACAGATCGCCCGTCGGAAATACATGGGGATGGCGGCGGATGAGCTTGCGGGTGATGCTGTCAATGACCCCGGCAAATTCAAAGCGCCCTTCTTCACGGGCTAACTGGCTGTAATAAACCACTTGAAACAACAAGTCGCCCAACTCGCCTTGCAAGTGCTCGAAGTCGCCCTGCTCGATGGCGTCCGCGACTTCATACGCCTCTTCAAGGGTGTAAGGCACGATCGTGCGGTAGGTTTGCTTGATGTCCCACGGGCAGCCGTACTGCGGATCACGCAGCCGGGCCATGAGGTGGAGCAAATCGTCGAGGTTGTACATCACGGATCTCTTCTACAAAACGCTATGAGCAGGGCCGCACGCAACGCCAGTTACCCGCCTCCAGTGGCTGAAAGCGGGGTTCCTCAGACCTTATCGCGGCTCACTGCGCCCGATACGCCGGGTTTCAATGATGTTGGGCAGTTGCGAGATTTTTCCCAACAGACGCCCCAGCGAATCGAGCCCCGGAATCTCGATGGTCAAGGACATCAGCGCGGTGTTGTCCTCTTTGTTCGAGCGGGTGTTGACCGCCAATACGTTGATCCGCTCGTTGAGCAGCACTTGCGACACGTCACGCAGCAGCCCGGAACGGTCGTACGCCCGAATCTCGATATCCACCGGGTAGGTGGAAACCGGGATCGGCCCCCAGTTGACTTGAATCATCCGCTCAGGCTCGCGGCTGCCCAGTTGCAGCACCGAGGCGCAATCCTGGCGGTGAATGCTCACGCCACGCCCCTGGGTGATGTAACCGACGATGGCATCGCCCGGCAGCGGCTGGCAGCAACCGGCCATTTGTGTGAGCAGGTTGCCCACGCCTTCGATCTGGATGTCGCCGCGCTTGCCCGGTTTGTAGCCTGTGGCCTTGCGTGGAATCAGCTCCATCTGCTCGTTGCCGCGTTCGGGCTCGACCATTTGCTGCGCAAGATTGATCAACTGCGCCAGACGCAAGTCGCCCGCGCCCAGTGCCGCGTACATGTCCTCGGCGGTTTTCATGTTGGCCTTGTCGGCCAGCTTCTCGTAATCCACCGCAGGCAGGCCCAAGCGGCCCAGCTCGCGCTCAAGCAGGGTTTTACCCGCGGCCACGTTCTGGTCACGCGCCTGCAACTTGAACCAATGCACAATCTTGGCCCGGGCCCGCGACGTGGTGATGTAACCCAGGTTCGGGTTCAGCCAGTCACGGCTCGGCGTGCCATGTTTGCTGGTGATGATCTCGACCTGCTCACCCGTTTGCAGGCTGTAGTTGAGCGGCACAATTCGCCCGTTGATCTTCGCGCCCCGGCAGTTATGGCCGATTTCGGTGTGCACCCGATACGCGAAGTCCAGCGGTGTCGCGCCTTTGGGCAAGTCGATGGCGTGCCCGTCCGGGGTGAAGATATAGACCCGGTCCGGTTCGATATCGACCCGCAGTTGCTCGGCCAGACCACCGATATCGCCCAGTTCTTCGTGCCATTCCAGCACTTGGCGCAGCCACGAGATTTTCTCTTCGTACTGATTGGAACCGGCCTTGACGTCAGTGCCCTTGTACCGCCAGTGCGCGCATACCCCGAGTTCGGCCTCTTCGTGCATGGCGTGGGTGCGGATCTGCACCTCAAGTACCTTGCCCTCCGGCCCGATCACGGCGGTGTGCAGCGAGCGATAGCCGTTCTCTTTCGGGTTGGCGATGTAATCGTCGAATTCTTTCGGGATATGGCGCCACAGCGTATGGACGATGCCCAGCGCGGTGTAGCAATCGCGCATCTCGGGCACCAGCACCCGCACGGCTCGCACGTCATAGATCTGGCTGAAGGCCAGACCCTTGCGCTGCATTTTGCGCCAGATGGAATAGATGTGTTTGGCCCGGCCGCTGATGTCCGCGTCAACGCCAGTGGCTTCCAGCTCCGTACGCAACTGATTCATGACATCGGAGATGAAACGCTCGCGATCCAGGCGACGCTCATGGAGCAAGGTCGCGATCTGCTTGTACTGCTCAGGCTCAAGGTAACGGAAGGACAAGTCCTCCAGCTCCCACTTGATATGACCGATGCCGAGACGGTGCGCCAAGGGCGCATAAATATCGAACACCTCGCGGGCCACGCGGTTGCGTTTTTCGTCCGGGGCATTCTTGACGGCGCGAATGGCGCAGGTGCGCTCGGCCAGCTTGATGAGCGCGACGCGCACGTCATCGACCATGGCCACCAGCATTTTGCGCAGGTTCTCAACTTGGCCCTGGGTGCCCAGCACCATCGACTGACGCGGGCTCAGGCTGGCGCTGATCGCGGCCATGCGCAGTACGCCATCAATCAGCTTGGCCACCACCTGGCCGAAGCGCTGGGTAACGGCGGGCAGTTGAATCTGGCCTTCACGCACGCCGCGATAGAGAATCGCCGCGACCAGCGAATCCTGATCCAGCTTCAGATCCGCGAGAATTTCAGCGATTTCAAGCCCGGTGCGAAAGCTCGAGGTGCCTTCGGTCCACAGGTTTTTCGCGGCATTGGCTTGCTGTTCAGCCTCGCGTGCAAACTCACAGGCTTCTTTCAAGGCTTCACGGTCCAGCGCGACATCCACACTCACGGCATGATCAAGCCATGCGTCGAGGTTGAGACTGCCGTCGGTGTTGATCGGCTGGTGTGCTCTGACCTGTACCATCTTGCTTACCTTCCCTACGGCGCACATTCAGTGCGCCGAAATCACCGGCCCGAATCCCGATTCCACGCCACAGGGCCAAGTCGCGTGGAACTGCGGGCCCGTAGAAATAGACAGACCGTCCTAGTCTGCTTCAAATAACGCCATTGCCTCGACATGCGCGGTTTGCGGAAACATATCGAGGATTCCGGCACGTTTTAACCGATAACCCTGCTTCATCAGTTCAACCGTGTCGCGCGCCAGCGTGGCCGGGTTGCACGACACATACACCAAGCGTTTGGCCCCAAGGGCAGACAGCTTGCGTACCACTTCATAAGCGCCATCGCGGGGCGGGTCCAGCAGCACGGCAGAAAAACCGTCTTTGGCCCATGCTGCTTGCGCCAGCGGCTGCGACAGGTCGGCCTGAAAAAACGCTGCATTATGCAGGTTGTTACTGACCGCGTTTAGCGCAGCGCGTTCGACCATCGTCGCAACCCCCTCAACCGCCACCACCTCGCGGACCTGTTTGGCCAGCGGCAACGCGAAGTTACCCAGCCCGCAAAACAAGTCAAGAACCCGCTCGTCGGCTTGAGGCGCCAGCCATTCCAGCGCCTGAGCCACCATGGCCTCGTTGACCCCTGCATTGACCTGAACAAAGTCGCCGGGGCGATAGGCCAGTTGCAAATTCCATTGCTCTAAAAGGTAGACCAACGTTTGAGTCAAATCGACAGGCTGCGGTTCACCTTCGCCATGCAACCACAATTGGGCACCGTGGGTGAGGCAAAACCCCTGCAACAGCTGCATGTCTACTTCGCTGAGCGGCGCCATGTGGCGCAGCAGCACGGCAATCGCCGACCCACTGAACAACTCGACATGGCCCAGCGCCCTCGGGTTGCTCAACTGACGCAACAGAGCGGGCAGCCCGGCCATGATAGGTTGCAAAGCCTGTACCAGAACCAAACAGTGATCGATGGCCACAATGTCCTGACTGCCAGCCGCGCGGAAACCGACTTCCAGCTGTTTGGCACGCGCATCCCAACGCACCGCAATGCGGGCGCGGCGGCGGTAGCCGAACTCGGGCCCGGTCAACGGCGCGGCCCACTCCTCAGGTTCGACAGCCGCTACCCGCGACAACTGCTCGGCCAGCATGCGCTGTTTAAGTGCAAGCTGCTCGTCGTGGGGCAGGTGCTGCACGCTGCAGCCGCCACAGCGCCCGGCATGGGCACACGGGGCGACGCGGCGCACTTCACTGGCTGTAAAGACGCGCTCAGTGCGGGCCTCAACGATTTTGCCGTGGGCACCCAGCACCCTGGCCTCCACGTCTTCACCGGCCAGCGCACCGCTGACAAACCAGGTCCGGCCGTCAAGGAAGGCAATGCCGCGGCCATCATTGGCCAGACGCTCGATGCGCAAACGCTGTTTTTTGCCCGTGGGCACTTGCGGGGCCTTGGTGCCGCCAGCCGGCTGAAACCGCAGGCCTCTTGCTTGCTTAGCCATCAGTTCGGCGCATCGTAAATGCCGGTCGACAAGTAACGGTCGCCACGGTCACAAATGATCGCGACGATCACCGCGTTTTCCACTTCCCGGGACAACCGCAGCATCGCGGCCACTGCACCGCCCGAAGAGACGCCACAGAAGATGCCTTCTTCGCGGGCCAGTCGACGCATCACGTCTTCAGCTTCGCGCTGGGCCATGTCGACGATCCGGTCCACCCGGTCAGCCTGATAAATCTTTGGCAGGTATTCGGTTGGCCAGCGGCGAATGCCGGGGATGGCGGCGCCTTCCATCGGCTGCAGGCCGATGATCTGGACGTTGGGGTTTTGTTCTTTCAAATAGCGCGACACGCCCATGATGGTGCCGGTGGTGCCCATCGAGCTGACAAAGTGGGTGACGCTGCCCTGGGTCTGACGCCAGATCTCCGGGCCGGTGCTGGTGTAGTGCGCTTCGGGGTTGTCACCGTTGGCAAACTGGTCGAGCACCTTGCCGCGACCTTCAGCCTGCAGCTTGTCGGCCAGATCGCGCGCGCCTTCCATGCCCTCTTCCTGGGACACCAGAATCAGCTCGGCGCCATAGGCGGTCATGGCCGCCTTGCGCTCGGCACTGGAGTTGTCAGGCATGATCAGGATCATCTTGTAGCCTTTGATCGCAGCGGCCATGGCCAGTGCGATGCCGGTGTTGCCGGACGTGGCTTCAATCAGGGTGTCGCCGGGCTGGATCTGACCGCGCGCTTCGGCGCGGGCAATCATCGACAGCGCCGGGCGGTCTTTGACCGAGCCCGCCGGGTTATTCCCTTCGAGCTTGAGCAATAACGTATTGGTGGTGTCGCCGGCCAGGCGCTGCAAGCGCACCAGCGGCGTGTTGCCGACGCAGTCGGCGATAGTGGGGTACTGCAAAGTCATGGCGTATTCGCAATCCGGACTGCGGGGTCGCACATCATACCGACAAACGCCAATTGGCCATATCACGCAAAGTGCGGAGCTTATGGCGAAAGGCTATAAGCCCGGCCCTCGAAGACTGTGTCATCGCTGTCGGGCAGCCGTTTACAGATGCGGGGGCAAATAGCACGGCAATCGCAGGTGTACCCGTAACCCTTGAGGGGTGTTTTCTGCCCACAGGCTGCCGCCTTGCAGCCGCAAGGCATTGCGCGCGATGCTCAAGCCCAGGCCAAAGCCGCCATCACCGGGCCGTGAGCCATCGAGTCGGGTGAACGGCGCAAAGATACGCTCCAGTTCGTGCGGCGCGACACCGCCGCCCTGATCGTCGAGCCATAAATGCCACTGGTCGCCTTCACGCTGGCCGCTAAGGCTGACGACCCCGGCGGGCGGGGAATGCCGAATGGCGTTGCGCAGGATGTTTTCCAGCGCTTGCGCCAAGCTGTTGAGATGCCCTTGCACCCAACACTCAGCGCCCACAAAACACGGCAGACGCGATTCGGGCCAGCCGCTTTCAAAGCGGGCGTTTTCGCTGATCATTTCCCACAGCGCCTGCACCTGAATCGCTTCCACCGGCAGCGGCCCTCGCTCGGCGTCGAGCCAGGCCAGTTGCAGGGTGTCTTCCACCAGACGCTGCATGCCATCGACCTCGCGGCTCAATCGCTCGCGCAACGCGGCTTCGCCCTGCTCGCTGTCGCAGGCCACGCGCAAACGGCTTAAAGGCGTACGCAGCTCGTGAGACAAGTCACGCAGCAACTGCTGCTGTTGGCTGACGGTGCTTTGCAAGCGCTCCGACATTTGATCGAACGCGCGCCCCAGATCGCCCAACTCATCCTGACGGCTGGTGGTCTGGCTCGACACCCGCGCGCCCAATTGGTCGGCGCGCCTGGCGTGAGCCTGCTCGCGCAGTTGATTGAGCGGCACGATCAGCAGGCGATAAAGGCCGACACACAGCAATAAGGTGAACAGGCCGGGGATCACGCCATTGGTGATGATGCGCCAGACCCACTGCGAATACCCCGGCATAAAGCGCTGTGGCAGCTCAATGACCAGATAGCCGATGGACGAGTCGCGCGGGAACGGCACTTTCATCCACGGGCGGGCGTTTTTCAAATGACTGATGGGCCAGTCCACCCCGCGCAGGAAGGTCAGGCGCTGGCTTTCACGTTCATTGAGCGGGTAGCTGCTCAGCGACTGCAAATCCTGACCGATGACGCCGACCCAGCCGCTTTCGACGTGCCCCAGCGCCTGCAACCACTGATCGACACCCGCTTGTCCTGCCTGCTCCCAAGCGGTTTCTGCCTCACCGGCGTAACGCATCAGCGTGCTGCGGGCCTCATGGGAGAGAAAACCGGTGCGTTTGTCCATGTAGCGGCCCCACGACCAGCTCAGCCAGATCATGAGTAAACAAAAAGCGACCAGCAGGCAGGCCAGTTTCCAGAACACCGAGTGTTTGCCGGGGACCTTATAAGGCATCGCTGGCACTCAGCACGTAACCCTTGCCCCACACCGTGCGCACTTCCCGCGCGTGATAACCGATGCTCTTGAGCTTACGGCGGATCTGGCTGATGTGCATGTCGAGGCTGCGATCGTGGGGCGCGTAGCCGCGTTGCAGCACGTGCTGGTACAGAAACGCCTTGCTCAACACTTCATCGGCATTGCGGTAAAGGGTGTCGAGCAGACGGAATTCGCTGCGGGTCAGGCCCGCGTACTGCGCGCCATGGCGCACGTCGCTGGCGGCGTCGTCGAAGACCAACCCGTTTTCCTGGCCGACAGGCAGCGACACGGCGCTGGCACGGGGCGTGCGGTCCAGCGCCACCCGCCGCAGGATGGCCTCGATGCGCACTTGCAGCTCAGCCATGCTGAACGGTTTGGGCAGGTAGTCATCGGCGCCCAGCTGAAAACCGTTGATGCGGTCGGCTTCGGCGCCCAGGGCCGACATCAAAATGACGGGCAATGCATGGGTCTGGCGCAGTTGCGTGAGCACCTGCAAGCCATTCATGCCGGGCAGCAGAATGTCCATCAACACCACGTCAAAGGGCTGCTGTTGAGCCAGGTTCAAACCGTCCTGACCGTTTTGGCACCAGCGCACCTCAAACCCGGCGCGCTGCAACTGCGCTTGCAGGTAAGCGCCCAGCACGGGGTCGTCTTCGATGGCCAACAGGCGGTAGGGGTTGTTCACGGCGGGATTCATTAGCGTCTGCAAGTCATTCTCAATCGGCGATTATTCAAGATTGAACCGACGCGGGCAACCGCCACGGCAGGAGCTGTCGATTGATGGCGATCAATGCCGCGACCCGCAGGGCAAATTTCTGCAAGTCGGGCGCGGGGCAAATCGCTACACTGCCAGCAAACCTGCGCCGGATGCGCGGGGCAAGATCAGAAAAACGTGGAGCTGGAGAATTGCGTGCTTAAAAATCTGGGAATCAAAGGCCGCGTATTGCTGCTCACGTTACTGCCCGTCACCTTGATGGCCATGGTGCTGGGTGGCTACTTCACCTGGGTGCAACAGTCCGAGTTGCAGTCCCAGCTGTTGCAGCGCGGTGAAATGATTGCCGAACAGCTCGCACCACTGGTCGCGCCCGCGCTCGGGCGACACGACACCGCCCTGCTGGCACGCATCGCCACCGAGTCCCTGGAGCAACAGGACGTGCGGGCCGTGTCGTTCCTCGACGCCAATCACGAAACCCTCGCCCACGCGGGCCCGGTCATGCTCAATCAGGCACCGCTGGGCAATAGCACGCAGTTGCTGCAACGCACTGATGACGACGCCACGCGCTATTTACTCCCGGTCTTTGGCCGTCATCGCAACCTGGCGGGCGACATCATTCCCAACGAAGCCCATCGCCTGCTGGGCTGGGTCGAGCTTGAACTGTCCCACAGCAACATGTTGCTGCGCGGTTATCGCAGCTTGTTTGCCAGCTTGCTGTTGATTGCCAGCGGGCTGGTGTTCACCGCCTTGCTGGCGTTGCGCATGAGCCGCACGATCAATGCACCGCTGGGCCAGATCAAGCAAGCCGTAGCCCAACTCAAGGACGGGCGACTTGAAACCCGCCTGCCACCGTTGGGCAGCCATGAGCTGGACGAACTGGCGTCGGGCATCAACCGCATGGCCGAGACCTTGCAGAACGCGCAGGAAGAACTGCAAAACAGCGTCGATCAGGCCACCGAAGACGTGCGCCAGAACCTCGAAACCATCGAAATCCAGAACCTTGAGCTGGACCTGGCGCGCAAGGAGGCCCTGGAAGCCAGCCGCATCAAGTCCGAGTTTCTGGCCAACATGAGCCACGAAATCCGCACCCCGCTCAACGGCATTCTGGGCTTCACTCATTTGCTGCAAAAAAGCGAGCTGACCCCACGTCAGTTCGATTACCTGCACACCATCGAAAAGTCGGCCGACAACCTGCTGGGCATCATTAACGAGATCCTCGACTTCTCGAAAATCGAAGCTGGCAAACTGGTGCTCGACAGCGTCCCGTTCAACCTGCGCGACTTGTTGCAAGACACGCTGACCATTCTCGCCCCGTCCGCCCACGAGAAAGGCCTGGAACTGGTCAGCCTGGTGTACCGCGACACGCCGTTGTCGCTGATTGGCGACCCGCTGCGACTCAAGCAGATCCTCACCAACCTGGTCAACAACGCGATCAAGTTCACCCGCGAAGGCACCATCGCCGTGCGCGCCATGCTCGAAGACGAGGATGAGGACGACGGCAGCGTGCAACTGCGCATCAGCGTTCAGGACACCGGCATCGGGCTGACCAGTCAGGATGTGCGGGCGTTGTTTCAGGCCTTTAGCCAGGCAGATAACTCGCTATCACGCCAACCCGGCGGAACAGGTTTGGGACTGGTGATTTCCAAGCGTCTGGTGGAACAGATGGGCGGTGAAATCGGGGTCGAGAGTACCCCCGGCGAAGGGTCGGTGTTCTGGATCAGCGTCAAGCTGCCCAAGGCACGGGATGACGTGGAAGACCTGCCGGGCGTGCCGCTGCTGGGCCGTCGGGTGGCCTTGCTGGAAAAACACGACCTGGCGTGTCAGGCCTTGCAGCACCAGCTCGAAGACTGCGGGCTGGTGGTCACGCCGTTCAACACCCTCGAAACCCTGTGCAATGGCGTGACCAGCGCCCATCACACCGACCAGGCTTTCGATCTGGCGGTGTTTGGCGTCACCGCCTCGGACCTGCCGCCGGAACGGCTGAATCAGCCCATCTGGGACCTCGACCGCATGGGCTGCAAGGTGCTGGTGCTGTGCCCTACCACCGAACAGCAACTGTACGCCGCTGCCGTGCCCAACCCCCATGAGCAGTTACAGTCCAAACCCGCCTGCACCCGCAAGTTACGCCGCACGCTGGCGGACCTCGTCCAGCCGCGTCACACCCGTAGCGAGCGCGGCGAGTTACTGGCCAGCCGTGCCCCGCGAATCCTGTGTGTCGACGACAACCCGGCAAACCTGCTGCTGGTGCAAACACTGCTGGAAGACATGGGCGCCCACGTCACGGCCGTGGACTGCGGCTATGCGGCGATTGATGCGGTCAAGGCCCATGCCTTCGATCTGGTGCTGATGGACGTGCAAATGCCCGGCATGGACGGCCGCGAAACCACAGAGCTGATTCGCCAGTGGGAAAGCGAGCGCCAGTCCACCCCGTTGCCCATTGTGGCCCTCACCGCCCACGCCATGGCCAACGAGAAACGCGCCCTGCTGCAAAGTGGTATGGACGACTACCTGACCAAGCCCATCAGCGAACGCCAGTTGGGCCAAGTGGTGTTGAAGTGGACCGGGTTGGCGCTGATCAACCAGGTCAACGATAGCCAACAGGAACCGCCGACCCCTGAAACGCAACTCCCCGTGCTGGATCACGAGGAGGGCTTGCGGCTGGCGGCCGGTAAACAGGATCTGGCCGCTGACATGCTGGCCATGCTGCTGGCCTCGCTGGAATCCGACCGCGAAGCGATTCGTCAGGCCCGTGAAGCTCGGGACAACAGCGCCCTGATCGAACGGGTTCACCGCTTGCACGGCGCCACCCGCTACTGCGGCGTACCGCAATTGCGCGCCGCCTGCCAGCGTACCGAGACGCTGCTCAAGCAGGAGAGCCCCAACGCGTACGCCGCACTGGACGAGCTCGATCACGCCATCGTCCGCCTTGGCGCTGAAGCCCGAAGCGCCGCTTGACACTTTCTGCACTTAACCAAGGAAGACTCCCATGCGCATCCTTCTGTTCAGCAGCCAGACCTACGACCGCGACAGCTTCACCGCTGCCGCGCAACACGACGACCTTGAGCTGCACTTCCAGCCCGCGCGCCTGAACCTCGACACCGTGGCCCTGGCCCATGACTACGAGGTGGTCTGCCCCTTCATCAATGACGACTTGAGCGCCCCGGTGCTGGAGCAACTGGCCCTTGGCAAAACACGCCTGATTGCCCTGCGTTCGGCCGGTTACAACCATGTCGACTTGCCCGCCGCCCGGCGCCTGGGCCTGAGCGTGGTGCGCGTACCGGCGTACTCGCCCCATGCCGTGGCCGAGCACGCCGTGGCGCTGATTCTGGCGCTCAACCGTCGCCTGCACCGCGCCTACAACCGCACCCGTGAAGGCGATTTCACCCTGCACGGCCTGACCGGGTTTGATGTGGTGGGCAAGACTGTCGGGGTGGTTGGCACCGGGCAGATCGGCGCCACCTTCGGCAAAATCATGGCGGGCTTCGGTTGCAAACTGCTGTGTTTCGACCCTTACCCCAACCCGGCCCTGCTGGCGCTGGGCGCCGAATACGTCAGCCTGCCCGAGCTGATCGCGGGCTCGCACATCATCAGCCTGCACTGCCCGCTGACCGCCGAAAACAAGCACATGATCAACAGCCAAAGCCTGGCCACCCTGCAACACGGCGCCATGCTGATCAACACCGGGCGCGGTGCGCTGGTGCACACGCCCTCCCTGATCGAAGCACTGAAAAACGGGCAACTGGGGTACTTGGGGCTGGACGTGTATGAAGAAGAAGCCCAACTGTTCTTCGAAGACCGTTCCGACCTGCCCTTGCAAGACGATGTGCTGGCACGCCTGCTGACGTTTCCCAACGTCATCATCACGGCGCATCAGGCGTTCCTGACCCACGAAGCCCTCAGCGCGATTGCCGGCACCACATTGGAGAACATCGCGGCCTGGAAAGCCGGATCGCCCCACAACCTGATCGAAGGTTAAGCGGCCACGCCTCGTGGATTGGTGTCTGCGTGCTAGCATAGCGGCCTATTTGGAGGACCCATGGTCGAACACGATTTCCGCTACAACCTGCTTAGCCCGCAGCACACCCTGATCGAATGCCGCTCCTTAGCGGCCGGCCTTTATCAAGTCACCGGCAACGGTGGCTCGATTCAGAACGGTGACGTGCTGGTGGTCACCCTCAAGGGCAGCAAAGACTTGGCCATGCGCCTGACCGTCGAAAAAGTCCGTCACCTGATCAACCCTCGCGGCCAGTGGGTGGCCGTCGCCAAAGGCCCGGTGTTTGGCGAGTTGTCGATTCACGCGTGGCAGGTCAACTGCGACGGCTGCGCCAAAGAACTGAAGTTCGAATTCGCCGTCGACGCGAAGTTGGGCGCCAAGGCGCAAAAACCGGCCGCCAGCGCGCGCATTGCCGAATTGGGCTGGCGCACCGAAGGCAGCAAGCACCTGTGCCCAACCTGCCAACAAAAGGAAGCGGCATGAAGCGTTTGACCCTGATGGCCCTGCTGGGCGCCAGCCTGATGGGCTGCGCGGGTGACCCGGTGAAATTGCAACAGAACCACACGTACGTGCTGGAGTGGATCGGCGAACGTCCGCTGATCGACAACAGCCACCTGACCGTCACCCTGGACGATGCCGGTCGTGCCTATGGCAGCGGCGGCTGCAACCACTGGTTCGCACCGTACACGCTGGACGGCCAACGCCTGACTTTCGGCGGCGTCGGCAGCACCCGCAAGGCGTGCGCGCCCGCGCTGATGGAACAGGAGCACCGCTTCTTTGAAGCGCTGCAAACCGTGGAACGCTGGGATATCTCTCCCATTGAGCAAGTGCGCTTCTGGCCTGCTGAAGGCAAGCCGTTGCGCCTGTGGCCCGAAGAAAGCTGATCTCGCGTCACCAGTAGCCGCAGCCCGGGGCGGCGGCTACCGCGTTTAATGACCGCGCAGTTCCTTGATCTTGGCCATCACCCCTGCGGCTGTCTGTTCACCCATCAACTGCGCCTGCACCTTGCCCTTCTCGTCGAGGATGTAGGTCACCGGCAGCGCTTCACTGCGCGGCAGATCAAAGACGTCAGCCGGGTCCTGAGCCAGCACGGTGAAGGTGATCCCCAGCGCAGTCGCCGCATCGCTCAGCTCCTTGCCTTGCAAACCGTCGAAATTCACCCCGAACACCCCCACGGACTGCCCTTGCAGCTGTTTTTCCAGCGCATTGAGTTCCGGGATCTCCACACGGCACGGCCCGCACCATTCGGCCCAGTAGTTGATGACTTTCCACTGTTTGTCCAGGCGCTCGGACGCCACTTTCTGGCCGTGCTGGTCAACCCCGTAATCATTGCCGCACCCTGCCAGCGCTAAGGCGGCAGTGAGGGCTGCGAGCGCCATGAGTCGCTTAAACATGCGTTGATCCTTCTCGATAAAGACACACAAACAATCGGGGGACGGCGGCCAATTACCGCACACGGTTCAGGCGCGGCCGTCAGGCGGGTAGAATAGCCGCCACCTTACCCAAGATGCGACCCGCACATGACCGATCTGACGCTTTATCACAACCCGCGCTGCTCGAAATCGCGCGGTGCGCTCGAACTCCTCGAAGCCCGTGGCCTGTCGCCTAACGTGGTGCGCTACCTCGAAACACCGCCCACCGCCGCCCAACTGACCGACCTGCTGGCCAAACTGAAAATCAGCGCGCGCCAGCTGTTGCGCACCGGCGAAGACGAATACAAAACCCTGAATCTGGCCGACAGCAGCCTCAGCGACGCGCAGTTGATCGATGCCATGGCCGCGCACCCCAAGCTGATCGAACGCCCGATTCTGGTGGCGGGCGACCGCGCAATCATCGGGCGACCGCCTGAAAACGTGCTGGAGATCCTGCCGTGAGCACCCCTTACATTTTGGTTCTGTATTACAGCCGTAACGGCTCGACAAGCGACATGGCGCGGCATATCGCGCGCGGGATAGAACAAGGCGGCATGGAAGCGCGCTTGCGCACGGTGCCAGCCATCTCCACCGAGTGCGAAGCCGTTGCCCCGGCGATTCCGGCTGAAGGCGCGATGTACGCCAGCCTCGATGACCTCAAGCACTGCTCAGGGCTGGCGCTGGGCAGCCCGACCCGCTTCGGCAACATGGCCGCGCCCCTGAAGTACTTTCTCGATGGCACCAGCAATTTGTGGCTGACCGGCGCACTGGTGGGCAAGCCTGCAGGCGTGTTCACCTCCACCGCCAGCCTGCACGGCGGTCAGGAAACCACCCTGCTGTCGATGCTGCTGCCGCTGATGCACCACGGCATGCTGGTCACCGGCCTGCCTTACAGCGAGTCGGCGTTGTTGCAGACCACCGCAGGCGGCACGCCCTATGGGCCTAGCCACCACGCCGGGGCCGACGGCAAACGCGGGCTGGACGAACACGAAATCGCCCTGTGCCGCGCCCTCGGCCAGCGCCTGGCCAGCATCGCGTTGAAACTGGAGACGCCCCGTGGCTAAAAAGCCCAAAGTGTTGCCCTCCATCGAATGGCTACAGCCTCGCGTGCGCTTGATGCGCCTCTTGAGCCTGGTGTGTTTCTTCGGGTTTATCGGCTTGCTGTGCGTGTATTACCTGATGTTCGCCGACTTGCACGGCGCACGCCCGTGGGTGATTTTGCTGATCGAGCTGGTGCCGCTGATGTTCCTGGTGCCGGGCATGCTGATCGGCAATCCGCGCGGCCATTCCTTCACCTGTTATGTGATCAACCTGTACCTGATCAAAGGCGCCCTGGCGGCGTTCGACCCCAATCGGCAAGTGTTCGGATTGCTGGAAATCGCCGGGAGCGTGGCGGTGTTTGTCAGTGCGATGCTGTTTGTGCGCTGGCGCCATCAGCTGGATCGACGACTGGCGGGAGAGTAATCCGCCACCGTGCGTCGATCCGGCCGATGGTGGTCAATGATTGACGGTCAGTGCCAGCATCTGTGACAGCTGGCACATCGGCCGCCCGCTCTCGGCGTGCCACTGATTGAACGCATTTTGCACAATCGCCAGATCCCGCAGGCTGGTGGGCGCCTTGTCCACCAGCTTCTGCGCATTCAATGCGGCTACCACATCATCGCTGGGCACGAACGTGTCTTTACCGACCATCCGCAAAAAACGTGGTGCCGAAAGGCCGCCCAACTGATGCCCGTGTTTGGCCAGGTACTTCCACAGCCCGACAATGTCGGTCACCGGCCAATCAGCAATGAAGGCACCGAAACTGCCGTGTTCGTGAGCGATGTCGAGCACCATTTGCGCATTGCGCGGCACGCTTTTGAGCTTGCCCAAATGGCGAATGATCCGCGCATCCTGCATCAGCCGCTCCAGGTGTTCGGCGCCCATGAGCACCACTTTTTCCGGGTCGAAACCGAAAAACACCTCTTCAAACACCGGCCACTTTGCGTCGACCACGCTGTGCTTGAGCCCGGCGCGAAAGACCCGCAGGGCCAGGGTCGAGAGATAACGGTCATCGGGGATCGCCCGCAATTGCGCGGCCGTTCGCGGCACGGGCAACCGGGCTTCGAGCGCGGCTGCCGAACCAAAGCGGTTCAAGCAATATTCGTGCAGCCATTTGTAATCGCGCATGCCCTCTCCTCTTGGCAAATAGGGTGTCACTGGGGGATCTGAGCCCTGCCCAGGCCTAGAGGTTCAGCAAATTAACAAAGCGCGGCGTGGCCGTTTCGTCGATTGTCAGGCTGGCGAAGTCGAACAGGTTGCGATCGGCCAACTGTGACGGGATCACATTCTGCAAGCTGCGGAAGATGCTCTCGGTGCGCCCCGGCGTCTTGCGGTCCCATTCCTGAAGCATGTCCTTGACCACTTGACGTTGCAGGTTTTCCTGCGAGCCGCACAGGTTGCACGGGATGATCGGGAACTGCTGCAAATCGGCGTACGCCTGGATGTCTTTCTCGTTGCAGTACGCCAGCGGACGGATCACCACGTTGCGCCCGTCGTCGGACAGCAGCTTGGGCGGCATCGCCTTGAGGGTGCCGTTGAAGAACATATTGAGGAAGAACGTCTCGACGATGTCGTCGCGGTGATGCCCCAATGCCATCTTGGTCGCACCGATTTCATCGGCAAAGGTGTAGAGCGTGCCGCGCCGCAAGCGCGAGCACAGGGAACAGGTGGTCTTGCCTTCCGGGATCAGTTCCTTGACCACCGAATAGGTGTCTTTCTCAACGATGTGGTACTCAACGCCCAGGGCCTTGAGGTAGGCCGGCAACACCTCTTCCGGGAAGCCCGGCTGCTTCTGGTCCATGTTCACGGCAACGATTTCAAAGCTGATCGGCGCCACTTTCTGCAAGTGCAACAGCACGTCGAGCAGGGTGTAACTGTCTTTGCCACCCGACAGGCAGACCATCACCTTGTCGCCATCTTCAATCATGTTGAAATCGGCAACGGCCTCACCGGTCAATCGGCGCAGGCGTTTCTGGAGTTTAATTTGAGAGACCGAGAGAGTGCCCATAGCGCTTCAATTCCGCGAGTTAAGACAAAAAGGCGGCGATTTTACCCTTAAAGCGCCCGCACACGAACCCCCTGTGGCCGCCCTTTAGACGTCTCGGCAATTACGCCAGGGGCTGACAGCACAATATGCTCTAACGCCCCGGCGTCATTAACCACGGGGTTTCCTATACTGCGACATAAGGCCGCAAGCCCTGCTTGAACCTCACATTATCTGGCTGCGCGACCGGCACGCGTCCCACTGGGGGCGATGCGTTTTATTACAGGAGCGACAGCCATGATCCATCACGTTGTGGGCCTCTTTACCCACCCCGATCAAGAGTGGCGGCAAATACGCGGCGATGCCGAAGAAAGCATCAGCCACATGTACCTCACCCATACCCTGATCCTGGCCGCGATCCCGGCCATTTCCGCGTTTATTGGCACCACCCAGGTCGGCTGGGTCATTGGCAGCCGGGCACCGGTCATGCTCACCACAGAAAGCGCCCTGTGGATGACGGTCATGTCCTACCTGTCGATGCTGGTGGGGGTCGGGGTGATGGGCGCATTCATTCACTGGATGGCACGCACCTACGATGCCCAACCCAGCTTGGCGCGGTGTGTCGCGTTCGCCACGTACACCGCCACGCCGCTGTTTATTGGCGGGTTGGCGGCGCTGTACCCGCACATGTGGCTGGGCATGGCCGTGGGCACGGCGGCGATTTGCTACACCGTGTATTTGCTGTATGTCGGCCTGCCGACCTTCATGAACATCGACCCCGATGAAGGGTTTCTGTTTTCGAGTTCGGTGCTGGCCGTCGGTTTGGTGGTGCTGGTCGCGATCATGGCGTTTACCGTGATCGTATGGGGGTTGGGCGTCGGCCCGGTCTACACCAACTGACGGGGGCATCCTGTAGCCGCCTCCTGCGCTAGCGGCTACAGGATTAACAGCCGGGTGAACCGCTCGGCACTTTGACCCTTCGCCCGCTTCAGGCTTGCGGCATAATCGCGGGCTCTGGAGAACCGAACCGCATGCCCGAGCTGCTCAATTCCCGCGTCGAAGACTGTTTCAACCTTGCCGAAGCGTTTTTCAAGCGCCCTTTCAAGCGCCCCGTGGTCAGCTTCAAGCTGCGCGGCCAGAAGGCCGGTGTGGCGCACCTGCATGAAAACCTGTTGCGCTTCAATCCACAGCTGTACCGCGAAAACCGCGACGACTTCCTCAAACAAACCGTAGCCCACGAAGTCGCGCACCTGATCGCCCATCAACTGTTTGGCGACCGCATCGCGGCCCATGGTGAAGAGTGGCAACTAATCATGCGCGGGGTGTACGAACTGCCGCCCAATCGTTGCCATACGTATGACATCAAACGCCGCAGCGTGACCCGTTACATCTATCGCTGCCCCTGCCCGGACAGCGACTTCCCGTTCACCGCCCAACGCCACGGGCTGGTCAACAAAGGCCGCCGCTACCTGTGCCGCAAATGCCGGAACACGCTGCTGTTCACGGGCCAGACCCGAATTGAATAAACGGGTACAAAACATGGGGGGAAGGTTCACCGACGCATCTCCGAATATTGGATAACACAAGAAGTGAACCAAGGCTGGAGAGGTGTTGATTCAAAAACAGCACAAACCGTTCTGTACGAAAAGTAATGTCGTAAACACCGCCTAGTACAGGCCAGCGAAACCATCGCCGCGTAACTGCCAGTACGTCGATCGGCAGCGCTTGCGGGGTGTGGGTCCACAGCGGGTCTTGGTCGATGTCGTAGGCGCCGGTGTAACTCGGTTGGGCCAGCAGGCGCATCGGTTGGTGGTGCAAGGCCTGGGCCACGGGGACGAAGGTGCCGGGTTCGTAGAGGTAGTGGACGGTTTTGCCACTGGCGCAGAAAGTCTGCGCGCGGCGCGCTCTCAGTTTTACTGACACTCAACATGCATCACACCACACTCCGAAAGACACTCGACTGCCCCTGCCAGAATTGCATTTAAATAATCTAACGCATTGCAAATATCAGTTTATACGCAACTAGCCCCTTATATCACCTCAACGTAAAATCTCACTATTAACCAATAAACATACGCCACCAGACTTTTTAACCAGACTAATTGGCTTATGTGTATTGCCACCATCCAAAGATATCTCCACCAGTAGATCTTGGTTTTCGAATGATTGAAGCTCCTCAATAAGCTGGCTAATTTTTTTACCTTTCAATACCCACTCTGGATTATTTTCACGCTCACCCATCTCAATCACCAATACGTTTTAAATTTATATCAGAAGTTCCAGCGCGCCGCTCTCTACTACCGAGCGCCTTGACAGAACCTGCCATCTTTCATACTCATCCATTATGCCCGTCAAGATCTCTTGCAATGTAGCCTTTAACTAATTTGAATACTGCCTGGCCGCCATGAATCTTTTCATTAATTTCCTTAAACCCCCAAATTTCAGCTGGTTTCGCAGCCTTCTTGTTAGTTTTAAATACTAATTCAGGCGCTAAGCGAGTTTTTTCATCTTTACTGGTGCATTTACAATACGCCAATCCCAACGCATCAACCCACTCCACCGGATTGGGCGCATACGCATACAGGTTCAACCCCCCGCATAACTGATCGGATCCTTACTGACAAACCGTCCGGCCCGTGGATCATAATACCTATACCGATTGTAGTGCAGCCCCTTTTCGTGATCGTAGTACTGGCCCTGAAACCTGATCGTTGACTTGGAAACGCTCGCTATAACGGCCAAGAAAAATCAATTCAGGAATTTTTCTGGTAGCTGGATTTATATTTTTCATACTACACACAACAAATGCTCTGAAACAATGGAATATTTAAGAACATTACTTGGTTCATTATAAAAATTATTAAGACGTTTGAATTACTAGCTTGCCAGCCATAAGATCCTCGCAATTTATATTGCTTTTTAGTAGTAAAAAACCACCACCTCCTATAAATATGCTTTTGTGGCTAGGGGCCGCTTTATTGAGGCGCGAATTATTTATTTGCAGGATATATTTCAAATCTCCGTGTACCTCTTCGTCCTGAATCCACGAAGGAATACCTGATATTTTCGCAATGCCATTTTCATCACTATCTTCACCAGGATTTTTGAAAACACTAATCCATCGCACAGGAAGTATAGGATCACCGTACCCATCCACGGGCTCTCCAGAGGGCACATATGCTATTATCTTGCCACCCTCTGTCATCGCCTTTTCGATATATGAATTCGATTTTTTTGAATATGGCGTAAAAACAGAAACAACAAGGTGCAGACCTAAATTTACTGGTGCATATTTGTTAATGAAATCAGCAGGAAAAGTTGCCAAATGCAGTAGCGGGTTACCTGTCGAATCGACTGGCCAAACAATAGATTTAGGAAGATATGGACTGCCTCCAAGATAAGGAGAATTACTATTAGGAGCACTTTCAAGAAAAACAAGCTCATTAAACATTTTTACACTCCGTTAATTGCATAAGCATGGGCAAGTTGCCAAGAATCCTTCCGCTCGCTTACGTAACTCTCGAGCACGTGACGCGGGAATACCAGATGTTCTTAATGCACCTTGCCAGACGTCCATTTGACGTTTTGAAGGTAAGCCATTCGGCCCGAATTGAAACTGATCTCTGCCGACATTCAAGTGTAGAGCAGCCAACACATTTTCATTTCTGTGAATATCTGTATGCATGCTGCGCGGAATTGCAATTGAAGGGTTAGATTTATTGCGAGTACCTTCGGGAGCCAAACCCATCTGCTCTAGTGCATCGTTTCGGATAAACTCATGTGCGTCCAATGAATCGCCTGTGTTTGCTTTACCCGTTAAGCTGCCATATGTCCCCAGCTGACACTTACGCGCCAACCCCAGCGGATCAACCCACTCCACCGGATTAGGCGCATACGCATAAAGATTCAACCCACCCGCATAGCTGATCGGGTCTTTGCTGACAAACCGCCCAACCCGTGGATCATAGTACCTATACCGATTGTAGTGCAGCCCTGTTTCGTGATCGTGGTACTGGCCCTGAAACCTGATCGGGTTGGTCAGGCCTTGGCGCTGGGCCCATTCCGAGCGTTGTTCTTTAACTTCCCCCCACGCGTTGTACTGCGCGCTCCAGGCGATTTGGCCGGTGGGGTCGGTGAGTTCTTGTGGCATGCCGAGGTGGTCGCACTGGTACCAGGCCAGTACGTCAATCGGTAGCGCTTGCGGGGTGTGGGTCCACAGCGGGTCTTGGTCGATGTCGTAGGCGCCGGTGTAACTCGGTTGGGCCAGCAGGCGCATCGGTTGGTGGCGCAGGGCCTGGGCCACGGGGACGAAGGTGCCGGGTTCGTAGAGGTAGTGGACGGTTTTGCCGCTCGCGCCGTCGGCCTGTGCGGGGCTGCTTTCCCAAGCGAGGGTGTCGCCGTCCCAGCCGAATAAGGTGAAGCCGCACCCCAGTTCCCGCTGTTTGCGCGCCTGTTCGTTGCGGTTCCACTGCGAGCCCGCTTCGCTTCGCTTCGGTTTAGGTGGTGGGCGTTGGAGTGTTTGTACAGCCGCCGCCCCAGCGGGTCGTAGGCGTAGTCGACGCTCAGTTGGCTGTTTTCAAAGCGCACCAGGCGGTCGAACAGGCCGCCACTGTAGGCGGCTGTACCAATCGATATGCATTGCTGGGTACCAGTACATCAAAGTTAATTGTTAAAGAACGCCGGTGCAGTTCTTGCAAATACAAAGTGCCTCTTGTTGCCATCTACTCATCGAATGAGGGAAGTAAATATCTTTTTGCCTATGCAACTGCGCTTCTAAGTTTTTCTATGTCGCCATTAGAGAACTTAAACTTGCTCATAATTTCTATCTTCCTTTCAATATCAAGGATATTTGGCACCTCTCATCAGAGTGTAATAAACTTTCAAATGATATAGAGTTCCGAAACTCTAAATATTTTTTTATGAAGTTTTGCCACTTGAAGATAGTCCCTGGGGAATTCCTCAGGCATAATAATTGAGATACAATTTTAGCATTCTAAACCAAATTCAAGATATGGTTTTTCTAGACTCCTATCTAGAGCTGGCTTGATTTTATTTCCAGCTATATTTTTTGCAATTCCAACTGCAGCTTCTTTTTCCACAGACATTGAAGATTTCATGAATCACCCCTAGCAGTCGTCTTTTAATTGGGGACGATTCCCTTCATGCTGCGCTTTGCACTTTAAAATACGTTCATGTTGCCACATATGCATTTCACTATTTGTTCCACTTGTTTCCTTTGTGATTAGATGCTTGTACTATTCTTGGTGAATGTAAGCCGCTCTGGATAAATACCTAGCTAGGCGGATAAATGCGACCGATTCGCCTTTTGGGAAAGGTGGGTATAATATGCTACTAATTCGATGAAGATTCATTGTCTTCCTTACCGAATCTGTTGCTATATTTTTGAAAGTAAGCATTCCGCTAAAATCGCTTTCGATCGTTCCTACATGATATCCTCCGCGCTTATCCCACTGATTAAACCTAATTACAATGCTGCCGCCTATTATTACGGCCCCTTCTTCTTTATCATCAGAAAAATACAATTCTATATCGTTTCCCTTGGTTTTGTTACTTGAGGAAGTAGAGCTATACCACTTCAGCACAGATACTAGCCTCAAGCCAGGACTTAAATAGAAGCCATTGCCAATATCATTTACCGAATGGAAATAATGTTTATGTACGACGTCTAATGCGCCGCGATGATAGGGGGCCCTACAGCTTTTCTCATAAAAGTGCAGGTCATATCGCTCGCCAACCAGTTCGTAGTTATTTCTCTCCAATTCTTCGGAGGAAAAATTTTCGAGACCAAAAACACTTGGCTGAATAGTGGTCGGGGATCTAAAAAAAATATCCAGAATTTCAAAAAATGATAAAGCTAACATTTTTATCGTTTACCTTTTACAGGGTTGGTTCCGGCTGCAAGATGCTGGCGAAGAATATCCCCTATCTCTTTGAGTTCCCCTACACGATCAGACCTCGGATGACTATCAGCTCCAGCTTGAGCTGACTTTGCGAGTCGATCAACATTGCCCGGTGTTTCAAGATAGTTCTCCACACAGCTACAGGCCTTACCCCATTGAGAGGTAGACATATCTCTTGTAGCTTTATCGGCAGGTACCAAAATAATATGAGTACTTGCATCATTGGGTTTCAAACTTATATGGCCGCCCTTGGTGGGTAATCCAGGTCCATTGACATTTACGTGAACACCTCTTGATAGAACATCGCTCCCAGCAGTATTTGATTTAATTTTATGTCCGGCCAACCCCAGCGGATCAACCCACCCCGTTGGATTCGGCGCATACGCATACAGGTTCAATCCACCCGCATAGCTGATCGGGTCTTCGCTGATAAAGCGTCCGCCCCGTGGATCATAGTACCTGTACCGATTGTAGTGCAGCCCTGTTTCGTGATCGTGGTACTGCCCCTGAAACCTGATCGGGTTGGTCAGGCCTTTCTGCTGTGCCCATTCCGAGCGTTGTTCTTTGACTTCTCCCCACGCGCTGTACTGCGCGCTCTAAGCGATTTGGCCGATGTGGTCGGTCAGTTCTTGTGGCGTGCCGAGGTGGTCGCACTGGTACCAGGCCAGTACATCGATCGGGTTCGCTTTGGTTTGGAAGGTCTACGGCGGTTTTTTTATCTATATTTTAACCACCTGTGTAAACTGGCTAATTATCAAATTCGCTCATGGCGCACATCCTAATTTCTTCTATTTTTGTAATTGTAGGCAGCGCTACTAGCAACATCGGAATCAAAGTCATTCAAGAGTTTCTTAATGATCCCAATTGGTGTTTTCTTATTGGCAGCAATTGCTATTCGCACAGTACTATCTGGGTCATTTGATAGTTTTTCAAATAACTCAACAGTCAGCTTTCGCTTGGAAGCTACAAATTGACGTACCCCGGTATCGAATTTGCATAGTTCTTCAAGAATTTCTATCGGAACGGTTTTGTTATGAGCTACCCATTTTCTGTGATTCGGATATTTTTTAATTATATCTCGCCAAATAGAAATATCAGCTTCATCCATGGCTGCTCGGTCGTACTCGCTTTTTATAGGGCTCTCTCGTAGCTTTACGAATTCTTCGGCAGAGTAAATCATTTGGCGCCCTTGCATTTAAGCGATTTAAAGTTAATTATCTTCCCAACGTTGCTTTTGTGCTTACTCATATAGTCACCATACACGTCAGCGTCAGCAATCCAATCGCCGTTTTTATCATAGCGTTTCCATGCGCTCTCGCCGTGACCAGTTTTATCCTCTGACCACCATTGTTTAGTCACTGGATCTCGCTGATATTTCACTTGGCCAACACCACCAACATGTCCTTCACAAAGTCGATCATAGCGGTTAACTTCCCATTTTTTTCTACATGGGCATTTAGAATTTTGATTGCGCTTCTCTGACGTTGGTTTGCGTCCTGCATCAACAGGAAACTTCGTCAACCCCAACGGATCCGTCCATTCTATGGGATTCGGCGCATACACATAAAGATTCAACCCACCCGCATAGCTGATCGGGTCCTTGCTGATAAACCGACCGCCCTGAGGATCATAGTACCGATAGCGGTTGTAGTGCAGTCCCGTTTCATGATCGTGGTACTGGCCCTGAAAACGGATCGGGTTTTTCAAGCCTTCGCGTTGCGCCCATTCTGAGCGCTGTTCCCGCACTTCGCCCCAGGCTTTGCAGTGCGCACTCCACGCCATTTGGCCGTTGTGGTCAGTCAGTTCCTGCGGGGTGCCGAGGTGGTCGCACTGGTACCAAGCCAGTACCTCGATCGGGTTGGCTTTGATTTCGTAGGTCCACAGCGGGTCCTCATCGATGTCGTAGCTGTCTTCGTAACTCGGCAGGGCCAACAATCGAATCGGCGTGTGCCGCATGGCCTGGGCCATCGGGACAAAGGTGCCCGGCTCATAAATATAATGAACCGTACGCCCCGAGCCGCCATCGTCCTGCGGCGGGCTGCTTTCCCAGGCCAGGGTGTCGCCGTCCCAGCCAAATAAGGTAAAACCACAGCCCAGTTCCCGTTGTTTGCGCGCCTGTTCGTTCTTATTCCACTGCGAGCCGGCCTCCGGGTTGTGGCGGTGGTGGGCATGGGAGTTTTTGTACAGGCGCCGACCCAGGGCGTCGTAGCTGTAGTCGACGCTCAGTTGGTTGTTTTCAAAGCGCACCAACCGGTCGAACAAGTCCCAGTGCATACGGCTGAGCTGGCCGTTGTGCAGGCGCTGGATCTGGTTGCCGCGTTCGTCGTATTCGTAGTGAGTGCCGGCGTATTCGCGCAGCAGGTTGTCCATCAGTTTGTTGCGCTTGGGGTTTTGCTCCAGCGGTCTTTGAACCTGCTGAGTTTTTTCGTCGAGCAGGTTGCTCGCCGGGTCGAAGGCGAAGGTTTCCACACCCAAACGGCTGGTGGCTTCGAGCAATCGGCCCACCACGTCGTAGCGGTAGGACAGGGGGCCACGGCGGCTGTCAGTGATGTCGGTCAGTTGGCCTGCGGCATTGTATTTGTACCCGCGTTGGGCAGTGCAGACTAGCCATATACGAGCTGATTTTTTAAAGAGCGCTATTGCCGTTCAACTGCTTACGGCACCTTTCGGGCCACTCGCAATCAGTGCGGCGCCACATGCCGTTTTCATCCCGTCGAGTGCGACGGCAATCCCGTCAACGGCGTAAGTAGCGCTGCCCTCAGCAATTGGGAAAATCCCCTTGCACAAAGGGCAACTGACCATGTGCCCGACCCCGGCAATGGGCTTGCTGTTGAGGTCGGTTTGCGAAAAAGCTTCGAGAACGACGCCACCGTGAGTGCTGGAGTCGCCTAGGCGGATGATGTCTTTCATTTAGTTACTTATCTCAATTGCTCAGTGATGTCCGTGAAATCAATGTTTTATATTGGTTATTGAGGCTAGTGACAAACACTCTATGTATCGTGCTTGGTCCATATTGTCGTGTTGCAGGCAAGCGTCTTCATATGCAAGTTTTTCGCCATCAGACATTGACGAAAAATATTTATCGATTGCAAAAAAAATCACAGCCATTAGGTATATCAACAAAAAAATAGAAGTACTCTGTGCGGGCGCGCATACCCCTCTCACCTTATCAATGAATCCCACTATCTTTACCTTTGTCTTGTCGGAACTATTTTCATCAAAAAAGCTGAGCACAGCTATGTAATTGTTTACGCCAAATAACCCATACTCCTCAAGGCTTGACTTTGTTTTTTAAAGCGCTTAAGCAATTATTCAGCATTTGCAGGATTTCATCTTTTGAATAAAAAAACTCCTCGCCCGCACTCATCCCACCTAGTAGGTCGAAAGCTTCGCTCAACTTCTTGTCCTCGTATTGATAAATGCACTCGTCAAGTCGCTTGGCATAAATGTACTTTGCAAATCGTAAAGGATCGTAAGGTACAGACTCTACATAATCTATTAACTCCACCAGCAATCGGGTCTCTTTTTCGTAGTTATTCATAACTAGCATCCACATTGACATTTTTTTATGGCTCTGCCGCTAGGGCTCGCGATGCCTTGATCAATATCTGATCTCGTTGGAGGATAGTGTGGCAGATCTAATAGCTCCCCATTGTTCATTTTTGGGTGAACACGGTTTACCGCACCGAAATGATCATAGGTTTCCTCCCATGTACGCACTTGGCCAGTAGCTGAGTTATATTCCGTGACATGAGATCTCCCTCTGGTGGGGCCCGAAGTTCTGGCTAAAGCTTCCTTATCGTAATACCTGATGCGACCATCCGGCAGTTCACGTATACGCTCAGCAGATTTTTCTGCACTTTGTAAGGCCGATAGTTTGCGTTTTAGCTTTTGCGCAGGGCTATCGCATCTTAATCCAAGCGGATCAATCCACTCCACTGGATTCGGCGCATACGCATACAGATTCAACCCACCCGCATAGCTGATCGGGTCTTTGCTGACAAACCGTCCGACCCGTGGATCATAGTACCTATACCGATTGTAGTGCAGCCCTGTTTCGTGATCGTGGTATTGCCCCTGAAACCTGATTGGGTTGGTCAGGCTTTTCTGCTGTGCCCATTCCGAGCGTTGTTCTTTGACTTCTCCCCACGCGCTGTACTGCGCGCTCCAGGCGATTTGGCCGGTGGGGTCGGTGAGTTCTTGTGGCGTGCCGAGGTGGTCGCACTGGTACCAGGCCAGTACGTCAATCGGTAGCGCTTGCGGGGTGTGGGTCCACAGCGGGTCTTGGTCGATGTCGTAGGCGCCGGTGTAACTCGGTTGGGCCAGCAGGCGCATCGGTTGGTGGCGCAGGGCCTGGGCCACGGGGACGAAGGTGCCGGGTTCGTAGAGGTAGTGGACGGTTTTGCCGCTCGCGCCATCGGCCTGCGCGGGGCTGCTTTCCCAGGCCAGGGTGTCGCCGTCCCAGCCGAATAACGTGAAGCCGCACCCCAGTTCGCGCTGTTTGCGCGCCTGTTCGTTGCGGTTCCACTGCGAGCCGGCTTCGCTTCGGTTTAGGTGGTGGGCGTTGGAGTGTTTGTAGAGACGTCTTCCCAGCGGGTCGTAGGCGTAGTCGACGCGCAGTTGGCTGTTTTCAAAGCGCACCAGGCGGTCGAACAGGTCCCAGTGCAGGCGGCTTTGCTGGCCGTTGTGCCAGCGGCGGATCTGGTTGCCGCGTTCGTCGTAGTCGTAGTGGCTGCCGGCGTATTCGCGCAGCAGGTTGTCCATGAGTTTGTTGCGTTTGGGGTTTTGCTCCAGCGGTCGTTGGACCTGTTGATTTTGTTCGTCGAGCAGGTTGTTGGCCGGGTCGAAGGCGAAGGTTTCGACGCCCAGGCGGCTGGTGGCGTTGAGCAGTCGGCCAACCGGGTCGTAGCGGTAGGACAGCGGCCCACGGCGGCTGTCGTGGATGTCGATCAGTTGGCCTGCTGCATCGTATTTATAGTCGCGCTTGAGCAGCACGGACTGGTCAAATGCAAGCTGGTTTTTTAAAGAACGCTGTCGCCATTCAACGGCTTACGGCTCCTTTAGGGCCACTGGCAATCAGGCTGGCCCCGCAGGCGGTTTTCATCTCGTCGAGTGCGACGGCAATCCCGTCAACGGCGTAAGTAGCGCTGCCCTCGGCAATCGGGAAAATCCCCTTGCACAATGGGCAACTGACCATGTGACCGCCCCCGGCAATGGGTTTGCCGTTGAGGTCGGTATTGGGAAAGCTTCCAGAACGACACCACCGTGGGTGGTGGTGTCGCCTAGGCGGATGATGTCTTTCATGGGACTCAATGCCTTTTGATTTTTGCATATTGAAAATAAAAAATACGTAATGAATCATTTAGATAGCGTTACGGCGCTCCCATTTTTCTGCACTGTTACGCCAGATACATACTCCATCAATTTTAGGGGTTCCGTGCTCCATAATTAAAATGTATTGGTAACGCTGTTTAATCCCTTTAGGTTTTATTGTTTCAACAGTCCATCCTTCATCGGAGCTATTCTCGGTGTCGACTAAGACCGCCTGGTCATACTCAGGTGGCCGTCCAGTACCTAAAGTTTCAAGTCGAGCAGCACCAAGAGCGTTTAAGCCTTTGGCGCTAAGATTTTCAGAGAAAATCTCCATCAGTCGCGCCCTAGCATCAACATTAACATGCTGTCTGTATTCGAAATTATGTTGATAAGAGTCGCTTTTTTTTTCAGTATGAAAACTCACTTCCCACCCGAGCATCTGATTTATGAACGTTTGAACTCTTTCTGCAGGTGACATGTATTTCATCTCCTTTTCAAAATGTACATGAGCAAGGGTTAAGAAATATCCGAGCCTCAGTACTTCCGTCAATTCTGGCTTGGTACAGAATTGAATGTGGCCGGGTTGAGCCTTCATCGTATTGGGGGATCACACGAACAATAACGTTACTGCCGCTCCTCACTGATTCCGCGATGTTACCTTCGAAATCACGAAATTCTCCACGGTTAACGCTAGGGGCTTGAGGAAAAACATTGCCTTTGCCGCCACTTCCTCCAAGTCGATTACCAATTGCGTGGCCCGCATCATCAGTGTCACATCCTAAGTTTCTAGCGAATACTCGTGAGCTTGCGTTAGTGCTTGTTCCCTTCCCTAAGTCCTCAGAACGAATTTTTGCTGTTGCACTTTTCAGAGACCCATTTTCGTTGTGACGATATTTCGCACGTAGGTTTGAACCACGAAGACCCAGCGGATCAACCCACCCCGTTGGATTCGGCGCATACGCATAAAGATTCAACCCACCCGCATAGCTGATCGGGTCTTTGCTGACAAACCGCCCAACCCGAGGATCATAGTACCTATACCGATTGTAGTGCAGCCCTGTTTCGTGATCGTGGTACTGCCCCTGAAACCTGATTGGGTTGGTCAGGCCTTGGCGTTGTGCCCATTCCGAGCGTTGTTCTTTAACTTCCCCCCACGCGTTGTACTGCGCGCTCCAGGCGATTTGGCCGGTGTGGTCGGTCAGTTCTTGTGGCGTGCCGAGGTGGTCGCACTGGTACCACGCCAACACGTCAATCGGCAGCGCTTGCGGGGTGTGGGTCCACAGCGGATCTTCATCGATGTCATAGCCACCTTCGTAACTCGGTTGGGCCAGCAGGCGCATCGGTTGGTGGCGCAGGGCCTGGGCCACGGGGACGAAGGTGCCGGGTTCGTAGAGGTAGTGGACGGTTTTGCCGCTCGCGCCATCGGCCTGCGCGGGGCTGCTTTCCCAAGCGAGGGTGTCGCCGTCCCAGCCGAATAAGGTGAAGCCGCACCCCAGTTCGCGCTG
>NZ_JYKY01000012.1 GCF_001042985.1 Pseudomonas lundensis
CGCGGCGTGTCTGCTTGCGCTTGCCGGCGTATTCGAAATCGGAAAAGCTCATCTGGCTCATAGGCGGCTCGGATCAGGTGGTCAGGCGTATTTCAGCACATTTGAAAACTTGTTCGGAGATTCCCTAAGGCTTATGTGCTGAGCGCCGAGCAAAATGCCCAGTACTTTCAACCCTTAAGAACAACGGAATGAATAATAAAGTGGCACGAAAAAGTAAGGTGGGACCACTTCTAAAGGAAGACTATCTCTCACCATTACCGCTGCCTACAGGTGAGTTGCCTGCGGACTCCTTAAATATTATTTGGCGGAAGAATAATGTATTTATGGATGTTGGGTATTACTGCATTGCCTCCGGCGTAATGGTGATGTGGCCTTCGATGATGCTCTGTCTGTGGATTGCCTATGCCACTAATGATCCAGATGTTCTTCTGTTAGGGGGCGCCATTTTTTCTGTTCCTATCGCGTTAATGCTACGGAGCTTATTCGTCCCGGTACCCTTACCTATTCGGTTTAATCGTCAGCGCAGAGAGGTCTGTGTATCCGTTGCGAAGGGTGAATATTGGGTAGTGCCTTGGGAAACTGTCACAGCAATGGGCACTGAAAGTTCGACGATTAATCAAGCGGGTAAGCAGACTCAGGGTATATTGCTGATAGGGTTTACGAATCCCGACCCGCATGGCAATGCAATGAATAAAAACTTCACGATAGGTTTCAATTGTGGGGGCGGTATTTCTGCGATGAAACTATGGGAATGCATGCGTAGCTACATGGAAATAGGCCCCGACGCAGTCGAAGATCCTCCTGATAATGCGCATCATCCCAAAGGTATATTGGCGACTTACTGGCGCAACCTTGTCAAAGCTGCAGGTCAGAAAGGATGGCCGCTGGCAATCGTGTGGGATGGTTTTTTTGGAATCTTTATTTTTAATGTCTTGTTGGTTATTGCGTTGGAGCGGCTAAAACTTAACCCCCCTCCAGAATTAACCTGGCCGGAGATTGTTGAGTGGTCTAAACCGATACCACCCGAGCAGTGGGCCAAGCGCTCGCCCGAGCTGGAGGCGGCCATTGCGCAGCGCGAAGCGGAGCTGGCATTGCGCGATTAGTCAGTGCCAGAAGTGCCAGTCCGGCTCGCGAAGCAGTCGTACCGCTATCGCGAGCAAGGGGCTGGCCGGATCGATCAGGCCGTTTCGGTCGGGTCGTGGGGTTTGCGCACGGCACGTACCACAGGGCGCAGCAGTTCGGTTGGCGGGGTTTCGCAGCTGATTTTGCGGCCCAGTTTGGTTTCGATGGCGGGCAGCTGATACGAGTCGTCTTCACCGGCAAAGCTGATGGATACGCCGTCCGCACCCGCTCGGCCTGTACGGCCAATGCGGTGTACGTAGTCGTCCGGCACTTCCGGCAGGGTGAAGTTGATCACGTGGCTGATGCCGTCGATGTGAATCCCGCGGCCCGCCACGTCGGTGGCGACCAACACGCGGATTTTGCCTTCGCGGAAGCCTTCCAGGGTTTTGATGCGTTTGTGCTGGGGCACGTCGCCCGACAGTTGCGCGGCGTTGATGCCGTCACGTACCAGGCGTTCTTCGATGCGACGCACTTCGTCCTTGCGGTTGGCAAAGACGATGACGCGTTCCCAGCCGTTGTCATTCACCAGGTTGAACAACAACTTGTACTTGTCGGCCCCGGCGACGGCGTAGACGTGTTGTTCTACGCGGTCGCTGGCCACGTTTTCGGATTCAATCTCCACGATGGCCGGGTCGGTGGTCCATTGCTTGGCGAGGTTCATCACGTCTTCGGTGAAGGTCGCAGAGAACAGCAAGGTCTGGCGTTCGGCTTTGGGCGGGGTCTGGCGGATGATCTGGCGCACCTGCGGGATAAAGCCCATGTCCAGCATGCGGTCGGCTTCATCGAGGACCATCACTTCAACCATGTCCAAATGCACTTCGCCGCGCTGGTTGAAGTCCAGCAGGCGACCCGGAGTGGCCACCAGAATGTCGCAGTGACGGGCTTCCAGTTGCTTGAGTTGCTTGTCGAAGTCCATGCCGCCCACGAACGTCATGACGTTGAGGTCGGTGTATTTGGTCAGGTCGGCCGCGTCTTTGGCAATTTGCACCACCAGCTCGCGGGTCGGCGCGATGATCAAGGCGCGTGGCTCGCCCATGTAGCGTTCTTTGGGCGGTGGCGTTTGGGTCAGCTGGCTGATGATCGAAATCAGGAACGCCGCCGTTTTGCCGGTGCCGGTCTGTGCGCGGCCAATCGCATCGCGGCCTGAGAGGGTGTAACCCAAAACGCCCGCCTGAATCGGCGTGCAATAAGGAAAGCCCAGGTCCTGGATGGCGTGCATCAGCTCGGGCGCAAGCTTGAAGTCGTGAAAGCGGGTTTTGCCTGCTTGCGGCTCGACCACGAAGTCTTCGAGTTTCCAGGGGATAACCGGCGGTTTGGGTGCCGCTTCCCGGCGCGGTTTGGCCGGTTTCGGTTTTTCGTTGCGTGCAGAAGGGGCAACAGGCTGTGCGTCGGGCGTGGTCACCGAGGCAGAAGCGGGAGCAGGCTGGGCGCTTTGTGGCGCGTCGGTTCGCGGGCCGGGGCTGCTGGAAGGTGCTGTGCAAGCTGGCGCGAGCGGCTCAGCCTCGCTTTTACCGAATATTTTTTTGAGTGCTTTGAGCACGGTCATCTCATCAGTTGGTTAAGGAGTGTACGCCGGGCAGTGTAATGCAAGTCGCGTGCTCGGCGTAGTGAACGACAGGATGTTTCGGTTTTAACCCAGGCGTGCCTTGAGCCAGACGCCTATGTCCCGGATTTCCTCAGGTAACACTTCATGGCTAATTGGGTATTCCTGCCAGGTAACGCTCACGCCGCGGCTTTTTAAATGTTCATACGCCGTACGTCCCATGGAGTTTTGGACTACATCGTCGTACTGACCGTGTAGGCACAAGGCTGGAATCCGTTGCTGGCTGGCGGACAGTTCCATCTCATCGCTGAAGGTTGGCGCGTAGGTGGAGAGGGCGATTACGCCACCCAATGCGCCCTGCCATTTCAGGTACGCGGTGTGAAACACCACCGCGCCGCCCTGGGAAAACCCGGCCAGAAAAATACGGCTGGCGTCTACCCCTTGTTCTTTCTGCTTTTCGATCAACGCAATGACGGTACAGGCGGACTCATTGAGCTCGTCTTCACAGATCGACCGGGCCGGGCTCATGGCCTTGATGTCGTACCAACTGGGCATGGCATAGCCGCCATTGATGGTGACTGGCCGGGTCGGTGCCTGCGGCAAAACAAAACGTGTAGTCAGGAGGCTTTCTTGCAGCGCTTCGGCTACCGGCAAGAAGTCATTGCGGTCCGCGCCCAAGCCATGAAGCCAGATAACACAGGCGTCTGCGGGCTTTTTAGGGTCGAGGATAAGAGGCTCGGTCATGGTTGCTCCATCGGTGTGCAGGCGCGCCATCAGGGTGCGCGGCTGAAGTGCGAGTTCGTGTAACGTTTGGCGAAAATGTCTATTGCTTGAACGATTTTTCTGAAAATAAGCGCGTATTTGTTCAGAGCGTATGAGTGGTACGCGCTTTGCTATGAGCTGTGGGCGCCACTGCGTATTTCCGGCGGTAACACTAACAGGCAACGGCCGTCGGGGGGATAGCAAAAAGCCTGAAGGTGAAGCGAGACAGGGAGTTCAGCAGCTCACGTGAGCGCTTCAGTTTGAAGGTTCGTGCGATGCACCCATCGCTCAAGACTTATGCCGCTTGACCTCATTTAAAGCCAACACGGGTCAACAGTGCCTCACAAGGGGGCGGCGGGTCTTGTTCAAACACAATAAAAGCAACACTTGGAGGTTTGAATGAAGCAGTTGAAATCCACTTTGGCCCTGGCCACAGCAGTCGTTGTCCTCGGCATGAGCGGTTTTGCCCAGGCGGGCGCAACGCTGGACAGCGTGAAGAAAAAAGGCTTTGTGCAATGCGGTGTGAGTGATGGGCTGCCCGGTTTTTCGGTGCCGGATGCGTCCGGGAAAATTCTCGGGATTGACGCGGACATTTGCCGCGCCGTGGCCGCTGCTGTGTTTGGCGACGCGACCAAGGTCAAGTTTAGCCAGTTGAATGCCAAAGAGCGGTTTACGGCGCTGCAATCGGGCGAGGTGGATGTACTGTCGCGCAACACCACCTGGACCAGCTCCCGAGACGCGGGCATGGGCATGGTGTTCGCCGGCGTGACGTACTACGACGGCGTGGGTTTTTTGGTGAATAAAAAACTGGGCGTCAACAGTGCCAAGGAACTGGACGGCGCCACCCTTTGCATTCAGGCGGGCACCACCACGGAGCTCAATGTCTCGGATTACTTCCGCGCCAATAACCTCAAGTACACCCCCATCACGTTTGACACTTCTGACGAAAGCGCCAAGTCGCTGGAGAGCGGGCGCTGTGATGTGTTGACCTCCGACAAATCGCAGCTGTACGCACAGCGCAGCAAACTGGCGACGCCGAACGATTACGTAGTGCTGCCGGAAACCATATCCAAGGAGCCCTTGGGGCCAGTGGTGCGCAAAGGCGATGAGGACTGGTTCAGCATCGTCAAATGGACCCTTTACGCCATGCTCAATGCTGAAGAAGCGGGCATCACCTCCCAGAACGTGGTCGCCGAAGCCAAATCGACGAAAAACCCGGATGTCGCGCGGCTGTTGGGTGCCGACGGTGAATACGGCAAAGACTTGAAGCTGCCCAAAGATTGGGTCGTGCAAATTGTCAGTCAGGTCGGCAACTACGGCGAAGTGTTTGAGCGCAACCTCGGCAAAAGCACCCCTCTGGCCATCGACCGCGGGCTCAATGCCTTGTGGAACAACGGTGGCATCCAATACGCACCCCCTGTGCGCTGATAGCGCTGTCACCCGGCCGCCACCTGGCCGGGTGATGTTCTGTCCATTTTTTTCAGGGGTTCAACATGCAGACTAAAGTCGGCGCACTCAAGCCCAGGCTCAGCCTGAGCGATCCACGTGTGCGTGGGTGGGTATTTCAGATCGTCACCGTGGTGCTGGTGGTCTGGCTGGGCGGGTATCTGTTCGACAATACCCAGACCAATTTGCAGCACCGGGGCATTACATCGGGGTTTGATTTTCTGGAGCGCAGTGCAGGGTTCGGCATCGCGCAACATTTGATCGATTACACCGAGTCCGACAGTTATGCCCGTGTATTTGTCATCGGCCTGCTCAATACCTTGCTGGTTTCGGCCATTGGCGTGGTCTTGGCGACGATACTGGGTTTCATCATTGGCATCGCGCGGCTGTCACCCAACTGGATGATCAACAAGCTGGCCACGGTCTATGTCGAGGTGTTTCGCAACATTCCGCCACTGCTGCAAATCCTGTTCTGGTATTTCGCGGTGTTCCTGACCATGCCGCTGCCGCGCAACAGTCACACCATCGCAGACACCTTCTACATGAGCAGCCGCGGGCTGAATATGCCAGCAGCGATTGGCACCGAGGCGTTCTGGCCGTTTGTCATCAGTGTCGTGCTGGCAATCGCGGCGGTGGTGCTGATGGTGCGTTGGGCCAACAAGCGCTTCGAAGACACCGGGGTGCCGTTTCATAAATTCTGGGCGGCCGTGGCGCTGTTGGTGGTGATTCCGGGCATCTGCGTGTGGCTGACCGGCAGTCCGGTGCACTGGGAAATGCCGCAGCTCAAGGGCTTCAATTTCGTCGGTGGCTGGGTGCTGATCCCGGAGTTGCTGGCCCTGACCCTCGCGCTCACGGTGTACACCGCTGCGTTTATCGCTGAAATCGTGCGCTCGGGCATCCAGTCAGTCAGCCACGGCCAGACCGAGGCGGCGCATTCGCTGGGCCTGAAGTCGGGGCCGACGCTGCGCAAGGTGATCATCCCCCAAGCATTGCGGGTGATTATTCCGCCCCTGACCAGCCAATACCTGAACCTGGTGAAAAACTCGTCACTGGCGGCGGGTATCGGTTATCCGGAGATGGTGTCGCTGTTCGCAGGGACGGTGCTCAATCAGACCGGTCAGGCGATCGAGGTCATTGCCATCACCATGAGCGTGTACCTGGCCATCAGCCTCAGCATTTCGCTGCTGATGAACCTGTACAACACGCGCATTGCGCTAATCGAACGGTGAGGGCGCGACCATGACGACGCATGTTTTCAAACCGGACTTGCCTCCACCGGGCACACGCATCGGCCTGCTGGCATGGGCACGGGCCAATCTGTTTTCCAGTGCGTTCAACACCGTGCTGACACTGCTTGCGTGTTATCTGGTGTGGCTGATCGTACCGCCATTGCTGAGCTGGGCGATTGTCGATGCCAACTGGGTGGGCACCACCCGCGAGGACTGCACCAAAGACGGCGCATGTTGGGTGTTTATCCAGCAACGCTTCGGTCAATTCATGTACGGCTACTACCCGCAGGCCTTGCGCTGGCGCGTGGACCTCAGCGTCTGGCTGGCGGTGCTGGGGGCTGCGCCGCTGTTCGTTTCGCGCTTCCGGCACAAGGCTGTCTACGGCGTGGTCTTTTTGGTGGTGTACCCGCTGCTGGCCTACGCCTTGCTGCACGGTGGTTATTGGGGTTTGAGCCCGGTGGCCACCAGCCAGTGGGGCGGCCTGATGCTGACCCTGGTGATTGCCACGGTGGGCATTGCGGGCGCGCTGCCGCTGGGGATTTTGCTGGCGCTGGGGCGCCGCTCCGACATGCCCGCCATCCGCGTGCTGTGCGTGACCTTCATCGAGTTCTGGCGCGGGGTGCCGCTGATCACCGTGTTGTTCATGTCGTCAGTGATGCTGCCGCTGTTTCTGCCCGAAGGCATGAACTTCGACAAGCTGCTGCGGGCGTTGATCGGGGTGATTCTGTTCCAGTCGGCTTACGTGGCTGAAGTGGTGCGCGGCGGGTTGCAAGCGATCCCCAAGGGTCAGTACGAGGCCGCGGCGGCCATGGGCCTGGGTTACTGGCGCAGTACCGGGCTGGTGATTCTGCCGCAAGCCTTGAAGCTGGTGATCCCCGGCATCGTCAACACCTTTATTGCCCTGTTCAAGGACACCAGCCTGGTCATCATCATTGGCCTGTTTGACCTGCTCAACAGCGTCAAGCAAGCGGCTGCGGACCCCAAATGGCTAGGCATGGCGACCGAAGGGTATGTGTTCGCCGCCCTGGTGTTCTGGATTTTCTGTTTCGGCATGTCCCGCTACTCCATGCACCTGGAGCGCAAGCTGGACACCGGCCACAAGCATTAGGAGACGCGCATCATGAGTGAAGCCATCAAACAGACTGCCGAGCCGCAAGGCATCATCCAGATGCTCGGGGTGAACAAATGGTACGGCCAGTTCCATGTGCTTAAAGACATCAACCTCACGGTTCAGCCGGGGGAGCGGATCGTGCTGTGCGGCCCGTCGGGCTCCGGCAAATCCACCACCATCCGTTGCCTTAATCGCCTTGAAGAACACCAACAGGGGCGCATCGTGGTGGATGGCGTCGAGCTGACCAATGACCTCAAACAGATCGAAAGTGTGCGCCGCGAGGTGGGCATGGTGTTTCAGCACTTCAACCTGTTCCCGCACCTGAGCATCCTGCAAAACTGCACGCTGGCCCCGATGTGGGTGCGCAAGATGCCCAAGCGTGAAGCCGAAGAAATAGCCATGCATTATCTGGAGCGGGTGCGCATCCCCGAGCAGGCAAACAAGTACCCAGGGCAATTGTCCGGTGGTCAGCAGCAGCGCGTGGCGATTGCCCGGGCCTTGTGCATGAAGCCCAAGATCATGTTGTTTGACGAGCCGACGTCAGCGCTGGACCCGGAAATGGTCAAGGAGGTGCTCGACACCATGATCGGCCTGGCGCAAGACGGCATGACGATGCTCTGCGTGACCCATGAAATGGGCTTTGCCCGGACCGTGGCGAATCGGGTGATCTTCATGGATAAAGGCGAAATCGTTGAGCAAGCCGCCCCCAATGATTTCTTCGACAACCCGCAAAATGACCGGACCAAGCTGTTCCTGAACCAGATCCTGCACTAAGCCTGTAGCACTACCCGCAGGCTGCGCGCTTTTACCTCTTCAAAAGCGTGCAGCCTCATGCCCCGCACTCCCGGTTTGCCCCCGGCGTCTTCGTCTGGCTAAGATGTCCCGAATCTGTTGAGGTCCGCGCCACGTACCCTTGTGGCGATCTCAATACCGACATCGGCTGCGACCTGTGATTGCCCCTGCGCCTGATGAATGCCGCGCACACGCCTGCGCCCAGCAAGCGGTGTGCCTGCATCGTCAGTGGCCTCAGCAGCCCGTTGCGTCACACAGTGAATATTCACCCGCGCCGCCCGTCGGTGTTCGATCGGCACATCGAACGGCTGGCCGCTGTCAAACAACAAGACCCTCAACGGGCGATGGCACTTAGCCGGACGTTGATCAAAGAACCTTGAACCGGAGCAGGCCATGACGAGCAATCCGCCACACCCTAACGACCGCCTCGAACCCGTACGCCATCTGGAAGATCTGGATCAACTGCTGATTGATGCCGAGGCGGACGACGAGGGGGTCCAGCAAGCACCACCCGTGGTGCTGCGCCCCTGGCTGTTGTTGCTGGGGTTGGTGTTGGTGGCGTTGAACCTGCGCCCGGCGTTGTCGAGCATGGCGCCGCTGTTGGGGGAGGTGTCTGATCAGTTGGGGTTGTCGGCCGCGCAAGCAGGCTTGCTGACCACGTTGCCGGTGTTGTGCCTCGGCATTTTTGCGCCCCTGGCGCCGATCCTGGCGCGGCGATTCGGCACCGAGCGGGTGGTGCTGGGCATCTTGCTGACCCTGAGCGGCGGTATTGTGTTGCGCAGTTGCGTGGGTGAGGTCGGGCTGTTCGCCGGAAGCATTCTGGCCGGTGCCAGCATCGGGGTGATCGGTGTGCTGTTACCGGGCATCATCAAGCGGGACTTCGCCGGGCATGCGGGCACCATGACGGGGGTCTACACCATGGCACTCTGTCTCGGCGCCGCGCTGGCGGCCGGGGCGACGGTCCCCCTGAGTCATTACTTCGGCAACAGCTGGGCGTTGGGACTGGGTTTTTGGGCGCTGCCGGCGGTGCTTGCCGCCGTCTTCTGGCTGCCGCAAGTCGGCAAGCGACAGGGCGCGCACAACGTGGCGTACCGGGTGCGCGGGTTGTTGCGCGACCCGCTGGCGTGGCAGGTCACGCTTTATATGGGCTTGCAATCGTCTTTGTCCTACATCGTGTTTGGCTGGCTGCCGTCGATCCTGATCGGCCGCGGGCTGACGCCGACACAGGCGGGGCTGGTGATGTCCGGTTCGGTGATCGTGCAACTGGCCACCGCCTTGACGGCGCCCTGGCTGGCCACCCGGGGTAAGGATCAACGCCTCGCCATTGTGCTGGTGATGGGCATGACCCTGGCCGGGCTGTTTGGCTGCCTGTACGCCCCCCTGGACGGATTGTGGGGCTGGGCCATCGTGCTGGGCCTGGGGCAGGGCGGCACCTTCAGCCTGGCGCTGACCCTGATCGTGTTGCGTTCGCGAGACGCTCACGTGGCGGCCAACCTGTCGGGCATGGCGCAAGGTATCGGCTATACCGTGGCGTCGATGGGCCCGTTTGCCGTGGGGCTGGTTCACGAATTGACCGGTGGCTGGGAGGCCCTGGGCTGGATTTTCGGCGTTGTGGGCATCGGTGCAATCATTGCCGGGCTGGGGGCAGGGCGTGCGAAATTCGTCAATGTCGTCAGCGAGAAGGTCTGAAGCCATAGTGTTTCTGCTCATGTCGGATTATCGTGCACGAATTCCACCTGCACGGACCCCGACATGAGCCAAACCCACCACGCGTTGATCACGCGCTTTTATCAAGCATTCCAGCAATTGGATGCTGAAACCATGGCGCAGTGTTACACCGAAGACGTGCTGTTCAGCGATCCGGTGTTCGGTGAACTGAGGGGGCAGGATGCGCGCGACATGTGGCGCATGCTCACGTCTCGGGCCAAGGACTTCACCCTCAGCTTCAACACCGTGCAGGCTGACGATCAGCAGGGCAGTGCGCACTGGGTGGCCACCTATGTGTTCAGCCAGACCGGGGCGATTGTGATCAATGACATCCAGGCACGCTTTGTGTTTCGCGACGGCAAAATCTGCGAGCACCATGACCATTTCGACTTGTGGCGGTGGTCGCGTCAGGCGCTGGGCATCAAAGGCACGCTGTTGGGATGGACGCCGCTGGTGAAAAATGCGATCCGTGCCCAGGCGAGAAAGGGCCTCAAGGCTTTTCAGGCACGCGCTCAAGGGCTGTAACCGTGATGGCAATAACGCAATCTTGCGAAGCGACAGCGACGAGCAAGCCCTGGTTTGTGTACTTGGTGCGGGCCGCCAACGGGGCGTTGTATTGCGGTATTAGCGATGACCCGCATAAGCGGTTTGCCAAGCATCAAAGCGGCAAGGGCGCGCGCTTCTTTGCATCCAGCCCGGCGGTGGCACTGGTGTATGTCGAATCCTGGCCCGACAAGGGCGAGGCGCTGCGTCAGGAGCGGCTGATCAAAAAGCTCAGAAAGAGCGCCAAAGAGTGCCTGGTGTCGAGCCAGTGCCGGCCCTGACCACCATGACGCCGATCACGGTTTCAATGCGTCGAGGATCGCCTCGGGCTTGAAGTCACGGATCAGCGTGCCATTCACGTCGAGGATCGGAATCCCGCGTCCGCCCAATGCTTCATAGGCTTTGCGGGCGACGGGGTCCTTGTCGATATCGAATTCGGTGTAGGGGATGCCTTTTTCGTCGAGAAAGCGGCGGGTGGCTTTGCAGTACCCGCACCACTCGGTGGCGTAGAGCACGACCCGGGCGTTGGCCCGGGTCTGCTCGGCCACAACGCCCGAGGGATTGAGCACGCGCTCAATCTTGCCCCAGTTCTGAAAGATCACCACGACCACCAGCACGAACAGGACTTTTTTCAGGATCCCGTTGAACATTATTTGTTGCGCTTGAGCTGGTCGAGCAGTTGGGTCGGCAAGCCCTTGAGGATCAGCGTGCCAGCCTCTTCGTCGAACTCCACCTTGGAGCCCAGCAAGTGCGCTTCAAAACTGATCGACAGGCCCTCGGCGCGGCCAGTGAAGCGGCGGAACTGGTTAAGGGTGCGTTTGTCGGCCGGGATTTCCGGCGAGAGGCCGTAGTCCTTGTTCCGGATGTGGTCGTAAAACGCTTTTGGGCGTTCTTCGTCGATCAGTTCGGAGAGTTCTTCCAGGCCCATCGGTTCACCGATTTTGGCCTGGCTGCTGGCGTAATCGACCAGGGTTTTGGTTTTTTCGCGTGCCGACTCTTCGGGCAGGTCTTCGCTTTCCACGAAATCGCTGAAGGCTTTAAGCAGGGTGCGGGTTTCGCCCGGCCCGTCGACGCCTTCCTGGCAGCCGATGAAGTCGCGGAAATACTCGGACACCTTTTTGCCGTTCTTGCCTTTGATGAACGAGATGTACTGCTTGGACTGTTTGTTGTTCTGCCACTCGGACAGGTTGATCCGCGCCGCCAGGTGCAACTGGCCCAGGTCCAGATGGCGCGACGGGGTCACGTCCAGTTCCGCGTTCACCGCCACACCTTCGCTGTGGTGCAGCAGGGCGATGGCCAGATAGTCGGTCATGCCCTGTTGGTAGTGGGCGAACAACACATGCCCGCCCACCGACAGGTTGGACTCTTCCATCAGTTTTTGCAGGTGCTCGACCGCCACGCGGCTGAAGGCCGTGAAGTCGGTGCCGCCGTCCAGATACTCCTTGAGCCAGCCGCTGAACGGATGCGCGCCGGATTCGGCATGGAAAAAGCCCCAGGCCTTGCCTTGTTTGGCGTTATAGCTTTCGTTGAGGTCCGCCAGCATGTTCTCGATGGCCTGCGACTCGGCCAGTTCGCTGTCGCGGGCGTGGAGAACAGCGGGCGTACCGTCGGGTTTTTTCTCAATCAGATGGACGATGCAATGACGGATCGGCATGGGCTTCTCGGCGAGTTATCAGAAGGCAGGGGGCAGGCCCCGCAAAAGCGGCAAGTGTAACGCACCTGAGGCTTTGGACGGCCTTCGCACCGGGGTTTAGGGGGCTTCTGTCGGCCGGGAGGCGTTTTTTTACGGTTTTAACGCGATAAAGCTGACCAAATGGGCAGGTAGAGGCGGATATTTGGCCGTCTCTGTGCTAGTTTTGCCCCGTCTTGCGCCGGGTAACGGCGCAAAGCGCGGATTCAGCATGTGTCAGGTCGAACCAAACCCCGTTTCAGCACTCTACATCCGCGATTCGTCGTGAAAGCAAACGGGCGTGCCAGACCCTAACTATCTGGCTCGATAGCTGACTTTGCACTCTGCAAACCAAATGAATTTGATAGGGAAGGAACATCTCAATGGCTATTACTAAAGACCAACTGATCGCCGATATCGCTGAAGCTATCGACGCGCCGAAAACTACCGCGCGTAACGCTCTGGACCAACTGGCTCAGATCGTTGCTGATCAATTGGAAAATGGCGGCGAAATCACTCTGCCAGGTATTGGCAAACTGAAAGTGACCGAGCGTCCTGCCCGTACTGGCCGTAACCCTTCGACTGGCGCAGCCATCGAAATCGCTGCCAAGAAAGTGATCAAGCTCGTTGTGGCCAAAGGCCTGACTGACGCTGTAAACAAGTAAGACACTTGTTAAAAAGCCGCGCCCCGGAGTGATCCGGAGCGCGGCTTTTTTGTGCGCGCGGGTTGGGGGGGTTATTTCCAGTTCTTTTCGCGCCACAGTTGCTGCTGTTCTTTGTCGTGGAAGGTCCAGGCCACAAAGCGGCTTTGCTTGTTGCCCTGAGACATGTCCACCACCTGGCTCTCGCGCACACCGGCTTTTTTCAGGGCGGTCTGGATGGCGGGCAGGTTGGACGCCTTGGACACCAGTGTGCTGAACCACAGCACCTGACGGCCCACTTGCACGCTTTCGCGGATCAGCTGCGTGACAAAGCGCTGCTCGCCGCCTTCACACCACAACTCGGCGGCCTGGCCGCCAAAGTTCAGGACCGGCAACTTGCGTTTCGGGTCTGCCTTGCCCAGTGCGCGCCATTTACGTTCGCTGCCGCGCTGTGCTTCGTCCAGTGAGGCGTGGAACGGCGGGTTGCACATGCTCAGGTCAAAGCGTTCGCTGCTTTCCAGCACATCCAGCAGGATCTTCTGCGGGTTGGGCTGCTGGCGCAGGCTGATGGCTTTGTTCAGGCCATTGGATTGCACGATGGCCTTGGCCGCTTTCAGGGCGATGGTGTCAACTTCCGTGCCGAGGAACTGCCAGCGGTAATCGCTATGGCCGATCAACGGGTACACGCAGTTGGCGCCCATGCCGATGTCCAGCACGCGCACGCTCGGGCCACGCGGAATCACGCCGTCATTGAGGGTGGCCAGCAGGTCCGCCAGAAAGTGCACGTAATCGGCGCGCCCCGGGACTGGCGGGCACAGGTAGTCGGCCGGGATGTCCCAGTGGGCAATGCCGTAGAAGGCCTTGAGCAGGGCGCGGTTGAACACGCGCACGGCGTCCGGGTTGGCGAAGTCGATGCTCTCTTTGCCGTACGGGTTGATGATCACGAACTGGCCCAGTTCGGGGCACACCGAGATCAGCTGCGGGAAGTCGTAACGGCCCTGATGGCGATTGCGCGGGTGCAGGCTCGGTTTGACCCGCGGTGCGGCCGGCTTGGCTTCGCCGGGCGCCTTGGGTTTGTGGCGTGTGGCTTTGGAAGTGCGTGGGGTTGTCATGTTCAATTCATTCCACAAAAGCAATCGCGGGCAAGCCCCGAGGCTCCCTCAGGAGCATCAGGCCTTGCCCGCGATCAGGTGCGCAGCGTGTTTACAGGCTGGAAATCCGCGCGTGCTGTTCTGCCAACTTGCTCAAAGCCTGTTCGGCTTCGGCCAATTTGGCGCGTTCCTTGTCGATGACTTCGGCCGGGGCCTTGTCAACGAACGCGGCGTTGGAGAGTTTCCCGCCTACGCGGGCCACTTCGCCGTGCAAACGCTGGATTTCCTTGTCCAGGCGCGCCAGTTCTGCATCTTTGTCGATCAAGCCGGCCATCGGCACCAGCACTTCCATCTCGCCCACCAGAGCGGTGGCTGACAGAGGGGCTTCGGCGCCGTCTTGCAGCACGGTGATCGATTCGAGTTTAGCCAGCTTTTTCAGCAAGGCATCGTTCTCGGCCAGACGGCGCTGGTCTTCGGTGTTGACGTTTTTCACGTACAACTGCAACGGCTTGCCGGGACCGATGTTCATTTCGCCGCGGATGTTACGCACGCCGAGCATCAGGCCTTTGAGCCATTCGATGTCATCTTCGGCCGCCTGATCGATGCGTGCTTCGTTCGCCACCGGCCACGGTTGCAGCATGATGGTCTTGCCTTCAACGCCCGCCAGCGGCGCGATGCGCTGCCAGATTTCTTCGGTGATGAACGGCATGAACGGATGCGCCAGGCGCAACGCGACTTCCAGCACGCGCACCAGTGTGCGACGGGTACCGCGCTGACGTTCTACCGGCGCGTTTTCGTCCCACAGTACCGGCTTGGACAGTTCGAGGTACCAGTCGCAGTACTGGTTCCAGATGAACTCGTACAGGGCTTGTGCCGCGAGGTCGAAACGGAACTGGTCGAGGTGACGGGTCACTTCGGCTTCTGTGCGCTGCAACTGCGAAATGATCCAGCGATCGGCCAGCGACAATTCGTAGGCTTCGCCGTTCTGGCCGCAGTCTTCGCCCTTGTCCAGCACGTAACGGGCGGCGTTCCAGATCTTGTTGCAGAAGTTGCGATAGCCTTCGACGCGACCCATGTCGAACTTGATGTCCCGACCGGTTGAGGCCAGCGAGCAGAAGGTGAAGCGCAGGGCGTCGGTGCCGTAGCTGGCGATGCCGTCCGCGAATTCGTCGCGGGTCTGCTTCTCGATTTTCTTCAGCAGCTTGGGCTGCATCAGGCCCGTGGTGCGTTTGGCCACCAGGTCTTCGAGTTCGATACCGTCGATGATGTCCAGCGGGTCCAGTACGTTGCCTTTGGACTTGGACATCTTCTGGCCCTGGCCGTCACGCACCAGGCCGTGAACGTACACGGTCTTGAACGGCACTTGCGGGGTGCCGTCTTCGTTTTTCACCAAATGCATGGTGAGCATGATCATCCGGGCTACCCAGAAGAAAATGATGTCGAAGCCGGTAACCAGCACGTCGGTCGAGTGGAAGGTTTTCAGCGCGTCGGTTTTTTCTGGCCAGCCAAGGGTGGAGAACGTCCACAGGCCCGAGCTGAACCAAGTGTCGAGCACGTCGTTGTCCTGTTGCAGCGCAACGTCCGGGCCCAGGTTGTTTTTGGCACGGACTTCGGCTTCGTCGCGACCGACATACACCTTGCCCGACTCGTCGTACCAGGCCGGGATCCGGTGGCCCCACCACAGCTGACGGCTGATGCACCAGTCCTGGATGTCACGCATCCACGAGAAGTACATGTTTTCGTATTGCTTGGGCACGAACGCGATGCGACCGTCTTCAACCGCGGCGATGGCCGGTTCGGCCAGCGGTTTGGTGGACACGTACCACTGGTCGGTCAGCCACGGCTCGATGATCGTGCCGGAACGGTCGCCCTTCGGTACTTTCAGGGCGTGGTCGTCAACGCTGACCAGCAGGCCGGCTTCGTCAAAGTCCGCGACGATCTGCTTGCGCGCTTCGAAGCGGTCCAGACCGGCGTATTTGGCCGGCAGGGTGCCGTCAATGGTCTCGTTCAGCGTGCCGTCAAGGTTGAACACTTGAGCGGAAGGCAAGACCTTGGCGTTTTTGTCGAAGATGTTCAGCAGCGGCAGGTTGTGGCGCTTGCCGACTTCGTAGTCGTTGAAATCGTGGGCCGGGGTGATTTTCACGCAGCCGGTGCCGAATTCAGGGTCGCAGTAATCGTCAGCGATGATCGGAATGCGGCGGCCAACCAGCGGCAGTTCGACGAACTTGCCGATCAGGGCCTGGTAGCGCTCATCGTTCGGGTTCACCGCAACGGCGGCGTCACCGAGCATGGTTTCGGGACGCGTGGTCGCCACGATCAGGTAGTCGTTGCCTTCAGCGGTCTTGGCGCCGTCGGCCAGCGGGTACTTGAGGTTCCACAGGAAACCTTTCTCGTCGTGGTTTTCCACTTCAAGGTCGGAAATCGCCGTGTGCAATTTGGTGTCCCAGTTGACCAGGCGCTTGCCACGGTAGATCAGGCCGTCTTCGTGCAGGCGAACGAACGCTTCTTTCACGGCTTCGGACAAGCCGTCGTCCATGGTGAAGCGCTCGCGGCTCCAGTCGACGGACGAGCCCAGGCGACGGATCTGACGGCTGATGTTGCCGCCGGACTGGTCTTTCCATTCCCAGATCTTGTCGAGGAATTTCTCGCGACCCAGGTCGTGGCGGTTCAGGCCCTGGGCTTCGATTTGGCGTTCAACCAGCATTTGCGTCGCGATACCGGCGTGGTCGGTGCCCGGCTGCCACAGGGTGTTACGGCCCTGCATGCGGCGGAAACGGATCAAGGCGTCCATGATCGCGTTATTGAAACCGTGCCCCATGTGCAGGCTGCCGGTAACGTTAGGCGGCGGGATCATGATGGTGTACGGGTCGCCCGCGCCTTGCGGGGCAAAATAGTTTTCTTCTTCCCAGGTTTTGTACCAGGAAGTTTCAATGGCGTGCGGCTGGTAGGTCTTATCCATGCGCGGCGGGACCCTATTGGCATTAATTCAGGAAAGCCGGCAAGTATAGCGGGGCGGGACGCATAGGGCGAGTTGTGCGCGGCGATTACAGGCCATCGGGCGCTCAGGGATCGGGCATCAGTTTTGATGCTGGCTGATCAGGCGCTCCATGTGTGCGTCGAGGCGGCGTTTGATTTCGGATTCGATGTGCGGGGCGTAGTCGTTGATGACGTCTTGCATGATCGCTTGCGCGGCCGTGCGCAGCTCTCTGTCCAGATGGACCAGCAAGGCGTCGGGGGCCTTGTCGGCGGCAGGCGCACTGGCGAGCGGTGGTTGCGCGGCTGGCACGGGCGCGGGTGTGGGTTCAAAGACCTCGTCCAGCAAGGGGATCTGCGTGCCTTGTTCGCCGACCATCTCGGTCAGCAGCGGCGGTTGCAGGCCTTCGTCGTCCAGCAGTTGGCGAATGGACTCAAGATCATCGAGCAGGTGTGCAGCTTTTTTCGGCGAATTGGGGGTGTCCATCGTGTGCTCAGAGTCGTTGTAACTTGTGGTCTTGCAGAGGATAGCCCTGTTCACGGTAGAAACGGAAACTCTCCCGTGCCGCCAGTCGAACGGCGGGGTCTTCGACCACGACTTCCGCCACGCGGGCGAAACGCTTGAAGGATTCGGGGACTTTCAGGTCCAGATTGATCAGCAGGTCCTGATGGCTGGCAGGCGCATCGGCCATGCCCATGACGATCACGCCATCGGGTTCGTCTTCGGCGTGGCTATGGGGCACAAAACTCTCGCCCTTGAAGCGCCACAGGCGTTGATCGAGGTCGTCGCGCTGGGCCGCGTCGCTGCAGTGCAGGTACACCCGATGCCCGAGACGCCAGGCTTTTTCGGTGAGTTTGCAGGCGAAATCCAGCCGCGCTGCCGGGTCTGCGCTGGGCAGGATATAAAAGTCGACTTTGGTTTTTTCAGAGGTCATTGCGGTTCCTGAATCGGGGCTGCGCCGCCCTCAAGCGGCGCAGCCTGCGATCAACAGTGTCAAGCGTTGGCGCGATCGAGCAGGTATTGCGTCAGCAATGGCACGGGACGGCCGCTGGCGCCTTTGTCCTTGCCGCCACTGACCCAGGCCGTGCCCGCGATGTCCAGGTGAGCCCAGTGGTAGGCCTTGGCAAACCGCGACAGGAAGCAGCCCGCGGTGATGGCGCCGGCTTTCGGGCCACCGATGTTGGCCATGTCGGCAAACGGGCTGTCCAGTTGCTCCTGGTATTCGTCGAACAGCGGCAATGGCCATGCGCGGTCATCGGCTTGCTTGCCCGCGTCCAGCAGTTGCTCGATCAGTTCGTCGTTGTTGCCCATCAGGCCGGAGGTGTGCGCCCCGAGTGCGACCATGCAGGCGCCAGTCAGGGTGGCGATGTCGATCACCGCTTGTGGCTTGAAACGTTCGGCGTAGGTCAGGGCATCGCACAGCACCAGACGGCCTTCGGCATCGGTGTTGAGGATTTCAACGGTTTGACCGCTCATGGTGGTCACGATGTCGCCCGGACGGGCCGCGCCGCCACTGGGCATGTTTTCGGCGCAGGCCAGAATGCACACCAGATTGATCGGCAGTTTCAGTTCGAGCACGGCGCGCAGGGTGCCGAAAACGCTGGCAGCACCGCCCATGTCGTACTTCATTTCATCCATGCCCGCGCCCGGCTTGAGGCTGATGCCGCCGGTGTCGAAGGTGATGCCTTTGCCCACCAAGACAAACGGTTTTTCGGATTTCTTGCCGCCCGCATAGTTCATCACGATCAGGCGGGGCGGTTGGTCGCTGCCCTGGCCAACGGCGTAGAACGCGCCCATGCCCAGGTCCTTGATTTTCTTTTCGTCGAGAATCTCGACCTTCAGGCCCTTGAACGTCTTGCCCAAGGTTTTGGCCTGTTCGGCCAGGAACGTCGGGTGGCAGATGTTCGGCGGCAGGTTGCCCAGGTCGCGGGTGAAGGACATGCCAGCAGCAATGGCTTGGGCGTGGGTCACGGCCAGTTGCACTTCAGCCTGCGCGGCCTTGATGGTCAGCAGGGTGATTTTTTTCAGGGCGCGGGGTTCGGCTTTCTGGCTTTTGAATCGGTCGAACGTGTAATCGCCGTCTGCCAGGGTTTCGGCCAGCAGGCGCGTTTTGCCGTAGCTGTCGCGGCCCTTGACCACCAGTTCGTCGAGGGCAAAGACCGCCTCGCTGCCACCCAGGCCTTTAAGGACGCTCAGGGCGCCGCTGATGATTTTCCGGAACGGGCGGTCGCCCAATTCTTCGTCTTTACCCGTGCCCACTAGCAACACGCGCTCGGCTTTGATGTTGGGCAGGGTATGCAGCAACAGGCTTTGGCCGGTCTTGCCGGCGAGGTCGCCGCGCTTGAGGACTGCGCTGATCGCGCCGCCGGTGAGTTCGTCGAGGGCCTTGGCGGTCGGGCCGAGCTTGCGGCCTTCGCCGACGGCGACCACGAGAGTGGCCGTTTTCAACGTTTCTGGGCTAACGCTTTTTACAACCAGTTCCATGTCCGGGTCCCTGAATCAAATGGTCAACGTGCGCACAAACGCGTGGGTTTGAGTGCTTATGGATGAAACGCTTCACCTGTCTAAGCGGGGCTGCGTCTAGTCGGGCAGTTTGAACCCCGTCGGTCGCGGCTGACAACCCTTGCGTGGCCTGCAATGGCTGCTTTGTAACCTTGGGTAAGCAAGCGCAGTGACAGGCGAGGTCATTCACAGGATAATGCGCCATCTTTTTAGTCGGCCCGGCTCATCTATGATGAATGCCTGACCCACTGGTAACGCCGCTTGTTTGGCCGCCTTAGCCTGACGACCCTGGAGTGTCTGGTTTGATCGTCTTCCGTTATTTGTCCCGCGAAGTCCTGCTTACATTGAGCGCTGTCAGCGCTGTGCTGCTGGTCATCATCATGAGCGGTCGCTTCATCAAGTACCTGGCACAGGCTGCCTCTGGCGCTCTGGACCCGGGTTCCCTGTTCCTGATCATGGGCTTCCGTCTGCCGGGCTTCATGCAGCTGATTCTGCCGTTGGGGCTGTTTCTCGGTATTTTGCTGGCCTATGGCCGTCTGTACCTCGAAAGCGAAATGACCGTGCTTTCGGCCACGGGCATGAGCCAGCAGCGCCTGCTGGGCCTGACCATGATTCCGGCGGCGTTCGTGGCCCTGATCGTGGCCTGGCTGAGCCTGAGCCTGGCGCCGCAGGGTGCGAACCAGTTTCAGCTGTTGCTGAACAAGCAAGATGCACTGACCGAGTTCGACACGCTGGTGCCTGGCCGCTTCCAGGCGTTGAGCGACGGTTCGCGCGTGACCTACACCGAAGAGCTGACCAACGACCGGACCAACCTCTCGGGCGTGTTCATCTCGCAAAAAAGCCTGGGTCAGGACGCCAAGGACCGCAGCATCTCGGTGCTGGTGGCCGAAACAGGCCATCAGGAAGTCCGTCCCGATGGCAGTCGCTGGCTGATTCTCAATAACGGCTACCGCTATGACGGTAACCCGGGTCTGGCCGATTACCGCGCGATCAAGTACGACACCTATGGTGTGCTGTTGCCCAAGCCCGATGCCAGCGATGAAGTGACCGATCGCGATGCAATCCCGACCCTCGACCTGATTGGCAACCCCGAGCCGCGGGCAATTGCCGAGCTGCAATGGCGTATTTCATTGCCACTGCTGGTGTTTATCGTGACCCTCATCGCCGTGCCGCTGTCACGCGTCAACCCGCGTCAGGGCCGCTTCCTCAAGCTGTTGCCGGCGATTCTTCTTTATATGGGTTACCTGACCATTCTGATTTCGGCCCGTGGCGCCCTGGAAAAAGGCAAGTTGTCGCCCGCCCTGGGGCTGTGGTGGGTGCATGCGCTGTTCCTGGCCATTGGCCTGTTGTTGCTGTACTGGGAGCCGCTGCGCTTGAAGCTGGCTAGTCGCCGTAGCGTGAAGGAGATGACGCGTGGGTAAGCTCGACCGCTACATCGGTAGCAGCGTCTTTTTGGCGATCCTGGCTGTGCTGGGCATTATTTTGGGGCTGGCGTCGCTGTTCGCGTTCATCGACGAGACGGGCAATATCAGCGACAGCTATACCGTGATGGACGTGCTCAGCTACGTGCTGCTGACGGCACCGCGGCGCATGTATGACATGTTGCCAATGGCGGCGCTGATCGGCTGCCTGATCGGGCTGGGCAGTCTGGCCAGCAACAGCGAGCTGACCATCATGCGTGCGGCAGGTGTGTCCATCGGCCGTATCGTGTGGTCGGTCATGAAACCCATGCTGGTGCTGATGGTGGCGGGCGTGCTGGTGGGCGAATACGTGGCACCTGCCACTGAAACCATGGCGCAGGCCAATCGGGCGCTGGCGCTGGGCAGCGGTGATGCGCAAAGCTCCAAGCACGGTTTGTGGCACCGTCAGGGTGAAGAGTTCATCCACATCAACGCCGTCCAGCCGAACGGCACGCTGTTTGGCGTAACGCGCTACCGCTTTGACGAAGAGCGCCACATGCTGTCGTCAAGCTTCGCCAAAAAGGCAGAGTTCGACCAAGATCACTGGCAGCTCACGGATGTGAGTACCACGCTGTTCCACGACCGCAGCACTGAAGTGGTCAGCGCACCGGTCGAGCGTTGGGACGTGGCCCTGAGCCCGCAGTTGCTCAACACCGTGGTGATGGCCCCTGAGTCGCTGTCAATCAGCGGTCTGTGGAATTACATCCATTACCTGAAAGACCAGGGTTTGAATAACGGTCGTTACTGGCTGGCATTTTGGGTCAAGGTGTTGCAGCCGCTGGTCACTGCCGCGCTGGTGTTGATGGCGATTTCCTTCATTTTCGGCCCGTTGCGCTCGGTGACCCTGGGGCAGCGGGTGTTTACCGGCGTGCTGGTGGGCTTCACGTTCAAGATCGCGCAAGACCTGCTGGGGCCGTCCAGTCTGGTGTTTGGCTTCTCTCCGCTGTTTGCGGTGATATTGCCAGCCCTCATTTGCGCCCTGGCGGGCGTCTGGCTGTTGCGACGGGCGGGTTGATCGACCTGTAAAGCTCGAACCAAAAGCCTCTGTCCCGCGACAGGGGCTTTTTTGTGGGGGAGCATTGGCCTGTAAACGTGACGCTCGTCGCGATCACAGGTACAATTCCCGGCTATTTTTCGGCGGGCAGTCTGCCTGCGACTTTTTTTGAGTGTTGACCCGTGAGTGATTTGAGTCATATCCGCAATTTCTCCATCATCGCCCACATTGACCATGGCAAGTCGACGCTGGCCGATCGTTTCATCCAGATGTGCGGCGGCCTGACTGCCCGTGAAATGGAAGCCCAGGTGCTGGACTCCATGGACCTCGAGCGTGAGCGCGGGATCACCATCAAGGCCCACAGCGTTACTCTGTATTACAAGGCGCAAGACGGTAATACCTACCAGTTGAACTTCATTGATACCCCCGGCCACGTTGACTTCACCTATGAAGTCAGCCGTTCGCTGGCGGCCTGTGAAGGTGCCTTGCTGGTGGTCGATGCGGGGCAGGGCGTAGAGGCCCAGTCCGTCGCCAACTGCTACACCGCTATCGAGCAGGGCCTTGAGGTCATGCCGGTTCTGAACAAGATCGACCTGCCGCAAGCCGATCCTGATCGGGTGAAGGAAGAAATCGAGAAGATCATCGGTATCGATGCCACCGACGCCGTAACGTGCAGCGCCAAGACCGGCCTGGGCGTCGATGAAGTGCTCGAGCGTCTGGTGCACACCATTCCTGCGCCGACCGGCAACATCGAAGATCCGCTGCAAGCGTTGATCATCGACTCCTGGTTCGACAACTACCTGGGCGTTGTGTCCCTGGTTCGCGTGCGCCACGGCCGTGTGAAAAAGGGCGACAAGATTCTGGTCAAGTCCACCGGCAAGATCCATCTGGTGGACAGCGTCGGTGTATTCAACCCCAAGCACACGGCGACCGCCGACCTCAAAGCCGGTGAAGTAGGTTTCATCATCGCGGGTATCAAGGACATTCACGGCGCGCCAGTGGGCGACACCCTGACCTTGAGTTCCACCCCGGATGTGGACGTCCTGCCCGGCTTCAAACGCATTCAGCCGCAGGTGTACGCCGGTCTGTTCCCGGTCAGCTCCGACGACTTCGAAGACTTCCGCGATGCACTGCAAAAGCTCACGCTGAACGACTCGTCGCTGCAATACACCCCGGAAAGCTCCGACGCACTGGGCTTCGGCTTCCGTTGCGGCTTCCTCGGCATGCTGCACATGGAGATCATTCAGGAGCGCCTGGAGCGCGAGTACGACCTGGACCTGATCACCACCGCGCCAACCGTTATTTTCGAGTTGCTGCTCAAGACCGGTGAAACGATTTACGTCGACAACCCGTCCAAGCTGCCGGACCTTTCCATGATTGAAGACATGCGCGAGCCTATCGTGCGTGCCAACATTCTTGTGCCTCAAGAGCACCTGGGCAACGTCATTACCCTGTGCATTGAGAAGCGTGGCGTTCAACACGACATGCTGTTCCTGGGCACACAGGTACAAGTGACCTACGATTTGCCGATGAACGAAGTGGTTCTGGACTTCTTCGACCGTCTCAAATCCACCAGTCGCGGCTATGCTTCGCTCGATTACCACTTTGACCGTTACCAGTCTGCCAACCTGGTGAAGCTCGACGTGCTGATCAACGGTGAGAAGGTCGATGCACTGGCCTTGATCGTTCACCGTGACAACGCTCACTACAAAGGGCGTGCACTGACCGAAAAAATGAAAGAACTGATTCCGCGTCAGATGTTCGATGTCGCCATTCAGGCCGCCATTGGCGGGCAGATTGTGGCGCGAACCACTGTCAAGGCACTCAGAAAGAACGTACTGGCCAAATGCTACGGTGGTGACGTTAGCCGTAAGCGCAAGCTGTTGGAAAAGCAAAAGGCCGGTAAAAAACGCATGAAGCAAGTGGGTAACGTGGAAATTCCACAAGAAGCCTTCCTTGCAGTGCTCAGGTTGGATAGTTAGGTCCTATGTCACTAAATTTCCCGCTGTTGCTGGTCATTGCTGTAGCCGTCTGCGGTTTGCTGGCGCTGCTCGATCTGGTCTTCCTGGCGCCTCGCCGGCGCAAGGCTGTTGCCAACTATCAGGCCAGCGTCCAGCCGGCCGATATGCAGGTGGTCGAGAAGCTCAACAAGGAACCGCTGCTGGTTGAATACGGCAAGTCGTTTTTCCCGGTGTTGTTCATCGTGCTGGTGCTGCGTTCGTTTCTGGTTGAGCCGTTCCAGATTCCGTCCGGCTCGATGAAGCCGACGCTGGACGTGGGCGACTTCATTTTGGTGAACAAGTTTTCTTACGGGATCCGCCTGCCGGTGATCGACAAGAAAGTCATCGAAGTGGGTGATCCGCAGCGGGGCGATGTGATGGTGTTCCGCTACCCGAGCGATCCGACCGTCAACTACATCAAGCGTGTAGTGGGCCTGCCGGGCGACAAAATCCGTTACACCAGCGACAAGAAGCTCTACGTCAACGATCAATTGGTTGCCGAGACGCTGGTGGGGGCCGAGCCCGGCACGCTGGGCAGCGCACAACTGTACAAAGAAAAGCTGGGCGAAGTGGAGCACATGATCCGCAAGGAAATGAGCCGCTACCGCACACCGCCTGATCATGAATGGACGGTTCCGGCCGGGCATTACTTCATGATGGGTGACAACCGCGACAATTCGAACGACAGCCGTTATTGGGATGATCCGAACATTCCCAAAGACGAGCTGGGCATGGTCCCCGACAAGAATATCGTCGGCAAGGCCTTCGCTGTTTGGATGAGCTGGCCCGAACCGAAAATGAGCCATTTGCCGAACTTCTCGCGAGTGGGTCTGATCAAGTAGCCAAAACGGCGCTGTTAATAACAGCGCCGAATGCTTTTCAGGTGGCCGTATAAATCGGCGGCCTGACGGTTCTTACAACCGCCGTGCAGCGTCAGGCACGGCGGCAACAGTATTCAGGATGTGGATTTGAACAAAGCGTTAAGTGCGACGGCGGCGAACAGCCTGTTCCCCGTCCATTTGCTATGCGATAAACGAGCATCACTGATCCCTAATATCGGTCCGGTGGTGACATTCGGCCACGAACTCAGCGTGGGTAAATCGTGAGTTTTTCATTAAGTCGTTTAGAGCAGCAGCTCGGTTACACCTTCAAGGACCAGGAACTGATGGTTCTGGCCCTCACGCACCGCAGCTTCGCGGGGCGCAATAATGAGCGTCTTGAGTTTCTCGGTGATGCGATCCTCAATTTTGTAGCCGGTGAAGCGCTGTTTGATCGCTTTCCGCTGGCTCGCGAAGGCCAGCTGTCGCGTTTACGTGCCCGTCTGGTCAAGGGCGAAACCCTCGCCGTACTGGCCCGTGGTTTCGAGTTGGGCGAGTACCTGCGCCTGGGCTCGGGCGAGCTGAAAAGCGGCGGGTTCCGTCGCGAGTCGATTCTGGCCGATGCCCTTGAAGCGCTGATCGGCGCCATCTACCTGGATGCGGGCATGGAAGTGGCCCGCGACCGCGTACTGGCCTGGCTGGCCAGCGAGTTCGAGACGTTGACCCTGGTCGACACCAACAAAGATCCGAAAACCCGACTGCAAGAGTTCCTGCAGTCGCGTGCCTGTGAGCTGCCGCGTTATGAAGTGGTGGATATCCAGGGCGAACCGCATTGCCGCACCTTCTTTGTAGAGTGCGAAATTGCCTTATTGAATGAAAAAAGCCGGGGTCAGGGTGTGAGCCGTCGCATTGCCGAACAGGTAGCGGCCGCTGCAGCACTGATTGCCCTTGGCGTGGAGAATGGCCATGACTGATTCAACTGCAACACGCTGTGGCTATGTCGCCATTGTTGGCCGACCAAACGTGGGTAAGTCCACGCTGCTGAACCATATCCTCGGTCAAAAGCTGGCGATCACTTCGCGCAAGCCGCAAACCACTCGTCACAACATGCTCGGCATTAAAACCGAAGGCAGTGTGCAGGCGGTTTACGTCGACACCCCGGGCATGCACAAGGGTGGCGAGAAAGCCCTGAACCGCTACATGAACAAAACCGCTTCGGCAGCGTTGAAAGACGTCGACGTGGTGATCTTTGTCGTGGACCGCACCAAGTGGACTGACGAAGACCAGATGGTACTGGAGCGCGTGCAGTACGTGACCGGCCCGCTGATCGTGGCGTTGAACAAGACCGATCGCATCGAAGACAAAGCCGAGATGATGCCGCACCTGAGCTGGCTGCAGGCGCAACTGCCGAACGCGCAGATCATCCCGATCTCGGCTCAGCACGGCCATAACCTGGACGCGCTTGAGCGTGTGATTGCCGATCACCTGCCGGAAAACGAGCATTTCTTCCCAGAAGACCAGATCACCGACCGCAGCAGCCGCTTCCTGGCCGCCGAGCTGGTCCGCGAAAAGATCATGCGCCAGATGGGTGCAGAACTGCCGTACCAGATCACCGTCGAGATCGAAGAGTTCAAGCAGCAGGGCAAAACCCTGCATATCCATGCCTTGATTCTGGTGGAGCGTGACGGCCAGAAAAAAATCATCATTGGCGACAAAGGTGAGCGCATCAAGCGTATTGGCACTGAAGCGCGCAAGGACATGGAGCTGCTGTTCGACTCCAAAATCATGCTTAACCTGTGGGTGAAGGTGAAGGGTGGCTGGTCCGACGACGAGCGCGCCCTGCGTTCGTTGGGCTACGGCGACCTGTAACGGCAGCTTTTCATTCCCCCCGTTCCTGCAGGAACGGGGGGAGCAGCAGTGCTGCGCAGATGTGCTTTTACTTCCAGTCCCTCTTCCTCAATAGGCAAGGTGAGGGCGCTTTTCGTTTTCACAGAGGCGTGCCTGCCATGTCCAGTTCCCCCCCCACCGCGCAACTTGCCTACGTCCTGCACAGCCGCCCCTACCGTGAAACCAGTGCGCTGGTGGATTTCATCACGCCGCAGGGGCGTTTGCGGGCAGTGCTGCGCAGTGCGCGGGGCAAGGCCGGTTCGCTGGCGCGGCCTTTTGTCCCTCTGGAAATCGAGTTTCGCGGGCGCGGCGAGCTGAAAAACGTCGGGCGCATGGAGAGCGCCGGGGTGTCCACCTGGCTCAATGGCGAAGCGTTATTCAGCGGTCTTTATCTCAATGAATTGTTAGTGCGCTTGCTACCGGCTGAAGACCCGCACCCTGCGGTCTTTGATCACTACGCAGCCACCCTCCTGGCGTTGGCCGAAGGTCGACCGCTGGAACCTCTGCTACGGGCCTTCGAATGGCGCTTGCTGGATGATTTGGGGTACGGGTTTTCGCTTTCTCGGGACATTCAGGGTGAGCCGATAGCCAGTGACGGCATGTACCGTTTGCAGGTGGATGCCGGGCTGGAGCGCATTTATCTGGTACAGCCGGGGTTGTTTCACGGCGCTGAGCTACAGGCCATGGCCGAGGCTGACTGGACCACAGCGGGTGCGTTGTCGGCGGCCAAGCGTTTGATGCGCCAGGCATTGGCGGTTCACTTGGCGGGCAAGCCCCTGGCCAGTCGTGAGTTGTTTCGCAAGCCCTGAATAGACCGGTATGCTGTGCGCCGAATCTTCAACTCTTCAGGAGAGCCCTCGTGACCCAAAGCAATCGCATCCTTCTCGGCGTGAATATCGACCACGTAGCCACGCTGCGTCAGGCTCGGGGCACGCGTTACCCTGATCCGGTCAAGGCCGCGCTGGACGCTGAAGAGGCGGGCGCCGATGGCATCACCGTGCACTTGCGTGAAGACCGCCGTCACATTCAAGAGCGCGACGTGTTGTTGCTCAAGGATGTGCTGCAAACCCGCATGAATTTCGAGATGGGCGTGACCGAAGAAATGATGGCGTTTGCCGAGCGCATTCGTCCGGCGCACATCTGTCTGGTGCCTGAAACCCGTCAGGAACTGACCACGGAGGGTGGGTTGGACGTGGCGGGGCAGGAAGCCCGGATTAAAGCAGCGGTTGAGCGCTTGAGCCGGATTGGCTGTGAAGTGTCGCTGTTCATCGATGCCGATGAGCGTCAGATCGAGGCATCGAAGCGAGTCGGTGCGCCGGCGATTGAATTGCACACCGGTCGGTATGCCGATGCGCAAACCCCCGCCGAGGTGGCGCAAGAACTGCAACGGGTAGCGCAAGGCGTGGCCTGTGGTCTGGCTCAAGGGCTGATCGTCAATGCCGGGCATGGCCTGCATTACCACAACGTTGAGGCCGTGGCCGCCATCAAAGGCATCAATGAGCTGAACATCGGTCATGCGTTGGTGGCACATGCCCTGTTCGTAGGCTTCAAGTCGGCCGTCTCGGAAATGAAAGCGTTGATTGTGGCAGCCGCCAGGCACTGAGGGCATTTACGCTTTCAAGCAGCGCAAACTGCGCGGTGCGGGTGCGACAGGCACTTGATCGCCGGATAAGCCGCCTCGAACCGCAGCAGCAATGAAGAGCCGCAGCTACAGCTGGGGTTCTTCTTTGGGCTTGGTCTTGTCGATGCCGGGAATGTGCAGCTTGCTGTCAGCCGCCTGGTCGCCTTCAAGCTGCGGCTGCGTGGCCCATGTCAGGATGTCGTAGTAACGACGGATGTTGGCCACAAAATGCACAGGCTCGCCGCCGCGGGCGTAGCCATAACGGGTTTTGCTGTACCACTGCTTCTGCGCAAGGCGGGGCAGCATCTTTTTGACGTCCAGCCACTTGTTCGGGTTCAGGCCTTCTTTCTTGGCCAGTTTGCGTGCGTCTTCCAGATGCCCGCCGCCGACGTTGTAGGCTGCCAGGGCAAACCAGGTACGATCCGGCTCCTGGATGTCGTCGTCCAGCTCGCTTTTGATCAGCGCCAGGTACTTAGCGCCGCCCTGAATGCTTTGCTTGGCATCCAGCCGATTGGCCACACCCATGGCCTGCGCCGTATTCTGCGTCAGCATCATCAGCCCGCGAACACCGGTTTTTGAGGTGACAGTCGGTTGCCACAGCGATTCCTGGTAGCCCATCGCCGCCAGCAGGCGCCAGTCGATGCCTTCTTTCTTGGCGGCATCCTTGAAGAATTTTTCGTACTTGGGCAAGCGCTGCTGCAAGTGCTGGGCGAAGGTGTAGGCGCCCACATAACCCAGTACGTCCACGTGGCCGTAGTAACGGTCCTTGAGGCGCTGCAGCGTGCCGTTCTTTTCGACCTTGTCCAGATAAGCATTGATCTCGTTCAGCAGGCTGTTGTCTTCGCCTGCCATCACCGCCCAGCGCTGGCTGCGGGCGTCACCCAGATCAAACGCGACGCGCACATTGGGAAAATACACCTGGTTCATGGCCACTTCGTTGGAGTCCACCAGGGTCAGGTCGATTTGCCCCTCATCGACCATGCGCAACAGGTCGACCACTTCCACGGCGTCGGATTCGTCGTATTCAATGCCAGGGTATTGTTTCTTCAGTTCGGCAAGCTGTTCTGCGTGGGAACTGCCTTTAAGGACGGTAATACGTTTGCCTACCAGATCAGCGGCAGAGGTAGGGCGCGACTGCCCATTGCGGTAGATGATCTGGGGCGTGACTTCGAGGTAAGGGTGGGAAAACTTGGCTTGTTTGAGTCGATTCTCGCTGCTGACCAATCCGGCAGCAGCCAGCACAGGGCCGTCAGGCTGGCCCAACTGGGTAAACATGTCATCCAGGTTGTCAGCGGTCTCGATTTTGAGTTCGACACCCAAGTCGTCGGCAAAGCGTTTGACCAGCTCGTATTCGAAGCCGGTTTCGCCGTTGCGGTCTTCAAAGTAAGTGGCCGGGCTGTTACGAGTAATGACCCGCAGTACCCCGTCCTCCTTTACACGCTCCAGAGTGCTGGGTTTTTCAACGCAGGCACCGAGCATCAGGAAGAGTCCGGTTGCGAGGAGCCATTTGGCGCAGCGCGGGCGGATTGCTGATAGAGAAAACATGCGCGCAGTATACGCAAAGCAGGGCGGGTGCCATATCTCGACAATATGTAGCCATTCTGATAACAACCCCCAAAACCGCTCAAACCCTTGTGAAATGGGGGGTTGAGGGGGCTTTAAAGAGCTGAATCGACCAGCCGCACGCGCGCTGATAGCCACAAAGAATAAGGCCCTGATCGATTAACGACGTTTGGCGTGCGCTTGGTGTGCCGTTTCGGGTGCCGAGGCCAACGGTTTACGTTAGAATGCCGGGCCTCAAAGCACACCCCTCCCGAGGCTGTCCCGAAGATGTTGATCCTGCGCGGCGCTCCTGCCCTATCTGCCTTTCGCCACAACAAACTTCTCGCACAACTGAGCCAAAAGGTTCCAGCTGTCAGCGGTTTGTACGCTGAATTCGCCCACTTCGCCGATGTTAAAGGCGAATTGACCAGCGACGAGCAACTGGTACTGGCTCGTCTCCTCAAGTACGGGCCAAGTGTGCCGGTTCAAGAGCCGAGTGGCCGACTGTTCCTGGTGTTGCCGCGGTTTGGCACCATCTCGCCCTGGTCGAGCAAGGCCAGCGACATTGCCCGTAACTGTGGCCTGGCCAAGATCCAGCGCCTGGAACGCGGCATTGCTTTCTATGTGGCCGGTCAATTCAGTGACGCCCAGGCGCAACTGATTGCCGACGCCTTGCATGACCGCATGACGCAAATCGTGTTGGGCAACCTGGAGCAGGCTGCCGGTCTGTTCAGCCATGCCGAACCCAAGCCGCTGACGGCGATTGACGTGCTGGGTGGCGGGCGTGCTGCGCTGGAGAAAGCCAACGTCGAGCTGGGCCTGGCGCTGGCAGAAGACGAAATCGACTATCTGGTCAATGCCTTCAACGGTCTGGGCCGCAACCCGCATGACATCGAACTGATGATGTTTGCCCAGGCCAACTCCGAGCATTGCCGCCACAAGATTTTCAACGCCAGTTGGGACATCGACGGCCAAAATCAGGAAAAAAGCCTGTTTGGCATGATCAAAAACACCTACGTGATGCACAGCGAAGGTGTTCTGTCGGCTTATAAAGACAACGCGTCGGTCATTGTCGGCAGCGTGGCCGGCCGCTTCTTCCCGAACCCTGATACCCGCCAGTACGGTGCGGTGCAGGAGCCGGTGCACATCTTGATGAAAGTCGAGACCCACAACCACCCGACCGCCATTGCACCGTTCCCCGGGGCGGCCACCGGCTCGGGCGGCGAAATTCGCGACGAAGGTGCCACCGGTCGTGGCGCCAAGCCAAAGGCCGGGCTCACCGGTTTCACCGTATCCAACCTGCAAATCCCGGGCTTTGAACAGCCGTGGGAAGTGCCGTACGGCAAGCCGGAGCGCATCGTCAACGCGCTGGACATCATGATTGAAGGCCCATTGGGCGGCGCCGCGTTCAACAACGAATTCGGCCGTCCGGCACTGACCGGCTACTTCCGCACGTTCGAGCAATCGATCAGCACGCCCCATGGCGACGAAGTACGCGGTTATCACAAGCCGATCATGCTGGCGGGCGGCATGGGCAACATCCGCGCCGAACACGTTCAAAAAGGCGAAATCACGGTCGGTTCCAAACTGATCGTGCTGGGCGGCCCGGCCATGCTTATCGGTCTGGGCGGCGGTGCTGCGTCTTCCATGGCCACCGGCGCAAGCTCGGCGGATCTGGATTTCGCATCGGTGCAGCGCGAAAACCCGGAAATGGAACGCCGTTGCCAAGAAGTGATCGACCGCTGCTGGCAGCTGGGTGACAAGAACCCGATCAGTTTCATCCATGACGTGGGTGCGGGCGGCCTGTCCAATGCGTTCCCCGAGCTGGTGAACGATGGCGACCGGGGTGGCCGTTTCGAACTGCGCAACATTCCGAACGACGAGCCGGGCATGGCCCCGCACGAAATCTGGAGCAACGAGTCTCAGGAACGTTACGTACTGGCTGTGGGCGTTGAGGACTTCGAGCGTTTCCAGGCCATCTGTGAACGCGAGCGTTGCCCGTTTGCTGTGGTCGGTGAGGCCACGGCCGAGCCGCAACTGACCGTCACCGACAGCCACTTCGGTAACAACCCGGTGGACATGCCGCTGGAAGTACTGCTCGGCAAGGCACCCCGCATGCACCGTTCTGCCGTGCGCGAGCAGGAACTGGGCGATGATTTCGATCCGGCGACCTTGAGCATTGGCGAGTGCGTCGAGCGCGTTCTGCATCACCCGGCGGTGGCCAGCAAAAGTTTCCTGATCACCATTGGCGACCGCACCATTACCGGTCTGGTCGCGCGCGATCAAATGGTTGGCCCTTGGCAAGTGCCGGTGGCTGACGTGGCCGTCACCGCCACCAGTTTTGACGTCTACACCGGCGAAGCCATGGCCATGGGCGAGCGTACACCGCTGGCCCTGCTGGATGCGCCAGCCTCGGGCCGCATGGCCATCGGCGAGACCCTGACCAACATTGCAGCGTCGCGCATTGGCAAGCTGTCCGACATCAAAATGTCGGCCAACTGGATGTCCGCTGCCGGTCATCCGGGTGAAGACGCCCGTCTGTTCGACACCGTGAAAGCGGTCGGCATGGAGTTGTGCCCTGAGCTGGGGATTACCATCCCGGTCGGCAAAGACTCGATGTCGATGCAAACCCGCTGGAACGAAGAGGGGACCGAGAAGAGCGTGACCTCGCCGCTGTCGCTGGTGGTCACCGGTTTCGCCCCGGTGGTGGATATCCGCCAGACCCTGACCCCCGAATTGCGCATGGACAAAGGCCTGACGGACCTGATCCTGATCGACCTGGGCCGTGGCCAGAACCGCATGGGGGCGTCCATTCTGGCGCAAACCTACGGCAAGCTGGGCAAGCAGGCGCCAGACGTCGACGACGCCGAAGACCTCAAAGCCTTCTTCGCTGTGATCCAGGGCCTCAATGCCGACGGCCATTTGCTGGCTTACCACGACCGTTCCGACGGTGGCCTGATGACCAGCGTGCTGGAAATGGCCTTCGCCGGTCATTGCGGCTTGAACCTGACCCTCGATTGCCTGACGCAAAACGCCAGTGAAATCCCGGCCATCCTGTTCAACGAAGAATTGGGCGCGGTGATTCAGGTGCGTCAGGATGCGACGGCCGAAGTGCTGGCTCAGTTCAGCGTTGCAGGCCTGGGTGAGTGCGTGGCCGTGATCGGCCAGCCGCTGAACAACAGTGAAGTCACCATCAGCCTTAAGGGCGAGACGGTGTTCGAAGGTCAGCGCGGTTCCCTGCAGCGTCAGTGGGCACAAACCAGCTACCAGATCCAGCGCCTGCGTGATAACGCCGAGTGCGCCGATCAGGAATTCGACGTGCTGTTGGAAGAAGACAATCCGGGCCTGACGGTCAAGCTCGGCTTTGACGTCAACCACAACATCAGCGCGCCTTACATCAAGAAGGGCATTCGCCCGCAAGTGGCGGTACTGCGTGAGCAGGGCGTCAACGGCCAGGTTGAAATGGCCGCAGCGTTTGACCGTGCCGGTTTCAACGCCATTGACGTGCACATGAGCGACATTCTGGCCGGCCGTGTCGACCTGAACGAATTCAAAGGCATGGTGGCTTGCGGTGGCTTCTCTTACGGTGACGTACTGGGCGCCGGTGAAGGCTGGGCCAAGTCGGCACTGTTCAACACCCGTGCGCGGGATGCGTTCCAGAGCTTCTTCGAGCGTTCCGACAGCTTCTCGCTGGGCGTGTGCAACGGTTGCCAGATGATGTCCAACCTCAGCGAACTGATCCCGGGCAGCGAGTTGTGGCCGCACTTTGTGCGCAACCGCTCCGAGCAGTTCGAAGCCCGTGTCGCCATGGTGCAGGTGCAGGAGTCGAACTCGATCTTCCTGCAAGGCATGGCCGGATCGCGCATGCCAATCGCCATTGCCCACGGCGAAGGTCATGCTGAATTCGCCAGCGAAGAAGCCATGTTGCAAGCGGACCTGTCTGGTGCCGTGGCACTGCGTTTCGTCGATAACCACGGTAAAGTCACTGAAAGCTACCCGGCCAACCCGAACGGTTCGCCGCGCGGGATTACCGGTCTGACCAGCCGTGACGGTCGTGTGACTATCATGATGCCGCACCCGGAGCGTGTATTCCGCGCCGTACAAAACTCGTGGCGCCCTGAAGAGTGGAACGAAGATGCGCCTTGGTTGCGCATGTTCCGTAACGCTCGCGTCTGGGTGGATTAAGCGCGATGTACAAGCTCAGCTTTTTCGTGCCTCCCAGCCATGTGGATGGGGTCAAGGATGCCGTGTTCGCTGCCGGTGGCGGTCGCATCGGCAACTACGACCACTGCGCCTGGCAGACCATGGGCCAGGGCCAGTTTCGTGCGCTGGACGGCAGTCAGCCGTTCATCGGGCAAACCGGCGCGGTCGAGTATGTCGGGGAATGGAAGGTTGAGCTGGTGGTGGCCGATGATCTGATCCAGGCGGTGGTGGCTGCGCTCAAGCTCAGCCACCCGTACGAAACGCCTGCCTATGAAGTGTGGCGCCTGGCGGACATCTAGCTTGGCACTGCAACAAAAAGCCCGCTGAACCGGTAACGGTCAGCGGGCTTTTTGTTGCGTAGAGCCTGGTGCTTAGGGGCGAATTTCGACCATCGTGCCGTCTTTGGTCAGGTTCCACACTTCACGCATTTCATAGTTCTTCATGGCGATGCAGCCATCGGTCCAGTCCAGCGTATGAAACAGGTTCTCCGGGTTTTCTTCGGTGTCGGGCGTGCCGTGAATCATGATCATTGACCCCGGGCTCACCCCTTCGCGGCGGGCCTGTGCGGCATCGCTGATGTTGGGGTAGGAGATGTGCATGGCGAGGTTGAACTTCTCGCTTTTCTTGCGCCAGTCGACCCAATACAGGCCTTCCGGGGTGCGCTTGTCACCTTCACGGGTTTTCGGCCCCTTGGGTTGCTTGCCCAATGAAATGCGGTACGTGCGAATCGGTTTGCCGTTGCTGATCAACTGCAGCTGGCGAGCCGACTTGAGCACCAGAATTTTTTCCACCGGGGCAGACGCGCGGGCGGGCTGCGACGAACGATGGGGCTGGATCACTTCATTTTTATCGACGGGTTTGCCGTTGATGGTGACGACAACGGCGGCTTGGCACGTAACAGCAAATGACAGGCAGAGTGCGGTAAACAACCAACGCATGGAGCGGTATCCCTAGAGGTGCAGTGGGGGTGACGGGCACTGTATTTATTGTTGAGGTTTGATCAGGCCTGCCAAGGGCGGCACGGCTTCGCTGCGCACCGGATAGACCTGCCCCGGCCGGTCAGCGAAAAAGCATTCTAAGGTACGGCTGACCGTGCGAAAAGCCAGCTCTGACCAAGGGATGTCGGCTTCGTCGAACAGGCGCACTTCAAGGCTCTCTTCACCGGCCGCAAAGTCGCGGTTGAGCAGTTCGGCGCGGTAGAAAATATGCACCTGATTGATGTGCGGTACATCGATCAAGGTATAGATGCTCAGGTTCGCGACTTCGGCACAGGCTTCTTCGCGGGTTTCGCGTTGCGCGGCCTGCTCAACGGTTTCTCCGTTTTCCATAAAACCGGCGGGCAGCGTCCAGAACCCTTTGCGCGGTTCGATTGCGCGCCTGCACAGCAAGACTTGAGTGCCCCACGTCGGAACGCACCCGGCAACGATGTTCGGGTTTTGGTAATGAATGGTCTGGCAGTGATCGCACACGTAGCGCAGGCGCGAATCACCCTGCGGGATGTGTTGGCTGACGGAATGGCCGCACTGGCTGCAAAATTTCATGCTGAGCTCTCTGGTGTGGCGCCTATCTTGGCGGTTCTGGCGGGCCTTGGGCAAGTGCCGCATGGCGTGCTGCGACAGTGTGGGGCTTGGGTGCTTTGGGTGATTTGGTGCATGATGCCCGATAAGTGACGGATCGAGATGACCTATGCTGGACGAGCTGCTTGGCCGCGTGAGCCGCTATACCCCGCGAACGCTGGTGACAGAGCGCAATTTCCCCGAGGCTGCGGTGTTGCTGCCCGTGACCCGCAGTGATGAGCCTGAATTGATTTTGACCCTGCGCGCCAGCGGCCTCTCAACCCATGGTGGCGAGGTGGCATTCCCCGGAGGTCGACGTGACCCCGAGGACCCGGACCTTGTGTTCACGGCCCTGCGCGAAGCTGAAGAAGAAATCGGCCTGCCGCCGGGGCTGGTCGAAGTCATTGGCCCGCTGAGTCCGTTGATCTCCCTGCACGGCATTCGAGTGACGCCCTTCGTCGGGGTTGTGCCGGACTATGTGGAATACCTGGCCAACGATGCGGAAATCGCGGCCGTGTTCAGCGTGCCCCTGGATTTCTTTCGCCAGGACCCGCGCGAACACACGCACCGTATCGACTATCAGGGCCGCAGTTGGTATGTGCCGAGTTACCGCTTCGGTATGTACAAAATCTGGGGGCTGACCGCGATCATGATCGTTGAGTTAATGAACCTGCTCTATGACGACGTGAATATCAACCTGCACACCCCGCCAGAGCGCTTTATCACCTTCTAGAACCCTGCTCACAGGGTCATGCCTGCCTTGAGGACTTTGCCATGAAATACCGTTTGGGCGACGCGTGCGTCGACACTCACCCTGACAGCTGGACCGCGCCCACTGCCACGTTGATCGGTCGCGTCCGGCTCGAAGAGGGCGCCAGCGTGTGGTTCAACGCCGTTTTACGCGGCGATAACGAGCTGATTCTCATCGGCAAGGACAGCAACGTGCAGGACGGCGCCGTGATGCACACCGACATGGGCTACCCGCTGACCCTGGGCACGGGCGTGACCATTGGTCATAACGCCATGCTGCATGGCTGCACGGTCGGCGACTACAGCCTGATCGGGATCAACGCCGTGATCCTCAACGGCGCCAAGATTGGTAAGCACTGCATCATCGGAGCCAATTCCCTGATTGGCGAAGGCAAGGTCATACCCGACGGTTCGCTGGTCATGGGGTCGCCCGGCAAAGTGGTCCGCGACCTCACTGACGAGCAGAAAGCGTTGCTGCAAGCCAGTGCGGCCCATTATGTGAAAAATGGCCAGCGGTACGCCCGCGACCTTGAAGAGCAGTCATCGTGAATGATCCGCAGCGCCCGGTGGCGTCTCCCTGCGTGAACATTTGCGCACTGGACGACGATGACGTGTGCACGGGCTGCCAGCGCACCGTGGCTGAAATCACCCGTTGGAGCCGCATGACCAACGCTGAGCGTCGCGACGTGCTGGTGTTGTGCCATGAGCGGGCCACCTCCTGTGGCGTGATGTGGATGCTGAACGGCCCGGTCTGAGCGGCGTAGTCGCTGCGCCAGCGACTACAAATACAGGCATGACTCAAGTACCCTGTGCGCCTTGCCCACAGGTGTCTCCCGTTACCATGTTGTTTCTCGTCGCTTATATCGCCAGCGTTGTGCTCATCAACTACGCGTTTTCCACGGCGCCGCACCTGGACATCATCTGGTCGGCCTGGGGCGGGCTGGTATTTGTCCTGCGCGACATGGTGCAAACCCGCTTTGGTCATGGCGCCATTGCGGCCATGCTGGCGGCACTGGTGCTGTCGTACGTCACTTCAGACCCTTCCATTGCCCTGGCCAGCGCCACCGCGTTTGCCGTGTCCGAGTGCATTGACTGGCTGGTGTTCAGCCTCACCAGGCGCCCGTTGCACGACCGGCTATGGATCAGCTCCGCGCTGAGTATCCCGATCGATACCTTCATTTTCTTCGGCATGATCGATGCGTTTACCCCCGGCGTGATCCTGACCGCCATGGGCTCCAAGTTCGCGGGCGTGACCTGCGTGTGGCTGGCCATGGCTTGGCGAATGCGCAAAGCAGCGGCCCGATAAGGTCACGCGGCCCGGATCATGTAAAATGCCGGCCTTTCTCCCCCAGCAGGCGCTGGCCTGGCGAGCGCCTTCGATGATTTGTTTCCTTGAGGACCTGAAATGACCCGTATCGGAACTCCACTGTCGCCGACCGCGACCCGCGTATTGCTGTGTGGCTGCGGCGAGCTGGGTAAAGAAGTTGTCATCGAATTGCAGCGTTTGGGTGTCGAAGTGATTGCCGTTGATCGCTACGCCCATGCCCCGGCCATGCAGGTGGCGCATCGCAGTCACGTGGTCAACATGCTCGATGGTGCAGCCTTGCGGGCCGTGATCGAAGCAGAGAAGCCGCACTTCATCGTGCCGGAAATCGAAGCCATCGCGACCGCCACGTTGGTCGAGCTGGAAGCGCAAGGCTTTACCGTCATCCCGACTGCCCGCGCCACGGCGTTGACCATGAACCGTGAAGGCATCCGGCGTCTGGCCGCTGAAGAACTGGACCTGCCGACCTCGCCTTATCACTTTGCAGACACATTTGAAGACTACAGCCGTGCCGTGCAAGACCTCGGCTTCCCGTGTGTGGTCAAGCCGGTCATGAGTTCGTCGGGCAAAGGCCAGAGCCTGCTACGCAGTGCGGATGATGTGCAAAAAGCCTGGGATTACGCGCAGGAAGGCGGCCGCGCGGGGAAAGGTCGGGTCATTATCGAAGGCTTTATCGACTTTGATTACGAAATCACCTTGCTCACCGTGCGCCACGTCGGCGGCACCACATTCTGTGCGCCAGTGGGGCATCGTCAGGAGAACGGCGATTATCAGGAGTCGTGGCAGCCGCAGGCCATGAGCCCGATTGCGCTGGCTGAATCCGAGCGTGTGGCCAAAGCGGTCACAGAGGCGCTGGGCGGACGCGGCTTGTTCGGCGTCGAGCTGTTCATCAAGGGCGATCAGGTCTGGTTCAGCGAAGTGTCGCCGCGCCCGCATGACACAGGGCTGGTCACGCTGATTTCTCAGGACCTGTCGCAGTTTGCGCTGCACGCGCGCGCGATCCTCGGTCTGCCGATTCCACTGATTCGTCAGTTCGGGCCGTCAGCGTCGGCTGTGATTCTGGTGGAAGGGCAATCCACCCAGACGGCTTTTGCCAACCTGGGCGCCGCCCTGAGCGAGCCTGATACCGCGTTGCGCCTGTTCGGCAAGCCAGAAGTCAACGGTCAGCGCCGTATGGGCGTAGCCCTGGCCCGTGACGAATCGATCGAGGCCGCACGCACCAAAGCCACACGTGCCGCCAAGGCCGTGGTCGTCGAGCTGTAAATCGTTGGGGTCGCTGCCGCACCGGGCGGCAGCGACCCCAAGCTCCCAAACCGCTTCACGCGACCTTGTTCAGGTCAGCTTCCCTCGTTTCCTTCAGGCACAGCACGGCGATCAGGCTGAGCAGCGCCGCACCTGATACGTACCCGCCAACCCAGCTCAAACCACCCATGCTGACCAGCTTTTGCGCGAAGAACGGTGCGGCAGACGCGCCGACAATCCCGCCCAGGTTGTACGCGGCCGACGCGCCGGTATAGCGCACGCGGGTCGGGAACAGCTCGGGCAGCAGGGCGCCCATCGGCGCAAAGGTCACGCCCATCAAAAACAGTTCAATACACAAAAATAGCGCCACGCCCCACGTGGTGCCGTGGGTGAGCAATGGCTCCATCAAAAAACCTGACAGCAACGCCAGTACGCCACCGACGATGAGCACCGGTTTGCGTCCCCAGCGGTCGCTGGCCCAGGCAGCGAGCGGCGTGGCGGCCGCCATGAACAGCACGGCAAAGCACAGCAGGCCGAGGAAGGTTTCGCGGGTGTAGCCCAGGGTCGACACCCCGTAACTCAGGGAGAACACCGTCGAGATGTAAAACAGCGCGTAACACACCACCATCGACGCTGCGCCCAACAGCATCGGCGCCCAGTACTGGCTCAAAAGCTCGATGATTGGCATCTTCACCCGTTCGTGTTGCGCCACGGCTTTGGCGAATACGGGGGTTTCTTCAAGTTTGAGGCGCACATACAGCCCCACCATCACCAGCGCCGCGCTCAGCAGGAATGGAATTCGCCAGCCCCAGGCGCGGAACTGCTCATCGCTCAGGGTCATGGCCAGCGTCAAAAACAAACCATTGGCCGCCAGAAAGCCAATTGAGGGGCCCAACTGCGGGAACATGCCGAACCAGGCGCGTTTGCCTTTTGGCGCGTTTTCAGTGGCCAACAAGGCGGCGCCACCCCATTCCCCGCCCAGACCCAGGCCTTGGCCAAAACGTAGCACACACAACAGGATGGGCGCCCAGGCACCGATCGTGGCATAGCCCGGCAGCACGCCAATCAACGTGGTGCACACGCCCATCAGCAGCAGCGAGGCCACCAGTGTCGACTTGCGGCCGATGCGGTCACCGTAATGGCCAAACAGAAATGAACCCAGCGGGCGTGCGAGAAAGGCGATGCCGAAGGTCAGAAAAGCCGAGAGCATTTGTGCGGTGCCGGATGTCTGCGGAAAGAACACCGGCCCGATGACGAGCGCGGCGGCCGTCGCGTACACATAAAAGTCGTAAAACTCGATGGCGGTTCCGATAAAGCTGGCGGTGGCCACGCGGGCGGCTGAGTTGGCCGGTTTTTCGGATGAGGCTTCGCTGTAAGTGGTGCTGGAGGTCATGTGCATATCCCTGACAGTTATGTGCTCATGGCTGGCCTGCGCGGGGAGCGAGGCGAGGCTGAGCGATTGTTATGGTCGTTGGCCCCGAGGGATATCAGGGTGCAAGCGCCGTTCGGGATGGGAACGCACGCAGGTACTGCGAACAACAACCCGCCGGGGACGCGGCGCGCGGGTAGCACGCCTGTTGGCGGGGCTTGGGTAAGCGGGAGTGATTATAGGAAGCCCTGCCGGAATCGAACAAGGCCCGTCGCGGCCATCAGGCCGCGGGCTTGACGCTGTTGTGCCAGATCAGCACGCGGCTGACACGGTTATCTTCGGTGTCGAGGATTTCCAGTCGGTAGCGGCCAATTTTCAGGCATACCGTGGTTTCCGGGATGGTTTCCAGGGCCTCGGTGACCAGTCCGTTCAGGGTTTTGGGCCCGTCGCACGGCAGTTGCCAGCCCAGGCTTTTGTTCAATTCGCGAATCGATGCCGCGCCGTCCACCACGTAACGGCCATCGGGCAGCGGCTCGATGTGCGGGTTATCGACGTTTTGCTCGTTTTCGAATTCGCCCACGATCTCTTCGAGGATGTCCTCAAGAGTCACAATGCCGAGCACTTCGCCGTATTCATCCACCACGATGCCGATACGGCGCTGCTGTTTGTGAAAATTCAGCAGCTGCAAATGCAGCGGGGTGCTTTCAGGGATGAAGTAGGGTTCGTGGCAAACGGCCAGAATCGCCTCTTTGGTCAGGCTGGCGTCCGGCAGCATGTGCTGGATGTGGCGCGTGTTGAGGATCGCTTCAACCTGATTGATGTCGTTATGGAACACCGGCAGGCGCGTGCGTTTGGTCTGGCGTAACTGCTCGATCAGGTCTTCAATCGGGTCGTCGAGGTTAAGGCCTTCGACCTCGCTGCGCGGGATCAGGATGTCATTGACGGTGATGTTATCCAGCGCGTGGATGCCGGCCAGCAAGGGCGGGCGATTATTGGGTTCGTCGTCCTCGTGGGGCAGGGCGCTGTGAGGCGAGTGGGGTTCGGCACGCTGGACCACGGATCGCGACCTGCGCGACAGCAGTCCAATACACAAGCCCAGTCCTGCAAACACCAGGGCCAATAAGGCCAGCAGCGGCCCGGGGGGCAAGCTATCCATAATCATCGCCCGTCAAATATGCAGAATGTATTCACGAACCAGCTTGCTGCCAAAGTAGGCCAGCATCAGCAGGCAGAACCCGGCAAACGTCCAGCGGATGGCTTTGTGGCCGCGCCATCCGAGGTGATGGCGACCCCACAGCAGCACGCTGAACACGATCCAGGCCAGGCACGCCAACAGCGTTTTGTGTACCAGGTGTTGAGCAAACAGATTGCCCAGGAACAGCCAGCCCGAGATCAGCGACAGCGAGAGCAATGTCCAGCCCGCCCACAAGAAACCAAACAGCAGGCTTTCCATGGTCTGCAGCGGCGGGAAGTTTTTGATCAGGCCCTTGGGGTGCTTGTGTTTGAGCTGATGGTTTTGCAATGACAGCAGCAGCGCCTGAAACACCGCAATGGTGAACATGCCGTAAGCCAAAATCGACAGCAGGATATGGGCCAGGATGCCGGGCTGTTCATTAATGACTTGCACTGTGCCGGGCGGGGCAAATTCAGACAGCAGCACGGTCAGGGCGCCCAGCGGGTATAGAAGCAGCAGCAGGTTCTCGACCGGGATGCGGGCGCAGGCGACCAGCGTGACGGCAATCACGGCGACCGCAATCAGACTGGCGGCGCTGAAAAAGTCCAGTTCCAGCCCGGCGGGGGTCATCAAATGGGTAAAAAGGCTCGCGGCGTGGGTGATGACGGCAAGGATGCCGAGCGTCACCAACAGGCGTTTGTTTGCCTTTGCGCCGTGGCGCAAGCAATTGCCTTGATAGAAAGTCGCAGCGGCGTATAGACATGCGGCGGCGAGGCTGGGGAGCAAACTCGGTGACAAGGGGAGCATAAATCCTGTTAGGCAAGCCCGAAAGGGCTGAGTTTGGCATACAACCGCCTGAACACGAAAGCCACATAAGCTGACGGTAAGGTGTCCGCCGCGATCAGTCTTCGCTATAATCCGCGACCTGCCCACGCCGCAGGCTCGCCGAGCATCAGTTTTACACGGGCTGGGCCGCAATAACCCCGGTCTACTTTGGGCCTGAAAGGATCGCGCATGTTTGAAAATTTAACCGACCGTCTCTCGCAGACGCTGCGCCATGTCACCGGCAAGGCCAAGCTGACCGAGGACAATATCAAAGACACCCTGCGCGAAGTGCGCATGGCGTTGCTGGAAGCCGACGTGGCTTTGCCAGTGGTCAAAGACTTCGTCAACGCGGTCAAAGAGCGCGCTGTCGGCACTGAAGTGTCGCGCAGCCTGACGCCGGGCCAGGCGTTTGTGAAGATCGTCCAGGCTGAACTCGAAAGCCTGATGGGCGCGGCGAACGAGGATCTGATCCTCAACGTCACGCCGCCTGCCGTGATCCTGATGGCCGGTTTGCAGGGTGCGGGTAAAACCACCACCGCCGGCAAGCTGGCGCGCTTCCTCAAAGAGCGCAAAAAGAAAACCGTCATGGTCGTGTCCGCTGACGTGTATCGTCCGGCCGCGATCAAGCAGCTGGAAACCCTGGCCGGCGAAGTGGGCGTGACCTTCTTCCCGTCCGACATCAGCCAGAAGCCGGTGGCGATTGCGCAAGCGGCTATTAATGAGGCGCGGCTCAAGTTCATTGATGTCGTGATCGTCGATACCGCCGGTCGCCTGCACATCGACGCCGACATGATGGCCGAGATTCAGGAACTGCACGCGGCGGTCAAGCCGGCAGAAACCCTGTTCGTGGTGGACGCCATGACGGGCCAGGACGCCGCCAACACGGCCAAGGCCTTTGGTGATGCCCTGCCGCTGACCGGCGTGATCCTGACCAAGGTCGATGGTGATGCCCGTGGCGGTGCCGCGTTGTCCGTGCGCGCCATCACGGGTAAACCGATCAAGTTCCTCGGCATGGGCGAGAAGAGCGATGCGCTCGACCCGTTCCACCCCGACCGTATTGCGTCACGTATTTTGGGCATGGGCGATGTGCTCAGCCTTATCGAGCAGGCCGAACAGACCCTCGATAAAGAAAAAGCCGACAAGCTGGCTAAAAAGCTCAAGAAAGGTAAAGGCTTCGACCTCGAAGATTTTCGCGATCAACTGCAACAGATGAAAAACATGGGCGGCCTCGGCGGCCTCATGGACAAGCTGCCGAACATGGGTGGCGTGAATCTGGCGCAAATGGGCAATGCCCAGGGCGCAGCAGAAAAGCAATTCAAGCAAATGGAAGCCATCATCAACTCCATGACCCCGGCCGAGCGTCGTGACCCTGAGCTGATCAGCGGTTCGCGCAAACGTCGTATTGCCATGGGTTCCGGCACGCAAGTGCAGGACATCGGTCGCTTGATCAAGCAACACAAGCAGATGCAAAAGATGATGAAGAAATTCTCTTCCAAAGGCGGCATGGCCAAAATGATGCGCGGCATGGGCTCGATGATGCCCGGCGGCGGCATGCCGAAAATGTAATTTACCTGCGCAAGCGCTCGCGTTTGCGCAGCTCGCAGCCCTGCGAGACCTCCAGCAAACCCGCACTGTGCGGGAGCTGACTTGTCGCCATTCGTGGCGGCCTTATAGCAGATCTGGATGTAACGCCACGTAGGCGCCAGAAAAAGACATTTGCAAAAGTCCGGATATTCCTTAGAATATGCGGCCTTTCGGGCACCTATGCCCGCTGTGCATTTAGATTTGCAGCACCGACTACAGGAAAGATCTACACATGCTAACAATCCGTCTTGCCCTTGGCGGCTCCAAAAAGCGCCCGTTTTACCACTTGACCGTTACCGATAGCCGTAACCCACGTGACGGTTCCCACAAGGAACAAATTGGCTTCTTCAACCCGGTTGCCCGTGGTCAGGAAGTTCGTTTCTCCGTTAAAGAAGACCGCCTCGCTTACTGGTTGAGCGTTGGTGCACAAATGTCTGAGCGCGTTGCTCAGCTTGTGAAAGTCAATGCCAAGGCTGCGGCCTGAGCAATATGAGCGTGACGCCAGAAATTGCTGATGATTTGATCGTTATCGGCAAGATTTTTTCGATTCATGGCGTTCGCGGCGAAGTGAAGGTGTATTCCTTTACGGATCCAATTGACAACCTGCTGGATTACAAGACCGCAACGCTTCGGCGTGGTGGCGATGTACGGCAGGCAGAGCTGGTCAGTGGTCGTTCCCAGAACGGCAAGTTTCTGGTTGTGAAGCTCAAGGGTCTTGATGACCGTGATGAAGCAGGCCTTCTTCGCGAATTCGAAATCTGCGTGCCCCGTAACCTGTTTCCTGAACTGACCGACGGCGAGTACTACTGGTACCAGCTTGAAGGCCTCAAGGTCATCGATACACAAGGGCAACTGCTCGGAAAAATCGATCACCTGCTAGAGACTGGCTCTAACGATGTGATGTACGTCAAACCTTGCCCAGGTAGCCTGGATGACCGTGATCGCTTGTTGCCCTATACAGAGCAATGCGTGTTGAGCGTCGACCTGGCAGCCAGCGAGATGAAGGTGGATTGGGATGCGGACTTCTAAGCGTGGCTAATTTGCGCGTAGAAGTGATCAGTTTGTTTCCCGAAATGTTTTCCGCCATCAGCGACTACGGCATCACGAGTCGCGCGGTGAAACAAGGGCTCTTGCAGCTCACCTGTTGGAATCCGCGAGACTGCACAACGGACCGGCATCACACTGTGGACGATCGCCCATTTGGCGGTGGTCCGGGCATGGTGATGAAGATCAAGCCTCTGGAAGATGCACTGGTTCAGGCCAGAAATGCAGCCGGAGAGGCGGCGAAGGTAATTTACCTGTCGCCCCAAGGCCGCCAGCTGAATCAGTCGGCGGTACGCGAACTGGCGAATGAGGAAGCATTAATCCTCATTGCAGGTCGTTATGAAGGCATTGACGAGCGTTTTATTGACGCTCATGTCGATGAAGAGTGGTCGATTGGCGACTATGTATTGTCTGGCGGCGAGCTGCCGGCAATGGTTCTGATTGATGCGGTTACACGACTGCTGCCTGGAGCTTTAGGGCATGCGGACTCCGCCGAGGAAGATTCCTTTACGGATGGTCTGCTGGATTGCCCGCACTACACCCGACCGGAGGTGTATGCGGATCAGCGTGTTCCCGACGTATTGCTTAGTGGCAATCATGCACACATCCGGCGTTGGCGTTTGCAGCAGTCCCTTGGGCGGACCTACGAACGACGCGCCGATCTTCTGGAAAGCCGCTCGCTTTCTGGAGAAGAGAAGAAGCTGCTCGAGGAATACATCCTCGCGCGGGACGATAGTTAACAACGTATCGATGGTAGATCCGACGATCTACCTTAGGAGCACAGCATGACTAACAAAATCATCCTTGCACTCGAAGCAGAGCAGATGACTAAAGAGATCCCTCCTTTTGCCCCGGGCGACACCATCGTCGTTCAGGTGAAAGTGAAGGAAGGCGATCGTTCGCGTCTGCAAGCTTTCGAAGGTGTAGTGATTGCCAAGCGTAACCGTGGCGTGAACAGTGCTTTCACTGTTCGTAAAATCTCCAACGGTGTTGGCGTAGAGCGTACTTTCCAGACCTACAGCCCGCAAATCGACAGCATGGCTGTGAAGCGTCGCGGTGACGTTCGTAAAGCCAAGCTGTACTACCTGCGTGACCTGTCCGGTAAAGCAGCTCGCATCAAGGAAAAACTGGCTTAAGTCCAGCTTCCCGATGCAGAAAAAAGCAGCCTTCGGGCTGCTTTTTTGTTGCCTGAGATTTATCAGACCTTTGTCCAGTTGTAGGTAGTAAAAAGCATGACACCGCGTGAGCAAGAGATTCAACGCCGTACAGAACTGTCTGTTACCCGCATCACCAAAGCCGTATTCCCTTCGACCACCAATCACCACAACACCCTGTTTGGCGGCACCGCATTGGCCTGGATGGATGAAGTGTCGTTCATCGCCGCGACCCGTTTCTGTCGCCTGCCGCTGGTGACCGTGTCCACTGATCCCATCAACTTCAATCACCCGATAGCGGCGGGCTCAATCGTTGAGCTGGTCGGACGCGTGGTGAAAGTCGGTAACACCAGCCTCAAGGTTGAAGTGCAGGTCTACGTTGAAAGCATGAGCAGCGACGGACGTGAACTCGCGATCCAGGGCTTGTTCAGCTTCGTGGCCATCGACGACGACAAGCGGCCTGTTCCCGTATTGCCAGGGTTTGCCCAGTAACGGCGAGTGCCCCCTCTAAGCGGGCCTGATCAATGCCAGTAACGTCCAGCCTGGCTCGGGGCTCACGTCGCTTTGCGGCGTGATTACGTGTACCCAGCCTGACGTGTCCTTGGCAAACAGCAGGTTCGCTCGCTCCCCGTGGAGCGCCTGATAGTCTTGCCACGTGAACTCATTCGTCAGGTGCGTGCTGTACAACTGCGCGCCCTGATTGAACTCGCCCACCAACTGGCCGTAGGTCAGCGCCGGGTCGCCCAGTGCGCGGCCGCGATGCTCATGGCTGGCCCGGTGTTTATCCGTGCGGCGGCTCTCCTGGCTGTTGGCCAGCGCAAACAGGCGATGCGGCCCGAACTCATGACGAAAACGCATGGCGGCCAGCGCATTGAGTTCGCCTGAGGGGGACAGCCCTAGCAGATGCCCTAAACCAACCAGATCCAGGTGCGATTCGGCATGCTCCGATGCCGGGTTGCCGAAGTAGGTCGGCAGGTTTTCCATGCGGGCCGCGCGAATGTTTTCCCAGCTCGAATCCGTTAGCAGCACCCGGCTGCCCAACTGCTGCAAGGCTGTGCCGATCAGGCGGGCCGGGCCGTTGGCGCCGACAATCAAAAAGCCGCTGGGAGGCGGCTCTGCCACCTTGAGCAAGCGCGCGAGCGGGCGTGCCGTAGCGCTTTGCACCACGACAGTGCCGATGATCACGGCGAAGGTCAGAGGCACCAATAACAGCGCACCCTGGTGACCGGCTTCGTCCAGGCGAATGGCAAAAATGGCCGAAACCGCAGCGGCCACAATGCCACGCGGTGCAATCCAGGCGAGGAGGGTGCGCTCGCGCCAGTTCAGTTTTGAGCCAAATGTCGAGAGCAATACATTCAAGGGGCGTGCAATAAATTGAATGATCAGCAGCAAAACCAGCACCGCCGGGCCCAGCCCGATCATGGCGTCCAGATCAAGGCGCGCGGCGAGCAGAATGAACAGGCCGGAGATCAGGAAAACGCTGAGGTTTTCCTTGAAGTGCAGAATATTGCGCACATCCACGCCTTTCATGTTGGCCATCCACATGCCCATCAGCGTGACAGCCAGCAGGCCGGACTCATGCATGACCTGATTGGAGGCAATGAACACGGCCAGCACTGTCGCCAACGTGCCAAGGCTTTGCAGGTATTCGGGCAGCCATTGCTTGCGCAGCACATGCCCCGAAACCCAGCCGCCCACGATCCCGAACAGGCTGCCGCACACAATCACACCGCCAAAGGTCAGCAAGCTGTGGCTCAAGCCATCGCCCGAAGCACGGGCAATGATGAAGCTGTAGACGACCACGGCGAGCAGGGCGCCAATCGGGTCAATGACGATCCCTTCCCAGCGCAAAATGTTCGCAATCGACGCCTTGGGCCGCACCACGCGCAGCATCGGCACAATGACCGTCGGCCCGGTAACCAGCGTCAAAGTGCCGAACAGCAATGCCAGGAGCCAGTCAAAACCCAGTAGCCAATGCGTGGCCACGGTAATCACGGCCCAGGTCGACAGAGCACCCAGGGTGACGAGGCGGCGCACAACCGTGCCAATTTCTCGCCATTCGGACAGGTGCAGCGTCAGGCTCCCCTCAAACAGGATCAAGGCCACCGCCAACGACACCAGCGGCATCAGCAGCGGGCCAAACAGTGTTTGCGGATTTAGCCAGCCGAGCACCGGGCCGAGCAGGATGCCCGCCAGCAATAAGAACAGGATGGCCGGCAGTTTCAGGCGCCAGGCCAGCCATTGGCAGCCCAGCGCAGCGATTCCGATGCCCCCAAACGCCAGCAGGATCTGTTGTTCATTCATAAGGAGCCCCTTGGGGGTGGGTGATGAGTGCTTTCTATTTATGCGGCGAGCCGGCTATGAAAGACTAGCGGCCACTTTCACGGTTCACTTTTTATTTACGCGCGGCTCAGTGCCTGCGCGTTTCGAGCGCCAATGCCAGCTATCGATGACCCGCTTATTGACCGTTTTCTGGATGCCCTGTGGCTGGAAAAAGGCCTGTCCGACAACACCCGTGATGCCTATCGCAGTGATTTGGCGCTGTTCAATGGCTGGTTACGCGAGCGCGGGATCGAGCTGCCCCATGCGGGCCGAGAGTTGATCCTCGACCATTTGGCCTGGCGTCTCGATCAGCATTACAAGCCGCGATCTACGGCGCGCTTTCTGTCGGGTGCGCGTGGGTTCTATCGTTACTTGCTGCGTGAAAAATTGATTGCCGTTGACCCGACCTTGCAAGTCGACATGCCACAGTTGGGGCGGCCGTTGCCCAAGTCCTTGTCAGAAGCGGACGTTGAGGCGTTGCTGGCTGCCCCTGATTTGAGCGACGCCATCGGCCAGCGCGATCGCGCCATGCTGGAAGTGTTGTATGCATGCGGGTTGCGGGTGACCGAGCTGATCAGCCTGACGCTGGAGCAAGTCAACTTGCGTCAGGGTGTGCTGCGGGTCATGGGCAAGGGCAGCAAGGAGCGCCTGGTGCCGATGGGGGAGGAGGCGATTGTCTGGGTTGAGCGCTACCTGCGCGACGCCCGGCATGAGCTATTGAACGGGCGTCCCAGTGACGTACTGTTCCCCAGCCAGCGCGGGGAGCAAATGACCCGCCAGACTTTTTGGCACCGCATTAAGCATCAGGCCACAGTGGCCGGTATCGACAAGTCGCTGTCGCCGCATACGCTGCGCCACGCTTTCGCCACGCACCTGCTCAACCACGGGGCAGACTTGCGAGTGGTGCAAATGCTGCTGGGACACAGCGACCTTTCGACGACCCAGATCTACACCCATGTGGCGCGTGCGCGTTTGCAAGACCTGCACGCCCGGCACCATCCCCGCGGCTGAGGTGCTTTGTCAGCTGTTGCATCCGCCACAGTCGGCCTTGCGGGCCAACTGTGGTAGGCTTTGCCGGTTCAGAAAACGAGCCACTAAAACCCTTTTTGCCTTGGGGTAGTGAGGTTTGGCCGTTTTGTCCGCCTTCAGGAGTTCTCATGCGCGTGACCCAACTTTTCGCCGCCGCAGCCATTGCGTTGGTCAGTACCTTTTCGTTTGCCGATACCGGCGCCGAGCAAGCCATTCGTAAAAGCCTCGAAACCCTGCAACTGGATGTGCCGGTCGAAAGCATCAGTGCCAGCCCGATGGCAGGCCTGTATGAAGTCAAACTCAAAGGCAGCCGAGTGCTGTATGCCAGTGCCGATGGTCAGTTCATCGTGCAGGGCTATATGTTCCAGCTCAAGGACGGCAAGCCGGTCAACCTGACCGAAAAGGCCGAGCGCGTCAGCGTTGCCAAGCTGATCAACGGGATTCCTGCCGCAGAGACCGTGGTGTACCCGGCCGTTGGCGAAACCAAGTCGCACATCACCGTGTTTACCGACACCACCTGCCCGTACTGCCACAAGCTGCACGAAGAAGTGCCTGAGCTGAACAAAATGGGCATTGAAGTGCGCTATGTAGCGTTCCCGCGTCAGGGCTTGGGCTCGGCCGGTGATCAACAGCTGCAAGCGGTCTGGTGTTCCAAGGACAAGAAAAGCGCCATGGACAAAATGACCAATGGCAAAACGGTCGACGCGCCCAAGTGCGCCAACCCTGTGTCCAAGCAGTTCGCATTGGGCCAATCCATTGGTGTGAACGGCACGCCGGCCATCGTCCTGGCTGACGGTCAAGTGATTCCGGGCTATCAGCCAGCAGCACAGGTTGGCAAGCTGGCACTCAGTGTTAAATAATCCTGCCTCGTCACAGTAAGCCTTTGACGAGCATGCTCGGGCCGTTCAACGGCCCGGGCATTAATAGAGAACCGTGGCAGACCACGGTTGTTTTCCACGGCCGACCTTGCGTCGGCCGTTTTATGGGGAGTTCAGCGTGAATCCGGTCAAAGTAGGCATCTGTGGACTAGGGACCGTCGGTGGCGGCACCTTCAACGTACTTAAGCGTAACGCCGAGGAGATTGCCCGCCGTGCCGGGCGTGGTATCCAGGTTGCGCAAATTGCAATGCGTACGCCAAACCCGCAGTGCGACATTACCGGTACCCCCATTACCAACGATGTATTCGCTGTTGCAACCAACCCTGACATCGACATCGTGATCGAGTTGATCGGCGGTTACACCATCGCCCGGGAACTGGTGCTCAAAGCCATCGAAAACGGCAAGCATGTGGTCACGGCCAACAAGGCCCTGATTGCCGTTCATGGCAACGAAATCTTCGCCAAAGCCCAGGAAAAGGGCGTGATCGTTGCGTTCGAAGCAGCGGTCGCGGGCGGTATTCCGGTCATCAAGGCAATCCGTGAAGGCCTGTCCGCCAACCGCATCAACTGGGTTGCGGGCATCATCAACGGCACGGGCAACTTCATCCTCACCGAGATGCGCGAGAAAGGCCGGACCTTCGAAGACGTTCTGGCAGAAGCGCAAGCGCTGGGGTACGCCGAAGCCGATCCGACCTTCGACGTTGAAGGCATTGACGCCGCCCACAAGCTGACCATTCTGGCGTCTATCGCGTTCGGTATTCCGCTGCAATTCGACAAAGCCTACACCGAGGGCATCACCAAGCTGACCACCGCTGACGTGAACTACGCCGAAGCTTTGGGCTACCGCATCAAGCACCTGGGCGTCGCCCGCAGCACGGCCAGCGGCATTGAGCTGCGGGTTCACCCGACCCTGATCCCGGCCGACCGCCTGATCGCCAACGTCAACGGCGTGATGAACGCCGTGATGGTCAATGGCGACGCCGCCGGTTCGACCTTGTTCTACGGGGCTGGCGCCGGCATGGAGCCCACCGCTTCCTCGGTCGTGGCGGATCTGGTCGACGTGGTCCGCGCCATGACCTCCGACCCCGAAAACCGCGTGCCGCACCTGGCCTTCCAGCCGGACTTGCTGTCTGATCATCCGATCCTGCCGATCGAAGCATGCGAAAGCGCTTACTACTTGCGCATTCAGGCCAAGGACCATCCGGGCGTGCTGGCGCAAGTGGCCAGTATCCTGTCCGAGCGCGGCATCAACATTGAATCGATCATGCAGAAAGAAGTCGAAGAGCATGATGGCCTGGTGCCAATGATTCTGTTGACCCATCGCGTGCTTGAGCAGCACATGAACGACGCCATCACCGCGCTGGAAGCGTTGCAAGGCGTTGTCGGTTCAGTGGTCCGCATCCGCGTGGAACATCTAAATTAATGACCAGCGGTACGCTGTAGGCGTCTGCTCCCCGTTAACGTGCCATCTGGCGTTGACGTGGGGGTCATCGCCACGGCTTGCCGCTCACCTCGAAGGTTCGCCCTAATGCGCTATATCAGTACCCGCGGCCAGGCACCGGCCCTGAATTTTGAAGATGTCCTGTTGGCCGGTCTGGCCAGTGATGGCGGCCTGTATGTGCCGGAAAACCTGCCACGCTTTACCCAGGAAGAAATCGCCTCGTGGGCCGGTCTGCCGTACCACGAGCTGGCATTTCGCGTGATGCGTCCGTTCGTGACGGGCAGCATCCCGGATGCCGACTTCAAAAAGATTCTCGAAGAAACCTACGGCGTGTTCTCCCACGCGGCGGTCGCGCCGCTGCGTCAGCTCAATGGCAATGAATGGGTGTTGGAGCTGTTCCACGGCCCGACCCTGGCCTTCAAGGATTTCGCCCTGCAACTGCTGGGTCGCTTGCTCGACTACGTGCTTGAAAAGCGCGGCGAGCGGGTGGTCATTGTCGGCGCTACCTCGGGAGACACCGGCTCGGCGGCGATTGAAGGCTGCAAGCACTGCGAGAACGTGGACATTTTCATCCTGCACCCCAATAACCGGGTGTCTGAAGTGCAGCGTCGCCAGATGACCACGCTGTTCGGTGACAACATCCACAACCTGGCCATCGAAGGCAACTTCGACGACTGCCAGGAAATGGTCAAGGCCAGCTTCGCGGACCAGGGCTTCCTCAAGGGCACGCGTCTGGTTGCCGTCAACTCGATCAACTGGGCGCGAATCATGGCCCAGATCGTCTACTACTTCCACGCAGCCTTGCAGTTGGGCGGGCCGCACCGTTCCGTGTCGTTCTCGGTGCCCACCGGCAACTTCGGCGACATCTTCGCCGGTTACCTGGCGCGCAACATGGGCCTGCCAATCAATCAATTGATTGTCGCCACCAACCGCAACGACATCCTGCACCGCTTTATGAGCGGCAATCAGTACGCCAAAGAAACCCTGCACGCGACCCTGTCGCCATCGATGGACATCATGGTGTCCTCGAACTTCGAACGCTTGCTGTTCGACCTGCACGGGCGTAACGGGGCGCTGGTTGCCGAGCTGATGGACACGTTCAAGCAAACCGGCCACTTCAGCGTTGAAGACGATCGCTGGACCGAAGCCCGCCGCCTGTTTGACTCGTTGGCCGTCGACGACACCCAGACCTGTGAAACCATTGCCCAGGTGTTCGCAGAAACCGGCGAAGTGCTGGATCCGCATACGGCCATCGGCGTCAAGGCTGCACGTGAGTGCCGTCGTAGCCTGGACACCCCCATGGTGATTCTGGGCACTGCTCACCCGGTCAAGTTCCCCGAGGCGGTTGAGAAGGCAGGCGTAGGAAAGGCATTGCAACTGCCAGCGCATCTTTCTGATTTGTTTGCACGAGAAGAGCGTTACACCGTTCTGGCAAATGACCTGAAAGCGGTTCAAGCCTTTGTGGGCCAGCATGGCAACCGAGGCAAAGCCTTGTAACAGGTCTTGTCCTACAGACATTGAAGCCCGTCGCCTGACGGGCTTTTTTGTTTGTGCGTGGCAAACTTGCGCCGTTCTCGCCCTCCAAGGCTGGCGAGTTGTCAGTCAAGGAAGCTGCAATGTCACGTACTTTTCAGGCATTTGGATCATGGATAAACGCCGTGCTGATTCTCGGTGTGCTGGGCTTTATGCCGTCTGCCGATGCCGCACACGGCTTACCCTTCAAGTTGCCTCCCAGCTTTGCCAGTTTTAAACCCCTGCGTCTGGACAGCGAAGAAAAACGCTGGCTGCAGGAGCGCGGCAAACTACGCGTGGGCATCACCCTCGATGGTTACGAGCCCATCGATATCACCAACGATCGAAACCGTTATCAAGGCATCAGTGCCGATTACCTGAGCATCATTCGTGACACGTTAGGGGTCCAGGTCGAGGTGCTTGGCTTTCGCAAGCGCGATCAGGCCGTAGCCGAGCTGCTGGCGGGCAAGATCGATGTATTGACCAGCGCCAGCGGGTTTGAGCGCGGGATCGAGGGCATCGAGTTCTCGCAGGATTACATGGTGGATCAACCGGTGATTGTCGGACGTGATATTGAGTCTGAATCCATCGATGACTGGTCGGGCAAAAAGATCGGCTTCCTGGACGGTTACATCGACATACCCGCCGCCCATGCGTTTTACCCTGACAGCGAAATCATCATCACCCCCACGATGCACAGCGCCATGGAAGCCCTGATAGAAGGGGACATCGATGCCTTCATCGGCAATGAGGTCATCGTCCAGGCGTTCAATAGCATTCGTCCTTATTCAAGGTTGCGCATCATCGATGACAGCGCCATACCGGTATCGGGCTTCGCCTTTGCGACGCGTCTGGCAGACCGCCAGTTGACGAGCCTGATCAATCAGGTACTCAACAGTGTGGATCAGACGCTCTCAGAACTTATTCTTTCTCGCTGGACCCAAGGCCTTGAGGGCAGCATTGCCCAGCAACACATCGACTTGCTCCCCGCCGAGCGCGAGTGGATCAAGGCTAACCCCGTGGTCACGGTGGTGAGCCAGCAATATCCGCTCTATACCTTTCGCAACGCCAGGGGCGAGTGGGAAGGCTTGAGCATTGACATCCTTGCGCGCATATCACGCATGACCGGGCTGCAATTCGTCCATGAAGAGTCGTTTTCGACCGCCCAAACGTTGGGCCTGCTCAAGAGTGGTCGAGGCCAAATGAACGCCACGCTGTCTATCAGTCCGGAGCGAAAGGAGTTTCTGAACTTCACGTACTCCTACGGCGGTGCGCCCTGGGTTTTCATCGTTCGCACCCACGACTCACGGCTCGGATCATTAGAGCAGTTGTCCGGCAAGGTGTTGGCACTTCCCGCCAGGCATGCTCTTGAAGCCATGATCCGGCGCGACCATCCGGAGATCGAAGTGCACACGGTCGCCAGTTTCGATCAAGCCAGGAGCCTGGTGGAAAAAGGCGAGGCCGACGCGACGATTCAAAGCGAGACACAGGCGTACCTGTATCCGCCGGGTCGTCTCAAGGTGGGCCGCACCGTCGAAGGCCGCTGGTCAGCCGATACGTTTTCGGTGCATGCAAAGCACCCCGAACTCTTGAGCATCCTGAACAAGGCGCTTGAAGCCATGACCATGACCGAAATCCGCACCTTGAGAAGCAAGTGGTTGGGCGGGGTAAGGAAGGCGCCGCTTGTTGAGAGCCCCCTTCATCACTCGCCATGGCTGTATGGACCAATGGCAGCTCTGCTGGTGGTGGGCCTGTTGTTGTTTTTGTGCAATCGGCGCCTGCATAACCAGATTGTGCTGGGGCATGCACGCGAAGCTCAATTACAGGAGGCTATCGAGTTTCAGCGCCGTTACCTGGACGGCATTCCCAGCCCCATTTTTGTAGTCGGTGTCAAAGGTGAAATAGTCACCTGCAACCGCAGTTATGAAGAGCGTTTATCCATCAAGCTGGAGCGCATCCAGGGTTTAAACAGCCTTGAAGCGAATCTTTATCCCCCCACCCTGGCCGAGCAGTTACATCGAGAGTTGCTGGACGTTATCCGCAGCCGAAAGCCGTTTTACATAAAACGTGTCATGGAATTCAAAGCCTGCAGCACAGAGGTGTATCAGTGGACTGTCCCTTTTTATTCATCGACCGGGCAGTTAGAGGGGTTGGTGGGAGGCTGGTTTGACGGGTCGGAAGGGAGGAAGTGGGATATCCCTTGATTGGCCCCTTCGCGTTTCAAAGGTGCTGGCTTTCGTAGGAGTGTTCTTACCGTAATTCAAGATTTGTCTTATGTTCTGTTCAGTTTGAGCCTTCTACAGTGCGCTCCATTCGAGCAATCGTCCCGCAGCTGTAAAGGTTCATGATGCAAAACCTGAAAGTACTGATCCTTGAAGACAACCCTTTTCAGTTGATGACCCTGCATCAAATGTTGAATGCATGCCGCATTTTCGACGTGCTGACCGCTTCAAGCCTGGAGGCGGCACGTCACTCACTTGCGGTACGCGGTGCTATCGATATCGCCATTTGCGACCTTTACCTGGACACCACCTCGGGGCTTGACCTGATCACTGAGCTGGCCCAGCAGCGCCATGCATCGGCGTTGATCATCCAGACCTGCGCCGCGCCGCATGTTGTTGAAAAGGCCGCCAGCCGGGCGCGCCGCGAAGGCCTCAAGGTATTGGGCTCTCTGACCAAACCCGTCAGTGTGAGTCGCTTGAACCAGCTGTTGCAGGCCTACCAGGTGCCATGTTTCAACACGTTGGGCCGCTGAGGCAAATTGATTGCAGGCCTGAGGGAACCTTTTTTCTTACCGGCTTGTCAGATTTTTCATCGACGGGATCAAGCGTTTTGCTCCGATGCCTGACGCCCGTCGAGCGGATCACCTGATCCTGTTAAACCCCGAGTTGACTCCCCACTGCTCGGGGTTTTTTTTGAGCGCAATTTGTCAGCGTGGGCGCTTTGGCGGACTTGCTTGTCCATTCACGTAGTCGTCAGGGTGGCCGGGCTCCTGCCACTGAGCTTCAGCCTCACGCAACGCGTCCGGCTCCAACGTGGCTAATGCCCGGTTAATCCGGCCCAACGCTTCGTGGCCCGCAGGGGTGTCGGAGCACCCGATATAAATCGGCTGATACGTGGGCGCGCCCAAAATCCGGTAGAACAGCAGTGTTTCAAACGGCAAGCCTTGCTGCCGGGCCTTGGACTGAATCTCGGGCCAATACCCCAAAACACCTTCCAGCCGGCCGGCATGCTGCATTTGCAACAGGCTGCCCAAGGCATCATTGCCATGGTGAACAAACAGCTGGCGGTCCTCGCTATGCGCCAGCTGCTCATCGATCCACATGCCATAACTGCGTTTGGCCACCACCCCCAGCCGGACGCCTTGTGCATTGAGCATGCGCTTAAGGTCCACCGACTGATCCGTGACATAAGGCGCGATCTTCGGCTCATCGCTTTGGCGGATCACCAGCCCGTTGCTGTGTAAGCCCATGACCGGCGCCGAGTAGGCAATCGATTGTGCGCGTGAGGGATTCCACACCAGCGCCGGGTCGCACGTCAGCGTCGGGTCCTGCAGCATTTGCATGGCACGGGCCCGATTGACTTTGACCACCACATGTTCGTATTCGGGCAGGCTGGCGATCAGTAAGGGCATGAGCTGATCAATCACCCCCTGACCTTTTTGCGGGCCCTCAAAGACGGTTAGCGGCGGTAAATCGCGCATCAGCCATGTGAGTTTTTCGGCCCCGGAACTCATGCACGCCCAGCCCAGCATCGCCCAAGGAATGAATTGAGCCCAACGGCTTGGCCGCCATGAGCGAATCGTCATGGTGCGGTGTTCCTTCTACAGCGTTTGAAAAGGGGCCGAGCCCCTCTGCTAAATGGCACCGTCGTGTTTCAGTGCCGCAATGGCCGAGGCGTCGTAGCCCAACGCGCCCAGCACTTCATCGTTATGGGCGCCCAGCTCGGGGCCCACCCACTCGGCCGACCCAGGGGTCTCGGAGAGCTTGGGCACAATGCCCGGCATTTTAAAGTCGTTGCCGTCGGGCAATTTGGCACTCAGGAACATCTCCCGCGCCAGAAACTGCGGGTCGCTGAACATGTCTTGCGCCGAGAAAATACGACTGGCCGGCACCTGCGCGGTATTCAGTTGCTCAAGCACCGTGTCCAGCGGCAGCGAGGCCACCCAGCGATCAATCACGCCATACAGTTCATCGCGTCGTGCGTCACGCCCGTCATTGCTGGCCAGCTGCGGGTCGTTTGCCAAGTCGTCACGGCCAATCAGCTGCATGAACCGTTTGAAAATCGCATCGCCGTTGGCGCCAATCTGGACGTGCTTGCCGTCCAGGCTGGTATGGATCGAAGAGGGGGTAATGCCCGGCATGATATTGCCCGTGCGTTCGCGAATAAAACCGAACACATCGAACTCCGGGACCATGCTTTCCATCATCGCGAAAATGGCTTCATACAACGCCACATCCACCACTTGGCCCTGGCCGTCATTCACCTCGCGGTGCCTCAAGGCCATCAATGCACCGATCACGCCCCACAGCGCGGCAATCGAGTCGCCAATGGAAATGCCGGTGCGCACGGGCGGGCGGTCTTCGAAACCGGTGATGTAACGCAGCCCGCCCATCGATTCACCCACGGCCCCGAAGCCCGGCTGATCCTTCATCGGCCCGGTCTGGCCAAAGCCCGACAGGCGGACCATGACCAGTTTGGGGTTCAAGGCATGCAACACGTCCCACCCCAGCCCGAGCTTTTCGAGCACACCGGGGCGAAAGTTCTCGATCAGGATGTCCGCGTCGGCCAACAACGCCTTGAGCACCTGAAGGCCATCGGGGTGCTTGAGGTTCAGCGTCAGGGATTTCTTGTTACGCGCCTGCACGAACCACCACAGCGACGTGCCCTCATACAGCTTGCGCCATTTGCGCAGCGGATCGCCCCCGTCCGGGGATTCAACCTTGATCACCTGAGCCCCGAATTCGGCGCAAATACGCGAAGCAAACGGCCCGGCGATCAGCGTTCCGAGTTCGACGACCTTAAGGCCCGAAAGGGGTTTGGCAGCGAGGGGCATGAGTAATCCTTGTCCGGGAGCGTGCGAGTACAGCCTTTTAACATAGGAGCGGGCGCGCAAGAAGCTGCAGAGTTCGTTGATCCTTGGCGTATCGGGTAGACTTGCCGCCTTTCTCCGTATCAAGAAGCCCGTTCATGGCCCAGCCGTCCACGACTTACAAGTTTGAACTCAACCTCACCGACCTTGATCGCGGTGTGTATGAGAGCGTAAAACAGACCATCGCCCGTCACCCTTCGGAAACCGAAGAGCGCATGACCGTGCGTTTGCTGGCGTATGCCTTCTGGTACAACGAGCAACTGTCCTTTGGACGCGGCCTGTCTGATGTAGACGAACCGGCGCTGTGGGAAAAAAGCCTGGATGACCGTGTTTTGCACTGGATCGAAGTCGGCCAGCCGGACGCAGAGCGCCTGACCTGGTGTTCGCGCCGCACCGAACGCACCAGCTTGCTGGCCTACGGCAGCCTGCGCGTCTGGGAAGGCAAAGTGATTCCGGCGATCAAAAACCTGAAAAACGTCAACGTGGCGGCCGTGCCGCAAGAGGTCCTCGAAACCTTGGCCAAAGACATGCCACGGGTGATCAAGTGGGACGTGATGATCAGCGAAGGCACGATCTTCGTGACCGATGACCGCGGCCAGCACGAAGTGCAATTGCAGTGGTTGACCGGCGAACGCGGTTAATCCTCGGCCTGCTTCAATCTTTCCACCTTCAGACTCAGAGACACATCCCCCGCTTATGCGCATCGAACCTCGTCCATTGCCTGAAATCCTGCCTTTTCTGGGCGAAATGCCGACGTTGCTGACACGGTTGTACGCCGCCCGTGGCGTGCAATCACAGGCTGAACTGGACAAGCGCCTGGCGCGGTTGATCCCGTACCAGCAGCTCAAAGGTATCGAGGCCGCTGTGGATTTGCTGGTGCAGGCGCTGGACCAGCGTCAGCGCATCCTGATCGTCGGTGACTTCGACGCCGATGGCGCGACGGCCAGCACCGTCGGCATGCTGGGCCTGCGGTTACTGGGGGCGGCGCATGTCGATTACCTGGTGCCCAACCGTTTTGAGTACGGCTACGGCCTGACCCCGGAAATCGTCGAAGTCGCCCTGACCCGCGAGCCGCAGTTGCTCATCACGGTCGACAACGGCATCTCCAGCGTCGAAGGGGTCGCCGCGGCGAAAAAGGCCGGGCTCAAGGTGTTGGTCACCGACCACCACTTGCCGGGCACAGAACTGCCCGCCGCCGATGCCATCGTCAACCCCAACCAGCCGGGCTGCGCGTTTCCCAGCAAGGCCTTGGCCGGGGTGGGGGTGATTTTCTATGTGCTGATCGCGCTGCGTGCGCGTTTGAACAGCCTGGGCCGATACGAACACAGCCAGGCGCCCAACATCGCTGAACTGCTGGATCTGGTGGCCTTGGGCAGTGTGGCGGACGTGGTGCCGCTGGACGCCAACAACCGGATTCTGGTGCATCAGGGCCTGGAACGGATTCGCGCCGGTCGCGCCCGGCCGGGGCTCAAGGCCATTCTGGAAGTGGCCAAGCGCGATCATACGCGCATCACCTCGACCGACCTTGGCTTCATCCTCGGCCCGCGGCTCAATGCGGCGGGGCGTCTGGACGACATGAGTCTGGGCATCGAATGCCTGCTCACCGACGACGCCAACGCCGCGCGCGCCATGGCCGCCCAACTGGACGAGATGAACCAGGACCGCAAATCCATCGAGCAAGGCATGCAGCGCGAAGCACTGGCCCAGCTCAAGGAACTCCCGGTCGACTCGATGCCGTTCGGGTTGTGCCTGTTCGACCCGGACTGGCACCAAGGGGTCATCGGGATTTTGGCCTCGCGCCTCAAAGAGCGTTATTTCCGGCCCACCTTTGCGTTTGCCGATGCGGGCGACGGCCTGCTCAAAGGGTCGGGGCGCTCCGTGCCGGGCTTTCACATCCGCGACGCACTGAGCGTGGTCGCAGCGCAACACCCCGACCTGATCGCCAAATACGGCGGCCACGCCATGGCCGCCGGGCTGACCTTGCCGGTGGCGAACTTTGAGCAGTTCAGCCAGGCGTTCGATGCTGAAGTGCGGCGTCAACTGCGTGAAGAAGACCTCACCGGGCGCCTGCTGTCCGATGGCAGCCTGACTGTCGAAGAGTTCCACCTTGAGCTGGCGCGTGCCTTGCGCAACGCCGGCCCCTGGGGGCAACACTTCCCCGAGCCGCTGTTTCATGGGGTATTTGAGCTGGTGGAACAACGGATCGTCGGTGAACGGCACCTCAAAGTGGTGCTCAAAACCCAATGCGGCAGCGTCAAACTCGACGGCATTGCGTTCGGCATCGACCGCGACGTGTGGCCCAACCCGACCATCCGCTGGGTTGAACTGGCCTACAAGCTCGACCTCAACGAGTTCCGGGGCAACGAAACCGTGCAACTGATGATCGCCCACATCGAACCGCGCTGACCCGCCAGCGGATTTGAACCCCACCTCTTTCAGTGTTGTCGACTAATCTCTGGTAAGCGCTTGGTCGGCACACCGACGTCAAGCCGTCTGGCGTTTGCCCACTGACATGAGAGGTGACCCATGAGCCTGCTGCTCGAACCCTATACCCTGCGCCAACTGACCTTCTTGAACCGCATCGCGGTCTCGCCCATGTGCCAGTACTCCAGTGTCGACGGGTTAGCCAACGACTGGCATTTGGTCCACTTGGGCAGCCGCGCCGTGGGCGGCGCCGGGCTGATCTTCACCGAAGCCACCGCCGTCACCGCTGACGGTCGCATCACCGCACAAGACCTTGGGCTGTGGAACGACCAACAGATCGAACCGCTGCAACGCATCACCCGTTTCATACGCGCTCAGGGCGCCGTCGCCGGTATTCAACTGGCCCACGCCGGGCGCAAGGCCAGTACCTGGCGTCCGTGGTTGGGCAAACAAGGCAGCGTCAGAGTAGAAGAGGGCGGCTGGGTGCCGGTCGGGCCATCGCCCATTGCCTTCGACCCGCGCCACACCGTGCCCACGCAACTGGACGAACGCCAGATCCAGGACGTCATCCAGGCCTTTGCCGACGCCGCCAAACGCGCGCTCGAAGCCGGGTTTTCGGTGGTTGAAGTGCATGCGGCACACGGCTACCTGCTGCATCAATTCCTCTCGCCATTGAGCAACCAGCGCCGCGACCAATACGGCGGTTCGTTCGAAAACCGCATTCGGCTGGTGCTGCAAGTGACCGAAGCGGTGCGCGAAGTCTGGCCGCAAGAACTGCCCCTGTTCGTGCGGGTATCGGCCACCGACTGGGTAGAAGACGGCTGGAACCCCGACGAAACCGTCGAATTGGCGCGCCGCCTCAAAGCGTTGGGCGTCGACCTGATCGACGTGTCCTCGGGAGGCACCTCGGCCAATGCTGAAATCCCCGTCGGGCCGGGGTATCAGACGCGTTTTGCAGAAAGCATCCGCAAGGCATCGGGCATCGCCACCGGCACGGTCGGCATGATTACCGAACCGGCCCAGGCCGAGCACATCCTGCGCACCGGCCAGGCCGACCTGATCCTGCTGGCCCGCGAACTGCTGCGCGACCCTTACTGGCCCCTGCATGCCGATGACGACCTGGGCGGCAAACAGGCGACCTGGCCTGCGCAATACCAGCGCGCCACGCATCGCGATCAACCCATCCACGAATCCGACCTGCGCGAATGACCCCGCCCCGGCGTATTCCGCGTGTTTGCGGCGTGCGCCGGGCCACCTTCAGGTTCAATTAAGGTGGGTTTGGCAAGCTCGGTGCAACATCTGGAAGCAAACGAACTGACTGCGTTGCGTGGCCGCGAACTACTCTGTCGGCCTGCTGACTTCCCCCAACCCTGTTGCTAGAGGCTGTGTATGAATACGCGTGGATTGCTCGATCAGTTACTCAAGTCTGGCCAAGAGTTGTTGCAAAACAAAACCGGTGCTGCAAAACCCGGTGCGGGTGCTGACAAAGGCGCACTCGGTGGCTTGCTCAGTGGTTCGGGCGGGTTAGGCAGCCTGCTCTCGGGCGCGGGGGGCGGGGCACTGGCCGCTGGCGCCATGGGCCTGCTGCTGGGCAACAAAAGCGCACGCAAAATTGGCGGCAAAGCCATCACCTACGGCGGTTTGGCGGCGCTGGGCGTTCTGGCCTACAAAGCCTACGGCAACTGGCAGGCCAGCCAGGGCACCGCGCCGCAAACCGAACCGCAAACCATCGACCGCATTGCGCCTGTGCAAGTGGAACAGCACAGCCAGGCCATCCTCAAGGCGCTGGTCGCGGCGGCCAAAGCCGATGGCCACATCGACCACCGTGAGCGGCAATTGATCGAAGGCGAGTTCCACAAAATCAGTGGCGACTCGGGTCTGCAGGACTGGTTAAAAGCCGAGCTGAACAAACCGCTGGACCCGGCCGAAGTGGCACGAGCGGCAAGCACCCCGGAAATGGCGGCCGAAATGTACATCGCCAGCGTGATGCTGGTGGATGAAGAACACTTTATGGAACGTGCCTACCTGGACGAACTGGCCAAACAGCTCAAGCTGGAGCCGGGGCTCAAGGCCGAACTTGAGCGTCAGGTTCACCAGGCGGCCTAGCCGCCGTGTGCTGCACGGGCGTGACGTCGCACTACGATTTGTACGCACGCAATTGCGGGAGGTTTCGTACAGGTTTGCTGAGTGATGAGGCTGTTCGGTCACGCCTATAGTTTGCGCTCGCCCCTCGGGGCGACCGGGTTTGGCGACCTGAACAGGATTTTGGAAGCGTAATGGTTGTTGTATCTGGCGAAGCGTGTATTTTGCATCGCCATCCTTTATGGCTGCTGTGCGCGGGAGATCTTCGGGTCTGCCGGGTTTTCCTAGATTCTGCCGGTTCGCCAACCCGCGTACAGCAGCCACCTTTGATTTCGTTTGGCGACGGGAAGTGGGTGGCCTAATCGCAAGATCTAGGAGTTGTCTCAATGATTAAGTCCCCGTATATCCCGCTAACCGCTAACCGCTAACCGCTAACCGCTAACCGCTAACCGCTAACCGCTAACCGCTAACCGCTAACCGCTAACCGCTATCGACTGCACCATCCCCGCCTTGCTGATTGACCGAAACGCCCCGCTTGATGTGTTGCATGCCAATGCCACGGCCCGTGTGCTGGCGGTTACCCAATTGATGGAAACCTTTTCCAGCCGCGAGGTGCAGGAGGCAGATGCCGTTGACCTCAAGCATCTGGCAGCCACCGCAGCCGTGTTGCTGCGTGATGGATGTGATCTGCTCAATGTGTTGGGGTGGCGATTGCAGCCGAGTGGAGTCTTTGCAGACGGCGTTTTTAAACGCCATCTCCCCGGCCGTTTTGCGGCTACCACTCAAAACCTGAAAACACCCCAAAGGCCCTTTGCTGCTGCCACTCAAATGTGAGAACGCCGCAGAAGCCCCCTTGCTGCTGCCACTCAAACGTGTGAGCACCACAGAAGGTCTGTTACTGCTGCTACTCAACCTTGAGAACACCGCAGAAGGCCTTTTACTGAGGCCACTCAACCCTGAGAACACCCCGCAAAGGCCCCTCACAGAAGGCCGAGCGCAGGGGGTATGACGGGGGTGACGAGGCAGGATGCCGAGACAGCCGTGCTGGGCCATGGATGGCCCGTCACGGCGTGCCCCCGTCATATCGCCGGAGCGAGGGCACCGTCGAGCCTAGGCGAGGCGGCCGTATGGCAGGGCAAGGCCTTTTTGGTTCCTTTTGTGGCTGTTTGACAAAAGGGACTCGCTGTAAGAGCGAAACCTATCGTTCAGTTAGACGCTGATAACGGATATGTACGCTCTGTTCCTGTTGAAACCACGGTGTACATATCCGTTTGATGTGTGAGGGCCTTCTACGGGTTCCGCCCTTACGGCGGCTCACTTTTGGCAAACAGCCCCAAAAGTAAGCAAAAGGTCCTTGCCCTGCCATACGGCCGTCTCGCTCTGGCTCGACGGTGCCTTCACTCCGGCACTGTTGCGGGGGCACGCCGTGACGGGCCATCCATGGCCCAGCACGGCTGGCTCGGCTCCTGCCGACCCACCCCCGCAACAGCACCTGCGTTCAGCCTGCTGTGAGGGGCCTTTGCGGTGTGCCTGCAATCGCGTGGCAGCAGGGAGACTTTTCAAGATCAAGATCAAGATCAAGATCAAGATCAAGTTCACGAGCACGATCAAGATCCCTTAGGTGCTTCGCTCATCCGTTCGGGATGTAACCCTGTGTACGTTTTTTTAACTGATCCATGTGAGATCGGTCTCAAACCCCGTACGAATCCTCCCTTACCCTCGGCTATACTCCCCCTCATTTCAACGGCACCCCGAGGATCGACTGTGAAGAACTGGACGTTACGCCAACGCATCTTGGCGAGCCTTGCCGTAATCATTGCCATCATGCTGTTGATGATCGTCGCGGCGTATTCACGCTTGGTCAAAATCGAAACCAGCGAAGACAAAGTCCGCACCGACTCGATCCCGGGCCTGTACCACAGCTCCATGATCCGCAGCGCGTGGGTCGACAGTTACGTGCAAACCCTGCACCTGATGAATGAAGGCGAGGGCCGTCCCCTGAGCAAGGACGAACAAGCGCTCTACACCTCTTACGAAACCCGCCTGGCCAACGAACTCGCCGGCTATCGCGCCACCATCAGCGGTGACGGGGATGAGACGTTGTATGAAGAGTTTGTCGCGCTGCATAAAAAATACGACCAGTCGCTGAATACGGTTCTCGCGCTGTTTGAAAAGAACGACATGCCCCAGGCCCGCACGGTGTTGAACGCGCAATTGACCCCCGACTGGAGCGCCGGTCGGGTGCAGCTCAATAAGGTGATTCAGGACAACCAGAACGCCGCGATCCGGGCCAGTAACAACATCTCCGATGCGGTGCTGACGGCTAAGGCCAGTATGTTGATTTCGCTGGCCATTGCGGTGCTGGCGGCGGGGCTGTTGGGCTTTTTGTTGCTGCGCTCGATCATGTCGCCAATGCAGCGCATTGTCTCGATCCTTGAGGTCATGCGCTCCGGGGATTTGAGCAAGCGGCTGAACCTTGAGCGTAAAGATGAGTTCGGGGCCGTCGAAACTGGCTTCAACGACATGATGGCCGAGCTGACGGCGCTGGTGTCGCAGGCGCAGCGTTCTTCGGTGCAGGTCACCACCTCGGTGACCGAGATTGCCGCCACGTCCAAGCAGCAACAGGCCACCGCTACCGAAACCGCCGCCACCACCACGGAAATCGGCGCCACGTCCCGCGAAATCGCGGCCACGTCTCGGGATCTGGTGCGCACCATGACGGAGGTCACGTCGGCCGCCGATCAGGCGTCGATTCTGGCCGGTTCCGGCCAACAAGGGCTGGCGCGCATGGAAGACACCATGCACTCGGTCATGGGCGCCGCCGATCTGGTGAACGCCAAGTTGGCGATTCTCAATGAGAAGGCCGGCAATATTAATCAGGTGGTAGTGACCATTGTGAAGGTGGCCGATCAGACCAACCTGCTGTCGCTCAACGCCGCGATTGAGGCCGAGAAGGCCGGTGAATACGGGCGCGGGTTTGCCGTGGTCGCCACCGAGGTTCGTCGTTTGGCGGATCAGACGGCCGTGGCCACGTATGACATCGAGCAGATGGTGCGCGAGATTCAGTCGGCGGTGTCGGCCGGTGTGATGGGCATGGACAAGTTCTCCGAAGAGGTGCGCCGTGGTATGTCCGAGGTGCAGCAGGTGGGCGAGCAGTTGTCGCAGATCATCCATCAGGTGCAGGCGCTGGCGCCGCGGGTGTTGATGGTCAACGAAGGCATGCAGGCCCAGGCCACCGGCGCTGAGCAGATTAACCACGCGTTGGTGCAATTGGGGGATGCCAGTAGCCAGACCGTTGAGTCCCTGCGTCAGGCCAGCTTTGCCATCGATGAATTGAGTCAGGTGGCGGTCGGGCTGCGCAGCGGCGTTTCGCGTTTTAAAGTCTGATGAGCGTGCCTCTCGCGCCGCGCGAAGCCGTCAAGGCGTCGAAGCAATGCCTGTTTCTGGTGTTTTTTATCGGCACCGAACGCTATGCCCTGCAAGCGGTGGACGTGGTGGAAGTGTTGCCGCGTTTGCCGCTCAAGCCCATTGCCCATGCACCGGCGTGGGTGGCCGGGGTGTTTGCTCATCGCGGGCAGATGGTGCCGGTGATTGATGTCAGTGCCATGACCTTCGGCCAGAGCGCCGTGGCCCGCACCAGCACGCGTTTGGTGTTGGTGCGCCATCACGGTCACTTGCTGGGCCTGGTGCTGGAGCAGGCCAGTGAAACCCTGCGTTGTGAGACGGCGGATTTTCAGCCATACGGGCTGGATAACCGCGAGGCGCCGTATTTGGGGCCGGTGCGTAAAGACAAGGATGGCCTGTTGCAGTGGATTCGTGTGGATGACCTGTTGACGCCTGCCGTGCGCGGGTTGTTGTTCCCTGAACAGCACGTTGACCTGACCCGGCAGGCCCGCCCATGAGTGCCGATCAACGGTTTTTCGATTTTCTGAAACGGCGCATCGGGCTGGATGTGGCGTCGGTGGGCCCGGCGATTATTGAGCGGGCGGTGCGTCAGCGCTGCACCGCGCTGAACATGCAGGATCACGATGAGTATTGGCAGCGGCTCAATGCCTCGGCCGACGAGCAGCAGGCGCTGATCGAGTCGGTGATCGTGCCCGAGACCTGGTTTTTCCGTTACCCCGAATCATTTGCCACGCTGGGTCGCCTGGCCCGCGAGCGGCTGGCCGCGCAAACGGCCCCGCGGGTGTTGCGTCTGTTGAGCCTGCCGTGTTCGACCGGCGAAGAGCCGTATTCGATAGCGATGGCGATGTTTGACGCCGGGTTTGCCGCGCACCAGTTCAGGGTCGAGGCGCTGGATATCAGCCCGCTTTCGATTCAGCGCGCCCAGCGTGCGGTGTATGGCAAGAATTCGTTTCGCGGCCAGGACATCGGTTTTCGCGAGCGGCATTTCACCCTCGAAGCCGACGGGTATCACGTGTCGGCGCGGGTGCGTGAGCAGATCGAGTTTAAGGTCGGCAATGTGCTGGACCCGGCCCTGACGGCGAGTCAGCCGCCTTATGATTTTGTGTTTTGCCGCAACTTGTTGATTTATTTCGACCTCAAAACCCAACAGCAGGCGCTCGACGCCCTCAAGCGTATGACGCGCCTTGACGGGGTGCTGTTCATCGGCCCGGCTGAGGGCAGTTTGCTCAACGGGCTGGGCATGCGTTCGATCAACGCCCCGCAATCCTTCGCCTTTTGTCACAGCCATGAACCGCCCGCCGTGTTGCCGAGGCCGGTTGAGCGTACAGCGCCGGTCAAACCCTTGCCGCTGCCGATGGCGCCGGTCAGTCGCCCGTTTGCGGCGCGCCCTCACACACCGCCCCCGCCGCCGGCTCAGGTCGCGCGTGTGCCCGACGAGGCGCCGCGCGGGGTGCTGGAGACCATTGCGCAGTTGGCCAATGAAGGCAAAAGCCGTGAAGCCCGCGCCTTGTGCGAACAGGCGTTGCAGCAGCATGGGCCGCAGGCTCAGGTGTTTTATTGGCTGGGCCTGCTCAGCGATGTCGAAGGCCAGACCGCACAGGCCCAAGGCTTTTATCGCAAGGCGTTGTACCTGCAACCCCAACATGCCGAGGCGCTGGCGCATCTGGCGGCACTGCTGGCCTCGCAGGGCGATGTGGCAGGCGCTCAGCGTTTGCAGGCCCGGGCTGCGCGCAATGAGCGGGCCCTTCACAGTGAGCGCAAATCATGAACGGTCTGTCCGCCCAGAGTTTGATCCACACCGAAGCCCAGACGATTGATGATTGCTGGAACCGCATTGGCGTGTACGGCGATAAATCCTGCCCGCTGCTGCCAGCACACATTCATTGCCGTAATTGTTCGGTGTATGCGGCGGCGGCCACGCGTTTGCTCGATCGCTATGCCTTTGTGCAGGACGAGCAGGACTTTGCTGCGCCGCAGGATCTTGAGCACGCCCACGCGACCCGTTCGCTGGTGGTGTTTCGCATGGGCGGCGAATGGCTGGCCCTGGCGACCCGTTGCCTGGATGAAGTTGCGCCTTTGCAGTCGATTCACTCGCTGCCGCACCAACGCTCCCGGGCCCTGATGGGCGTGGCCAATGTGCGCGGCGCGCTGGTGCCCTGCCTGTCGCTGGTCGAGCTGCTGGGGCTGGACCCGACGGTGAGTGTCACGCCCGCGCAGCGGGTGATGCCGCGCATGCTGATTGTGGCCGCGCCCGGTGGGCCGGTGGTGGTGCCGGTGGACGAGGTCGATGGCATTCACAACATTGAAGAGCGTGTGCTCAATACCGCGTCGTTGTCGGGTGAACACACCAGCGCCGTTTTCACCCGGGGTGTCTTGCACTGGAAAACCCGCAGCCTGCGCTGGCTGGATGAAGAGCAGTTGCTCGGCGCGATTACCCGGAGCCTCACATGACCCCCGAGCAAATGCGCGACGCCTCGTTGCTGGAGTTGTTCAGTCTGGAGGCCGAAGCCCAGACCCAAGTGCTCAATGCCGGTTTGCTGGCGCTGGAGCGTAACCCGACCCAGGCCGATCAGTTGGAAGCCTGCATGCGCGCGGCCCACTCGCTCAAGGGCGCGGCGAGGATTGTCGGGGTCGAGGCCGGGGTCAGCGTTTCCCATGTCATGGAAGATTGCCTGGTCAGCGCGCAGGAAGGGCGCTTGTACCTGCAACCCGAGCACATTGATGCCTTGTTGCAGGGCACTGATTTGCTGATGCGCATTGCGACGCCGGGCAATACGGTCACCTCGGCCGACATCGAGGCCTACGTGGCCTTGATGAACCGGCTGGTCGAGCCTTCTGCCCCGACGGCACGGGTGGCGCCACCGCCGTTTGATGTGTCGCAACTGCTGCTTGCGCCTGAGCCCGTGGTGCCTGAGGCGCCTGCGCCGGTCGAGCTGGCGCCGTTGCCCGAGCCGGCGGCAGAACCGGCGCGTCGCCCGCAACGCCTGACTGAAGGGGGTGAGCGGGTGTTGCGCGTCACCGCCGAGCGCCTTAACAGTCTGCTGGACTTGTCGAGCAAGTCGCTGGTGGAAACCCAGCGGCTCAAGCCTTACCTCGCCACGATGCAGCGCCTCAAACGCATGCAAAACACCAGTTTGCGGGCGTTGGACCATTTGGGCGATCAGCTCAAGATGCTGACGCTCACCCCTGAGGCCGAAGAGGCGCTGGCCGAGGCGCGGCGTTTATTGGCCGAGTCGCAGCACGTGCTCAGTGAGCAGACCGCTCAACTGGACGAGTTTGGCTGGCAGACCAGCCAGCGTGCGCAGTTGCTGTATGACACGGCGCTGGCGTGCCGCATGCGTCCGTTCGCGGATGTGCTGGCCGGGCAAGAGCGCATGGTGCGTGATCTGGGGCGCAGCCTGGGCAAACAGATCCGTCTGGAAATTGAAGGCGAGAAAACCCAGGTGGACCGCGACGTGCTGGAAAAGCTCGAAGCGCCCCTGATGCACCTGTTGCGTAACGCGGTGGACCACGGCATTGAACCCCCTGAGCAGCGTTTGCGCGCTGGCAAGCCGGCCGAAGGGGAGATTCGCTTGCGCGCCTCGCATCAGGCCGGGCTGCTGGTGGTGGAGTTGAGCGATGACGGCGGCGGCGTCGACCTTGAGCGTTTGCGCCGCTCCATCGTGCAGCGCCAACTGTCCACCGAGGCCACGGCCGCGCAGTTGAGTGAAGAAGAACTGCTGACGTTTTTGTTCCTGCCGGGCTTCAGCCTGCGCGACACCGTGACCGAGGTGTCCGGGCGCGGTGTCGGGCTGGATGCGGTGCAGCACATGGTGCGCCTGCTGCGTGGCTCGATTGTGCTGGAGCAGGTCAGCGGGCAGGGCAGTCGTTTCCATCTGGAAGTCCCGCTCACCCTGTCGGTGGTGCGCAGCCTGGTGGTGGAAGTCGGCGGCGAAGCCTATGCCTTTCCGCTGGCGCACATCGAACGCATGCGCGATCTGGCGCCTGACGACATCGTGCAGGTCGAAGGCCGCCAGCACTTCTGGCACGAAGGGCAGCACGTGGGCCTGGTGGCCGCCAGCCAGTTGCTGCAACGTCCGCCCGGCCAGAACGATGACGACACCCTCAAGGTGGTGGTCATTCGTGAGCGCGAGGCGGTCTACGGCGTGGCGGTTGAGCGGTTTATCGGGGAGCGCACTTTAGTGGTATTGCCTCTGGACCCGCGCTTGGGCAAGGTGCAGGACATTTCGGCCGGGGCGCTGCTCGATGATGGCTCGCCGGTGCTGATTGTGGACGTCGAAGACATGCTGCGTTCGGTCGACAAGCTGCTTAACACCGGGCGTCTGGAGCGCATCGACCGGCGTAACCGGCACACCGCCGAGGTGGCGCGTAAACGTATTCTGGTGGTCGACGACTCGCTCACCGTGCGCGAGCTGCAACGCAAGTTGTTGCTCAATCGCGGTTATGAGGTGGCGGTCGCGGTGGACGGCATGGATGGCTGGAACGCGCTGCGCGCCGAGCATTTCGATTTGCTGATTACCGATATCGACATGCCGCGCATGGACGGCATCGAACTGGTCACCCTGTTGCGGCGCGACAACCGGCTGCAATCGATGCCGGTGATGGTGGTGTCCTATAAAGACCGTGAAGAAGACCGTCGGCGCGGCCTGGATGCAGGGGCCGACTATTATTTAGCGAAAGCCAGTTTCCATGACGATGCGCTGCTTGATGCAGTGGTTGAGCTCATTGGAGGAGCCCAGACATGAGAATTGCCATCGTCAACGACATGCCCCTGGCGGTAGAGGCCTTGCGCCGGGCGTTGGCATTCGAGCCCAAGCATCAGTTGGTGTGGGTGGCGGGGAACGGCGAAGAAGCCGTGCGCCTGTGCGCCGAGGACACGCCGGACCTGATCTTGATGGACCTCATCATGCCGGTCATGGATGGCGTGGAGGCCACGCGCCGGATCATGGCGGAAAGCCCGTGTGCGATTGTGATCGTCACGGTCGACCGTCAGCAAAATGTGCACCGCGTGTTCGAAGCCATGGGCTTTGGCGCGCTGGACGTGGTCGATACGCCCGCTTTGGGCGCGGGCGATGCCAAGGAAGCAGCAGCGCCGTTGTTGCGCAAGATCATGAACATTGGCTGGTTGATGGGCCAGCAGCCCCCGAAACGGGTGCATCCCGTCGAGAACCTGCCGCGCAAATCCCTGGAACAGCGCAGGTTAGTGGCCATCGGCTCGTCGGCGGGCGGCCCCGCGGCGCTGGAAACCCTGCTCAAAGGCCTGCCGCGCTCGTTTCAGGCGGCCATTGTGCTGGTGCAGCACGTGGACCAGGTGTTCGCCGCCGGGATGGCCGAATGGCTGAGCAGCTCGTGCGGGGTGAATGTCCGGCTGGCCCGTGATGGCGAAACGCCCCAGGCCGGTACGGTCCTGTTGGCCGGGACCAATCATCACATTCGGTTGTTAAAAAACGGCACGCTGGCTTACACCGCCGAGCCGGTGAACGAAATTTATCGGCCCTCGATTGATGTGTTTTTCGAGAGTGTGGCCCGGTACTGGGACGGTGAGGCCGTGGGCGTATTGTTGACCGGCATGGGTCGCGATGGCGCGCAGGGGCTCAAACTCATGCGCCAGCAGGGGTTTCTGACCATCGCCCAAGACCAGCACAGCAGTTCGGTATACGGCATGCCCAAAGCGGCAGCGGCAATTGATGCGGCTGTTGAAATTCGACCCTTGGACACGATTGCGCCACGCTTGCTGGAGATCTTTCATACATGAATGACACAACCCGGCAGGACTGGCTTGAAGGTGGTAATTCAGGTGAACGCGCATGAATGACTTGCAGATGGACGACGTCAAAACTGACGAAAACGCCGCCATGGTATTGCTGGTGGACGATCAGGCGATGATTGGCGAAGCCGTGCGCCGGGGCTTGGCCCTTGAGCAGAACATCGACTTTCACTTTTGCGCCGACCCGCACGATGCCATTGCCCAGGCCATTCGCATCAAGCCGACGGTGATCTTGCAAGACCTGGTCATGCCGGGGCTCGATGGTTTGACGCTGGTGCGCGAATACCGCAACCACCCGGCCACCAAAGACATCCCGATCATCGTGTTGTCGACCAAAGAAGACCCGTTGATCAAGAGTGCGGCCTTTGCGGCCGGGGCCAACGACTACCTGGTGAAATTGCCGGACAACATTGAGCTGGTGGCCCGCATTCGCTATCACTCGCGCTCCTACATGACCCTGTTGCAGCGCGATGCCGCTTACCGAGCGCTGCGGGTCAGCCAGCAACAACTGTTGGACACCAATCTGGTGTTGCAGCGCCTGATGAACTCTGACGGCCTGACCGGGCTGTCCAACCGCCGCCATTTCGACGAGTACCTGGAGCTGGAATGGCGCCGGGCCCTGCGTGAGCAAACCCAGCTGTCGTTATTGATGATCGACGTGGACTACTTCAAGTCTTACAACGACACCTTTGGTCATCTGGACGGTGACGAAGCCCTGCGCAAAGTGGCGGCCTCGATCCGTGATGCCAGCTGCCGGCCTTCTGACCTGCCAGCGCGTTACGGCGGGGAGGAGTTTGCGATTGTATTGCCCAACACCTCTCAGGGTGGTGCGCGGCTGGTGGCTGAAAAGCTGCGTCAAGCGGTGGCGGCGCTGAAAATCCCGCACATTTCACCGGCCGATGGCAGCAGCCTGACCATCAGCATCGGCCTGTCTACCATGACCCCGCAGCACAGCGGCAACTGCCGCGACTTGATTTCGGCGGCCGACAAAGGCCTGTACCTGGCCAAAAACAACGGGCGTAATCAGGTCGGAATCGAATAAGGCTCCCGCTCTTGCGCGGCGGCTTCACGGGGGTAAGCCCGTTCGCGGTCGCACACGGGCTGTGCAAAGCGTTGATCCGGTCGCGCAGTCGCGTGCCTGTTCAGCGGCTGCACCGTGGGTATGCGTTCAAGGGCTTTTTTTCTTGAGCAGCAGCAGGCCCGTGGAGTACGCCGTTTTGTAGCGGCCCACGCAATAGTGGGCGTAGAGCTTCTGGTAGTAGTCCGTGATGGCCAGTTCGCGGATGGTTTCGTCAAACTGGTTGCGCACCTTCGCGCTCGCGCCCCAGTGCCAGTCCCGGAAGTCATTGAGGTTCTCGAATTCGACGGTTTCTTCAATGCGCTGTGAACGGATGATTTCAAAGTCGCTCAATGTGTCCAGCAGGGCTGGGCGGCTGAGCCGGAAATCATCAAACACCACGGGTTCGCCGATGCACGGGTATTGATGGCGAATCTCCATCAGCGCCCGCTCCTGAATGAAGCGCTCATCGGGTAAGTAATCGAAGTCGAACGCGCAGGATAAAAACACATGACCGCCCGGTTTGACGGCGGCCGACAGTTTGTCGATCGCCGCTTGTTCGTGGGGCATGAAGCCTTGCAGGCAACCGGCACACACCACGGCGTCGAACACCGGCAAGCGGTCAAGGTTGCACGCCAGAAAATCGCTGACGATAAAGCGCACGTTGGGCGCGGCATGCACCAGATTGGCGTAGGCAATCTTGTCTTTGGAGTGATCGATGCCGACGTATTGCTCGATATTGTTGGCGTCCACAAACAACAGGCTGTTGCCTGTGCCGCAGCCGATGTCCAGCACATTGCCCTGCGGCGTGGCGAACGACAGCAGCAGTTCGAGGCTGCGCTTTTTTACATGCCTTGAATTGCGTTGAAAGCCCTGCGGGCTGGGCCTCGGGTTGTTCATGGTCATGCTCCTGGGGGTAGGTCGCAGGATCAGCCCGTGCGGGGGCCAATGGGCAGGCCGTGTGTGTTCGGGGCGGTCATGTTTTAGGTATAGCGAGCCGGGTTTGATGTGCAATGCGCGGGCGTGTAGTCCATTTCCCTTAAATCGGGTAACTATTCCTAAGCAACGTTGCGATGAGGTTTGAACGGGCAGGGGGATTGCAGAGGGCGATAACCCCGGCAGGCTGCGGCAAATGGCCTGCATTCCACCGCTGGGCGGGCTGCTGTAACGGTATATTTTCGGTATACTCTTTGGCTTTGTAAAAATCGCCTACGAGTGCCGCCAGCCATGGAAATCAACCCAATCCTTAACAGCATCAAGGACCTGTCAGAGCGCTCCGAAACCATTCGGGGGTATCTTTGACTACGATCAAAAGCATGAGCGTCTGACCGAAGTCAATCGCGAGCTTGAAGATCCGAGTGTCTGGAACAACCCTTCGTACGCCCAGGAACTGGGGCGCGAGCGCTCCCTGTTGGCGCAAATTGTAGAAACCCTCGACGAGATGCACACGGGCCTGGCCGATGCCAAGGACCTGCTGCTGATGGCCGCCGAGGAAGAAGACCAGGCCGCTGTAGATGACGTGTCGGCTGAAGTCGAACGCCTGCGCGAGTCCCTTGAAAAACTCGAATTCCGCCGCATGTTCAGCGGTGAGATGGACGCCAACAACGCTTACCTGGACATTCAGGCAGGCTCTGGCGGCACCGAAGCGCAAGACTGGGCCAATATCCTGTTGCGGATGTATTTGCGTTGGGCCGACAAGCGCGGCTTCGAGGCCACCATCATGGAATTGTCCGCCGGTGAAGTGGCCGGGATCAAAGGTGCGACCGTGCACATCAAGGGCGAATACGCCTTTGGCTGGCTGCGCACCGAGATCGGCGTCCATCGTCTGGTTCGCAAAAGCCCGTACGACTCGGGCAACCGTCGTCATACCTCGTTCTCGGCCGTGTTCGTTTCGCCGGAAATCGACGACAACATCGAAATCGACATCAACCCCTCGGACCTGCGGATCGACACTTACCGCTCCTCCGGTGCGGGTGGTCAGCACGTAAACACCACTGACTCGGCCGTGCGTATTACCCACGTTCCGACCAACACCGTGGTGAGCTGCCAGAACGAACGTTCCCAGCACGCAAACAAAGACACCGCGATGAAAATGTTGCGGGCGCGTCTTTACGAGCAGGAAATCCAGAAGCGCAACGCCGCTTCCCAGGCGCTGGAAGACACCAAGTCCGACATCGGCTGGGGTCACCAGATCCGCTCGTACGTACTTGACGCGTCGCGCATCAAGGATTTGCGTACCAACATCGAGCGCAGTGACTGCGACAAAGTGCTCGACGGCGACATCGACGAATACCTGGTGGCCAGCCTGAAACAAGGGCTGTAAGTCGCGCAACAAACGTAAAGTGCGCCGCTGACGCGATGCCTTGAGGGCGCGCCGAAGCCCGCTTCCCCCTGCCGCAAGGCGGGGGCAACGAACCTGTGATGGAATTTTTAAAACATGAGCGACCAACAACTCGACCCGCAAGATTTGCAACAGGAAGAAAACGCCCTGATCGCCCTGCGCAAGGAAAAACTTGCTGCCGAGCGCGCCAAAGGCAACGCCTTCCCGAACGATTTCCGTCGTGACAGCTACTGCGCCGACCTGCAGAAGAAGTACGCCGAAGCGACCAAGGAAGAGCTGGCTGAAGCCGCCATCCCGGTCAAGGTTGCGGGTCGCATCATGCTTAACCGTGGTTCGTTCATGGTGATTCAGGACATGACCGGGCGCATCCAGGTCTATGTCAACCGCAAGACCCTGCCGGAAGAAACCCTGGCCGAAGTCAAAACCTGGGACCTGGGCGACATCATCGCCGCCGAAGGCACCCTGGCCCGCTCCGGCAAAGGCGACCTGTACGTTGAAATGACCCACGTGCGCCTGCTGACCAAATCCTTGCGTCCGCTGCCCGACAAGCACCACGGCCTGACCGACACCGAGCAGCGCTATCGCCAGCGTTACGTTGACCTGATCGTCAACGAAGACGTGCGCCACACCTTCCGTGTGCGTTCGCAAGTCATCGCCCACATCCGCAACTTCCTGATGGCGCGCGACTTCCTTGAAGTTGAAACGCCGATGTTGCAGACCATTCCGGGCGGCGCGGCAGCCAAGCCGTTTGAAACCCACCACAACGCGCTGGACATGGAAATGTTCCTGCGTATCGCGCCTGAGCTGTACCTCAAGCGTCTGGTCGTGGGCGGCTTCGAGAAAGTCTTCGAAATCAACCGCAACTTCCGTAACGAAGGGGTTTCGACGCGCCACAACCCTGAATTCACCATGCTTGAGTTCTACCAGGCGTACGCCGACTACGAAGACAACATGGACCTCACCGAAGAGCTGTTCCGCGAGCTGGCGCAGCTGGTTCTGGGCAGCACTGACGTGCCGTACGGCGACAAGGTGTTCCACTTCGGCGAGCCGTTTGTGCGTCTGTCGGTGTTCGACTCGATCCTCAAGTACAACCCTGAGTTGACCGCTGACGACCTGAACGACATCGACAAGGCCCGTGCCATCGCCAAAAAGGCCGGCGCCAAGGTGCTGGGCTTCGAAGGCCTGGGCAAGCTGCAGGTGATGATTTTCGAAGAGCTGGTCGAGCACAAGCTGGAGCAGCCGCACTTCATCACCCAGTACCCGTTCGAAGTGTCGCCGCTGGCCCGTCGCAACGATGAAAACCCGAACGTGACTGACCGTTTCGAGCTGTTCATCGGTGGCCGTGAAATCGCCAACGCCTACTCCGAGTTGAACGACGCGCAAGACCAGGCAGAACGCTTCATGGCACAAGTGGCTGACAAAGACGCCGGTGACGACGAAGCCATGCACTACGACGCCGACTTCGTGCGTGCGCTGGAGTACGGCATGCCGCCAACGGCCGGTGAAGGCATCGGCATCGACCGTCTGGTGATGCTGCTGACCAACTCCCCGTCGATCCGCGACGTGATCCTGTTCCCGCACATGCGCCCGCAAGCGTAACGCTGCTGAATAAAAAGCCGCCGCCAAGGGCGGCTTTTTATTGCCTGTCGAACAGGGGCTTGCCGTAACCACCCGACTTAAGGTCCTCAATATAGGGAAACATGCGTGAACCTGCCCAAGGCTCAAACGGGTGCCGTCGACGTCGCCACGGCGGTGGCCGAGAGTGTTCAATACCAGGGCCGCAAAGCCAGTCGCCATGGCAGTGAACAGCGGCGGCAACTGATTCTGGATGCGGCCATGCGTATCGTGGTGCGCGACGGTGTACGCGGCGTCCGGCATCGGGCAGTCGCCGCCGAAGCCGGGGTGCCGCTTTCGGCCACCACGTATTACTTCAAGGACATCGATGACCTGATCAACGACACCTTTGCGCAGTACGTCGAACGCAGTGCCGCCTTTATGGCCAAGTTATGGCAAAGCACGGAAGGCAAGCTGCGCGAGCTGGTGGCGTACGGAGACGGCAGCCCGCAGTCACGTTCACAACTGGCTGACGAGATTGCCGCCATGACCGCCCACTACGTGGAGCACCAGTTGGTGACCCGTCGCGATCAGTTGCGCGCCGAGCAGGCGTTCCATCAGGCCGCGCTGCTTAACCCGCGGCTGGCGGTGCTGGTGCGCGCCCACGAGCAGATTTTTCTGCAGGGCACGTGTCAGATCTTCCAGGTGCTGGGCTCCAAACAGCCGCAGCACGATGCCAATGTCTTGACGGCGATTATCGGTCGGATGGAATATCAGGCCCTACTTAATGGCGCGCAGCCAGCAGCCGATGCACAACGGCTCGCTCTCCTTACGCGCTACATGCACTTGGTGTTGGCCGCTCTATAGAAGGATGCAGGCATGAAAGGTTGGCGCGTAATGCTGTTGGCGGTGTCGTTTTTACTGTTGAACGGGTGCCTGGTCACGTTCAAGGAAGCGCCGCTGGTGGCTCAAACGGCGCCTCAGGCCTTGCTCGGCAAATGGACCAGCAAGGACGCCTGGGGGCAGGCGCGACGCCTGAGCATCAGCGCCATCGATAAAACCCACTATCAGGCCGAGGTGTACCCCAAGGGCGAACCCAAGGCGCGTCAACGTTATCGGTTCATCGTCGCCAAACACGGCAGCCGCTGGTACGCGTCGGCCGCCATACCGGCTCGGCTGGGCGGTAATTTCACGCTGAACGGGTTTGAATTGACCGACGGCGGCGAGCTGGTGATCTACGAACTGGACCTTGAGCAAATCCGTCAGGCCATCGGTCAGTCGGCGCTGGCCGGCGACACGGTTGAAACCGCCGAAGGCGCAGGCGTTCAGATCGACAGCCCATCGTCTACAGTCTTTGCTTATCTGGATGACCCGGCGAATTCCGACGTCTTTGTCGAAACCGCCCGCTATCAGCGCGCGGCCAAGTAACCGCCTTTTTCAAGGAGCACCGGGTGGACGATTACCAACGCACGATTCGCACATTGTCAGACCGCATCGTGCTGGCCCAGACCCCGATCCGCGTGCTGGATGCGGTGAAGTGGGACGACAGCATCCGTCAGGGCTTTCTCAAGGCCAAGGGTAAACAAATGCCGGCGGTGGATCGGGATTATTACCTGGGGCGGCCGTTGTCCTTCGATTCGGGCGCGGTGAAGCTCGAATTTCAGAACATCGAGCGCGACATCACCCGCCAGTTGGGGCAGTTCAACCCCGTCGGGCAAATCATGCGCCGCATGTGCAAGGAATACCGCATGGTGGTGCGCATGCTCGAAGCGCGCGGCACCGAAGACTTCGGGCTGATCTCGCAAGAGCTGTATGGCGCCGCGTCCGATGCGTTTCATGCGGGCGACCCGACGCTGGCCGACCTGGGGTTGATGATGTCCGATTACCTGGACAACATCGACGACCGTGGCGCGCTCAAGGACGAAGCGAAAACCCTCACCGCCAAAGACGCCGTTCATCTGTTGCAAACGCGGCTGAACAAGGTGTTTGGCGAGGCCGAGGAAACCATCCGGGTGTTTGAGTCCGACGGCATCGTCGCGGACGCGGCGGCGGGTGCCGATTACATCAAGATCCGCACCGATGCGATGTTCAACCACCGCGACGTGCGTGCGCTTGAAGTCCACGAAGGGCTGGTGCATGTGGGCACAACGCTCAACGGCCTGAACCAGCCGATCTGTACGTTTCTGGCCAAAGGCCCGCCATCCTCGACGGTCACCCAGGAAGGGCTGGCCATCCTGATGGAGATCATCACGTTTGCTTCCTACCCCAGCCGCCTGCGCAAACTGACCAATCGCACCCGCGCCATTCATATGGTGGAGGAGGGCGCGGACTTCATGCAGGTGTATGAGTTCTTCCGTGAGCAAGGCTTTGAAATGCCGGAAAGCTATGGCAATGCGAGTCGGGTTTTCCGTGGTTCGGTGCCCAATGGCCTGCCATTTACCAAAGACTTGTCCTACCTCAAGGGCTTCATCATGGTTTACAACTACATTCAGCTGGCCGTACGTAAAGGCAAGCTGGAACAAGTGCCGCTGCTGTTTTGTGGCAAAACCACGCTGGAAGACATGCGCACCTTGCGCCAACTGGTCGATGAAGGCCTGGTGGTCGCGCCCAAGTACCTGCCGGAGCAGTTCCGTGACATGAATGCGCTGGCCGCCTGGATGTGCTTCTCCAACTTCCTCAACCACTTGAGCCTGGACCGGATCGAAGCCGATTACTCCAACATCTTGTAACCCTGTCAGCGGATTCAGGGCCGCTGGGGCCTCGACCGCGACTGCGCCGCGAGGTGCAACCTTTCACACATGGTGGCTTGTTTGATCAAAACCCTGGCTGCATGCTGCCTGCTGCTGGCACTCGGCGGATGCAGCTCCCTGTTGTTTTATCCGGAACCCGGCCAGCCGATCACACCGACGGCGGCGGGTCTGGACTACCGCGATGTGACGCTGACCGCCGCTGACGGTACACGGCTGCACGGCTGGTGGCTGCCCGCCGCGCCGGGCGTACCGCTCAAAGGCACGCTGCTGCACCTGCACGGCAACGGCGGCAACCTCGCTTACCACTTGGGCGCCACGGCCTGGCTGCCCGCGCAGGGCTATCAGGTGCTGATGATCGACTACCGCGGTTACGGATTGTCACAAGGCGCACCCCGGTTGCCTGAGGTGTATCAAGACATCGACGCGGCGTTCGACTGGCTGCAAAAGGAGCCGTCGGTCAAAGGCCTGCCGCTGATTGTGCTGGGGCAGAGCCTGGGCGGCGCGATGGGGGTTCATTACCTGAGTGAGCACCCGCAGCAACGCCAGCGCATCACGGCGATGGTGCTCGACGGGGTGCCCGCCAGCTACCGCGAGGTGGGTCAATTTGCCCTGAGCACGTCCTGGCTGACCTGGCCTTTGCAAGTGCCGCTGTCCTGGCTGGTGCCGGACGCGGACAGCGCCTTGTATGCCATCGCGAACATGGGGCCGGTGCCGCTGTTGATCTTCCACAGCGTGGACGATCCGGTCGTGCCGCTTTCCAATGGCATCCGACTGTATCAAGCTGCGCCGCCGCCCAAGGTGTTGCAATTGACCCGTGGCGGGCATGTGCAGACCTTTGCCGACCCGATCTGGCGCGAGGTCATGCTGCGCTACCTGCAAGACCCGCAACATTTCACGGGCGTGAGGCGCCTGGGGGAAATCCCCAACTACCCCGCCCCCCCGAATTCGAAAAACGTTGAACCAGAGAGCCAACCATGAGTGAAGAACGTAACGCCATCCCGCTGATCATTACCGGTATTTGCACCATCATCGGCACCGTCGGGGCCCTGTGGTACTACGGCTACCTGCATTTCGCCAAGCCGCAAGACGCCTTGCTGCTCAACGACTTCACCATGCTCAAGACCGTCCCCGGCGAAGACTACAAAATTTCCCTGACCCCGGCCAATCAGGTCGCCCAGTGCGTGGACGGTATCATCGTGCTGTTCGACACCGAGCAAAAAGGCCTGACCGGCGTGCTGGTGAACAACAAGAAGCAAGCCGTTCACTGCATGGGCCAGGAAACCCCGAAACTGCAACAGTAACGTCGCAACGCTCCCGAACGCGCAGCAAAAAGCCCCGCCTGATCACTCAGGCGGGGCTTTTGTTTTTACGCGTACAGACTTACTGCATCGACGAACGCGGCGCGACTGGCTGGTTGTCGTTGGAGATGGTCACTTCAACGCGACGGTTCTGGGCGCGGCCAGAGTTGGTGGCGTTGCTGGCCACCGGGTATTCCTTGCCATAACCCTGAGCGACGATGCGCGAAGGATCGACACCGGCACGTACCAGTGCGTTTTTAACCGCATTGGCGCGACGCTCGGACAGGCCCTGGTTGTAAGCCGCCGACCCTTTGCTGTCGGTGTAGCCTTCAACGATCACTTTGCGATCCGGGTTTTTGATCAGGTAGTTGGCCAGCGTGGTGATGCTGTCACGGCTGTTGGCTTTCAGGCTGGCCTGATCGAAATCAAACAGCACGTCGCCGAAGGTGACCAGCGTACCGCGCTCGGTTTGCTTGGCGTTCAGGCCACGCAGTTGCTTGATTTGTGCATCACGGGCATCCAGCAGTGCCTGGGCACGGTCGGAGCCAGCGTTTTTGATCTGGTTTTCAGCGGTGCGCAACGCGATGGTTTGCTTGGCCACTTCAACGCGCTGGTTGGTCAGGTAAGCCAGTTGGTCAACCGTGGACTCGTCTTCTTTGTCCAGGTAAGCCTTCTGGGCTTTGTCCAGCCACTCGCTGGCGTCTTTGGTTTCCAGCGCCGCGACTTTGGTCGCTTCAGGGTTGGTTTGCAGTGCCGAGAAGTTAGTCTTGGCATTTTCCAGGTTTACGTTTGGCTGGTGCGAGCACGCCGCCAGGCCAACGCTTAGAGCCAACAGGGCAGGGATCAGTACGGTATTGCGCATAATATTTAGTCCTTTCAATCGATGAGGAATGCTGTGTCGTCAGCCGCAGTCAAAAGAGGCGACTTACTGCAGCGGGCGCATGCCTTCCTGACGCAGTTGCTGAACGGCTTTCTGAGCATCCTGAGCGGCCTTCTCGGCTTTGGCGGCCTGGGCTTTGCGCTCTGCGACACGAGCGTCCCACTCGGCTTGTTCAGCCAGACGCTTGGCGTCCTTGTAGTTCTTGTCGTGCATGGCCAGTTCGGCTTGCTTGAGCTTGTCTTGCGCGGCCTTCATTTCAACCGGGGCGTATTCAGTGCCGCCAGCGCTCACGGCGTTGTTCACCGCCGATTGAGTCACCGCGTACTGCTCCGTCGGTGGGTTGCCTGCACAACCGGCCAGAACGAAGCTGGTACCGATTGCCAGCGCAGCCAGTTTTAGCCCGCGCAGGCGAGGTGAGGTGGTTTTGACAGTGCGGGTCATCATGGTCTTCAACTCCATTAGGTAACTCCTGAAAAACTTCAAATTCCATCACGTCAGTGGCGTCAAACAGGATTGCCTGTGATGTCACCCGGAGTGTTGATTTCCCTGCCCCGGCAGTGATGGTTACTGGGTGTGACCGAAGCGATTTTTGAATAGTTCAAAAAAAAAGGTGGCAAATTGCCTAAAAACTTGTGACTGCTCAGTCAGTTATTTCTGAGGGGCAGTACCTTGGCCAGAGCCCCGATTTAGAGCGTGCGCGAGCGGGAGCAAGGGTTTGCTCGGCCCAAGGAGCTATTAAAGTGCCATCGCGGCAGTGGTGCTGAAACGCGTCAGCCTACGACTATTTTTATCCGGCTTGCGGCTTGCCACAGATGACGCTTGCGACGCACTCTTGGGGCAGGAGCTGTCCCCGGATACCGCTGGAGAAATTGCTGATGACCGATATTGATGCACGCTTGCGCGATGACGTTCACCTGTTGGGTGAACTGTTGGGGAATACGATCCGTGACCAGTACGGCGAAGCGTTTCTCGCCAAGATCGAACGTATTCGGCAGGGCGCCAAGGACGACCGCCGTGGCACCACGGGCGAAGAGTTGAGCACGATTCTGGGGGACTTGAGCGACGATGAAGTGCTGCCGGTGGCCCGCGCCTTCAACCAGTTCTTGAACCTGGCCAATATTGCTGAACAGTACGAACTCATTCATCGCCGCGAAGAGGGGCAGCCCGAACCCTTTGAAGCCCTGGTCTTGCCCACCTTGCTCGAACGCTTGCTGGCCGAAGGGCACAGCCCTGAATCGCTGGCGCGGCAGGTCAGCACGCTGCACATCGAACTGGTGCTCACGGCGCACCCGACTGAGGTGACGCGCCGCACGCTGATTCAAAAATACGATGCGATCGCTGCGCAACTGGCCGCGCAAGATCATCGCGACCTCACCCGCAGTGAAAAATCCCACATCGAGCAGCGCCTGCAACGGCTGATTGCCGAAGCGTGGCACACCGAAGAAATTCGCCGCACGCGCCCTACGCCGGTTGATGAAGCCAAGTGGGGGTTTGCGGTCATCGAGCATTCGCTGTGGCACGCCGTGCCGAACATGATGCGCAAGGCCGACGAAGCCTTGCACGCGGCCACTGGCCTGCATCTGCCGCTGGAGGCCGCGCCGATCCGTTTTGCCTCGTGGATGGGCGGGGACCGTGATGGCAACCCGAATGTCACGGCCAGTGTGACCCGCGAAGTATTGCTGCTGGCGCGCTGGATGGCCGCTGATTTGTACTTGCGTGACCTCGATAAACTGGCCGCCGACTTGTCGATGCAACAGGCCACCCCCGCCTTGCTGGCCGCAGCGGGGGACAGCGCCGAGCCCTATCGCGCCGTGCTCAAACAACTGCGCGATCGCCTGCGCGTCACCCGTCATTGGGCACACGGGTCGTTGACCGCCAACCAACCGGCGCCTGAGGGCGTGCTCCAAGACAACCACGATCTGCTGGCCCCGTTGCAGCTGTGTTATCAGTCGCTGCACGCGTGCGGCATGGGCGTGATCGCAGACGGCCCGTTACTGGATTTCCTGCGCCGCGCCGTGACGTTCGGGTTGTTTCTGGTGCGCCTTGACGTGCGACAGGATGCGGCCCTGCATGCGTCAGCGATGACTGAAATCACCGATTATCTGGGGCTTGGGCGGTACGAAGACTGGGATGAAGACACGCGCCTGACGTTCCTGATTCGTGAACTGGCCAACCGTCGGCCCTTGTTGCCCAGCTATTTCAAGCCGGGTGCGCAGACCGCCGAAGTGCTGGCCACGTGCAAGGAAGTGGCCGCGGCGCCGGGGGCTTCGCTGGGCTCGTATGTGATCTCGATGGCCGGTGCGGCCTCGGACGTGCTGGCGGTGCAGTTGCTTCTTAAAGAGGCGGGCCTGGAGCGCCCGATGCGGGTGGTGCCGTTGTTCGAAACCCTGGCGGACCTGGACAATGCCGGCCCCGTCATAGAGCGGCTGTTGCTGCTACCCGGCTACCGTTCGCGGCTGCACGGCCCGCAGGAAGTGATGATCGGTTATTCCGACTCGGCCAAGGACGCGGGCACCACGGCAGCGGCCTGGGCGCAGTACCGGGCACAAGAAACACTGGTCAACATTTGCCGCGAGCAACAGGTCGAATTGCTGTTGTTCCATGGCCGTGGCGGCACGGTGGGGCGCGGCGGCGGACCGGCCCACGCGGCGATTCTGTCGCAGCCGCCGGGCTCGGTGGCGGGTCGCTTCCGCACCACGGAGCAGGGCGAGATGATCCGCTTCAAATTTGGCCTGCCCGACATTGCCGAGCAAAACCTCAACCTGTACCTGGCCGCCGTGCTGGAAGCCACTTTGCTGCCGCCACCGTTGCCTGAACCGGGTTGGCGTGTGCTGATGGATGAACTGGCCGCCGACGGGGTGAAGGCTTATCGCGCGGTGGTGCGCGACAACCCGCAGTTCGTTGAATATTTTCGCCAGTCCACCCCGGAACAGGAACTGGGGCGTTTGCCGTTGGGCAGTCGGCCCGCCAAACGGCGTGCGGGCGGCATTGAAAGCCTGCGAGCCATTCCGTGGATTTTCGGCTGGACACAAACGCGCCTGATGCTGCCCGCCTGGCTGGGCTGGGAAACCGCACTCAACCATGCGCTGGCGCGCGGTGAAGGCGAGCAGTTGGCGCAGATGCGCGAGCAGTGGCCGTTCTTCCGCACCCGCATTGACATGCTCGAAATGGTGCTGGCCAAGGCCGACGCCGACATTGCACGGCTATATGACGAGCGTCTGGTGGCGCCTGAGCTGCTGCCGTTGGGTGCGCACTTGCGCGACTTATTGTCGCAGGCGTGTGAGGTGGTATTGGGTTTGACCGGGCAGTCGCAACTCATGGCGCACAGCCCTGAAACCTTGGAATTCATACGCTTGCGTAACACCTACCTCGACCCGCTGCACCTGTTGCAGGCCGAATTGCTGGCGCGTTCGCGACGCCAGGAAGCCACGCAAGATAGCCCTCTGGAACAAGCATTGTTGGTCACTGTGGCCGGAATTGCGGCGGGCTTGCGTAACACCGGCTAGAAAAAAAGCCGGTTCAGTTAGCGTGCCCCGGTGTGTGCGGCAGAGGACCGATCTTCTGCAATGGCCTCCGGGGCGCGACACTTTATTGTGAGGTGGCGACCTGTGACACCCCGTCGCAAGGGCGTATGAGGCTCTGATTATTCCTACTTTTGCTGTCTTGTGTGGGCCGGGCCTGCTGTGTATCTTGGTCAGCCCTTGGCCATTTTGATGGCCATCACCCGATTCTGAGATTGGCCCAAAGAGGCGAGTCTGTTGTCATTTAAATAAAAAATTTGAGGAGCACATCGATGCGCGTCATTCTGCTGGGAGCTCCCGGGGCCGGTAAAGGTACTCAGGCAAAGTTCATCACTGAAAAATTTGGCATCCCGCAAATCTCCACAGGCGACATGTTGCGCGCAGCTGTGAAGGCCGGAACCGAGCTGGGCCTGATCGCCAAGAGCGTCATGGACAGCGGCGGCCTGGTCTCCGACGACCTGATCATCAACCTGGTCAAAGAGCGTATCAGCCAGCAAGACTGCAAAAACGGCTTCCTGTTCGACGGCTTCCCGCGCACCATTCCGCAAGCTGAAGCCCTGGTCAAAGCCGGTGTTGAACTGGACCACGTGCTGGAAATCGCCGTAGAAGACGAAGAAATCGTTCAGCGCATTGCTGGCCGCCGTGTTCACGAAGCGTCGGGCCGTGTGTACCACATCGTCTACAACCCGCCAAAAGTGGAAGGTAAAGACGACGTGACCGGTGAAGACCTGGTTCAGCGTAAAGACGACACCGAAGAAACCGTGCGTCATCGCCTGTCGGTCTACCACTCGCAGACCAAGCCGCTGGTGGAGTTCTATCAGAAGCTGTCCGCTGCCAACGGCAAGCCGAAGTACAGCTACGTTGAAGGTGTGGGTTCGGTTGAAGCCATCACCGCCAAGGTGCTTGCAGCATTGAGCTGATCGTCGATTTGCTCTGATACAACAAGCCCGCTTGCGGGCTGTTGTTGTTTATACTGCGGCACTTTTTTAATTCTGATTCTGACGGGAACACCGATGAGCACCTTGCTGGCCCTGGATACCGCGACTGAAGCTTGCTCTGTTGCCTTGCTGCACGATGGCAAGGTCACGAGCCACTACGAGGTGATCCCGCGCCTGCATGCGCAAAAGCTGTTGCCGATGATCCAGACCTTACTGGCTGATGCGGGGGTTGAACTGTCGGCGGTCGACGCCATTGCGTTCGGTCGCGGGCCGGGTGCGTTCACCGGTGTGCGGATTGCCATTGGTGTGGTCCAGGGGCTGGCCTTCGCACTGGAACGCCCGGTGTTGCCGATTTCCAACCTCGCGGTGCTGGCACAGCGTGCCCACCGTGAGCATGGCGCTACTCAGGTCGCGGCCGCGATCGATGCGCGCATGGACGAGGTGTATTGGGGCTGCTACCGCGAAGACGCGGGTGAGATGCGCCTGGTGGGGGCTGAAGCGGTGCTGGCGCCTGAAGCCGCGCAACTGCCTGAAGACGCCAGCGGTGACTGGTTTGGCGCGGGCACCGGCTGGGGCTATGCCGAGCGCCTGAACCCCACGCCGTACGCCCTGGAGGCGGGCATGTTGCCACACGCGCAAGACCTGCTGACCCTGGCCCGTTTTGCCTGGGCTCGTGGCGAAGCTATCGTTGCCGACGAGGCGCAGCCGGTGTACCTGCGCGACAAAGTCGCGACCCCCAAAGCCCGCCCCTGAACGGTTCGCTCCTTTGCACTGCGAGCGGGTGTACAGCACCCGCCCGGCCCCTCCGATAGGCGCGCAGCCTATGCCCGCCTCGCCAGCATCTACACTGATTGACAGCAGGCTTTAAACCTTTTCAGGGTTTTGCAGTCTAGTGTTCACTTGGGCAATTGCTTAGTTCGGCCGGTGCCGCTAAATTGCCATCATTGCTACCGAGCTTGCAGCCATGCGTATAGACGGCTTTTCCTCACAGTCCTACCCGATCAAGCGCAAGCCGCGTAAAGGCAATGCGCTGGTTGACGAGTCGGTGGAAGACAGTGAAATCGTCTTTGAAAACGCGCCGCAACCTTCCCGTGCCTCGTCCTCGGGCGAACGTGTCAGCCAAGTGCCTGCGCGTCAGCAAGACATGATTTTTCAGCGGGTGATGAACAGAAAAGTCGCCAGCGCCCTGACCAGCTACCTGACCACCGCCGGTTTTGTTGAGTGGGACACCGAAGTGTTGGGGCTGGACCTGTACATTTGAGCCATGACCCACCCTTTACTCCCGTATTACCTCGGTTGCCCGTCCTGGAGTGATCACTCCTGGCGCGAAGGCCTGTACCCGCAGAATGCCCGATCCTCGCAATTTCTCAGCCTGTACGCCCACGTGTTCAATGCGGTCGAAGGCAATACCACGTTCTACGCCAACCCCAAGCCGAGCACTGTCGAGCGCTGGGCGCAGAGCCTGCCCGAACACTTCCGCTTTACCGCCAAGTTGCCACGTGAGATCAGCCACGGCGGTGATTTGCGCACCCAACAACCTGCCGTCGACGCCTTCTTGCAGCTCATGCGGCCCCTGGGGGCGCGTGTCGCCCCTTTGTGGCTCCAATTGCCTGCGAGCTTCGGCCCTGAGCGGCTCGCCGAGCTGGTGGGCTTTATAGATGCGCTGGAGCGGCCACTGGCCGTGGAGGTGCGTCATCCGGCGTTCTTTGACCGGGGCGACGCGGAGCGGGTGCTCAATCGGGTGTTGATGGACCGGGGCGTGGAACGCATCTGTCTTGATTCACGCGCGCTGTTCAGTTGCACCTCCACCGACCCAGCGGTGCTTGACGCGCAATCGAAAAAGCCCCGCGTGCCGCCCCGACCGGCAGCGTTTACCCAATGCCCACAGGTGCGCTTTATTGGTCGGCCTGAGCTGCACGCCAACGATGAGTTTTTAGTGCCGTGGATTGAGAAGGTGGCGGGCTGGATCGAGGAGGGGCGCACGCCCTATGTGTTTCTTCATACGCCGGACAATCACTTGGCGCCTGAACTGGCGCGGCGTTTTCACGCGCAATTAAGCGAACGTTTACCGGGCTTGCCGGCATTGCCCACGCTGTATACCCCGCAAACCACCGAACAGCTGGGGCTGCTTTAAGCCGCCAGGCGCAGGTTGTTAACGATCAGCGGGCGTGCCCACGCCAGATCGAAGTCCATGGCCCGCTGTTGCTCGATCAGCGTCATGGCATCGAACGGTTCGGCGGGCTTGTCCAGCAAGTCCAGTTCGAACTCGGCAATCGGCAGGTGCAACGGACGCGGCGCGGGGGCCGGGCCCGGTTCAGGCAATGGATGACCGGCCGCCATCACGAGTGGGCGCACCCAGTGGCTGTCGAAGTCTTGTTGATGCTGTTGGGCAAACAGCTCATCCGGCGGATAGGGCTTGGCAATGGGCGGCAGCAAATCCAGCTCGAATTCGGCGATCGGCAAGAACAGCGCTTCAGGCGGACGCAATTCGGTGTCTTTCACCTCGCAATGGCGCTGCGTCACGATGTGGCTCAGCAGGTCGCTACCACCGCGCGGCTCGACGTCTTCCTCCACCTCAAGCGGCTCGGTGTCGAGCACCACAAACTCGTCAGTGCCGGACTGCTCGACCAATGCCTGGGCGTAGAAGTCCTTCCACAGGTGATTGACGCTGCCTGTGACTTGCGAATTGTGACGGCCAAAATCGCCAATGGGCGCGATAAAGCCTATCGATGTGGAATGAATGTCTGACATAGCTCTCGGTCGACGCCCGGGTCTGGCAAAATGCCGGATATTTCATTTATCGGCAGCGTTTGCCGATCATTAAATTTTTGAGCGTGTTTTTAAATGAGTGAGCAAACAGCGGGCTGTCGCATCATCGTCGAGGCACTGGACGAGGGGTCTCAAGCCTTGGCCGAGCAGTGGGCCGGGCGCCTTGGCTTGCCGATGGGCCAGGAGCAGGCCGAGTTCGCCCTGCAAGTGTCGGCCCAGGGTTTGCAGTTGCAGCAGTTGGGGCCGGATGCACCCGGCCCGGTGCGGGTTGATTTCGTGGAAGGCGGCGCGGCGCACCGACGCTTGTTTGGCGGCGGCACCGGGCAAATGATCGCCAAGGCGGTGGGCATCCAGCAGGGCGTGCGGCCGCGGGTGCTGGACGCCACGGCAGGGCTGGGCAAGGACGCGTTTGTCCTGGCCAGCCTTGGCTGCGAAATGAGCCTGATCGAGCGCCAGCCCTTGATTGGTGCCTTGCTCGAAGATGGCCTGGCGCGCGGGCTGAATGACCGTGAGGTGGCGCCGATTGTGTCGCGCATGACGCTGCTCAAAGGCAACTCCATTGAGGTGATGCGCAACTGGGAAGGCGAACCGCCGCAGGTGATTTACCTGGATCCCATGTTTCCGCATCGTGAGAAAACGGCATTGGTGAAGAAGGAAATGCGCCTGTTTCGCCCATTGGTGGGTGACGACAACGATGCGCCAGCCCTGCTGGAGGCCGCGTTGGCACTGGCCTCCCACCGTGTCGTGGTCAAGCGCCCGCGTAAGGCGCCCTGCATCGCAGGCCCCAAGCCGAGCCATGCGCTGGACGGCAAGTCGAGCCGTTACGATATTTACCCAAAGAAAGCCCTGAAGCCCTGACGCCGCCAGCGCACTGCTGGCGAGAAGGCGTGCGTGAGGCGCTCAATCCGGGCGGTAAGCTCGCATAAACAGCGCCACCACGTCTTGCACGTGGGCTTCGGCTTCTTCTGGACTCAACGGGTCGCCGCAGCCATAGAGCACGCGAAAGTTCGGCGCGCCCTTGAGCAGGCAAAAAAAGTGCTCGGCCGCCTGATGGGTGTGGTTGAACTGCAACACGCCCAGTTGCTGGATGCGCTCCAACAGGCCTTCCATCTCCCGCACCACGCGGTGCGGTCCGGCCTCAAAGAAAATGTTCGACAGTTTTGGGTCCTGACTGCCCAGCGTCATCATCAAACGGTGCAGGTTCAGTGACGCCTGGCTGTTAATCAGCGTATGAAATCCCCGGCCGATGTTGAGCAGCACCTGCTCGACCGGCACACCCTCAGGCAATGAAAAGAACAGGTCCGGCAGTTGTTCGGAGCAGGTGGCCTTGATCGCGGCCGAGAACAGGTTTTCTTTGTCGGTGAAATGGCTGTAGACCGTCAATTTCGACACGCCGGCGTGGTTGGCGACCGCGTCCATGCTGGTGCTGGCAAATCCTTTGCTCAAAAAAAGACATTTGGCCGCCTCAAGGATCGCATGGCGTTTGGCCATGTCCTTGGGGCGTCCGGCGGCATTGGGCATTAAAGGATGATCAGACATTTCCGTTTATTACTGGACTGGTGAGTTTGGTATTAATAACATGCCGGCCAGTATAAATATTCCAAGCCCCATAAGCGAAAGGTCGTCTCCATGTTGCGTCATGCCTTGCCCCGCGCTGTGCCTGTCTGTCTGGTGTTTTTGTTAGCTGCGTGCGGGCATGAGGAGCCTGTTCAGGTGAGCATCAGCCCCGCCATCGTGGTGCAACCTCAGCCTTCGGCAGTGGCCACCCAGAGTTATCCCGGCGAAGTCCGTGCCCGCTTTGACCCGCAATTGGCCTTTCGTATTGGCGGCAAGGTCACTAAACGGTGGGTGGATGAAGGCGAGCGGGTCAAGGCCAATCAGTCGCTGGCCGAACTGGACCCCCAAGACGTTCGCCTGCAACTGGAAGCCACCCGCGCTCAGGTGGCGGCCGCGCAGGCCAATCTGAGCCTGGTGCGTTCGGAGCGCGACCGCTACAAAACCCTCTTGGAGCGGCAGATGGTCAGCCGCTCGCAGTTCGATAACGCAGAAAACCTCTACCGTGCGGGCGAAGCCAAGCTGCAGCAGCTTAAGGCTGAACAGGATGTGGCCAGCAATCAGGCCAGCTACGCCGTGCTACGCGCCCCGCAAGACGGCGTGATTGCCCAGCGCCAGGTGGAAGTCGGGCAAGTCGTGTCGGCCGGTCAGACCGTTTTTTCGTTGGCTGCCGACGGAGAGCGTGACGTGTTGATCAGCCTGCCTGAGCAGGCGTTCGGCCGTTTCAAGATCGGGCTGCCGGTGTCGGTTGAGCTGTGGTCACAACCCGGTCAGCGTTTCAGCGGGCGGATTCGCGAACTCTCACCCTCGGCTGACCCCAAATCCCGCACCTTTGCCGCGCGCATCGCCTTCACGGCGGGCGAAGTGCCTGCCGAGCTGGGCCAGAGTGCGCGGGTGTTCATTGCGCAGGAGGGGGGGAATGCGTTGTCCGTGCCGCTGTCAGCCTTGAGTGCGGAAAACGGCGCGACGTACGTCTGGCGTGTGGGTCAGGGCAACAAGTTGCAGCAGGTGGCGGTACGGGTCGGCCCGTATGGCCAGAGCAGTGTGCCGGTGCTGGAAGGGCTGACGCCCGCCGATTGGGTGGTGGCGGCTGGCGTGCATGTGCTGCACGACGGGCAAGAGATCCGGCCGATTGATCGCTCCAACCGAACGATCAATACCGCGGCGAAGGAGTAATACCCATGGGCTTTAACCTGTCTGCGTGGGCATTGCGCAATCGCCAGATCGTGCTGTTTTTAATGTTACTGCTGGCCATCGTTGGCGGGCTTTCCTACACCAAATTAGGCCAGAGCGAAGACCCGCCATTCACCTTCAAGGCCATGGTCATTCGTACGCTGTGGCCAGGTGCCACGGCAGAAGAAGTGTCACGTCAGGTCACTGAGCGGATCGAAAAGAAGCTGATGGAAACCGGGGAGTACGAGCGGATCGTGTCGTTCTCGCGCCCCGGTGAGTCGCAAGTGACGTTCATGGCCCGGGACTCCATGCACTCCAACCAAATCCCCGAGCTGTGGTATCAGGTCCGCAAAAAGATCAGCGACATTCATCACAGTTTGCCGCCGGGGATTCAGGGGCCTTTTTTCAACGACGAATTCGGCACCACATTCGGCAATATCTACAGCCTGAGTGGCGAAGGGTACGACTACGCGGTGCTCAAGGACTACGCCGACCGCATCCAGATCCAGCTGCAACGGGTCAACGATGTGGGCAAGGTCGAATTACTTGGCTTGCAGGACGAAAAAATCTGGATCGAACTCTCCAACCTCAAGCTGGCCACCCTGGGGCTGCCGCTGGAGGCGGTACAAAAAGCACTCGAAGAACAAAATGCTGTCTCGACCGCCGGTTTTTTTGAGACACCGACCGAGCGTGTGCAACTGCGGGTCAGCGGTAATTTCAAAACGGTAGAAGAGATCGAGCGTTTCCCCATACGCGTGGGCGAACGCACCTTGCGCATCGAGGACGTGGCGGATGTACGCCGCGGGTTCAATGATCCACCCGCGCCGCGCATGCGCTTCATGGGGCAGGACGCGATTGGTCTGGCCGTGGCGATGAAAGACGGCGGCGACATTCTGGTGCTGGGCAAGGCGCTGGAGACCGAATTTTCCCGCCTCCAGAAAAACCTGCCCGCCGGCCTGCAATTGAGCAAAGTCTCGGATCAGCCGGCAGCGGTGAGCACCAGCGTCGGTGAATTCGTGCAGGTGCTGATCGAGGCGCTGGTGATTGTGTTGCTGGTGAGTTTTTTCTCGCTGGGCGTGCGCACCGGCATGGTGGTGGCGCTGGCCATTCCGCTGGTGCTGGCCATGACGTTTGCCACCATGCATTACTTCGGCATTGGCTTGCACAAGATCTCGCTGGGGGCTCTGGTACTGGCGCTGGGTTTGCTGGTGGACGACGCCATCATCGCAGTGGAAATGATGGCCATCAAAATGGAGCAAGGTTACGACCGGTTCAAGGCGGCGAGCTTTGCCTGGACCAGCACGGCCTTCCCGATGCTCACCGGCACGCTGATTACAGCGGCAGGCTTTCTGCCGATTGCCATGGCGCAGTCCAGCACCGGGGAATACACGCGTTCGATTTTTCAGGTGGTGACCATTGCGTTGCTGGCGTCGTGGATCGCGGCCGTGGTGTTCGTGCCCTACCTGGGCGCGTTGTTGCTCCCGGATCTGGCGAAGCGCCATGCCGCCCGACATGGCACGGGCGAGGGCGCTCCCGACCCGTACGGGACACCGTTTTACCAGCGGATCCGGCGCCTGGTGGAGTGGTGCGTGCGCCGCCGCAAAACCGTGATTGCCCTGACCGTGTTGCTGTTCATCGGCTCGGTGGTGCTGTTCAAGTTTGTGCCGCAGCAGTTCTTCCCGGCCTCCAGCCGTCTGGAGCTGATGGTGGACCTGAAACTGGCCGAAGGCGCGTCGCTGAGCAACACCACCGAACAGGTGCAGCGCCTCGAAGCCTTGCTCAAAGACCATCCCGGCATCGTCAATTACGTGGCTTACGCGGGTACTGGCTCACCGCGCTATTACTTGCCGCTGGATCAGCAATTGCCCGCGGCCAGCTTTGCTCAATTTGTGGTACTGGCAAAGACCATCGAAGACCGCGAGCGCTTGCGCACCTGGCTGATCGATACGCTCAACGAGCAGTTCCCGACCGTGCGCTCGCGGGTCACCCGTCTGGAAAACGGGCCGCCCGTGGGTTACCCGGTGCAGTTTCGCGTGACCGGTGAGCACATTGAAGAGGTGCGGGCGCTGGCGCGTAAAGTGGCGGCCAAGGTGCGTGAAAACCCGCATGTGGTGAACGTGCACCTGGACTGGGAAGAGCCGAGCAAGGTCGTGTACCTGAACGTCGATCAGGACCGCGCACGGGCCTTGGGTGTCAGCACTGCCCACCTGTCGCGGTTTTTGCAAAGCACGCTGTTGGGCTCGACGGTCAGCCAGTACCGCGAAGACAACGAGTTGATTGAAATCCTGTTGCGCGGCACGCCCCATGAGCGCACCGAACTTGCGTTGCTGCCGAGTCTGGCGGTGCCCACCGATAACGGCCAGAGCGTCGCCTTGTCGCAGATTGCAACGCTGGAATATGGCTTCGAGGAAGGCATCATCTGGCACCGCAACCGTCTGCCCAACGTCACCGTGCGCGCCGATATTTATGGCAAGGAACAACCGGCGACCCTGGTGCAGCAGATTCTGCCCACCCTTGAACCGGTGCGGGCTCAATTGCCAGACGGTTACTTGCTGGACGTGGGCGGCACAGTGGAGGACTCCACACGCGGCCAGAACTCGGTGAAGGCCGGGGTGCCCCTGTTTATCGTGGTGGTGCTGACCTTGCTGATGGTGCAGCTGCGCAGTTTTTCGCGCATGGCGATGGTGTTCCTGACCGCGCCGCTGGGCCTGATCGGTGTGACGCTGTTCCTGCTGGTGTTCAATCAGCCGTTCGGGTTCGTGGCGATGCTGGGGACGATTGCGCTCTCGGGGATGATCATGCGCAACTCGGTGATCCTGGTGGACCAGATCGAGCAGGACAAAGCGGCGGGGCTGGATACCTGGCAGGCGATTATCGAGGCGACGGTACGGCGGTTCCGGCCGATTGTGCTGACCGCGCTGGCGGCGGTGCTGGCGATGATTCCGCTGTCACGCAGTGTGTTCTTCGGCCCGATGGCCGTGGCGATCATGGGCGGCCTGATCGTGGCGACTGCGCTGACATTGCTGTTTTTGCCCGCCCTGTATGCGGCGTGGTTCCGGGTGAAGAAAGGCTGACCCGCCTGGCTGTACAAGCCCTGCCGTCAGGTACGGCAGGGCTTGGCGCGGGTTGATCAGTGTGCCACTTGATCGACGCGCAGACGCAGCGGCTGCAGCGTTTTGGCGTTGAGATCCACGCTGTTGCGTTCAGTGTTGATGAACAGCAGTTGGCCGTTGTCTTCAATGCGAGCGCTGATGGCATAAGTATGGCCGGGTTTGACGCTCGCCGGGTCATAGCGCAAGTGAAACGGCAGCGGGACCTGGCCTTTGACCGGGCCGCTTTGTTTGGCCAGCGTGACTGCCGGCGCGTCGGCCAGCGACACGTCCTGCAAGCTCACTTCCAGTGTGGCGGTGGGCGGCAGGGCGATGCGTTGCAGGTAGAACACTTCGCCGTCGAGGGTGGCCTGAGGTGTGGAGTTCATGGAGCTGCAGGCTCCGAGCAGGGCCGTGAGGCTGAGGATCAGGATTTTTTTCATAAAGAGGCTTCCCTTCAGTAAGCATCAAGACGATGCGGTGAATAGGGCAAGCCTGTGTGACGCGCAGGGCATCAGCACAGGCTTAACCGCGTTTTACAGGTGTTTCTCAAGCGAGAGCGGCGGATGCTCCTGCTCATCGGCGTCTTCGGCCCGGTGCAGCGCCACTTGGCGGATCGACAGGCGAATCTCGGCAGGCAGTACGCGTTTGGCGGCGCCTTCGGCCAGCTCCCCGAGCAACGCGTGATAGCTCAACTTGCCATTGGCATCGCGTCGCAACACGTCTTCTTCCAGCAAGGTCTGGATAAAGTGACGGAACAGGCTCTTGTCGAAAAACTCCGGGGCGTTCAGGCCGTGCAGGATCGACAGGCGCTGAGCCATCATCGTGCACAGGTCTTCCAGCTCCTCGGCGCTGAGGGTGTTTTGGCCGCTGTTAAGCAGCAGCGAAATGGCCATGTAAAAACGTTGCAGGGTTTGCGCGATGCTTTTGGACAGCAGCGTCAGCAACACAAAGTGCCGCGAACTGGGCGCCGGGCGCAGGTACACGTCATTCTCGAAGCGCAACAGACCTTGCTCGACAAAGGCCTCAAGCCATTGATCGACCACGCCGTCCAGCTCGTCCAGCGACCAGCGGATAAACAGCTCCGATTGCAGGTACGGGTACAGGGCGCGGGTGTAGCGCAGGATCTGTTCGCGGGTCATACGCGACGCGCTCTGGAAGAAACTGGCCAGCAACGACGGCAAGGCAAAGATGTGCAAGACGTTGTTGCGGTAGTAGGTCATCAGGACGGCATTTTGCTCATCCAGGTACAGGATCTTGCCCAAGGCATCACTTTGTTCGGACAGCAGGTCCATGTCCTTCACGTGTTCAATCAGCGCCCGTCCGTCGCCTTCGGGCAAGGTGGTGTGCGGCGAATACGGCACGCGACGCAGCAACGCGAGGTACAGGTCCAGCACCCGCGCCATGGCGCGATCGTCCAGCGCCAGCTTGCTGGTGGAGAGCAACGCCAGTGCCACCAGATTGACCGGGTTGATCGCGGCCGCTTCATTCAGGTGCTGCGCCACTTTCTCACCCAGACGATGGGTCGTGGCGTTCAACCATTCAGGACGATACGTCGGCCCCAATGCTTGCTGGCGCCAGTCCGGCTGCTCGTGGTCGAGAAACTCGGCCAGTTTGATCGGCTCGCCAAAGTTGACGGCCACTTGGCCAAAACGCTGCTTGAGGGCACCGATGACTTTGAAAATGTCGAAGATTGACTCTTTCTTCTTGCTCGCCCCGCGCAGTTCGCCCAGGTAAGTACGGCCTTCAAGCACACGCTCGTAACCGATGTACACCGGCACGAATACGATGGGCATGCGCGACGAGCGCAGGAAGCTGCGCAGGGTGATGGCCAGCATGCCGGTCTTGGGTTGCAGCATGCGTCCGGTGCGCGAGCGCCCGCCTTCGACGAAGTACTCCACCGGGAAGCCCTTGGTGAACAAGGTGTGCAGGTATTCGTTGAACACCGAGGTGTACAGCGGGTTGCCCTTGAACGTGCGACGCATGAAGAACGCGCCGCCCCGGCGCAACAGGCTGCCGATGACCGGCATGTTGAGGTTGATCCCGGCCGCGATGTGCGGCGGGGTCAGGCCGTTGCGAAACAGCAGGTAGGACAGCAGCAAATAGTCGATATGGCTGCGGTGACAGGGTACGTAGATGATCTCGTGACCTTGCGCGACGTCTTGCACGCCTTCGATGTGGTTGACCTTGATCCCGTCGTAAATCTTGTTCCAGAACCAGCTCAGCACCACTTCCAGAAAGCGGATCGCGGTGTAGGTGTAGTCGGAGGCAATTTCGTTGGCGTAACGCAGCGCCTGGGCCTTGGCTTTGTCGGCCGAAATGTTTTCGCGCTGGGCTTCTTCGAGGATCGCCTGACGCACGGCCGGTTCGTTGATCAGGCCTTTGACCAGGTTGCGTCGGTGCGACAGGTCGGGGCCGATCACGGCGGTTTTCAGGTTGCGAAAGTGAACCCGCAGGATGCGCTGGGCCATGCGCACGGTGCGTTCGTGACCTTTGTTGTGGTCGACCAGCTCGCGCAAGTGAATGGGCGCAGAAAACTGCACGCGGGTCTTGCGCCCCAGAATCAGGATGCGCAGTAAACGGCGCAGACGCCCGGTAACGGCCCAGCTGTCGGCAAACAAGAGTTTCCAGGGGCTCGATTCGCTGTCCGGGGATTGGCCCCAGAACACGCTGACCGGGATGATTTGCGCGTCTTCGCCGGGGTGCTGTGTCAGGCTGTCCACTAGCCGGGTCAGGGTGGGCGGAGCGCCGCGCTTGTCCTGACGGCCCAACCAGTCGGGCTCGGGCGTCAGGTAGAAGAACGCGGCAGGCTCGACCATCTGCCCGACGGCCACCGGCAGCACCGGGCGCGGCAGGCCGGCCTTGGTGCACTCGGCGTCGACCACGGCCAGTTCGGTAACGGAGGGCGTTTGCAGGACGTAGAACACCGGCCGGCTGCGGTCCAGATTCAGGGTGAAGGACGACTGATTAATGGTCTCCGAGCGTACCCACAGGTACAGCAAGCGACGCAGGGCGCCAAACACAAGACGGCGAAACGGGGAACGGGTCATACGGCTTCTGCATGAGTGGATTAAAGCGAGTGATTACTCGGTCGCGTAGTGTGCCGTATCTCTGGAAAATCGGCAAAAAAGCAGCGAACTAATATTGATTGAGTGTTTTTCTCGCTGACTTATACTCGGTGCTCTTTCGCCATGAAGTGTAAGACTTTTCAGCAAACTATAAGTTCGAGCGAAAGTTCTCAACGGGCTGAATGAGCAAGCCCATTAAAAACAATAAGGGGATGCAAGTATGACGACGCGGTTAACCGGCAATGTGAAATGGTTCAACGACGCCAAAGGCTATGGCTTCATTCAGTGCGACGGTGGCGCTGATGTGTTTGTGCACTACCGCGCCATTCGTGGCGAGGGCCATCGCTCGCTGGCTGAAGGGCAGCAGGTTGAATACACCCAGGTCAAGGGTGACAAGGGGCTACAGGCCGAGGATGTGGTGGGCCTGTAATCGCCCCGTGTAGCCGCTGCTTCAGGCCGGGTTCCAGGCCGCAGGACTTGCCCCGCTGGCCTGTCCCGGCCTGCAGCAGCCGCTACGCGTTTGAGTGTTTCAGGAACCGGTTTTCCAGGTGATTTCTTCTTCACCGTCTGCGCTGATGCGAACCCAGCGGTCAGCGTCTGCTTCGCCCTGTTCTTCTGCCCAACTGCCCGGCGCGCACCGCACTTCGATGTTCAGTGCCGCAAACGCGGCCTTGGCGCAGGCGATGTCGTCTTCCCATGGCGTTTGGTCACTGTCCAGATACAGACTGTTCCATTTGCCGACGGCTTTGGGAATCCATGTCACAGGCACGTTGCCCGCCGTGCATTGGTACGTAACGCCTTTCTTCTTCCATTCCGAGCATTCGCCCAGAACGTCTGACAGCCAAGCTTCGACGTCTTTGTAAGTAACGTCGGAATCTTTCAGGTAAATCTCGATATCGGGCTGGCGCATGGATGTCCTCACTGCGTGTCTGAAAAATCCATTCGCGGATTAGTCGGGCCAAGGGGAGCTCCCTTGGCCGTTAAGTCGGTTATTGAAGCACGAAAAAATCGTAGCGCATGGAGACGGTCACGATTAACGGCTCAGGGTGTTCGATGACAGCTGCGCGACGTTCGGCACTGGCGCGCCAGCCGTGGGGCGTCATGGCCAACAAGTTGGCGCGGTCCTGAGGCTCGCTCAAGTGCAGTTCAAACGACAGTGTTTCACTGTGTTGCAACTGCATGCCTTCGGGAATCAGCGCCAGGTGCTTGTCGTCGGCGTAATCGCGCACTTCGTCGTACAGGCGCTCACGCAACTCCATCAAGTGCCCGCGGGTCGGCCCGACACGCATCAAGCCGCCGCCGGGGCTGAGCAGGCGCTTGGCTTCCAGCCAGTCCAGCGGGCTGAAGACGCTGGCCAAAAACTGACAACTGGCGTCCGCCAACGGCACGCGGGCCATGCTGGCGATCAGCCAGGTCAGCTGCGGGTTGCGTTTGCAGGCGCGTTTAACGGCCTCGCGGGAGATATCCAGCGCGTAGCCATCAGCGTGAGGCAAGGCATCAGCGATTTGCGCGGTGTAGTACCCCTCGCCACAGCCGATGTCGAGCCAGCGTTGCGGCGCGCGCTCGGCTGCCAGTTCAGCCAGCCGCTTGGCCACGGGGGCGTAATGCCCCGCGTTAAGAAAGTCGCGACGGGCTTCAACCATGGCCTGATTGTCGCCGGGGTCGCGGCTGTTTTTGTGCTGCACGGGCAGCAGGTTCAGATACCCCTGACGCGCACGGTCAAAACGATGGCCTGCCGGGCAGACCACGCCATTATCGACCGCTGTCAGCGGCTCGGAGCAAATAGGGCAGGCAAGCATCAGGCGAGCAACTTGATCAAGGTTTGGTAGTAGATTTCGGTCAGCACGTCGAGGTCGCTGGCCAGCACGCGTTCGTTGACCTGGTGGATCGTCGCGTTGACCGGCCCCAGCTCAACCACTTGCGTACCGAGGGTGGCGATAAAGCGACCGTCAGAGGTGCCGCCGCTGGTGGAGGCTTGGGTATCGCGGCCGGTCACTTGTTTAATGCTCGACGAGACGGCGTCCAGCAAGGCGCCCGGTTCGGTGAGGAACGGCAAGCCCGACAAGGCCCATTCGATGTGCCAGTCCAGGCCGTGTTTGTCGAGTATGTCAGCGACCCGCTGCTGCAACCCTTCGACCGTGGACTCAGTGGAGAACCGGAAGTTGAACACCGCGACCAGTTCGCCCGGAATCACGTTGGTCGCGCCGGTCCCCGAGTTGAGGTTGGAGATCTGGAAACTGGTCGGCGGGAAGAAGTCGTTGCCGTTGTCCCAGTGTTCGGCGGCCAGTTCGGCCAGTGCCGGCGCGGTCAGGTGAATCGGGTTTTTCGCCAGGTGCGGGTAGGCCACATGGCCTTGTACACCGCGCACCGTGAGCTTGGCGCCCAGAGAGCCGCGGCGACCGTTTTTAACCACGTCGCCGACCAGTGTCGTGCTCGACGGTTCGCCCACGATGCACCAGTCCAGACGCTCCTTGCGCGCAGCAAAACGTTCAACCACGGCTTTAGTTCCGTGGTGGGCCGGGCCTTCTTCGTCGCTGGTGATCAGAAAGGCGACCGAGCCCTTGTGGTCCGGGTAGTCCGCCACGAAGCGTTCGGCGGCCACCAGCATGGCGGCCAGGCTACCTTTCATGTCAGCGGCGCCGCGCCCGCACAGCATGCCGTGCTCGTCGATCAGCGCATCGAACGGGTCGTTTTGCCAGGCTTGCACCGGGCCGGTCGGCACCACGTCGGTGTGACCGGCAAAGCACAGCACCGGGCCGTCATGACGACCGTGGGTGGCCCAGAAGTTGTCCACGTCTTCAATACGCATCGGTTCCAGTGTGAAGCCGGCATCACCCAGGCGCTGCATCATCAGCTTCTGGCAATCGGCGTCGATTGGCGTCACGGAAGGGCGACGGATCAGATCGCAGGCAAGTTGCAGGGTCGGCGAGAGGTCGGCGTGGGCCGTCATGGTGGTGGACTCCGAAGCTGGGCGTGTAAGGGCGCAGGTGTCATCGCGAGCACGCTCGCGCCTGCAGGGCTGGCGCCAAAGGGCGGTTATCTTAAAGCAAAACGGCGGCCAGAGGCCGCCGTTTAGTGGTTGCTGTCAATTTAGGCAGCAGGCAGTTCTTCAGGCGCTTCCACCGGTTTTGGCAGAGAAGACATAAAGGCCATCACCAGCGCCGCCAGATACGGCAACGATTGCACCAGCAGCATCACCACCCAGAAACGCATGTCGTTGCTCGGCAGGCCCTGGACGAAAAAGATCCCGACCGCGGCGCCCCAGAGCAGCAGCATGATGAACACTTCTTCCCGTGCTTCCGAGATGGCGACCCAGAAACCATGGTTATCGGCATTCTTGGGTGTACGGAAAAACGGAATGCTGGTGGTGAAAAATCCGTACAGCACCGCTTTGGCGATGGTGTGCGACAGCGCCAGCCCGGCCAATGCCGCCGCAAACGCATCTTTGAGGTTGACCCCCACGGCGCGGCGGTACAGGAAGATGATTTTGCCGACCTTGAACACAAACAGCGCCAGCGGCGGAATCGCGAAAATCAGCAGCGGCGGGTCGACCCGCGTCGGCACGATAATCATCGCCGCCGACCACAGCAGTGCCCCGACGGTGAAGAAGATGTTCATGCCATCCGCCACCCACGGCAACCAGCCCGCCAGGAAGTGATAACGCTGGCCACGGGTCAACTGAGAACCCTTGCCCCAAAGCAGGCTGGCCGCGTGACGCTTGATAATCTGAATCGCGCCGTAGGCCCAGCGGAATCGCTGTTTCTTGAAGTCGATAAAGGTATCGGGCATCAGCCCTTTGCCGTAGCTGTTGTGGGAATAGGCGGCGGAATAACCCTTTTCGAACACCCGCAAGCCCAGCTCGGCATCTTCGCAAATGCACCAGTCTGCCCAGCCCAGTTCTTCGAGCACCGAGCGGCGGGTCATGGTCATGGTGCCGTGCTGGATGATCGCGTCACGGTCGTTACGGGTCACCATGCCGATGTGGAAGAAACCTTTGTACTCGGAATAGCAGAGTTTTTTGAAGGTGCTTTCAGTCTGGTCGCGATAGTCCTGAGGTGACTGCACGATGGCGATTTTCGGGTCCGCGAAGTGCGGCACCATGTGTTTGAGCCAGTTGCGGTCCACACAGTAATCGGAGTCGATGACCGCAATCACTTCGGCATCCGGCGCGGTATGCGGGATCAGGTAGTTCAACGCGCCACCCTTGAAGCCTGCGAGCGGGGCGACGTGGAAGAACTTGAAACGTGGGCCCAGGGTGGCGCAGTAATCGCGCACCGGCTCCCAGACCGCCGGGTCCTTGGTGTTGTTGTCGATGATCAACACTTCGAAGTCCGGGTAATCGAGGTTGGCCAGCGCGTCCAGGGTCTGTTTGACCATGGCGGGCGGCTCGTTGTAGCACGGCACGTGAATCGAGACTTTTGGTCGGTAGGCGTTGTCGCTATCGACCGGTAAAAACTCCCTGCGCCTCTTGCGAATCCACACGGCTTCCGCCAGTTCGTGGGCCTCGGTCAGCAGGACGATAAACACCCCGAGAGCGCCGAGCCCCAGCAAGAAGCCCACGGTGAGGCTGAACCAGGTGCTGTATTGCTGACTGTAGTCGTAACCGATCCATACCAGCACCGACCCGCACAAAAAGGCCGTGAAGGTCAGGAAGGTGCGACCGCGCTGGCGCAATGCCGAACCATCAATCAGCAGCAATGCCAGCGACAGCAAGCCCATGACGACCGAGCCAATGGCCAGGACGCGCCATTGCGGGATCGCCACGACCGGGCCTTCGAAGTTGAATTTCTGTTGGCGAGCGGCGTTGTACACGCCCCAGTACGCGCCCACAGAGCCTTCGTCACTGGCCTTCCAGGGTTGGTCGAAGGCTTCGATCACAAAATAGTTGTAACCGCGACGGTTCAGGGTGTTGACCAGGTTACGCAAGTAAATCGCCTGATCGGCCGGGCTGGCATCTGCGCCACCGCGCATGCGGCCGTTGCTCGGCCAGCCCACTTCCGACAGCAGCAAAGGCTTTTTCGGGAACAGTTTTTTCAGGTCCCGGGCACGGTCCAGTACAAATTCGCCAGCCTTGTCCACCGGGATAAATTCCCAGTACGGCAGGATGTGCGCGGCAATCAGGTCGACGTGCTTGGCCAGTTGCGGGTATTTCTCCCAGATGTGCCATTGCTCGGACGTGGTCACGGGCACCTTGACGGCCGCGCGCACGCGATCGAGCAGCACGATCAGCTCTTCTGGCGTGATCTCTTCACGGAATAGGGCTTCGTTGCCTACTACCACGCGTACAACGCTGCGCGAATTGTTGGCCAGCTCGATGGCTTTCTGGATTTCGCGCTCATTGCGCGCTTGGTCAGGGCTGATCCAGATACCGATGGTGACGCGCAAGCCGAACTCTTCCGCCAACTTGGGGATGTCACCCAGCGTGCCGTCGACCGAATAGGTACGGATGTTGTCGGTCAGCTTGCTCATGATCTCCAGGTCGCGACGCATTTCATCGTCGGACGGGTATTGATCTTTCTGCGGGTACTGGCCTTGCTGAAACGGCGAGTACGAAAAACCGGAGATTTGCTCGGGCCAGTTGGGCGCGGAGACCGGGCGATTGATGAGCGCCCAGAAGCCGGTGAAGAGGGCGGCAATGGCCAGAACCACCACCAGGTTGAGTCCAAATTTACGCGATGACATAACTGTTTTGGGTTCCAAAGGGAGTGGAACGAAGATCGGTCGGCACGTGCCAAACGGCGCGCATCCTACACTGGCTCTTAACGATGCGTACAGCAGGCGGCACATGGTCGGGCGTTTGGCAGCGATAGTCGACTTAAGTTCTTTCTTTATTACTTGTAGCTCTTATCTTGCTACTTAGTCGGCTATTAAAGCAGGCTTGGTCGGAAGTCTCGCAGGAAATGTACTCAAGCACAGTGAGAGACCCCTATAATGCGCGCCGGTTTTTGGGGTGGTGGTTATGAGTACAGAAGATCCGCGGTTTGCCGGTGTCGCCCGGTTGTATGGTCTGGAAGGCATGGACCGTCTGCGTCGCGCCCATGTGGCAATCGTTGGCGTGGGCGGCGTCGGGTCGTGGGCTGCCGAAGCCATTGCCCGTTGTGGTGTGGGTGAAATTTCGCTGTTCGACCTCGATGACGTGTGCGTCAGCAACACCAACCGCCAACTGCATGCCTTGAGCTCGACCGTGGGTCGGGACAAGGTCGAGGTGATGGCCGAGCGCCTGCGTGAGATCAACCCGGCCTGCACCGTGCATGCTGTGGCAGACTTCGTGACCCGTGAAACCATGGCCGAGTACATCACCCCGGACATCGATTGCGTGATCGACTGCATTGACAGCGTGAATGCAAAAGCGGCACTGATTGCCTGGTGCAAGCGCCGCAAAATCCAGATCATCACCACCGGCGGTGCGGGCGGGCAAATCGACCCTACGTTGATTCAAGTGTGCGACCTGAACCGCACCTTCAACGACCCGCTGGCCTCGAAAGTGCGCTCCACGTTACGTCGCGATTATGGGTTCTCACGCACGGTGACCCGTCACTACAGCGTGCCCTGCGTCTTTTCGACTGAGCAACTGCGCTATCCCAAGCCCGATGGCAGCATTTGCCTGCAGAAAAGTTTTGTCGGGGACGGCGTGAAGCTGGACTGTGCGGGCGGCTTTGGCGCGGTGATGATGGTGACGGCGACCTTCGGCATGGTCGCGGCCACCAAGGCGGTGGACAAAATCGTGGCGGGCGTGCGTCGGCCCTCAGAAAAGCTCAAGCAACCGTCACGTGCTCAGCCAGACCCGCTCCCGTCGAGCGAGGCGGGTGAGTGCGTCAATTCAGATAAGCCGGCCGCCTGACCGTTAACCGAGCGCCAGTTCACGCATCCGCTGCAACACGGCGTTCAGGCCATTGCTGCGGGAGGCAGACAGTTGGCGGCTGAGCCCCAACTGTTCGAACCACGCCGGTAAATCCACCTGCTGGAGTTCTTCGGTCGTTAAACCGTTTACCCGCGCCAGCAGTAAAGCAACCAGCCCGCGAATCAAGCGAGCATCGCTGCTGGCGGCAAACTGCCAGCGACCGTCTTTGAGCTCTGCGACCAGCCACACCAGGCTTTCACAGCCGTGTACCCGATTCGCATCGGTCCTGGCGTGCTCATCCAGCGCCGGCATGCGCTGGCCCCATTGCATCAGCAAGCGGGCGCGCTGCTCCCAGCCTGAGCACTGTTCAAAACTGTCGAGCGCTGCTTGCGCCTCTGTGGGTAAGGTCATCGCAGTAACTCCAACGCCTGGTCGAGCGCGACGAAGAATCTCTCAAGGTCTTCAGAGTCGTTGTACAGCGCCAAGGACACGCGAATGGCGCCTGCCAAGCCCATGCCTTTAAGAAGGGGCATTGCGCAATGATGGCCAGCGCGAACGGCTATGCCTTGTTCTGTGAGCAAATGCGCCAGGTCGGCGTTGTGTACGCCATCGACAACAAAGCTCACCAGGGCCAGTTGCGGCTTGCCCAGCAGGCGAACGCCCTCGCGGTGCTTCAAGCCTTCGACCAGCAGGGCGTGCAAGGCCGCTTCGTGAGCTTCAACGGCCCGCTGATCCAGGCTCGCCAGATAGCTCAAGGTCGCGCCCAGGCCGATCACGCTGGCAATTGGCGGGGTGCCCGCTTCAAAACCCAGGGGCGCCGGGCGGAAGGTTGCGTGGTGGTAGTCGGCGTCTTGCACCATCTCTCCCCCCAATTGCCAGTGCCGCAGGCGGGCCAAGGCTTCATGGCGCCCGAACAGCACGCCCAGCCCGTCCGGGCCATAGAGCTTATGACTGGAGAACACGTAGAAGTCGCACCCCAGCGCCTGCACGTCGTGGCGACCATGAACCACGCCCTGTGCGCCATCGACCACGGTCAGCGCATTCTGTGCCTTGGCCAGGGACAGCAAGGCGGGCAAGGGTTGCCAGACGCCGAGGACGTTCGACAACTGACTCACGGCCAGCAGACGGGTGCGCGGGGTGATGAGTTTGGCGGCGACGTGCAGGTCAATGAGGCCGTCGTCGTCAAGCGGCAGAATCACCAGTTTCAGGTGTTGCCGCTGGGCCAGCTGTTGCCAGGGCAGCAGATTGGCGTGGTGTTCAAGGGCGCTGATGACGATTTCATCGCCCGCCGTAAAGTGGTGCTCCAGCCCATAGGCCAGCAGGTTGAGTGCCGAGGTGGCGCCGTGGGTGAAAACCACGGTGCCGCAGTCGCCGGCGTTGAGCCAGTGAGCGACTTTTGTGCGGCTGTGTTCGAACGCCTGAGTGGCGTGGGCGCCCGGTAAATGTTGGGCCCGGTGCACATTGGCGGCGCCACTGGCGTAGTAATGCGTCAGTGCGTCAAGCAGGGCCTGGGGTTTTTGTGTGGTAGCAGCGTTGTCCAGATAGGTCTGGTCCTGACGTTGCAAAGCGGCGATGGCCGGAAAGTCCGCACGCCAGGGAGAAGGCAAAAGCATGGTGTTCAGGGCTCAGTTGACGAGGCCGGAAGCCGGCCCCGTCAGTGGCAGACAGACGCTTAGTTGTGAGCGTGCAGGGCTTCGTTCAGCTCGATGGCCGACTTGTGGGTTTTGCATTCCACGGCGCCGGTTTCGGAGTTGCGACGGAACAGCAGGTCAGGTTGACCGGCCAGCTCGCGAGCCTTGACCACTTTGACCAGCTGGTTGTTTTCGTCCAGCAGGGCCACTTTGGTGCCAGCGGTCACGTACAGGCCCGACTCCACGGTGTTACGGTCGCCCAGCGGGATGCCGATACCGGCGTTGGCGCCGATCAGGCAGCCTTCGCCCACCTTGATCACGATGTTGCCGCCGCCCGACAGGGTGCCCATGGTCGAGCAGCCGCCGCCCAGGTCAGAGCCCTTGCCGACAAACACGCCCGCCGAGACACGGCCTTCGATCATGCCCGGGCCTTCAGTGCCTGCGTTGAAGTTGACAAAACCTTCGTGCATCACGGTGGTGCCTTCGCCGATGTAAGCACCCAGACGCAGGCGAGCTGCGTCGGCGATGCGCACGCCAGCCGGGACCACGTAGTCGGTCATTTTCGGGAATTTGTCGACCGAGAACACTTCCAGCAGTTCGCCACGCAGGCGGGCTTCGAGTTGACGCTCGGCCAGTTCGCTCAGGTCGATGGCGCCCTGGCTGGTCCAGGCCACGTTTGGCAGCAGCGGGAACACGCCCGCCAGGCTCAGGCCGTGGGGCTTGACCAGACGGTGCGACAACAGGTGCAGCTTGAGGTACGCCTCGGGGGTGGACGTCAGGGCGGCGTCTTCTGCCAGCAATGTGGCAACCAGCGGCTTGTGGCTTTCAGCCAGACGGGTCAGCAGGGCAGCCTGGGCCGCGTCCACAGGTTTGGCGGCTTCGGCCATCTGTGCGGCTTGAGCCGTGGTGAAGGTGATTGCCTGATTGCCGCCGGTGTAACCCAGAATCGGGGCGATGGCTGCGATCAGCTCGGCCGACGGGTTGAGCAGGGGCTGTGCGTAGAACACTTCCAGCCATGCGCCTTGACGGTTTTGGGTGCCAACGCCGAAGGCTGCGCTGAACAGGGTAGTAGACATGCAATTACCTCTTACAAAAATAAATGGGCGGAACCATGGCCTTTAAGCCTTTTGAAGAAGGGCCGCCGCATAAAGATCTGGCTTGAAGCCAATCAGGGTTTTGTCACCGAGATCGAGCACCGGGCGCTTGATCATCGAGGGTTGGGCGAGCATCAGTTCAACGGCTTTGGCTTGGTCGAGATCGGCTTTGTGTTCGTCGTCGAGTTTGCGAAAGGTTGTTCCGGCCCGGTTGAGCACCACTTGCCAGCCGTGTTCGTTGCACCACTGGTTCAGGTGATCGCGGTCGATGCCGCTGCTTTTGTAGTCGTGAAAATCGTAAGGCACCCCATGTTCATCCAGCCAGGTGCGAGCCTTTTTCATGGTGTCGCAGGCTTTAATGCCAAAAAGGTGCAACGTCTTGCTCGAGTCGGTCACGGAAATTGCCCCTCCTTTGGAGATGCTGAAAATGAGCGGTCGCGGATTATGCCACGACCGGCGCGCCGGATGCGCCAGCCGTAGAGGTTGCCACAGTGTTGTGACATGTCATCACGCCATTGCGACTTTTGTTCAGCGGTCAGAGTGAGTGGTTAAAGGCTACTATGGCTCTTGATGGAAAAGTGTTGCTACTTATGTTTAGTTTAAGCCGTTCTGATTAAAGCGGCGTGTCCGGGAACCCATACTGACTATGCAAACCGCCTATACCGTCCTCATCCTGCTGATGCTGGTCGGGGTCTCGCGTCTGTTGGGGCGTTTGATTCCGTTGCCGCTGCCCTTGGTGCAAATCGCCGCGGGCGCCTTGCTGGCCTGGCCTACCCTGGGACTGCACGTGGCGCTGGACACTGAACTGTTCCTGTTTCTGTTCTTGCCACCGTTGCTGTTTTCGGATGGCTGGCGCATCCCCAAGCGAGAATTCTGGCGCCTTAAGGGGCCGATCCTGACGCTGGCCGTCGGTCTGGTGTTATTTACGGTGGTGGGCGCGGGTTATTTCATTCACTGGTTGCTGCCGAGCATTCCTTTACCCGTTGCGTTCGCGCTGGCTGCCGTCCTGTCGCCGACCGACGCCGTGGCGGTCTCAGCCATTGCGCAAAACCGTTTACCGGCGCCCTTGATGCATATGTTGCAAGGGGAAGCGTTGATGAATGACGCGACGGGCCTGGTGACGTTCAAATTCGCGTTGGCGGCAGCGATCACGGGCGTTTTTTCGTTGGCCAATGCCAGCGTCACCTTCCTGTTGGTGGCCTGTGGCGGCTTGGCCATTGGTGTGGCGTTGAGCTGGGTGGTCGGGCGCATGCGCACGTGGATGATCGCTCGCGGTTGGGACGACCCGGCAACGCACGTTGTGTTCATGTTGCTGCTGCCTTTCGCCGCTTACGTACTGGCTGAACGTCTGGGCGCGTCCGGGATTTTGTCGGCCGTGGCGGCGGGGATGATGCAGAGCTGGCTGGACCTGTTGCCGCGTCAAACCAGTACCCGTTTGCTGAACCGCAGCGTCTGGGGCTTATTGGAATTTGCGTTCAACGGGCTGATCTTTTTGCTGTTGGGGCTGCAACTGCCTGACATCATCAAGGCGGTTGTCAGGCTGGAAACCCACCTCTGGCCCACGCTGATGTATCGCATCCTGGATGTGGTGGTGATCTTCCTGGTCTTGATCGCACTGCGCTTTATCTGGGTGCAGAGCATCTGGCGCTTGTCCGGCGTATGGCGGCGCTGGCGCGGCAAGCAAGAACTGACCATGGTGCCGACGGCCCGTTCCTGCTGGATTCTGACCGTGGGCGGTGTTCGTGGGGCAGTGACGCTGGCGGGCGTGATGTCGATTCCCTTGTTGCTCAATGAAGGGCTTGATTTCCCCGAGCGTGAGCTGCTGATCTTTATTGCGGCCGGGGTGATCTTGCTGTCGTTGATCGTGGCTTGTATTGCCTTGCCGTTATTGTTGCGCGGCATCGCCCAAAGCTCGGATGACGCGATGCGCACTGAAGTGCGTGAAGCCTGGCGCCGTACGGCGGAGGCTGCCATCCATGCGCTGGAGACCGAGGAGGTGATTGATCCAGACCATCCGCCGGACGCTGCCCAAGCGGCGTTGGCCGCAGAGCTGAAGGCGCGGATCATGTCTGAATACCGGCATCAACTTGACGTGTTCAATGATTCTGCAGAAGCGCAGGCATTGGCATCGAAGATGGATGAACTGGAAGGCCGCTTGCGCCTCAAAGCGCTCAGGGCACAGCGCCTGGAGCTCTACAGCCTGCGTCGACATCACGAAATTGGCGATGACGTGCTCAGCGAAATCCTGCGCGATCTGGACTTGAGTGAAGCCAATCTGGGGACAGTGAAGTAACGCGGTGCGTGCCGGTGTGCAGGAGCGAGCGTGCTCGCTCCTGCACCTTCAGGGGTTATGTGCGGCGTTCAATAAACGCGCGAATCCGCCCTGCGGCTTCCACGCATTCAGCTAGGGGGGCGACCAGCGCCATGCGCACGCGGCCCGCGCCCGGGTTGAAACCATCGACTTCACGTGACAGGTACGAGCCCGGCACCACAGTCACGTGTTCTTCGGCAAACAGGTCGCGGCAGAAAGCGGCGTCGTCACCTTTCACATTCGGCCATAGATAAAAGCCGCCATCCGGGCGTTGTACATCCATGACCGGGCTCAGAATCTCCAGCACCGCGTCAAACTTCTCGCGGTACAGGTCGCGGTTGGTGCGCACGTGGGCTTCATCGTTCCAGGCGGCAATGCTGGCCAGTTGGGTTTGAACAGGCATGGCGCAGCCGTGGTAGGTGCGGTAGAGCAAGAAGGCCTTGAGGATGTCGGCATCACCGGCAACGAAGCCGGAACGCAGCCCTGGCAGGTTCGAGCGCTTGGACAGGCTGTGGAACACCACGCACCGTTTGAAATCCTCGCGGCCCAAGGCTACGCAGGCGCTGAGCAGGCCGACGGGCGGGGTGGTTTCGTCGAAATAGAGTTCGCTGTAGCACTCATCGGCGGCAATCACGAAGTCGTGTTCGTCGGCCAGCGCAATCAGCTTTTTCAGGGTTTCAAGCGGGATCAGGGCGCCTGTCGGATTGCCCGGCGAGCACAGGAACAGGATCTGGCAGCGCTGCCACGTGTCGGCCGGGACAGCGTCGAAATCGGGGTTGAAGCCGTGTTCAGCCAGGCATGGCAGGTAGTGCGGCGTGGCCCCGGCGAGCAAGGCCGCGCCTTCGTAGATTTGGTAGAACGGGTTCGGGCTGATGACCAGCGCGTCGTCGCCACGGTTGACCACGGTTTGAGTGAAAGCAAACAGCGCTTCACGGGTGCCGTTGACCGGGAGGATGTTACGCGCCGGGTCGAGCCAGCCCGCAGGCACGTTGAAACGGCGCTCGGCCCAGTGGGCAATGGACTCGCGCAGGGCCGGGATGCCCAGCGTGGTCGGGTAGACCGCCATCTGGTCGAGGTTGTCGGCCAGGGCTTTGGCCACGAAATCGGGGGAGCGGTGCTTGGGCTCGCCAATCGACAGCGCAATCGGGCGTTTGTCGGCATTGGGCTGCACGCTGCCCAGCAAAGCGCGCAATTTTTCGAACGGGTAAGGCTGCAACTGGTTCAGAGCGTTGTTCATCGGGTGCGGATCTCACTCGGCGGCGCTTAAATGCTCAGGCGCCACGGTTCTGGGGCGGAATCTTTATTGACCGTTAATTGCTCCACGATTGCTTCCTGCAGGCGTATGCACAGTTGGGGGTCAGACAAGGGTTGGTTGTTTTCATCGGTAATGAAAAAAACGTCTTCGACGCGCTCGCCTAACGTCGCGATCTTGGCGTTTTGCAGCGAAAGATCGAATTCCAGGAAGATCATGCCGATGCGGGCCAGCAGGCCGGGGCGGTCGGGTGCGCTGAGTTCGAGCACCGTTACGGGGCGTTGTGCATCGTTATGGATCGTGACCTGTGGCGCAAAGGCGAAGTGCTTGAGCTGGCGCGGCACGCGGCGCTGGATGATGGTCGGGTAGTCATCCGGGTTGCGCAGGGCTTCGGTCAGGCCCTTGCGGATCTTTTCGATACGCTCGGGGTTGTTGCCAATCGAGTCGCCATCGTTATCGAGCACGATGTAGGTGTCGAGGGTGAACTGGCTGCTGGACGTGATGATGCGCGCGTCGTGGATGTTCAGGTTGAGCTGGTCCATTGCCGCCACTGTCACGGCGAAGAAGTCGTGTTGGTCGGGGGCGTAGATGAAAATCTGCGTGCCGCCTTCGAAGTCGCGCTGGGTGGTTTCCTTGATCAGCACCAGCGGGCCGCCGTCGGCCGGCTGTTGCAGGATGGCCTCGGTGTGCCACGCCACATCGGAGGAGGTGTGGCGCAGAAAGTAGTCATCCCCCAGCTGCGACCAGAGCTGCTCGACATCGTCTTGATCGTTGCCGTTGCGCACCAGCGTGTCGAGGGCCGCGCTTTGGGTCTGGCGGATTTGCTCTTCGCGGTCGACAGGGTTTTCCAGCCCGCGACGCAGGGCGCGCTTGGTCTCGGTATAGAGCTGGCGCAACAGGCTGGCCCGCCACGAATTCCATAGGGTCGGATTGGTCGCGTTGATGTCGGCCACGGTCAGTACATACAGGTAGTCAAGGTGGGTTTCATCGATGACTGTCTGGGCGAAATCGTGGATGACTTGCGGGTCGGACAGGTCTTTGCGTTGGGCGGTGGTCGACATCACCAAGTGGTTTTGGACCAGCCACACGATCAGGCGCGTGTCCCACTGGGGCAGTTGATGACGGATGCAAAACGCTTCGGCATCCACGGCGCCAATCTCGGAATGGTCGCCATGGCGGCCTTTGCCGATGTCGTGGTAAAGGCCTGCCAGGTAAATGAGTTCCGGTTTCGGCAGCTTTGCCATCAATTTGCTGGCCAGCGGAAATTTGTCCGACACCTGGGTGTACTGCAATTTGCGCAGGTGCTTGATCAGGTTCAGCGTGTGGGCGTCGACGGTGTAGATGTGGAACAGATCGTGCTGCATCTGGCCGACGATAAAGCCGAATTCAGGTAAATAGCGCCCGAGAATGCCGTAGCGGTTCATTCGGCGCAGGTTGCGGTGAATGCCGATTTTGCATTTGAACAACTCGATAAACAGGCTGGTGTTACGGATGTCGTTACGGAAATCGTCGTCGATCAGGTAACGATGTTCACGCAGCAGGCGAATCGTATCGGCGCGCACGCCCTTGATTTCCGGGCGCTGTGCCATCAGCAGGAAGATTTCCAGCATGGCGAACGGTGTGCGTTTGAACACGTTGTCGCTGGTGGCTTCGATGTAGCCGTCGTGCAACTGGAAGCGCGAGTTGATCGGGGCGGGTGGCGCTTCGTCTTCGGGGGCGAGGATCACCTCTTCGAAGTGCTGGATGATCAGGTCGCTGAGCTGCGCGATACTCATGACCACCCGGTAATACTGTTGCATGAAGTTTTCGATCAGGTGCTTGGTGTCATCACCGGTGAAGCCCAGCAGTTCAGCGATGCTGCGCTGATGGTCGAACAGCAGACGGTCTTCGGCGCGCCCGGCCAGCATGTGCAGGGCGTAGCGAACCTTCCACAAAAACTCCTGGGAGGAGGCGAGCAGGGCGTGCTCGCTCTCCACCAGAAACCCCTGTCCGGCCAGTGCGCGCAGGCTCAGGGTGCCGTATTGGCGTCGCGCTACCCACAAGATGGTCTGGATATCGCGCAGGCCGCCGGGTGAGCCTTTGACGTTGGGCTCCAGGTTGTATTCGGTGTCGTTGTATTTGTGGTGCCGGGCTTTCTGTTCGGCATGCTTGGCCAGGAAGAAATCCTTGCTGGGCCACATGTGCGCGGTGCTGGTGACATCCAGCATGCGCTGGCGCAGATGTTCAGGGCCCGCCACGGTGCGGCTTTCCATCAGGTTGGTGATGATGGTCAGGTCGCCCCGGGCCTGCTCGGCACACTCGTCCACCGAGCGCACGCTTTGACCGACTTCCAGACCAATGTCCCAAAGTAATGTCAGAAAGCGCTCAATGGAGTCGCGAAAAATTTCGTGATCGGCGTTATCCAGCAGGATAAGCAGGTCAATGTCGGAGTAGGGGTGCAGCTCGCCACGGCCGTAGCCGCCCACGGCCACGAGGGCTATGTCGGCGTCGGTGCTCCAGCTGAACTGGTCCCAGGCCTGATTCAGGATGCAGTCGACGAACCAGGCGCGATCTTCGATCAGGCGACGAATGTCGCGCCCTTTGCGAAAACGGTCGTCGAGCACTTCACGTGCCTGGCGGATCGCCTTTTTGAATGCGGCAATGGGGCTGGCTTTTAAGGCCAGCTCGGCCTGGAACTGGCCACGGTCAAAAAGTTCGGGATCCACCTGCGGCATCGATTGGCTTTCCTATGGCTGGGTTGTGGCTATCTAAAAAGAAGCGACTGCAAACATCAGGCCGAAACGCGGGGGATGGTGTCATCGCTGCGCAGGGTGAAAATCTCGTAGCCCGTCTCGGTAACCAGCAGGGTGTGCTCCCACTGTGCCGACAGCTTGCGGTCCTTGGTGATTGCGGTCCAGCCATCACCCAGTACTTTGGTGTCTGCCTTGCCCTGGTTGATCATCGGCTCGATGGTGAAGGTCATGCCGGCCTTGAGTTCCATGCCGGTGCCGGCGCGGCCGTAGTGCAGGATCTGCGGCTCTTCGTGGAATACCTTGCCGATGCCGTGGCCGCAGAACTCACGCACGACGGAAAACCCGTTCTTTTCGGCGTGCTTCTGGATGACTTCGCCGATGTCACCCAGGCGGCAGCCCGGTTTGACGATTTCGATGGCTTTGTACATGCATTCCTGGGTCACTTGCGACAGGCGCTCGGCCCAGACCGGCACTTTGCCAATGTGGAACATGCGGCTGGTGTCGCCGTGGTAGCCATCCTTGATCACCGTGACGTCGATGTTCAGGGTGTCGCCGTCTTTCAGGGCCTTGTCGCCCGGAATGCCGTGGCAGACAACGTGGTTGACCGAGGTGCAGATCGACTTCGGGAAACCTTTGTAATTGAGCGGGGCCGGGATGGCCTTTTGCACATTGACAATGTAGTCGTGGCAAATGCGGTCGAGCTCTTCGGTGGTGACGCCGGGCTTGACGTGCTCGGCGATCATTTCCAGGACTTCGGCGGCCAGTTTGCCGGCGACGCGCATCTTTGCGATGTCCTCGGGGGTTTTGAGGGTGACGGTCATACAGGCTCTCTTTGCGCGTTAGCGCTCATCAACGGAATTGCAGGTGCGAAGTGACGGCTGGCGTCGCGCACCGCGAAAAAACGCGATTCTAACAGACGGTCGGCGTTAATCATGAGCCTTGCGCCATCGCTTCTCTTAATAGAAAGGGGCATTCTGGCGCTATTGCGCGGCTTGCGCAAAAGCGCGTGGAAGAAAGTCAGAATCCGTGTTTCGTTTTTTGGCCGTCTTGTGTTATAAAATGCGCCGCTTTCCGGGTATAGCCCGGTGAGCACAAACCCACACACGTGTCGACACGATGACCTGGGTGCCTTCAGCTCGAAGCTGCTGGTTGGTCATTGGGATACGTGGAGGCCTAACCCGACTTACTAAGGAACTATCATGTCCCAAGTCACTATGCGCGATATGCTGAAGGCCGGTGTGCACTTCGGTCACCAAACCCGTTACTGGAACCCGAAGATGGGTAAATACATCTTTGGCGCGCGTAACAAGATTCACATCATCAACCTTGAAAAAACCCTGCCAATGTTCAACGAAGCTCTGACTTTCGTAGAGCGTCTGGCCCAGGGCAAAAACAAGATTCTGTTCGTCGGCACCAAGCGTTCCGCTGGCAAGATCGTTGCTGAAGAAGCAGCACGTTGCGGTTCGCCGTACGTGGATCACCGCTGGTTGGGCGGCATGCTCACCAACTTCAAAACCATCCGTGCTTCCATCAAGCGTCTGCGTGACCTTGAAGTGCAGGCAGAAGACGGTACTTTCGCCAAGCTGACCAAGAAAGAGGCGCTGATGCGCACTCGCGATCTGGAAAAGCTGGATCGTAGCCTGGGTGGTATCAAGGACATGGGCGGTCTGCCAGACGCTCTGTTCGTTATCGACGTTGACCACGAGCGTATCGCGATCACCGAAGCTAACAAGTTGGGCATCCCGGTAATCGGCGTTGTCGATACCAACAGCAGCCCGGAAGGCGTTGACTACATCATCCCGGGCAACGATGACGCAATCCGCGCTATCCAGCTGTACATGGGTGCGATGGCTGACGCTGTTATCCGTGGCCGTAACCACGTTGCTGGCGGCACCGACGTTTTCGTCGAAGACGCTCCAGCTGCAGCGGTTGAAGGCTGAGTAATAAACGCCTAGCGTTTACTCAGTACGCAAAAAGGGGGCTTGGCCCCCTTTTTGCCACCTCGAAATCCATTTGTTGGACAGGCCTCTGTCGTTGCTGTATCAAATTGCGGCACACAGGGTTGCATCGAGGCAGGCTTCATACGAATTGAACGCCCGTTTGGTCGGGTGGAATGGTTGAAAACCTATCCAAGAGGAATTTTGAAATGGCAGAGATTACTGCAGCGTTGGTTAAAGAACTGCGTGAGCGTACTGGCGAAGGCATGATGGATTGCAAGAAAGCCTTGACCAAGGCTGGCGGCGACATCGAAAAAGCCATCGACGACATGCGTGCTTCGGGTGCCATCAAGGCCGCCAAAAAAGCAGGCAACGTTGCTGCTGAAGGCGCTATCGCAGTGAAAGTTGCTGACGATAACAAGTCTGCCGTTATTCTTGAAGTTAACTCGCAAACCGACTTCCTGGCTCTGCAAGAAGACTTCAAAAACTTCGTGGCTGCCAGCGTTGAAAAAGCATTCGCGGACAAACTGACCGACGCAGCTCCGCTGATCGCCGCTCAAGAATCTGCTCGTGAAGCACTGGTTGCCAAAGTAGGCGAGAACGTTAACATTCGCCGTCTGGTGCGTGTTGAAGGTGACGTGGTTGACGCTTACCTGCACGGCAACAAAATCGGTGTTGTGGTTTCGCTCAAAGGCGGCAACGCTGAGCTGGCTCGTGACATCGCCATGCACGTAGCGGCGAGCAACCCTGAGTTCCTGCTGCCTTCGGAAGTTTCTGAAGAAGCAATCGAGCGCGAAAAAGCTGTGTTCCTGCAGCTGAACGAAGAAAAAATCAAAGGCAAGCCAGAAAACATTGTTGAAAATATGGTCAAAGGCCGTATCAGCAAGTTCCTGGCAGAAGCCAGCCTGGTTGAGCAGGCGTTCGTCAAGAACCCTGAAATCAAGGTCGGTGAGCTGGCCAAGAAGGCCGGTGCTGAAATCGTTTCCTTCACTTACTTCAAAGTAGGCGAAGGCATCGAGAAGCCAGTTGACAACTTCGCTGAAGAAGTTGCTGCTCAAGTGGCTGCAGCCAACAAGCAATAAGACGGTTTCAACTGTCGACCCAAGAGGCTGCCCGCTCACGCGCGCAGCCTCTTTTCAAATGGGTGAAGGTTTTACCTCGCCCGGCGGAACCGGTGTACAAAATCGCGATCCGATGGTGCTGTTATCCGGCGCCAAGCTAGAGTAAACGCAGGCTGAAAACAGCCTCGCACAGATTTTTTATAAAACGCGGCAGGAGAGATTCGCAATGGCTCAGCAGGGCAGTGGTTATCAAGCTCGCTATAAACGCATTCTACTCAAGCTAAGCGGCGAAGCCCTGATGGGCTCTGAAGAGTTCGGGATCGACCCCAAGGTGCTCGACCGCATGGCGCTGGAAGTCGGCCAGTTGGTGGGTATCGGCGTTCAGGTAGGTTTGGTGATTGGTGGTGGCAATCTGTTCCGTGGCGCTGCATTGAGCGCTGCCGGTATGGATCGCGTGACTGGCGACCACATGGGGATGCTCGCGACCGTGATGAACGCCCTGGCGATGCGCGATGCGCTGGAACGTGCGAATATCTCCGCCATCGTAATGTCGGCCATCTCCATGGTGGGTGTGACGGATCATTACGACCGTCGCAAGGCCATGCGTCACTTGAACGCGAAGGAAGTGGTGATTTTCGCTGCGGGTACAGGCAATCCATTCTTCACAACGGATTCTGCCGCGTGCTTGCGCGCCATTGAAATCGACGCCGACGTAGTACTCAAGGCCACCAAGGTTGACGGTGTTTACACCGCAGATCCATTCAAAGACCCGCATGCCGAGAAGTTCGATCATCTGACTTACGATGAAGTGCTGGATCGCAAGCTGGGCGTGATGGACCTGACAGCTATTTGTCTGTGCCGCGACCACCAGATGCCATTACGTGTCTTTAACATGAACAAGCCCGGCGCCCTGCTCAACATCGTTCACGGCGGCGCTGAAGGCACTCTGATCGAGGAAGGTCAACAATGATCAACGAAATCAAGAAAGACGCACAAACGCGTATGCAGAAATCGCTGGAATCGCTGAGCCATGCATTTGGTCAGATTCGTACCGGCAAGGCTCACCCAAGCATTTTGGGTAGCGTGATGGTGCCTTACTACGGTGCTGATACACCGCTTAGTCAGGTAGCGAACGTAACCGTTAAAGATTCTCGCACCCTGCAGGTCGTGGCGTTTGAGCGCAACATGCTTCAAGCCGTGGATAAGGCGATTCAAAGCGCTGGTTTGAACCTCAATCCGACCAACCTGGGCGAATTGCTGCTGATCTCCATGCCAGCCCTGACGGAAGAAACCCGTAAAGTATTCGCCAAGCAGGCGCGTGATGCGGCTGAAGATGCGCGTATTGCGGTACGTAATATCCGTCGTGATGCGTTGAGCCAGTTGAAAGACCTGGTTAAAGAGAAAGAAATCAGTGAAGACGAAGAGCGTCGCGCAGCTGACGAGATCCAGAAGCTGACCGACAAGGCTGTCGCGGATATCGAAACGGCTACCAAGCAGAAAGAAGCGGACCTGATGGCCGTATAAGGGTCAGGGCGTTTTATGGAAAAGACCAAGCAGGCTGTGTCGTCATCCGTGCCGCGACATGTCGCGATTATCATGGATGGCAATAATCGCTGGGCGAAAAAACGCTTTATGCCGGGTGTTGCCGGGCATAAAGCGGGTGTGGACGCAGTCCGCGCCGTGATTGAGGTGTGTGCCGAGGCCAAGGTCGAAGTGCTCACCCTGTTCGCGTTTTCCAGCGAAAACTGGCAGCGTCCTGCGGCTGAAGTCAGTGCCTTGATGGATTTGTTCTTCAAGGCGCTGCGTCGTGAGGCCAAGCGTCTCAACGAAAACAACATCAGCCTGCGCATCATTGGCGATCGCTCCCGTTTTCATCCCGAGTTGCAAGCGGCGATGCGCGAAGCGGAGGCGATCACCGCAGGCAGCGGGCGCTTTGTCCTGCAAATTGCCGCCAATTATGGCGGGCAGTGGGACATCGCGCAGGCTGCGCAACGTCTGGCGCGTGAGGTTCAGGCAGGTCATTTGCAGCCTGAAGACATCACCCCGGACTTGTTGCAAACCTGTCTGGTAACAGGCGATCTACCGTTGCCTGACCTGTGTATCCGCACAGGGGGCGAGCACCGTATCAGCAACTTCCTGCTGTGGCAGTTGGCCTATTCCGAGCTGTACTTCTCCGACCTGTTCTGGCCGGACTTCAAACACGAAGCCATGCGTCATGCATTGGCTGATTTCGCTTCTCGCCAGCGTCGCTTCGGTAAAACAAGCGAGCAGGTTGAGGCTGGAGCCCGGGTTTAATGCTTAAGCAACGCATCATCACTGCACTTATCCTGCTGCCAATCGCTTTGTGCGGCTTTTTCCTTCTTGATGGGTCTAACTTCGCGCTCTTCATCGGGCTGGTCGTGACCCTCGGGGCCTGGGAATGGGCGCGCCTTGCCGGATTTACAGCTCAAACGGCCCGTGTCGGTTTTGCCCTCGTCGTGGCCTTATTGCTGTTTGGTCTGCACCTGTTGCCTGACCTTGCCCCGTGGGTGTTGGTGGCCGCGGTGGTGTGGTGGGCGTTGGCGACGTTTCTGGTGCTCACGTTTCCTGATTCCGCGTCACGCTGGTCCAGTGCTGCAGTCAAGCTGGTCATCGGCTTGCTGATTTTGCTACCGGCCTGGCAAGGGCTGGTGATGATCAAGGCGATGCCGCTGGGTAACTGGCTGATCATGGCGGTGATGGTGCTGGTGTGGGGCGCCGATATTGGCGCGTACTTTTCCGGGCGTAAATTCGGCAAGCGCAAACTGGCCCCTAAAGTCAGCCCCGGCAAAAGCTGGGAAGGCGTTTTTGGCGGTTTGTTGCTGAGCCTGCTGATCACGGCTGTTGTCGGCGTGGTGCGCGGCTGGAGTGCCTCTCAGATGGTTGCTGCCTTGGCAGGCGCTGCCGTTATCGTATTGATTTCAGTGGTGGGCGACCTCACAGAAAGCATGTTCAAGCGTCAGGCGGGCATTAAGGACAGCAGTCAGTTGCTGCCCGGGCATGGCGGTGTACTCGATCGTATCGACAGTTTGACGGCCGCCATTCCCGTGTTCGCCGTGTTGCTGTGGATGGCTGCATCATGAGCCGTCCTCAACAGATTACGGTGCTGGGCGCTACCGGCTCGATTGGCCTGAGTACGCTGGATGTGATTGCTCGCCACCCGGATCGCTATCAAGTGTTCGGGCTGAGCGGTTATAGCCGTCTCGCGCAACTGCTGGCATTGTGCATTCAGCACACGCCTCAGGTTGCAGTGGTGCCGGATGAGCGTTCCGCGCGTCAGCTGCAAGCTGATCTGCGCGCAGCGGGCCTCAACACCGAGGTGTTGGTGGGCGAGCAGGGTTTATGTGATATCGCCTCCGCGCCCGCGGTGGATGCCGTCATGGCAGCCATCGTCGGTGCTGCCGGGTTGCGTCCTACCTTGTCGGCAGTCAATGCGGGCAAGAAAATTCTGTTGGCGAACAAAGAAGCGCTGGTCATGACAGGCGCCCTGTTCATGCAGGCGGTGCGGCGTAGCGGTTCGGTATTGCTGCCCATTGACAGTGAGCACAACGCGATCTTTCAGTGCCTGCCGCAGGATTTCGCCCGTGGGCTGAGTCAGGTTGGCGTGCGACGGATTCTGCTGACCGCCTCTGGGGGGCCCTTCCGGGAAACCCCATTGGCTGATCTGGCGCATGTGACGCCCGATCAGGCGTGTGCTCACCCTAACTGGTCGATGGGGCGAAAGATCTCGGTCGACTCAGCGAGCATGATGAATAAAGGCCTTGAGCTGATCGAGGCGTGCTGGCTGTTCGATGCCAAGCCTGCTCAGGTTGAGGTGGTGATTCATCCGCAAAGCGTCATTCACTCGCTGGTGGACTACATAGACGGGTCGGTGCTTGCGCAGTTGGGCAATCCTGACATGCGCACGCCGATTGCCAATGCGTTGGCGTGGCCTGAGCGTATCGATTCGGGTGTGGCGCCGCTGGATCTGTTTTCCGTGGCGCGTCTGGACTTCCAGCGCCCGGATGAGCAGCGCTTCCCTTGTCTGCGCCTGGCCCGTGAAGCGGCGGCGGCTGGTGACAGCGCGCCGGCCATGCTCAATGCGGCCAATGAAGTGGCGGTGGCGGCCTTCCTCGATGGGCGAATCCGCTACCCGCAGATTGCGCAATTGATTGAAGACGTTTTAAACAACGAGCCAGTGGTGCCCGTTAATGAGTTAGAGGCAGTCTTTGCCGCCGATGCCAGGGCGCGAGAGTTGGCTGATCAATGGTTGAGCCGTCAGGGCTGATCAGTGCTGCTTGCCGTAACCGGACAGGATCACGGAGAAAGTAGATGAGTGCGCTTTATATGATTGTTGGCACCCTGGTTGCATTGGGGGTGTTGGTCACTTTTCATGAATTCGGTCACTTTTGGGTGGCGCGCCGTTGCGGCGTCAAGGTTCTGCGCTTCTCTGTGGGGTTCGGCACGCCCTTGCTGCGCTGGCACGACCGTCAGGGCACTGAGTTTGTAGTGGCAGCGATCCCGTTGGGCGGCTACGTGAAAATGCTTGATGAGCGGGAAGGGGAGGTGCCAGCTGAACTGCTGGGCCAATCCTTCAATCGCAAAACCGTCGGGCAACGCATTGCCATCGTTGCAGCGGGCCCCATCGCCAACTTCATGCTGGCGATGGTGTTTTTCTGGATTCTGGCCATGCTGGGCAGCCAGCAAGTGCGCCCGGTCATTGGCGCAGTCGAAAGCGGTAGCCTGGCAGCGCAAGCCGGTCTGGTGCCCGGGCAGGAAATCGTTTCGATTGATGGAGAGCCCACTTCGGGCTGGTCCAATGTGAATCTGCAGCTCGTGCGCCGCCTGGGCGAGAGCGGTTCGATTCACGTGGCCGTTCGTGAGGCGGGGAGCACTTCGGAGTCGACTCATGAGCTGGTTCTGCATGACTGGTTAAAAGGGGCTAACGAGCCTGATCCAATCAGTTCGCTGGGTATTCGTCCATGGCGTCCGGAGTTGCCGGCCGTACTGGCTGAGCTTGATCCTGAAGGCCCGGCCCAGGCCGCGGGCCTTAAAACCGGTGACAAACTGCTGGCCATGAACGATCAGCCGGTCAAGGACTGGCAGCAGGTGGTGGATTGGGTGCGGGTACGTCCTGAGGCGAAAATCGTATTGCGCGTCGAGCGTGATGGTGTGCCGATCGACATCCCCGTGGCATTGGCGGCGCGCGGTGAAGGCAAGGCCGCAACCGGTTATCTGGGGGCTGGGGTCAAGGGTGTGGACTGGCCGCCGGAGATGATTCGCGAGGTCAGTTACGGCCCGCTCGCCGCGATCGGCGAGGGCGCCAAACGGACTTGGACGATGAGCGTATTGACGCTCGACTCACTCAAGAAAATGTTGTTCGGCGAGCTCTCGGTAAAAAACTTGAGTGGACCGATAACCATTGCTAAAGTGGCGGGCGCTTCTGCCCAGTCGGGTGTCGCGGACTTCTTGAATTTCCTGGCTTATCTGAGTATCAGTCTTGGGGTTCTGAACTTGTTGCCCATCCCGGTACTGGATGGGGGGCATTTGTTGTTTTATCTGATCGAGTGGGCGCGTGGTCGTCCCTTGTCGGATCGGGTGCAGGGTTGGGGAATGCAGATCGGTATCAGTTTGGTGGTCGGGGTGATGTTACTTGCCCTGGTCAACGACCTGGGACGACTGTAAACGCTTCGCTGAATTGCGAATCTGCCGCATTTTGCGGCAGTTTGTTTATTGCCAGTTGGAATAAGAAAGGACTTCATGAAACGTCTGCTGCTAACTGCGGTTCTCACCGTACTGATGATCGCCGAAGTTCACGCCGAGTCCTTCACTATCTCTGATATTCGTGTCAACGGGCTGCAGCGGGTTTCCGCTGGTAGCGTGTTTGGCGCGTTGCCGCTGAACGTGGGTGAGGTAGCGGATGACCGCCGGTTGGTGGAATCCACTCGTGCGTTGTTCAAAACCGGTTTCTTTCAGGATATCCAACTGGGTCGTGATGGCAATGTGCTCGTCATTACGGTTGTCGAACGTCCTTCCGTTTCAAGCATCACCATTGACGGAAACAAGGCTATTTCCACTGATGACTTGATGAAAGGTCTTAAACAGTCGGGTCTTGCCGAAGGTGAAATCTTCCAGCGTGCCACCCTTGAGGGTGTGCGTAACGAACTGCAACGTCAGTATGTTGCCCAAGGTCGTTACTCGGCGACGGTCGACACTGAAGTCGTGTCCGAACCTCGCAACCGGGTCGCCTTGAAGGTCAACATCAACGAAGGCACGGTTGCGGCTATCCAGCACATCAACGTGGTGGGCAATACTGTCTTCCCGGAAGAAGACCTCGTTGACCTGTTTGAACTGAAAACCACCAACTGGTTGTCGTTCTTCAAGAATGACGACAAGTATGCGCGTGAAAAACTGTCCGGTGACCTTGAGCGCCTGCGCTCGTATTACCTCGACCGTGGCTATATCAACATGGATATCGCCTCCACTCAGGTATCGATCACCCCGGACAAGAAAAACGTCTATATCACGGTCAACGTGAATGAAGGCGAAAAGTACAATGTGGGCGAAGTGAAGCTGAGCGGTGACCTCAAGGTTCCTGAAGATCAGATCAAGTCGCTGCTGCTGGTTCAGCCGGGCCAGGTGTTCTCCCGCAAGCTGATGACCACGACCTCCGAGCTGATCACCCGTCGTCTGGGTAACGAAGGTTATACCTTCGCCAACGTCAACGGCGTGCCTCAGCCAAACCCGGAAGACCACACCGTGGCCATCACCTTCGTGGTGGATCCGGGCAAGCGTGCTTATGTCAACCGTATCAACTTCCGCGGCAACACCAAGTCGGAAGACGAAGTGCTGCGTCGCGAAATGCGCCAGATGGAAGGTGGCTGGGCGTCGACTTACCTGATCGACCAGTCCAAGGTGCGCCTTGAGCGTCTGGGCTTCTTCAAGGAAGTGAACGTTGAAACCCCGGCCGTGCCCGGTACAGACGACCAGGTCGATGTGAACTACGCCGTAGAAGAACAGGCTTCCGGTTCGATCACCGCCAGCGTCGGCTTTGCCCAAAGCGCCGGTTTGATCCTGGGTGGTTCGATTACCCAGAACAACTTCCTGGGTACGGGTAACCGCGTCAGCGTGGGCCTGACCCGCAGTGAATACCAGAGCCGTTACAACTTCAGTTATGTGGATCCGTACTGGACAGCTGATGGCGTGAGCCTGGGTTACAACGCGTTCTACCGTACGACCGACTACAAAGACCTCGATGTTGATGTAGCAAACTACTCGGTCGACAGCCTGGGCGCCGGTATCACAATGGGGTATCCGATCAGCGATACCTCGCGCCTGACCTATGGCCTGAGCGTGCAGCAGGATGAAATCAGTACCGGCACCTACACCGTTGACGAGATCTTCGATTTCATCAACAAAGAAGGCGACAAGTTCCTGAACTTCAAGGCTTCTGCCGGCTGGTCCGAATCGACTCTGAACAAAGGTGTGTTGCCGACACGCGGCAGCTCGCAAAGCTTGACGCTTGAAACCACCATTCCGGGCAGTGATCTCCAGTTCTACAAACTGGATTACCGCGCCCAGTTGTTCCAGCCGTTGACCGACACCTACACGATGCGCCTGCACACCGAGCTGGGTTACGGTGACAGCTATGGCTCGACGTCGGGGCTGCCGTTCTACGAGAACTACTATGCAGGTGGTTTCAACTCGGTCCGTGGTTTCAAGGACAGTGCGCTGGGTCCACGCAGTACCCCGAACAAGAATGACCCGGATCAAGATCCGCTGCCGTTTGGTGGTAACGTCCTGATCCAGGGCGGGGCAGAAGTTCTGTTCCCGATGCCGTTCGTGAAAGATCAACGTTCCCTGCGCACCTCCGTGTTCTGGGATGTGGGTAATGTTTTCGACACCAACTGCAAGTCGACCACAAAAGATTGCGATATCAGCTTTAGTAATATGGCCAGCTCTGTGGGTGTTGGCGTAACGTGGGTGACCGCACTTGGCCCGTTGAGCTTCAGCTTGGCCATGCCGATCAAGAAACCGGATGACGCAGATACCCAAGTGTTCCAGTTCTCCCTCGGCCAGACTTTCTAAAAGCCTGACTTTAGATAAACAACGGATTTAGTAGGAGTGCATCGTGCGTAAGTTGACTCAATTGGTTCTCCTGGCTTCGGTTCTGGTAGCAGGTCCGGCGTTTGCCGACATGAAAATTGCCGTTCTGAACTATCAGATGGCGCTGCTGGAATCTGACGCTGCCAAGCGTTACGCCGTAGATGCCGAGAAGAAATTCGGTCCGCAACTGACCAAACTGAAGTCCCTGGAAAGCAGTGCCAAAGGGATTCAGGATCGTCTGGTCAAAGGCGGCGACAAAATGCAGCAAGGCGAGCGTGAGCGTCTGGAGCTTGAATTCAAGCAAAAGGCCCGCGATTTCCAGTTCCAGTCCAAGGAACTGAACGAAGCCAAAGCCGTTGCTGACCGTGAAATGCTGAAACAGCTGAAGCCAAAACTGGACAGCGCTGTTGAAGAAGTCATCAAGAAAGGCGCCTATGACCTGGTGTTCGAGCGTGGTGCAGTGATCGATGTCAAACCTCAATACGACATCACTCGCCAAGTCATTGAGCGCATGAATCAGCTGAAGTAATTATGACTGCGACTATAAAACTCGGCCAATTGGCCGAGTTCCTCGGTGCCACCTTGCGTGGCAGCGCGGAGAAAGAAATCACTGGGCTAGCCACTTTACAAGAGGCTGGCCCATCTCAGTTGAGCTTTCTGGCCAACCCGCAGTACCGAAAGTTCTTGGTCGATTGTCAGGCTGGAGCCGTTTTGCTCAAGTCAGCCGACGCTGAAGACTATGCCGGTGATGCTTTGGTGGTGCCGGATCCTTACCTGGCATACGCCCGTATTTCCCATCTGTTTGACCCCAAGCCCAAGGCGGTTGCCGGTGTGCATCCTTCAGCCGTGATTGCGGCGGATGCGAGGGTAGATCCTGCGGCCAGCATCGGCGCCTTTGCAGTGATTGAAAGCGGTGCGCGCATTGCGGCTGGCGTGACCGTCGGGCCTCATTGCTTTATCGGTGCTCGCTGTGAAATCGGTGAGGGTGGCTGGTTGGCGCCGCGCGTGACGCTTTATCACGATGTTCGCATCGGTAAGCGTGTCGTGATTCAGTCGGGCGCCGTGCTGGGAGGCGAAGGTTTCGGTTTCGCCAACGAGAAGGGTGTCTGGCAAAAAATTGCCCAGATCGGCGGCGTGACCATTGGTGATGATGTCGAGATCGGTGTGAACACTGCCATCGACCGTGGTGCCCTGGCAGATACGGTTATTGGCAATGGGGTCAAACTCGATAACCAGATTCAGATCGCGCACAACGTGCAGGTCGGTGACCATACGGCGATGGCCGCGTGTGTCGGGATTTCAGGAAGCACTAAAATCGGCAAGCACTGCATGTTGGCCGGTGGTGTCGGTTTGGTGGGGCATATTGAGATCTGCGACAACGTTTTCCTCACCGGGATGACCATGGTGACTCACTCCATTACCGAGCCGGGTGCTTACTCTTCCGGAACAGCCATGCAGCCAGCGGCTGAATGGCGCAAGAGTGCGGCACGTATTCGCCAGCTGGACGACATCGCGCGACGATTGAAACAACTGGAAAAACGCGTCGAGAAGTGACCCCTGACGGTATCGCTTCATCTGAAAGCTAATACTATTTCCATATCAAGCGCGCAGGGCCAAGGGTCTGCGTTCTTGATTTGCTAGAGGAGCGTGCCTTCGTAGCGCGCGCCCAATCTTTATTACAGGCTTCCCCACGAAATGATGGACATCAACGAGATTCGCGAATATCTGCCTCACCGTTACCCTTTCCTGCTGGTGGATCGAGTGGTGGATCTGGATGTCGAGAACAAGCGCATTCGTGCTTACAAGAATGTCAGCATCAACGAACCGTTCTTCAACGGTCACTTTCCGGCGCACCCGATCATGCCCGGCGTGTTGATCATCGAAGCCATGGCGCAAGCTGCGGGCATTCTGGGTTTCAAGATGCTGGACGTGAAACCTGCAGACGGGACGCTGTATTACTTCGTCGGTTCCGACAAACTGCGTTTCCGTCAGCCCGTGTTGCCGGGCGATCAATTGATCCTGGAAGCCAAGTTCCTGAGCTGCAAGCGTTCGATCTGGAAGTTCGAGTGCCAGGCAACGGTTGATGGCAAGCCGGTATGCTCGGCTGAAATTATCTGTGCGGAACGCAAACTATGAGTTTGATTGACCCTCGCGCAATCATCGATCCGACGGCCATTCTGGCCGACGACGTCGTGGTCGGCCCTTGGTCGATCGTCGGCGCAGGTGTGGAAATCGGCGAGGGAACAGTGATTGGGCCGCATGTCATTCTTAAAGGCCCAACCAAAATCGGTAAGCACAATCGTATCTACCAGTTCTCATCAGTCGGTGAAGATACGCCCGATCTGAAGTACAAAGGCGAAGAGACACGCCTGGTGATCGGTGATCACAATGTGATTCGCGAAGGTGTGACCATTCATCGCGGCACGGTTCAGGACCGTGCCGAGACGACCCTGGGTGATCACAACCTGATTATGGCGTACGCCCACATCGGGCATGACAGCGTAATCGGCAACCATTGCATTCTGGTCAACAACGCCGCGCTGGCAGGCCATGTGCACATGGGGGACTGGGCGATCCTGTCGGGTTTCACGCTGGTGCATCAGTTCTGTCATATCGGTGCTCACAGCTTTTCAGGCATGGGTACAGCGATTGGCAAGGACGTTCCGGCCTTTGTCACGGTGTTTGGCAGCCCAGCCGAAGCCCGTAGCATGAATTTCGAGGGCATGCGCCGTCGTGGTTTTAGTGAAGATGCGATTCACGCCTTGCGTCGGGCCTACAAGGTGGTTTACCGCCAGGGGCTGACGGTTGAACAAGCGCTCGCCGAACTGGCTGAGCCCTCTGCGCAGTTCCCGGAAGTCGCACTGTTTGTGGAGTCGATTCGTTCATCGACCCGCGGCATTACCCGCTGATCATGGCCAGGTTGCGTATTGCGCTGGTGGCGGGTGAGGCCTCTGGCGACATCCTGGGTTCAGGCCTGATGCGAGCGCTCAAGGCTCAGCACCCCGATATTGAGTTTATCGGTGTGGGAGGCCCGCTGATGGAAGCGCAGGGCATGCGCTCTTACTTCCCGATGGAGCGTCTGTCGGTCATGGGGCTGGTTGAGGTACTTGGCCGTTTGCGCGAGTTGCTCAAACGCCGCAAAGCGCTGATCCAGACCCTCATTGCCGAAAAACCTGATGTATTTATCGGCATCGATGCGCCTGATTTCACCCTCAATATCGAGCTTCAGTTACGGCGTGCTGGCATCAAGACCGTGCATTACGTCAGCCCGTCCGTGTGGGCGTGGCGGCAGAAACGCGTGCTGAAAATTCGCGAAGGTTGCGACTTGATGCTCACGTTGCTGCCGTTTGAAGCCAAATTCTACGAAGAGCATGGCGTGCCGGTGCGGTTTGTTGGCCATACGCTGGCGGACACTATTCCCCTTGAGGCCGATAAAGCCGCTGCCCGTGCCGAACTGGGGTTGCCTGACGGCCCGTTGGTCGCCTTGATGCCGGGAAGTCGTGGCGGGGAAGTGGGCAAATTGGGTGGGCTGTTCCTGGACGCTGCCCTAAAAATCCGCGAAGCCCGGCCCGACACACGTTTTGTATTGCCTTGTGCCAATGCTGCGCGCCGGGTGCAAATCGAACAGTTGCTGGCTGAGCGGGACTTGCCCTTGACCTTGCTCGACGGGCGTTCGCACCTGGCCTTGGCTGCCTGTGACGCGGTGTTGATCGCCTCGGGCACCGCCACGCTTGAGGCGTTGCTGTACAAGCGGCCGATGGTGGTGGCGTATCGCCTGTCGCGGGTTACGTTCTGGATTCTCAAGCGTCTGGTAAAAAGCCCTTACGTGTCTTTGCCCAACTTGCTGGCCCAGCGGATGCTGGTGCCCGAGTTGCTGCAAGATGCCGCCACCCCCGAGGCATTGGCCAAGACCCTGTTGCCACTGCTGGACAATGGCCAGGAGCAAACCCGGGGTTTCGACGAAATTCATCGTACGTTGCGTCTCGACGCTTCCAATCAGGCCGCCAAAGCGGTGCTTGAGCTGATTGCACCCTCCAAATGAGTAAAGTGACTATGCAAATCGGATTGGACTTCAATCTGGTCGAAGACCTTGTGGCCGGTGTGGACGAAGTGGGTCGCGGCCCGTTGTGCGGCGCAGTGGTCACAGCAGCAGTGATTCTGGACCCGGCCCGGCCGATCGCCGGTCTTAATGACTCAAAAAAACTGACTGAGGCGCGTCGCGAAAAGCTGTATGACGAAATTTGCGAAAAGGCCTTGAGCTGGTGCATTGCCCGGGCTGAAGTCGAAGAGATCGACGAGCTGAATATCCTGCATGCCACCCTGTTGGCCATGCAGCGCGCTGTAGAAGGGTTGAGCATCACCCCGAAACTGGCCATGATCGACGGCAATCGCTGCCCCACATTGGCCATGCCGGCCGAAGCCGTGGTCAAGGGTGACAGCAAGGTGCCAGCCATTGCGGCGGCATCGATCCTGGCCAAGGTCAGCCGTGACCGTGAAATGGCAGCCTTCGAGTTGCAATACCCGGGTTACGGTATTGGCGGGCATAAAGGCTACCCGACGGCGGTACACCTTGAAGCCCTTGAGCGTCTTGGTCCTACGCCAATTCATCGCCGGTCCTTCGGGCCGGTGCGCCGTGCCTACGAAGCCCGTGAAGGCTTGACCGAGGTTTAGCCCCAAGGCTGATGTTTTTGCCAAGGCCCGGTACAATCCGGGCCTTGTTGTTTCCCAAAGCTAATAGACAGGATCACCATGCCGGCTTCATTCGTTCACCTGCGCCTGCACACTGAATATTCCCTGGTCGATGGCCTGGTGCGGATCAAACCGCTGATCAAAACCCTGGCGGGCATGAACATGCCTGCCGTGGCGGTGACCGATCAGAATAACATGTGTTCGTTGGTCAAATTTTATAAAGCCGCCATGGGTGGCGGCATCAAGCCGATCAGTGGCGCGGATCTGTGGCTGTCCAATAAAGACCCGGAAAACCCGTTGAGCCGCATCAGCCTGCTGGCGATGAACGGCGTGGGTTATCGCAACCTGACGGAGCTGATTTCACGAGGGTTTATTGACGGGCAGCGCAATGGCCAGGTCATCATCGAGCGTGAATGGGTCGCCGAAGCCGCCGATGGTCTGATCATGTTGTCGGCCGCCAAAGAAGGCGAGATCGGAGTCGCGCTGATCAGTGGTAACACCGAGGAAGCCGAGGCGCTGGCCCGCGAATGGATGGAGGTGTTCCCGGACCGCTTTTACCTGGAAGTCCAGCGCACCCAGCGTCCCAACGATGAAGAACATCTGCACGCTGCCGTAGCGCTGGCCGACAAAATCGGTGCGCCGCTGGTGGCCACCAACGATGTGCGCTTCCTCAAACAGCAGGATTTCGAAGCCCACGAGACCCGCGTTTGCATTGGCGAGGGCCGAGCGCTTGATGATCCGCGCCGCTCCAAGAACTACAGCGACCAGCAGTATCTTAAAAGCGCCGAAGAAATGGCTGAGCTGTTCAGCGATTTGCCGGAAGCGCTCGAAAATACCGTCGAAATTGCCAAGCGTTGCAATATCGAAGTGAAGTTGGGCAAACACTTTTTGCCTAACTTCCCGATTCCCGATGGCATGACCATCGACGAATATTTCCGCAAAGTCTCGTTTGATGGCCTTGAAGAGCGCCTCAGCGTTCTGCTGCCCAAGGACACCACCGAAGATTACGACGCCAAACGGCAGGTCTACGTCGACCGGCTGAATTTCGAACTGGACATCATTATCCAGATGGGATTCCCCGGTTACTTCCTGATCGTGATGGACTTCATCCAGTGGGCCAAGAGCAACGGCGTGCCGGTAGGGCCTGGCCGAGGGTCGGGTGCCGGTTCTCTGGTGGCCTATGTGCAGAAAATTACCGACCTCGATCCGCTGGAATATGACCTGCTGTTCGAGCGATTCCTTAACCCGGAACGGGTATCGATGCCCGACTTCGACGTCGACTTCTGCATGGATGGTCGTGACCGGGTCATTGAATATGTGGCAGATAAATACGGCCGCAACGCTGTCAGTCAGATCATTACCTTCGGTTCGATGGCGGCCAAGGCGGTTATTCGCGACGTGGCCCGTGTGCAGGGTAAGTCTTACGGCCTGGCGGATCGTTTGTCGAAGATGATTCCGTTTGAAGTCGGCATGACGCTGGAAAAGGCCTACGAGCAGGAAGAGATCTTGCGTGACTTCATCAAAGTGGATGAAGAAGCCGCCGAAATCTGGGAGATGGCACGCAAGCTCGAAGGCATCGTGCGTAACGTCGGTAAACACGCCGGTGGTGTGGTGATTGCGCCGACCAAACTGACGGACTTTTCGCCGATCTATTGCGATGAAGAAGGTGACGGTCTGGTCACCCAGTTCGACAAGGACGACGTTGAAGCCGCAGGGCTGGTGAAGTTCGACTTCCTCGGCTTGCGCACGCTGACCATCATTGACTGGGCGCTGAAAACCATCAACCGCGACCGCGCCAAGGTCGACGAGCCGCCGCTGGATATTGCGTTTATCCCGCTGGATGACAAACCGACCTACCAGTTGCTGCAAAAAGCCGAGACGACGGCGGTGTTCCAGCTTGAGTCGCGAGGCATGAAAGAGCTGATCAAAAAGCTCAAGCCTGACTGTCTGGAAGACCTGATCGCACTGGTGGCCCTGTTCCGTCCGGGGCCGCTGCAATCGGGCATGGTGGACGACTTCATCAACCGTAAGCACGGGCGTGCCGAGCTTGCTTATCCGCATTCGGATTATCAGTACGAAGGCCTGAAGCCGGTTCTGGCCCCGACCTACGGCATCATTCTGTATCAGGAACAGGTGATGCAGATTGCGCAGGTGATGGCGGGTTACACCCTCGGCGGCGCGGACATGCTGCGTCGAGCCATGGGTAAGAAAAAACCTGAAGAAATGGCCAAGCAGCGTGGCGGTTTCATTGAAGGCTGTGCCAACAACAACATCGACCCTGACCTTGCCGGTAACATTTTCGACCTGGTAGAAAAATTCGCCGGTTATGGTTTCAACAAATCTCACTCGGCGGCCTACGGGCTGGTTTCCTATCAAACCGCGTGGCTGAAAGCCCATTACCCGGCGCCGTTCATGGCGGCCGTGCTGTCGGCGGATATGCACAACACCGACAAGGTCGTGACCTTGATCGAAGAAGTGCGCACGATGAAGCTGCGTCTCGACGCGCCGGACGTGAATGCCTCCGAGTACAAGTTCACGGTGAACGACGAAGGTCGAATCATTTACGGGCTTGGCGCGATCAAGGGCGTGGGTGAGGGGCCGGTGGAGGCGATTACCGAAGCGCGTCAGGATGGGTCGTTCAAGGACCTGTTCGATTTCTGCGCGCGGGTTGATCTCAAGCGCATCAACAAACGCACCCTTGACGGTTTGATCCGCAGCGGCGCGCTGGACCGTCTGGGGCCTTGCTTCCATGACGAGCCAAAAGCCTATCAGGCGAGCATTGATCAGAACCGTGCGATTTTGCTGGCGGCGCTGGAAGAGGCAATCAAGGCGGCCGAACAAACGGCGCGCACCCACGACAGCGGCCACGACGACCTGTTCGGCGGCGTGTTTGTCGAAGAAGACGCCGATGTGTATGCCAACCATCGCAAGGCCAAGGAGCTGACTCTCAAGGAACGCCTCAAGGGCGAGAAAGACACCTTGGGCCTGTACCTGACCGGCCACCCGATCGACGAGTATGAAAGCGAAATTCGCCGTTTCGCCCGGCAGCGCATTATCGATCTGAAGCCTGCCCGCGATACGCAGACTGTCGCCGGCATGATCATCGCCCTGCGGGTGATGAAGAACAAAAAAGGCGACAAGATGGGGTTCATCACGCTGGATGACCGTTCCGGCCGGATTGAAGCCTCATTGTTTGCCGAAGCGTTCCATTCAGCCCAGTCGCTGTTGCAGACCGATGCCATGGTGGTGGTGGAAGGGGAGGTCAGTAATGATGACTTTTCCGGCGGCTTGCGCCTGCGGGTCAAGCGGGTCATGAGTATGGAGGATGCGCGTACCAGTCTGGCCGAGAGTTTGCGCCTGAGGGTCCATCACGCGGCGCTCAAGGGTGATCAGTTGCGGCAATTGGGCGACGTGCTGAAGAAGCATCGCGGCGCCTGCCCGATCACCATGGAGTACACCGGCGGGGATGCGAAGACCCTGTTGCAGTTTGGCGAGAACTGGAGAATCGATCCTGCAGACAGCTTGATTCAAGCCTTGCGTGACCAGTTTGGGCGAGACAACGTCTTCCTCCAATACCGTTGACGGTCAGGGGCGTGACCCGCGTCCTGATCTCGACCTGAATTTTTAATCTCGACCTGAGAGCGCCTGTCCCTTAAGGTAGGCGCGATACAGATCAACCGGCTGCCCCAGTCGGCTCGAAAGTGCCAGTCAATACTGGGCTTTCTGCCTGCTGGCATGCTTTGCCGCCGACCCAAGACGGATGCTTATGAACCCGAATTTTCTTGATTTCGAACAGCCGATTGCTGACCTGCAAGCCAAAATCGAAGAGTTGCGCCTGGTCGGTAATGACAATTCGCTGAACATCAGCGATGAAATCTCTCGCCTGCAAGACAAAAGCAAAACGCTGACTGAAGATATTTTCGGCAAGCTGACCAGCTGGCAGATCGCCCGCCTGGCCCGTCATCCGCGTCGTCCTTACACGCTGGATTACATCGACCACATCTTCACTGAGTTTGATGAACTTCACGGCGACCGTCACTTCTCCGACGATGCCGCCATTGTGGGCGGTATCGCGCGTCTGGACGATCAGCCCGTGATGGTGATTGGTCATCAGAAAGGCCGCGAAGTGCGTGAGAAAGTTCGCCGCAACTTCGGCATGCCGCGCCCTGAAGGCTACCGCAAGGCATGCCGTTTGATGGAAATGGCAGAGCGTTTCAAAATGCCGATCCTGACCTTTATCGACACGCCGGGCGCCTACCCGGGCATCGATGCTGAAGAGCGCAACCAGAGCGAAGCGATTGCCTGGAACCTGCGAGTCATGGCGCGCCTGAAGACCCCGATCATCTCCACGGTTATTGGTGAAGGTGGTTCGGGCGGTGCGTTGGCAATTGGGGTGTGCGATCAATTGAACATGCTGCAGTACTCCACTTATGCCGTGATTTCGCCTGAAGGGTGCGCGTCAATTCTGTGGAAAACCGCTGAAAAAGCGCCGGATGCCGCCGAGGCGATGGGCATTACCGCTGAGCGTCTCAAAGGCCTGGGCATCGTTGATAAAGTTATCGGCGAGCCATTGGGTGGCGCACATCGCGACCCTGCAGCCGCTTCTGCCACGATTCGCGCAGAGCTGATTTCGCAGTTGGACATGTTGAAGAAGCTGGACAACGAAACGTTGTTGCAGCGTCGTTATGACCGTTTGATGAGTTACGGTCTGTAATCAAGGCGAGACCGACAGACGCAGGGGTGAACCCGTTCGCCCCTGCAGGATTGTGCAATGTCCAACCTGACAATCCAGTTGCTCGAAGCGCTCAAGCCGTGGCGCAATGCCCCGGCCTGGCGCATTGCCCTTTCCGGCGGTCTTGACTCGACTGTCCTGCTGCACCTTCTGGCTCACCTTCGCCCAACCCATGCACTCCCCCCGCTGACTGCCCTCCATATTCACCATGGTCTACAGGCTATAGCGGATACGTGGCCGGCTCATTGTCAGTTGCTGTGTGATGCCCTGGGCGTGCCGCTCACGGTGGTGCGCGTGCAAGTGTCCGCCGGTGCAAGTGTCGAGCGGGCAGCACGGGAAGCGCGCTATGAGGCGTTCGAGGCCATCCTGCAGCCGCAGGAGGTGCTCTTTACGGGGCAGCATCGCGATGATCAGGCCGAAACCGTGTTGTTCCGGTTGTTGCGCGGGGCCGGTGTCAACGGGCTGTCCGGCATGCCGCGTGAGCGCAGATTGGGCCGCGGGGTAGTTGGGCGCCCGTTGCTGGATATTTCGCGTGCCGATCTTGAGGCTTACGCGCACGCCCATGGTCTGCACTGGGTTGAAGATCCGTCCAATGAATACAGCGGTTTTTCCCGTAATTACTTGCGTCATGAAGTGATGCCGGTGTTGTCACGGCGTTGGCCGCAGGTGACCACAACGCTGTCGCGCGCGGCTGATCATTGTGCTCAAGCGCAAGGTTTGCTGAATGAGCTCGCTGAGCAGGATCTGGCACTTGCCGCGGCCGAGGCACCTTTTGCCTGGCTGGGTTTGCCCTCTCTGCAGCTTGAACCTCTCGACCGTCTGTCGGCTGCCCGTCAGCGCAACGCTTTGCGCCAGTGGCTGGCCGGTCTTACACGATTGCCTGATACCGCGCATTGGGCCGGTTGGGAGGCGTTGCGTGATGCCGGCGTCGATGCACGGCCTGTATGGCGTCTGGCGGATGGCGAGGTGCATCGAGCGGGCGGACGGATCTGGTGGCTGTCGGGACAATGGCTGCGCCAGCCGACTGCGCCGATCACCTGGGATGAGCCAGCTCTACCCGTGTCATTGCCCGGGAACGGGCTGTTACGCATAGAGGGCGAGGTGCCCGAGGGCGCCTTGCAGGTGCGCTATCGTCAAGGCGCAGAAGTCATGTCGCTGGCAGGACGCGGTCACCGTGACCTCAAACGCTTGCTCAATGAGCGCGGGGTGCCGCCGTTTGCCCGTGGCAGATTGCCGCTTCTGTACCAAAATGAGCGCTTATTGGCTGTGGCAAACCTCGAGGGACTGGACGCTGACCCCAATGGACACTGGCAATTGAAGTGGCTGCCAACTTCAAGCGATCAAGGTTTGAGCTGAAAGGGGCTTTCCGGTAGACTACGCTCCCTTCTTGATACAGCTTCTGTAGATTCACCGGAATTACAGAAGTTGCCGATTACCAAGCAGTCTTTGCTGGGCGATTTTAAAAAAATGTGTGGCTTGTATCGAACCGATGGTTGCCATTGGTCTGTTTCAACGCAGCAGTTTTTCGAAAGGTGCACTGTGACTAATGCTGGTGATTGGGGGCTTCGGCCTTCCTTCGCTTTCCCCGGCGGCTCTGACCGCTTTAACGCAGACTTCTAGGGTTTTTCATGACGCGCTACATCTTCGTCACGGGCGGTGTTGTTTCTTCATTGGGGAAAGGCATTGCCTCGGCTTCATTGGCAGCCATCCTGGAGGCGCGGGGACTTAAGGTCACCATGCTGAAGCTGGACCCCTACATCAACGTTGATCCGGGCACCATGAGCCCGTTCCAGCACGGTGAAGTGTTCGTCACACACGACGGCGCCGAGACCGACCTGGACTTGGGTCACTACGAGCGGTTCATCCGCACGACGATGACCCAGAACAACAACTTCACCACGGGCCGTGTCTACGAACACGTTCTGCGCAAGGAGCGCCGTGGTGATTACCTGGGGGCAACCATCCAGGTAATTCCGCACATCACTGACGAAATCAAGCGTCGAATCATCAAGGGCGCCGGCGATGCCGACGTAGCGATGGTTGAGATTGGCGGCACTGTGGGTGACATTGAGTCGCAACCGTTCCTCGAAGCTATCCGTCAGTTGCGCATCGAAGTGGGCGCCAAGCGCGCCATGCTGATGCACCTGACTCTGGTTCCGTATATCGCCACCGCTGGCGAGACGAAAACCAAACCGACCCAACACTCGGTTAAAGAATTGCGCTCCATCGGCCTGCAGCCGGACGTGCTGATCTGCCGCTCCGACCACCACGTGGATGTATCTTCGCGTCGCAAGATCGCGTTGTTCACCAACGTTGAAGAGCGCGCCGTGATTTCGCTGGAAGACGCTGACACCATCTACAAGATCCCGGGCATGCTGCACGCTCAGGGTCTGGATGACTTTGTTGTCGAGCGTTTTGGCTTGCAGTGCAACACCGCTGACCTGTCCGAGTGGGACAAGGTCGTGGATGCCAAGCTCAATCCTGAACACGAAGTCACCATCGCGATGGTCGGCAAGTACATGGAACTGCTGGACGCGTACAAGTCGCTGATCGAAGCGATGAGCCACGCCGGTATTTCCAACCGTACCAAGGTCAACCTGCGGTATATCGACTCCGAAGACATCGAGAACAAAGGCACTGAACTGCTGGAAGGCTGTGATGCCATCCTCGTACCGGGCGGCTTTGGTCTGCGCGGCGTAGAGGGCAAAATCACTGCCGTTCAATATGCTCGCGAGAACAAGGTGCCTTACCTGGGTATCTGCCTGGGCATGCAAGTGGCAGTGATCGAGTTCGCACGTAACGTATTGGGCTGGAAAGACGCCAACTCCACCGAATTCGATCGCAGCAGCGGCCACCCGGTGGTGGGTTTGATCACTGAGTGGGAAGACGCCACCGGTGCAGTCGAAACCCGTACCGAAACGTCGGATCTGGGCGGCACCATGCGTCTGGGTGCGCAGGATTGCCAGCTTGCAGCCGGTTCCAAGGTGCATGATTGCTATGCCAAGGACGTGATTGTCGAACGTCACCGTCACCGTTACGAAGTGAACAACAACCTGCTGCCTCAACTGATCGAAGCCGGCCTGAAAGTCACCGGTCGTTCCGGCGACGGTGCGTTGGTAGAAGTGGTAGAAGCGCCGGATCATCCATGGTTCGTGGCGTGCCAGTTCCACCCGGAATTCACCTCCACACCCCGTGACGGCCACCCACTGTTCAGCGGTTTCGTCAAAGCAGCATTGGCGCAACACGAGAAGAAGGCGTAATCAGCATGGCGCAAAAGATTATTCGCGTAGGCAATATCGAAATTGCCAACGACAAGCCTATGGTCTTGTTCGGTGGCATGAACGTGCTGGAAAGCCGTGATATGGCCATGCAGGTGTGCGAAGAGTACGTCCGTGTTACTGAAAAGCTCGGTATTCCTTACGTGTTCAAGGCCAGCTTCGACAAGGCCAACCGCTCATCTGTCAGCTCTTACCGTGGCCCAGGCCTGGAAGAGGGCATGCGGATTTTCCAGGACATCAAGCAAGCATTTGGTGTGCCGCTGATCACCGACGTCCACGAGCCTGCGCAAGCGGCCGTGGTCGCCGAGGTGTGCGACATCATCCAGTTGCCGGCTTTCTTGTCGCGTCAGACTGACCTGGTCGTGGCCATGGCCAAGACCGGCGCCGTGATCAACATCAAAAAAGCCCAGTTTCTCGCGCCCCAGGAAATGAAACACATCCTGAGCAAATGCGAAGAAGCGGGCAACGATCAGTTGATCCTCTGTGAGCGTGGTTCCAGCTTCGGCTACAACAACCTTGTGGTCGACATGCTGGGCTTCGGCATCATGAAGCAATTTGAGTACCCGGTTTTCTTCGACGTGACCCACGCGCTGCAAATGCCCGGTGGTCGTGCCGATTCTGCCGGCGGTCGCCGCGCCCAAGTGACTGACCTGGCCAAGGCCGGTATCAGTCAAGGCCTGGCTGGCCTGTTCCTTGAAGCACATCCGGATCCTGACAACGCCAAGTGCGACGGCCCTTGCGCCTTGCGCCTGGACAAGCTTGAGCCTTTCCTGGCTCAACTGAAGTCTCTGGATGAGTTGGTTAAGAGTTTTCCGACAATAGAAACCGCTTAACCCTCGATTCTCCGGTAAAGTACCGCACGATTTCTCGGGCCTCAGGGCCCGAGCCTTATCGTCCGCAAGGCTGCCTGTTATTCGACCCTTGCCGACGGTGACCAGATTTCCCTCAGCTGCGTCGTTTTCGTCAACTTTGGAGTATTTACAACAATGGCAAAAATCGTCGACATCAAAGGTCGTGAAGTTCTCGACTCCCGTGGCAATCCCACTGTGGAAGCGGACGTGCTTCTCGACAACGGCATCATCGGCAGCGCATGCGCGCCGTCCGGTGCTTCTACCGGTTCCCGTGAGGCATTGGAGCTGCGTGATGGCGACAAGAGCCGTTACCTGGGCAAAGGCGTGCTCAAAGCCGTTGCCAACATTAACGGCCCTATTCGTGATTTGCTGCTGGGTAAAGACCCGGTTGATCAAAAGGCGCTCGACCACGCGATGATCGCGCTGGACGGTACCGAAAACAAAGGCTCGCTGGGTGCCAACGCTATCCTCGCCGTGTCGCTGGCTGCCGCCAAGGCCGCCGCACAGGACCAGGACCTGCCGCTGTACGCGCACATTGCCAACCTGAACGGCACACCGGGTGTTTACTCGATGCCGGTTCCGATGATGAACATCATCAACGGTGGTGAGCACGCCGATAACAACGTCGACATTCAAGAGTTCATGGTTCAGCCAGTCGGCGCCAAGACTTTCTCCGATGCGTTGCGCATGGGCACCGAAATCTTTCATCACCTCAAAGCCGTGCTTAAGGCCCGTGGTCTGAACACCGCCGTGGGTGACGAAGGTGGTTTCGCACCGAATCTGGCGTCCAACGAAGATGCACTGAAAGTGATCTCCGAAGCCATTGCCAACGCCGGCTACACCTTGGGCACTGACGTGACCCTGGCACTGGACTGCGCGGCCAGCGAGTTCTACGAAGACGGCAAGTACAACCTGTCGGGCGAAGGTCAAGTCTTCAACTCCGAAGGCTTCGCTGAATACCTCAAAGGTCTGACTCAGCGTTACCCGATCATCTCCATCGAAGACGGTCTGGACGAGTCTGACTGGGATGGCTGGAAAATCCTGACCGATAAAATCGGTGAGAAAGTACAGCTGGTCGGTGACGATCTGTTCGTGACCAACACCAAGATCCTGAAAGAAGGCATCGATAAAAAGATCGCCAACTCGATCCTGATCAAGTTCAACCAGATCGGCACCCTGACCGAAACCCTGGAAGCCATCCAGATGGCCAAGGCGGCTGGTTACACGGCAGTGATCTCGCACCGTTCCGGTGAAACTGAAGATTCCACCATTGCCGACCTGGCCGTGGGCACGTCGGCTGGCCAGATCAAAACCGGCTCCCTGTGCCGTTCCGACCGTGTTTCCAAGTACAACCAACTGCTGCGTATCGAAGAGCAGTTGGGGGCGAAAGCCAAGTACAACGGTCGTGGCGAGTTTCGCGGCTAAGCGGTAAGTGATAAAAAGACAGCAGATTGTGTCGTAACACTCGCCAGCGCGAGGGGTTTGACACTAATCTGGTGGCTACACGTACAAGCCTGGTTCGTCCAGGCTTTGTACTATTCGTGGTTTAGGTTTGTCGGCATGGCTGTCTTTTCACTGGATACCTGATATTCGATGCGCAGTCCCAATTGGTTGTTCCTTATCTTGCTCTTGCTGCTGGCTGGCCTACAGTATCGCCTGTGGGTGGGGAATGGCAGTTTGGCGCAGGTTACCGACCTGACTCAGCAAATCGCCGATCAGCGTGCTGAAAACGAAATCTTGCTTGAGCGCAACCGCGTGCTGGATGCGGAAGTGTCAGAGTTGAAAAAAGGCATGGAGACCGTTGAAGAGCGGGCTCGCCATGAATTGGGCATGGTCAAGGAGGGTGAAACCCTCTATCAGTTGGCCCAATGAACCGTTCCTCGCCGGCCTTTTGGGCCGTGATTCCTGCCGCGGGCGTGGGTGCCCGAATGGCCGCGGACCGTCCCAAGCAGTACTTGCAGCTGGGCGGACGCAGTATTCTCGAACACAGCCTTGGCTGTTTTCTCGATCACCCCGGTCTTCTGGGGCTGGTGGTCAGTGTCGCCTGCGACGATCCTTTCTGGCCGACGCTACCTTGTGCGGTTGATCCGCGTGTGGTGCGGGTGGATGGCGGTCGTGAGCGTGCAGATTCGGTGCTCAACGCGCTGTTGCATTTACATGCGTTGGGGGCCAGTGACGATGACTGGGTGCTGGTGCACGATGCAGCGCGGCCCAATCTGGCCCGAGAGGATCTGGATAAACTGCTCGGTGAGTTGTCGGATGACCCGGTGGGCGGCTTGCTCGCGGTGCCAGCGCGCGACACCTTGAAGCGGGTCGATAAGCAGGGCCGCGTAGTCGAAACCGTTGATCGTCAATGCATATGGCAGGCCTATACGCCGCAGATGTTTCGTCTCGGCGCACTGCATCGTGCGCTGGCCGATAGCCTGGTCGCGGATGCCAACATCACTGATGAGTCTTCAGCCATGGAGTGGGCAGGCTTGTCGCCGCGCTTGATCGAAGGTCGTTCCGACAACATCAAGGTGACGCGCCCTGAAGACCTTGAGTGGCTGCGATTACGGTGGGTTAACCGCTAACACCGGAGCATCCTGCGTAGGCCGATGCGGCCGCGGCATTAAGGCTGCAATCCATTGCATGGCAAACGTCGATCCGTTTACCTCCCCAAAGGCGCTCAACCCCGTGCGCAAGTGAACTCACTGCTGGGCGGTTGAGTACTCTTCGCGTGTGGCCAGTGCTGCTTTCAGATAATCGACCAACTGTCTGACTTTGGGTGATAAGTGCCGCTGTTGTGGGTAAAGGGCCCAGACGGCCGTGTTGGGGGGTTGATGCGGTTCCAGCAAGGACACCAGCGCGCCGGTTTTTAAATGCTCAAGCACGTAGTAGTCGGGCAATTGACACAACCCTACGCCAAACAGCGCCGCATCCAGCACCGCCTGCCCACTGTTACAACGCCAGTTGCCTTGTACGCGCTGCGAAAATTCCCTGCCGTCTTGTTGCAACTGCCAGAGGTCCGAGCTGCCAATCAAACAATTATGCCGGCCCAGTTCCGACACACTGTGTGGGCGTCCGTAACGTTCCAGGTAGGAAGGGGAGCCGCACAGGTACATGCGCCGTGGGGCCAGGCGAGTGGCTACCAGGCGTGAGTCCTGCAACCGGCCGAGCCGGATGGCCAGGTCCAGGCTTTCGTGCACCAGGTCCAGCGGGCGGTTACTCAGTTCAATGTCCACCCGTAACTGCGGGTACAAAGCCATAAATCGCGTGACCAGCGGCACGATAAAGCGTTCGCCATAAGCGACAGCGCACGTCATGCGCAGCAGCCCTTTGGGTTCGCTGGCCAGGTCGCCTATCGCACGTAACGCTTCTTCGCGTCCATCCTGCAAACGCTGGCAATGTTGCAGGAACGTCTGCCCGGCTTCGGTCAGTGTCACGCGCCGGGTGCTGCGGTAAAACAATCGCGTCTGCAAGCGCTCCTCTAGCCGTGCCACCTGACGGCTGATATGGGAAGACGACACCCCGAGTCGTTCGGCGGCCGCCGTGAATTGACCGCACTCTGCGACGGCAACAAATTCGTCTATACCTTCCCAGCGGTTCTCGTTCATGGAGGATTGTCCCTGCCTGGCAATAATGTTTTGCTTTTGGCTGGATTATTAATCAGCCAGCGCTGATTTACACTCCATGTCTTGTTTTTACTTTGCTGGAGACGATCGATGATCAAGTCACGTGCTGCCGTAGCCTTCGAGGCCAAAAAGCCGCTGGAAATCGTGGAAGTGGATGTTGCCATGCCCAAGGCAGGTGAAGTGCTGGTGCGGGTGGTGGCGTCGGGCGTTTGCCACACCGATGCGTATACGCTGTCGGGTGCAGACCCGGAAGGTATTTTCCCGTCGATTCTGGGCCATGAAGGCGGCGCAATCGTTGAAGCGATCGGTGAGGGCGTTACCTCGGTAGCGGTAGGCGATCACGTTATTCCGCTGTACACCCCGGAATGTCGTCAATGTAAGTTCTGCCTGTCGGGCAAGACCAACCTGTGTCAGGCGATTCGCTCGACTCAGGGCAAAGGCTTGATGCCCGATGGCACTACGCGCTTCTCCTACAAAGGTCAGCCCATTTTTCACTACATGGGAACGTCTACATTTTCTGAGTACACCGTGTTGCCAGAAATTTCAGTGGCCAAAATTTCCAAGGATGCTCCGCTGGAAAAAGTCTGCCTGCTGGGTTGCGGCGTGACCACGGGCATCGGCGCCGTGCTTAACACCGCCAAGGTCAAACCAGGCGATACCGTCGCCATTTTCGGTCTGGGAGGGATTGGTTTGTCAGCCGTCATTGGTGCTGTGAAAGCCAAGGCTTCGCGGATTATTGCGATTGATATCAACCCGGCCAAGTTTGAAATCGCCAAGCAACTGGGCGCCACGGAGTGCGTCAACCCGAAAGACTTTGACCGTCCGATTCAGGACGTCATTGTGGATATGACAGACGGCGGCGTGGACTTCTCTTTCGAATGCATCGGCAATGTGCAGTTGATGCGTGCGGCACTGGAATGCTGCCACAAGGGCTGGGGCGAGTCGGTGATCATTGGCGTAGCAGGCGCCGGGCAAGAAATCTCGACCCGTCCGTTCCAGCTGGTGACCGGTCGCGTCTGGCGTGGTTCTGCCTTTGGTGGCGTGCGCGGCCGTACAGAATTGCCGAGCTATGTCGACATGGCGCAAAGCGGTGAAATCCCGCTGGATACCTTCATTACCCACACCATGGGTCTGGAAGATATCAATAAGGCATTCGATCTGATGCATGAAGGTAAAAGCATCCGTACTGTCATCCATTTCTAATCGGCAGCGGCCAGCCTCGCGCAAACGGGGCTGGCGGCCTGGAGTTGTCCATGACACTGGAAAATATAGCCTGCCAGAAGAGCTTCGGCGGCTGGCACAAGCGCTACCGGCATCGGTCTCAGGTGCTCGGTTGTGACATGGTGTTTGCCGTGTATTTGCCGCCACAAGCCGAGCAGGGCGCCACTTTGCCGGTGCTGTACTGGTTGTCGGGGCTGACGTGTACCGATGAGAACTTCATGCACAAGGCAGGGGCCATGAAACTGGCCGCTGAGCTGGGCTTGATCATTGTGGCGCCCGACACCAGCCCCCGTGGCGACGGCGTACCGGATGACCCCGACGGGGCCTGGGACTTCGGGCTGGGAGCGGGGTTTTATCTGAATGCCACACAGCCGCCATGGGCACAGCACTATCAGATGCACGATTACGTGGTGAACGAATTGCCCGCGTTGGTTGAAGCGCATTTTCCGGCTTCCCAGCGACGGGGCATCAGCGGCCATTCGATGGGCGGCCACGGCGCACTGGTGTGCGTATTGCGTAATCCGGGGCGTTATCAGTCCGTTTCGGCGTTTGCACCGATCAGCAATCCGATGGATTGTCCTTGGGGGCAGAAGGCGTTTTCTCATTATCTGGGCGAAGAACGTTCGCGCTGGCGTGAGTGGGATGCCAGCGCACTGTTGGCACAGGCGCGTGAAAAGTTGCCGCTGTTGGTTGATCAGGGCGATCGGGATGACTTCTTGGCTGTCCAGCTCAAGCCTGATGTGCTGCAAAAGGCGGCTGAACTGGCCGATTACCCGCTGACATTGCGTATGCAGCCTGGCTATGACCATAGCTATTTCTTTATCGCCAGCTTCATTGATGATCACTTGCGTCATCACGCCACTGCACTGGGTGCCTAATAGCGCCCAAGGCAGGTCAAAGTAGGTAGAATCACGCCCTGACTTAATCGGGGCGTTTTTTTATGCGTATTGGCCACGGCTATGATGTGCACTGTTTTGCTGAGGGCGACTTTATTACCTTGGGCGGTGTGCGAATCCCACATAAATTCGGCCTTTTGGCTCACTCTGATGGCGACGTGTTGTTGCACGCACTCAGTGATGCGTTGCTGGGGGCTGCTGCGCTGGGCGACATCGGCAAGCACTTTCCTGATACCGACCCTACCTTCAAGGGCGCTGACAGCCGAGTCCTGCTGCGTCATGTGGTTGGCCTGATCCACGCCAAAAGCTGGAAGGTCGGCAATGTCGACAACACCATCATTGCTCAGGCGCCCAAAATGGCACCGCATATCGAAACGATGCGCGCGCAGATTGCCGCGGATCTAGAGGTTGATTTGGACCAGGTAAACGTAAAAGCCACCACCACCGAAAAGCTGGGCTTTGTCGGCCGTGAGGAAGGCATTGCCGTGCATTCGATCGCGTTGTTGGTTCGCGCATGAACGAATTTGATCTGTTGGGCCCGCGCGCGTATGGCGACGCATTGGGTACGGCGGTGCTCAAGGCTACCGCTGACGATTTTCAGGTCGATGAAGTCCTGGATATTCCCCTGTCCGGGGATGGCGAGCATCTATGGCTGTGGGTGGAAAAGCGTGGTCTGAACACCGAAGAGGCCGCGCGCCGGATTGCCAAGGCCGCCGGTGTGCCACTGCGTACAGTCAGTTATGCCGGGCTTAAGGATCGTCAGGCGCTGACCCGCCAGTGGTTTAGCGTTCAGTTGCCGGGCAAGGCTGATCCGGACCTGTCTTCGGCTGAAAATGACACGCTGACCATCCTCAAGACGTCGCGTCACAAGCGCAAGTTGCAGCGCGGAGCCCACGCGGCCAACGGCTTCACGTTGCGCCTGACTCAATTGGCGGGCGACAAGGACGCGTTGCAGCAACGTCTGGAGCTGATTGCCCGTCAGGGTATTCCCAACTATTTCGGCACCCAGCGTTTTGGCTGGCAGGGTGGCAATCTTGGGGAGGCGCGTGATTACGCTGCCCGCAAGGCGTTGCCTGAACAGCGCAATGTACGGTCACGGCTGCTGTCGACGGCCCGCAGCTACCTGTTCAATCAGGTGTTGGCGGCCCGTGTAGCAGACGGCACTTGGCAGAAAGCTCAGGTGGGCGACCTTCTGGCCTTTACCGATAGCCGGAGTTTCTTCCCGGCCGGTGAGGCAGAATGCAGCGATCCGCGCCTGGCCATTCTGGATGTGCACCCGACCGGGCCGCAGTGGGGCGAAGGGGATTCTCCTGCCCAGGGCGCGCCCCATGAACTGGAACAGTCGATCGCCGAGCGTGAAGCTGATCTGCGCGATTGGCTGGTCCGTGCGGGCATGAGTCACGAACGACGCATTCTGCGGCTGCCCATTGGCCGGTTGACGTGGCATTATCCAGAGCCTGACATTCTGCAACTGGAATTTGTACTGCCGGCCGGATGCTTCGCCACTGTTCTGGTGCGCGAACTTGTTGATCTGGTGCCGTTGGGTCAAACGGACAGCCTATGCGTATTCTGATTTCTAACGATGATGGGGTAAGTGCCCCGGGCCTTGCAGCGCTTCACGCGGCACTGGCCGATTATGCCGAGTGTGTGGTGATTGCGCCCGAGCAGGACAAAAGCGGGGCCAGCAGCTCGCTGACGCTCGATCGCCCGCTGCACCCGCATACCTTGGCCAATGGTTTTGTCAGCATTAATGGCACGCCGACCGACTGCGTTCATTTAGGCATTCACGGCCTGCTGGACCCGCAACCCGACATGGTGGTTTCCGGGATAAACCTTGGGGCTAACCTGGGCGATGATGTGCTGTATTCGGGAACCGTTGCTGCCGCACTGGAAGGCCGGTTTCTGCAACGGCCGTCATTCGCATTTTCGTTTGTGTCGCGTCAGCTCGATAACTTGCCGACGGCGGCTTACTTCGCTCGCAAGCTGGTGCAAGCCCATGACCAGTTGGACCTGCCGCCGCGTACCGTGCTTAACGTGAATATTCCCAACTTGCCGTTGGACAAGATTCGCGGCATCCAGCTCACGCGCCTGGGGCACCGGGCGCGTGCTGCGGCGCCGGTGCAGGTGGTCGACCCGCGCGGCAAGGCGGGTTACTGGATTGCCGCCGCGGGCGATGTGGAAGATGGTGGGCCGGGAACGGACTTTCATGCGGTCATGCAGGGTTATGTGTCGATCACGCCATTGCAGCTTGATCGCACGTTTGGCGAGGCATTCAAATGTCTCGATGGTTGGCTTGAGGGCTTGGGGTGATGGGGCGTGAACAGAGTGGCCTGATGCATCGCGGTATTGGCATGACTTCCGAGCGTACTCGTGAGCGGCTGATTCAGCGCCTGGTTGACGAAGGCATCGTCAATCAAAACGTGCTTGAGGTTATTCGTCGCACCCCGCGTCACCTGTTTGTAGACGAAGCGCTGGCGCACCGGGCTTACGAAGACACCGCCTTGCCGATTGGCAACAATCAGACGATTTCCCAGCCTTATATGGTGGCGCGCATGAGCGAGCTGCTACTCGAAGACGGCCCGTTGGACAAGGTCATGGAAATCGGCACCGGCTCCGGTTATCAAACCGCCGTGCTGTCGCAGCTGGTTGAGCGCATCTTCTCGGTCGAGCGCATCAAGGTGCTTCAGGATCGGGCCAAAGAGCGCTTGCAGGCGCTCAACTTGCGCAATGTGGTGTTTCGCTGGGGCGATGGCTGGGAAGGCTGGCCAGCGCTGGCGCCCTATAACGGCATTATCGTGACAGCAGTCGCTACGGATGTGCCCCAGGCCTTGCTGGATCAGTTGGCACCGGGTGGGCGCCTGGTGATTCCGGTGGGGGCGGGCGAAGTGCAGCAACTGATGTTAATCGTGCGCGAGGAGCATGGTTTTGCGCGTCGCGTGATCGGTAATGTGCGTTTTGTACCGCTTTTGAATGGCCCGTTGGCCTGACCCTCATTCATCTGCGCTGAATTATAGGGGCGGGCGGGGGTCCTATAGCCCGACGCCAAGGCTCTGTTTAGCCTCACACGTGCTTTAAACGGCGTGTTTAAGCATCGGCTTTACTGTCTGTAATAGCTGCGTTGCCAGTTATACTTGCGCCACATTTCGGCCGGTACTGGCCATCTAATATTTAGCCACCATCAAAGGGAGCGGCGGGTGAGTCTCACAGTCATTGCGCAGCGTATGAGAACCAATAGCTATCACAGACTGGTGGTCGGTTTACTTCTGAGTGCCACGCTTGCCTTGCTGGCGGCCTGTTCCAGTTCGCCCAAAAATGGCGTGCGTGTTGTCGACCGTAATGGTGTGGCCCAGCGCCCGGCCGTGACCACCGGGCAATACGTTGTCCGGCGTGGCGACACGCTGTTTTCCATTGCGTTTCGCTACGGATGGGACTGGAAGGCGCTGGCGGCCCGTAACAATATTGGGGCGCCATTCACGATCGTTCCGGGGCAGACCATCCGCTTTGACGGAAGAGCCGGCGCCCGTCCGACAGCCGTCGCCACCAGTACTGTCACGTCATCTTCATCGGGCAGTAAAACAACGGTCATCAAGCGTCAAGCCACCGCAACGAAGACTGCAGTTGCCCCGGCACCATTGCCTGCCGGACCCGCTCCCAAAGGCTGGGGCTGGCCTGCAAACGGTATTTTGATCGGTAAATTCTCTTCAAACGGTAGTTTGAATAAAGGTATTGATATCGCCGGGGATTTGGGACAGCCTGTTTTAGCTGCGTCGGATGGCTCAGTGGTGTACGCCGGGAGTGGATTGAGGGGCTACGGCGAATTAGTCATCATCAAACACAGCGATACCTACGTCAGTGCCTACGGTCACAACCGCAGGCTCTTGGTTCGGGAGGGGCAGCAGGTCAAGGTTGGACAGACAATTGCCGAAATGGGGTCAACTGGTACAGACCGGGTGAAACTTCACTTTGAAATTCGCCGCCAAGGTAAACCTGTAGATCCACTGCAATTTCTTCCACGCCGTTGATCAGTTACCAGCCCGTTCCTTGATGTAGTAAAGGAATGGGCTCCAGCATTGCCAAGGATCAGGCGAGGCTAGGCTCTGTACGTAAAGTATTGTCGCAAGCACCGCATAGCGCAGGCCAATGAGACCATCGCCGCAAAACTTGTTGCGAGCTTGTCGAAGCGCGTCACGATGCGACGGTTCTCCTTCAGCCAGCCA
>NZ_JYKY01000013.1 GCF_001042985.1 Pseudomonas lundensis
AGATCATCGTCTTCCATGCGCTGGGCAAGGAGGAGATCCGCCATATCGTCGGCCTGCAGCTCGATCGTGTGGCCCGCAACGCCGCCAGCCAGGGCGTGACGCTGACCTTCGATCAGACCTTGATCGATCACTTCGCGGAGGAAGGCTACAAGCCCGAGTTCGGCGCGCGTGAGCTCAAGCGGCTGATCCGCAGCGAGCTGGAAACTGCTCTGGCGCGCGAGATGCTGGGTGGCGGTATCGGCAAGGCCGATCACGCCAGCGCCCGCTGGGACGACAAGGCCGAACGGGTGGTCTTCGAGCGCCAGGAGCCACCCGCGAAGCCGGCCGAGCCTGAGAAGCCCGATGCCGCGAACGTGGCCGAGACGCCGCCGAGCGACGCGAGCAAGCCTGCGCGCAAGAAGAAGTCAGCGGGCGGCGAATCTTGAGCGATGGGAGGCTGTCGTGTCCGACCCCAACGGGCTGACATGGGCAGCCACCCTCGTGTCGCTGGCGGTCGCTATCCCCACAGCGGGGCACGCGGTCATCTACAAACGTGACCCTCGATCGGCCACGCTGTGGGTGCTGCTGATCGCGCTGTTGCCGCTGGGCGGTTCGCTGCTGTATGGGCTGTTCGGCATCAACCGTTACCAGCGGCGGGCGCGGCGGCTGTTTCCGGGGGCAGATCCTGCTGTTCGGCAGGACCTCGTGCCTACGATGCCCCAGGCCGTATCGGCGCCGTTTGCCGGCCTGGCGCACCTGGTGGGACGTGCCACCGGCCAGTCGCTGACCAGCGGCAACCGCATCGAGCCGCTCGTCGATGGCGAGCAGGCCTACCCGGCCATGCTCGCTGCCATCGAGTCGGCGCGGCACAGCGTCGCGCTGGCTTCGTACATCTTCGACAGCCAAGGCATCGGGGCGCAGTTCGTCGATGCGCTGCGCCGGGCTCATGAGCGCGGCGTGCAAGTGCGGGTGCTGATCGACGACGTCTATGCCCGCTGGAGGCCCCGCAGCGCCTACCGCGCCTTGCAACGCGCCGGCGTTCCGGCGGCGACGTTCAACCCGACGTTGATTCCCGCGCGCCTGCATGCCGCGCATCTGCGCAATCACCGCAAGCTGCTGGTGATCGATGGCGAGACGGGTTTCACCGGCGGCATGAACATCTTCAGCCCGTATTGGCGGCCCGATGCGCCGGAGCAGGCCTGTCACGATTTGCACTTTCGTCTGCGCGGGCCGGTGGTTGCGCATCTGATGCGGTGCTTCACCGATGATTGGTGCGATACCACGGGCGAGCGGCTCAGCAAGGGTTTCTGGGGCGAACCGCCCGCAACGGCTGATGAGCAAGGAACCTCTTGGGCGCGCGGCATCGAGGCCGGTCCCGATGAGGCCCTGGACAGGATGCGCTGGACCTTCATGGGCGCTTTGAGCGCGGCGAAGCATTCGGTGCGCATCTGGACACCTTACTTCGTGCCCGATCAGCCGATGATCGCGGCGCTGAGCACGGCCGCGTTGCGCGGCGTGCGCGTCGAGGTGCTGACGCCCGCAAACGGCGACCATCCCACGGTGCAATGGGCCGCGCGCGCCCACTACTGGCAGGTGCTGGAGCACGGTGTACGCATCTTCGAACGGCCTGGCCCGTTCGACCACAGCAAGCTGATGCTGATAGACGGCCAGTGGTGCTGCCTGGGTTCTGCCAATTGGGATGCGCGCAGCCTGCGCCTCAACTTCGAGTTCAATGTGGAGGTGTACGACACCGCTCTGTCTACGCGGCTGGAATCCCTTTTTGATGCCGCTCGTGATGCGTCGGGCGAGATATCGGCGAAGGCGTTGCGCGCCCGCCCGCTGGCCATCCGCTTGCGCGACGGGGTGGCCCGTCTGTTCACCCCTATTCTCTAGCGACACGACTTGCGAGGAACATTGCCCATGGAAAAGAAAGATCAATGGAACATTGGCTACTGGATCGTCGCCGGCCTGTTGCTGCTGACGCTGCAGAACTACTGGCAGGCGGCCAAGACCGTCGAGCCCGTGCCCTACAGCGAATTCGAGAAGGCGCTGGCCGAGGGGCGCGTCGCCGAAGTGCTGGTGTCGGACCGCACGGTCACCGGGCGCCTGAAATCGCCGGACAGCCGGGGCAAGACCACCATCGTGGCCACCCGTGTCGAACCCGACCTGGCCGAGCGGCTGTCCAAGTACGACGTGCCCTATGCGCGGGTGGTGGAAAGCACCTGGCTACGTGATGTGCTCTCCTGGATTCTGCCGGCGGTGGCCTTCTTCGGCGTCTGGTTCTTCCTGTTCCGCCGCTTCGCCGAGAAGCAGGGCATGGGTGGCTTCCTGAGCATCGGCAAGAGCCGTGCCAAGGTATTCATGGAGAAGAACACTGGCGTGACCTTTGCCGATGTCGCTGGCGTCGATGAAGCCAAGGCGGAGTTGGTTGAGATCGTCGATTTCCTCAAGAATCCGCAGGAGTATGGACGGCTCGGGGCGCGCATCCCGAAAGGTGTGTTGCTGGTTGGCCCGCCCGGCACGGGCAAGACCCTGCTGGCCAAGGCCGTGGCGGGCGAGGCCGGGGTACCGTTCTTTTCCATCTCAGGCTCGGAGTTCGTCGAGATGTTCGTCGGCGTGGGTGCAGCGCGCGTGCGCGACCTGTTCGAGCAGGCCCGCGGGCAGGCGCCGGCCATCATCTTCATCGACGAGCTCGATGCGCTGGGCCGCGCGCGCGGCGTCGGCGGGCCCATCGGCGGCCACGACGAGCGTGAGCAGACGCTCAACCAGCTGCTCACCGAGATGGACGGCTTCGACAGCTCGGTGGGGCTGATCATCCTCGCCGCCACCAACCGCCCCGAAATCCTCGACCAGGCGCTGCTGCGTGCCGGCCGCTTCGACCGCCAGGTGCTGGTGGACCGGCCCGACAAGAAGGGACGGCTGGACATCCTGAAAGTCCACGTCAAGAAGGTGACGCTGGCTCAGGATATCGATCTCGAACAGGTGGCTGCGCTGACCACGGGCTTTTCGGGTGCAGACCTCGCGAACCTGGTCAACGAGGCCGCGCTGGCCGCGACCCGGCGCAAAGCGTCCGCCGTGGAGTTGCAGGATTTCACCGCCGCCATCGAGCGCATCGTGGCGGGCCTGGAGAAGAAGAACCGAGTGCTCAATCCCAAGGAGCGGGAAACCGTGGCCCATCACGATATGGGCCATGCGCTGGTGGCGCTGGCGCTGCCCGAAACCGACCCCGTACACAAGATCTCGATCATCCCGCGCGGCATCGGCGCGCTGGGCTACACCTTGCAGCGCCCCACCGAAGACCGCTTCCTGATGACGCGTACCGATCTCGAGCACAAGATCGCCGTACTGCTGGGCGGGCGTGCCGCCGAAAAGCTGGTGTCCGGCGAGTTGTCTACCGGGGCGGCGGACGATCTGGCGCGAGCCACCGACATCGCCCGTGACATGATCACCCGCTTTGGCATGGACGAGGGCCTGGGCTACATCGCCTTCGAGGCGCAGCGGCCCCGCTTTCTCGATACACCTGAACTGGCCCACGGCGGTTGCCGGGTGGCCGAATCGACCCAGGCGCGCATCGATCAGGCTATCCGCGACATCGTGATGGGCGTGTTCGAGCGCGCCTACCGGATTCTCGACATCAACCGCGCGGTGCTGGAGCGCTGTGCGCGCGAGCTGCTGGCGCGGGAAACGCTCGACGAAAGCGATATCCGTCAATTGACTCAAGGACTTGTTCGGAACTGAAAACAGTAGTAGGTGCCATTCAGAGTAAACCGACGGCTCTGTTCAGTGCGTCATCCAATTCGTCGGCATTGTTCAAGGAGAACCGATATGTCTGCATTGACTCCGTGGGACCCCTTCCGGGAACTGGATGAATTGCAAGACCGCCTGGCGACGATGTTGGGACGGACACCCCAGCGACAGGGCGCCCGTACCAGCAACGAAGCCATGACCACGGCGGACTGGGCGCCAATGGTGGACATCAGCGAGGATGAGAACGCATTCATCCTCAAACTGGATCTGCCGGAGGTCCCCAAGGATGCCGTGCGCGTCAGCGCGGAAAACGGTGTGCTCACCATCAGCGGCGAGCGCAAACTGGAGAAAGAGGAGCAGGGCAAGAAGTTCCACCGCATCGAACGTGCGTATGGCCGCTTTGTGCGCAGCTTTGTCTTGCCTGACAACGTTGATCCGACCAAGGTGACGGCTTCCATGAAAGACGGCGTGCTGGAAGTGCGGCTTGTCAAGGCCGAGCAAGCCAAACCGAAACAGATTGAAATCTCAGTCAACTAACTTCAATCAAGAGCCCAAGATCATGAATATCAAACAGCCACAATACACCTTCTCCGCACTTGCCCTGGCGGTCGTCGTCGGACTGAGCGGACCGGCTCTGGCCCAATCGGCGGCAGGTTCTAGCCCAGGTGCTGCAGCACCCTCTGCCGCATCCAAGGCGGCACAGCCACAGGTAGATGACAAGGCCGCCCGGGAAGCCGCGAAAAAGCGCGCCGAACTCGCCCAAGATGCAATCACTGCGCTGGCCAAGACCCATGAGGCATTGATCCTCCTTGATGCAAAGAAGACCAAGGAGGCGCTCGCTGCGCTGGAACTGGCCAGCGGAAAGCTGGAACTGGTATTGGCGCGTGAGCCAAAACTTGCTTTGGCGCCCGTCGATGTAAGCGTCATCACCCATGACATCCACGCCGACGTGGAATCGGTCAAGAAAGCGGTCAAGTTGTCTCGGGAGTTGTTGGATGATGGCGAGGTGCAAAAGGCACGGCCCATTGTTGCCAATCTTGCCAGCGAAATCGTGATCGAAACCGACAACCTGCCGATGGCAACGTACCCGGCAGCGATCAAGTCGGCCGCACGGCTCATCGACAGCGGCAAGATCGACGACGCCAAGGCGGAACTCGCCCGAGCACTGAACACGCTGGTGGTGACCTCGGTCGCCTTTCCTCTGCCCGTGCTACGGGCTGAAGCCGCGATGGCAAAAGCTGAAAAGCTGGCCGAGACCGACAAGCGCGATGCCAAGCAGAACGAGGAGCTCAGCACCTTGCTGTCGTCCGTGCGCACGGAGATCGAGATGGCGCAGATCCTGGGTTATGGCAAGAAGGCGGATTTCGAACCCATCTTCGATCAGGTGAAGTCCATTGAGCAAAAGTCGGCTGGTGGCAAAAGCGGCAAGGGATGGTTCGACGAGTTGAAGACGCGCCTCCAAAAGCTGTTTTGAGGTGATGAAGGGGCCGACTGTTCGGTCGGTCAGTCTCGCGATGTTCGCAGTCAGCCCCAATAGATTCGCCTATTTTCACTAACTCATACGAGGCATATCACCATGAATGAGCAAACATCGAATCCCAATGCGACGAACAAAGAAATAAACGAACAGGCCGCGGTAAGCAGCCTTCCTGTCAGTCCAGAGGCCAAGCCTGAAGTCGTCACGGAGGTACAGCCTGAGGTTCAGAAGGAAACGGACTCGCAGGCGGCAGACAAACGTAAACAAGTCCTCGATGAGGCCGTCTCGGCCTTGGCGCTGACCAAATCAGCGCTGGCCGCACTTGACGGCAAGGACGCTGCACGCGCATTGGCAACGCTGGCCGAAGTGACGGGAAAGCTGGAGCTGATCGTTGCGCGCGAACCCACGCTCGCCCTGGCCCCCGTTGATGTGCGCACCATCGTGCACGACTTGTTCGCCAACACGGAAACCATTGAGGCGATGACCGACGAGGCGCTGGATGCCCTCAAACATGGCGAGGTGCAACAGGCACGTCACGTGCTGGCTTTGCTGGCCAGTGAAATCGTGATCGCGGTCACCAACATCCCTCTGGCGTCCTATCCCGCAGCCGTGAAGTCAGTCGTGCCGCTGATCGATCAGGGCAAGATTGAAGAAGCCAAAGCCGCGCTGCAGGCAGCGCTCAGCACGCTGGTCGAGACGCGCAGCGTGCATCCGCTGCCCGCCCTGCGCGCCAGGCTGCTCCTGAAGCGCGCCGAGACCTTGGTAGAAGATGGTCAGCGGAGCGAAGCGTCCAATGAGCGCCTGGAGACATTATTGAACGAAGCGCGGCAGCAGTTGGAAATGGCAGAACTGCTGGGCTATGGAAAGAAGAAGGACTTTGAGCCCCTGTATGCTGAACTCAAGAAAGTCAAGCAAAAGACGGCTGGGGGAGGCGGCGGAAAAGGCTGGCTCGATGAAATCAAGGCAAAGCTGTCCAAGTTGTTCTGAAACCGCTGGATAGGGCGTAAGAGGGGCGCGTCGCGCCCCTCTCTTGGCTCAGGAGTGTTTGCTTTTTCACCCCATTAGATCTTTAGGAGATATAGCATGAATACAGACACCATCGCCGATTCCAGTGCGGATGAGCCCACCAAAACACTATGTTCATTGACCGAAAATTGGTGGATTTTTGCGTTGCGCGGTGTCTTGGCATTGATTTTCGCAGCCCTTGCGTTCTGGATGCCACAATCGGCTCTGTTGGCCATGACCTTAGTGTTCGGCGCATTTTCCTTGGTCAATGGCGCTTTCAACTTGGTTGCAGCGGTGCGCCATATCCAGAAAAAAGAGCGCTGGGGCTGGCTGCTGTTCAGCGGCATTGTCGGCATACTTACCGGCGTCGTCGTCCTGGTTGCTCCTTGGGTCGCCACGATGGTCATGGCTTCTTTTTTATGGGCTAGCGTGGGGTTCTGGGCGATTTTCACCGGTGTGCTGGAGATATCCGCCGCCGTTCGGCTGCGTCAAGAAATCAAGGGTGAAATCTGGCTTGCCTTCAGTGGACTGCTCTCGATTGTCCTTGGCGCTATCGTCTTGTGGATATTTTTTACCCGTCCGGTCGAGTCATTCCTGGCCGCAGGCTGGCTGTTGGGCTTCTATGCGGCAGTCTATGGTGTCACGCTTTTGTTCTTGAGTTGGCGTCTTCGCAAAACGCGCCAGGGATAAGAGCGGGTCAAACTAAATTCTATGGATATGAGCATTTTCGGTTCGTGCCTCCATAGAAATGACATCAAAGGAGTCATACATGCAGATGCAATATAGCTATCGAGCTGTCGACAAAGAGTTTCATGAACCATGGCAGAGAGCTTTGGGAAATGCGGTCGAGCGCGACCTCAAGCCATTGCTCGACAAACACACTAAAGATTCAGTGCGACTTCGAATCGTCCTTGATCGCGACAAGACCAAGCGGCAATTTCTGGCCAGTGGCTATATGCACCTGCCCGGCAGAAAGATTGTCAGCGTTACTGCATCACATGACGAGCTGACGCCCCTCGCGCAGATGCTCGCACAGTCGTTGTTCCGTCAGGCCAAGAAGCATTTTGACCGGCTGCATGCTCAGGACCAAATCAAGCGCAAAGCACGACGCAAGCGCTTGCGCGAGCTCAAGGTGCGAATTGCCGCAAAACCCGCGTCAGCCGCCCATGAGGCCAACGTGACCCGAATGCCTCTACTGTCGAAACTTGAGGCTGTCGCAAGGCGTGAGCTGGCTTATCTGCGTGCCGTCGGCGATTTACCGCGCGATTATCCGACGCTGCGCGACGTGGTGGATGAAGCGATTGTCCAAGCTGAGGTGGAATGGCAATCCGTGCCGGAAGAAAAAGCGGCTTACTTCGGTCTTCTGAAACATCTGTTCGCCGTCCTGGATCACGAAGTGGCAAACAGCCGGCAATTTGGCGAATTCGTTTCTCTGGACGCGCCGGTCGAAGCGGATGCCCAGGACGTCGCCGAGGCCATGGTGGAAGAGGAAGTCTTCGAATTTTATCAGCCCGATGACACACTCAGGCTGGCCGATATCATCGCTGACAGTCAGCATCCCGATGCCGCAACGATCGCGGAAGAGCAGGAGCTAGTTGATCGGTCGAGCGAGTTCGCTTTTGCATTCGACCTGCTGAAGGACATGCCGCGTTTGTGGCGGCGCATTTTTCTGCTTATCCGTGTGGACGGGCTGGATGCCAGCAGCGTCTCTGAGATCCTGCTGATTCCTAGTAAGGAAGATACTGTCCAAAGGTGGCTCATGCAGGCCGAAGCGTTCATCGCTGCTCATTTGGAAGAGGCCGGAGTAAGCAAAGACGGGAACGATTGGCTCCAAGGCGTTGATTGGTCGGCATTGTCTGTGACCCGAAGCGCGGCAGCCTCACTGTGGTCCAAGGAGGCGAACCATGAAGAATGATCTTCACCTCGTCTGTCCGCATTGCCAGTCCATCAACCGCGTACCGACTGCGAAGCTATCGGAACATCCCAACTGCGGCCGCTGCCAGCAGCCCTTGTTCACGGGCGAACCCATCGAGTTGACCACGGCGACGTTCTCGCGCCACGTGGAGCGCAGCGACCTGCCACTGTTGGTCGATTTCTGGGCACCTTGGTGCGGGCCGTGCAAGATGATGGCCCCGCAGTTCCAGCAAGCGGCGCGCCAGCTCGAACCCAGGGTCAGGCTGGCCAAGGTCAATACCGAGGCAGAACCCCACCTGGCCGCCCAGTTCGGTATTCGCAGCATTCCAACCCTGATTTTGTTCCGAGGGGGACATGAGGTTGCACGTCAGGCGGGCGCCATGGGCGCGCAGGACATTATGCGCTGGGTGACATCCCGCTTGCCGCAATGACCCGGCGCGAACCACCCTGCTTATCAGTTGTGCGATCCTTGAAGAAAGTGCGTAGCCGCGATGCATAGCGACCCCAACCACACAATCTTTGACGAAATACGCTCCGAGTTGCAGAAACGTTGGAACCTCTGTTTCACCCATAAGGAGCGTCACCTTTGAACGAGACGCCTCAAATCTCAGCCCGACACTGTGACCAGATTAACCAGAATGCCCATTCTGGCAGTTGGCATCTCGATCTTGGCTCGCAACTCCTCACTTGCTCCGATGAAGCCTGCCGCGTGCTCGGCCTGGATGTTGGTGCGCCAATAGCCTTCGAGCGATTCCTGCAGTGCATTCACCCTGAAGACCGCCCCCTCTTCGATAGGGCATGGGATGCTGCCATGTGCGGAAAGACCCTTGATCTGCGGTATCGCATCGTCAGCGGAGGGCAGGTTCGCTGGATACACCTGCGGGCAACATTCAAGGGCGACGCCTCTGGTCGGCCCAGAGCGGCAGACGGGACGGTAGAGGACATCACCGATCTCAAGAGGGTCGAGCAGGCGCTGAACGCTATGCGCCGACAGCGAGAAGAGTTGGCCAGCCACGTTCCCGGTATGCTTTACCAATACCGTCTTCGTCCGGACGGCAGCTCGCACTTCCCTTATGCCAGCGCGAGGATACAGGAAATATACGGGGTTGCACCGGAGGATGTTGTTGAGGATGCCACTCCTGCGTTCGCTGCGCTCCATCCTGAAGACCGCGACCGTGTGCATGAAACCATACAGGTGTCGGGGCAGTCACTCGCGCTTTGGCATGACGAGTACCGAGTGCAGTTTCCAGACGGTCGGGTGATCTGGGTCGAAGGTGAGGCGTCGCCTGAAGCCATGCCTGATGGGAGCATCCTCTGGCACGGCTATATCCATGATGTCACCTCACGCAGAAGATCCGCGGAAGAGCTTCGCCTTGCGGCTGAAGTTTTTGAGCACGCAGGAGAGGGCATCCTCGTTACGGACGCTCAAGGCCACATTGTCAACGTCAATCGGGCGTTTTCCGTGATCACTGGTTATGCGCGGGAGGAAGTAATGGGTCAGACACCTCGTCTGCTCGAGTCCGATCGCTATGACGATGAGTTCTATCAGACCGTTTGGCAGGCTCTGCGTGAGCACGACTATTGGCACGGAGAGCTCTGGTGCCGACGCAAGAACGGCAGTCAGTTTGCCGCGCTGCTGACGATCAGTGCAGTGCCGGATATGCAGGGCAATATCGAGCATTACGCAGCCATGTTTTCCGACATCACAGCGCTGAAGGAAAACCAGCAACAGCTTGAACGCGTTGCTCATTACGACCTGCTCACCGGCTTGCCCAATCGACTATTGCTTGGAGACCGCCTTAAGCAGGCCATTGCTCAGACACGTCGGCGTGGTATGCACCTGGTGGTTGTCCTCATCGATCTGGATGGATTCAAGAAGGTCAACGACCAGCACGGCCACGCAGTCGGCGACAAATTGCTGTCCGTCCTGTCCAGGCGTATGACGCAAGTGTTGCGCGAAGGCGATACTTTGGCCCGTCTCGGTGGTGATGAGTTTGTCGCTATTCTGGTCGACCTGCCGGATATTTCCGTCAGCGTACCGATTCTCGATCGCCTGATCGAGGTGGCTGCACAGCCCATACCGATTGGTGACGCACTGTGTGAGGTGAGCGCGAGTATCGGTGTGAGCTACTACCCGCAAGGCGAAGATATCGATGCCGACCAACTGCTGCGGCAGGCAGATCAGGCTATGTATCGTGCCAAGCAAGCCGGCAAGAATCGATATCACGTTTTCGATACGGAGAAGGATCGTACGCTGCGCAACCGTTACGAAGGATTGGACAGCATAGAGAATGCACTTGCCAATGGGCAGTTTCTGCTTTATTTCCAACCTAAGGTCAACATGCGCACCGGTGAGGTGCTGGGCGCCGAAGCCTTGATCCGCTGGCAACATCCGGCGCGTGGCTTGTTATCTCCTGCCTCCTTCCTACCCCTCATAGAGAATCATCCGCTCGGGATTGCTGTGGGGAAATGGACCATCGAGGCTGCGCTGACCCAGATCGAAATTTGGCGCAAGGCCGGCCTAAATGTCCCGATCAGCGTGAATATCGATGCCGAGCACTTGCTTCAACCGGATTTCATCATGCATCTACGGGGTATGTTGTCACGACACCCCGGCGCCCAAGCGCAAGACCTTGAACTGGAAATCCTCGAAACCAGCGCCGTGGAGGACTTCGTTCAAGTGTCTCAGTCGATGGCGCTGTGCGAAAGGATGGGATTGCGTTTTGCCCTCGACGATTTCGGCAGCGGCTATTCATCGCTTACCTATCTGAAGCGCCTGCCCGCGTACCTGCTCAAGATCGACCAAGGTTTTATACGCGACATGCTCGAGGACCCGGACGATATCGCCATCCTGGATGCGCTACTGGCACTGGCAAGGTCGTTTGGCAGGAACTGCATCGCGGAGGGAGTCGAATCCATCAAGCATGGAGAAATTCTGCTGCGTCTGGGATGCGAGTGGGGCCAGGGTTATGCCATCGGGCATCCGATGCCGGTGCATGAATTCGAGCAATGGCTACACACCTGGCAGGTACCCTTATCCTGGAAGGGATTCAAACCTGACAGTCGCTCCGCGCTGCCCGTGCCGTTCACATACGCCGACCACCGGGTCTGGATTTCCCAGATGATCGACTATCTGTCAGGTAAGACCCAAGTGCCGCCTCAACCCGAAGCACTCCAATACTGGCGGGATCAAAGTGGCTGCCCGACGTTCTTCGGCAAGGATCCTGATGATCAGGTCGATGTCCTGCATCAGAGCATCCAGCAGTTAGCGCACACCCTGAGTGAAATGAAAAATGCCGGCCGTGTCGAGGCATTGAAGGCTGGCATCGACAAGTTGCAACATTTGCAGGCGGATCTGCTGGGATTGCTGCCGCCAGACCAGAAGCCGGATTGATGCCATGCATGGGACAAAGGGTTGACGTGCAAGAGGCTGATCCACCCATCGGCGGCGCCACGGGCGCGCAGGACATTATGCGCTGGGTGGCTTCGCAATTGCCTCGGCAATCCAGGTGTAATCGAGTCGTCTTCTCGGACTCCCCGTTCCATTAGGGAAGGTCTGAAAAAGACTTCCCGAATCTGGTGAAACACGCCGATCCCGCCAGCCGAGTTTTTCCATGAAGCAGATGACCTTCGCCGACGCCGAGTACGCCGGCAAGCGCAAGCAGACCCGTAAGGAATTGTTCCTGATCGAGATGGATCAGGTGGTGCCGTGGAAGGGATTGATTGCCCTGATCGAGCCACACTACCCAAAGGGTGAAGGTGGTCGTCCAGCCTATCCGCTGATGGCCATGTTACGTATCCATCTGATGCAGAACTGGTTCGGCTACAGCGACCCGGCCATGGAAGAAGCGCTCTACGAGACGACCATCCTGCGTCAGTTCGCCGGGCTGAGCCTGGAGCGTATTCCCGACGAAACCACCATCCTAAATTTCCGTCGCTTGCTGGAGAAACATGAGCTGGCAGCCGGCATCCTCGGCGTAATCAATGGCTACCTGGGGGATCGCGGCCTGTCGCTGCGCCAGGGCACTATCGTCGATGCCACACTGATCCACGCGCCCAGCTCGACCAAGAACCAGGACGGCAAGCGCGATCCGGAGATGCACCAGACCAAGAAGGGCAACCAGTACTACTTCGGCATGAAGGCCCACATCGGTGTGGATGACGAGTCGGGGCTGGTGCACAGCGTGGTCGGCACGGCGGCAAACGTGGCGGATATCACCCAGGTCGACAAACTGCTGCACGGTGAAGAGAACGTCGTCTGCGCCGATGCCGGCTACACCGGCGTCGAAAAGCGCCCCGAACATGCTGGCCGCGAAGTGATCTGGCAGGTCGCAGCACGCCGCAGCACCTACAAGAAGCTCGATAAACGCAGCGCCCTGTACAAAGCCAAGCGCAAGATCGAGAAGGCCAAGGCACAAGTGCGAGCGAAGGTCGAGCACCCGTTTCGAGTGATCAAGCGCCAGTTCGGTTACGTGAAGGTGCGCTTCCGTGGCCTGGCCAAGAACACCGCTCAGCTGGTGACGCTGTTCGCGCTGTCGAACCTATGGATGGCGCGCCGACATTTGCTGACTACCGCAGGAAAGGTGCACCTGTAATGCGGAAAATGGCTGCTGCGAGGTGCTCGCGGCGGCCAAAAACGGAGAACTGAGCGGGTTACCTGGTCGATTTTGATCGACGGCCCGCTTTCAAAAGCAGCGAGGGCTGAAGTCGACCGGAAATACAGGGTTACTTCAGACCTTCCTTAGCGCTTCATTGAAAGAGAGAGCAACGCTTATGCATAAAGAATCTGGCCACACGGCCCTTGACGAGATGCGCTCCCAGTGGCGGTTGATGACGGTTTACGAGCGCTTCGAGCAGGTCGTCGCCCTCGTTCTGTCGGCGGTAATTGCCGTCATCATCGTGGTGTCGCTGTTCCAGCTCATCGCCATCGTCTTCACGCTGCTGGTTCTCGATGCCTTCAATCCCCTGGATCACAAGGTATTCCAGAGTGTGTTCGGCATGATCATGACGCTCTTGATCGCGATGGAGTTCAAGCATTCCATCGTGCGCGTGGCGCTGCGTAAGGAAAGCATCATCCAGGTCAAGACCGTCATTCTGATCGCGATCCTGGCACTGGCCCGCAAGTTCATCATCCTTGACCCCGACGTTGATCCTGCCAAATTGGCCGCCCTGGCGGGGACGATACTGGCCTTGGGTCTGACCTATTGGCTCATGCGTGAACGCGACGACCGGAAGAGCGAGTGATTGGACCATGGCTCTTTATAGTCTAGACGGTCGACACGATGCCAGGTCGAGGCACCGCTGGCTCAATCCGCTTTCAAACCGTGTTGCTGGTTTTGACCCTGGTGGGGATCGCGGCTGCCGTTGGCAGTCTGCTGTTGGGCGAGCATGGCCTTTGGCTGGCACTGGCAACATGCGCATTGACCCTGCTGATCGAACCTGTCGTCGCCTCCGCGATGACCTTGCGCCTGTATGGCGTCCGTCCCTTGCGCAGCAATGAAGCCCCCGTAATCTGGTCGTTGCTGCGAGCGCTTACAACGCGCGCCGGGTTGCCGAACACGCCGGTTCCGTACTATGTGCCCAGCGGCATCGTCAATGTTAATGCCTTTGCCACCGGCTCCAGGCGCCTTGCCTCCATTGCCCTCACGGATGGTCTGCCCGGCTGGGGAAATCCCGAGCCGTCTTGGTTGCGCACGCATACGGCGGCAGAGAATCGTATCGCGCGCCTGATGGAGTTGGCGCCTCAGCCATCGCAGACCCTGCCGTTCCAAACGGATTATCTCGTGCCAAGGTCGTTCGCCCCGATGTGCCCACCACGCCGGGGCCTGAGCGGCCTTTGGCGCTAAATCACTCGAAAGGAGCCTCCGTCATGTCTTCCCCCGGTCCTTACCCACAACGCCCAGCTCCGGATCATTTCGTCCGGCGCTGGCTCGTCATCACTGCGTGCGTTGCAGCACTCATGCTGTTCTGGCAGTTCCTGCCCGCCATCGAAGCCTGGTTCAGCCCGCGCCAAGCCGCTGAGCGCACCGTCACGCCGCGTGGCGATCTGGCCGCTGACGAACAGGCCACCATCGAACTGTTCGAAAAATCACGCGCCTCGGTGGTCTACATCACCACCGCGCAGCTGGTGCGCGACGTCTGGACGCGCAATGTCTTCTCCGTGCCCCGTGGCACGGGATCGGGCTTCATTTGGGACGACGCCGGCCATGTCGTCACCAACTTCCACGTCATCCAGGGCGCGTCCGAAGCCACCGTCAAGCTTGCCGACGGCCGCGACTACCAGGCCGCGCTGGTGGGGGCGAGCCCAGCGCACGACATCGCCGTAATCAAGATCGGCGTCGGCTTCAAACGCCCACCGGCGGTGCCGGTGGGCACCAGTGCCGATCTCAAGGTGGGGCAAAAGGTCTTTGCCATTGGCAATCCCTTCGGGCTCGACTGGACGCTCACCACCGGCATCGTCTCCGCGCTTGACCGCACCCTTTCCGGCGACGCCAGTGGCCCGGCCATTGACCACCTGATCCAGACCGACGCCGCTATCAACCCCGGCAATTCCGGTGGCCCGCTGCTCGATTCGGCTGGGCGGCTGATCGGCATCAATACCGCCATCTACAGTCCGTCTGGCGCCTCGGCCGGCATCGGCTTTGCGGTGCCGGTCGATACCGTCATGCGCGTGGTGCCGCAAGTCATAAAGACCGGCAAGTACATCCGTCCGGCGCTGGGCATCGAGGTGGATGAGCAGCTCAACGCGCGTCTGCAGGCGCTGACCGGCAGTAAGGGCGTATTCGTATTGCGCGTGACGCCGGGCTCGGCGGCGCACAGGGCCGGGCTCGTCGGCGCCGAGGTCACCGCAGGCGGCATCGTGCCCGGCGATCGCGTTATCAGCATCGACGGTATCGCCGTCGACGACGTCACCACATTACAGGCCCGGCTAGACGACAAGAACGTTGGAGATGTTGTGGTCTTGTTAGTGGAGCGGGCCGGCAAGACTCGCGAGATGCTTGTGGAACTACAACCGGGAGTTTGATGGAAAGTGGGTCATGGATCTGCACAGCGAAGCAGCCAAGCGACTTCAGCCTTGCGCCGAACTACGAGCCCTAGCTAGTGCAGTGGGGGGAAGGCTGTTTAGGTTAAATGGGGAGCAGTTGATCGGCGGCAGTCTCGAGCTCGTCTGGCTGGATACCGAGCGTCCCGCACTACCGCGCGAAGAGGTTGATTTCGGCGCACTGTGGGACATATTGCATGACGATGTGGTACTAGTGGTGCCACATGTTTGATTATTTTTTGATTATTTTTTCCAGTTTTGCGAGCTTTGGTGAGATTGATATCTGGCAGTATCTGTTGCTTGGATTCTTTGTGAAGAAGTCTTGGTGATACTCCTCAGCCTCGAAAAATTCAGCTAACCTCTCTAGGGTGGTTACCACTGGGCTTTTCCAGGTGCCTTTTTTTTCGGTTTCTAGTATTGCGTTTTTCGCGATTTCTAGCTGTTCGTCGTTATTATAAAATATGGCGGATCGATATTGGGTTCCAGTATCTGCGCCTTGTCTGTTTAGAGTGGTTGGGTCATGTATTGCAAAGAAAATATCAAGTAATTCGGATAGGCTAATTTCGCTACTGTCAAATTCAACTTTTATTGCTTCAGCATGACCTGTTTTGCCAGTGCATACATCATCATAAGTTGGTGCGTTTAGGGTTCCTCCCGTGTAGCCACATATCACAGACTGAACGCCTTTGATTCTCTTGAAGACCGGTTCAAGACACCAAAAGCAACCGCCTGCTAGAACTATTTTTTCAGTTTTCATTGGGGCCTCTGTATAAAAGTCAGGGGGGCTGGGGTGCGGCCGATATGGGGGCAGCGTGGCTGCTATGCTTACACTTAGATCGTCTGGCCGGCGCTATAGCTATGCTGAGGCGTCCTAGCAATAGGATTCCTAGCATAGATTGACTCTTGACGATCCTCCTAATCCCTGCACAGGAGCGTCCCGGTCAGGTAAGGCCAAGAACAAGCTGGTGGCTACTGAGGACCATCCGTCAGCAGGAGCTTTGTTCATGGACTTTCTGGAGTTTGTGCGTTTCGCAAACCCGGCGATTGCGATCATAGAGAACGTGCCCGACTACCTGAACAGTACCTCGATGTTGGTCATTCGTTCTGCTCTTGATTCATTTGGGTACAGCGTTTTCGAGTGCATTTTGGATGGTGCGAAATATGGAGCGTTAGAGGACCGGTCAAGGATGGCTGTGGTTGCTTATACGGAAGGTGCTCTAACGAACCTGACAGCGGAAGATGTTCGCCCTTTGAGGAGCAAGGAGGCGACCTTGGAAGCCATCCTGGAGCCTATTTCACCAGATGATGCGCGGTGGAGAAGTTTCGACTACCTGCATGACAAGGAAACGCGAGATCTGGCAGCTGGAAAGAATTTTCAGCGTCAGTTGCTCCCCTCATCAGCGGCCACCTGTGGATGTATCGGAAGGGGGTATGCCAAGGGGCGAAGCACGGAACCATTCATTCTTCATCCCACGAAACCCGGCCTCAGCCGGTTGCTCACGGCTCGCGAGCACGCAAGGGTTAAAACGATACCGGAGGAAGTGGTCGCAGGGGTTTCTGAGACAGTCGCTCATGAAATATTGGGGCAGTCCGTGATCTTTACTGCGTTCGAGGCACTGGCTGCGGCTGTTGGACGCTTACTGGTCAGATCGATAGACGTCGAGGTGTTGGCGCTGATGGAAAATTGACCCACCCTGCCGATTGAAATTTGACCCAGGGCGGATTGCTGATTTTGTTACCAGCAACTGTGGATAAGTCTACCAGCGCAGCTGCTGTTGCCCCCACTCCTTCGCTAGCCCAGTTCAGTTGTTTAAGACCTGCCACACGCAGCCATGTAGCAGGCCGTCGTCGCCATGAAATCAGAACGGCTCATCGTCCTCCGGTTCTTGGCCGCCCTTACGCTTTCGCTCCCGTGATTTGATCTTGGCCTGGGCCGCCAAGCTACTGTGTTGCAGGCGATAGGACTCGTTACCGGTTTCGACGATGTGGCAGTGGTGGGTCAGCGGCGACGTTGCAGAAGTCCGGATCGAACAGGTAATGCGCGCACATCACCGCAAAGCGCGCATTCACCGTCCGGCCTTTGCCCTTATTGACCTTGTCGACGGCCGTCTTCATGTTGTCGTAGATGCCCCGGCGCGGCACGCCGCCCAAGGAGCCGAACGAGCGTGTATGGGCGTCAAATAACATCTCATGGCCCTGGCTCGGATACGCCACAAGCCAGAACGCACGGCTGGCACACAGCTTCAGATGTGCCACCTGCATACGCCGGTAAATGCCGCCGACCAGCAAGCCTTCCTCGCTCCAGTCAAACTGAAACGCCTCGCCAAGAGCAAAGGTCAGCGGCACAAAGGCCTGCGACGCCTTGCCCTGTCCCCCTCGCCAGGCACGGATAAACGCGGTGAGCTGGCTGTAGCCACCGTCATAACCTTCGGCTTTGATTTGCGCCAACAGCGCCTTGGCACTGCGCCGCTGTTGCTTGGGCCGCAGCGAATCGGCTTTTAGCGCCTGCTCCAGCGTGGCGTGAAAAGGGCTGAGTTTGTTGAAGATCGCGCGGCGTTGGTAGACCGGCGGCTTGGCCTCAGGTGCTCTGACCCACTTGCGAATCGTGTTGCGCGCCAACCCGGTGCGCTTGGCTATCTCATGCAGCGACAGCTTGTCGCGGAAATACATCCGGCGGATTTTGCCCATCATTTCCATACTGATCACCCTGTGTTCTCCTGCTCAAAAATTGAGCAGAAGCAGTTGAACACCTGGGTCAGTTTTCAGTCGGCAGAACAGCCTCTACTGGGTCAGTTTTCGGTCAGCGGCAACATTAAAGGACGCTGCCGCTTTCAGTCACGCAAGCAAAGCGCCGCTGATCGCCGCTTATGGAAAGATTGTGGGAATTCCAGAAGAAAACCTCGTATGGACATACCTGAATAAGGGAACCCATGAGGAAGCGAATCGGGACGACTTCGACACCGAAAAAGTTGAAGACGTAGTTCAGACTCTTGAAACACTGGACATGATCGAACTGCGTCGAGGGCGATAGCTGTCAGACGCGACCGTCTGCTTGGGTTTGTTGCTACCAGCTGTCACTTCGGTTTGATTGGCCTAACGGCTAGGGGTGAGTGGTCAGCATGATTAGGAGGCGGTGCGATGTGTCAAACCGTTCTCTCAATTTGAGCTGGCTTGCGTTGGTACACCTGTCAAACCTGCTCTTGATGCGCATCAGTTTGTGTCAATCATAGGAGTTGAGTTTGACGGTCAATGGCCAATTACCAAAATAGCCGTCATGCATAGCATTTTCAGGCGGTTAAGCAGTGTCAATGTCGGGAATGTAAGGTGATATCGCTGACTACTGGCCCGACGATCCACTCGTGGCTGAAGCCACGGCGCGCATCAAACCCAGAAAAACCTGACCGCTGACGGGCGGGGCCGGTTCAGTCCAGCGGCAGTAAAAAGCGGCCGACAACGGGCAAGTGGTCAGAAAGGGTGAGCGTGTCTTCCTGACGCACGTAGCCTTCGATGCGTTTGAGTTTCGGGCTGTAAAACAGGTAATCGAGGGTGCGATCGGGCTCTTCGACACGCGGATTGTTCGGGAAATGCGTGAGCCACAGTTCGCGGTCGATGCCGGTGGCTTCAGGGTTGCTGGGAATCATTGGGTACTTTTTCCACAGCAGGTGCAGCTCGCTATCAGGCGAGTAACCTGCGCGCAACTCGGCGGGCAGGCGCAGAAACTGGCCGATAGGCAGCAAGTTGAAGTCCCCGCCGATCAGCCAGGGGGTGCCGTAACCCTCAAACTTGTCCACCACCGCAGCGGTCGCCTGCATTTGTCGACGCAGGTTGCTGTTGTTCAGCGTCGGGCGGTCGAGTTGGGTATTGATGACCACCAGTTGCCCGCCGTCGTTGAGGGGCAGGTAAGTGACCAGCAGGGCGGGTTTGGGTTGAAACTGACGGCTGACGATGTTGGCCTCGGCCACCGGTAATTGCACGCGCTCGGCGTGTTCGATCTGGAAGCGGCTCAGCGTCACCAGGGTGCGCCCGACACTGCCAAAAATGTGCCGGTCGGGGACGAGGTCGGCTTTCCAGGTGAATGCTTGCGCGCTGCAGGGGTACAGGTCGATCAGGCGCTCCTGTAACAGTTTGAGCTGATCCTGATAGGCACTGGCCTTGGCGTTTTGATCGACCTCTTGCAGCAACACCAGATCGGGCTTTTCGTCGCGGATGACGCGCACCACCTGATCCAGGCTGTAGGCCATGTCTTCGCGGTTGGGGCGGGTATCCGGCCCGCTGCCGTCGCTCAGGTTGTACCAGAACACGTAACGCTTGCCCGCCAGGTATTGCACGTTCCAGGTCATGACCTTGAGTGCCTGACCGGGCACCAGCACCGGGGCCGAGGCAGGGCAACTGACGGGCAGCACCTCCCTGGCCTGCGGGCGCCACGTCAGGCTGTAGATCAGGCACGCCAACAGCGCGGCTGTCAGCAAGAAACCTACTACGGTATTACGCAAAAGACGTGACATGGACTCGGCTTATAAAGGTTGCGCAGAAGGCCGAGCATACGCGCCCCATGCTCGGCATCCCACTGGCAGGCTTGTAGGTAAATCTTCTTTTACTTGTCTGAAGATTCTCGAATCAACATAAATAACCGGAACAAAACCACCGATAGAAACAACTGCAGGAAGCTGTTGATGCTTTCTAGCACCAGTGACAGCACCGGGTTCTCGGCCGGCGGGTACACCGAAAAGCCCAGCTCCTTGAGCAGCATCAAGGGCCCCAGCACCGCCAGAATGCACACGAAGATGCGCCAGAAGTGGCCGCGGCTCAGCTCAAAGCTGGACTTCAAGGCGGCCAGGGGCGGTTCGTCGCGCAGCACCAACTGGTATTCGGCAAACGCAAACACGACGGTCAGGTAGATGCCGGGCACCAAAAACATCGACAGCCCCAGCACGATGAGCAAGGTGCTGATGGCCGCCAACAACGCAAACTTTGGCCACAGTTGCAGCGCACGGGCCAGCAAGTCTCGAGTGCGCGGGCTTTCGCCACGGCTGCGTGCGTCGAGGAACAGGATCAGCGCTGCCGTGTAGATCGGGTACACCAACAAGCCGACAACCAACCCATAGCCTGGCGAAGCATCAGGCCCCGTGGCGTGGTCGACCAGTTGTTGCAGCACGGCCTCAAGAATCACCAGCGGCAAGCACAGCGTCACAATCTGGCCCAGATTGCGCTGGAAGAAGTACAGGGCGTCACGAATAACAGTCAGAGGATTCATGTTCGGTATCAGCATTCAAAAGCGGTGCGCCACTTTAACCGATCAAGCCCGGCATCAAGCAAATGCAAGTGCCTAAGTTCGTGTAAGGCGAATGCCCCATCGGGCGCGGCGGGCGCATTATCCACGCAAACCTTGCGCGGGCTGGCATACTGCCCCACTTGTATTCAGTCGTGCGCCCATTTGCCTGGACGCCTTGAGGTGTCTTCGGTGAAAAAAATTGCAGTCTTTGCAGATGTGCAGAACCTCTACTACACAGTTCGCCAGGCGTATGGCTGCCATTTCAATTACGCCGCGCTGTGGGCCGATATCAGCCAGCGGGGTGAGATTGTTGAGGCCTATGCGTACGCCATCGACCGTGGTGACAGCAAACAGCAGCAGTTTCAGCAAATCCTGCGCAACCTCGGTTTCACGGTGAAGCTCAAGCCCTATATCCAGCGCAGTGACGGCTCGGCCAAAGGCGACTGGGATGTCGGCATCACCATCGACATCATGGACGCCGCCGCCCATGTGGACGAAGTGGTGCTGGCCTCGGGCGATGGCGACTTCGACCTGTTGCTTGAACGCATTGCCCACAAGCACGGGGTCGAAACCGTGGCGTACGGCGTGCCGGGCCTGACCGCCAACTCCTTGATCCGCGCGGCCACCCGCTACGTGCCGATCGAAGGCAATTTGCTGCTTAAGTAACGCTCACTTTTTACAGGATTGACCCCGTTTGGAACGTATCGCCGTCATCGACTTTGAAACCACCGGCATTTCACCGAGCAGCACCTGCCGGGCCACTGAAATTGCCGTGGTCATTCTGGAGCAGGGGCGCATTGTCGAGCGTTACCAGAGCCTGATGAACGCCGGTGTGCGCGTGCCGGGGTTTATCGAGCAGTTGACGGGTATCAGCAACGCCATGTTGCGCACCGCGCCTTCGGCCGAGCAGGTGATGAACGAGGTCAACGAGTTTGTCGGCATCACCCCGTTGCTGGCGCATAACGCCGCGTTCGACCAAAAGTTCTGGGATTTTGAGATGGGCCGCATCAAGCGTACCCGCTTACAGAACTTCGCCTGTTCGCTGCTGCTGGCGCGGCGTTTGATGCCCGCCGCCCCCAACCACAAACTCGGCACGCTGACCACGTTCGCTGACCTGCCTCACACCGGCAAGGCGCACCGGGCGATGGCCGACGCCGAAATGGCCGCCAACCTGACCGCGCACCTGGCCCGGCAACTGCGCGAACAGCATGGTCTGCGTGAGCTGAACCATGACCTGCTGTGCAGCTTGCAAAAAGTGCCGGCCGCCAAGATCAACGATCACCTCAAGCGTTACCGGGGTTTCTGACGCTCACCTAGCGCCCCCATGGCGGTAAAAAGTGTACGGCCGCTTTTGATGCAATCTGTTACTTCTGTTGCACTGCTCCGATGTCTAGACTTCCAGATCCCCTGCCTTTGCCTTTGAGCTGAACCATGCCTGCCGCACCTCGTTTCCCGTTGCAATTGATCGGTGCTTTTTTCGCGTTGTACGTGATTTGGGGGTCGACTTATCTGGTGATCCGTATCGGCATTGAGTCCTGGCCGCCGCTGATGATGGCCGGGGTGCGTTTCCTCGTGGCGGGCAGCTTGATGTATGCGTTCATGCGCTGGCGCGGGTCGCCTGCGCCCACGTGGGTGCAGTGGCGTTCGGCGGCGATGATCGGCTTTCTGCTGTTGGCCTGCGGCAATGGCGGCGTGACCCTGGCCGAGCACTCGGGCGTGGCATCGGGGGTAGCGGCGTTGGCCGTGGCCACCGTGCCGTTGTTCACGTTGCTGTTCGGCTATTTCTGGGGCGCGCGCAATACGCGGCTGGAGTGGGCGGGGATTGTGCTCGGGCTGATCGGTATTGCCATGCTCAACCTCGGCTCCAACCTGCAAGCCAGCCCGCTCGGTGCGGCCATGATCCTGTTTGCGGCGGCGGCCTGGGCCTTCGGTTCCGTCTGGAGCCGTCACTTGCCACTGCCGGCCGGGCCAATGGCCAGCGCTGCGGAAATGCTCACGGCGGGCGCTGTGTTGCTCATCGGCAGCCTGTTGAGCGGCGAGCGTCTGACGCAAATGCCGACAGCCGCCGGTTGGGGTGCCTTGCTGTATCTGGTGTTTTTCGGCTCCATCATCGCGTTCAGTGCCTACATGTATTTGCTTAAAAACGTACGCCCGGCAGCCGCCACCAGCTACGCCTACGTCAACCCGGCCGTGGCGGTGATGCTTGGCATTGCCTTTGCGGGCGAGACCATCGGTTTTGAAGAGTGCCTGGCGATGGCGGTCATCATCAGTGCGGTGGTGTTGATCGGGTTACCGCAGTGGCGCAAGCAGAAACCCGTCTGAATTAGGGTAAACTGCGCGCCATTGCAACCTCTGCACCCACGCGCTGACCTTTTTCGACGGTATCCCCATGACATTCGCCTCCCTTGGCCTGATCGAACCCTTGCTGCGCGCCCTTGAGACGCTCGGCTACCAGACCCCGACCCCGGTTCAGGCCCAAGCCATCCCCGCCGTGCTGGCGGGCCGCGACCTGATGGCCGCCGCCCAGACCGGCACCGGTAAAACCGGCGGTTTTGCCCTGCCGCTGTTGCAGTCGCTGACCATGGAAGGCCCGAAAGTCGCCAGCAACTCCGTGCGTGCGCTGGTGCTGGTGCCGACCCGTGAGCTGGCCGAGCAGGTTCACGAAAGCATTCGCCAGTACGCCGAACACCTGCCGTTGAGCACCTACGCGGTGTACGGCGGCGTCAGCATCAACCCGCAAATGATGAAAATGCGCAAAGGCGTTGATGTGCTGGTAGCCACGCCGGGTCGTCTGCTTGACCTGTATCGCCAGAAAGCGATCAAGTTCAACCAGCTGCAAACCCTGATCCTGGACGAAGCCGATCGCATGCTCGATCTGGGTTTCAGCGAAGAACTGCGCGACATCTACCGCGCCTTGCCGAAAAAGCGTCAGACCTTGCTGTTCTCGGCCACGTTCTCGGATGCGATCCGCGCGCTGGGCGAGCAAATGCTCGACAACCCGCTGAGCATTGAAGTCAGCCCGCGCAACGTCGCGGCCAGCAGCGTCAAGCAGTGGGTTATCCCGGTCGACAAGAAGCGCAAGGCCGAGCTGTTCCTGCATTTGTTGCGCACCCAGCGCTGGAAGCAGGTGCTGGTGTTCGCCAAAACCCGCAATGGCGTGGATGACCTGGTGGGCAAGCTGCAAGCGCTGGGCATCAACGCTGACGGCATCCATGGCGACAAGCCGCAGGCCACGCGCCAACGCGCGCTGGATCGTTTCAAGGCCAGTGAAGTGCAGATACTTGTGGCCACCGATGTCGCGGCCCGTGGTCTGGACATTGAAGACTTGCCGCTGGTGGTCAACTTCGACCTGCCGATCGTGGCCGAGGACTACATCCACCGCATTGGCCGTACGGGTCGCGCCGGTCAGAAGGGCGAGGCGATTTCGCTGGTGTGTGCCGATGAGGTGAACATGCTCTCGGCCATTGAGATGCTGACTCGCCAAACGCTGCCGCGCCATGAAGAACAGGACTTCGAGCCAGAGCACCGCGTGCCCGAAACCGACGCCTCGGGTCAGGTGATCAAAAAACCGAAGAAGCCTAAAAAGCCCAAAACGTCCGGCGGTGGCGGTAAACGCAACCTGGGCAAATGGGTGGACAGCGGCGAAGTGGCCCCGACTGAACCCTCAGTCAAGCCTGTGCGTAAAGTGCCCGTGTTCAACACCGGCCCGCGTAAACGCAAGTAAGGTTTTTAACCGCTACCGCGCGCTGGCGGGTAGCGGTTTTGAATCAGGCCTGAGGGTGCAGCCAGCTTAAAACCCCCAACCCGGCGGCGCGGCCACTGGCGAAACAGCCGGTGAGCAAATAGCCGCCTGTTGGCGCTTCCCAGTCCAGCATCTCGCCTGCGCAGAACACCCCCGGCAACGGTTTGAGCATCAAGTGTTCGTCCAGCGCCTCAAAGGTCACACCGCCCGCACTGCTGATGGCCTCGTCCAGCGGACGTGGCTTAATCAACTGCAACGGCAACGCTTTGATGGCACGGGCCAGCAGCGCCGGGTCTGCGAAACATTCAGCGGGTGCCAATTCGCGCAGCAGCGCGGCTTTCACGCCGTCCAGACCCAACTGGCTGTGCAGATGTTTGCTCATCGAGCGTGAGCCACGGGGTTTGGCGAGCGCCTTTGCCACGTTATCCACAGCCTTGCCCGGCAACAGGTCGATCAGAATCGTGGCAGCCCCTTGCCGGTTGATCGCTTCTCGAATCGGCGCCGACCACGCGTAAATCAGGCTGCCTTCGATGCCACTGGCCGTGATCACGCATTCACCCAAGCGCGGGTTGTGATGCTCCAGTGCAATGGCGATATTTTTCAACGGTGCACCGGCAAATTTGGTGCGCAGTACCTCGCTCCAGCCAGGGACATCAAACCCGCAGTTGCTGGGTTGCAGGGCTGCCAGCGAGACCCCGCGTTCAGCGAGCAGCGGCATCCACGCCCCATCGGACCCCAGCCGCGCCCAACTGCCGCCCCCCAGCGCCAGGACGGTTGCGTCGGGGGTGAGGTGTTTTTCGCCTTCCGGGCTGTCGATGCGCAATGCGCCATCTGCTCGCCAGCCCAACCAGCGATGGCGGGTGTGGATAACCACGCCGGACTCGCGCAACCGCTTGAGCCAGGCGCGTAAAAGCGGCGCGGCTTTCATGTCGGAGGGGAACACCCGGCCCGAGCTGCCAACGAAGGTCTCGATGCCCAGATCGTGAATCCAGCGGCACAGCGCATCGGCATCAAAGGCACGCAACAGGGGCGCAATCTGGGGCGCCCGTTCGGCATAGCGCGACAGGAAGGCGGGATACGCTTCAGAGTGCGTGATGTTCATGCCCCCGACCCCAGCCAGTAAAAACTTGCGCCCGACCGACGGCATGGCGTCATACAGATCGACTCGCACACCCGCCTGACTCAGCACTTCAGCGGCCATAAGGCCCGCCGGGCCACCGCCAATGATGGCGACATGAGGGGGAAGGGAAGGGATGGCGTCAGTCATGGCAAGCTGCAAATCGGCGAAATAAGCGGCGCATTCTACCTGACTGCGCAAATCCGTAGTCGCTGCCGAGCAAGGGGGCGATGTACGCCCGTTCAACGCTCACACTTCACGTCCGGCGACGTCACGGCTCAAGCGTCCGTTCCAGCGCTCCCCGCCAGCCCAAAAGGAGCATCACGACTGCATCTGTACGAAAAACACACAGCGCCTTGCAGGTCACGTGCTGTATGGCCTGCAAGGGCTTTCACTCAGGTTATCCACAAGCGGTTCCACAGGCATTGTGGGTAATTAATCGCAGCCCATTGCGCACCAGACCTTGTGCGCGCTGGGGTGCAAAATCCCATGACGGCGCGCCAGCGCCTTGCGGTCTTTGCTGTAGCCCCCGCCGATCACCCCGACCACCGGTATGTCCCGGCCCAGACAATGCCGCATCACGGCTTCATCACGTGCGGCCACGCCTGCGTCTGTCAGTTTCAAGTACCCCAGCGCGTCGTCCTGGTGCACATCGACCCCGGCGTCGTACAACACCAAATCCGGCTGGTACAGCGGCAGCAAGTAATTCAGCGCTTCATCCACCACTTGCAAATAGGCGGCATCGCCCATACCCATGGGCAGGCCGATGTCCCAGTCGCTTTGCGCCTTGCGCGCCGGAAAGTTCTTTTCGCAGTGCAGCGAAACGGTCACCGCCTCTGGCGTAGTGTCCAGAATGCGCGCCGTGCCATCACCCTGATGCACGTCGCAGTCGAAAATCAGCACGCGACTGACACGCCCGCTTTCCAGCAAGTAACGGCTGATGACCGCCAGATCATTGAAGATGCAAAAGCCCGCCGGGTGGTCGTAGTGGGCGTGTCGGGTGCCACCGGCCAAGTGGCAGGCCAGCCCGTGGCTCAATGCCTGCTCGGCGGCGAGCAGAGAGCCGCCGACGGCGCGAATGGTGCGCCGCGCCAGGGCTTCGCTCCAGGGCAGGCCCAGACGCCGCTGGTCTTCACGCGCCAGCTCGCCCGCCATATAGCGCTCGATGTACGCCGGATCATGGGCAAGGGCGAGGATATCCACAGGGCACAGCGCGGGGCGAAGCAGGTCGGCGTCCCGGGTTAGCCCGGTTTCCACCAGGTGGTCGCGCAACAAGCGGAGTTTATCCATCGGGAAACGATGCTCGGGCGGGAACGCCGGGCTGTAGTCATCGTGATAAATCAGCGGTAAAGGCATGGGGATTTCACGTCGGAACGAGCGCCGGATCTTAACAGCGCGGTACACTGGCCGACACATGAAAAGCCCGGTAATAAATCGGAGGGGTTTGATGGAGCAAATTCAGGAACTCGAAAGTGCCCGTCTTCGCCTGCGCCCGTGGCGAGACACGGATTTGGCAGCGTTTGCGGCCATGTGCGCCGACCCGCGGGTCATGCGCTATTTTCCGGGACTGTTGAGCCGCCTCGAAAGCGCCGCGCTGATCGGCCGTGTTCGCGGCCACTTCGCTGAATATGGCTACGGACTGTGGGCTCTGGAGCGTAAGGACAGCGGTGCGTTTATTGGTTTTACCGGTTTATTGAATGTCGGATTCGACGCACCGTTCACCCCTGCTGTCGAGATTGGCTGGCGCCTGGCGCCCGAGCATTGGGGGTTGGGTTACGCCAGTGAAGCTGCGTGGGCAGTGTTGCGCTGTGCCTTTGACCGGCTGGCGCTGGATCAAGTGGTGTCCTTTACCACCGAGGCCAATCTGCCCTCGCAGAAAGTGATGCAGGCCATCGGCATGCAGCGTGATCTGGCGGGTGATTTTGAACACCCGAAGATCCCCGAGGGCCATCCCTTGCGCCCCCACGTGCTGTATCGGATCAGTCGGGCGCAATGGTTGGAAACGCTGCACGGATAAGCAGGCAAATGACGTTCAAGTTGTAGGTTAAGCGGCGAGTGCCGAATTTTGTGTGGCCGTCGCAGCGAAGATTGCGCCGGTATTGCTCTGTGTGAGGAAAAACTGAATGAGCCAAGTGTTGGATGATCTGGTCAATTTGCTGACCCTGGAACCGATCGAAGAGAACCTCTTTCGCGGCCGCAGTCAGGACTTGGGCTTTCGCCAGTTGTTCGGCGGTCAGGTGCTCGGTCAATCGCTGTCCGCCATGAGCCAGACGGTTGAAGACGCCCGGCATGTGCATTCGATGCATGGTTACTTTCTGCGGCCCGGCGATGCCGGGCTGGCCGTGGTGTATCAAGTCGACCGCGTGCGTGATGGCGGCAGTTTCAGCACCCGTCGGGTGACCGCGATCCAGAAGGGCCAACCGATTTTTACCTGTAGCGCATCGTTTCAATACGACGAAGGCGGGTTTGAGCACCAGATCCCGATGCCCGATGTGGTCGGCCCGGAAAATCTGCCTTCCGAGCTGGACCTCATCCGTCAGCGCGCGCACCTGATTCCCGAGGCCATGCGCGAAAAGCTGCTGTGTGCCAAGCCCATCGAGTTTCGGCCGGTGGTGGGGGAAGACCCGTTCAACCCCAAGGTCTGCGACCCGATCAAATACGTCTGGTTTCGCGCAGACGGCGCGCTGGCCGACACGCCCGCGCTGCACAAGTACCTGCTGGCCTACGCTTCGGACTTCGGCTTGCTCACGACTTCGCTGCTACCTCACGGCAAAGGCGTCTGGCAAAAAGATATGCAAGTGGCCAGTCTCGACCACGCCCTGTGGTTCCACGCGGATCTGCGCGCTGACGACTGGTTGCTGTACGCCATGGACAGCCCGTGGGCTGGCAATTCTCGCGGGTTCTCCCGTGGCAGTGTGTATAACCGCGCCGGGCAGTTGGTGGCGTCGGTCACTCAGGAAGGTTTAATTCGCCATCGCAAGGACTGGGCATGACGCTAAAAGACGTAAAGCATTGGGTGTTCGACATGGACGGCACGCTGACTGTGGCGGTGCATGACTTCAAGCTGATTCATCGTGAACTGTCCATCCCGGACGATGAAGACATCCTCACCCACCTCGCTGGTTTGCCGGCCGCCGAGTCGGCCGCCAAGCATGCCTGGCTGCTGGAGCATGAGCGCGAGCTGGCGCTGGCTTCCACCCCGGCACCCGGTGCGGTCGAGTTGATTCTTGACCTGGCTGAGCGGGGCGTGCGCTTGGGGATTCTGACCCGAAACGCTCAGGAGCTGGCGCAAATCACCCTGAAGGCCATTGGTCTGGATCGGTGTTTTGCTCCCGACGATGTGTTGGGACGTGACAACGCGGCCCACAAGCCCGACCCGGATGGCCTGTTGAAACTGGCCAAGGCGTGGGGCGTTGAGCCTGCGCAAATGGTGATGGTGGGGGATTTCCGCTTTGACCTTGAATGCGGGCGTGCTGCGGGCAGCAAGACGGTGCTGGTCAATGTCCCTGAAAACCCGTGGCCTGGTCTGGCCGACTGGCATGCCAGGGATTGTTTTGAATTGCGGCGCCTCGTGGCCTGATTCGCGGTCAACCTCATGCCAGGGCGATCAGCCCTGGCATCCCGCGCCCCGGCAGTTACAGGCGGGCAGCGGAGAAGGTGTCGCACTGATTGATGTCGCCCTGTGCAAAGCCGGTCTTGAACCACTTCACCCGTTGCGCCGAAGTGCCGTGGGTAAAGGAGTCCGGCACCACGCGACCCTGGCCTTGTTGCTGCAAGCGGTCATCACCAATGGCGTTTGCCGCGTTGAGCGCTTCCTCAATGTCTCCCGGCTCCAGCCAGTTCAAGCGTTTTTGCGCAACGCTGGCCCACACGCCTGCCAGACAGTCCGCTTGTAATTCCTGACGGACCAGCAAACCGCCATCGCCTTTCATGGGTTTGCCTTGCTGGCGGGCCATTTGCATTTTTGACGACACACCCAACAACGTTTGCACGTGATGACCGACTTCATGGGCAATCACATACGCCTGGGCAAAATCCCCTGCGGCCTGAAAGCGCTGAGCCATCTCCTGGAAAAAGCTCATGTCCAGGTACACTTTCTGGTCGGCCGGGCAGTAAAAAGGGCCGCTGGCAGAAGAGGCGAAGCCACACGCCGAGTTGATCTGGCCACTGAACAGCACCAATGTCGGGTCTTTATAGGTGCGACCGGACTGCTGAAAGACCTGACGCCAGGTGTCTTCGGTATCGCCCAGCACGGCACGCACGAACTCGGCTTGTTGATCGTTGGCCGGCGGAGCATGACCGGTTTGTTGCGAGACCTGCGGCGATGATTGCTCGGTTAACTGGCCGCTCAATTGCCCAAGAATTTGCATCGGGTCCTGCCCGGTCAGCAGGCCGAAACCGACGATGACCACCACGGCCATCAGGCTCAGGCCTTTACCGCCCCCAATACGCATCCCGCCGCTTCCGGTGCTTTGATCGCGCACGTCTTCAACGTTGTCGCTACGCCGGCCTTTTTTCCACAGCATGGAGGTGTCCTCTATCAATCTTGTTCATAAGTGTTGTTGCTGACGGGGTGCTGCGCCAGCCCGGTCGTCAGACGCTCTTGCAGTGACCGCGAAGTGTGGCACTTAGTGCGATGACGTCGCAGTGATAAGTTCAGGTCGACGGCAGTGAAACTGAATATCAATTGAAAATCATTCTCGACAAAAAGTAAGATGACGCCCCCTTTCCTTCATGCTCCAGGGAGTCGGTTTGTCGGATATGGATCTCAAGGGCTTGTTCCTCAAGCATGCCAACACCCTGCGCGGGTACTTGGCGCGCAAGGTACGTGACCCACAGCTCGCTGCCGATCTGGTGCAGGAAAGCTTCCTGCGTATGGTTGAGCATGGACGAAAAGCGAAAATCGACAACTCTCCCGGTTATCTTTACCGCACGGCGCGCAACCTGCTGGTGGACCACATTCGTCAGGAAACCCGTCGAAAAACCGACTCGGTAAGCCATGAAGCCTTGGCTGAAATCGAGGATGAAATGGCAGGGCTGGAGGCCCAGGCAATGGCCGAGCAACAGCGCAAAGCCTTGAAACAGGCGCTTTGCGAACTGCCCGAGCGAACTCAGGAAATATTTCGACTCAACCGGATCGAAGGCATGACCCACGCTGAAGTGGCGCGTCACCTTGAAATCTCTGATAGCTCAGTGCAAAAGCATCTGTCCAAAGCCTTGGCTTATGTCATGCAGCGTCTGCAGACCCCGGAGCAGTAATATTCCTACCTATCGACAGATGGCTTACTGAGAATCTTCACGCAAGACGTCACTGCCTATACCTAATGAGAATTTGAGATTCATACGTGAATAGCCAAGGCCCCGAGCAGCAGATCATTACGCAGGCGGCCGCCGAATGGGCGGTGCGTCTGCACGCGGGCCCGTTGAGTGACGAGGCGCAGGCGCACTTGGCCCAGTGGTTGGCGTGTGATGAGCGTCATCGGCCTGCGCTGCAGTTTGCGCAGCAGACATGGGCGGCGCTGGGGGAGTTGGCGCTGGAACCGCACGCACTCAAGCCCGAGGCTCACCGTTTAAGGCCCGAGTCGCCGTGTGCCCGGCCTGCGCCCGTCACTCGACGCCGTCGGCCGTTGCGCTGGGCAGGGCGTGCGGCGGCCGTTTGCATGGTGCTGGCAGTGGCGTGGGTCGGCGGGCCGAACCTGCTGGTGCAGATGCAGGCTGACTATCGAACCGGCACGGGCGAGTTGCGCACTGTGCAACTGGATGACGGCAGCTCGGTGGAGCTGGATGCGTCGAGTGCCATTCGCATTGACTACGACACCCACGAGCGGCGCATCAGCTTGCTGGCCGGTTCCGCCGTGTTTGACGTTGCGCCCATGGGCGAGGCCGAAACCCGGCCGTTCGTGGTGCAAAGTGCTGGGGGGCAGACCCAGGCCCTGGGCACCCAGTTTGTTGTCGGGCGCCAAGGCGCGGATCAGGCCTGGGTCGGCGTTTTGCAACACAGCGTGGCGGTCAGCGTGCAATCGCCACCCAACGGGGGCGCCGCGCAACAGGTGCTCAAAGAAGGCCAAAGTGCGCGCTATACCCCACAGCGCGGCGTGCAGTTGTTGCCGGGCTTTGACCTGAGTTCAGCCACCGCTTGGCGCCGGGGCGTGCTGGTGTTTGACCGCCAGCCACTGGACCAAGTGATTGAGCAGCTCAACCGCTATCGCCCCGGCCAGGTCGTACTGGCCAACCCGGCATTGGCCAGTCGGCAGGTCAGCGGTGTTTTCCGCCTTGAAATGCTCGACGGGGCGCTGCACACCCTCACCTGCGAACTGCACATCAAGCGCGTCGAAATGGCCGGTGTCAGCCTGATTTATTGACCGGTGATGCTGCCATTGACCGTCAACACGGGGCTGCGAGCCATCAGCGAATCGCAGCCCCGTTTTACCTTTTTGAACATTAATCGCAAAAAGCCTTACTGAGTTTCCCCTGCTCGCACGTCTTGCTATTGAGATTCATTCGCAATTCAAATCGTGTACGTTTGGGGATAACAAGAATGGTGTTCAATCAGCGCAAAGGGGTAGGGGCCGCCAGCCGGTTAGCCTTTGCCGTTCATGTCGGTGTGTTCGCGTTGTTGGCAGCGCAGGTGCCTGCTCAGGCGGCTGAAAAAGCCGAGAGCGCAGTGCAGCAAACGTTCATTGCGTTTCATATTCCGGCCCAGCCGCTGGACAAAGCGGTTCTGCAATTTGCCGAGCAGGCCGGTCTGCAAGTGCTGTTCGACAGCCACCTGCTGCAAGGCCTGCATGCCCCGGCACTCAAAGGCGACTTCGGGGTACAGGAAGGCCTGGCGCGACTGGTAGGCAGCAACCCGATTGAATACCGCTTCACGGGCGAGCGCCAAGTCACCCTGACCCGGGTGGACGGCAACCCCACCGGCGCGCTGGCCCTGGGCACCACCTCTATTTCTGCCAGCGAGGCCGAAGGCAATAGCGCTGACTGGGTGTATCAGACGCCCTCTTCCGTGGCCGTGATTACCCGCGACCAAATAGACAAACGTGCCCCGCGCCATGCTGCAGACATGCTGGAAGAAACCACAGGCGTGTACACGGCCGTCAATCAGCGGGATCCAGGTTTGTCCGTCAATATTCGTGGCGTTCAGGACTATGGCCGCGTGAACATGAACATCGACGGCATGCGCCAGAACTTCAACGTTAACGGTCATCAACAGCGCAATGGCGTCATGCTGGTCGATCCCGAAATGCTGTCTGGTGTGCAAATCGATAAAGGCACCCAGTCGGCAATGGGAGGCGCGGCCGTTATCGGCGGGATTGCGACCTTCAAGACGCTTGAAGCCAGTGACTACCTCAAAGACGGCAAAGAGTTCGGAGGACGGATACGAGCGGGCAGCGGCATCGGTGAGCTGGCTAATGGCACCTACTTCAACGGCAGCGGCGTCTTTGCTTTTGGCAATGAAATGGGGGATGCACTTTTTGCTTACAGCGAACGTCATTTTGGCGATTACCGAACCGGGCGGCAAAACGCTGATAACTTGGGCACGCAGATTCGTAACAAAAACGTCTACCCCCAAGCCTGGAAGAGCTGGTTGAACAGTGAGGTCGGTGACACGGGCAGTGTGACCCGCTCACAAATGGTCAAGTTTGGCCTGAACCTGCCAAACGATCAGCGCGCACAGTTCACGTATCTGGAAACAGACAGCGACAGTAATGACGCCTGGACCTACATCAATGCCCAGCACGATGGCTACGACTATGTGCGCAGTAGCAAGAGCAATATCAATACCGGCAACCTGGCATTGGATTACAGCTACAACCCCGATAACGAACTGATCGACTTCAAGAGCAAGTTCTATTACGTCAATACGCAGCTTGACCGCCGCAACGCGCCCCACAATGCCTCCGCCAGTAGCGGCAATGCCTTTGGTGCTTATGAAGATCAGTTTCGCACCAGTACATGGGGCTTTCAGGCCGAAAACACATCGCTCTTTGACTTCAACAATTACGGGGTGTTGAGGTGGAACTATGGCTTTGAGGGCTACCAGGACATTCTCAAGTCCAAAAACAATCTGGTGCCTTCGCAGAATGAACAAGACCTGGCCTGGGTTGAAGGTGCCGACCCTGAGGGCAAGCGCACAATGGCCAGTTTGTTCAGTCGCCTGGATTATCAATACAGTGACTGGCTGACACTGGATGCCGGGTTGCGTTATGACCGCTATCGACTGGATGGCAAAACAGGCATGAGTGTGTGGGAGTTGCCTGTTCATCGGGTCGTTAATGGCGTGCCTACCGTTGTCGGGGGCACGGCCAAGCGCATTGACTATGTCTTTGACACCGAGCGTGAGGAGGGCAGGTTTTCACCGACGTTCGGCATTGGTGTAAAGCCGGGCATCGATTGGCTTCAGCTCTATGCGCGTTGGGGCAAAGGCTGGCGCCCGCCAGCAGTGACCGAGGTCTATATGACCGGTCGCCCTCATGGCGGCAGCGCACCTGAGCGGGTATTCCCCAATCCTTTCCTGAAAGCGGAAGAGTGCCGGGACTGGGAATTTGGCTTCAATGTATTTAAAGAAGCATTGTTTTTTAATAATGATCGCCTCGGCATAAAAGTGGCTTACTTTGATAACACCATCAAAAACTTTTCTTTTATGCACTATGGTATTGCGCTGCCTGAAACGTCCAGCGGCGGCAGTTTGGGGCGCTCGGCGTATGTGAATAACAGTGCGGATACGCGTTTTCGGGGTGTGGAATATCAGTTGAACTATGACATGGGGCGTGTGTACACCCATTTGAATTACACGCATATGATTGGCAAGAACGAATTCTGTGCCAGTGACTATTACATGGGCGGCGCGAAGATAAGAGGCAAACAAATTAGCAGTTGGCGCGAACCATACACACGCCCTGATGGAAAAATTGGCTACACCACAAAACGTGAATATGAGTGGCTTGATAACCCGCTCGCCAGCAATAAAATTAATTGTGGTCCGACCATGGGCAACGCCGCCTATATGCCTGCTGACAGGGGCTCGCTTACAGTCGGTGCGCGGTTTCTTGAGCGACGTCTGGATACCGGAGTGCGTTTACGTTACAGCCCGGGCAATGGTGAAAACCTTAACGACTGGAATTACAGCGGGCTTGAACAGGCCGCATGGCCCAAGTACAGCGTCTATGACCTCTATGCGAGCTACTGGCCAACGGATAAGTTGAACATTACGTTGTCATTGGAGAATGCGACTGATGAAGCTTATTTTGTGGCCATGGGCGATACCAACAATTTGAGCATGGCGCGTGGCCGAACATTAAGCGGCATGCTCGAATACACCTTTTAAATAACAGGCAAGCGCTGTGTTATAGAACCGGTTTGCTCACGCGTTGAGTAAAGGTGCGTCATCGTGCGCACACCTTCCTTAAACCTTCTATGGACGATATTAAGTTATGACGCTTTCAATTAATTACAACTCGGCAGTAGGCGCTGATTCGATTCATGACGTACTGACAGATTGGGCTCAAGGCTTTAAGACGGCCGGTCATGGTTTGAGCAATACCGGTGGTTTTAATGGCGGGGCCCGTGAACTGAGTGGTGAGCAATACGCCACTCACGGCAGTCATCAGTCGGATTACGCTTTTATTGCTGAAAGTAATGCCACCCAGGGGTTGAACTATGTCTATAACCCCGGCGTACCGGCGGGCGACAACATGAACCACTTCCTGTGGGGGCAACTGGATAACGTGAAGTTGGGCGAAGTGCTCACCGGCGGTGCGGGCAACGAATTTGCGTTGAGCGACTACACCGTTTCCTTCAACGGCCTCGACCTCTCCGCGGCCAGTGACGCCGGCCGGGCAGGCAACGCTGTTCAGGACGTGATCTATGGCCTGATGAAAGGCGACGTCTCGGGCCTGGAAGGGGCACTCAACAACCTGCTGAGCGGGTTCGGCCTGTCCACCGATTCCACCTTCGACGACCTGGCCGCCGCCGGTCTGGCACACGCCGACGCACCGCTGGCCGCCGATATCGATCTGGTGGGTGTGCAAGACGTGGCTCAGGACTGGGCATTGGCGGCGTAAACCCCGTCTTGTCCTGTAGCCACGGTTGACGGCTGACAGGACGCCTGTTGTGCCGCGCATGCTCCCCCCAGCGTGCGCGGTTTTGTTGGTTCATCGCTCACGGAATCGCTTCATGACCCGGCACAATGCCCACGTCGCCAACGAGATGCTGGCTGCCTTGACGGCCTACAAGCGTGCTTTTTTCAACATCGGCCTGTTCTCGGCCGTCATCAATTTACTGATGCTGGCCCCCGCGCTGTATATGTTGCAGGTGTACGACCGGGTGCTGGCATCGGGCAATCTCATGACCCTGTTAATGCTGACGCTGATGATCCTCGGGCTGTTCGCCCTGATGGGCGCGTTGGAGTGGGTGCGCAGCCAGGTGGTCATCCGGCTCGGCACGCAAATGGACATGCGCCTGAATCAGCGGGTGTATGACGCGGCATTTGAAGCGCAATTACGCACCGGCAGCCCCGCCGCCGGGCAGGCGCTGAGTGACCTCACACGCTTGCGTCAGTTTGCGACCGGCAATGCGCTGTTCGCGTTTTTCGATGCGCCGTGGTTCCCCGTGTATCTGTTTGTCATCTTCATGTTCAGCCCGTGGCTGGGGCTCTTGGCCTTGGGCGGGGCCGTGGTGCTGATGCTATTGGCATGGATCAACCAGCGGGTTTCGCACGGCCCTCTAAAAGCCGCAAGCGAATGGTCGGTGGAGGCCACGCAGCAGGCCAGCGCTCACCTGCGCAACAGCGAAGCGATCGAGGCCATGGGCATGCTCGACACCCTGCGCGAGCGTTGGCTGGCACAGCACATCGCGTTTTTGACGCAACAAAACCTGGGCAGTGAAAAAACCGCCACCGTCAGCGCCTGGTCCAAAGGTGTGCGCCTGGCCCTGCAATCGCTGGTGCTGGGGCTCGGGGCATGGTTGGCCGTGCAGGGGCAGATGACGGCGGGGATGATGATTGCAGGGTCGATCCTGATGGGGCGCGTGCTCAGCCCGATTGATCAGTTGATTGGCGTCTGGAAGCAGTGGTCGTCCGCCCGTTTGGCGTATCAACGTCTGGAGGCGTTGTTGCAGGCCTATCCGCCGCGCCCGCGTCGGATGGCATTGCCTGCGCCCACAGGTGAATTGTCCGTCGAGCAACTGGGCGCCTGCGCACCGGGCACCCGGCGCGCCACGTTGGCCAATCTGAGTTTCGCGTTGCCCGCCGGTCAAGTGCTGGGCGTCATCGGCCCTTCAGGCTGCGGCAAGTCCACCCTGGCCCGATTGCTGGTGGGGGTCTGGCAGCCCGTCACGGGCAAGGTCCGGCTGGACGGCGCGGACTTGTCGCAGTGGGACAAACACCAACTCGGCCCGCATCTGGGCTATTTGCCTCAGGACATTCAACTGTTTGCAGGGACCATCGCGCACAACATCGCACGCTTTGCAGAGGTCAATGCCGACAAGGTGCTGGCCGCTGCGCAAATGGCGGGCGTCCATGAACTGATCCTGCAATTGCCACAGGGGTACGACACCGTGCTGGGCGACAGCGGCGTCGGGTTGTCCGGTGGGCAAAAGCAACGCATCGGGCTGGCGCGTGCCGTGTACGGCTTGCCCGCCGTGATCGTCCTCGACGAGCCCAATTCCAATCTGGACGACGCGGGAGAGCAGGCGTTGTTGCAGGCGATTACCCGGCTGAAAACCCTGAAGCGAACGTTGATCCTGATTACCCACAAGCCCAATGTGCTGACCCTCACCGATCAATTGCTGATCTTGCGTGACGGGCAACTGCAAGCGTTCGGACCGACCGCCAGCGTGCTGGCGGCACCGGCTCCAGGGCAAGCGCGCGCTGCGAAACCGACCATGAACGTGAGCTACCGCCTCGGTGTGGTAGAGGCGGGCAAGGCATGAGTCTTACGAACGTTAAAGCGCTGGACGACCGTAACGTCCTGCAACTGGATGACCGCCGCTACGCGCGGTTGGGGTGGCTGTTGATGCTCGGCGGTTTTCTCGGTTTTCTCGGTTTTCTCGGTTGGGCCGCGCTGGCGCCTCTCGATAAAGGCGTAGCCGTGTCAGGCAACGTCATGGTCTCGGGGCACCGCAAAGTGGTGCAACACCCGAGCGGCGGAATCGTGGCGCGCATTGATGTGCGCGAAGGTGACAGCGTGACGGCCGGGCAGGTGCTGATTCGCCTCAAGGAGACGCCTTTGCGGGGGCAGGCGCAGTCGTTGCGCAGCCAGTTTTATGCGTCGCTGGCCAGCGAAGCACGGCTCAATGCCGAGGCCGATGGCGCCACACACGTGAGCTTTCCGCCCGAACTGCTGGCCCACCAGGATGAGCCCGCGGTGGCGCCCAATCTGGCGTTGCAAGCGCAGTTATTCCATAGCCGACGTCAGGCATTGCTGCTGGATCAGCAGGGCATCGGTGAAAGCATTGCAGGCGCCGAGGCGCAACTGCGCGGGGTGCGTGATTCCCAGGCCAATAAAATCCTGCAACGCACGGCCCTGACTGAACAGCTGGAAGGCCTGCGTGAACTGGCCCGCGACGGATACATCCCACGCAACCGGCTGCTGGACAGTGAGCGCGTGTATGCCCAAGTGCTGGGGTCGATCAGCGAAGACTACGGGCGCAGCGGGCAGTTACAGCGACAAGTGCAAGAGATGCGTCTGAAAGTGCGTCAGTTGGCCGAGGAGTATCAAAAGGAAGTCCGCACGCAATTGGCCGAGACCCGTGTGCGTACAGAAGACCTGCGTCACCGGCTGGCCTCGGCAGAGTTCGAACTGGCCAACAGTCAGCTGCGTGCGCCTGCGTCGGGCATTGTGGTGGGGCTGGACGTGTTCACCGAAGGTGGCGTTATCAAGCCCGGTCAGGCGTTGATGGAAATCGTCCCGCAAGGCGAGCCCTTGCTGGTGGAGGCGCGCGTGCCCGTCGAACTGGCTGACAAGGTGCATGCAGGGTTGCCGGTTGAACTGATGTTCTCGGCTTTCAGCCAGAGCACCACGCCCCGGGTGGCGGGTGAGGTGACGCTGGTGTCGGCGGATCGCCAGGTGGATCAACGTACTGACGAACCGTATTACACACTTCGTGCCCAAGTCAGCGAAGCCGGGCTCAAGCAACTGGCCGGTTTGCAGATCCGTCCGGGCATGCCGGTGGAAGCGTTCGTGCGCACGGGCGAGCGTTCGCTGCTCAACTACGTGTTCAAGCCCTTGCTCGACCGCACCCACATGGCGCTGGTGGAGGAATGAGCGTGCGCCGACTTTTTTACGCGGTGGTCATGGCCTGCGGCTGTTCGATGCCCTCGGCGCAGGCGTTGGGGTTGCTCCAGGCGTATGACTTGGCCGTGCGTAACGATCCGACGTTTCAGGCGGCGATTGAAGAACGGGCAGCGGGGGAGGAAAACCGCGCCCTGGGTCGCTCCGCGTTATTGCCGACGTTGTCGTGGAACTACAACAACTCGCGTAATGCTTCGCAGGTCACCCAAGCCGACACGCGCACTGACCGTGACTACCGCAGTTATGCGTCGACCCTGACCTTGCAGCAGCCGTTGCTGGACTACGAAGCCTATGCCCGATTCCGACAAGGTGCGGCGCAAGCGTTGTTCGCGGATGAGCGCTTTCGCAGCAAAAGCCAATACCTGTTGGTTCGCGTGCTAAGTGCCTACAGCCAGGCGCTGTTGGCCCGCGAGCACATTGAGTTGAGCCGTGCGCAAAAGCGCGCCTATGCCGAGCGCCTGCAACTGAACCAGCGTTTGCTCAAAGGCGGCGAAGGGACGCGCACCGATGTGCTGGAAACCCGCGCGCGCCTGAGCATGGCCGTGGCGCAAGAAATCGAAGCGCAGGACGATCAGGACGCCGCGTTGCGTGAATTGGAAGCGATGTTGGGTAAACCGTTGCAGGTTGAAGAGCTCGACCCGCTGGTGGCGCCTTTCACTGTCCCGCCACTGGAGCCTCAACGTTTTGAAAACTGGCGCGAACTGGCCTTGGCCAATAACCCTGAACTGGCGTCGCAACATCATGCACTGACATCGGCCGAGTACGAAGTGGAGCGCAAGCGGGCCGGTCACCTGCCCACGCTCAGCCTGTATGCCAGCAGTCGGCAGTCCAGCTCCGATTCAGAAAGCACCTATAACCAGAAATACGACACCAACAGCGTAGGCATTCAGCTGCGTGTGCCGTTGTTTGCAGGGGGCTCGGTGTCGGCTTCCACGCGTCAGGCGGCGCGGCAATTGTCTCAGGCGCAGTACGAACTGGACGCACAGACCGCGGCCACGTTGGTTGACCTGCGCAAACAGTTCAACCTTAACAACAGCGCGGCGGCCAAGGTGCGGGCATATGAAATGGCAGTTGACTCCGCCAGTGCCCTGGTGCAAGCGACGCAAAAAAGCGTACGGGGCGGGGAGCGGGTCAATCTGGACGTATTGGACGCAGAGCAGCAGTTGTTCAGTGCGAAGCGGGATTTGGCGCAGGCGCGTTACGCTTATTTGCTGGCGCGGGTGCAGCTCAAGTATTACGCCGGACTATTGAATGAAGGGGATTTGCAGCAGATGGCCGGGTATTTTCAACCCTGAAAACGCCAACCCTTGACGCTGCCTCGCGCCTCGTCGGTGACTACAGGTTGCAAAGTAGTCACCGACGAGGCGCGCAGGGCTGTGGTTTTAGGGGTTACCGGCGAACCAGCAGCACACCCGATTCCATGTGGTGGGTCCACGGGAACTGGTCAAACACCGCGCAACGCTCGATGCGGTGGGTGTCGTGGAGTTGGGCGATGTTCTCGGCCAGGGTCAGCGGGTTGCACGAGATGTACAGAATGTTATCGAAGCGGCGGGTGAGTTCGCAGGTGTCCGGGTCCATGCCGGCACGCGGCGGGTCAACGAATACGCTGCCGAAGTCGTAGCTTTTCAGGTCAATGCCCTGCAAGCGGCGGAACGGACGCACTTCGTTCAGCGCCTCGGTCAATTCTTCAGCCGACAACCTGACCAGCGTGACGTTATCCACAGCGTTGTCGCGCAGGTTGTTGAGCGCTGCATACACCGAGGTCTTGCTGATTTCAGTGGCCAGGACTTTGCGCACGCGGGTCGCCAACGGCAGGGTGAAGTTGCCATTGCCGCAATACAGTTCCAGCAAGTCGTCCGAACGCTCGCCCAGCGCTTCGTAAGCCCAGTTGAGCATCTTCTGGTTGACGGTGCCGTTGGGCTGGGTGAACGCGCCTTCGGGCTGTTGATAACTGAACGTGCGGCCTGCCACGTCGAGTTTCTCCACCACATGATCGCGACCGATCACCACACGTTTGCCTTTGGAGCGGCCAATCACGCTGATGTCGAGGTCTTTGGCCAACTGTTCGGCGGCGTTCTGCCAGTGCTCGTCCAGCGGACGGTGGTAGCACAAGGTAACCATCGCATCGCCAGCTAACGTGGTCTGGAACTCGACTTGAAACAGTTTGTGGCTCAACGCGGCGCTGGCTTTCCAGGCGGCCTTGAGCTGCGGCATCAATTGATTGATGTGCAGGCTGGCAATCGGGAAGGTGTCGATCAGGATCGGCGTGCGCTTGTCTTGCGGGGAAAACATCGCGTAGTGACGCTCGCCGGCTTCGCGCCACAGGCGGAATTCGGCGCGCAGGCGGAAGTGTTCCATCGGCGAGTCGAAGACCTGAGGCTGCGGCGCGTCGAACGGCGCGAGTAACTCACGCAGACGATTGGCCTTGGCCTCCAGTTCGACGGCATAGGTTGCAGAATCAAACGGCAAGGCACTCATGCGTTAAACCAACCCAACTTGACCACGAACAGGACCGACAGAATGATCAACGGTGCATTCAGTTCGCGTGCGCGGCCAGACAGCAACTTGATCACGGTCCAGGAAATGAAGCCGAAGGCAATGCCGTTGGCGATGGAGTACGTGAACGGCATCGCCAGCGCGGTGATGACCACCGGTGCGGCAACGGTCACGTCGTCCCATTCGATTTCGGCCAGGCCACTCATCATCAGTACCGCCACGAACATCAGGGCTGGCGCGGTGGCGAAGGCCGGTACGCTGGCCGCCAGGGGCGAGAAGAACAGCGCCAGCAGGAACATGATGCCGACCACGATGGCGGTCAGGCCGGTACGGCCACCGGCGCTCACGCCCGCTGCCGATTCGATGTAGCTGGTGGTGGTCGAAGTACCCAGCAACGAACCGGCCATGGCCGCGGTGCTGTCAGCAATCAGGGCACGGCCCATTTTTGGCATGTGGCCATCTTTGCCCATCAGACCGGCGCGTTTGGCAACGCCGATCAGGGTGCCCGAGTTGTCAAAGAGGTCGACGAACAGGAAGGCAAAAATCACGCTGATCAGCCCGATGTCCAGTGCGCCTTTGATGTCCAGTTGCAGGAAGGTCGGGGCCAGCGAAGGCGGCATCGACATCACGCCACCGAACTCGGTCACGCCCATCAGGATGGACGCGACGGTCACGCCCAGAATCCCGATCAGCACGGCGCCACGGACCTTCAGGGCTTCGAGTGCCACGATCACGGCAAAGCCCAGGGAGGCGAGGACGACTTTGGGTTGCGTCAGATCGCCCATGCCGACCAGCGTGGCCTGGTTGGCCACTACGATGCCCGCGTTACCCAGCGCGATCAGCGCCAGAAACAGGCCGATGCCGGCAGCAATCGCCGAGCGCAGGGGCAGCGGAATGCTGTTGATGATCCATTCGCGGATGCGAAAGATCGACAACAGGAAGAACAGCACGGCAGAAATGAAGACGGCACCCAGCGCGACCTGCCAGGTGTGCCCCATGTGCAGGACCACGGTGTAGGTGAAGAAGGCGTTCAGCCCCATGCCCGGCGCCAGTGCGATCGGGTAGTTGGCGATGATGCCCATGATGGCCGAACCGATGGCTGCCGCCAGACAGGTCGCGACAAACACGGCGCCTTTATCCATGCCGGTCTCACCGAGGATGCTCGGGTTTACGAACAGGATGTAGGCCATGGCCAGAAACGTGGTGATACCCGCAAGAATCTCGGTCCGCACGTTGGTGTTGTGTGCCTTGAGTTGAAACAGCCTTTCCAGCATGCCAGTCCCCGTGGCGCCCCCAGGCGCCGTTATTAAATCGTTTTCAACAGCAAAGCACAGACTTGTAGCGCCTGAAGATTTTCTGTCTGTCGGAAAAAGCCGCGCATCATACCAGCAGCTTCAGCGGATGGCTGCTTTGGTTTGGGTGAGCGGCGATGTTTTGTAACGACTGGGGGACAGGCATACTGTGTGCCAGTTTTTCGGGGGACTCATGACGCGCACCATCAACTCTGTTTTGGCTTGTTTGAGCCTGTTCCTCAGTGCAGGTCTCCAGGCGGCGCCAGCGCTGCCCCTGAGTGCGGTCGAGATTTTGCAGGTGGTGTCTAAATCGGGCGCGACAGAGGAAGTGCGCGGCACGGACACCACCCAACGCACGCACCATGGCGCCAACATCCGCGTGCATGTGCTGGAGCGGGGCTATGGCGGTCATCAGCCGTGGGTAACGTTCAATGGCCATGAGGTCGATGGCACGCGCACTCCGGTGTGTAACCAGGGCGAGGGGCTCGTGACCTGCAACGGTGCAGGGACCACGGTGGGCTACCTGTATACGTTCACCTTGAGTAACACCGATGGCGGCTGGTTCGAGTTTGCTAACACCTCGCTGGTGCCGCCGCATAACCGGCTCAGTGCGCGCCTCTATATAAAGTAGGTGTTCCCCAAACGCCGCGACTACGCGGCTTTTTCTTCCAGCATCCGGTCGCGTCTGGCCAGACCCGGGAACAACTTTATCCACAGCCCGGTGACGACCAGCGTTCCGACGCCGCCCATGACCACTGCGGGCACGGTGCCCAGCCAATGAGCTGTCGCGCCCGATTCGAACTCCCCCAACTGGTTAGATGCACCGATGAACAAGCCATTGACCGCGCTGACGCGGCCGCGCATTTCATCCGGGGTTTGCAGTTGCACGAACGACGCGCGAATCACCATGCTGATCATGTCCGCCGCGCCGAGCACGACCAGGACTGCCATTGAAAACCAGAAGGATGTCGACAGCCCGAACGCAATGGTGGCGACACCGAACACGCCCACGGCCGTAAACATGATGCGGCCGACCTTGCGTTCTACCGGGAACCGGGCCAGCCACAATGACATCAGCAGCGCACCCACTGCCGGTGCCGAGCGCAACATGCCCAGACCCCACGGGCCGGTGAGCAGGATGTCTTTGGCAAATACCGGCAAGAGCGCCGTTGCGCCGCCCAGTAGCACGGCACATAAATCCAGTGAGATCGCGCCCAGCACGTCCGGGTGACGGCGGATGAAGCGAATGCCGCCCAATAGCGAATCCAGCGTGGCCTTGCCTTTGTTCAGTGCCGCTTGCCGTGCAGGTAGGTTGCTCATCAACAGCGCGGCAATCAGGTACAGCGCAACGGAGGGGCCATACACCCAGACACTGCCAAAGGCGTAGAGCAAACCGCCAAATGCCGGGGCAATAATGGTGGCCGATTGCTGCGCCGCTTGGGCAGCGGCCACGGCGCGGGGGAACAGACTGACCGGTACGATCGAAGGCAACAGGGCTTGCGTGCTGGGCATTTCGAAAGAGCGCGCGCTGCCCAATAGAAACGCCAGCAGGAAGATCATCTCCCGCGTCACGTGATCGCTTGCGCTGCTGATGGCCAGTGTCAGTGCAATCATGGCCTGTACGGTTTGGCACAGCGCCGCCACTTTACGGCGGTCATAGCGATCGGCCACGTGCCCGGTGTGCAGCATGAAGATCACGCGTGGGGCAAATTCGATAAGCCCGACCCAGCCCAGGTCCATGACGTTGCCCGTCAATTGATAGAGGTTCCAGCCGATGGCCACGGTCAGCATTTGAAACGCACTGGCGGTAAAGATGCGGGCAAACCAAAAGGCGACAAACGGTCGGTGATGGCGCAGCAAAAAAGGCGGGGTAGTGATCAAGAAGAGGGCCGTTGGTGCGGGCAGGGGAAAGCGCGAGATTATCATTAATCTGTAACAAGTGATGACGCGAAGTAGTGCGCGGAAAAGCTGACCAACGGGCGCTCATAAACCGTGTTCCAGCGATTACCTGCACTTCTTGCAACGGTCTATTCCGGGGGCTGGGACATCATGTCACGCGACAACAAACCACATTAGCCGCTCGACCAGAATGGACTACTCTTTCAGCAATGCTTGATCCAGATCAAAACACCTCGCGTTTTATCTGGAATGGCCAGCCGGCCAGATCCCCTTCGTGCCTTGGTTGAAAGAGCGAACACCGATTCGCACTGGCCCAGGCCTGCGGGACAGTTGGATACGGGCGCCGTGCCTGTGTTCTGAACGACCTGATACCTGATAGAGGAAAGCTTATGTTCGGTTTGGAGGCTTTAGATCTCGCCCGAATTCAGTTTGCGTTTACCGTATCGTTTCACATTATTTTCCCCGCCATTACCATCGGTCTCGCCAGTTATCTGATGGTGCTCGAAGGCATGTGGCTGAAAACCCGTGACGACACGTACCGCGATCTGTATCACTTTTGGTCGAAGATTTTCGCTGTCAACTTTGGTATGGGCGTGGTTTCCGGTCTGGTCATGGCGTATCAGTTCGGCACGAACTGGTCGCAGTTTTCCGACTTTGCGGGGTCTGTCACCGGGCCGCTGCTGACGTACGAAGTGCTCACGGCCTTCTTCCTTGAAGCGGGCTTTCTGGGCGTCATGCTCTTTGGCTGGAACCGCGTGGGTCGCGGCATGCACTTCTTCTCGACCGCGTTGGTGGCCCTCGGGACACTGGTTTCGACCTTCTGGATTCTGGCCTCCAACAGCTGGATGCAAACGCCGCAGGGTTACGAAATCATCGACGGCCGCGTGATCCCGGTTGACTGGCTGGCGGTCATTTTCAACCCGTCGTTCCCGTACCGTCTGGCGCACATGGCCACCGCAGCCTTTGTGGCGACGGCGTTCTTTGTCGGGGCCTCAGCGGCCTGGCACCTGTTGCGCGGCCGTAATACACCGGCCATTCGCCGGATGTTCTCCATGGCCATGTGGATGGCGCTGGTGGTTGCACCGGTTCAAGCCCTGATCGGCGATGCCCATGGCTTGAATACCCTGGAGTATCAACCCGTGAAGATCGCGGCGATTGAAGGTCACTGGGAAAACAAACCCGGTGAGCCAACTCCGCTGATTCTGTTCGGCATCCCGAACATGAAAACCGAAACCACCGATTACAAGATCGAAGTGCCGTACCTGGGCAGCCTGATCCTCACGCACAGCCTGGATAAACAGATCCCGGCCATGAAGGATTACCCGGCCGCTGACCGTCCGAACTCGACCATTGTGTTCTTCACCTTCCGCATCATGGTTGCGTTGGGGATGATCATGATCTTCATCGGTCTGTGGAGTGTCTGGTTGCGCAAGCGCGGCACGCTGTACGAAAACCGCTGGTTCCTGCGTCTGGTGTTGTGGATGGGGCCGTCCGGTCTGATCGCGATCCTGGCAGGCTGGTTCACCACGGAAGTGGGTCGTCAGCCGTGGGTGGTTTACGGGCTGATGCGCACCGCCGATGCGTCGTCCAATCACAGTGTCACGCAGATGAGCATCACCCTGATCATGTTCGTGCTGGTCTACTTCTCACTGTTCGGGGTAGGGCTGGGTTACATGATGCGTCTGGTGCGCAAAGGCCCGGTGACTCACGAAGGCGACGAACACCCGTCCGGTGGTCCAGGTCAGCAACGCACGCCTGCCCGTCCTTTGTCTGCTGCCCATGAAGGCACAGAAGAAGGTCACAGCGACAGCCTGAACAAGGGGAATTGAGTCATGGGTATTGATCTGCCACTTATCTGGGCAATCATCATCATCTTCGGGATCATGATGTATGTGGTCATGGATGGCTTCGACCTCGGGATCGGCATCCTCTTCCCGTTCATCAAGGGCGAGAAAGACCGCGATGTGATGATGAACACGGTCGCGCCCGTATGGGACGGTAACGAAACCTGGCTGGTACTGGGCGGGGCCGCGTTGTATGGCGCCTTCCCGCTGGCGTACTCGGTGGTGTTGTCGGCGCTGTACCTGCCACTCATATTCATGCTCATCGGCCTGATCTTTCGCGGCGTGGCCTTCGAGTTCCGCTTTAAGGCTCGCGCCGAGAAGCGCCACATTTGGGACAAGGCGTTCATCGGAGGCTCGATTGCGGCGACGTTCTTCCAGGGTGTCGCGCTGGGTGCGTTCATTGATGGCATCCCGGTGGTCAATCGTCAGTACGCTGGCGGCGGACTGGACTGGCTCTCGCCGTTCACCGTGTTCTGCGGGATTGCACTGATCGTGGCGTATGCCTTGCTCGGTTGCACCTGGCTGATCATGAAAACCGAAGGCCACCTGCAAGAGCGCATGCACAAGCTGGGTCGCCCTCTGGCATTGGCGGTATTGGTCCTGATGGGCGTGGTGAGCCTGTGGACACCGCTGGCGCATTCCGACATCGCGGCGCGCTGGTTCACGTTGCCTAATTTGTTCTGGTTCCTGCCCGTACCGATTCTGGTACTGGTGACCCTGTACGCATTGCTCAAAGCGATCGCCCGTAATGCCCACTACACCCCGTTCCTGTTGACCCTGGTGCTGATTTTCCTGGGTTACAGCGGGCTGGGTATCAGCCTGTGGCCAAACATCGTCCCGCCTGCGATTTCGATCTGGGATGCAGCGGCGCCGCCGCAAAGTCAGGGTTTTATGCTGGTCGGAACCCTGTTCATCATTCCGTTTATTCTGGGTTACACCTACTGGAGCTACTACGTGTTCCGCGGCAAGGTGACCCACGAAGACGGTTACCACTAGTCGCATGGGCCGCTGCGGCCTGCGGGTCGCAGCCATTGCCTGCAGAGGAGTGCTGAACATGGCTGGAAAAGATTATCTGAACGACGTGCAAGAGTGCGAGAAGAAGCCGCTGTGGCAGCGCATTGGCTGGTTGCTGGTGATCTGGACCGCCAGTGTGGCGAGCCTGGCGGTGTTTGCCATGCTGGTACGCCTGTTTATGTCGGCGGCCGGGATGAAAAGCCACTGACTTCCCATCCCGTTGCCTTGCAGCACAGATAAAAAAACCGCCTCGGCGGGTTTTTTATCTGTGCACACGCCTTGCCATAGCCGCAGTCCGTGAACGCAGGACGCTTTATTTGCGCGCTTTGAGAATGACGAACTTGGGCGTCGCGGCCACTTGTTCGACACCCCGAAACAGTTTCGCCAATTTGCTGTGGTAGCCCAAATGGCGATTGCCGACGATGTACAGCGCCCCTCCCACCACCAGTGCATCGCGGGCCTGATTGAACATGCGCCATGCCAGAAAGTCGCCCACGACCTGCTGTTGATGGAACGGTGGATTACACAGCACCACGTCCAGTGATTGCGGCGCCTGGCCTGCCAGTCCGTCATCAGCCCGCACGACAACCTCGCGATCACCCAATGCCGCCTGCCAGTTTTCACGTGCCGACTGCACCGCCATAAACGATTCATCGACCAAGGTGTAATGCGCATCCGGGTTACTCAGCGCACTGACAATCGCCAGAACGCCATTGCCACACCCAAGATCCGCCACCCGCGCCGCCCCCAGATTGTTGGGCAGGTGCGGCAGAAACGCCCGCGTGCCGATATCCAGGCCCTCGCGGCAGAAGACGTTGGCGTGGTTGATTAACTCGATGGCGGGCTCATCCAGCCGGTAGCGGGTCGGATAAGGTGAGGTGAAAGGGCCTTTGTCTTCCACCGTTGCGCTCAGCAGTCGTGCTTTTTTCACGGCCAGCGAGGCCTGTACCGGGCCGATGTATCGCTCCAACAGATCACCGGCCGCGCGGGGCAAGTGTTTGATCATGGCGCCCGCAATCACCTGGGCGCCCGGCGCCAGTTGGCCTTGCAAACGGATCAGTTGCTCTTCAAGCAATGCCAGGGTTTTTGGCACTTTGACCAACACACAATCGAACGGCCCTATCAGTGGCTGGCTCGCCGTGATGACGGTCACTGCATCGAATGCAAACTGGTTACGGGTGAGGTTTTTTTCCAGTGCCTGAATGGCCAGGAACGAGTCACTGCTGCTGGTGACGTGCATTGAGTCGACCAGGCTGATAGCCAGCGCACCAAAACTGTCATTGAGCACCAGGACACGGCTGCCTTTGGGCAGATTCTGTTCAGCCAGGTGATTGAGTAAATATTCGTCCGCAGCATCGAAGGCCTGAAGCGGCTCATTCTGTTGTTCAGGCTGGCGGATCAAGTGGAGTTGAGCGAACGGGGTGTCGAGCACAGGCATTTGAACAAACTCTGGGGAATCGACAGCGGGTCTGTGCCTTGAGGGCAAGAATCAACACTGGCGTCCGTGGGGTTTACAGGTGTGCGCGATTTTACTTTTTTTTGCAGGGGATTACCTGATGCGTTTATCAGGTGAAGGGATGGATGTGAGCCACTCTGGCGTTTGGCTATAACAAGCCCGATTTGGTCGCGATGACCACGGCTGACGTTTTATTGTTCGCGCCCATTTTGCGGATGGCACTGCTGATATGGAAATTCACGGTGCGCGTGGTCAGGCTCAGGATCATGCTTATGTCAAACGCGGTTTTCCCTTCCGCCGTCCACTTCAGTACTTCCGCCTCACGGGCCGAAAGCCGCGTGGTCGGGGCGGACTCAACATGCCGCGGAAAGTACCGCGAAGTCATGGACGTGTGCAGTTGATTGCACAGCCATAGGACATTTGCGGCCTTCTCGGAAAATTCGCGTTCCGTGAGCGGGCCGTTAGATCTGGCCAGGCTCAAAATGCTCACAACGCCTTTGGTGTCATGTACCGATTGAGACCACCCATGGTTCAACCCGTGCGCTTGCGTACCTTCCCATATCTCGGGAGTTTCACTAAATACGGTTTGGTCCCAGATGATGGGTGAGATGGACAGCTGGCAATGGATGACAATGGGGTTAGTTTGTACATAGTGATTTTTTTCGTAATGCTCTATAAATCCTTTTGGATAGTTTGTTAATAATTTGCTATGCGTTAGGATGTTTCCGAAGCGAGGAATTAATCGGAACAGAAAATATTCAAAACCATAGGCTTCTATTTTTTTGAGTGTGTATTCGGTCAGCTGACTTTCAGTTTGGTTTGTAGCACACTGATTTTCATAGATTATTTGTTGAGTTTTCATGAGGAGATCCCTTGCCCCTAAAATATGATCCAATTTACATAACGTCTTCATAGTAGTTGAGGTTTGTAGGAAAGTTCAAAGCGGTTTGTCTTGTTTTAACATAAGTTGAGTGAATGAAAATTAGTGTAAAAGCACGAAAATCGATATTCGATATCTTGTGTGGGTGATGCTCGATATTTAAAGTTTTGATTTTTTTGTTAATTTTTTGACGTCATTAATAAGTGCTCACCGTGTCATACGCTATTGCTTCACTAACATGACCGTTACGTGTATCACGCAATGTTTAAAATGTTTATTTAAAGCGCGTTTTAGATGATGGCAAAATAATGCCATCACAAATCGTCGGTGTTTCTCATGGGGCGTTTGCGCGACACTAGGGCACTAGCCAATGGAGTGCACCATGACTGCCAGCGCAGAAAAATTCACCCGTCAGACCCTGCTTGATGTTCGTCCTATGACCCCGAGCCTTTTCACCCTGCGTACCACGCGGGACAAGGGCTTTCGTTTCACGGCAGGCCAGTTTGCCCGGCTGGGCGTGACCAAAGCCGACGGCAGTACGGTCTGGCGCGCGTACTCGATGGTGTCGTCGCCCCATGATGACTTCCTCGAGTTTTTCTCCATTGTCGTACCGGGGGGGGAATTCACCAGCGAGCTGAGCCGTCTGCAAGTGGGTGATACGTTGCTGGTTGATCGGCAGGCGTTTGGGTACTTGACCTTGAATCGGTTTGTGGATGGCCGCGACTTATGGCTATTGGCAACCGGCACAGGGGTGGCGCCATTTTTATCGATTCTTCAGGACTTTGAAGTGTGGGAGAAGTTTGAGCGCGTCATTCTTGTTTACAGTGCGCGTGAAGAAAAAGAACTGGCTTATCAGCCGTTGATTCATCAGCTAATGCAGCGGGAGTATTTGGCTGAATATGCGCACAAGTTTATCTATGTGCCTGTTGTGACACGTGAAAAAGTCGCGGGTGCATTGAATCAACGAATGACATCGCTTATTGAAAGTGGCGAGTTAGAGCGTGCTGCGGCTGTAGCGTTAACGGCTGAGCATTCACGGGTGATGATATGCGGTAATCCTCAAATGATTGAGGATGTTCGCGCGCTATTAAAAAACAAAGCCATGCGGCTAAGTTTGACGCGCAAGCCGGGGCAGATAGCGGTCGAGAACTATTGGTAAGGCTGCCGCCTCAGTGACGCTCACATAAAAACGGCGCCTGATGGCGCCGTTTTTTTAACAGTCGGGTTAAGGCCGATTGTTTTGTACCTTGAGCAAGTCGCGAATTTCGCCCAGCAACTCCTCTTCTTTTGTTGGCACCGGCGGTGCGCTTGGCGCGACAGCCTCTTCCCGCTTGAGGCGATTGATCGCCTTGACGCCCATAAAGATGGCAAACGCCACAATGATGAAATCGATCACGCTCTGGATGAATTTACCGTAGGCAAGCACGACGGCCGGGGCATCGCCCACGGCGGCTTTGAGCGTAATGGCCAGGTCACTGAAATCCACGCCACCGATCAACAAACCCAAAGGAGGCATGATCACATCGCCGACGAAGGATGAAACGATTTTGCCAAATGCCGCGCCGATGATAATACCGACGGCCATATCGACCACGTTCCCTTTGACCGCGAAGGCCTTGAACTCACTTATCACGCCCATAGGTTATTCCTTGTTACAGATGAGGTTGGTTAACGCAGTGTAAATCAGCCTTGGGGATCTTGCCCGATTGGCTGTTTGCCGCTACGCGTTTGTTATCGACCGGCCAGTACGTCATAAGTTTTCAACTACTCGTCAGCGCCCGCCAAATACGCGACTCGGAGGTGCAACTCCAGACTTTTTTCTTAATGGGTTGCTTGAGACCTTTCTATTTAGAATTTGCCCCGCCGACCTCTAGCCTTTGCTCAGTGCACGTTGATGCGCCCCCAATGATTAGAGGATCTACGCATGACCACCTCCCTTGGCTTCGGACTGCTTTCACAGCGACGCGTGCTGTGTGTGTTGAGCGCCAGCCTACTGTCGGCTTCTGTCCATGCCGCCACCTTGACCCGCGATAACGGCGCTGCCGTAGGCGATAACCAGAATTCGCAAACCGCCGGGGCTAACGGCCCGGTGCTGTTGCAAGATGTCCAACTGCTGCAAAAGCTGCAGCGTTTTGATCGTGAGCGCATCCCTGAGCGGGTCGTACACGCCCGTGGTGCGGGGGCTCACGGTACGTTCACCGTGACCAACGACCTCAGCGATCTGACCAAAGCCAAAGTGTTTGCTGGCGGTGAAGTCACGCCGGTGTTTGTCCGTTTCTCGGCGGTGGTGCATGGCAACCACTCGCCCGAAACCTTGCGCGACCCACGCGGTTTTGCAACCAAGTTCTATACCGCAGACGGTAACTGGGACTTGGTCGGCAACAACTTCCCGACGTTCTTTATCCGTGATGCGATCAAGTTCCCGGACATGGTGCATGCCTTCAAGCCTGACCCGCGCACCAACCTGGATGATGATTCCCGTCGTTTCGATTTCTTCTCCCATGTACCGGAAGCGACCCGTACCCTGACTGAGCTGTACTCCAACTCAGGCACGCCGGCCAGCTACCGTGAAATGGACGGTAACGGTGTCCACGCTTACAAACTGGTAAATGCCAAGGGCGACGTGCGGTATGTGAAGTTCCACTGGAAAAGCCTGCAAGGGCAGAAAAACCTTGATCCGAAACAGGTGACTGAGGTTCAGGGCAAAGACTACAGCCACATGAGCAATGATCTGGTCACCCACATCAAAAACGGCGACTTCCCCAAGTGGGACTTGTACGTGCAGGTGCTCAAGCCTGAAGACCTGAAATCCTTCGAGTTCGACCCGCTGGACGCCACCAAGATCTGGCCGAATGTGCCGGAGCGCAAAGTGGGTCAGATGGTCCTGAACCGTAATCCGGCCAACGTGTTCCAGGAAACCGAACAGGTTGCCATGGCGCCTGCCAACCTGGTGCCGGGTATCGAACCGTCGGAGGACCGTCTGCTGCAAGGCCGCGTCTTCTCCTACGCCGACACGCAAATGTACCGTTTGGGGGCCAACGCCCTGCAATTACCCATCAACGCTCCCCGTGTAGCCGTCAACAATGGCAACCAGGATGGCGCGATGAACCTCGGTCACACCACTACGGGTGTGAACTACCAGCCGAGCCGCCTGGAACCGCGTCAAGAGCCGCAAACCGCGCGTTACAGCGAGATGGCCCTGTCGGGGACGACCCAGCAAGCGAAGATCGCGCGTGAGCAGAACTTCAAACAGGCGGGCGATCTGTACCGGTCATTCAGCAAGAAAGAACGTCAGGACCTGATTGACAGTTTCGGCGGCTCGCTGGCGACCACGGACGATGAAAGCAAACACATCATCCTGTCCTTTCTCTATAAAGCGGACCCTGAGTACGGAACCGGTGTGACCCACGTCGCAAAAGGTGACCTGACCCGCGTCAAGGCACTGGCTGCCAAGTTGGTCGACTAATACGCCCCCCCCTGTAATCGCTGCTGGGCAGTGGTTGCAGGGTTTACCTCCGGGAGGTCGCACCATGCGTTTTTTTATACCGTTCGCCGTGCTGTTTATCAGTGTCTGCGCTCAGGCCGATGAGCCGGACATGCGCGTGCAGCTTCAGGATTACTACTTCGACGCTGCCCGCCGAGGCGATGTGGCCATGCTCGACACCTTCATTGAGTCGGGGTACGCCCTCGACACTCAGGACAGCAAAGGCTACAGCGCGTTGATTCTGGCGGCGTATCACGGCCAGGCCGACGCGGTCGAGCGTTTACTGGCCGCCGGGGCCAATGCCTGCGTGCAGGATAAACGCGGTAATACCGCCTTGATGGGCGCTATTTTCAAAGGTGAGCTCAAGATTGCCCGCCGGTTGCTGGCCACCGAGTGCAACCCGGACCAGCGTAACCAGGCAGGCCAGACTGCCGCCATGTACGCGGGGCTGTTTAAGCGTGTTGAGTTGCTTAACGAACTGACCCGCCACGGCGCGGACCTGAATGCCGAAGATCCGTTGGGTAACAGTGCCGCCCGGCTGGCCAAGGGTGAAATCCGCATGCCGGTGGCGCGCTGATTTAGGCCGAGTGGGCTATCATCGCGTTTTTTTCCGTGGAGTTCAGATGGCCAAGCCCAAGCGCATTTACGGCTGCACCGAGTGCGGTGCAACGTTTCCCAAGTGGGCCGGGCAGTGCGGCGAGTGCGGTGTCTGGAACACATTGGTCGAAACCGTTGTGGAAAGCGGTTCTGCGGCACCGCCCAGCGGTCGCACGGGTTGGACCGGACAGCAAGCCCAGCTCAAAACCCTGGCTGAAGTCAGCATCGAAGAGATCCCGCGTTTCTCCACGGCGTCCGGCGAGCTGGATCGCGTGCTGGGTGGCGGACTGGTCGACGGCTCTGTGGTGCTGATTGGCGGCGATCCGGGTATCGGTAAATCCACCATCCTGTTGCAAACCCTCTGTCACATGGCCACGCGCATGCCTGCGTTGTACGTGACGGGCGAAGAATCCCAGCAGCAAGTGGCCATGCGCGCCCGCCGCCTGGGGCTGCCGCAGGACCGTCTCAAGGTGATGACCGAGACCTGCATCGAAAGCATCATCGCCACGGCCAAGCTCGAAAAACCCAAGGTCATGGTGATCGACTCGATCCAGACCATTTTCACCGAACAACTGCAATCGGCCCCGGGTGGCGTTTCGCAAGTGCGTGAAAGCGCGGCGTTGTTGGTGCGTTATGCCAAATCCAGTGGCACGGCGATTTTCCTCGTCGGCCACGTGACCAAAGAAGGCGCGCTGGCCGGGCCTCGCGTACTGGAGCACATGGTCGACACCGTGCTGTATTTCGAAGGCGAGTCCGATGGACGCTTGCGCCTGCTGCGTGCAGTGAAAAACCGTTTTGGTGCTGTGAACGAATTGGGCGTGTTTGGCATGACCGACAAAGGCCTGAAAGAAGTGTCCAATCCGTCAGCGATTTTCCTGACGCGCGCGCAGGAAGAAGTACCGGGCAGTGTGGTCATGGCGACTTGGGAAGGCACGCGTCCGATGCTGGTCGAAGTGCAGGCGCTGGTGGACGACAGCCACATGTCCAACCCGCGGCGCGTGACATTGGGGCTGGATCAGAACCGGTTGGCCATGTTGCTGGCCGTGTTGCATCGCCATGGTGGCATCCCGACCCACGATCAGGACGTGTTCCTCAACGTGGTGGGCGGGGTGAAAGTGCTCGAAACGGCGTCTGACCTGGCCTTGATGGCGGCGGTGATGTCGAGCTTGCGCAATCGCCCGTTGCCCCACGATTTGCTGGTATTCGGCGAAGTCGGCCTGTCGGGCGAAGTGCGTCCGGTGCCGAGCGGGCAAGAGCGCCTGAAGGAAGCGGCCAAGCACGGCTTCAAACGCGCCATTGTCCCTAAGGGCAATGCCCCGAAAGAGTCACCGCCCGGTTTGCAGATCATCGGGGTGACGCGGCTGGAGCAGGCGCTCGATGCCCTGTTTGAATAGCGTTTACTGATCGCTGATCAAGGCTTTTAACTCGCGCTGAAGCAGCGCTTCATCGCCCAGGTTCAGTTCGACCACTCGACGCAGGTGGCTGATCGACCCTTGGTCGATGCGGGTGCATTCAAAGCCCAGTCTGTGGGCCTCGGTATGGGCCAGACGCATGTCCATGATGATGTGCGTTTGGCCGCTCAGCTGGATGTGCGCGGTAAACACTGGCGTAGGGTCAGTGTGAGGGTGCCAGGTTAGCGGCTTTTCAATCAGCATCCCCTTGAGCGATACATCCAGCAGTTTGACCGACCAGTGCAGATCCTCCTGACTGATTAGGGTCAGGGCATCGAACGCAATACGGGTAAAGTGCCGACGTTCATCAGGTTGCGTGTGCATGGTCAAATCCTCCGGGCGTGCCTGAACTATAGTCCCGATCCGGCGATTGCCAGTGATGAAAAAAACCGCTCGAAGAAGGCTCTAGACCAACGTCAGGGGGTGGTCTTTAGTGCTGGGAGCGCTAAACTCCGGGGGCAGTCCTTCTTGTCCAACTGGCCGGAATATAAAAATGAATAATAAAAATAGCCTGCTCCGTCACATTCCGTGGCTGGTGCTGGCAATTGTAGGAGCCTGCGCCCTTGGCGTAGTGGCATTGCGTCGGGGTGAGGCGATCAACGCCTTGTGGATCGTGGTGGCCGCCGTTGCCATCTATCTGGTCGCTTACCGTTATTACAGTCTGTTCATTGCCACCCGGGTGATGCAGCTGGACCCGAGTCGGGCCACGCCTGCGGTCGTTAACAACGACGGTCTGGACTACGTGCCGACCAACAAACACATTCTTTTCGGACACCACTTTGCCGCCATCGCAGGCGCCGGACCATTGGTCGGGCCGGTGCTGGCCGCGCAAATGGGGTACTTGCCCGGAACGCTCTGGCTGATTGCCGGTGTGGTGCTGGCCGGTGCGGTGCAGGACTTCATGGTGCTGTTCATGTCCACACGCCGCAATGGCCGCTCGCTGGGCGACATGGTGCGTGAAGAAATGGGCAAGGTGCCGGGCACCATTGCGCTGTTTGGCTGCTTCCTGATCATGATCATCATCCTCGCGGTGCTGGCGCTGATCGTGGTCAAAGCCCTGGCCGAAAGCCCGTGGGGCATGTTCACGGTGATGGCCACCATCCCGATTGCGATGTTCATGGGCATTTACATGCGCTACATCCGCCCGGGTCGCATTGGTGAAATCTCCATCGTGGGTGTGTTGTTGCTGCTGGGCTCTATCTGGCTGGGGGGCCAGATCGCCGCCGACCCTGAGTGGGCGCACGTGTTCACCTTCACGGGCGTGCAAATCACCTGGATGCTGATCGGTTACGGTTTTGTCGCGGCAGTACTGCCTGTGTGGCTGGTGCTGGCTCCGCGCGATTACCTGTCCACCTTCCTCAAAATCGGCACCATCGTGGCCTTGGCGATCGGCATTCTGATCACCATGCCCGAGCTGAAAATGCCAGCCGTTACCCAATTCATCGATGGCAATGGCCCGGTCTGGAAAGGCGGCCTGTTCCCCTTCCTGTTCATCACCATTGCTTGCGGTGCGGTCTCGGGTTTCCACGCACTGATTTCCTCGGGCACCACGCCCAAGTTGCTGGATAACGAAACCAACGCCCGTTACATCGGCTATGGCGGCATGTTGATGGAGTCGTTCGTCGCCATCATGGCAATGGTTGCCGCTTCGGTGATCGAGCCAGGCGTGTACTTCGCCATGAACAGTCCGGCTGCGATCGTCGGTTCGGACGTTGTCAGCGTGGCGCAAACAGTCACCAGTTGGGGGTTTGCAATCACGCCGGATGCACTGACGGCGCTGGCTCAGGACATTGGTGAAACCACCGTTCTGGCACGTGCGGGCGGCGCACCGACCCTCGCAGTCGGTATCGCGCAAATCCTGCACCACGTGTTACCGGGCGAGAACACTATGGCGTTCTGGTATCACTTCGCTATTTTGTTTGAGGCCTTGTTCATCCTGACGGCCGTCGATGCCGGTACGCGTGCCGGTCGTTTCATGCTGCAAGACTTGCTCGGCAGCTTCGTGCCTGCCCTCAAGCGCACCGAATCATGGCCTGCCAACCTGATTGCCACGGCCGGCTGTGTGGCGATGTGGGGCTATCTGCTGTATCAGGGCGTGATCGATCCGCTGGGCGGCATCAACACCTTGTGGCCGCTGTTTGGTATCTCCAACCAGATGCTGGCAGGTATCGCGCTGATGCTGGCCACGGTCGTGCTGATCAAAATGAAGCGCCAGCGTTATATCTGGGTGACCATGCTGCCTGCGGTCTGGCTGCTGATCTGCACCACCACGGCAGGCTTCATCAAGCTGTTCGATGCCAACCCGGCGGTGGGCTTCCTGGCGCTGGCCAACAAATACAGCACGGCGCTGGACGCGGGCCAAGTGATTGCCCCGGCCAAAAACATCGACCAGATGCAGCACGTGATTATCAACGCGTACACCAACGCGGGCTTGACCGTGCTGTTCCTGTTCGTGGTCTTCAGCATCCTGTTCTATGCGCTCAAAGTCGGCATTGCCGCTTGGGGCACCAAAGAACGTACCGATAAAGAAGCGCCATTCCAGGCCATGCCGCAAGAGTGACAGAGGGCTGCAAACATGTTCAACGACCTGAGTCGCCTCGGTAAATACCTCGGTCAGGCTGCACGCCTGATGGTCGGCATGCCTGACTACGACAATTACGTCGAGCATATGCGCACTAAACACCCGGACAAGCCGGTCATGAGTTATGAGGCGTTCTTCCGCGAACGCCAGGAGGCCCGGTACGGCGGCAAGGGTGGCCCCAAGTGCTGCTAACCCGCTAGCCCTTGTGCAGGAGCGGGCGTGTTCGTGAAGGTGTGGTGCCAGTCAACGATCCCGTTGAATGCCCCGTGTCTTGGCGAACAGGCCCGCTCCTGTTTTCGTATCTGCACACCCATTTTCAAGGAGACTGCATGTCCTCTCCCATCCCCGTCACCATCCTCAGCGGCTTCTTGGGGGCTGGCAAAACCACGTTGTTGCGTTACCTGCTCAAGGCCGAACACGGCCTTAAAATTGCCGTGATCGAAAACGAATTCAGCGATGCCGGGATCGACACCCAACTGTTGGGCGACGAACCGGTGCAGGTCATGACGCTGGCCAATGGTTGCGTGTGCTGCACCATCCATACTGACCTGACCAAAGCCCTTTACCTGCTGCTTGAGCGGCTGGACAGCGGCGAGATTGCCTTTGACCGGTTGGTGATCGAGTGCACCGGCCTTGCCGACCCGGCGCCGGTGGCGCAGACCTTTTTCATCGATGAAGAACTGCGCGAGCGCTACCTGCTGGACGGCATTATCACCCTGGTGGATGCGGCCCATGCGCAGGTTCACCTGACGCAGACCATCGCCCAGGCCCAGATTGGCTTTGCGGATCGTTTGCTCGTGAGTAAGCGCGACCTGGTGGACGACGCGACTTTCGATGCCCTGAGTGAGCGGTTGACCCGCATCAACCGTCGCGCACCGATCCGCGTGGTCGAGCACGGCAAAATCGATCTGGCGGAGTTGCTGGACGTGCGCGGTTTTAACCTTAATGCCGACTTGGGCGGTGGGGTGAGTTTGCGCCCGGTGCAGCCGGCAGCGTCTGTTGACCGTATCTCCAGCCTGGTGCTGCGCACCGATAAGCCGCTGGACATCGATCGCCTGAGCGAATTCATGAATGAACTGCTTGAAGACCATGGCACGCAACTGCTGCGTTACAAAGGCGTGCTCAATATCGCGGGCGAGGCCCGGCGCCTGGTGTTTCAAGGGGTGCTGAAGTTGTATGGCTTTGACTGGGACACGGAGTGGGCTGAGGGAGAGGTGCGTGACAGTGTGATGGTGTTTATTGCCGACGACCTGCCCGAAGAGAAGATTCGCGAGGGGTTTGCGCGCCTCGGGAGCGAGTGAGAGGACGCCCGCCTCATTTTTTTGCACTCATAAAAAAGCCCGGCTCACGCGCCGGGCTTTTTATTTAGCCATGTGACACTCAGTTGCCGTAAACCGGCAGCTTCTTGCAGATGGCTTTGACTTTCTCGCGAACGGCGTCGATCACGGCTTCGTTGGTGATGTCGTCCAGGATGTCGCAGATCCAGGTAGCCAACTCGCGGCATTCTTCAACCTTGAAGCCACGGGTGGTCACAGCCGGTGTACCGAAACGCAGGCCCGAGGTCACGAACGGGGAACGTGGGTCGTTCGGCACGGAGTTTTTGTTCACGGTGATGAAGGCCTTGCCCAGTGCGGCGTCAGCGTCTTTACCCGAGATGTCTTGCTTGATCAGCGACAGCAGGAACAGGTGGTTTTCAGTACCGCCCGAAACCACGTCATAACCGCGCTCGATGAACACCGAAGCCATGGCCTGGGCGTTCTTCACCACTTGTTGCTGATAAACCTTGAACTCAGGTTGCAGGGCTTCTTTGAAGCACACAGCTTTACCGGCGATCACGTGTTCCAGCGGGCCGCCTTGCGAACCCGGGAAGACAGCGGAGTTCAGCTTCTTCTCGATGTCGGCGTTAGCTTTGGCCAGGATCAGGCCGCCGCGTGGGCCGCGCAGGGTTTTGTGGGTGGTGGTGGTGACCACGTCCGCGAACGGAACCGGGTTCGGGTAAACGCCCGCTGCAACCAGGCCGGCCACGTGGGCCATGTCCACGAACAGGTAAGCGCCGACTTTGTCAGCGATGGCACGGAAACGCGGGAAGTCCAGGATCTGCGAGTAAGCGGAGAAACCGGCCACGATCATTTTTGGCTTGTGCTCAACGGCCAGACGCTCGACTTCGTCGTAGTCGATCAGGCCATTGGCGTCGATGCCGTACTGCACCGCGTTGTACAGCTTGCCCGAGGACGAAACGGTTGCGCCGTGGGTCAAGTGACCGCCATGGGCCAGGCTCATGCCCAGAATGGTGTCGCCGGCCGACAGCAGCGCCAGGTACACCGCGCTGTTGGCCTGGGAACCGGCGTGGGGCTGAACGTTGGCGTAATCGGCCCCGAACAGTTCCTTGGCGCGGTCGATGGCCAGTTGTTCAACCACGTCGACGTATTCGCAGCCGCCGTAGTAACGCTTGCCCGGATAACCTTCGGCGTATTTATTGGTGAGTACCGAGCCTTGAGCTTCCATCACCGCTGGGCTGGTGTAGTTTTCCGAAGCGATCAGCTCAATGTGTTCTTCCTGGCGCTGAGCTTCTTGCTCCATGGCGGCAAAAAGGTCGGCGTCGAACTTGGCAAGTGTCAAATCACGGCTGAACATGGCGGTCCTCAAGGATCGGGGGCGGAAAAAGGAGGGCATTCTAACCCAACGGGTTTTATCTGGCATATGAAAGGCAATCATGTGGCAGACAAGTGGCTTTCAGGTACGGGTTTTTAGCGGGTTTTGAAGCCTTACTCGAACATCGGCAGGGCTTCCTGGCTGAAATGGGCTTCAAACTGTCGCGCAGGCATGGGCCGCCCGAACAGATAGCCCTGCACTTCATCGCAGCCGTGTTCACGCAGGAAGTTCAGTTGTTCGTGGGTTTCGACACCTTCGGCGATCACGGCCAGGTTCAGGCTGTGGGCCATGGCGATGATGGCACGGGCGATCTGCGCGTCCTGTTCACCTTCGGGCAGGCCGTCGACAAAGGTGCGGTCGATTTTCAGCACGTCGATAGGGAACTGCTTGAGGTAGTTGAGCGACGAATACCCCGTGCCGAAGTCGTCCACGGCAATGCTCAGGCCGAGGTTTTTCAGGCTGGCAAGGATTTGCAGCGCCTCGCTCACTTCGCGCATCAGGATGCTCTCGGTCAGTTCCAGCTCCAGACAGGCCGGGGGCAGGCCGGTGTCCTTGAGGATAGTGGCGATGCGCGTGCCCAACTGACCGTCGGAAAATTGCCGCGCCGAGATGTTGACCGAGACTTTCGGCACGCGCACTTTGGCTTGGTGCCATTGCTTGAGCTGACGGCACGATTCAGCCAGCACCCAGTCGCCCACATCCACCACCAGCCCCAGTTCTTCAAGTACCGGGATAAAGTCGCCCGGTGGCACCAGGCCACGACGCGGGTGGTTCCAGCGCAGCAACGCTTCGACGCCGGTCAGGCGTTTGCCGTCGCCGCTGAACTGCGGCTGGTAATAGAGGATGAACTCTTGCTGCTCCAACGCATGGCGCAGGTCGCTCTCCAGCTCCAGCCGCTCCAGGGCGCTGGCGTTCATGTCCGCTTGGTAAAACTGGAAGTTGTTTTTGCCACGCTCCTTGGCGTGGTACATCGCCGTGTCGGCGTTTTTCATCAACTGGCTGAGCTCGTTACCATCCTGCGGGCTCAGGGCGATGCCGATACTGGCCGTGACAAAGAACTCGCGGCTCTCCAGCACAAACGGCTTCACCAGGCTGGCGAGGATCTGTTCAGCGACGCTGATGGCGCGGTTGAGTGCCATCTCGCGGGTCGCACGGGGTTGCAGCAACAGGGTGAATTCATCGCCGCCCATGCGCGCCACGGTGTCGTCGTTGTCCACGCAAGCAAGCAGGCGAATGGCCATGTCTTTGAGCATGCGATCGCCCGCGGCGTGGCCCAACGAGTCATTGATCGGCTTGAACCGGTCAAGGTCGAGGAACATCAGTACCACCCACGACTTATTGCGTTCAGCCTGTTGCAGCGCGGTGTGCAGACGGTCCTGGAACAACGTGCGGTTCGGCAGGTGGGTCAGGGCGTCGTAATAGGCCAGGCGATGAATGCGCTGTTCACTGGCCTTGCGTTCGCTGATGTCGCTGAAGAAGCACACATAACTGGCCAGATCGCCTTCGTCATCAAACACGGCCGTGATGCCGACCCACGCCGGGTAGTGTTCACCGTTCAGGCGCTTGAGCCAGATTTCGCCTTCCCAGGTGTTGTGCTGGTGCAGTTGCTTGAGCACGTAGTGCAAATGCGCCTGTTGCTGCTCATCGACGGTGAGCATGCTCGGCAACTGGTCGAGCACTTGCGACACGGCGTAGCCGCTGACTCGGCTGAAGGCCTCGTTGGCCTGCACGATATAACCCGCCGGGTCGGTAATGAGGATGGCCGAGGTCGAGTGCTCAAATACCGTGGCGGCCATGCGCAGGTCTTTTTCGGCGCGGCGTTGCTGACTGATATCACGCCCGACCCCGAGGATGCCTTCGAACGCATCGTTCTCATCCCACACCAGTACCAGACGCAATTCGATGGGGATCTTGCGCCCGTCGGCCCGCAAGCAATCGAACAGGAACAGTTGAGTGTCGAGTTGGGTGCGCAGGGCGGCCAGTTGTTCGGGCTTGTCCAGCGCGCGACTGACTTGTTCGATCAGGCTGTACACACCGGCCAGTTGTTGCGGGTTGGCAATGGTTGATTGCCAGCCGTGGGTGAACACCCATTCGGCGTCAAAGCCCAGTACGGTTTGGACGGACGGGCTGACATAGTTGAGCTTCAACGCATTGTTGGTTGAAAAAATCACATCACTGATGCTTTCGGCCAGCATCCGGTAGCGTTGCTCGCTGTCACGCAACGATTCGCTGGCTTCGATCTGATCGGTGATGTCTTTGGCCACGCCGACGATACGCGTGACTTGATCGTAGGCGTCTCGCGCCAGTGCCTGTTCACGGATGTCAAAGCGCCGCCACACGCCGTTGCTATGGCGAAAACGCAACTGGCATTGCAGCAGGTGCGCGTAGCCACTGTGGCGCTGTTGCTTGCGCATCAGGTGGTAATGCTCCGCATCTTCGGGGTGCAGCAGCAGTTCCCAGAAGTAAGCGCCCATTTGCTGCAGTTCGGTGGCGTTGTAGCCCAGGGTGTGGCCCAGATGGTGGTTGCTGAAAATCATCCGCTGGCTGATGACGTCCTGCACGTACAAGTGGTCCGGCACGGTACGCACCACATCCGACCAGAAGCTCTCGCGCTCTTGCAGCGACAGCTCGATCAGCTTGCGGCTGGTGATGTCGCTGATGCTCAAGATCACAGCCTGATAATCGCTGCGGTCTTGCGGCAAACGCAGCACCAGCCATAAATGCTGGTCCTGCCCCTTGGCGTCGACGAGGGTGATTTCCAGCTCAAGTTGCTGTTGGTGGTTGAGCACGGCCTCGATGACTTGATAACTGATGGCCGAGGTGGTGTTCGGGCAGCCGTTGATCAGTTTTTCCCAGGCGCCTTCGCACGAATCCACGTCCAGCAAGTGCAATGCCACCTGATTGACTTCAGTGATTCGTAACTGTTCGCACAAATGCTGGCGCTGCACGGGGTTGTTGTTCAGCCAGTGTTTGAGCGCAGCGCTGTCATACAGTTGCTCGCGTTCGAGAAAGCCCGGCAGGCTCGAGAGGTCAAGCACGCACAGGGCGACGCCGGTGCCTTCAAATATGTCGTGATAACGGCGACGGCCTTCATGGGCCTGACGCTGGCGGCGGCGCAGGTTGATCAGTGCGATCAACGGTAGCAACGAAAACAGCAGGCCAAGCAGGCATTTACCGATGAGCCCGGGCAGCAGTTGCTCGACCACCTGCTCCTTATTGAACAGCCCGCGCAGTTGCCAGTCGCTGTGGCTCAACGGCATCAACACGACAGTATCGGCCTGATCCTGTGCGGTGAGGGTGGAAGCCGGTGTGACCGGCACTGCGCTGTGGCGCAGTACTTTATGGGTCAGCGCATTTTCGATCAGCCACTGCGGCCGGTCGCCATGAATGGTTTGCTGGGTCAGTTTGTTCAGCAGGTCCGGGCTCAGGCGCAGCAGCCAGTAGCCACGCGTCGGGCGGTCGGGTTTATCCAGCAGTAAATAAAGGGTGCTGGCGTCGCTGTTGTTGCTGAAGTAATAGCCGTCGGTGCTTTTGCGCGATTGATTATGTTTGATCCAGTCCCGCAAATAGGCGGCGTCCGGGCTGATGCCGCCGCTGTCGAGCAGCACCTCGCCCTCAGGGCTGAGTAGGGCCAGGCTTTGCAACGAGGGCAGCGACTGCATCATCTGGCTGGCCTGCGCGCGCAACTGTTGCAGGGTGACCGGAGATGGCCGGGCAGGCAGCAGTTTGAGTGCCATCTCCGCCCGCAGGCCCATGCTCAGGTTGACGTGATCTGCCAGGTCGGTGCTGTACGTGGCACTGTATTGGCGCTGATGCTCGACGGTGGACTGAAATTGCTCGATCAGCAGCCAGAACAACATGCCCAGTAGAAGCAGGACCAACGTGGCCAGCGCGCCTTTTAACGTGCCGCGCACGGGGGGGCCGAGCCATGGGCCTGGAGCACGCGCGGGGTTAGACGGTGTGACGTTGGGCAAGCTGTGATCCTGCGATTGGCTGCAATGGTGCGATACGCACTATAAGCGGGACGCCCAAAGGGCGGCTAGCATGCCTTGGACTGTGGCAAAGTGCCAGCCCCTTGGTGGGCGCTGGTTTGCCCTGCACTGCGCATTCAGGTAGCTTTGCCGGTTACGCGGGGGCACAAGGGCTCCTACACTCAGGCTTTTTACATGAACAGGCATTGACCCAGATCAATCCCTGTCCTTCTGCTATGGCCTGAGCCGTGCATTGCTCGCGCCTTAATCACCTGTCACTGACGCTAGGTTCACCATGGCTCAATACGTTTTCACCATGCATCGGCTGAGCAAAGTTGTTCCGCCGAAGCGGGAAATCCTGAAAAACATCTCCCTGTCGTTTTTCCCGGGCGCCAAGATCGGCGTACTCGGTCTGAACGGTTCGGGTAAATCCACCCTGTTGAAAATCATGGCTGGCGTCGACACCGAGTTCGACGGCGAAGCCCGTCCAATGCCGGACTTGAACATCGGCTACCTGCCGCAAGAGCCGCAACTGGACCCGAGCAAAACCGTGCGCGAAGTGGTTGAAGAGGCCGTGAGCGTGATCAAGGACGCCCAAGCGCGTCTGGACCAGGTTTACGCCGAATACGCTGACCCGGATGCCGACTTCGACAAGCTGGCCGCCGAACAGGCCAAGCTTGAAGCCATCTTGCAAGCGGGCGACGGCCACAACCTGGAGCGCCAGCTGGAAGTCGCCGCCGACGCGCTGCGCCTGCCCGCATGGGACGCGAAGGTTGAACACCTGTCGGGTGGTGAGAAGCGTCGTGTGGCCTTGTGCCGCCTGCTGCTCTCGGCCCCGGACATGTTGCTGCTCGACGAACCGACCAACCACCTGGACGCCGACTCCGTCGCCTGGCTGGAGCACTTCCTGCACGATTTCCCGGGCACCGTGGTTGCGATCACGCACGACCGTTACTTCCTGGACAACGTAGCCGGTTGGATTCTGGAACTCGACCGCGGCGCCGGTATTCCTTACGAGGGCAACTATTCGGGCTGGCTTGAAGCCAAGTCCGATCGTCTGGCCCAGGAATCCAAGCAGCAGTCGGCCCACGAAAAGGCCATGAAAGACGAGCTGGAATGGGTGCGTAAAGGCGCCAAGGCGCGTCAGTCCAAATCCAAGGCCCGTCTGCAACGCTTTGAAGAACTGCAATCGCAGGAATTCCAGAAGCGCAGCGAGACCAACGAAATCTACATCCCGGCCGGTCCGCGCCTGGGTGACAAGGTGATCGAGTTCAAGAACGTCTCCAAGGGTTACGGCGATCGCGTGCTGATCGACAACCTGTCGTTCGCCATGCCTAAAGGCGCCATCGTTGGCGTGATCGGCGGTAACGGTGCGGGTAAATCCACCCTGTTCCGCATGCTGATGGGCAAAGAGCAGCCGGATTCGGGCAGCATCGAAATCGGTGAAACCGTTCAGTTGGCGTGCGTTGACCAGAGCCGCGATGACCTGGACGGCAGCAAGACGGTGTTCCAGGCCATTTCTGACGGTTCGGATGTCATCCGCATCGGCAACTATGAAATCCCTTCGCGTACCTATGTCGGGCGTTTCAACTTCAAAGGGGGCGATCAGCAGAAGTTCGTCAAGGACCTGTCCGGTGGTGAGCGTGGCCGCTTGCACCTGGCCCTGACCCTGAAAGAGGGCGCCAACGTGCTGCTGCTCGACGAACCGTCTAACGACCTTGACGTTGAGACCTTGCGTTCGCTTGAAGAAGCACTGCTGGACTTCCCTGGCGCCGCCATTGTGATCTCTCACGACCGGTGGTTCCTTGACCGTGTGGCGACGCACATCCTGGCCTACGAAGACGACTCGCAAGCGGTCTTCTTTGAGGGTAACTACACCGAGTACGAAGCTGACCGTAAAAAGCGCCTCGGTGAGGCGGCCACCCAGCCGCACCGCGTGCGTCACAAAAAACTGGCTCAGTAAGGCCGGTTTTTACAAAAGCGGAGCCCCATGGGGCTCCGTTTTTTTTTGGCGTGTGCTATTTCCGCCATCAGTGCCCGGCTTGCCACGTTTCAGGAATTCACCGGTTTAACGCTTAAAAGGGGTGCAGAAGTGGGTACAGAATTCACATTTTTGGTGCGCAAAATCTCTAAAAATCATCGCTATTTATAGAAAAGCACCATTTAAATTCAGAACTGCGACATTTTGCGCTGTCGCGGTGCGACATGAATTGATAAAGTTCCGGCCAATCTCCGTTTAACGACAATAAATTTGCCGAGACTTACCCATGATCGAATCCGTCGAGCACTTCCTTGCCCGCCTCAAAAAACGCGACCCAGACCAGCCAGAATTCCACCAGGCGGTGGAAGAAGTCCTGCGCAGCCTGTGGCCTTTTCTCGAAGCCAATCCGCACTACCTGACTTCCGGGATTCTCGAACGTATTTGCGAACCTGAGCGGGCAATTGTGTTTCGCGTGTCATGGGTGGATGACGAAGGCAAAGTGCGGGTTAACCGCGGCTTCCGCATTCAGATGAACAGCGCCATTGGCCCTTACAAAGGCGGCTTGCGCTTCCACCCGTCGGTGAATTTGGGGGTGTTGAAGTTCCTGGCGTTTGAACAAACCTTCAAAAACTCCCTGACCTCGCTGCCCATGGGCGGCGGTAAGGGTGGCTCGGATTTCAACCCCAAGGGCAAGAGCGACGCGGAAGTCATGCGTTTCTGCCAAGCCTTCATGAGCGAGCTGTACCGTCATATCGGTTCGGACGTGGACGTGCCCGCTGGCGACATCGGCGTCGGCGCCCGTGAGATTGGCTTCCTCTTTGGCCAATACAAACGCCTGAGCAACCAGTTCACCTCCGTGTTGACCGGCAAAGGCATGAGCTACGGCGGCAGCCTGATTCGCCCGGAAGCCACCGGGTTTGGCTGCGTGTATTTTGCGCAGGAAATGCTCAAGCGCAGCGGCCAGCGTATTGATGGCAAGCGGGTTGCGATTTCCGGCTCGGGTAACGTGGCGCAGTATGCCGCGCGCAAAGTCATGGACCTGGGCGGCAAAGTCATTTCCCTCTCGGACTCCGAAGGCACCCTCTATTGCGAAGCCGGTCTGGACGACGCGCAGTGGGAAGCGCTGATGGCGCTGAAAAACGTCAAGCGCGGACGTATCAGCGAACTGGCGGCGCAATTTGGTCTGGAGTTTCTGGCGGGCCAGCATCCGTGGCATCTGCCCTGTGACATTGCGCTGCCTTGCGCAACACAGAACGAACTGGACGCCGAAGCCGCTCGCACATTGCTGAGCAATGGCTGTGGGTGCGTGGCCGAAGGCGCCAACATGCCGACCACGCTGGAAGCGGTGGACCTGTTTATCGAGGCGGGCATTTTGTTCGCACCGGGCAAAGCCTCCAATGCGGGCGGTGTGGCCGTGAGCGGTCTGGAAATGTCGCAGAACGCCATGCGCTTGCTGTGGACGGCGGGTGAGGTGGACAGCAAGTTGCACAACATCATGCAATCGATCCACCACGCCTGCGTTCACTACGGTGAAGAAAACGGCCGCATCAACTACGTCAAAGGCGCCAACATCGCCGGTTTCGTCAAAGTGGCCGATGCCATGCTCGCGCAGGGCGTGGTTTAAGCCCGGTCCACGCGAACGATCTCGACCTGCAAATCCCCGGCAGGTCGAAGCCACAACACTTCATCGCCGGGGCCTGCGCCCAACAGCGCACGGCCCAGTGGCGAGCCCCAATTGATTAACCCCTTCGTGGCATTGGCCTCGTCTTCGCCGACCAGTTGCACCCGTTGCTCATTGTCGTGTTCATCGACGAACGTCACCCAACTGCCTATCTGCACCTTCTGCGTCGAAGTCGCGGGCGCGACCACCTGTGCGCTGAGCAAGCGCTGATTGAAATAGCGCAGGTCGCGATCAAGATCAGCCAAACGCTGCTTGTCGGCCTCATCCCCTTTCGCCGTCTCGTGAGCATGCTCAGCCTGTAGCTCACTGACTTTGGCCTGCAATAAAGCTTGACCTTGGGCGGTGACGTAATTGGGCTGGCTGCTGACCTGACGCTCAATGGGGGCATTGGCGTGGTCAGCAGCGCTGTCTTCGTTTACAAATGCGCGGCTCATGGCAACTGTCCCTTATGGCGATAAGGTTGAGAGCCCGCGGGCCGATCAAGGTTCAGATGAGTGCGAGCGATAAGCACGAGCAGCGTCGACATCCTTCTCGTGTTGCCAATCGCGTTCGCGCTCATCCCAATGACGGTCCTGATATTGCTCCCGGTCCTGGTTTTCGCGCATGGCCTGGCATTGGCGAAAGCCATCATCCCACCCTTGAGCGTAGGTCGAATCCTTCAGGTAGCGCGGGACGTTTTTCTTGAATTCCCCCGTTATCACCCCGGCCGCTTGCCGGCCACTGCTGCACCCATCATCGAAACCGTCTGCAAAGGCGGGAGGATACCCTTTGGCCAGCAGGTCCTGATGGGTGGTCTCACACCCGGCCAACAGCACAATCAGCATCCCCAACCCCACACACCTGCGCCACATAACCCACCTCAGTGCACCGTTGAACGGCTGATGCGGTGAGTGTAGGCCGGGATCTGTGAGTGGGGCGTCAAGCCGATGTCAATGCGATGTCAGTGATCAGGTTGAGCCCCGAGAGCCGAGTGTTCAGCCAGTTCCTGCTGGATAAAGGCCGCGATCATGGTGCGGTACACCTGTTCGGTGACCTGCGGGTTGGCCCCGAGTTCGTCGGCCAATGCCCTGACTTTGAGGAAAACCTGCTCCACGCGTTGCGGCGCTTTGACCGCGTTGCTGTCCTTTTTAAACCGCGCAGCCTGCGAAACATACGCCCCGCGCTGTGCGATCAGGCCGACGATCTGGCGGTCCAGTTCGTCGATGTGTGAGCGCACCTCTTCAAGGGTGTGGCACGTTACCGTCATGTGGTGAAGCTCCCTTTAGTAGTGATACCACTTCACTTCCAGCATCACTTCGTTCACGGGCGAGGTCAGGTGGCTGAATTCGCGCTGGGCTGTCAGGCGTAAACCGAGGTTGCGCGACAGTTCCCATTGTTGATTCAGGCTTAAGGTGCGGCGTATTTCACCGTTGGTGAAGTAATCGCCCTTGGCTTCCAGGCTCAGGTTGCCGATCGGGTTGCGCCACAGCACGCCGGTGTTAAAGCCCGCCGCAGGTGACACGAACGCCGCGAAGTCGTTGTTGTGCTCCACGCGCACGGTGCCGAGAGCAAAGCCCAGTACCTCGTCAGCCAGTTGCCAGGTGCCACCTGCGCCGCCGTTAACGTGGCTGACGAGGGTTTCATCGCCATGTTTGCCGAGCACGCGCTCCAGCCCGCCACCCACTTGCCAGGACCACGGCTTAAGCAAGTCATTGCGCGGGGTCAGGGAGCGGATGTTGGCCAGGTCCAACTGCTGGATTTGCCAGTGGTTGCCTTCGTACTGGCGCAGTTTGAGTTGCAGGATTTCGATTTGCGCGCCCAACGGGAAGCCCGGCGCGTTGTCGTTGAGGTCGTGGTAGGCCATGCGCAGGCCGTACTCGCCAAAAACCTTGTCATCACGGCTGCCGACGCCCACTTGCCAGGTACGCGATTGGTGGCCGTTTTCTGGCAGCTCGGGTTTTTCGACATGCAGCTGCGGGGCCGGATTCTGGTTGATCGCGCGCAGCAGTTCAAAGCTGCGCTGCGAACGGTCGGTGTCTCGCTCCAGGCCGTTGGCGCGGTAGCGTTCAAGGCGATACGCCGCATCGATAATCAACGCCTGACGCGCGCTGGGCAGTGCCTTGAAATCCGGGTTTTGCAATTGTTTCTGATCGGCGCTGACCTGCAGCACCCATTGCTGTTCTTCAGGGTCGAGGGCTTTGGCCCGGTCCAGCAGCTCGCGCTCGCGGGACGGACGGTATTCGATACTTTCGACCAGGCCTGCTTCCTTGACGGCCTTGACGGTGTCGGTGGGGATGGCGGTCAGCGGGAATTGGGTGGTCAGTTGCAAGCCGGGGCGCGCCACTTGCAGCAGCTCCAGCAAGCGATATGAGCAGTTTTCATCGAAGAAGAAGTAGTCGAACTGGATTTGTTTCAGTTCCCACACGTGTTCGACCATGCGTTGCGTTTCTTCGGGGGTCAGGTTGAGCCGGTATTCCCACAGGTCGCGGTTTTCAAGGCTGCGGTATTCCGACAGTTTTTCCTGATACGGCACCAGCGCGAACAGGCCCGGGTAGCCACCGGCCAGCCCTTTCCAGGCATACAGGATGCTGTTGTCGGAGCCTTCAATGTAGGCGCCAAAGTTGATTGCATAGCTCAGCAGCGCGGTCTTGTTGCTTTGCACGTCCGCCTGATCGATGCGCAGCAAGGTGTGACCGAACATCGATGAGGGGCTGTTGAGGTAGGCCGCCGGAAAAATCATGACCGTGCTGTGCGGGGCCACGTCTTTGAACCATTGCGTGAACTCCGCGCAGGGGGCTGGCGGCAGGTCGGTCAGGTTCAATTGGGCCTTGAGCCAGCGGGTGCGGGCCGGGTACACGCACTGCGGGTGTTTATCCCCCAGGCTCAACGGCGAATACAGCGCCTCGACGGTGGCACGCAGTTCTGCGTCCGGGTGTTGGGCGCCGTCGGGGGCGATGAAGAATTTGTCGTCGCTGACGTAACTGCGCCAGCCTCCGAGTGTGCGGGCTTCGTAATGCCCGAGGGAAATCCAGAAAGGGTCGTTGGCCAACTGCTGCACACGTTGATTGTCGATTTGGGGCGCGGCATATAACGGGGCGCAGGCACAGAGCGCCAGATAGGCAAGGCGTTTGAGCATGGTGGGCAACTGTTGTCAGGCAAAGAGAAATGAAGCGCAAGAATACCCGCTCCGAAAGGAGCGGGTAGGTCTCATTTACGCAGCAGTGGCGTATTTGGACAGGCGTGCGTCACTTTTCAGGACAGCCAGGGTGTTGTTGTGAACGTCATCGGCCGTCACGTCAGCTTTGCTGAAGATTTGCTGGAAGTGTTCGTGGGTGACAGCAGCAAAATGCTCGCGGTCTTCAGGGGCGACACCCAGTACCACCGCGTAGGTGGTCAGTGCTTCGCCGTTGCCTTTAGCCATGTCTTCGGACAGCTCGTTCATCATGCCATTCATGGCAATCCACGATTTGCCGCCGTAGGTCAGCGCGTCTTTGGTGGTGCAACCGTTGGTACCGGACGTCATGCCGAAAGTGGCGTTGCCGGAGGTGCCGTTGGTGGTAGAGGCCAGGAAGTGGGCCGGTGTGCCGCGCTGGCCTTCAAACAGCATGTTGCCCCAACCGCAGTTTGGGCCGCCTGGTGCTTGAGCCATGGCATTGAGGGAAACAACAGTGAAGAGAGTACCGAGAAGAATCCGTTTCATAGCTTTGTTCTCTATGTGTGTGCAACCAATGGACAAGGGTGTCTGGCCCTGAAGCGCCAGTACGGGCCAGTTATGACTTCCGGCCGCGTAACACCTTGGAGTCTAGGCACGTTCTGCAGGTTCCGTTATTTTTTGCAAAACAATCATTGATCGAGCGCAGTTTAATCCCGCAAATACAGGGCCTCGGGAATTCGCGCATCGTGCGCCTTGCCAGTGGCGTACGGCCAGCGCCAGAATGCTGCCATCTGCCCCGCCCGATGTAAGGAAGCCCGATGCCTGATTCTGTTGCTGCCAGCTTGCGTCTAGCGCCTGACGCGCTGACCCGTCCGTTTTCCGCTGAACAGTTCAGCTTCTCTACCACCAATGATCTGGAGCCTTTTCGCGGCATTCTCGGCCAGGAGCGTGCGGTCGAAGCCTTGCAGTTTGGCGTGGCCATGCCGCGTCCGGGATACAACGTGTTTGTCATGGGCGAGCCCGGCACCGGGCGTTTTTCGTTCGTCAAGCGTTACCTCAAGGCTGAAGGCAAACGCCTGAAGTCGCCCAGCGACTGGGTGTACGTCAATAATTTCGATGACCCGCGTGAACCGCGGGCGCTGGAGTTGCCGGCCAGTGGCGCCGGTGCGTTCATCGCGGACATCAATGGGTTGATCGATAACCTGCTGGCGACCTTCCCGGCGGTGTTCGAACACCCGACGTACCAACAGCGCAAAAGCGCCATCGACCGGGGTTTCAACCAGCGTTATGACCGGGCGCTGGACGTGATCGAGCGCCTGGCGCTGGAGAAGGGCGTGGCGCTGTACCGCGACAGCAGCAACGTCGCCTTCACACCGATGAGCGATGGCAAGGCGCTGGATGAAGCCGAGTTTTCGCAGTTGCCCGAAGAAGAGCGCGAGCGTTTTCACGAAGACATTTCGCAGCTCGAAGAGCGTCTTAACGAAGAGCTGGCGAGCCTGCCGCAATGGAAGCGCGAGTCTAACAACCAGTTGCGTCACCTGAACGAAGAAACCATCACCCTGGCGCTGCAACCGTTGCTGGCGCCGCTGTCGCAGAAGTACGCCGAGAACGGTGCGGTATGCGGTTATTTGCAGGCCATGCAGGTGTATCTGCTCAAAACCGTGGTCGAGCAGTTGGTCGACGACAGCAAGACCGATGCGCAGGCGCGCAAGCTGCTCGAAGAGCAATACCTGCCAAGCCTGGTGGTGGGTCAGCCGATGAGCGGCGGCGCCCCGGTGGTGTTTGAGCCGCACCCGACCTACGACAACCTGTTTGGTCGTATTGAATACAGCACCGATCAGGGCGCGCTCTACACCACCTACCGCCAGTTGCGGCCGGGTGCGTTGCACCGTGCCAATGGCGGTTTTTTGATTCTTGAAGCGGAGAAGATGCTCAGTGAGCCGTTCGTGTGGGATGCGCTCAAGCGCGCGCTGCAATCGCGCAAGCTGAAAATGGAGTCGCCGCTGGGTGAAATGGGCCGCCTGGCGACCGTGACGCTGACCCCGCAAGTGATCCCGTTGCAGGTCAAGGTCATCATCATTGGTGCCCGTCAGCTGTATTACACGTTGCAAGACCTCGATCCGGACTTCCAGGAGATGTTCCGCGTGCTGGTGGACTTCGACGAAGACATCCCGATGGTCGACGAAAGCCTTGAGCAGTTTGCACAGCTGCTGACCACGCGCACGTCTGAAGAAGGCATGGCGCCACTGACGGCCGATGCGGTTGCGCGACTGGCCACCTACAGCGCGCGGCTGGCGGAGCATCAGGGGCGGTTGTCGGCTCGTATCGGTGATCTGTTCCAGTTGGTCAGCGAGGCGGATTTCATTCGTCATCTGGCCAACGATGAAATGACCGACGCCGGGCACATCGAACGTGCGCTCAAGGCCAAGGCCACCCGTACCGGGCGTGTGTCGGCGCGGATTCTCGATGACATGCTGGCAGGCATCATCCTGATCGACACCGATGGCGCCGCTGTCGGCAAATGCAATGGCCTGACCGTGCTGGAAGTGGGGGATTCAGCGTTCGGCGTGCCAGCGCGGATTTCGGCCACGGTGTACCCGGGCGGCAGCGGAATTGTCGACATCGAACGCGAAGTCAACCTCGGGCAGCCGATTCACTCCAAGGGCGTGATGATCTTGACCGGCTACTTGGGCAGTCGTTATGCCCAGGAATTCCCGCTGGCGATTTCGGCCAGCATCGCGCTGGAACAGTCCTACGGCTACGTGGACGGCGACAGTGCTTCGCTGGGCGAGGCTTGCACGTTGATTTCCGCGCTGTCCAAAACGCCGCTCAAGCAGTGTTTTGCAATCACCGGCTCCATCAACCAATTCGGTGAAGTGCAGGCGGTGGGCGGGGTCAACGAGAAGATCGAAGGCTTCTTCCGTCTGTGCGAGGCTCGCGGGCTGACCGGCGAGCAGGGTGCGATCATCCCTCAAGCCAACGTTGCCACCTTGATGCTGGATGAGAAAGTGTTGCAGGCCGTGCGCGAAGGCAAGTTCCACGTCTACGCGGTGCGTCAGGCAGACGAAGCCCTGAGCTTGTTGGTGGGCGAGCCTGCGGGCGAGCCGGACGCTGAAGGTCAGTTCCCGGAGGGCAGCGTCAATGCGCGGGTGGTCGAACGCCTGCGGGTGATTGCAGAGATGATCAGCGATGAAGATCTCAAAGAAGCGGAAAAAGAACTGATCGCCGAAACCCTGGCGGCTAAAAAAACCGTGTAACGCCCTCTGCGGTGGTGACGCGTTTTACCTTCCGTTGGTCACGGCGCCTTGGCGGGCGCCGTTTTTCTTCTATTCTCAGCACATGGACCTCCACTGTCGTCACTGGAACGATGCAGCCCGTTGTGTGCGGCTGAATACAGGAACCACCGAGGGTCGCCGCCATGTCGCGCAACCTTTGTCTTACCCGCCGATGCTTGGGGCTGGTCACGCGTATCGAGTGCAGCGTACGCCCCCTGGCAGGCGGCACCGGTATGTGGACGTTGCTGTTTGCTGCCGGACTGGCGGGCGAGCAGCCCACCACGATCAAGTCCCAGGGCCCGTTCCCCGGCCCGAGCGCGGCCGAAACCATCCTTGAATCCATCGTCGAAAGCCTGACCCTGCACGGCTATGAGCTGGCGGATGATCCGCAGATCTGGTGCCTGCATGTGCAGGCCCAGCTACGGCAAATCAACGGAGCGCGCTGTCACGCGTCTCGCTGATCGCAGGCTTCAGTGGGGCGGATTGACCTCCGGCACCTTGTCGAGCTTGACCTCAAAGCCGTATTCCACGGGGGTAAGGTCGGTGCGGGCATAGCTTTCCAGTTGGGTCGGCTGGCCATAGAAGTAATGCACGTCAAACAGCGCAGGGCCTTCTGCCTCTGCGCTGTGGCTCACGGCCAGCACTTCCTTCAGGTAGTTGCCGGTGGCGTCCTTGGCGTAGAACCGCCAGGCATCCGACGGGAACGCCTTTTGATCGACTATTAGTGCGTTGCCCTTAAGCTCCAGCCCTGTGGGCAGGTGCTCTATGTTCAGCACCTGCTTGTCGACTGCTGCGATGTACATGGGCATCGAGCCAATGGCGTAGGCAGGGGTTTCCGGGAACAAGTTCAGGTCGTAGGTGATGACGCCAGTGTGCGGGTCGACATCGAAGGCTTCTTCCGGCAGCTCCAGCGGCTCGCTGCGCTTGCCACTTTCATCTTCGGCAAAGAACGTGACCGGAGCTTGGGAGGCGTCGGGCAGCAGGCCGACCAACTCGTCATTAAACGTAGCGGGGTGGCTGAACTCCAGCGTCGCGGCGCTGGCGTCGTCAATGGACTGGTTGATGGTCACGGTCTTTTTGAAGCGCTCAGGGTCGAGGTTGGCGTTTTTCAGGTACGCAGGCGCCTGGTCGTCGTACACCACGACCGATAGCGGCAGGGGCTGAACCTCTTTGCTGATCACGGTTTTATCGAGCCGACGTACCGGCAGGTCGAGGGCTTTGCGGGTCACTGTGGCGCTGGAGAAGTCCATGACGCTGATGTCCAGCGTGTCGACAGAGCCGTTGAAGTACACCTTGCTGTAGTGGTTGGGGTGTTTTTGCTCGAAGGCTTTTTCTTCGTCTGCCAACTGTCGTTCGAAGGCTTCGCTCCAGGCGGTTTGCTTGAGCATCTCGGCCAGCTGTTGCTGGTAAAACGCCAGTTGCTCGGCATTTTCGTTGATCGAGCCTGCGCGCGAGAGGAATTGGCCTGATTGATCGCGGGCCTGAATGATCAAGGGATTCAGTTCGGTGTCCCCCACAGCCTCGGCGGGCGCGGCGCTGTTGTGGATCTCGACTTCAGCGAAGTTTTTGCCCAGCGCTAACAGGGTCACGCTGATGGTGCCATCGGTCAGTGTCTGGCCCACGTCTTTGCCGTTGAGCTTGAAATGCACGACGTTGCCCGGCGCAATCACTTCTACCTTGCCATGCAGCATCACCGGTTGCGGCTGCTGGCCGTTTTCGGTCTCAACGCCGTCGATGTAAGGGTAGGTGACGGTCAGGTCGTCCGGGTTGCTCAGGTTGGCGCTCGAAGGGCTTAGCTGAATGCCGGGATCGGTTTCGGACCACTCGGGCTGGAACGGCACCTCTTGTTTATTGCTCAAGGTGACGGATTGCCATTCCAGAGCGTGGGGGAACGGGAATTCGGAGGCGCTGTTGATCGGGAAGGGGAACACCGGCTCCAGATCGGTCAGGTAGTCGGAACTGGCATTTTTACGCAGGACAAACAGGCCATTGATGTAGGTGTCCGTCAGCGCCTGAATGCTGGGGTAGTGGTTGAGCAGTGCCAGATCGTCTGTGGTGTATTCGGTTTCAATCGGCTTGTCTTGCAGCTTGAGCCGCGCCCGCTCCAGCAACAGCAGCGACCCGCCAAGGTCGGCGACGGCATCTTTGAGTGGCTGGTCTTTGATGGTGTCCAGGTTCTGTTCGAATTGGGCGGTTCTTTCTTCCAGGCTGGCGAGCGGGTGTTGGTCATCCGGTGAGCAGCCTCCCGTGGCGAGCAGCGCCAATGAGAGTCCGAGACCAGCCAAGGGGAATCGCAGATCCATTCTTCAGGTTTCCTGTCCGTAAACGATGCCGAGTAGGTGGACGCTAGCAGAAAAAGTTTTTACAGACTGTGTCCGGGGCTTTATCTCTAGTGAATTCCCGCTGATATACTCGCGCCCATTTTTTCACTTCCTGTGAGTTTCAATGGAACGCTTTATCGAAAATGCAATGTACGCGTCGCGCTGGATTCTGGCGCCGATCTATTTTGGTTTGTCGCTGGGCCTGCTGGCGCTGGCGTTGAAGTTCTTCCAGGAAGTGTTTCACGTAATTCCGAACGTGTTTGCGCTATCTGAGTCGGACTTGATCCTGGTCATTCTGTCGCTGATTGACATGGCGCTGGTGGGTGGCTTGCTGGTCATGGTCATGATTTCGGGTTACGAGAACTTCGTTTCGCAACTGGACATCGACGAGCACAAAGAGAAGCTCAGCTGGTTGGGCACGATGGATTCCACGTCGCTGAAAATGAAAGTCGCGGCCTCGATTGTGGCGATCTCTTCGATTCACCTGCTGCGGGTGTTCATGGATGCGCGCAATATCGAGCCCCAGTACCTGATGTGGTACGTGATTATCCACATGACATTTGTGATCTCGGCATTTGCCATGGGGTATCTGGACAAGATCACCAAGCATTGAGGCCGGGCGCCGGTAGCGCCTGCACAACGCGGGCTGCGAAGGCTTTGGGGGCTGTGTTAGTCTGCTCGCCCTTTTTTGGTTCAGGGCGTTTGGGTCAGTCGTTCAGTTGACTGGCCTGCAGCGTTCCACAGCGGAGCAGTGTTATGTCCGAAGTAAATCTGTCGACCGACGAAACCCGCGTCAGCTACGGCATTGGCCGTCAGTTGGGCGACCAACTGCGCGACAACCCGCCGCCGGGCGTTAGCCTGGATGCCATTCTGGCAGGCCTGACCGACGCGTTCGCCGGTAAAGAAAGCCGTGTTGGCCAGGAAGAAATGTCCGCCAGCTTCAAAGTGATCCGCGAGATCATGCAAGCTGAAGCGGCTGCCAAGGCCGAAGCCGCAGCGGGCGAAGGCAAGGCTTTCCTGGCTGAAAACGCGAAGAAAGACGGCATCACCACCCTGGCGTCCGGCCTGCAATTCGAAGTGGTGACAGCAGGTGAAGGCGCTAAGCCATCCCGTGAAGACACCGTGCGTGTTCACTACCACGGCACTCTGATCGACGGCACTGTGTTCGACAGCTCTTACGAGCGTGGCCAGCCTGCCGAGTTCCCGGTTGGTGGCGTGATCGCTGGTTGGACTGAAGCCCTGCAATTGATGAACGCCGGCAGCAAATGGCGTATCTACGTGCCGAGCGAACTGGCTTACGGCGCCCAAGGCGTTGGCAGCATCGCACCGCACAGCGTGCTGGTATTCGACGTTGAGCTGCTGGACGTTCTGTAAGAACGCCACGGTTTAGCGGTAATGACGGGTTGTTGGCCAGCCCGTCATTACGCGTTTGGCTTCATAGTTCTAGTTTGGCCTGGTGCTCATGGGTGTCAGCCGAGCCGACAGGGCGCAACGCCCGGGCGTAACAGAATAGAAACAAGTTTCGCACCAACTCTTTAAGCACTCCCGGCTCGCTTGAGTTAAGTCCTGAAAAATCCAGGTCGCCCTGATCCTGCAATTCAGTCAGCGCGTCTTCTTCCAGTACGGCACACACTTCCCCGGTTTCCCGATGCAGGATTCGCAGGTACGGGTGTGGTCGGTCCAGCCAAGCGTCTATTAAATAAGTCATGGGTGTCATCTCCTTGATGGATATCAATGAGAATAATTCTTATTCAATTAATAGCAAGTGCCTATTGGCGGATTTCCGGTTTTTCTGCGAAGACGTTGCTACCGGTCAAAGTGGCTGGCGATTTGATGTCGCGTGTTGAACCAGGCAGTGGCAGGGGAGGAAGCGGGATAGGGAGCAGAGCGGGGAAACAACACCTTCCTGCGCCAGGCGCAGGAAGGAAAGGCGCAGAAATCAGACTTTACGCACGAACTCGGACTTGAGCTTCATTGGGCCGATGCCGTCGATTTTGCAGTCGATGTCGTGATCGCCATCGCACAAGCGGATGTTCTTGACCTTGGTGCCGACTTTGACCACCAGCGAGGTGCCTTTGATTTTCAGGTCCTTGATCACGGTGATGGTGTCGCCATCGTTCAGGACAGTGCCAGCGGAGTCTTTGTAGACTTTTACGTCGCTGTCGACTTCCGCTTCAGCGTTGGCAGACCACTCATGGGCGCATTCCGGGCAGACCAACTGTACGCCGTCTTCGTAGGTGTATTCGGAATTGCATTTCGGGCAGGGTGGCAAAGTGCTCACTTGCGCTCCTTAAAAGTCAGGATGGCTAAAAGGCACGCATTGTATAGGGTTTTGTCGGCGGGCGGGGAAAGTGCGGGGGGATGCGCTTGGCGTCACAGCCCAAGACCCTCGTGTGAAGGCCTTGGGAGCGGGAGCGGCTGACGCCGGGTGTGGATCAGTGTGTGCGGGCGACCGCGAATTCGCTCAGTTCGACCAGCGCGTCGCGGTATTCGCTCGGCGGCAGGGCTTCAAGGCAAACAATGGCGCGGGCAACGAAGTCGCGGGCCAGTTGTGCGGTGTATTCCAGCGAACCGGAGGCTTCAACCGCGTCGCGGATGCTTTCCAGGTCTTCAATGCCACCTTTCTGGATGGCTTGACGAACCAGTGCCGCTTGTTCCGGCGTGCCCTCGCGCATGGTGTAGATCAAGGGCAGCGTCGGCTTGCCTTCAGCCAGGTCGTCACCCACGTTCTTGCCCAAGGTTTCGGCGTCGCCGCGGTAGTCGAGCAGGTCGTCCACCAGTTGGAATGCCACGCCCAGGTGATCGCCGAACATGCGCAATGCTTCGCTTTGTTCGGGTGTTGCACCGGCCAGAGCCGCCGCGCTGTGGGTCGAGGCCTCGAAGAGCATCGCGGTTTTGCCGCGGATGACTTCCATGTAGGTTTCTTCCGTGGTGCTGGCGTCGCGCACTTTTGACAGTTGCAGCACTTCGCCTTCGGCAATGATGCGGGTCGCTTGCGACAGGATCTTCATCACCGGCATCGAGCCCAGCTCAACCATCATTTCGAAGGAGCGCGAGTACAGGAAGTCGCCCACCAGTACGCTCGGCGCGTTGCCCCACGTCGCATTGGCGGTCTTGCGGCCACGGCGCATGCCGGACATGTCCACCACGTCGTCGTGCAGCAGGGTGGCGGTGTGCAGGAACTCGATGGTTGCCGCCAGCAGGCGCAAGTCATCGCCTTCGCGGCCCAGCGCCTTGCCACAGAGCAACACTAATAAAGGACGCAGGCGTTTACCGCCGGCCGAAGTAATGTAGTCGCCGATTTTTGAGACCAGCGGTACGCGTGAAGTCAGCTGCTTCTTGATGATGCCGTCGACGGCGCTAAAATCGTCCGCCACCGCGCGGTAGAAAGCTTGGGGTTGCATCAGCGACAGGTGCTCCAGAAGGGTTGCGCGGCATGCTAGGTCGGGGGGGATGGCCTGTCAAGGCGCGATGGGCGGCCCCTTGCAACGTCCTCTTGCCTTGCGTACAATCGCGCACCCTGAACTTCCTGGGCAGCACCTGCCTTACGCAATTGCACTTGGGCCGTTCCAGCCCCATGCAGCCATGCCAGCCAATACCTTTACCTATAAAGCGCTGGGTGAGCAGGATTATCGGAGAAATACCATGTCGTATGCAGTAATCGTTACTGGTGGCAAGCAGTACAAAGTAGCTCCAGGTGAATACCTGAAGATCGAAAAACTGGAAATCGCTACCGGCGAATCCGTAACTTTTGATCGCGTTCTGTTGGTCGCCAATGGCGACGACGTGAACATCGGCGCTCCAGTTGTTCCTGGCGCCACTGTTGTGGCTGAAGTGATCTCCCAAGGTCGTCACGATAAAGTCCGCATCATCAAGTTCCGTCGTCGTAAGCACCACATGAAGCGTATGGGCCACCGCCAGTGGTACACCGAGATCAAAATCACCGGTATTCAGGCTTAATTTCAGCCTAATTCCTCACTAGGAGAATTGACTCATGGCACACAAAAAAGCTGGTGGTAGTACCCGTAACGGTCGCGACTCAGAAGCCAAACGCCTTGGCGTGAAGATGTATGGCGGCCAGGCTATCGTTCCAGGCAACATCATCGTGCGTCAGCGCGGTACCCAATTCCACGCTGGCTACGGCGTTGGTATGGGCAAAGATCACACCCTGTTCGCGAAAGTGGAAGGCGTGATCAAGTTCCAGGTTAAAGGCGCCTTCGGTCGTCGCTATGTAAGCATCGTTCCGAAGACTGAAGTCGTCGCAGCGTAATAGCTTGGTAGCTGGAAGAGCCCTGTCTTGCGACGGGGCTTTTTCGTTTGTGGGATGAGTCTCTTGCAAAACTGTTTGTATGGGCTGCTGGCGCTGGATTTAACGGTCGTTGATTGAGGTCGCTGCGCTCATTTTTGCAAGAGTCTTATGTCTTATGTTTATCGGCTCGTCCTGATGACGAGAGGCGTTTTGTTATGAAGTTTGTTGATGAAGTATCGATCAAGGTAAAAGCGGGCGACGGTGGTAACGGTTGCATGAGTTTCCGTCGTGAGAAATTCATCGAAAACGGTGGCCCTAACGGGGGTGATGGTGGTGATGGCGGCTCGATCTATATGGTCGCCGACGAAAACCTCAACACCCTGGTTGACTACCGTTACACCCGTCACTTCGATGCCCAGCGTGGCTCGAACGGCGGTAGTACCGATTGCACGGGGCGCAAGGGTGACGATCTGATCCTGCGTGTGCCGGTCGGTACGACCGTCATTGATGCTGGCACGCAAGAAGTGATTGGCGACCTGACCAAGGCGGGTCAGAAGCTGATGGTGGTTCAGGGCGGCTGGCACGGTCTGGGCAACACGCGCTTCAAATCCAGTACCAACCGCGCGCCGCGCCAAACCACGCCGGGCAAGCCGGGTGAGCAGCGGGACTTGAAGCTTGAGTTGAAAGTACTGGCTGACGTCGGTCTGCTGGGCTTGCCGAATGCTGGTAAAAGTACCTTTATCCGTTCGGTGTCTGCGGCCAAGCCAAAGGTGGCGGATTATCCGTTCACCACGCTGGTGCCCAACCTGGGTGTGGTCAGTGTCGATCGCTGGAAAAGCTTTGTCGTTGCTGACATCCCGGGGTTGATTGAAGGCGCCTCTGATGGCGCAGGCCTGGGGATTCGTTTCCTCAAGCATTTGGCGCGTACCCGCTTGCTTCTGCACCTCGTGGACATGGCTCCGGTCGAAGGCTCGGAAAGCGCTGCCGATACCGCTGAAGTCATCGTTAACGAGCTGACCAAGTTCAGCCCGGCCCTGGCTGATCGTGATCGCTGGCTGGTCTTGAACAAGTGCGATTCGCTGCCTCAGGAAGAGCACGATGCGGTGGTGAAAGAGGTGGTTGATCGCCTTGAGTGGACCGGTCCTGTGTATGTGATTTCGGCTATTGCCAAAATCGGCACTGACAAGCTGTGCCACGACATCATGCGCTACCTCGAAGATCGCGCAGACCGCCTGGCCAATGATCCTGCCTATAAGGAAGAGCTGGCCGAGCTGGATCAGCGCATTGAAGATGAGGCGCGTGCGCAGTTGCAGGCGCTGGATGACAAGCGTGCCCTGCGTCGCAGTGGCGTGAAGAGCGTCCACGACATCGGTGACGATGACTGGGATGAAGAAGATGTTGAAGACGACGATGGTCCAGAAATCATTTACGTCCGCGACTGATTCGTTGCAGTAAACTACAGCGCCGCTCAATTGAGCGGCGTTTTAGCATCTACGAAACGGTAATCACAAAAATTCCACGGGTAGCGCTCGGTCGCGCTGCTCTCAGGCATAGGTTGGAACATGATGCGGAGCAAGGTGACAGGTGCGCAGCGTTGGGTCGTCAAGATCGGCAGCGCACTGCTGACGGCAGATGGCAAAGGTCTGGATCGCGCGGCAATGGGTGTGTGGGTCGAGCAAATGGTGGCCCTGCACGAAGCTGGCGTTGAGTTGGTGTTGGTGTCTTCGGGCGCGGTGGCGGCCGGGATGAGCCGCTTGGGGTGGACGGTGCGACCGAGTGCCATGCATGAGCTGCAAGCAGCGGCAGCCATCGGCCAGATGGGGTTGGTGCAGGCCTGGGAGTCGAGCTTTGCTGAGCACTCGCGCCACACTGCGCAAATTCTGCTGACCCATGACGATTTGTCTGATCGCAAGCGTTACCTGAATGCTCGCAGTACTTTGCGTGCCCTGGTGGAGTTGGGCGTGATCCCAGTCATCAACGAAAACGACACGGTGGTGACCGATGAGATTCGTTTCGGTGACAACGACACCCTGGCGGCGCTGGTGGCCAACCTGGTCGAAGCCGATCTGTTGGTGATCCTGACCGACCGCGACGGCATGTTTGATGCGGATCCGCGCACGAACCCTGACGCGCAAATGATTTATGAAGCGCGCGCGGATGACCCGGCGCTGGATGCGGTGGCGGGCGGCACGGGTGGTGCGCTGGGGCGCGGGGGCATGCAGACCAAGTTGCGTGCGGCCCGTCTGGCGGCGCGTTCCGGGGCGCACACCATTATTGTGGGCGGGCGTCTGGAACGGGTGCTGGATCGTCTTAAAGCGGGTGAGCGCATTGGCACCTTGTTATCGCCGGAACGCGGCATGCTGGCAGCGCGCAAGCAGTGGCTGGCAGGGCATCTGCAAACGCGCGGCACGCTGGTGCTGGACGAAGGGGCTGTCGCGGCCCTGTCGCAGGGCCATAAAAGCCTGTTGCCGGTGGGCGTCAAGGCGGTTCAGGGTGGTTTTCGTCGCGGAGAAATGGTGGTGTGCGTAGCGCCGGACGGCCGAGAAGTTGCCCGCGGGCTGGCCAACTACAGCGCTGCGGAAGCGCAAAAAATTATCGGGCAGTCGTCGGATGCGATTGTCAGCTTGTTGGGGTATATGGCGGAACCGGAGCTGGTTCATCGCGATAACCTGATTCTGGTTTGAATGTGAGGTTTGAATGCGTTTGATTAAAGGGTTGCTGGGTTTGATGTTGGCCATGCCGTTACTGGCATCGGCGGAAGAGATTGGCACGGTATCGACCGTGTTTAAGCTGGTTGGCCCTAACGACCGCATTGTGGTCGAGGCGTTCGATGATCCCAAGGTCGAAGGCGTGACCTGCTATCTGTCCCGCGCTAAAACGGGTGGCATGAAAGGTGGTCTGGGGTTGGCGGAGGACCGTGCAGAGGCTTCGCTGGCGTGTCGCCAGACGGGTCCGATCAGCTTCAAGGGGGATCTCAAAGACGGTGATGAGGTCTTCAAGGAGCGCACCTCGCTGGTGTTCAAAACCATGCAGGTGGTGCGCTTCCTCGACAAAAAACGCAATACGCTGGTGTACCTGGTGTACAGCGATCGCCTGATTGAAGGCAGTCCGCAGAATGCAGTAACGGCGATCCCGATTCTGCCGTGGCCGCATCAGTAACTTTTATAAAAAGGCTGCGTTAATCGCAGCTTTTTTTTGCCTGTGTTTTTGTGGTGGCGGCCAGGGTGGTGGTGTGTGGTCTAAATCGCAGGCAATAAAAAACCGACCCTGAGGTCGGTTTTTTAAAAAGCTTAACGCTTAAGCGGCGGTCGCAAGGTTCAACGCCTTGACGTGGCCATTCAGACGGCTCTTATGACGAGCAGCTTTGTTCTTGTGGATGATGCCTTTATCGGCCATACGGTCGATAACAGGAACAGCCAGAACATAAGCAGCTTGTGCTTTAGCGGCGTCTTTTGCGTCGATGGCTTTAACTACATTCTTGATGTAGGTGCGAACCATGGAACGCAGGCTGGCGTTGTGGCTGCGACGCTTCTCAGCCTGTTTTGCACGTTTTTTGGCGGAAGGTGTGTTGGCCACCGTCGAGCTCCTCGAAAGACTTTAGAAAATAGCAAACAAAATAGGCCGCGAATCATGCCGATGACGTGAAGGCTTGTCAAGGGCGTTTGATACGATCCGCTGAGTGGTTGATCGAGGGAGACGGGAGATTTATTTCCGGCGCTTGACCTGTAAACTCGCGAGCTTGGCTCTGTGCTGTTGCGGCGCGCAGTATCGCATAAGTGGACGCTTTGTTCGCCTGCTCTTTTTCTCTATAGGCAAAAACTCTTTCAATGAATTTGCTCAAGTCGTTGGCTGCCGTCAGTTCCATCACCATGATTTCAAGGGTTTTGGGCTTTATCCGAGACACCATCATTGCCCGCACCTTTGGCGCCGGTATGGCCACGGATGCGTTCTTCATCGCCTTCAAGCTGCCCAATCTGTTGCGCCGCATCTTCGCTGAAGGGGCCTTTTCTCAAGCGTTCGTGCCCATTCTTGCGGAATACAAAAATCAGCAGGGCGAGGAGGCGACCCGCACTTTCGTGGCGTATGTGGCCGGTTTGCTGACGCTGGTGTTAGCGATTGTCACGATCCTGGGGATGCTGGCCGCGCCCTGGGTGATCTGGGCGACGGCGCCGGGATTTGCCACCACGCCGGAAAAATTTCAGCTCACCAGTGACATGCTGCGGGTGACCTTCCCTTATATATTGCTGATTTCGTTGTCGTCGCTGGCGGGCGCGATCCTGAACACCTGGAACCGTTTCTCGGTTCCGGCGTTTGTACCGACTCTGCTCAATGTCAGCATGATTATTTTTGCGCTGTTCCTGACACCTTATTTTGATCCGCCCGTGATGGCCCTTGGCTGGGCCGTGCTGGCCGGTGGTCTGGCGCAGTTATTGTTTCAACTGCCGCACCTTAAAAAGATCGGCATGCTCGTGCTGCCTCGCCTCAATTTGCGCGATACCGGCGTGTGGCGGGTGATGAAGCAAATGTTGCCAGCCATCCTGGGGGTTTCGGTCAGTCAGATCTCCCTGATCATCAACACCATCTTTGCGTCCTTTCTGGTCGCAGGTTCGGTGTCGTGGATGTACTACGCGGACCGTTTGATGGAGTTGCCGTCGGGTGTGCTGGGCGTGGCGCTGGGGACGATCCTTTTGCCAACGTTGTCCAAGACCTACGCCAATAAAGACCGGCATGAGTATTCGCGGATTCTCGACTGGGGGCTGCGCCTGTGTTTTGTATTGGTGTTGCCGTGCGCCCTCGCGCTGGCCATTTTGTCCGAGCCGCTGACGGTTTCATTGTTCCAGTACGGTGAGTTCAGTGCCCGTGACGCGGTCATGACCCAGCAGGCGCTGATTGCTTACTCGGTCGGTTTGCTCGGTATTATTCTGATCAAGGTGCTGGCTCCGGGCTTCTATGCTCAACAAAATATCCGTACGCCGGTCAAAATTGCGGTCTTCACTTTGATTGTGACCCAGCTGTTGAACCTGGTATTCATTGTGCCGTTGCAGCATGCGGGCCTGGCGTTGGCCATCAGTGTGGGGGCCTGTATTAACGCCGGCCTGCTGTTTTGGCAGCTGCGCAGTCAAAAACTGTTTGTAGCGCAGCCGGGGTGGGCTAAATACCTATTCAAGCTGGTTCTGGCAGTTGCTGTCATGTCGGGCGTTTTGCTGTGCTTGATGCAACTGATGCCCGCATGGGACCAAGGCCATATGCTGGAGCGTTTTTTGCGCTTGGGGGCTTTGGTCGTCGCTGGCGTGCTGGCTTATTTCGGTATGTTGCTGGTCCTGGGCTTGCGTTTGAAGGATTTCGCCCGCAAGTCCCTTATGTAAGGTTATGACCGGTCAGGCGTCTGTTTTAGGGGTTTGGCCTAAATGCCTTGCGCTGTTGCCTGTTGTAGCAGGCTGGGTGTGGTTATAATCGGCCACTTTATGAGCAAGAAGCGCGTTATGCAGCTGGTTCGAGGCCTTCACAATCTGCGGCCCCAACATCGGGGCTGTGTCGCCACTATTGGCAACTTTGACGGTGTACACCGTGGTCACCAGGCAATCCTGGGCCGGCTGCGTGAACGTGCGCTGGAGTTGGGTGTGCCCAGCTGCGTGGTGATTTTTGAACCCCAGCCGCGCGAATTCTTTGCCCCGCAAACCGCGCCGGCACGTCTGGCGCGTTTGCGTGACAAACTGCAGCTATTGGCAGACGCCGGTGTGGATCGGGTACTGTGCCTGGCCTTCAATCAGCGTTTAAGCAAACTCAGCGCTGCCGAGTTCGTTGACACGATTCTGGTCAATGGTCTGGGCGTGCAGCACCTTGAGGTCGGGGACGACTTCCGTTTCGGGTGTGACCGGGTTGGAGATTTTGATTTCCTGCAACAGGCGGGCCTCACGCAAGGTTTCACCGTCGAGGCGGCGCAAACCGTTGAGCTTGACGGTATGCGCGTCAGCAGCACCAAAGTGCGTGATGCACTGGCCGATGCTGATTTCGCCCTCGCCGAGCGTTTGCTCGGGCGTCCGTTCCAGATCGCCGGACGCGTGTTGCACGGGCAGAAACTGGCGCGTCAACTCGGCACGCCAACGGCCAACGTTCAATTAAAGCGTCGTCGCGTGCCGCTGACCGGGGTTTACCTGGCCAGTGTCGATATCGACGGCAAAACCTGGCCCGGCGTCGCCAATATTGGCGTGCGGCCCACCGTTTCAGGGGATGGCAGTGCCCATCTTGAAGTACATCTATTGGATTACACCGGTGATCTGTATGACCGGCGCCTGACCGTGGCATTCCACCACAAGCTGCGTGATGAGCAGCGTTTCGCCTCCCTGGAGGCGCTCAAGACGGCGATCAATGCGGACGTCGCCGCCGCCCGAGCCTATTGGCAGGGTCAACCGCTTAAAAAGAGCCTGAAATGACCGACTACAAAGCCACGCTAAACCTTCCGGACACAGCCTTCCCAATGAAGGCCGGCCTGCCACAGCGCGAACCGCAAATTTTGCAGCGCTGGGACAGCATTGGCCTGTACGGGAAGTTGCGCGAGATTGGCAAGGATCGTCCGAAGTTCGTTCTTCATGACGGTCCTCCGTACGCCAACGGCACGATCCACATCGGTCACGCGCTGAACAAGATCCTCAAGGACATGATCATTCGCTCGAAAACCCTTGCCGGTTTCGATGCGCCGTACGTGCCGGGCTGGGATTGCCACGGTTTGCCGATTGAGCACAAGGTTGAAGTGACCCACGGCAAAAACCTGCCTGCGGATAAAACCCGCGAGCTGTGCCGTGCCTACGCCACCGAGCAGATCGAAGGCCAGAAATCCGAGTTCATCCGTCTGGGTGTGTTGGGTGACTTTGCCAACCCGTACAAAACCATGGATTTCAAGAACGAAGCCGGTGAAATCCGCGCCTTGGCTGAAATCGTCAAGGCGGGCTTCGTGTTCAAGGGCCTTAAGCCTGTGAACTGGTGTTTCGACTGCGGCTCGGCATTGGCTGAAGCTGAAGTTGAATATCAGGACAAAAAATCCGCGACCATCGACGTTGCGTTCCCGATTGCCGACGAAGCCAAGCTGGCTGAGGCTTTCGGTCTGGCGGCCTTGAGCAAACCGGCTTCGATCGTGATCTGGACCACCACCCCGTGGACCATCCCGGCCAACCAGGCGCTCAACGTGCACCCGGAGTTCAACTACGCGCTGGTCGATGTCGGTGACAAGCTGCTGGTGCTGGCTGAAGAGCTGGTCGAAGCGTGCCTGGCACGCTACAACCTGGAAGGTTCGGTCATTGCCACCACCACCGGTGCCGCGCTCGAACTGATCAACTTCCGTCACCCGTTCTATGATCGTCTGTCGCCTGTTTATCTGGCCGAGTATGTCGAACTGGGCGCGGGCACTGGCGTGGTTCACTCCGCTCCGGCCTACGGCGTAGACGACTTCGTGACCTGCAAAGCCTACGGCATGGTCAACGATGACATCATCAATCCGGTTCAAAGCAACGGTGTTTACGTGCCGTCGCTCGAGTTTTTTGGCGGCCAGTTCATCTGGAAAGCCAATCCGGCCATTGTTGAAAAACTGACTGAAGTCGGTGCGCTGATGCACACCGAAACCATCAGCCACAGCTACATGCACTGCTGGCGTCACAAAACCCCGCTGATCTACCGCGCCACTGCGCAGTGGTTCATCGGTATGGACAAAGAGCCGGTAGCCGGCGATACCTTGCGCACCCGCGCGTTGCAGGCCATTGAAGACACCCAGTTCGTTCCGGCCTGGGGTCAGGCGCGCCTGCACTCGATGATTGCCAACCGTCCGGACTGGTGCATCTCGCGTCAACGCAACTGGGGCGTGCCGATCCCGTTCTTCCTGAACAAGGAAAGCGGCGAGCTGTACCCGCGTACCGTCGAAATGATGGAAGAAGTCGCCAAGCGCGTTGAGCGTGAAGGGATTGAAGCCTGGTTCAAGATGGACGCCGCCGAGTTGCTGGGCGATGAAGCGCCATTGTACGACAAGATCTCTGACACCCTGGACGTCTGGTTCGACTCGGGCACCACGCACTGGCACGTGCTGCGCGGCTCACACCCGATGGGCCATGAAACCGGCCCGCGCGCCGACTTGTACCTCGAAGGTTCCGACCAGCACCGCGGCTGGTTCCACTCTTCGTTGCTGACCGGTTGCGCCATCGACAATCACGCGCCTTATCGCGAACTGCTGACCCATGGTTTCACCGTGGACGAGGCCGGTCGCAAGATGTCCAAATCCTTGGGTAACGTGATTGCGCCACAGAAAGTCAACGACACGCTGGGCGCCGACATCATGCGCCTGTGGGTCGCGTCGACGGACTACTCGGGCGAGATCGCGGTCTCCGACCAGATCCTGCAACGTAGCGCCGATGCCTACCGACGTATCCGCAACACTGCACGCTTCTTGCTGTCGAACCTGACCGGTTTCAATCCGGCCACCGACATCCTGCCTGCCGAAGAAATGCTGGCACTGGACCGTTGGGCTGTGGACCGCGCACTGCTGCTGCAACGCGAGCTGGAACTTCACTACGGTGAATACCGCTTCTGGAACGTGTACTCCAAAGTGCACAACTTCTGCGTGCAAGAGCTGGGCGGTTTCTACCTCGACATCATCAAAGACCGTCAGTACACCACGGGCGCCAACAGCAAGGCCCGTCGCTCATGCCAGACCGCGTTGTTTCATATCTCCGAAGCGCTGGTGCGCTGGATCGCTCCGATCCTGGCGTTCACTGCCGACGAGTTGTGGCAATACCTGCCGGGCGAGCGCAACGAATCGGTGATGCTCAATACCTGGTATCAGGGCCTGACCGAGCTGCCTGAAGGGACTGAACTGGACCGCGCTTATTGGGAGCGGATCATGGCGGTCAAGGTCGCGGTCAACAAGGAAATGGAAAACCTGCGCGCGGCCAAGGCCATTGGTGGCAACTTGCAGGCTGAAGTCACCTTGTTCGCCGAAGATGAACTGGCAGCCGATCTCACCAAGCTGAGCAATGAGCTGCGCTTCGTGCTGATCACCTCCACAGCCAGCGTTGCGCCGTTTGCATCGGCCCCGGCGGATGCGGTGGTGACTGAGGTGCCAGGCCTGAAGCTCAAAGTGGTCAAATCTGCCCACGCCAAGTGCGCCCGTTGCTGGCATTGCCGTGAAGACGTTGGCGTGAACCCGGAGCATCCGGAAATCTGCGGCCGCTGTGTGGACAACATCAGCGGCGCCGGCGAGGTACGTCACTATGCCTGATGCCCGCACTGCCGGGCGCTTCGGGCGCCTGAGCTGGTTGTGGTTGACCCTGCTGGTCCTGGTCATTGACCAGGCCAGCAAGGTTTATTTCGACAGCGCATTACAGATGTATCAACAGGTCGTCATCATTCCGGATTACTTCAGTTGGACGCTGGCCTACAACACGGGCGCAGCCTTCAGCTTCCTGGCTGACAGTGCCGGCTGGCAGCGCTGGCTGTTTGCCCTGATTGCCGTGGTGGTCAGCGCCGTACTGGTGGTCTGGCTCAAACGCCTGGGGCGTGACGATACGTGGCTGGCCATTGCGCTGGCGTTGATCCTCGGCGGGGCATTGGGCAACTTGTATGACCGCATTGCCTATGGCCATGTCATCGACTTCATTCTCGTGCACTGGCAAAACCGCTGGTACTTCCCTGCATTCAACTTTGCCGACAGCGCAATCTGTGTGGGTGCGGTAATGCTGGCACTGGATATGTTCAAAAGTAAAAAGTCCGGAGAACCCGTTCATGACTGAGCCTCGTATTGGCCAGAACACGGAAGTCACCCTGCATTTCGCTTTGCGCCTGGAGAATGGCGACACGGTCGACAGTACGTTCGACAAAGACCCTGCAACGTTCAAAGTCGGTGATGGCAATCTGTTGCCGGGTTTTGAAGCGGCTATTTTCGGCTTCAAGGCAGGCGACAAGCGGACACTTGAGATCCTGCCGGAGAATGCATTCGGTCAGCCCAATCCGCAAAATGTGCAGATTATTGCGCGCTCGCAGTTCAAGGACATGGAACTGTCGGAAGGGTTGCTGGTGATCTTCAATGACGCCGCAAACACCGAGTTGCCTGGCGTGGTCAAAGCGTTTGACGACGACCAGGTCACCATCGATTTCAACCATCCGCTGGCAGGTAAAACCCTGACCTTCGAAGTCGAAATCAAAGACGTCAAAGCGCTGTAAATCCAGTGCCCGGCTAAATGGCCGGGCCTGTTTGGCATTATCTTTCTGCGCGTCCCACGAGGCCTAGCATGCACATCAAACTCGCCAACCCCCGTGGTTTTTGCGCCGGGGTGGACCGAGCGATTGAGATCGTCAATCGCGCTCTTGAAGTATTCGGCCCACCTATCTACGTTCGCCACGAAGTGGTGCACAACAAATTTGTCGTCGAAGACCTGCGCTCGCGCGGAGCGATCTTCGTTGAAGAGCTGGATCAGGTGCCGGATGACGTCATTGTGATCTTCAGTGCCCACGGCGTTTCTCAGGCCGTGCGCAGTGAAGCTGCCGGGCGCGGCCTGAAAGTGTTCGACGCCACGTGCCCCTTGGTCACCAAGGTTCATATCGAAGTGGCGCGTTACAGCCGTGATGGCCGCGAATGCATCCTGATTGGCCACGCGGGTCACCCGGAAGTTGAAGGCACCATGGGGCAATACGACGCCAGCAATGGCGGCGCTATCTACCTGGTTGAAGACGAAAAAGACGTCGCCAACCTGCAAGTGCACAACCCCGAAAAACTGGCTTTCGTGACCCAGACCACGCTGTCGATGGACGACACCAGCCGGGTGATCGATGCCCTGCGTACGCGATTCCCGGCCATTGGTGGCCCACGAAAAGATGACATCTGCTACGCCACACAAAACCGGCAGGATGCTGTGAAGCAACTGGCTGACGAGTGCGACGTGGTGCTGGTGGTGGGCAGTCCAAATAGCTCCAACTCCAATCGCCTCCGGGAGCTGGCAGAGCGCATGGCCACCCCGGCCTACCTGATCGATGGTGCTGAAGACCTGCAAAAAAGCTGGTTCGATGGCGTTGAACGCATTGGCATCACCGCGGGTGCCTCGGCGCCGGAAGTGCTGGTGCGCGGCGTGATTCAGCAATTGCACGCCTGGGGCGCCACCGGGGCCGACGAATTGGCTGGCCGTGAAGAGAACATCACATTCTCCATGCCCAAAGAGTTGCGGGTTCGCGCCATCACCTAAGCCATTGCACACAATGCCTGCGCAGTTTTTTGGTTGCGCAGGCTGATCCTCCCGCTTTTTGCGAGCACAACCTGATAGTGACTCAGCTCTTCTTTTGTCTGGCACACATGCAGGGTACCTGCCTGAAAACTCCCCGCATTCAATAATGGCTCGCCCAGCGGGTTGAATCGCACGTAGTGTTTGACCGGCGAGTTCCCCGCTATGGGGATCAGGCGACTGTTGTGTGTTTCGGCCAGTACCGGATTGTTCTTGTCAGCGTGGCCCTGACCGCTTACATCAAGCACCATTCTCCATCCTTTGCCCCAGTCACCCTCCCGGGCGTGAACCACCACGTACTGATGGCGTATCAGCGCTTCGCTGCGTGCCTTGCGCAAACTGCCGGCCAATTGCTCCGCCGTGGTTTGGCGTCGTTGTTGTTCCGTGAGCATGTGGTAGGCCGGGCTGGCAAATTGTGCAGTGGTGGCGACGATCGACAAGGTAATCACCAGTTGAATCAAACTCATCCCTCGTTGATACACAGCGTCCTCCCTGGACTTGTTTGTGGTGAACACCCTTAGGTATAGCGGTTGCGACAGGGCAGCCACCTAAAACGCGGTCGTCCAATCATTGCCCGATGTTTATGCCTTGCGATTGCTTGAAGCGTACGTAATCAAGCGAACAATCCTACAGCCGAGCTCACCCGTTTCTGATCCATGAGCGCTGAGCGCGGGTCTAGGCTGTGCTCAATGCGGCGCAGGACGTGCCGTTAAAACAGGTGGTCAGGGATGAGCCAGAAGCGGCGTGGCACTAAAAAACGACAAGCCGGCATGACCCTGATTGAAGTGCTGGTAGCCGCTCTTATTTTAGGCGTGGGCCTCTTGGGGGCCGCAGGCGCGCAAATCAGTGCACTGAAATACACCGACAGCGCGCGCATGAGCACTCAGGCCAGTTTCATCGCGTACGACATGCTGGATCGGATGCGCGCCAATTCTGCAGGGGACTATCGCTTTTCCGGGCCTTATGGCGTGGCCCGGACCTCCAGCGTTACGGGGGTCGTCACTCAGGATCTGAGCGAATTCAAACGCAACATACAGGCTTTCGGCGGGGAGAGCGCCCGAGGCGAGATTTCTCTGAATGACCGGCAAGTGAGTATCCACATTCGCTGGGACGGCTCGCGTGCAGAGAAAAACGAGGGCGCCTTGCAGTCATTCACACTCAACAGCCAGCTGCCCGGCATACCGCCTGCGAGCCCGTCATGAGAAAGCGCCACTCGGGATTTGGCCTGATTGAGCTGATGATTGCGATGGCTTTGGGCTTGCTGCTGGTGCTGGGGATGACGCAGGTGTTCTTGAGTGCCCGGCAGACCTCTTTGGCTCAGTCAGCTTCCGCGCAACTGCAAGAGGATGCCCGTTACGTGCTGAGCAAAATCGCGCAGGAAATTCGCATGGCTGGCATGTTTGGCTGCTTGCCTTTGACCCACATCATCGATGCGCCTGCTGCGTTTGCGACACCCGTTTCATGGCAAGGAACTTCAAGTTCGGGAGCGCTGCACATGATCAGCGCCGACGTCGGACCTCAGTCCGGCAAGCCTGACTGGACGGTGGTGACGGACTGCAAACACCACGCGCAGGTTTTTGCTGGCGCACAGACTGAGTGGGGGCCTGGAGAAACAGGCTTTGCGGTACGTCGGGTTGCTTATCGTTTTGAGCAAGGCCAACTCAAGAGCGGGCTCAGTAACACCGTGCTACTGGACAATGTTGCCGCGTTTGAGGTGAGCTTCGGTGTCTCCGGTTCAGCCAGCGCGCACCCGGTTGTGCGCTATGAGTCCAGACCGGCCGATGCCACGAGCATTCGCAGCGTGCGCCTGGCCTTGACCTTGAGAGATCCCGGGGCCCGGGTAAAAGACCAGACCTACCATGTGCTGGTCGCCGTTCGTAACCGGCAGGGGTAGGAACAGTTATGCCGCCCGTATTAGGTTCGCAAAAAGGCATGGTGCTGCTGGCCAGCATGGTTTTTTTGATGTTGCTCGGTTTTCTGGGGCTTTCTGCGATGGAAAGCGCGGGCCAGCAAGAGAAAATGGCGGGTGCCATACGGGCTGCCAATCAATCATTTCAAGGGGCCGAAGCGGCGATGCACGTCGGTGAGACGTGGTTGCAAGCTCATTGGTCCGGTATGGCGGAGTGTGCTTTGCCGAGCCGCTGCGCGCCCCCTGTTGAGGCGAGAAGCCAGCGTTCACCAGGGCTCGATCCTCAGTCAGGCATTAACTGGATACAAACGCAGGATGGGTTGTATGGCATTCAGTTTCTGGGGCTCAGCATCCCGCTTTCTCAGTCTGAAAAGGACGGCTCTGTCTATCTCTATCGAATAACCGGTATTGGCCTTCGAGGGCTGTCTCGCACTGTGCTCGAAAGTGTTTATGCGCGCCATCAGGCGGTGCAGGACGGGGAGGCCGGGCCTGTCCGGCAGCGTTTTCGTCGGGTTATGTGGCGACAAATTCAATAGGGAATGAACACATGGTTAGGCCTAATACAGGTTTTACGCTGATCGAAATGATGATCACTGTGGCGATCATCGGTATCCTTGGGGCCTTTGTTTATCCGCTTTACAGCGAGTATGTGAAGCGGGTGCACCGGTCTCAAATTGTCGTGTTGCTCTCTGAGCAAGCCCAAAGTCTAGAGCGGCTCTACACGAAAAACGGGTTATATAGCGGTCTGCCGGATATCAGTTCTGGCAATGAGAACTACAGCATCACGTCAGACCTTTCGGATCATGCCTTTTTATTGATGGCCACACGAAAAGACGGCTCGCCCATGGCAGATGATCCGTGTGGCAACTTCACGTTGGCGCATACAGGTCTGAGCGCTATAACCCAGGCGGCCCCGGGCATCACCGCGCAGCAATGTTGGGGGCGCTGACCCATTACTTTTGAATAAGGGCTGGACTGATAGATGGCTAGGGATCAACGGGTAGTGATTGTCGGCGGCGGAGTGATCGGGCTGCTGACGGCGTTTAATCTGGCCGCAGACGTCGAGCAAGTAATTTTGCTGGAGCGCGGTGGCGTGGGACAGGAGTCTTCCTGGGCGGGCGGTGGAATCGTGTCACCGCTGTATCCGTGGCGTTACACCCCGGCCGTCACAGCGCTGGCTCACTGGTCCCAGGATTTTTACCCGCATTTGGCGCAGCGTCTGCTGGCGACTTCCGGGCTGGATCCGGAAGTGCATACCACGGGTCTTTACTGGCTTGATCTGGACGATGAGGCTCAAGCGCTGGCTTGGGCCCGGCAAGCCGGCCGACCTTTGAGTGCCGTGGATATCGCGGCGGTCCAAAGCCATGTTCCGGTATTGGGCGGCGGTTTTTCCCGTGCTGTTTATATGAAGGACGTGGCGAATGTGCGCAATCCGCGGCTGGTTAAGTCACTAAAAGCGGCACTGCAAGCGATGCCCAATGTCACGGTTCACGAACAATCCGAGGTGCTGGGCTTTGTCAGGGAGGGGGAGCGGATTACGGGCGTCAATACGGTTAATGGCTCCGTATTGGGGGATGCCGTGGTATTGGCCGCCGGGGCCTGGAGCGGTGAACTGCTCAAGCATCTGGACATAGAACTGCCCGTTGAGCCGGTCAAAGGCCAAATGATTTTGTACAAATGTGCTTCGGATTTCTTGTCGTGCATGGTTCTGGCCAACGGCCGCTACGCCATACCTCGCCGTGATGGCCATATCTTGATTGGTAGCACGCTGGAGCATGAAGGCTTCGACAAAACCCCGACCCAGACGGCCCTGGAGAGTTTGAAAGCGTCGGCTGTGGCGTTGATTCCTGCGTTGGCGGATGCCGAGCCCGTTGCGCATTGGGCCGGATTGCGTCCGGGTTCGCCGCAAGGCATACCGTATATCGGGCCGGTCGCCGGTTTTGAAGGGCTCTGGCTGAACTGCGGGCATTACCGCAACGGGTTGGTGTTGGCGCCCGCGTCTTGCCAGTTGTTTGCAGATTTGTTGCTGGAGCGCACGCCTATCATTGATCCGGCGCCGTACGCCCCTGCAGGGCGACTCTGAGCGATAACGGCGGCTGTCTCGCAGCCTTGCGTTGCCAGGCTGCGACCCCGTTGCTCAGCGTTTGCCCGGGCCTTGTTCAAGATGGTTTTGGGTGCAATACCACTCTTGTTGTTGGCTCAGGGCGCGGTCTCGTGGCAAGTGGACGCCGCAATGGGCGCAGCGCACCATCGGTTGGGCGTTGGGGTCGACCGGTTTTTTGGTGGGGGTTAGGCCCGCTTTGTATTTGCGCCACAACCACACGCCGGCAGCAATCAAGGCCACCCAGATCAGTAAACGAAACATGGCTAATCGCTATTTGAGAAAAGATGCGCCAGTTTAGCCAAGGACCGTGTAGGCGCCCAGCACCAAATGCGACGCAAAAAAAAGAGCCCCGAAAGGCTCTTTTCTTGAGTGTGACGATCAGTCGAAAAGACCGAACGTCATGTAGCTGAACCATGAACGGCTGGTGTCTTCCGATTCTGGTTCTTCGATGACATTGCCGTCTGAATCTTTAGGCTTCAGCTCGGCAGGAATAGCGTCTTTCGCATCCTGGAATTGCTTCTGCACGTCCTGGTTGGCGCGGGTTTCACCCGGTGGCAGAGGCGTGCTGGATTCGATCAGGCCCAACGTAGCCTTGCTCAACCAAGAGCGGTTGTCAGACTCGGACACTTGAGGCACAAACTGACCGTCAACCAGGCTCGGATGGTTAGGGTAGTTGTCTTTGAGCACTTCAAGACTGGTGTCAGCCAGTTTATCGAGGTGCAGGCGCTGATAAGACTCAACCATCACCGCCAGGCCGTCAGCGACCGAAGGGGTTTCCTGGAAGTTCTCAACCACGTACCGGCCACGGTTGGCCGAAGCCACATAGGCCTGACGGGTCAGGTAATAGTGGGCCACGTGAATTTCATAAGCCGCCAGCAGGTTGCGCAGGTAAATCATGCGCTGCTTGGCATCAGGCGCGTAGCGGCTGTTGGGGAAGCGGCTGGTCAGCTGGGCGAACTCGTTATACGAGTCGCGGGCCGCGCCGGGGTCACGCTTGGTCATGTCCAGCGGCAGGAAGCGCGCCAGCAGGCCAACGTCCTGGTCAAACGAGGTCAAGCCTTTGAGGTAGTAGGCGTAATCAACGTTCGGGTGCTGCGGGTGCAGGCGGATGAACCGCTCTGCGGCAGACTTGGCAGCTTCCGGCTCGGAGTTTTTATAGTAGGCATAGATCAGTTCAAGCTGAGCCTGATCGGCATAACGGCCGAACGGGTAGCGTGACTCAAGTGCCTTCAGTTTGGCGGTTGCACTGGTGTAGCTGTGGTTGTCCAGATCGGCCTGTGCCTGCTGGTACAGCTCGACTTCGCTGAGGTTTTCGTCAACGACTTCCTTTGTCGACGAGCAAGCGGCGGTCAGTGCGAGGATGGCGATCAGCAGCAGGTGTCTCACTTGCATGGCGGCTTGCGTCCCTATGACGGCCGCTGTCTTGGGCGAGGCCGTCCTGTTATGATGAGCGCCCCGTGAAAAGCCTCGGGGCAAAAGACGCCGTATTTAACCACAAGCGCGCAGCCGAAACCAAAGGCTTGGCGCCGTCCTGATGAGCATGTCCGAGAAAATACTACTTCGCGCAGAGGTGCCGTCCGAATTGGGCGGCCAACGCCTCGATCAAGTCGCCGCACAATTATTCGCTGAGCACTCGCGCTCGCGCCTTTCCGCCTGGATCAAAGACGGCCGCCTCACTGTGGACGGAGACGTCATACGTCCCCGCGACATCGTGCATGGTGGCGCCATCCTGGAGCTGACTGCAGAGCAGGAAGCCCAGGGTGAGTGGATCGCCCAGGACATTCCCCTCGACATCGTTTACGAAGACGATGACATCCTGGTCATCAACAAACCCGCGGGTTTGGTGGTGCACCCGGCTGCGGGGCATGCTGATGGCACTTTGCTCAATGCGTTGCTGCATCACGTACCGGACATTATTAATGTGCCGCGTGCGGGGATCGTGCATCGCCTGGACAAAGACACCACCGGATTGATGGTGGTCGCCAAGACCATCCAGGCGCAGACGCAGCTGGTTGCCCAATTGCAGAGCCGCAGTGTCAGCCGGATATATGAGTGCATTGTCATCGGTGTCGTCACCGCCGGGGGCAAGATCGACGCGCCCATCGGCCGTCACGGCCAGCAACGCCAGCGCATGGCGGTTATGGAAGGCGGCAAACAGGCGGTGAGTCATTACCGCGTGCTTGAGCGTTTCCGTTCCCATACCCACGTGCGGGTCAAGCTGGAAACCGGGCGTACGCACCAGATCCGTGTGCATATGTCTCACATCAACTTCCCGTTGGTCGGAGATCCTGCCTACGGCGGTCGTTTCCGTATCCCGCCGGCAGCCAGTGTGACCATGGTCGAATCCCTGAAGAACTTCCCGCGTCAGGCCTTGCATGCGCGCTTCCTGGAGCTGGACCATCCGACGACCGGTAAACGCATGAGCTGGGAATCCCCACTCCCTGACGATTTTGTCTGGTTGTTGACGCTGCTCAAGCAAGACCGTGAGGCCTTCATCGGATGAGCGCGTTCCTGATTCCTGACTGGCCTGCGCCGGCAGGCATCAGGGCCTGCGTGACCACCCGTGCGGGCGGCGTCAGCCAGGCGCCGTTCGACAGCTTCAACCTGGGTGACCATGTCGACGACGATCCTTGCGCCGTTGCTCAAAATCGCCAACACCTGACCCGCGTTTTTAACGTACAGCCCGCTTGGCTTAGCCAGGTTCACGGGGTTGTCGTTGCGCCTGCCGACCCGTCCAGCATCGTTGAAGCCGATGCCAGCTGGACATCCACGCCCGGCGTGGCGTGTACGGTCATGACCGCCGACTGCTTGCCTGCACTGTTCTGCAACCGCGCCGGTACACGCGTCGCTGCGGCGCATGCGGGCTGGCGCGGATTGGCAGCCGGGGTGCTTGAAGCCGCCGCGCGCAGCCTCCATGTTGAGCCCCAGGAGATACTTGTGTGGCTTGGACCCGCCATCGGTCCCGCGGCGTTTGAAGTCGGGGGCGAGGTGCGTGATGTCTTTATTAAAGACATGCCCCAGGCCGCCTCGGCCTTCGTGCCAAGTGTCAATGCCGGGCGTTATATGGCCGACATCTATGAGCTGGCGCGTCTGCGTCTGGCTCGCTGCGGTATTGAAGCTGTCTACGGCGCAGGCTTTTGCACCGTCAACGACTCGCGCTTCTATTCCTACCGGCGCAGTTCCCGTACTGGCCGCTTTGCTTCGCTGGTCTGGATCGAAACGCCGTCCAGCTGATCTGCGTCATTCACCGTACGCTTGAAACTCCCAGAATTGCCCGCATCTACTAAGGTATCTGGCAGGTTTCTTCATTCAGGAGTTTCCATCCCTCCGGCCTGCTCATAAGGAAGGTGACGAATGCGTATAGATAGGTTAACCAGCAAGTTGCAATTGGCGTTGTCCGATGCTCAGTCATTGGCCGTCGGCCTTGATCATCCGGCAATTGAGCCAGCGCACTTGATGCAGGCATTACTGGAGCAGCAGGGCGGTTCGATCAAGCCTCTGCTGATGCAAGTCGGTTTCGATGTAAACAGCCTGCGTAAAGAGCTGACCAAAGAGCTGGACCAGCTACCCAAAATACAGAACCCCACCGGCGACGTGAATATGTCGCAGGACTTGGCGCGTCTGTTGAATCAGGCGGACCGTCTGGCGCAACAAAAAGGCGACCAGTACATCACCAGCGAAGTGGTATTGCTGGCGGCAATGGACGAAAACAGCAAGTTGGGCAAGTTGTTGCTGGGTCAGGGCGTGAGTAAAAAAGCCCTTGAAAACGCCATCAACAACCTGCGCGGCGGTGAAGCGGTCAATGACCCCAATGCTGAAGAGTCCCGTCAGGCGCTGGACAAATACACCATTGACCTGACCAAGCGTGCTGAAGAAGGCAAGCTTGACCCGGTAATCGGTCGTGACGATGAAATCCGTCGCACCATTCAAGTGTTGCAGCGCCGGACCAAAAACAACCCGGTCCTGATCGGTGAACCCGGTGTGGGTAAAACCGCGATTGCCGAAGGCCTGGCTCAGCGGATCATCAACGGCGAAGTGCCTGACGGCCTTAAAGGCAAACGCCTGCTGTCGCTGGACATCGGTGCGTTGATCGCGGGCGCCAAATTCCGGGGTGAATTCGAAGAGCGTCTGAAAGCGCTGCTTAACGAACTGTCAAAGCAGGAAGGTCAAATCATCCTGTTCATTGACGAGCTGCACGTCATGGTCGGTGCCGGTAAAGGCGAGGGCGCCATGGACGCGGGCAACATGCTCAAGCCTGCGCTGGCGCGGGGCGAGTTGCACTGTGTCGGTGCAACCACCCTTAACGAGTACCGCCAGTACATTGAAAAGGATGCTGCGCTTGAGCGTCGCTTCCAGAAAGTACTGGTAGACGAGCCGAGCGAAGAAGACACCATCGCGATCCTGCGTGGTTTGAAAGAGCGCTATGAAGTGCACCACAAAGTCGCGATTACCGACGGTGCCATCATTGCGGCGGCCAAGCTGAGTCATCGGTACATCACGGATCGGCAGTTGCCAGACAAGGCGATTGACCTGATCGACGAAGCCGCCAGCCGTATTCGCATGGAGATCGACTCCAAGCCTGAAGTGCTCGACCGTCTGGAGCGCCGTCTGATTCAACTGAAAGTTGAAGCGCAAGCGCTCAAGAAAGAAGAAGACGAGGCGGCGAAAAAACGTCTTGAGAAATTGCAGGAAGAAATTGAGCGCCACGAGCGTGAATATTCCGACCTGGAAGAAATCTGGACCTCGGAAAAAGCCGAAGTGCAAGGCTCTGCCCAGATCCAGCAAAAGATCGAGCAAGCTCGCCAGGAACTGGAAGTGGCACGCCGCAGCGGCAACCTGAATCGCATGGCTGAATTGCAGTACGGGATCATCCCGGATCTGGAACGCAGCCTGCAAATGGTCGACGAGCACAGCAAGACCGAGAACCAGTTGCTGCGCAGCAAAGTGACCGAAGAAGAGATCGCTGAAGTGGTGTCGAAATGGACCGGGATTCCTGTGTCCAAGATGCTTGAAGGCGAGCGTGACAAGCTGATGAAGATGGAAAGCTTGCTGCACGAGCGCGTGATTGGTCAGGACGAAGCGGTTGTGGCCGTGTCCAACGCCGTGCGCCGTTCCCGCGCTGGCCTGAGCGACCCGAACCGTCCGAGCGGCTCGTTCATGTTCCTTGGCCCAACCGGTGTCGGTAAAACCGAGTTGTGCAAGGCGCTGGCCGAATTCCTCTTTGATACCGAAGAGGCGATGGTGCGGATCGACATGTCCGAGTTCATGGAGAAACATTCCGTGGCTCGACTGATCGGTGCTCCACCAGGCTATGTGGGTTACGAGGAAGGTGGCTATCTGACCGAAGCCGTACGGCGTAAGCCTTATTCGGTCATCCTGCTGGATGAGGTCGAGAAAGCTCACCCGGACGTGTTCAACGTACTGCTGCAAGTGCTTGAAGACGGTCGGTTGACTGATAGCCACGGTCGCACGGTCGACTTCCGCAATACCGTGATCGTGATGACCTCTAACCTGGGGTCGGCACAGATCCAGGAGTTGGTAGGGGACCGTGAGGCACAGCGTGCTGCGGTGATGGATGCGGTGAGTACTCACTTCCGTCCGGAGTTTGTGAACCGGATCGACGAAGTGGTGATCTTCGAGCCTCTGGCCCGCGATCAGATCGCCGGCATCGCCGAGATCCAGTTGGGTCGCCTGCGCAGCCGTCTGGCAGAACGCGACCTGAGCCTGGAGCTGAGCCAGGAGGCTCTGGATAAGCTGATCGCGGTCGGTTACGACCCTGTGTATGGCGCACGCCCTCTGAAACGTGCAATCCAGCGCTGGATCGAAAACCCGCTGGCACAACTGATTCTCTCGGGTCAGTTCCTGCCGGGAACCACGGTAGTGGCCAGTGTGAAAGACGACGAAATCGTCTTCGCGTAAGGCGGGCAAGTGGTGCTTTAAAGGGGGCCTCGCAGTGCGAGGCCCTTTTTTTGAATTTTTTTACATAGGGTGTTGATCTGTAAGGGAAACGCGAGTAAAGTGCGCCCCGCAGTCAGTCACCAGCAACGGCAACTTGGCCCAAACCAAGGTGTCAGTTAGAAGCGCTAAATCATTGTCTTCTAACGAAAAAAAATGGTTGACAAGGGTTTTAAAGGTTGTAGAATGGCCCGCCTCAGAGACGACAACGCAGCGATGCGCTGAAGTCAACGAGAATTGCAAAGAGTTACAAAGTAGTAAAGCAACATCGTAGTAGATTGAAATATGTAGTTCCGCGATAGCTCAGTTGGTAGAGCAAATGACTGTTAATCATTGGGTCCCTGGTTCGAGTCCAGGTCGTGGAGCCATTTTCAAGCCGGGGTATAGCGCAGTCCGGTAGCGCGCCTGCTTTGGGAGCAGGATGTCAGGAGTTCGAATCCCCTTACCCCGACCATTTTTGGGTCGTTAGCTCAGTTGGTAGAGCAGTTGGCTTTTAACCAATTGGTCGTAGGTTCGAATCCCACACGACCCACCATTTTTGGCTCCAGTTCGCTGGGGTTAGATCTTAAGATCAGAGGCCAAAAGCGCTGATCGCAGAAGGCGCCTCTTTGAAGGTGCCTTTTTTTTACCGGGGTATAGCGCAGTCCGGTAGCGCGCCTGCTTTGGGAGCAGGATGTCGGGAGTTCGAATCCCCCTACCCCGACCATTTTCTGCCCGGCAGTAATGGGTGTAGAAAATAAGGCGCTGATGCCAATCGCATCAGCGCCATGAAAAAAGCGTCCTTAGGGACGCTTTTTTTTTGCTTCAAAAAAACCATTGTGCTGGGTACTGGCTCTTGGTCATGGCGAACCGTAGCCCCCGAAGCTACGTTCCAGAGCGCTGCAGTCGCCAATGCACGCCTGCAGACCCTGGGTGCAGGGTTTGCAGGCGACGCTCCCATAGGCAACGGCCGCGGGAGCGTTCTGTGCTAGCGGTTAACTCCCTTTTGGTCTGCATCCTGCAAGTCCTGCAACGCTGCCGAATATTGATCGGCCTCAGCCTTGGGCACCATCTGCCATGACGGTTTACGCAGGGCATAGAAGATAAACGGTGGGGCACCTGCCACGATCAAGCCCAGCAATAAGATGCCTGCATATTCAAAGAACGGCATGCTGCTGAAGTTATTCGGTGGAATAAACCCGAAAATCAAGGCCACACAGGTTGAAAACAACCCCAGGTAGCACCAGCCATGCAGGTCCTTGAGCACGTAACCGCGTTTAACGTCGGGCTGGGTTTTACGCAGCTTCATGGCGGACATAAACATGAACACGTAAATGATCAGGTACATCAGTGCAGCCATGGCGCTGATCATCCAGAACGCATCGGATACGTTGTCGATGAAGATGTAAATCGTCGAGAGCAGCGTCACGATGAGCGCTTGTAAATACAAAATGTTCTTCTGCACGCCTTTGCTGTTCACTTTTTGCATCACCGGTGGAAGCATTCCCGCCTTGCCCACAAACAACAGACCGGTGGAAGGTCCGGCCGTCCACGCCAGTACCCCGCCCAATGCACCGATGATCAGCAAAATGGCCATGATTGGCGTGGCCCAGGGCATGTTGAACCCTTCGAAGAAGGCTGCGTATGCCTGAATAACGCCCGCAGTCAGACTCGTCGAATCCGCCGGCACGACCAGTGAAATCGCGACCGTCGGGGGGATGAACACCAGCAGAATCATAAAAAAGGCCAGCAGAATGGCGCGGGGCATTTCCTTTTGCGGATTGCGCAGTTCCCGAGCGTGAATGGCGTTCATTTCGATACCGGCAAACGCCAGGAAGTTGCTGACAATCAACACCAGACCAGTGATGGCGCCTGTGAACTCACGCCACAAATCCGGATGCAGGTTGTGCGAACCTGTTTTTACGGTGGAGTGCGTGTCGAAAATCGCTGGAATCAACGCGTCCCAGGTTAAGGGCGCAGCCGATTTGTGTCCCAGTACCAGCCAGGCTACGCCCAACAGTACCAGCAGCGCGGCTGGCAGTGCCGTCCCCAAAAGCATGAACCACGACGTCAGCTTCGACAGAGTTGTCAGGCCGTTGAGGGCAACGAACGTCGACAGCCAATACAGCACAATAATCACCGCAGCCGTGAACACCCCGCTCTTGGCCAGTTCCGGGTTAATCAGGTACGCCATCGTGCTGGCTCCGAACCCGAGCACTATCGGGTACCACACCACCACCTGAATCCACATGAACCACATGATGAAAAACCCGGGTCGGTCACCATAGGCTTGTCGGACCCAGCCATAAATCCCGCCGTTCCAGCCGGTGCCCAGTTCAGACGCAACCAATGACACGGGGATAAAAAACAGTAACGCCGGGATGACATAGAGAAAAATCGAACCCAGGCCGTAAACAGCCATGCTGGGCAATGAACGAATACTGGCAACAGCGGCAACCATCATGAAACAGATGGTCAGCCATGACATGTAAGTTTTAGCTTTACTGGTGGTAGCCATATCGCCTCCCTTCACATTTTTCGTCAGTGCAGCAAGCTCAAATTGAGCGTGCGGCTAAGGTGTTCGGCAGCCAGTTGGCCACGCACGCTGTTGCCCGCAACATCCAGCGGTGGAGCAAAAGCGGCGATCGCACAGACTCCCGGCACCACTGCCAGAATCCCGCCGCCCACTCCGCTTTTGCCCGGCAATCCAACCTTGTAATACCAGTCGCCCGTGGTGTCATACAGGCCGTTCAGGGTCATTTCCGCGAGGATGGGAGCAATGGTTTTGGCCGCGACAACGCGCGTGTTGGTAACCGGGTTAACCCCGCCATTGGCCAGTGTTGCCCCCATCGTGACCAAGTCATGGCAGGTGATCGCAACCGAGCATTGGCGGGTATACACATCGCACACCTCCATTGGGTCGGCATACAGATAACCGTAGCTTTGAAGCAGCCAGGCAATGCCGCGATTGTGCTGATTGGTCGAGGCTTCAGAGGCGTACACCTCTTCGTTGACGGTCAGATCGCGTCCGGCGAAGGCCTGGTACGTAGACTCAATCTGCGCCCAGCGCGCGGTCGCATTTTCGGCCTTGAGCAAGCTGACAGTGGCCATGGCTCCGGCGTTGACGAAAGGGTTAAGCGGTTTTCCCTTGTGAAGTTCAAGGGCTATGACCGAGTTGAAGGGTTCGCCAGTCGGATCGCAGCCAATCTTGCTGCGCAAAGACTGCGGGCCGATGTCATCCAGCACATGGGCGAGCGTGAACACTTTTGAAATCGATTCAATGGCAAAGGCGTAATCGGTGTCGCCAACTTCGGCATGGGTGCCATCACAAAACATGATGCTGATGCCGAACAGGTTGGCCGGGACCGAGGCCAGATACGGGATGTAACTGGCGTTTTTTCCGTGGTGGTTATTGGCAAAACGTTGATGGGCTTCATGCAATGCGTGGGTTACTGAACCGTCAACTGTCAGGGGTTGTGTTTTCATTGCGCTCACTCCGTGTGTGCGTTGGGTCGCCGGGAACTATAGGATGGAATTTCCAGACATGCCCGCAGGCAGGGCAAAGTCAAAATGCTTGGCTATGCTCTTAGCCCTACGCTGAGCCAGAAATGAGGAGGTCGGCCAGCCACGGTCCATCACTCAAGGAGAGTTCCCATGGCGCTGCACCGCACCAAACGTCATAGCGACACGGATCCCGTTTTTGGTTCATCGGCATTGGCGCATGCCGCGGCAACCAAACTGTTCCCCGAAGCCGAGCAGTCTGCGCGCGAGGTTTACCAGCTGGTCCATGATGAGCTGTATCTGGACGGTAACGCCCGCCAGAACCTTGCGACCTTCTGTCAGACTTGGGAGGAGGATGAAGTTCACAAGCTCATGGACCTGTCCATCGACAAGAACATGATCGACAAGGACGAATACCCCCAATCGGCTGAGCTCGAAAATCGCTGTATTCATATGCTGGCGGATCTTTGGCATTCACCCTCTGCTGCGACCACCATCGGCACCTCGACAGTAGGTTCCAGTGAAGCCTGCATGTTGGGTGGCCTGGCAGCACTGTGGCGTTGGCGAGCAGCCCGCAAAGCTGCGGGCAAACAGACCACCACTCCGAACATGGTCTGCGGCCCGGTACAAGTCTGTTGGCACAAATTTGCGCGTTATTGGGACATTGAAATCCGTGAAGTGCCCATGTCAGACGGGCAATGGTTCATGACACCCGAGGACATGCTTGAGCGCATTGATGAAAACACCATCGTGGTGGTGCCGACGTTTGGTCAGACGTTTACCGGCCTGTATGAAACCGTGAAGCCGCTGTCCGATGCACTGGATGATCTGGAAAAACGCAATGGCCTGAATGTGGCGATTCATGTCGACGGCGCCAGCGGCGCCATGCTGGCTCCATTTTGTGCCCCGGATATTGAGTGGGATTTCCGGTTGTCGCGAGTCAAATCCATCAGCACTTCCGGGCATAAATTCGGCCTGGCGCCTTTAGGGGCGGGCTGGGTAGTGTGGCGAGACGTGCAGGATCTGCCGGAAGGTCTGATATTCCACGTCAACTATTTGGGGGGCGATATGCCGACGTTTGCCCTCAATTTTTCACGCCCGGCCGGGCAGATCATTGCGCAGTACTACAACTTTTTGCGGTTGGGTCGAGAAGGGTATGAGCGCATTCATTCGGCGTGTTACGAAACGGCGCAATTTCTGGCCCGTGAATTGGTGAAAATCGGGCCGTTTGAAATGCTGTACAACGGCGATCCGCAACTGGGCATCCCGGCGCTGACCTGGCGTTTAAAGCCCGGCGTGAAAACCAACTTCTCGCTTTACGATCTGGCAGATCGATTGCGGGTAAGGGGCTGGCTAGTCCCGGCCTATAGCCTGCCGGCCAATGTTGAAAACGTCGTAGTGCAACGGATTCTGGTACGTCAGGGGCTGTCGATCGACATGGCCAAACTGTTGTTGGCGGACTTTGAGCGGGACATCAAGTTTTTTGATGAGCATCAGCCCCACGGGTTCAAAGGCCGTGAAGCCGAGGCGGGTAATCACGCAGGACGCTGATGACCGTGTGCGTTGCTATCAAAGCTGCGAGCTTCATGCCTCGCAGCTTTGACGCATGGCCGCCGTGGCGGCGGGTGGGGTCAATGCAGTTTCAGGCGTGGCTCCGTGCCGCGTCCGATGCGGCTGCCCAGCATCAACATCAATGTGCGGAATGTGCCGTAAAGCGCCATTTGGTGCATGCGGTACAGCGAGATGTAGAACATCCGCGCCAGCCAGCCTTCGAGCATGACTGTGCCCATCAGGCTGCCCATCAAGTTACCCACAGCTGAAAAACTCGACAGTGAGATCAGCGAGCCGTAATCGCGGTAGTGGTAATCGGGCAGGTCTGATTTGCCTTCAAGGCGCATCTTTAACGATTTGGCCAACAGTGACGCTTGCTGGTGAGCGGCTTGTGCGCGAGGCGGCACCATCCGGTCAGTGCCCGGTTGCGGGCAAGCCGCGCAATCGCCGAACGCAAAAATATTGTCATCGCGGGTGGTTTGCAGGGTAGGGCGCACGACCAACTGGTTAATGCGGTTGGTTTCCAGCCCGGCAATATCTTGCAAGAAACCGGGCGCACGAATACCGGCGGCCCATACCTTCAAGCTCGCGGGAATCACTTGGCCTTCTTTAGTGATCAGGCTGTCAGCCGTCACCTCGCTCACGGCCGAATTGGTCAGGACGGTGACGCCCAGTTTCTCTAGCGTCTTATGCACAGGCCCACCGATGCGCTCGGGCAGCGCCGGCAGTACGCGGGGCCCAGCTTCGATCACAGTGATGTGCATGTTTTCCGGTTTGATACGGTCCAGGCCATAAGCCGCCAGTTCATGGGCCGCGTTGTGCAGTTCGGCTGCCAGCTCGACACCCGTTGCGCCCGCACCCACGATGGCCACGCTGATTTTTTCAATCGCATCGGTTTGCCCCGCATGCGCGCGCAAGTAGTGGTTCAACAATTGCTGGTGGAATTTTTCGGCTTGTTTGCGCGTGTCCAAGAACAGGCAATGCTCGGCCGCGCCTTGGGTGCCGAAATCGTTGGTGGTACTGCCCACTGCGATCACCAGCGTGTCGTAGCCCAGTTCACGAGCAGGCACCAGCTCTTCGCCTTTTTCGTCGAGGGTTGCCGACAATGAGATCTTTTTCAGCTCGCGATCAAGACCACTCATGCGGCCCAACTGGAACTCAAAGTGATTCCATTTGGCTTGGGCGACGTAGTTGAGTTCGTCTTCGGAGGAGTTCAACGAACCGGCGGCCACTTCATGCAGCAGCGGTTTCCAGATATGGGTCAGATTGGCATCCACCAGCGTTACGCTGGCTTTGCCGCGCTTACCCAGGGTTTTGCCCAGGCGGGTCGCCAACTCCAGGCCGCCGGCGCCGCCGCCGACAATCACAATACGATGGGACATAGGTATCACTCACAAGGCTTGAAAAAAAATTCTGTGCCTGAGTCCCGTGGGCGAGCGCACTGCAGCTCATAGCGCCAGGTAACTCAGGAGGCGGCTCAAAAAGCCCAGACCGATCACCACAATCAGCACCACGCCAAGGAGCATCCACGGCCTGAAGGGCCGGCGCTCAACTTGGTGTTGTGGCAGTTGCAGGTACTCTTCGACACGCTGTTGGTCATCTGGTTTCAGGCGACTGGACATAGAGTTTGCCTCGTCAGATAGACGTTGCGGAATGTGTAAAAGCTACAGCAAAGGGTTAACCGGGATGAAAGGAAGCATAGCCGTTGGGACCCAAAGGCTCGACCCGCAGTTCGTCGTCTAGACGAATGATCCCGCTTTCTATAACCCTTGCCGTAATGCCCCCGTGACCACGTACCGCCTGGAATGTGCCCGCGCCGAGTCGTAGCTCCAGTCGGGCGCACGGTTGGCACCAGCCGGTGGTCTCGAATATTGCGCGTCCGATGCGAAAGCGTCGGCCTTTGAGGCTGAACAAATTGATGCCGCTAACCACGATGTTGCGCCGCAAATCCTGAGGTAATACCGGGTTTTCGGTGGGGCGCCCCAGCAAGGCGTTGATCACCGCCAAGTGTTCCCACTGAATCAACGTGACTTGCCGTGCATTGCGCGCACCGGGCCGGGCATGATCGCCCGTCAGTCCGGCTTCGCGACGCGCCTCCACAGCGTCCAGTATCACCAGGTCGGCGCGTGATTGCGGGCGGACCCCAATCCAGCGTACGCGACCGGTTTGCGGCACTTCAGCCATCAGTTCTTGCAAAGGGCTCACAGGCTGATCCCGACATCGAAAATAATGCTGCGCCCCAAATTGCCGCGCAAAAAGTCAGGGGCGTCGGGTTGTGCAAACAGCACCCGGGCGAACGTCGGTCCAACCAGTGACAGTGAGCGCCAGCCCATGCGCAGGTACTCGGTCGGTGGCGGGAAGTGGCTGTTGAGATCGAGCACTTCGCGCTTGAGGCTGGAAAACGCAATGATGTCCAACTGCCCGAGATCAAGGTCGCGTTCACGGTAATTGGTGGCTTTTTTGTGCAGCGTCGGCCCCAGCCGTTGCAGTAACTTGCTGGCCGGAATACGTTTGGGGCGGGCCTCGCGGCGCACGAGCTGACTCAGTGAGTAGGCATTGCGGCGACGTTGCAGCTCGTCACGCCATTCATCACTGAGACGTCGCCCTTCGTCGAGCACAAAAAACACTTCAAAGCGTGCATCGCGAAACAGCACGTCAGGCGGTTCCTGATCGGGCTGTGTGAAATCTTGCGTGTGGTAGCTAATGTTCAAGCCTTGCAGCAGGCGCTGGCAGACCCAACGCTCACGCTCCCATTTGCGGGCATTAGACAAAAAGGCATTGGCTTGCTCGGCCTGAATGGTTAACAGGCGTAAATAATCAGAGTCGTCCATGGGCGCAGCTTAGCCTCGAAACAGGTGTGACTGGAAGTGCGGGTGTAGACTGAGCCGCATGACATACAGGTCCATCTGACAGGGAGGGTAGAGCGGTGTACGTGAACACGGTTGAGTGGGAGGTGCGTGCATGATTACCAGCCAGGTGTTATCTGCGCCAACGATGGTGATCGGCTGGTTGCTGTACGTGCCTGTAGTGCTGTGGGCCATCCTGCGGGCGCCGTGGGTCGAACTGTTTGCCGACACGCGGCGTCAGCATTTGCTGTTTGGCACGGTGTTCGCGCTGTTCTTGCTGTGGCTGGTGCGTCGCGATTTTGACACCGGCGTCTCCTATCACTTTATCGGCCTGACAGTCGTCACTTTGCTGCTGGACTGGCCGCTGGCCATTGTCGGCGCGTTGATGGCGCAAATAGGACTGGTTCTGTTGGGGCGGCAGGATCTGGCTGCAATGGGCATCAATGGCGTGCTGTTGATTCTGTTGCCCATTGCCGTCACGGAGGCCTGCGCGCACCTGGTCGAACGCGCGCAACCACGTAACCCGTTTGTGTACATTTTTTGCTCAGGTTTTTTTGCAGCGGCGCTGGCGGCCTTGCTGTGTTTGTTGGCGGGCCTGGGCGTGCTGTGGCTGGATGGCCTGTTTGTCATGCCGGAATGGTTGGAGGACTTTATCGGTTATCTCTGGTTGATCATCTTTCCCGAGGCGTTTATCAACGGGATGCTGGTCACGGCGCTGGTGGTGTTTTGCCCGGAGTGGCTTGAAACCTTCAATCGCACGCGTTACCTCGCAGCGCCATGGAAGGATGACGGACCCAACAAATAACCTGCTTCCAAGAGGCTGCGAGCGGGTCGGTTGAATGGCTCGCAGCCTTGGGCAGCAGCGCGAATCAATGAATACGCGGCGTCAACTCTTCTGAAAACATGTCCTCTTCTGCATCCGGGCTGACCGGGATTTTGTGTTCTTCACTGGCCCATGCGCCCAGATCGATGAGTTTGCAACGGTCCGAGCAGAAAGGCCGGAATGCACTGGCAGGGGTCCACTCCACGGCAGTGCCGCACGTCGGGCAGTCTACGGTCATTGGTTTGGTCATGATTGGCCTCCACGCAAAGTTAAATAGTAGTGATGCAAGCGCTCGACTTCCGTCTGTAGCGCCTTCAAATCGTTGTCGTTGACCAGCACATCATCGGCATGGCGCAGGCGTTCTTCACGACTGGCCTGTGCCTTGAGAATGGCCCGGACTTGATCTTCGCTGGTGTTGTCGCGCAACAGGGTTCGCTGAATTTGCAGGGCTTGGGGAGCATCAATGACCAGCACCCGCTGGGTCGTCGCGTGTTGCCCGGATTCGACCAGCAACGGCGATACCAGGATCGCATAGGGCGATGTCGCCTGAGCCAGGTTCTGAGCTATCTCATCGCGGATCAACGGGTGTAGCAAAGCCTCCAGCCAAAGGCGTTGCTGCGGGTCGGCAAAAATCAGTGTGCGCAGGGCGCCGCGATCCAGTTGCCCGTCGGCCTGCAAAACATCGGCACCGAAGTGCTCAGCGATTTTTTTCAGCGCCGCACGGCCCGGTTCGACCACCCAGCGTGCCGCGTGGTCGGCATCCACAACATGAACGCCCAGCGCGGCAAAGTGCTCAGCCGCCGCGCTTTTGCCGCTGCCGATCCCGCCGGTCAGGCCCAGAATCCAGGGTTTGGAAGATGCGGTATTCATTTCACGTCGCAAGTTGCCAATAGAAAGCGGTCATTTGACCACCCCAGAGCAATGCAATCCACCCGGCAATGGCCAGGTAGGGCGCAAAAGGGATGGCCGTCGCGCGATGAGCGCGGCGCAACAGCAGCAAACTGATGCCCACCAGCGCCCCGACCAGCGATGACAACAGGATCGTTAACGGTAATACCGATACGCCCCCCCACGCGCCAAACAGGGCCAGCAACTTGAAATCCCCATGGCCCATGCCGTCCTTACCCGTCATCCATTTGAACAGCCAAAAAATCGACCACAAGCTCAGGTAACCCAGCGCTGCCCCCCAAACGGCCTGTGACAGCGTGGTGAAAAGTTCGAAGCTGTTGAGCAGCAGTCCGAGCCATAGCAACGGCAGTACCAGCACATCGGGCACGATTTGATGCCGGGCGTCGATCAGGCAAATGGCAATCAAACCCCAGGTCAGCAACAGCATCCAGCCAGCCTGAGGGGTCAAGCCAAAATGCCAGGCAATAAAGCCAGACACGAGGCCGCACGCCAGTTCGGTCAGGGGGTAGCGGGGGCTGATGCGGGTTTTGCACTGCGAGCACTTGCCGCGCAAGAGCGCATAACTGAGCAGCGGGATGTTCTCCCAGGGGCGTAAGCGGTGCTGGCACTCAGGGCAGTGAGACGCCGGCAGGCACAGGTTGTAGGTCGTTTTATCGTCCGCAGGGGCAAGCTCAAGCACTTCACGGGCCTGAGCCTGCCAGTCCTGCTCAAGCATTTTCGGCAATCGCCAGACCAGTACGTTCAGGAAACTGCCGACCAACAGGCCCAGCAACAAGGCTCCCGCGATCAACGCAGCAGGGTGGATGCTTAAAAAATCGATCATGCTCAAATCACTTGGCCCAGTTTGAAAATCGGTAAATACATGGCAATGACCAGACCGCCCACCACAATCCCCAGTACCACCATGATTGCGGGCTCCATCAGCGTTGTCAGGTTATCGACGAGGGTGTCGACCTCGCTCTCATAATAGGTGGCTACGTGATTGAGCATGCTGTCCAGTGTGCCGGACTCTTCGCCAATGGCTGTCATCTGAATCGCCATGTCCGGGAATGCGCCACTGCTGCTCATGGCCACATGAATCTGCGTACCCGTGGCAACGTGTTGCTTGAGCCGCAGCACGGCCTCTTTCAGCACACTATTGCCCGTCGCGCCTGCGACTGAGTCCAGCGCGTCGAGCAAAGGCACGCCGGCGGCCAGGGTGGTGGAAAGGGTGCGGGCAAATCGGGCAATCGCAGACAGGTGTAACAACTGCCCCGTGACAGGGATTTTCAGCAACAGGGCGTCCAGTCGATGGCGCAGGGTGGCTGAGGCCTTGTAACGATGACGGACGATCACGGCAGCGCCAGCGGTGCCCAGTAAAAGCCAAAGGCCGTGGCGTTGCAATGCCTCAGACATGCCAATCACCCACAAGGTAAAGACGGGGAGTTGCGCATTGAACGAAGCAAACATCCCCTGAAATTGCGGTACGACTTTTATCAACAGGATGCCGCTGACCACTAATGCCACCAGCAACACGGCGATGGGATACGTCATGGCTTTTTTGATCTTCTTCTTCAGCGCGTCGGATTTTTCCTTGTAGGTCGCGATACGTTGCAGCATCACCTCCAGCGCGCCAGCTTGTTCCCCGGCTTCCACCAGATTGCAGAACAGCGTGTCGAAGTGCTCCGGTTTGTTACGCAGGGCGGCGGTGAGGCTGGTTCCGGCGGCGATATCCCGCGTCAGTTCGATCATCAGTTGGCGCATGGCGCACTGCTCGAACCCTTTGCCAATCACCTCCAGCGCTTGCAAAAGAGGCACGCCCGACTGGATCAGCGTCGCCAGTTGGCGACTGAACAGGGTGATGTCTGACGCGTTGACAGACCTGCCAGCGCGACGGCGTGAGGGGCGTTGACGCCGAATGCTGCACACCGTGATCCCTTGGCGCCGCAATTGGGCGCGAAGTTGGGCGTGCCCGCTGGCGCTGAGTTCCCCGGTGTGAGTGGCGCCGTGGGCATCCTTGCCTTCCCAGCGATACAAATACGTGTCGGCCATGCTGTCGTCCTTGAACAGTGGCGCGTTCAGTTGCGCCGTGCATGTCAAAGACTAGACAGCGCCACAGTCGTCACCTGTGCCAGTGCAATTCCAAAGGTGTCAAACGCTGTTGTTCAGAAGCTTCTGACAACGATCCTTGATAGCCTGTGCGCACTTTTTTAGCGGCTCAGCGTTGAGCTTGCATCGGGTCGCCGGGCGGCGACTTATTTTTCGGAGGCCGTACATGAAACAACAACAGGGCATTACCTTGATTGAGCTGATGATCGTGGTAGCGATCATCGGTCTGATCGCATCTTTCGCATTGCCTGCTTACAACGACCACACCATGAAAGCGCGGTTTGCTGAGGTGAACACGCTCGGCAACAGCTACAAAACGGCGGTTGCACTGTGCTTCAGCGAAACCAATGATCTGGCCCAATGCGATGCGGGCACCCACGGCATACCAGGTCCCGCAGATGCCACCGACAACCTCGCTGCCGGCATGACCGTGATTGATGGTGTGATCAGCATGACCGGTACTCAAGCGGCTGGCGGCTGGACCAGCGTCATGGTCCCGGCCTTGAGTGGCGCTGGTAATGCGCTGGTCTGGACCCAAAGCGGCACGTGCCTGACCAGCGGTGCCTGCAAATAGCCACGAATTGCCCGATTTCATTGGCAGTGATAGTTTTGCTGCCACCGCCGGTGTAGCTCAGTCGGTAGAGCAGCGCACTCGTAACGCGAAGGTCGCAGGTTCGATTCCTGTCTCCGGCACCAGTCAATAAAACGCCCTGTCTTCAGCAGGGCGTTTTTTATGGGGCGCGTTTGGCCGGTTCAAGGCGCCAGGGTGACCTGATCGGCGGTCAACATTAACGTCCGAAAATGGCGAGATTCACCAAAAGTCCGGTGCTATTGTGCGGGCCATGAACACACACGACTCGCCCCACACCGCGCTGACACCGTCTACCGCCGCCTGCGAAATCGCCCGGTTGAGCCGCGATGCGCGGTTTGACGGGGTGTTTTTCACGGCCGTGCTCACCACGCGTATTTACTGCCGTCCCGTCTGCCCGGCCCGTGCGCCCAAGGCTGAGAACGTGGTGTATTACGCCAGTGCGGCGGCGGCTCAGGCCCAGGGGTTTCGTCCCTGTTTGCGCTGTCGCCCCGAGCTGGCGCCGGGCAATCTGTTGTGGTCGCACAGCGAGCACTTGGTGACGCGTGCCCTGAAGCTGATCAACGAAGGTTTTTTAGCCGATCACCCGCTGGATGCGTTGGCCGAACGTTTGAATGTAGGGGCTCGGCAGTTACGCCGCTTGTTCGTGAAATACCTGGGCGCGCCGCCCATCGCGGTGCATGCCACCCAACGGTTGTTGTTTGCCAAACAACTGCTGACCGAAACCGCATTGTCGATCACTGACGTCGCCCTGGCCTCGGGGTTCGGCAGTGTACGGCGTTTCAATTCGGCGTTTGCCGAAGCCAACCATGCCGAGCCTCGCGCGTTCAGGCGCAGCCCAGCCATTCGGGCCGATGCGGCCATGGTGCTGCGCCTTGGCTATCGCCCGCCCTACGACTTCAAGGCCGTGCTGGGTTTCCTGTTCAATCGCGCGTTGCCGGGTATCGAGTCTGTGGACGCCCAGAGTTATCAGCGGGTGTTCGGCCCGGCGCAATCGCCCGGCTGGCTGCGGGTCAGCGCCGCGCCGGCGGGGCAGCATGCCTTGCGCCTGGAGTTGTACAACGTCGCGCCGGCCCAACTCCTTAACGTGGTTACCCGCATTCGGCGCATGTTCGATCTGGATGCCGACCCTCAGGCCATTGCGCATACCCTCGGCGCCAGCCCGTCACTCGCCCCGCTGGTCGAACGCTACCCGGGCTTGCGTTTGCCGGGCGGTTGGGATGGCTTTGAGGTGGCCGTACGGGCGGTGTTGGGCCAGCAAGTGAGCGTGGCCGCCGCGCGCACGTTGGCCAGCCGCATCGTGCAACGGTTTGGAACACCGGTTGAAATGCCCGGTATCCCCGGGCTCAATCGCCTGTTTCCTGCGGCGCAGCAATTGGCCGACGCCCATCTGGATCAACTCGGTATCACTCAGGCGCGCATCCATACGATCCGGGGCATTGCCCGCGCCCTGATCGATGGACAGGTCGATTTCGCGGTTGAACAGCCGCTCGAAACCTTCATCCGTCGCTGGGTGCAACTGCCGGGCATAGGTGAATGGACCGCGCATTACATTGCCATGCGCGTGCTCAAACACCCCGACGCGTTCCCGGCGGCCGATCTGATTTTGCGCCGCGAGGCCAACCCTGACGGCGCCCCGTTGAGCACTAAAACCCTGCTCGAACTGGCCGAAAGCTGGCGGCCATGGCGGGCCTATTCAGTGATGTACTTATGGCGCGCAGCCACCGATGCGGCTGCGGCACGGAGGGTTTAACCATGACGCAGATTTACTACGCGCAAATGCCGTCGCCCATTGGTCCGCTGTTTTTAGTGGCTGACGATGAGGGCCTGAGAGAAGTGCGCTTCGAATGTGAACGCCGGGCGCATGCACCGGAGGAAGGCTGGCTGCATGCGCCGCACAAACTGGCGCACGTGCGCCGACAGCTGGACGCGTATTTTGCAGGCGAGCGCCTGACCTTTGATTTGCCGCTCAAGCCACAAGGTACGCCGTTTCAACAGCAGGTCTGGCAAGCACTGACCACCATTCCTTTCGCGGTGATCACCAGTTACGGCCAGTTATCGCAGCAGATCCAGCGGCCCACCGCGTCGCGTGCGGTGGGCGCAGCCAATGGTCGTAACCCGATTCCGATCATCATCCCGTGCCACCGGGTGATCGGCAGCAACGGCAAACTGACGGGCTTTGCCGGCGGGCTCGCGGCCAAGCAGTGGCTGCTGGAGCATGAGCGGGCGCATCAGCCCTTCGATCTGACGTAATGCGCCGCAGCCGGTGGCGCCTTACAAACTCAACCGCATCGACAGGTCGACCGCTTTGACATCCTTGGTCATGGCGCCAATCGAAATGTAGTCCACGCCCGTTTGGGCAATGGGCAGCAACGTGCTTTGATTGATGCCGCCGCTGGCTTCCAGCTTGGCTTTGCCCGCGTTCAGGCGCACGGCTTCGCGCATGTCGTCCAGGCTCAACTCGTCGAGCATGATGATGTCAGCCCCTGCGGCCAGCGCTTCTCTGAGTTCATCCAGGCTCTCGACCTCGATCTCCACCGGTTTGCCGGGCGCGATTTTATGCGCGGCGTCGATGGCCTGAGCGATGCCGCCGCAGGCGGCAATGTGGTTTTCCTTGATCAGAAACGCGTCGTACAGGCCAATGCGATGGTTATGACAGCCACCGCAGGTCACGGCGTACTTTTGCGCCAGACGCAAACCCGGCAGGGTTTTGCGGGTGTCGAGCAATTTGACCTGAGTGTCGGCCACATGGTCAGCCAACTGGCGGGCGTGGGTCGCGACGCCCGACAGCATTTGCAGGAAGTTCAACGCACTGCGCTCGCCGCTGAGCAGAGAGCGGGCCGGGCCTTCGAGGTGAAACAGCACTTGATTGGGGCTGACGCGTTCGCCATCGACAACCTGCCAATGCACGGCAACGCGAGGGTCCAGTTGGCGGAACACCGCGTCCACCCATGCGGTGCCACTGATCACGGCGGCATCGCGGGTGATGATCGTGGCTTTGGCCAGGCGTTCTGCCGGAATCAACCGCGCAGTGATGTCGCCGCTCCCAATGTCTTCGGCAAGCGCACGGCGTACGTTGGCTTCGATCTCGGCGGTGAGATCGGCCAGATGTAAATTCGGCATAACGAACTCCACAAACAAAGTGCGTCGATTATAGGGCCATGCCGCGAACGAACCCAAGGTGGCGCGCTGCACGGTGGGTAAACGGCGGCAACTGTGCTGTTTTTTTAGGGTTCAGAAACGTTTTTTTCACCGATTGGCAAATGATTCAGCCAGTCGGGTAGCACAAGGCGCGTCTTTTGCAAGATAATCCGCGCCTTGTAATTGGCGTCATAGCTTTGACATGCCATCAAGTCCTAATTTCAGATCTTCCGGCGAGCGCATCTTGGGCTGGCTGGTTTCTGTTTGCGAGCGTCAAAAGCGGCTTTGTCCCGTGCACGCCCACCGCAAGCGACACATCGTTCCAGGAGGCTTGGATGCACAATGACGGGAAAGTGGGAGCTGCCCACAAGGCGATAGCGGAGCTGGCGACGCATTCGCCGCTCGCACGCCTGCCTGTCATTTTGTTGCAGGTCCATGACAAGGCCGCGCAGCAACTCAAGAGCGGCCTGCAAGTGCTGTTCGACAACGCCGACGAAACCCTGTTTGCCATGGCTGACAACGCCCGCAGCGACGCCGAGCAAAGCCTGTTTTTTGAGGCCATGCGCGATGTCAGGCTCAAGCGCAAACACATTGAACGCGGGTTCCTGGACCGTTTTTTTGACGCGTTTACCCGACTGACCCAGCCTGATGTCAGTGAGCGCACCCTGCATGGCGCCGCGCCCGTCGAGGGCACGTTCTCTCTGTTATCCAATGACCTGGAGCGCACGCAAGTCGTTAACGCAATGGTGGCGCAGGTCATGACGCGTGACCAAATGGCGCTTTGCCAACTGACCCAGCGCCTTGCAACCCTCTGTAACCTGCCGCTGGATGAGCACAACAATCCGTTGGGGCCGGCCATGTTGTGTGAGTACTTTTTGCAGGCCGAACGTGAGCAGGGCATGGACCTCAAGGTCAAGCTGATCATGCTGCAACTGTTCGAAACCTACCTGCTCAGCCACTCCGGCCAGCTGTATGCCGACGCCAATCAGCTGCTGATTGCCACGGGCGTACTGCCTTCACTGGCTGACAACGACGCCTGTTGCGGAGCCCAGGCCGCAGCGCCGCCCGCGCACGTGCAAGAAGCGCAGAATCTGGTCGGGCTTCTGTTTGAGTACATTGCTCAGGATCGAAATGTCTCGCCGGCGCTGAAAAGCCAGATTGCTTTATTGCAGGAACCCTTGCGCAAGATTGCGCAGCGGGATCAGAATTTTTTCAGCTGCGACACCCATGCGGCCCGGCGTTTGTTGAATGTGATCGCTGCCGCGGCCATCGGCTGGGACGTGCGCACCGATGAGCGCAGCGACCCGCTGTTTCGCCAGATTGAGCGCGTCGTGCAACAGCTCGCGTCTTATTCGGGCGATAACCCCGCGCTGCTGGATTCGTTGCTGCATGAGTTTTTGGTCTTCACCCAGGCTGAACGTGGCCGAATCGAGCTGTTGGAACAGCGCACGCGCGAGGCTGAGCACGCGCGTCTTAAGGCGCCTGAAAAACCGCTCGCTGCCTCACAAACCCTCGATGAGCAAGACCATCTGGGTCTGCTGCTGGTCAGCCAGTTACGGCTGGGGACGTGGATCGAATTGCAGGAAAACGAAGAATTCCGACTGCGCTGCAAGCTGATTGCCATTCTGGAGCCGGGTGGCAAACATATTTTCGTTAACCGCACCGGCCTGAAGGTGCTGGAACAAAGCCGCACTGACTTGATTGGCCAGTTGCGCAGCGGCAAGGTTTTGCTGCTGGATGACCGTTTGCTCTTTGATCGCGCACTGGAATCGGTCATTGGCAGCTTGCACCAGCACCACGCGCAGTAACCCCTGCGACATCAGCGCCATAGATAGCTGCCAATTGAAGCGCGCATCGCGGCATACTGCGTCTTCGGTTTTTTCAACGCACAAGGAGCGTTTATGCAGCTGGACCCCGCGAGCGGTTGGTGCCAAGGCGTGCACCGGTGCCCGTCGCCCAACTTCAATGAGCGCCCTGACGGCGAAATCTCCCTGTTGGTGATCCACAACATCAGCTTGCCGCCGGGGCAGTTTGCGACGGGCAAGGTCCAGGCGTTTTTCCAGAACCGGCTGGACGTCACCGAGCATCCGTACTTTGAAGGCATCAAGGCGCTACGCGTCAGTGCGCATTTTCTGATTGAACGCGACGGCCAGATCACGCAGTTTGTGTCGTGCCTGGACCGCGCCTGGCATGCGGGTATTTCCAGCTTTGAAGGGCGTGAGGCGTGCAATGACTTTTCGCTGGGCATCGAACTCGAAGGCACGGACGACCAACCGTTCACCGACGCGCAATATCAGGCATTGATTGCCCTGACCCGACAACTGCAACAGCACTATCCGCAGATTACCCCCCAGCGAATATGTGGCCACAGTGACGTGGCGCCGGGGCGCAAGACGGATCCGGGCCCTTGCTTTGATTGGGCGCGTTTTCGCCGTGAGCTGCCGCACACAGGAGAGAAACAATGAGTTTTGTGGTGTTACTGCTGGCGATCCTGATCGAAAAATTTTCGGCCTTGCGTCAACGTCTTCAGCGCGACAGCGGCTGGGTGCGAGAGCTCCACAAGCTGGAGGCGTCGACCCGTCTGGCAAACAGGCCGTGGTGGGTATTGGTCATTCTTGTCCTGTTGCCGGTGATGCTGCTGGGCCTGCTGCTGGTGGTGCTGGACCCTGTGGCGTATGGCTTGCTGGCCTTGCCGGTGCATGTGCTGGTGCTGGTGTTCAGCCTGGGCCGCGGGGATGTGTTGGCAGGGCTGGGGCCATTTCGCGACGCGTGGCGCCGGGGTGATTTGCAAGCGGCCGCCCATGTGGCCCAACGCGACATTGACGTGTGCGCCGACACTGGCGAGCAATTGCTGGAGAACGTGCAGGCGCACCTGCTGTGGCAGGCCTATCAAAGTTTTTTTGCCGTGATCTTCTGGTACTTCTTGCTGGGCCCGGTGGCTGCGTTGAGCTATCGCTTGCTGGCGCTGGCGGTCGAGCATGGCAAAAATCCGGAGCTGGTTGAACGTGCCCAGCAACTGCGCCATGCCTTTGACTGGCTGCCGGTGCGCCTGCTGGCGGCGAGCTTTGCACTGGTGGGTAACTTTGCCGCCGTCAGCCGCGTCATGCTGCATGAGTTGCTGAGCTGGGACATCAGCGCCGCCCAACTGATCGACAAGGCCGGGTGCGCTGCGGCTGAAATCCCGCCCCCGCAGACCGGACCGGAAGGGGTTTCCAGCCTGGATGCGTTGTGGGAGTTATTGCTGCGCTCTGCGTTGCTCTGGTACGCCGGTTTTGCCGTGTGGACGCTGTTGCTCTGATTGAATGCGCACGGGCGCACACGGCTACGGGTGCGCGTTTACCAGCCAAACACAGCACAGGCATTGGCCGTACTGGCCTCGGCCAGCCGTTCGGGGCTTAGGTTCATCACTTCAGCCAGGGCTTCGCAAATAGCGGGCAGGTGCTCCGGGCTGTTGCGCTGGTTGGCGAACATGACCGGCGCCATGTCGGGCGAGTCGGTTTCCAGCACGACCGTGTCCAGCGGCAAGTCAGCCAGCACCCTGCGCAAACGCAGGGCCTGCGGCCAGGTCGCGGCGCCGCCCAAGCCCAGCTTGAACCCCAGCTTGATGTATTCGCGAGCTTCCTCCCGGCTGCCCGCGAAGGCATGAATAATCCCGCCACGTTGCAGCTTGAAGCGTTTGAGGGTGGCAATGACTTGCGCATGGCTGCGGCGCACGTGCAGCAGCGCCGGAAGCCGGAAGTCAGCGGCTAGCTGCAACTGGGCTTCAAACAGTGATTGCTGGCGTTCGCGGTCGAGCGCCGGCAGAAAGTAATCGAGGCCGATTTCGCCCACGGCACACACTTGACGTTGCCCGGCCAGCCGACTGAGCCATTGCCCGAGTTCAAGGACGTGCTCGGGGCGATGCGTGTCCAGATACACCGGGTGCAACCCAAACGCGGCATACAACTGACTGTCGGTTTGGACCAAATCCCACACCCGTTGCCAGTTGCTCTGATAAACGCCCAGCACCACCATGCGCTCGACACCCAGCGCCCGACTGCGCGCCAGCAGCGGCGCGCGGTCGGCATCGAACACCGGGAAATCGAGGTGGGTGTGGGTGTCGATCAGTTGCATGCTCAGGCCTGATGAATACGCTGCTTGAAGGTACGGGCAATGGCGTGAATGCCGGGCGCGTAGTGGTGTTCTTCAATGGCAGCCAGGGCGAGGTTGAGCGCTGTTTGGGCGATCAAGGGGTGCTGTTGGCCCATGGCATTGACCGGCAACGGCAGGAAGTCCAGCAACTGCGTGTCACCAAAGGTTGCCAGGCGCGTAGGTGCTGTGTGTTCCGGGTGATCGAGCAAGGCGTCAAACATGCCTTGCAGCAACACGTACGAGGTCGTGACCAACGCGTCAGGGAAATGCCCCAGACGTGCCAGTAACTCATCAATGATGCGTCGACCGCATTCGCGGCTGAACGCAGTCCCGTGCTCGATCAGCACTTCACCGTCAAAACCTTCCAGGGCTTGTTTGAACCCTGCCGCGCGGGCCTGGCTGACGCTCAGCTCTGGGCGTGCGCCGATCAACGCAATTTGACGCGGCATCGGCTGCAAAAGGCTGCGGGTCAAGGCCATGCTGGCTTCGCGGTCATCGCTGATGACTGAGCAAAAGCGGTCTGCTGGCAACGTGCGGTCAATCGCGATGATCGGCATCCCCAGATCTTGCAATTGACGGTAGCTGTCGTCTTCTTCCGGCAAGCAACTGGCCACAAACAGGGCGTCGCAGCGGCGTGCACGGAACAGTTTGAGCAATTGGCGCTCACTCTCGGGCGCGTCGTCTGAGCTGGCGATCAGCAGTTGATAGCCACGGGCCCGGGCGCCTTGTTCCAATTGCTTGGCAATGCGCGCGTAACTCGGGTTTTCGAGGTCGGGGAGGATGAAACCCAGGGTGCGGCTGTGGCGGCTACGCAAACCCGCCGCTTGCGGGTTGGGCGTAAAACCATGTTCTTCAACCACAGCGCGCACCCGTTCCACCGTCGTGCTGCTGATGCGTTGCTGTTCAGCCTTGCCATTGATGACATAGCTGGCGGTGGTCACGGAAACACCTGCCAGTTGAGCGATATCGCTGAGCTTCACGCCGATAATTCCTTATTTTTTGTAGTACATGCCGACATTCTGGCCAATCCTACCCGATAAAGGCAGCCGACCAACGTCTGCCTTATCGCTACTGTATTTTTTTACTGCATCGTCTACCTGACGCGAGTCAATGCGACAGGTTGGGCTTCAAGCGCGGACGATTATGCAGTAACGTGCCGCATATTCATGATTAAACGTTTCAGCAAGCCTGTTTAATCGACGTAAGCCTCAGGTTGATGTGCTTGCCACACATCCGGTGACACACTTGGGGACGAGCGGCCTAAGCTGACTTAATTCAAAACAATACCGGGCGCCACGGAGCGCCAGGAAAGGAGAACGCATGCTCGAGCTCACCATAGAGCAGATATCCATGGGCCAGACGGCTGTGGATAAGTCTGCTGCGTTGCAATTACTCGCCGAGAAGCTGGTCGCTGATGGCTTAGTGGCCGAAGGCTATCTGGACGGTTTGCGAGCGCGTGAAGCTCAGGGCTCGACCTTTCTGGGGCAGGGGATCGCGATTCCCCATGGCACCCCTGAAACCCGCGACCTGGTGTTCACCACCGGCGTGCGTCTGTTGCAGTTCCCCGAAGGCGTGGACTGGGGCGACGGGCAAATCGTGTACCTGGCCATCGGCATTGCCGCCAAGTCCGACGAGCACTTGCGTTTGTTGCAATTGTTGACCCGTGCCTTGGGCGAAACCGATCTGGGCGAAGCCTTACGACGCGCGAGTTCGGCCCAGGCCCTGCTCAAACTGCTGCAAGGCGCGCCTCAGGAACTGGCGCTCGACGCGCAAATGATTGGCTTGGGCGTCTCGGCAGACGACTTTGAAGAGTTGGTCTGGCGCGGGGCACGTTTGCTGCGTCAGGCTGAATGCGTCGATAACGGCTTCGCCGCGGTGTTGCAGCAGGTTGAAGCGCTGCCGCTGGGGGATGGCCTGTGGTGGCTGCACAGCGAGCAAATGGTCAGGCGGCCGGGGCTGGCTTTCGTCACGCCCGACAAACCGATCCGCTACCTGGGCCAGCCGCTCAGCGGTCTGTTCTGCCTCGCCAGCCTGGGGGAGGCTCACCAGGCCTTGCTGGAGCGGCTGTGTGCCTTATTGATCGAAGGCCGCGGCCACGAATTGGGCAATGCCACCAGCCGCCGCGCCGTGCTTGAAGTCTTGGGGGGCGAATTGCCGGCCGACTGGCCGAGTGCGCGCATCACCCTTGCCAACGCGCACGGGCTGCATGCGCGCCCGGCTAAAGTGCTCGCGCAGTTGGCCAAAAGTTTTGAGGGCGAGATTCGCGTCAGCATCGTGGGGGGCCATGAGTCGCCCGTGTCGGCCAAAAGTTTGAGCAAGTTACTGAGTCTGGGGGCCCGTCGCGGCCAGGTGCTGGAGTTTGTGGCCGAGCCGGGCATTGCCAGCGACGCGCTGCCCGCCCTGTTGGCGGCCATCGAAGAAGGGTTGGGCGAAGACGTCGAGCCGTTGCCAGCCCTCAGCGAAGCACCCGCTCCTGTGGCGGACGTGGCGCAAGTGCTGAGCGCCCCGGCGCCCGGCAGTGTGATCAACGCCATCCCGGCCGCACCGGGCATCGCCATTGGCCCGGCGCATGTTCACGTGCTGCAAGTGCTGGATTACCCGGTGCGCGGTGAATCGTCCGTGGTGGAGCGCGAGCGTTTGCAGCACGCGTTGACCGAAGTACGTCAGGACATCGAAACGCTGATTCAGCGCAGCCAGTCCAAGGCCATTCGCGAAATTTTCATCACCCACCAGGAAATGCTCGACGATCCCGAGCTGACCGATGATGTCGATAACCGCCTCAAGCAAGGCGAAAGCGCAGAAGCGGCGTGGATGTCGGTGATTGAAGCGGCGGCGCGTCAGCAAGAGGCGTTGCAGGATGCGCTGCTGGCCGAGCGTGCCGCCGATCTGCGCGACATTGGCCGCCGCGTGCTGGCGCAGTTGTGCGGCATCGAAACCCCGCCCGAACCCGATCAGCCTTACGTGCTGGTGATGGATGAAGTGGGGCCTTCAGACGTGGCGCGGCTCGACCCGGCGCGGGTGGCGGGCATTCTGACCGCGCGCGGTGGTGCGACGGCCCACAGTGCCATCGTCGCCCGTGCGCTGGGCATTCCGGCGCTGGTCGGTGCGGGCGACGCTGTATTGTTGCTGGCACCGGGCACGCCCCTGTTGATCGACGGTCAGCGCGGATGCTTGCACGTGGCGCCGGACGCTGAGGCCCTGCAACGCGCAACGCAGGAACGTGATAGCCGTGAACAGCGCTTGCAGGCCGCCAGCGCATTGCGCCATGAGCCTGCCGTGACCCGCGACGGGCACGCGGTGGAAGTGTTTGCCAACATCGGTGAAAGCAAAGGCGTGGCCAGTGCCGTCGAGCAAGGAGCTGAAGGCATCGGTCTGCTGCGCACCGAGCTGATTTTCATGGCCCATTCCCAAGCCCCGGATGAAGCCACTCAAGAAGCCGAATATCGCCGGGTTCTGGATGGCCTCAACGGCCGCCCGCTGGTGGTGCGTACGCTGGACGTGGGGGGCGACAAGCCGCTGCCGTACTGGCCGATTGATAAGGAAGAAAACCCGTTTTTGGGCGTGCGCGGCATCCGTCTCACGTTGCAGCGCCCGCAGGTCATGGAAAGCCAGTTGCGCGCCTTGTTGCGTTCGGCCGACAACCGCCCGCTGCGCATCATGTTCCCAATGGTCGGCAGCGTGGCCGAATGGCGCGCTGCCCGCGACATGACCGAGCGCTTGCGTCAGGAAATCCCGGTCGCTGACCTGCAACTGGGGATCATGATCGAAGTGCCGTCTGCCGCCTTGCTGGCGCCGGTGCTGGCCAAAGAGGTGGATTTCTTCAGTGTCGGCACCAACGACCTGACGCAGTACACGCTGGCCATCGACCGTGGCCATCCGACCTTGTCGGCTCAGGCCGACGGCTTGCACCCGGCCGTCTTGCAACTGATCGACATCACCGTGCGCGCCGCCCATGCCCATGGCAAGTGGGTGGGAGTGTGCGGCGAACTGGCGGCTGATCCGCTGGCCGTTCCCGTGCTGGTCGGGCTGGGGGTCGATGAACTGAGTGTGTCGGCGCGCAGCATTCCCGAGGTCAAGGCGCGGGTGCGCGAGCTGAGCATGGACCGTCTCAAAACCCTGGCCGCCGACGCATTAGGCGTGGGCAGCCCGGACGAAGTACGTCAATTGGTGGAAGCGCTCTGATGGCCAAGATTCTGACCCTCACCCTCAACCCGGCGCTGGACCTGACGGTGCGTGTGGCGCATTTGCAGCCGGGCGACGTCAATCGCAGCCAGACGATGCTGACCCATGCGGCCGGCAAGGGCGTCAACGTGGCGCAAGTGCTGGCGGATCTGGGCCACACACTCACCGTGAGCGGCTTTCTCGGTGAAGACAATCAACACGCCTTCAATGCGCTGTTCGCCCGTCGCGGTTTTGTCGATGCGTTTATCCGCGTGCCCGGTGAGACCCGCAGCAACATCAAACTGGCCGAAGACGATGGCCGTGTCACCGACATCAACGGGCCGGGCCCGCAGGTCAGCGAGGCCGCGCAGCAAGCCCTGCTCGACACGCTCGACCTGATTGCTGCCAGCCATGACGCTGTGGTGGTCGCGGGCAGTTTGCCGCGAGGGGTCAGCCCGCAGTGGCTGTATGAATTGCTGCTGCGGCTAAAGACCATGGGCTTGAAAGTGATTCTGGACACCAGCGGGGAAGCCTTGAAACACGGTTTGAACGCGGGACCGTGGCTGATCAAACCCAACACCGAAGAACTGAGCGACGCGCTGGGCGCCGATACCAGCAGTTTGGCGTCGCAGGTTGCAGCGGCAACCCGCCTGCACGCCCAAGGCGTCGAGCACGTGGTGATTTCTCAAGGGGCCGAGGGCGTGAATTGGTTCAGCCTTGGCCCGATCTGGCAGGCATTGCCGCCCAAGGTGAGTGTCGCCAGTACCGTGGGTGCCGGTGATTCACTGCTCGCGGGCATGCTGCACGGCCTGCTCAGCGGCCACTCCCCTGAACAGACACTGCGCACTGCCACAGCGATTGCCGCGATGGCGGTTACCCAGATCGGTTTTGGTATCAGCGATAGGGCGCAACTGGCGACACTCGAACGTGGCGTGCGCGTGCATCCCCTGACAGAAGAACAAGAGGCAAACTCATGAAATTAGCCATTGTGACGGGTTGCCCCAACGGCATGGTGACCAGCGTGTTATGTGCCCGATTGCTGGACGCCGCGGCGCAGCGTCAGGGGTGGAGCACCAGTGTCGAGGTGCATGACCCCAAGCACCCGGAACGCCAATTGTCGGCAGCCACCATCGACGAGGCTGAGTGGATTCTGGTGGTCAGCAGCACACCGCTGGACATGCAGCGCTTTATTGGCAAACGCGTATTCCAGAGCACCCCGGCTCAAGCCTTGCAGGATGTGGAAGGGATACTGCGTCGGGGCGTTGAAGAAGCGCAGGTCTACACGGCGGTCGATCCCGTCGGGCAAGGCTCAGCGCCTGTCCATTCCCATGCCCCCAAAATCGTCGCCGTGACGGCGTGCCCGACCGGCGTGGCCCACACGTTCATGGCCGCCGAAGCCTTGCAGCAAGCGGCCAAGCAACTGGGCTATGAGGTGCAGATCGAAACCCAGGGATCGGTGGGTGCCAGAAACCCGCTGAGCGCCCAAGCCATCCGTGAAGCCGATGTGGTGTTGCTGGCCGCTGACATTGAAGTGCCCACCGAGCGTTTCGCTGGCAAAAAAATCTACCGCTGCGGGACGGGCATTGCCCTTAAACAATCACAAGCCACACTGAAAAAAGCCCTGAGCGAGGGGCGTGTAGAGAGCGCGGCGTCCGGCGCCGAGGCGCCTGTCAAATCGGAGAAGACCGGGGTCTATAAGCACCTGCTGACGGGTGTGTCGTTCATGCTGCCGATGGTCGTGGCGGGCGGTTTGCTGATCGCCCTGTCATTCGTCTTCGGCATTACCGCGTATAAAGAGCCCGGCACATTGGCCGCCGCCTTGATGCAGATTGGCGGCGATGCCGCGTTCAAATTGATGGTGCCGCTGCTGGCGGGCTACATCGCTTACTCGATCGCCGACCGCCCGGGCCTGGCGCCGGGGATGATTGGCGGCTTGCTGGCCAGCACGTTGGGTGCAGGTTTCATTGGCGGCATCATTGCCGGTTTCATTGCCGGGTATTGCGCCAAAGCGATCAACCGCTACGCGCGCCTGCCGCAAAGTCTGGAAGCGTTAAAGCCAATTCTCATCATCCCGTTATTCGCCAGCCTGTTTACCGGACTGGTGATGATCTACGTGGTGGGCAAACCGGTGGCGGGCATGCTCGAAGGGCTGACCCACTTCCTCGACAGCATGGGCACCACCAACGCGATCCTGCTGGGCGTGTTGTTGGGCGGCATGATGTGCGTCGACCTGGGTGGCCCGATCAACAAAGCGGCGTACGCGTTTTCTGTCGGGTTGCTGGCTTCGCAAAGTTATGCACCGATGGCGGCCACCATGGCGGCGGGCATGGTGCCGCCGATAGGCTTGGGTATCGCGACTCTGATCGCGCGTCGCAAATTTGCACAGACTGAGCGTGAAGCTGGCAAGGCAGCGATGGTACTGGGGATGTGTTTCATCTCCGAAGGTGCGATCCCGTTTGCTGCCAAAGACCCGTTGCGTGTGATCCCGGCGAGCGTGTTGGGTGGCGCGTTGACCGGGGCGTTGTCGATGTACTTCGGCTGCAAACTGATGGCCCCGCATGGCGGGCTGTTCGTGATGTTGATCCCCAATGCCATCAACCACGCGCTGCTGTACTTGCTGGCTATTATGGCGGGCAGTGTGCTGACAGCGGTGGTCTATGCCGTGATTAAACGGCCGGAGCCGGTGGAGATGGCGTTGGAAACAGCCGCTACCTGACGTGTCGTTGTGCTGAGAATAAAAAGTCCCTGCCTTATTTAATAAGCAGGGACTTTTTTATTGTGCCTGCCGAAGGCACAGGTGGGGTGCCTGATGCGTGAATAAAAGCGGGTGTAGTTTTATAAGTGAACCTGTCGTTAAGGTTTATTTTATTCACGAAGCCTGAGTTGATTCTTATGAAAATCTATAATAATTCGAAAGACGTATTCAAAAGCATTGTTTTAGCATCGTTGGGTGTTTTGTTTTCTGCATTCATGATGTTTAGCGCTTCGGCTTCGGCCGCCGCATTGTGTGAGGGCAGATGGGTGTTGGTCGGTGGCGTACCCTGCGATATGTTGCCCATTGGCGGAGGAAGTGTAACGTGTTTGTTTTTCGGTAAAGATATGAATGCCAATGGCGCTATTGAAGGCAATTCGGCAGATGTGTGTATGCTTTTAGATGCCGATAATCGCCGGCGCAGTATTCCTTGTGTTGATGCGTGCAACTACACCAATAATTGCGAACACAAACATTGTATAAATAAAGATTCGATGAAAGACGCCCGAAAACAAGCCCAGTTGCATTTAAAGAAAGCAGAATAGACCGCCTAACGTACACGATATTCTGACTGCCCCTCAGCCGGTGTTAAAGGCTGAGGGGCATTGATCAGTAAACGTCTCTCTTATAACGCCCCTGTTCTATCAGGTGTTCCAATGTTTCTGCTCCCACGATGTCGATCAATGCCTGATCAACCCCCGCCGCCATGCCCTGCAGACTGCCGCAGATGTAAAGGGCTGCTCCTTCAGCGAGCCAGCGCCGGATCTCGTCAGCCGCTTCGCGGACACGGTCTTGCACGTAGACCTTGTGGGCCTGGTCACGGGAGAAAGCCAGGCTCAGGTGCTCCAGATCGCCGTGGGCCAGCCAGCCTTGCAGCTCTTGGCGGCAGTAGAAGTCATGAGCCGCATTGCGCTCGCCGAAGAACAGCCAGTTGCGCTGTTCGCCCGCAACAATCCGGGCCTTGAGCAGGCTGCGCAAACCGGCCAGACCGGTGCCGTTGCCGATCAATATCAGCGGGCAAGGTTCGGCAGGCAGGTGGAAACCACTGTTGCGTCGCAGGCGCAGGTTGATGCTCGAGCCCACTGGCGCGTGCTCTGTCAGCCAACCTGAAGCAATCCCCAGACTCCCATCGGCATGCCGTTCCTGACGCACGATGAGTTGCAGCACGCCATCCTCCGGGATCGAGGCGATGGAGTATTCGCGCATGTTCAACGGGATCAACGCATCGACCAGCGCTTGTGCATGCATGCCCACCAGATGCCCGCGGTTTTCCGGCAGTTGGCGGCTAGCAAGAGCTTGAGCCAGTGTTTCTTGCAGGCCTGCAAGTTGTACCGGGCTGTCGGCGCTCAGGCCAAGGCCTTCAAGGAAGTGTTCAACTGCCCATGCACACTGGCGCGGCATGACCTCGACCAGATCGCCGGCTTGCCAGCGGTAATGGGCGTCAGGCGCACGCAACCCCAGCAGATACACGCTGGAGCCGCTGCTGCCGGGGTTGATCAGGTCGCGCTGTTCAAGGGTCCAGTTGTTGTAGCTGGGCGCTTGCCACGGGGCACTGGGTGCGCCTCCCGTCAGTTGGCTGAGGTGTTGTTGCCACTGATGCAGCGCATCGGGGTCGCCGCTGTCGACCTGAACAGGACTGAACAATGCCTGCGCGCCGCGCTCGCTGAGCCACTGTTGAATGCGTGTCGCAAACCCGCAGAAGTGCGGGTATTGGCGATCACCCAAGGCCAGCACTGAATACTTGAGCGTGCGCAGGCTTAAAGGTTGGCCCAGCACGTTGCGTTCAAAGCCCCGGGCGCTGTCCGGCGCTTCACCGTCGCCAAAGGTACTGACCACAAACAGGGCGTTGCCAGCGTGCTGCAAGTCTTCTTCACTGAGTGTCGCCAATGGCTGCACCCGTACCGGTAGCCCTGCCGACTGCAACTGGCCTGCCGTTTGCCAGGCCAGTTGCTCGGCAAATCCGCTTTGACTGGCAAAGCCGATCAACCAGCAAGATACATCGCTGCTGTTGTCAGCCAACCCTTTACGGGCCTCTTTGACCTGACGCTTTTTGCGGCGTCGGTCCAGATACAACAACCACCCGGTGATAAAAAACAGCGGCATGGTCAAGCTGGCGACGGTGACCAGGATGCGCCCGGTCAGGCCCCAGTAACTGCCAACGTGCAGGGCGTAGATGCTGGTGAGCAGCTGGGCCTTGTAACTTTTATCGTCGTAGCGCGCGTGTTTTTGGATCGCGCCAGTTGCCGGGTCAAGCACGATCTGATTGAAAGCTCGCTCATGGGGCGAGTCGGTGCGCAGGTAGAACACGGTTGCAGGCTGACCGGCCGCAGGCGGCATGCGCACGTTGTACGTGCTCAGTTCAGGGCCGGCGGCTTTCTGAATGCTGGCCCAGATTGCATCGTAATCGGCCACGGGAGCCGGCCCGGCCGGCCCGCGCTGGCCACGACCGCCTTTGCGTTGCTCGCCCTGATGCGAATCACCAAACAGCGTTTGTAAGCCTTTGTTGTACCACTCGTAGGACCATGACAACCCGGTCAACGCCGCCAGCAGATAGAAGACCAGGCACCAGGTGCCCGCCACTGCGTGCAGATCCCAGTTGAAGCTACGGCCTTTTTTCGCCCAATCGAGCGTCAGCCATGCGCGCCAGTTCAGCGCTTTACGCGGCCAGCGCAGGTACAGTCCGGAGAGGCAAAAGAAAATCAGCATCAGGGTGCAAGCGCCGGTGATTTGCCGCCCGGTTTGGCCCATGGCCAAAAAACGGTGCAATTGCAGCATCAGGCCGAAGAAGTCCTGACCCACGGCGTCGCCCTGATAGGTGCCGGTGTAAGGGTCGACATAGCGCATCTGGCCACGTCGCTCGCCCGGCGGCGGGGTGAAGAACACGCGGGCGGCGCTGTCACTGTCGACCCCGACCCACAACATCGCGACCTGCTTGCCCTCCGTGGCCTCGACCTTGCGCACCAGCTCGGCAGGTGGCAGCACGCCGCTGTCGAGTTTTTCGACCTTGAGTACAGACGGGTTGAGCGCGTTCAGCAGTTCGTCCTGAAACGACACCACTGCACCGGTAATGCCCATCAGGGCCAGCACCAGACCGGCGGTTATCCCGAAAAACCAGTGCAGTTGAAACAGTGTTTTCTTGAACACAACGACCGCCTTGCTTGCTCAAATGAATGCTTGTTATACGTCCAGACCGAAAGTGATCCGGCTTGCACACAAAAGCCCCGGCCATAGGATGGGCGGGGCTTGGCTTAACGTGACATCTGTTTAGAAGTGGAAATTGGTGGTCAGCAAAGCCGTACGGCCCGGTGCCTGATTAGCAAAGTGGGTCGAGAAGGCTTTGTCGTAGTAGGTCTTGTCGGTCAGATTTTGTACGTTCAGTTGCAGGTCAACGTTTTTGCTCAGCTTGTAACTGGCCATGGCGTCGTAGCGTGTGTAAGACGGTACGTAGGTGGTGTTGGCAACGTTGCCGAACACGTCGTCTACATAGAAAGCGCCGCCACCTACAGTCAGCTTGGGCGTAATGGCGTACGTAGTCCACAGGCTGGCGCTGTTGCGCGGCGTGTTAGGCAGCTTGTTGCCATCGGTAGCCTTGTTCAACGGGCCACCGTCCTGCTGTTTGGCGTCAAGGTAGCTATAACCGGCGAACACTTGCCATTTGTCGGTGATCTTGCCGCTGGCAGACAACTCGATGCCGTCTACACGGGTTTTACCGGCGTTTTCGTAAGATGCAGTGTTTACCTGAACTCGGGTGTTTTCTTTCTCTGTACGGAAAATAGCAGCGGTCAGAGAGAGGCGGTCATTGAACACATCCCACTTGGTGCCGAGCTCGTAGTTAGTTGTTTCTTCGGGCTCAAGGTCGCTACTGGCGAATGCTCCGCTGCGCTCAGGAGAACCTGAAAGCGCGTTACCTTCCATGCCTTCACCCAACATTGATCCGGGTGGGGTAGCCGACGTGGCGTAAGAAACATAGATGCTGCCGTTCGGTCTTACTTTCCAGACCAAGCCCAGTTGGCCGGAGAAGAAGTCGCTGGTGTCTTCACCTTTGTAGGTCACCGGTGCTTTGGTTTTTGAATCCAGTGCGTGAGTTTTGTACTTAGTCTCGAAATGGTCGTAACGAAGGCCCATGTTCAGTAGCCACTCAGGCGACAGTTCCAGCGTATCCATTACATATAGAGCGCGAGTATTGCTGGACGTGGCCGTTCCCAGATAGTTGCGCGAGATTGCGCCGCTCCATGGGTCGTTCGGTGTCGGGTTACCCAGAGAGGTGCAGTTATAACCACTTGGTGATCCGATCATTCCCGGCGTGCAGGTTGAATCCGCGGCACTGGTGCTGCCAATGGTATCGGTATTGACGTTATAAGAGGATCTGTCGCTGGTTTCGCGGCTAATTTCAATCCCGGTGGAAAAACTGTTCTTGAAGCCTGCAACGTAGAAATCACCAAACAGATCTGTTTGGTTGGTTGTCGTCGCAGTATTGCTTACTCGCGAGTTGGCTCTGCGCCAAACGCTGCCATTGTTCACGTTGCCTTTGCTGTCATCCGGCTGCGTCAGGATGTAGTCCTGCATGCTGTTGCCATGGCGCAGCGTATTTTTGACAGTCAGGCTGTCATTGAAATCATGCTCGAAAGCCAGCGTGGTGATATCGGTGCGGGTTTTGCGGAAGTCACGATCGGTCAAGCCGTAAAAGTTCGTGCTGTCGCCGCCATCGTTGGGCTTGTCGGGGCTTGCGGCAGTGTGAGTCTTGCCCACAGAGAAACCGTAAGGAATGCCTGAGTCCGGCAGGTCATTACTTTCCATGTGGTAGTAATCGATGTTAACGCGCGTGTCAGTGCCCAGGCCAAAGGCCAGCGACGGGGCGATACCCCAGCGGTCGTAGTTCACGTTGTCACGTCCGGCAACGTTGCTTTCGTGGCTCATCAGGTTTAAACGGCCTGCTACTGTGTCGCTGAACTGGTAGTTGCCATCCAGTGTGTAACGCTGGGTTTGATCCGAGCCCCAGGTATAACCCGCATCGAAAGAGTTACCCAAATGAGCTTTTTTGCTCACGAGGTTGATCGTGCCGCCCGCCGCGCCGCGCCCCCCGAAGGCGGAGTTCGGTCCCTTCGCGACTTCGATGTTTTCTACGGCGAAGATTTCGCGGCTTTGTGCGCCAGTGTCGCGCACGCCATCCAGATAAGTATCACCCTGGGCATCAAAACCACGAATGAAGGGGCGGTCGCCTTGCGGGTTGCCACCTTCGCCAGCGCCAAACGTAACACCCGGAACGGTACGCAAGGCGTCTTGCAGCGAAGTGGCCGCAGTGTCTTTGATCAGTTGCTGCGGGATCACGGTGATCGAGCGCGGGGTGTCGATCAGAGGGGCCGTGTATTTTGGGGAGTCTGCCTTTTCAGTTTGGTAGGCGTCCTGCTGCTCCCCCGTCACGGTGGTTGCGCCAAGGGAAATACTGTTGCCCTGTGCCTTGCTTTCGGTGCTTTCAGCCGCCTGAGCCATGTGCGCGGCAGAGGTTGCAGTGATTGCTACACCGATGGCCGAAGCCAGCAAACGCGGCGAGCTGACAGGTATTTTTATTGGTTGGCGCAACATCGTTAGATCCCTTCCCCCAGAATTTGAGCAGAGAAATATAGTGCAAACAATTCTGCCTATCAATTGAGATCAATTACTATTAGCGCGAAATTTACATTCTTTACAATTTTGCTTTACGGTTTTTTCACACTCGTTCGTCTCCTGCCTCGATCAGCGTTTTACACGATCAATAAGAATCAATACCATTGCCATCTCTTTGCTATCAGGTACTGCGTCATGCTCCTGCATATTCCCGGCTTGTTTACCCGTGAAGAAGTCCTGCGTATTCGCCAGGCACTGGAGCAGGCGGACTGGGCTGACGGCAAAATCACGGCCGGCTATCAGTCCGCCAAGGCCAAGCACAACCTGCAATTGCCGGAAGGCCATCCGCTGGCCAAAGAAATTGGCGCGGCCATGATTGATCGGCTGTGGCAGAACCCGCAGTTCATGTCAGCCGCCTTGCCGCATAAAGTGTTCCCGCCGTTGCTCAACTGTTACACGGCAGGCGGCAGCTTCGACTTCCATATCGATAACGCGGTGCGTCAGCCCAAGGGCAATCCTGAGCGGGTGCGCACGGATTTGTCGTCGACCCTGTTCTTCAGCGACCCCGACGATTACGACGGCGGCGAGTTGGTGATTCAGGACACGTATGGCGTACAGCACGTCAAATTGCCCGCTGGTGACATGGTCTTGTACCCCGGCACCAGCCTGCACAAGGTCAACGCCGTCACGCGGGGCACCCGGTATGCCTCCTTCTTCTGGACCCAAAGCCTGGTGCGTGAAGACAGCCAACGCACGCTGTTGTACGAAATGGACGGCGCGATCCAGCAACTGACCCGTGACGTGCCTGATCACCCTTCGCTCATTCAGCTCACCGGCACCTACCACAACTTGCTGCGCCGCTGGGTTGAGGTTTAACCCATGAGTTTTCAACTACGCCGCCAGGAATTGCTTGATGGCGAACAGCTCAGCGCCATGTTGGCTGAAAATCCTGCGCGGGCGGCTCAGGCGATCCTGCTGGCAGCCAGGCAAGGCATCGTCGATGGTCAGGCGTTGCTGGGGCAGATTTTGCTCGACGGGCAAGGCATCGAACGTGACCCGGTGCTGGCCAGGCGCTGGTTCCAGATCGCAGCCAACGCGGGTCACCTGATGGCGCGCAACATGCTCGGTCGCTGTTGGGAGCATGGCTGGGGCGGGCCTTCGGATCTGACTCTGGCCAGCCTGGAATACCGTCAGGCAGCCGAAGCCGGACTGGACTGGGCCATGTACAACTACGCCAACGTGCTGGCCACGGGGCGCGGCGTAGCAGAGGATCAGTGTGCCGCCGTGGCGTTGTACCGGCAGGCGGCTGACCTGGGGCACGCCAAGTCGATGAATTTGTTGGGCCGTTATCTGGAGGACGGTCAGTACTGTGCACAGGACCTTAAAGCCGCCTGGCAGTGGTACCAACGTTCGGCTGAGGGCGGAGATTTTCGCGGGCAGTTCAGCCATGCCGCTGTCCTGGCTCAACGTGGGCAAGTCGACGAAGCCCTTGAATGGTTGCGCAAGGCGCTGGCTGGCGGGAATCTGAATTTTTTGCGCGTTGCTCAGCGATCCCTCATCGAGGCGCCGGATCCGCGCATTCGTTCAATGGCCTCAGACTTTGCACAGCGCGTGGCACAACTTGAATCGGCGTGATCAGATGCTGTTCTGGCAGGCGCAAGTTTAAATAAGATCCGCGTTAAATAGTTATTGCGCTACAGACGCAGTAGTAATAGTTAATGCAATGGTCAATAGCGCTGTCACGCAGCGCACTCTCTTACATGATTTAGCGCTTGGCCTGTATTGCGGGTGTCGTGGTTAGGCTTAGTCTTGTTCATCTGTATTAATTGAGCAGGAGTTGCACGATGTCTGAGCATTATGTCGATGAGCTGGAATCTATTGTCGGGTCTGAATTTTACGAACAATCGGGCGTGTTCGAGCAATCGATTGTCGTACCGTTGCGCTTTATGCAGTATTTGGCGGGTGTACGCATAAGTGGAATTCCTCGTGCCGACAGAGGGTTTTTATTTAGGCGCACGGATATTGAAAATATTCGATTATATGTTGACCATGCACGCCTCCTGCCCACGACGCTTGAGCGCGTAAAGCGGCTGTATCCCCCACGGGCTGTGGGTCTGGAAGGACTTGAGCCGGAACAAGTAGTGAGTTTTCATCAACAGGTACTGACACATACCAAGGCTTGGACCCACCTTGAACATGCCGTCAAAGTTGCATGCGACAGCATGAACCAATTGGCGGGAGACATCCCGGAGCGTTTTCTTCAACTGGTTGAAGATATCGATGGGATCGCGGGAGGACAAGCCGCAGATCTTCAGCTTGACGGGGGGGATTTGCAACGTGTTGCGTTGACTGATCAACAGCGTTCTGCGCTTGAAGGTATACGTTTAAATCGGGTTCACGAGCAGCCGGATATACGAGGCTTCTTCAATACCACCATCTTTACCCAATGCCGTGTCTTCAATAACACCCTTGTAAATGTGTTGATGCCAAAGGTCGCTGCGCTTTTAGAGGCCTATTCGCACGTGAATAATCTGCCAGTCAATGACTCCTTTGAGACTGATCTGCGTGCGATAGATGATCAGCTCAATACGTTGGTCACGGATTATGAACGGCTGATTGCGCAGACCGTGCCAGGCATGATGCCACGGTTCAGTCTGGATGCCCGTTCAGGTGTTTTCAGCCGCCAGGCCGGAATAGTGAGAGGTGAGATTCATCGGCTGGTTGTCGAGCGCGGGCGTTTAGTCTTCGCCCATTTGCCGCAGGACGCTTTGGGCACGCTTCTATACGTATCCCAACAACGATTTTTTGAGCTACGCGGACGCTTTATGGCTGCCGCCGTGACCTGCCGCGAGATGGAGCAGGCGTGGGGCCCCCTCAAGTGGTATGTGTTGGGCGTGAATGAGTATTTAAAGCAGGTGAGCCACCTGTCAGACCTCACCCAACTGAAAATAAATCTCGTGAGGCTGATGAGAACCTGGTTGGGCGTTAAATCACTGACTGAGCAAGTCTACAGTTCATTTAGGACCCTATTGGAGCGCGATGACTGGACGGCGGGGTAGTGTATGACTATTCCTTTCATATTATGGGAAGACTTGAACTTAGCGTGCCGACGCCTCTTGCACATACGGAGTGGGCTGAATGAGGGGGTACGCTTACTGTTTCAATTGTTTCAAAGGTGCTTTTATTAACACGTGTATCCCAGTTGTTTTTCGCCACTTCTCATATTCAGATGTGCCATTCTCCTACAACCTTTGATGCTTTAGTCGTGTTGAGTACGTTGAGTTTGGCTCTACGCTGTTATGAGCGGGCTCATAAATTTAAAGGTGCTAAAAAATGGATAGTTTGGCGTTGGAAATTGACTTGGAAATTGACTTGGAAAGTGTCAAGGATTTAAGTCTTGATGTGGCTGCCAGTCGTTTGCCGGGGGAATACATCAAGTTAGTGACGGGGCTGACGCCGTCTGCTGTTGATCCCAAAGATCTAGGTTTTTTAATACGGCGAGAGGATATTCATAATACGCGTAGGTATGTCGCTTTTGCCAAAATGCTACCGCTCTCGCTTGACGTGGTAAGAAAGCGTTTGAACTATGATCGTATTGATGTTGAGGGCTTGTCGCCAGAAGACATTTTAAAACTGAATGAGCGTGCTGTGGCACATGCTAATACGTGGCCAGCATTAGAATCGGGCAGTAAAGAAGTCGCGAGAGAGTTGGAGAAATTCGCAGCTGATTTTGTAACGACGGGCGAAAGTGTAGTCTCTCTTATAAGGGCTATTGAGTTAGGGTGACAGCTGGATGGAACCCTCCAAGATCTAACCGAGGAAGAACAAGAAGAGCTTAACGCTATATTGCTAGACCGTACAGAGAAACGCGCCATTGAAAAGATGGTGGAGTATTTAGCAGACGCCAAGAAGAGTACAGCTGGGTTTATCAAGTCTGTTGAACAGGTTGGGACATTGGCCAAGGGCTTTGAGAAAGGTTTGTCCGATGATTTGATTCCCTTGGTTAAAGCCAAAATGATGGCCTATAAAAACTCGGGCAAAGAGCATGAGCGTGAGGCATTACTTGAAAAAGTTCTACAACTCAATGAGCAAATCGATGCGCTTGCCAGTGCTTACAAAAACGCGGTAGGCGCTTCTTTTTCAGGCTTGGCTTTGGGGCCAATCGGGCTGGTGGTAACGGGAGGGATTTTTGGCAGTAAAGCAGAAAATATTCGCAAGGAAAAAAATAAACTCATTGCTGATAGACGTAAGTTGTTAGAGAAACTCAAAAATGCCGATAAGTTAGCTGAGTTGCTTGATGATCTCCAGCTGCACCTTGTTGATCTGCAAGGGCAAATGTTAGGGGCTGAAGTCGGTGCCAAGCAGCTGTCCCAGATATGGACGTATATTGCTGCTTACCTTGATGAGGCCAGCGAATCCTTGAGCAAGGTAGATACCCTGTTGGAACTCCATAAGTTTGCAATGAATTTTTCTATAGTTATTAATCCTTGGGTCAGTATCAAAGGCTACTCTGCGCAAATTTCCGCAGCGTTCAATGAACTGCTCCAACCCTGATTTAGAAGGAATATAAACGTGAACGGAATCACCCACCTGAATCTCTATCCCACTTTGAATATGGTAGCCGTCAAAGGGGCTGTAAGTGTGTTTAACAGTGCGGTTGCAAATAATGCTTTTGCTGCACTTCCCGGTTTGCATGAGCGTGTAATGCGGGCGCAGTTACTCATTAATAGTCATAGTCGCTCTTTAGTCGATCAGGCCATCGCACTCGAAGCGTCACTGTCCAGTGCAGGTATCAGCGATCTTGCCGGGCAGTATAAAGTGATTGCTGAGGATTCATCCTTGGCCCCCAGATTGAAGGCCAAGGGCATTGAAGACTTGAACGCGTTCTGCCAAGAACGATTGCGCCACGTAGTGCAAAAAGCGGAAGCCGCCCAAGGCTTGATTGAGGCCAACCGGGCAGAAATAGGCGCATTGACGCTGGATCACTTCGCAGGTGATTTGATTGACTATGGGCGGTCTCAAGGAGCAAGTGCAACACCTCATGTAAGGTGTTGCCATGTCTACCCAATACAACCACCTGAGTACCGAGGAGCGCGTCACCATTATGGTGATGCTCTTTCAACGACAGACGCTGC
>NZ_JYKY01000014.1 GCF_001042985.1 Pseudomonas lundensis
AGAGGTACACTTTTTCGACTTTGGCGTCGGGTCGCATCATGATCTCAGGGCTCCTGAGAGAATCGGGAGCCCAGCATCTGGCATTAGCTTAGTGCTTTGAATGTGGGGTTCATGGAGCGGTTACAATATTCCGACAGTGCTAGGGCATTAGGATGGCCAAACATTACCGTTATAAAAAAACGGCCTCATTAAAGAGGCCATTTATTCAGTACGTCAGGGCTTTTGCCCATACCAACGCGGTGTGTAGACCCATTCCAGTCCGTCAGCACGACGGAATGCGCATGTCGTCGACGAACCAATGATGACCATGGTGCGCATGTCCACCTGATCCGGCGTCAACGCGCCAAGGGTCGTCACACGTAGCGTCTGGCCCGGACGGCCGATATCGCGACCCAAGACGACCGGCGTCGCAGGCAGACGATGACGGGCGACGATGTCCAGTGCCACGCCTAGCTGCCAAGGGCGTGAGCGGGAAATCGGGTTATAGAACGCCAGCGCCAGATCCGCCTCGGCCGCCAGGTCCAAACGTTTTTCGATGATGGCCCATGGCTTGAGGTTGTCCGAGAGCGACATCACGCAGAAGTCATGCCCCAACGGCGCTCCAGCCTGCGCCGCCGTCGCCAGGGAGGCCGACACGCCCGGCAGGATCTCCAGGTCAACGCTGTGCCAGAGCGGATTGTTGGACTCGTGCAGCGCTTCCAGTACGGCTGCCGCCATGGCGAACACACCAGGGTCACCAGACGACACCACCACCACTGAGCGCCCTTGGGTCGCCAGCTCGAAGGCATGCCGGGCTCGCTGCATTTCTTCGCGGTTGTCGGTGCAGTGCAGCACTTGATCGTTACGGAACGGCCCGGCCATGCGCACATAGGTTTCATAGCCCAACACGTCGTTGGCCCGTTCCAGCTCGGCCTTGACGGCGGGCACCATCAGCTCGGCAGCGCCTGGCCCTAACCCGATGACGGCCAGGCGTCCACGCGCACGTCCCAGTCGCTCAATGACCAGTGGCACGGGCGCCACCCCCACGGTCACAGCATTCACAGGCTCACTCCAGGCGACTGACTGCTCGGCAAAATCATCATCGTCAGTTGCAAAACGTAGCGGCACACCCAGTTCAGTGGCCACTTCACGCAGTTGGATATCAGCCATCAGGGATTCGCCGGCCACGACGCACGCCAGGGATTGCCAGGCGACTTTCGCTTCGCGCAGCACGTCGCCAACGGTTTGCGCTGACACCACGGCGTTGACTTTCACCAGCACATTGCGCGGGTAAATCCGCAACTCGTCCGCCACAGGCTCGCGCGCTTCGCTGCCCACATGAATCGCCAGACGCGCGTCTCGGTGTTCGGGCAGTTGCGCACTGTCCAACCAGGGCGCGTCCCCTTCGATGCGCACGGATTCCCCGGCCAGCAGGTCTGACACAAAGCGCTTGCCCAGCTCCACATCACCCAGCACATAGCCACTCGGCGGATTCAGCAGGCAGGTGCCAAAACGCAGTTCGCCACTGGTGGTGATGGCGGGTGCAATCCCCAGGCCCGCAGCGATTTCCCGCGCCAGATCGTTGACCCCGCTCAAGCCCCCCAGTAAAGGCACCACGGCGCTGGCGTCTTCAGCAACGGCCAGAACCGGCGGCTCGGCCCCCTTCTCCAGCAACAACGGGGCGAGGGTGCGAATCACAATGCCAGCCGCGCAGAGCGCAATGATGGGCGTGTCCTGCGCATACAGCTGACGCAGGTTGGCGCCAAAGTCGGTGTAAACCCGGTCCGCACCCGCTACCCGTTCAGCCAGGCCATAAATCAGTGAGGTGGGGTATATCTGCTGGATACGCCGGGCGGTGGCCAGACTGCCAGTGCCGAGGATGACAATGGCGGCAGCGGGGCGGCTCATCCTTGCCACCGTTCGCCGGGCACGATGATCAGCGAAAAATATGGCGACGACAGGGGATCGACGTCATTAAAAGGCACAATTTTCTGATTGCTCATGGTGGCACGCTCCACGTACAGCGCCCGCTCGGCCAGGCCCAGCTCGCTCAGGACTTCGCGCACCTTATGGAAGTTACGCCCCAACTTCATGATGACGGCGGCATCGGCATCCGCCAGACGGCGCTTGAGCTCTTCGTGCGGCAACACGCCGGACAACACCGACAAGCTCTGATTGCGATACACCAGCGGCACGCCCAGCACTGACGCACCGCCCAGCATCGAGCAAACACCCGGCACCACTTGGGCTTCAAATTGCTGCGCGAGGCGATCATGCAGGTACATGTAAGACCCGTAGAAGAACGGGTCGCCCTCGCAGATCACCGCCACGTCGCGTCCGGCTTGCAGATGCTGCGCCACGTCGACTGCGGCTTGATCGTAAAAATCGCTGATGATTTGTTCGTACGACAACGGCGCCGGCAAGGCTTCGGTGGTCACCGGGTACACCAAAGGCATCAGGGTTTGTGCACCTTGCAGGTGCGCTTCGATGATGCCGAACGCGTTGCCTTTTTTACCCTTGGCCACGAAGTACGCCACCACGGGCGACTCGCGCAGCAGGCGTAACGCTTTGACCGTGATCAATTCAGGATCGCCGGGCCCCACACCCAAACCGATCAAACGTCCTGGTTGCACCATCACTCGATCTCCGTGGCCAGGGCGTTCACCGCAGCCGCCGCCATGGCGCTGCCGCCACGACGGCCCTGCATGATCACAAACGGCACGCCGCGACTGTCAGCCGCGAGCATGGCCTTGGATTCGGCCGCACCGACAAACCCCACCGGAAAGCCCAGGATCAGTGCCGGTTTTGGCGCACCGGCATCGATCATTTCCAGCAAATAAAAGAGTGCGGTCGGCGCGTTGCCGATCACCACGACGCTGCCTTCCAGATACGGACGCCACAGTTCAAGGGCGACCGCCGAACGGGTATTGCCCTTCTCCAGCGCCATCTCGGCCACGCCGTCTTCCTTGAGGGTGCAAATCACCTTGTTGTTGGCAGGCAAGCGCGTGCGGGTCACCCCTTCGAGCACCATGCGTGCATCACACAAAATCGGGGCGCCAGCGGCCAATGCATCTCGCCCGGCTTTGCCCGCCCCCGGCGAGAAGCGCAGGTCTTCGATGGCATCGACCATGCCGCACGCATGGATCACCCGCACGGCCAGTTTTTCAAGGTCCGCCGGGATGCTGTCGAGGTTGGCCTCGGCACGAATAATGGCGAACGAGTTGCGATAGATCTCTTGACCGTCGCGGATGTAATCAATCATGGGTGTTGCTCCGTTGGCGGGCTTCAAGCCAGGCGCCCGCCGCTTCAATAGTAAGATTGCGCTCGCGCAGCACACCGAATCCGGCGTGCTGCGGGTCACGTAAATAGAGGTCGTAATGACCGGGCGCTACAGCCAGCAACGTGACCGGCGCCACATGGGCCGCCGCGCAAGAGCGCAGGCAACCCGTCAGGTGAATGGGCTGCGGCTGCGAGATCAGGCTCGCAAGTCGGCGCGCATCCTGCTTGGTATCGGCCAGCCCTTTGATGCAGGCGCTGGAACCGGTGCACGCGACCATTTGCGTCAGCGGGTGTTGCGCATCACACAACAGGCCCAAGGCGTGCAGCGCTTGAGTGACACACGCAGCCTGTTCGGCGCGCACATGCGGAACCAGCACGCCTTGCCAAGGGGTAAAGCGCAAAGTGCCATTTCCATAGCGTGTGGCGACCTTCGCCAGCCCGCTGAGCAGGGCGGCATCGAGTCGGCCCAACGCCAAGGTCGCGCCTACGTAGACCTGACCTGTTTCTCGCTGTGGATAAGTTCCGATGGGCGATTGCCTGCTGTGGGGCGCGCGCGGCCACGCGGCCGCGGGGCCGATCGCCACGCTGAGGCGCTGCGCCAGTTGCGCGACAAAATCGGTGATCGCCCGCTCTTTGAACAGGTGGCGCATTCGGGTGTGCTCGGGGCGCGCCCACTCCAGAAACAGCGTGAGTACGGCCATCACCAGTGCATGCCCATGCTCGACCGGCACGCTACCGAGCGCCGCATCCTGCGCCGGGCAACCCGCAAGGCCGAAGGCCAGGAGTGGCTGGCCATTGCATTCAAAAGCGCACAGCCACAGATCGTGATGATGCTCCCGCATGGCCAGCGCTTCGCCGCCGTCCAGCTGCACCGCGAACTTGGCCGACAACTCGGCAAAACGCGGCGTACTCTCCAGGCTGCCGAGGATCTGGCGTGCCAGCGGCCATGTATCGATCACCTGTTGCGGATCGATGCCCGCGGTCGGGCTGAGCATCAGGTTGCGCACGTCGTCACTGGCGGCATTCGCTGGCCCAAGGCCCACGGCCAGCAACGGCTCGATCAACGCCTGATGCGCCGGGCCGACGCCACGAATCTGCAGGTTGCTGCGGTTGGTGGCCTCAATCACGCCGCTGGCATAACGGTGCGCCACGTCCGCCACCGCCTCAGCCTGTTGAGCGGTGATCAGGCCACCTGCCAGCTTGACGCGACAAATGCCACCGTCCATCGCCTGGACAATGCGCAGTAAGCCGGGGCAGCCCGAAGGGCGCACTGGCGTCGTGGCAGGGAAATCAGGTGGCAAGGTCAAGGATCAATCCAGAGCAGGCAATGCGCTATCGCGGGTCGCGCATTATGCCTGCTTTGGGGCGATGCATGAAAAGCCTGCCGGACGGAATGCCCACGCCGTTCCTTCGTCCGCTGCCCTGCCCTAAACCAATACTGGGTAGACACGCCCTAATTGAACAATCAGCAGCACCAGCGTATCGGCATTGGCCAGCATCATCTCAACCCGTTTGACAGGGTCATTTCTGAACACCAGACGGGCTTGATCCAACGTGCTCACGCCCGCAATTTGCTTGATGTACGTTTTAGCCGGGCCTCGGGGGATGTCTTCCCACTGCTGGGTTTCGGGGTTGAACACTTTAAACAAATGCTCCGTGGTCGCGTGAGGTGAGTGATTTCTCTGGATCTCTTGGTTTAGCGTTTTCAGGTGGCGCCCAAAGGGCAAGTCCTCGTCTAACACGTCGGGGTAGGGGAAACCCGCGTTCAAATAATGAATGTCCTCGGTGTCGAGCACATCGTGGGTGACCTCGTGCAGCAGAAACGACGCACGCAAATGCTGGCCGGCGCGAAAAGGCGGTGACGCGGCCTTTAAATACGGGTGGTTCAACGCATAAGAGCGCTCAAACAAGGTATTGAAGAAAACCTCCGTCAAATAGATGCGCCTTGAACTGTCGGCGCGATTGACAAAGGCTGAGGCCCGCGAGTTGAAACGGGAGCGGCACACCACGTATTTACGCGACGTGTAAGGCGACAAGTCAGGGTGCAGGAACCGCGCGAGTAACGCGTCAATGCGTGTCTTGACGTGCTCAAGATGAACCGGCTCCAGCGTTTCGAGACCAAAAAACGTTTTCAGAAACTCACGGTTTTTTCTGTTCGTGCTGCCCGGCGCATCCAGGTCCTTGAGGACCTGCGTTGCGCGTTTCAGATAAATCGTGGCCAATTCATGGGCCTGGCGGATGTTCAACGCCTTACCCGGAAAGCGACGCCCGATACTGTCCATGCCGATGGCCTGTATTTCATAGGTCAGGGCATTGGTCGCCAAGGTGCCGAACTCGCTCATCCTGGACGCGGCAGGCCCACCGCCCGGCAGCGGCTCAGCCACGTCCACTTCCCAGTGTTGTTGTGCGTTGAGTTTAATCAACGGGCCCTCTCGGGTTTCATCCAAGTAGATGCGCCAGCGATTGCGCCACGCCTGCACCCGAAACACCTGCGCGCTCAAGGGGACGTAATACAGACCGGTCTGTGGGTCACTGTAAATCTGTGTCTGCGGGTCGTGGGTTAAATCCACCAGCGCGACATCATTGGCCCGATAGGGCGTCAACCCCTGCGCAGGCCCTTGAAACTGCAGATCGGCACGCGCACTTATTTCGGCTCCCACCTCATCAATCACGCCCGTACCCGCCGAACGGATCAGTGAATGCCAAGCGCGACGTGTCGTCGCCAGCACCACCAATGACAGGGCGAAATTGGCCACCGCTTCAACCCATTGGCCCTTCTTCCCTGCGCTCAAGCCTTCACGAAACAGCCCCAGCGCCTGCCAGACCACAATGGGAATACTCAGCTTGCCGGGCACAAACATAACGGCCGTATTAACCACCAACGTCATTAAATACGTGAAGGACTCCCAATCGGCCTGCGCCGTGGTCTTGGACTGCAAGCCCGCCATTTCCAATAACAGTCGGTAGTTGTCCCGGTACAAGGTGGAGAACAGATTGCCCAGAATAGGGCGATTGGCCAGTGCCACGGGCGGCGGGGTCTGCCATCCGTTCAGCAATTGCGAATCCGAATAGTGCGGCAAGTGCGGTTCGACAAATCCGCCATTGGCGTATGTTTTTCGCTCGAAGGCGGGCAAGCGTTGCAACACCACGTTCTGCAAAGACTCACGGGTGTAGAGGTCCGCCAGCAACTGCCCTTCGCTGGCGTATTCCTTGAGTGAAAAATGTTCGTTGTACATCACCCACAGCAACTGTGGACCCACCTCGCCAGACGGCGGGCCCACGATATAGAGGCCTGTGGCCAAGTCCGGGGTGCGGCCCGGGTCGGCGATCAGTTCCAGCGGACGGATGATGAGCGCAACACCGTTCAGCGGGTCGCGCGCAATGCCATCGGGGCGTTCGATGACGTGTTTCAAATAGGCATACGCCGTGGCGGACAATGAACCACTGAGTTTTTCTCTTAGCCCCTGTTCAAGCACTTGCAGCAACAATTGGTCGCCGAACTGCCGTTGCCGTTGTGCGGCGCCTTCGCTTTCAGGAGCCAGGGTACTTTTGAGCAAGGCTTGATAGTGCCGACCGATATCAAGCCTTCGCACCAGACGCGTGGCATAGCGTGCGTCCAGCGCCAGCGGCAAGGCGTTGCCATTTACGGGCCGCAAAAACATCGATCCGCCCTCGAGCCGGTTGAAGCCGTTGAGCGCGAACCGGGTCAACGGCTGGATATCACGGGACGTGGCGGCGGCCAAAAACGACGGGGTGCTGCCCACCGCAACCGGCGCGGCCACGTAAGTGTCGAGCACAACTTCAATGGCGTCCGGGTCCAGGGCACGATCTGGGAAATCGAGCGCCAACTGCGCCTTGAGCTCCGTGCGGGCGTAGCCCTCAATGTCGGGAATGCCCTGCAAGTAATTGCCATTTTCCTGCACGGCCAACGGGTAGCGTTGCAGCAGGTTGGCGTACGCCAATTGGTCGGCCCTGGATGCATTTTTTAACCAAAGCGGCAGTGCATGTTCTAACTGCTGCGTCTCGGCCATTTCGCGATGGCGTTCAAGGTTGAGCCCGGCAAGGCCCTCGTTCAACAGGCTGCGGGCGAGGTTTTCAAAGCTGTGCGCGGTCAAGGGAGTATCCCGGGCCTGACGGCACACGTAATCGGCATCCAGCAACACTTTGTTAATGGCCGCTTCCTGACTCTGATACACAAAGTCCTCGTCGAAGCGCTCGAAGTTGACCCACTGATTCTCCCCCTCCACCGCCCAATCGCTGCGACTGTCGAGGTGTTCGCCAATCAGCGATTGCTCATCCCAGCGAACCTGGTCTAACAGGTCGCTGCGCAGACTTTGATCAAGTAACAGCGCCTCCAGATGCGCCTTGCACTGGTCCACCGACGCAAAACCCTCAAAGCCTGACACTGGCGTCCAGAGGATTGCCCGACCTGCACTTTCAGACGCCTGCCCGCCCCGCTCGGTGATCAGCAGGCAGTGGGTGAGGCTGACCCCACTCAACGGCGCGCCGAGATTCAGAAACACGCCGAATACGTCCGGCACAAACTGATTGAGCGCCGGACGCTGAGTACTCACCGGGTAGGTCAAGACTGTAGAAATGACGTGTTTGTCCTGGGTCTCAAGGTGATTGCCCCTCACCATCAATCGCAGATCAGCGCGCAACATCACGTGCCTGAGTGTGGCCAGATGCCGGGCCAGGGTATCCGGCGCCAGCGAGGTGTAGGGCGTATAGAAGAAGGTCGAGAGTTGCTGCTTGAAGGCCTGATCGAATGTTTTTGCCAGCATGTCCAGCAGTGTCAGCAACTTGGTGCCGCTCACGCGTTTGAGGGGTTTGATCTCCTCATCGATTGAGGACCTGATCCCGCCCTGTAGGAACGCCGGGTTCTGCGGCAAGGGGTAACGACCGGTGACACGCTCAAGCAAGGCATCAATGACTGTCAGCGTGCGCACCGGCACACGGCCAACTGAAGACTCATCCGCGTCAAACACCTGCACCCACACCTCAGAGACATCGATGAAGCGTTGCCCCTCTTGATTCAACACCGCCACCCATAAATGACGGGCGCACATCCGTGGCGTCGGCCACTGCCTGAGTAACGCATCCCTCTGGGCCAGGGTCTTGGGCAGTTTGAGACTCAACACGTCGGACAAACCGTTCTCGTTGACGGCCAGCGGCAAGCCATTGCTGTCGGGCAAAAACCGACTGTCCCAGCGCCCCCGGCTATTGAGCGCCAACAGACCGGGATCGATCAGCGCGCGCATATCGAGTGCGTGGTCCACCGCAGCCAGCGCCAGTCGACGGTCCTGATACTGGCCCGCCAGATAAACCAGGTCGCGGATCTGCTTGGCCCGTACGGCATGAATGCAATCTTCAAAGACCGCACCGGCAATGTTTTCGACACGCAGCGTGGGCGAGACCATGCCGGCCAGCAAGGGATGCTGATCCTGAGGCGCATGACGAGCAATGGTGTCAAATGTGGCAGGGCTGCGCAGCTTGCTCAGCACATAGCTGGAAAGCCGTGCACGGGTCGATATGCTCACCAGCCCGGTCGAGGCACTGAACACGTACACGCCATTGTTTTGCCCCGGAAAATAAAGGCACAACAACCCCGCCAGCTCGACCTCAGTGCCATTGCCCTGCGACACCAACAGGCGAGCCGCCCCGATGCGTGCGGGGTCATGCTGTGAGGCAAGCAGTTGTTGCAGAGCCTGAAACGTCTGCGCAGAGATTTCGCCGGCCTGACGGGCTTGCACCAGGTGCTGAAAAAACACATCACCCAGCCGTGCGACGCCATACGCATGCGGGCTCGGCTGGGGGCCCGCAGGCAGGTCCCAAAAAACAGACATCGCTTCGCTCATACGGGTCATGAGTTGCTCGGTCGCCGCCGTGAGCACTCGCGTAAATCGCCGATCCAGGTCGGCGTCATTTTCTGCCGGACTTCGGGTAAAAGGGCCGGTCCAGGTGTATGAACGGTCCGTTGCTAACTGGCCGTTAACAAACAACTCCAGCGCGACGCTGCTCAGGCTGGGGCCGGGGTCGTCAGATGTCTGACCCTGCGGCGTACTGGCCCGGTGAATGTTTTGAGCCGTCACGGGCTGCCCGGCAAAGTGCAGCTCCAGCTGAACCTGTAACTGTTGATCCACCAAGACCCTCAGAGTGGGCGTGGCCAGCAGCCGTTCCAGCGTATCGGCCTGGCTGGCGGTCAGAAAATCATTCAGTGTCTGGCTGAGGTACGTCAGGACCGGCGCGGGCACATCACGGGTTCGCAGGGTCAGCTCGCCCGTCAGGCTCAGGAACGGTCGCACGTCCACCGGGCAAAAACGCAGCACCGGTTCACGCAGCAAGGGATCATCCAGCAGCAGTTCCAACGCAGCGCTCAGCGCCTCGATGTCATTGAATTTCTCCAATGCCCCCAGCGGGGTCAGCAGAAATACCGGGGACTGCGTGGCGGCTGTGTGCGTCAGCAGCAATGCACCTGCCCACTGCGCCGTACGGGACTGATGCCGACTCAAAAACACGCTGCTGACGTGAGCGGGGATCGCATTGCCGGTTTCATCGGGCACGGCAGTCAGCGCCTGGCTCAGCCAGTCATGTTCAAACGCGCCGATAACCCCGGCTGTTTGCGCAGCGTCAAGACCGCGCAGGTAAAGGGCATGCAAGGCCTGCTCGGTCAACGCCGCGTGTGCAATAAGGTTCATGGAAACTCCTGACGGTTGCCGGGACCGCCTGTCGGGCCCCAGAGGTGTTCCCAAACGCTACCGTGGCCCTTCCCGCCCCTGGCGCTACATAGTTAAGGCGTGCTCCTGACACGCGTGCGCAACCGACAGGCACAAGGCGCGCTATCATGCGCACCGCCTTGCACAGGCGGGTAAACGATGACTTCGGCGTTTAACAAGAGGATTGGCATGTCGCCCTGGCTAACAGTTGTGGGAATTGGTGAAGACGGCTTCAGCGGTCTGGGCAAAACGGCCCGGCGTGCGCTGTTGAGCGCTGCGCGGGTGTTCGGCGGGCAGCGCCAGCTGGACTTGCTGCCAGCCTGCATCGGCGCTGAACGCCTGACGTGGCCCAGCCCCTTTTCGCTGGCGCCGGTAGTGGCACTGCGCGGCGAACCGGTCTGCGTGCTGGCCAGCGGCGATCCGATGCTGTTCGGCGTGGGGGCCAGTCTGGCGCGTGTGATCCCCGGCGACGAAATGCACGTGCTGCCCTCAGCGTCGTCTTTCTCGCTGGCGGCGGCGCGTTTGGGGTGGGCGCTGCAGGACGTTGTGACGCTCTCGGTGGTGGCGCGGCCCGTGGCTGCGCTCAATGCCCACCTGCACAGCGGTGTGCGCCTGATGGTGCTGAGCAATGACGCCAGCAGCCCGACTGCCGTCGTCGAGCTGTTGCGCGAGCGCGGCTTTGGCCCGAGCCGGGTGCATGTGCTGGAACACCTTGGTGGCCCGACCGAACGGCGCATCGAGGCGAGCGCCGACGACTGGAACGCCTGCGACATGGCCGACTTGAACCTGATTGCCATCGAATGCATTGCCTCTCACGACGCGCACCCGCTGTCGCGTATCGGCGGGCTGCCCGACAGCGCGTTCAAGCATGACGGCCAGTTGACCAAGCGTGACGTGCGCGCCATGACCCTGGCGCGTCTCGCGCCCCTGCCCGGCCAACTGTTGTGGGACGTAGGCGCGGGCAGTGGCTCGATTGGCATTGAGTGGATGCGCAGCTACCCGAGCTGCCGCGCGCTGGCGATCGAAGCTGATGAGGGCCGTCAGCAGTTAATCGAACACAACCGTGACGCGCTGGGCGTACCCGGCCTGCGCTTGATCCGCGGCAAGGCCCCGCATGCGCTGGCCGGGCTCGAACGCCCCGACGCGATTTTCATTGGTGGCGGCGTGACCCGCGAAGGCGTTCTCGACACGTGCTGGCAGCAACTCAAGCCCGGTGGCCGCTTGGTGGCCAATGCCGTCACCCTGCAAAGCGAACTGCACCTGATGAACTGGCGCGCGCTGCATGGCGGGGAACTGACCCGTCTGCACGTCGCTCACGCCCGGCCGCTGGGGGAGTTCGACACTTGGCGCCAAGCGCTGCCGATCACCCTGTTAGATGTGACCAAACCCCACGATGCGTGACGAAACCGCTGAACAACCCGCGCCGCTGCGCAGCGGCCTGACCACGGGCAGTTGCGCGACGGCCACCAGCCTGGCTGCCGCACGCCTATTGCTAAGTGGCGTGTGTCATGACGCCGTTGAAATCACCCTGCCCAAGGGCAAGGTGGTGACGATGCGCCTGGAGTTTTGTCGCCTGCTGGCCGGGGGCGCCGAGGCGGGCATCCTGAAAGACGCGGGCGACGACCCGGACGTGACCCATGGCGCGCTGCTGTACTCGCAAGTGCGCCTGATCCCCGCCGCGGGCGTCGTCTTCGTGGCTGGCCAGGGCGTAGGCACCGTCACCCGGCCCGGTCTGGTACTGGCCGTGGGAGAACCGGCGATCAACCCGGTGCCGCGCAAAATGATCACCGATCACCTACTGCAACTGGCCCGTGATTGCGATTACGCCGGGGGGTTTGAAGTGACCGTCAACGTCCGCGACGGCGAAGCGCTGGCACTGAAAACCATGAATCCGCGACTGGGAATTCTGGGCGGTCTGTCGATTCTGGGCACCAGCGGCATCGTGCGCCCGTTCTCGTGCGCGGCGTACATTGCTTCGATCCATCAGGGCATCGACGTGGCCAAGACCAACGGCTATCTGCACATCGCCGCCTGCACCGGCAATGCCAGCGAAGACACCATGCGCCGCGTGTACAACCTGCCGGAGATCGCGTTGATCGAAATGGGCGACTTCGTGGGCGCGGTGCTCAAGCATCTGCGCAAAGTCCCTGTGGATAAATTGAGCCTGTGCGGCGGCTTCGGCAAGATCAGCAAACTGGCTGCCGGGCACATGGATTTACACAGTCGCCACTCCAGCATCGACCTGCCGCAACTGGCTGACTGGGCCGCCGCCATTGGGGCTGACGCCGCACTGCAAACCGCCATTCGTCAGGCCAACACCAGCCAGCAAGCCTTGGCCATGGCCCATGCAGCCGGCATCGCCTTGGGCGACGCGGTGTGTCAGCACGCGCTGAACTTCGCTCGCAGCGTGGTGCCCACCCAGGTACAGGTTGAAGTCTTCGCCATCGACCGCCAGGGCGGGATTGTGGGCCATGCGGGAGCCTTTGAATGAAACGGATTTTACTGCTGGGCGGCGTCACCGAAGCGCTGGCCATTGCCCGCACCCTGGGGCCACAGCACGTGTACAGCCTCGCCGGGGTGGGCCGTGTGCCGACTGACCTGACCTGTGAAGTACGGGTCGGCGGCTACGGCGGTGCCGAGGGTTTGGCCCGCTATATGCGCGAGCAGCACATCGATGTGCTCCTGGATGCGACACACCCGTATGCCGCGCAAATCAGCGGCAATGCAGCCTTGGCCGCCCGCGCCTGCGGTATTGAATGCTGGGCGTTGCGGCGTCCGGTCTGGCAGCCGCAACCCGGCGACGATTGGCGTGAGGTGGCGGACTGGGACGAACTGGTCACGGCGCTCACGCCTTTCAAACGCCCGCTGTTCACGCTGGGCAAAGAACCGCTGGCGCATTTGCACGAAATTCCCGCCGATCAATTCTGGACCTTGCGCGCGCTGGACCCGTATCCCGGCAACGAACGCTGCACGGTCATCGGCGCCCGCGGCCCGTTCAGGATCGACGACGAACGGCGCCTGTTTGAGCAGCAACACTTCGATGTACTGATCAGTAAAAACAGCGGCAGCAGCGCCACCGAGCCCAAACTGGAGGTTGCCCGCGAACGCGGCGTGCCCGTGTTGATCCTCAAACGCCCCGAATTGGCGGAGGTAGATCGGGTGTTTTGGGGGGTTGGGGAGGTGCTGAGCGCGTTGGAAAATAACGCTGAAATGATCAGCAACACGTGAAGGGGTTGCCCGCAAAGTAACTTATTAGTTACCTTCGTGGCATGACGATCACTGTTCAAGAATATTGCACCCCCGACCAGACCAGCCCCTTCGAGCGCTGGTTTTCGTCATTAAGCGCTCAAGCAGCAGCCAAGGTCGCTACAGCCATCATGCGTCTAGAGATGGGAAACACCTCTAACATCAAATGGTTTGAAGGTTTAGGGGAATACCGCATAGATTGGGGCCCCGGCTATCGAATCTATTTGTTACAAGAAGGCCTGCAGTTGATCATTCTGTTTGGCGGAGGGGATAAATCCAGCCAGCAGCAGGATATCAAGCACGCTAAAAAATTAATTAGCGAGTACAAACGCCACAAAAACACCACGAAACACGCGAGGTAAACTCTATGGCTCTCACAAGAAGTTTCAAACAGACGATTGCTGAGCGAGCCGAACGCGACCCTGCATTTGCTCAAGCATTACTCGATGAGGCAGCTACTCTTTTCCTTAACGGCGAACCTGAAATGGCCCGGGTCATCCTTCGTGACTTGGTGAATGCAACGGTTGGCTTTGAGGGGCTTGCCAAGGAAACAGCAAAGCCCAGCAAGAGCCTGCACAGAATGCTGTCTGTCGGAGGCAATCCAAGCATGGACAACCTGGCCGCCATCTTCTCGGTAATGCGCTCATCGCTTGGGGTTGCCATAGAGGTGCATGCCGTACCCGCTCACTGAATGAGACACCCAAAGCGACACTTCGCCGCACCCGGCCTTTTTACTTACGCCGATCATTCAGGCTAAATAGCGCCCTTGATCGCTCCACTCACGGAATTCGTCATGTCCCGACAACGCTTTGCATTTGCCTGGATCGCCTGCTTCGCAGTGCTGTTCAACATGCTCGCCATGTCGACGGCAGGGGCGATGAGCGGCGCCCGTCAGGCGTCCACCGAGCAGTTCATGTGGAGCAGCTTTTGCACCTCGACCGGTACCAAAATGGTAGCCGTGTCGCTGGGCAAGGTTGACGCTGGCGACAGCCAGAACGACGATCATTCCACCATGCAACATTGCTGGTGCTGCTCGGGCTCGGCGCCACTGGTGGCCTTGCCGTCCCATGTCCCGACGCTGTATTTCGCGGCCATCGAGCACGGCCATAGCCAAGTGCCGGATCACCTGAAACGCCCTACCCCGCGCCAGCAATGGCCAAGCCTCAACCCCCGCGCCTCTCCTCTGGTGTGATTCATCCTCGCAACCCCTTTGCGCTTTGAATCGTTCCGGAGAATTACCATGTTGAATCTGTCACTGGTCAAGCACGCCCTGATGGCGGCGGCTTTGATGTTGCCTGCCTGTTTCGCCAACGCTCATCAATACACCGCTGGTGCGCTGGAGATCGCTCACCCTTGGTCCCAGGAGCTGCCGCCCAATGCGCCGACCGTCGCGGCGTATTTCATCATCAAGAACACCGGCGACACCGCCGACCGCTTGTTGAGCGCAGACACCCCGATAGCCGAAAAAGCCGAGATCCACGAGCACGTCATGCAGGGCGACCTGATGAAAATGCAGCGCGTGCCCACGGTGGATGTCCCGGCAGGTGGCACTGTCACGTTTGCCCCCATGGCGTACCACGTGATGCTGTTCAACCTCAAAGACCGCAGCCTGCTGCAAGACGGCAAGCGCTTCCCCCTGACCCTGCACTTTGAAAAGGCAGGCGCTGTGCAAGTCGACGTAAACGTGCAGAAACAGGCACCGGGCGCCAGCAAGGAAACCTCGCACGCCCACTAACCGCCAAGGTCTTTGAGCCCCGTGAGCGCCCGTCGCGCCAGGCCGCCCATGTCGCAGATCCGCGGCAGTTGGTTGAGCCTGTTTGCCATGTTGATGATTTTCATCGGCCCGCTGATTTCCCAAGCGATGCCGATGGATCATCACGCCTCCATGCCCATGCCGATGGACATGCGGGTGTCGGCGCACAGCGAACACGCCGAGCCTCAACAACCGTCCGCTGACCACCACGCCATGTGGGAAAAATGCGGGTACTGCACACTGCTGTTCAGTTGCCCCGCGCTCCCCGGCACGGTTGACCTGGCCCTGTTCAATCCCCCTGAGCCCGAAAGTTATCTGGCGTCCAACCCCCGGCTGGGCCACGCCCGGCAACCGGTTTTCCCCGGCGCCCGATCACGCGCGCCGCCCGCCTTCCTTTAAACACCGACACAACAACTTCACCCTGGCCCGTCTTATGCCCTGCCCCAGGCAGGCGCGTGGCCGTGTTGTATTCGATTGAATATTGGAATGTTTATGTCCCGTTTTACTGCTGCCTCCCGTTTGCCTCACCCCCAGACGGTGTTCCCCTTCGCCCTGAGCGCGCTGTGCTGCGCGTTGTTCGCCCCGCTGGCTCTGGCCGCCGACCCCGTGGATGAGCACGCCGGGCACGTGCGTGAACTCAGCCCGACGGTAGTGACTGCCGTGGCGCCCAGTTCCCCGCTGACCATCGTCACCAACCCGAAAGACCCGCGTCAGCCCGTGCCCGCCAGCGACGGCGGCGACTACCTCAAAACCATCCCCGGCTTTGCCCTGATCCGCAACGGCGGCACCAACGGCGATCCGGTGTTGCGCGGCATGTTCGGATCACGCCTGAACATCCTCACCAACGGCGGCATGATGCTCGGCGCCTGCCCTGGCCGAATGGACGCCCCAACGTCCTACATTTCTCCGGAAACCTACGATCAACTCACCGTGATCAAAGGCCCGCAGACCGTGCACTGGGGGCCAGGCGCCTCAGCGGGCACCATCCTGTTTGATCGCGAACCCGAGCACTTCGGTGAGCTGGGCACGCGGGTAAACGCCAGTGTGCTGGCGGGTTCCAATGGCCGCTTCGACAAAACCATCGACGCCGCCGCCGGGGGCCCGCTGGGTTATGTGCGGGTGATCGGCAACACCGCGCATTCCGACGATTACAAAGACGGCAATGGCGACACGGTGCCGTCACGTTATGACAAATGGAACGGCGACATCGCCCTCGGATGGACCCCCGATGCCGACACCCTGCTGGAACTCACTGCCGGCAAGGGCGACGGCGAAGCCCGTTCGGCCGGTCGCGGAATGGACGGCAGCCAGTACAAGCGCGAAAGCCTGGGCCTGCGCTTTGAAAAGTCCAACATCGGTGAAGTGCTCGATAAGGTCGAAGCGCAGGTTTACTACAACTACGCCGACCACGTGATGGACAACTACACCCTGCGCACCCCGTCCGGCACCGGCATGATGGCCGGGCCCATGGCCTCCAACGTCGATCGCCGCACCCTGGGCGCACGCATCAAGGCCACCTGGCGCTGGGCCGACTATCAATTGATCAGCGGCATCGACGCTCAGACCAACGAACACCGCAAACGTATGGGAATAGGCATCGACACCTACAAGGACCAGAACTGGAGCAAAGACGCCGACTTCCACAATTACGGGGCCTTTGGCGAACTGACCTGGTACGCCGCTGAGCGCGACCGCGTCATCACCGGTGCCCGCCTTGACCGTGCGTCCGCCAAGGACTTCCGCGCGCGGATTGGCTCGGGAATGATGAGCAAGCCCAACCCGACACTCGATAAAACCCGCGCCGACACACTGCCCAGCGGCTTTGTGCGCTACGAACACGACCTCGCTGACAGCCCGACCACCGTCTACGCCGGTCTGGGCCACGCCCAGCGATTCCCGGATTACTGGGAACTGTTTTCACCCTCATCCGGCCCCGCAGGCTCGGTGAACGCATTCGACGCGATCAAACCCGAGAAGACCACCCAGCTCGACATGGGCCTGCAATACAAAACCGAACGCCTCGAAGCCTGGGCCTCGGTCTACGCCGGTGAGATTCGCGACTACATCCTGTTCGATTACGCCAAGGGATCGTCCCAGGCACAGAACGTCAACGCCCGGGTCATGGGCGGCGAACTGGGAGCCGCGTATCAGTTGACCGCCCGCTGGAAAGCCGACGCCACACTGGCGTATGCCTGGGGCAAAAACACCACGGATGGCAAGGCCCTGCCGCAAATGCCGCCGCTCGACACCCGCCTCGGCCTGACCTACAGCGAAGACGACTGGAGCGCCGGTGCCTTGTGGCGCGTGGTGGCCCGGCAAGACCGGATCGATCGCAACGCCGGTAACGTGGTGGGCAAGGATTACGACAAAAGCGCAGGCTTTGGCGTGTTCTCGCTCAACGGCGCCTACCGCATCAGCAAAAACCTGAAAGTCAGCGCCGGGGTCGACAACCTGCTGGATAAAAACTACAGCGAACACCTGAACATGGCCGGAAACGCAGGTTACGGCTACCCGGCAAGCGACCCGACGCCGATCAACGAGCCCGGCCGCACGCTGTGGACAAAAATTGACGTGAGCTTCTAAGCACCACGTTGCCCCTCACTCCGGTCCTGTGCTTCAGGCAAAGGGCCGGGGTGATGCCTGAAAACAATTGCTGACCTTGCGGAGCCGCTCACATGAGCCAACCAACCCCCTCTTTTTACAACCTGGCCTGGCGGTGGCATTTCTACGCCGGGCTGTTTGTTGCCCCGTTCATGATCCTGCTGGCCCTGACCGGCATCATTTACCTGTTCAAGCCCCAGCTTGACCCGTTGCTCTACGACCACCTGATCAACGTCAGCCCCGGTCATCACAGCCTCAGCGCCGACGAACAACTCACCCGCGTCCAGGCCACTTATCCACAGGGGCATATCAGCCAGTACCTGCCCCCGATCAACCCGCAGCGCAGCGGTCAGTTCGTCATCCATAACGGCGGGCGCGAGCTGAACGTGTTTATCAACCCCTACAACGGCGAGGTGCTGGGCGAGCAGGATGCCAAGCTCAACCTGCAAGCCGTGGCCCGAGCGCTGCACGGCGAGTTGATGATCGGCACGCTGGGCGATCGCCTGGTCGAACTGGCCGCGGGCTGGGGCGTGGTGCTGGTGATTTCCGGGCTTTACCTGTGGTGGCCGCGCGGGCAATCGGCGGCAGGCGTGCTGTGGCCACGCTTGACCCGTCGCGGGCGTGTGCTGTGGCGCGATCTGCACGCAGTCACCGGTTTCTGGGGCGCTGCATTGCTGCTGTTTATGTTGATCAGCGGCATGACCTGGACCGGTTTCTGGGGCAAGCAATACGCCGACTTGTGGAATCAGTTCCCGGCGGCCATGTGGAACAACGTCCCCAAATCCGACCTGGAAGCGCGCAGCCTCAACACCGCAGCCCGTCAAACCGTGCCCTGGGCAATGGAGAACACCCCGATGCCCGTCTCGGGCGCCCATGCCGAACACATGGGCCACGGCGCCCAGGCAAGTGGCCCGGCCGCGCCGACCATCACCCTGCAACAGGTGGTCGACACCGCCACCCGGCGCAACGTCGAACCCGGTTACAGCATCACCTTGCCGACCACCGCCGAAGGCGTCTTTACCGTCGCCGTCTTCGCTGACGATCCGCGTGACGATGCCACCCTGCATGTCGATCAATACACCGGCCAAGTGCTGGCCGATGTGCGCTGGCAGCATTACAGCAACGTCGCCCGCGCCACTGAAATGGGCGTGATGCTGCACGAAGGAAAACTCTTCGGCTCACTGAACCAGATCGCCATCCTGCTGGTGTGCCTGATGATTCTGCTCAGTTCGGTGAGCGGCCTGGTGATCTGGTGGAAACGTCGCCCACAAGGCCGCTTGGGCGTACCGCCGCTGCGCCATGCGCTGCCCACCTGGAAAACCGGCGTGCTGATCATGCTGGGGCTGGCGGTGCTGTTCCCGCTGGTGGGCGTGTCTTTGATTGCCGTCTGGGTGCTTGACCGGTTGTTATTGCTGATGCGCGCTAAACCACAACGTGAGCAGCACTCATGACCAACGTGAATAGTTCGAGAGCCGCGCGTTAGAGACTCGGGGATAATGGCGCGCTGATAAAAAACCCACTAAGGCGGTTATGTGTAACCGCTTTATTGAGGCTTCATCACCCGCCGCCAGGAGGCAGCGGGCATACCTTTGAAAAGCGACTCACTGTCCCGATGAATAAGTACCTGTTCTCCAGCCTTTGCCTGCTGGCCGTCACCGCTGCGCAAGCGGACGACACTGCACCGTCCTTGATGCTGCCTGCCGCGACCATCACAGCCCCTGAAGCCGATGATTCCCACATCGACCTCAAGACCGCCACGTCTACCGGTTCGCGCCTGAACCTCAACAGCCTGCAAACCCCGGCCAGTGTCGAAAACCTGACCGGCGCGCAGATCCGGGCCCGTGGCGATCGCAGCGTTCAAGACGCCGTGACCCGCACCACCGGCATCAGCAACACCGGCACACCGGGTAACGGCGGCTCTGCCTACTCGGCCCGCGGTTTCGTCGGCGAAGGCTCGGTCATGCAGCTGTATGACGGCGTGCGCCTGTACAGCGGCGCAGGCACCGTGACCTTCCCGGTTGACGATTGGTCTGTGGAACGCATCGACGTCCTGCGCGGCCCGGCGTCCGTGCTGTATGGCGAAGGCGCGACAGGCGCGGTGATCAACGTGATCCCGAAAAAACCGTTCAGTGGCGACATCGAAAACCACGTGCGCATCGGCTACGGTTCCTATGACACCCGACAACAAGCGCTGGACAGCGGCGGCTCACTGACCGACACCCTGAGCTACCGGTTGAACATCAACCACACTCAAAGCAACGGCTGGATCGACCATGGCGATTCAGAAAACACCTTCATCAGCGCCGCCCTGCGCTGGCAGGCCACGGATGACCTGGCCTTCACGCTGAGCCACGACTACGGCGACCAGCAACCGCAAAACGACTTTGGCGTGCCGTTGATCAACGGCCGTTACCACAAGGGTCTGCGCGACAAAAACTACAACGTGCGCGACGCCAAACTGCACTACAACGATCAGTGGACGCGCCTGAACACCGAATGGCAGCTCAGCGACACCCTGAGCGCCAGCAACGAACTGTATTACTTGAAAGCCCAGCGGCGCTGGCAGAACGCCGAAAACCATGCGTGGGACCAGGCCAGCCAAAGCCTGTTGCGTAGCGGTTTTTTCAGCATCAAGCACGATCAGGAACAACTTGGTGACCGTCAGACCTTCACCCTCAATCACGACCTGTTCGGCCTCAACAGCAAAACCCTGGTGGGCATGGACTACAACCGCATCCACTTCAGCCTGCACAGCAATGCGCCGTATGACGATGTCGCCCCCAACGGCCAACCTGTCGATCTGTACCACCCGAACCGGGGCCAGTTCGAGAGTGCTTCGCCGTACCGCGACCAATTCACCAGCACGACGCAGCAGGTGTCGCTGTTCGCCGAAAACCGCACTGAGCTGACCGACCAACTGTCGCTGGTCACCGGCGTGCGCCGCGACATCGTGCACCTGGATCGCGATGATTTCGCCGAAAACGGCGACACCACCCGCAGTGACCGTGGCCTGTCCGCCAACAGCTGGAAAGTCGGCCTGGTCTATGAACTGACCCCGGACATGTCGCTCTACGCCCAGCAGGCCACCAGCGTGGATGGCGTCGGCGGGTTGATCAGCCTGAGTCAGAGCCAGCAAGACTACGGTCTGGCCCGTGCGCGTCAGACCGAGGTCGGTTTCAAGCAGATGTTCTGGGACCAGCGGGGCGAATGGACGCTGGCGGCGTATCACATTGTCAAAAAGGATTTGCTGACCACTGACCCCGCGAACGTCACTCGCACCCTGCAAGTGGGCGAGCAATCGTCAAACGGTCTGGAAGCCAGCCTCGACCTGCAACTGCCGAATCGCTGGGCGCTGCAAGCCAACGCCTCGATCGTGCGGGCGCAATACGACACGTTCAACGAAGACGGCGTGTCGCGCAAAGGCAACCGCCCCACCGACGTCCCCCGTCGCACCGCCAACCTGTGGGTGAGCAAGGTCATCACCGACGACGTGAACGCAGGCGCCGGAGTGCGCTATGTCGATGCGCGTTACGCCGACACGGCCAACAGCGTCGAACTGCCGAGCTACACCGTGGTAGACGCCACGGTGAGCTGGCACGCCCTGCCGAACACCACCCTGGGCGTGCGGTTGAATAATTTGTTTAATCGCCAGTACGCCGTAACCCAATACAATGGCGGCCAGCAATGGATCATGGGCGAGCCGCGCTCGTTCTTTGTGACGGCCGATTACGCCTTTTAACGTTTGACCTGGACCCTTATGCCGCGCCTCACCCTCACGCAACTCGCCTGGTCCCCCCTGGGGCACGGTCATTGTCATCACCAGTTCCACCTGCGTGACGCCAACCTGCACGTGGCCGCCGGCGAGTTCGTGGGGTTGATCGGGCCCAATGGCAGCGGCAAAACCAGCCTGCTGCGGTGCGCCTACCGCTTCAGCAAGCCCGAGGCCGGCACCGTTCACCTTGGGCAACACAACCTCTGGCAACAATCCCCCCGCTGGAGCGCGCAACGCATCGCCGTGGTGTTGCAAGAATTCCCCGATGCCTTTGGCCTGACCGTCGATGAAGTGGTCGCCATGGGCCGCACCCCGCACAAAGGGCTGTTTGACGGCGACACTGTCACCGACCGCCAGTTGGCGCAAAACGCCCTCGCGTCCGTGGGCTTGCAGGGCTTTGAAGACCACGCGTTTGCCACCCTGTCGGGCGGTGAAAAACAGCGCGTGATTCTGGCCCGCGCCCTGACCCAGCAACCGGACCTGCTGATCCTCGACGAGCCGACCAATCACCTCGACCCGCGCTATCAACTGCAACTGCTGCAATTGGTTAAACGCCTGAACATCGGCACCCTCGCCAGCATCCATGACCTGAACCTCGCCGCCGCTTTTTGCGACCGCCTGTATGTGATCGACCACGGCAAAATCGTTGCCAGCGGCACGCCTCGCGAGGTGCTGACCGTCACCCTGCTGCGCGAGGTGTTTGGCGTCGACGCCCTGATCGATGAACATCCGCTGGCCGGCTACCCGCGCATCACCTGGATAACCCAACCATGAACCTGATCCGCCTCGTTCTCTGCGTCTGCGCTGTGTTCGGCACTCAACTGGCCCAGGCCGACGCCACCCGCTACCCGCTGACGATCCAAAGCTGCAACCGTGACGTGACCTTCAATGAAGCCCCCAAGCATGCCGTCAGTCATGACATCAACATGACGCACATGATGCTGGCCCTCGGGCTGAAGCCGCACATGACCGGTTACAGCGGCATCAGCGGCTGGAAGGCCGTCACCCCGCAAATGAAGGTGATCCTCGACGGCCTGCCCGAACTGGCGAGCAAGTACCCGTCCGTTGAAACGTTGCTCAATGCCAATGTGGATTTCTTCTTTGCCGGCTGGGACTACGGCATGCGTGTGGGCGGCGACCTGACTCCCCAGACCCTGACACCGCTGGGCATCAATGTGTACGAGCTGACCGAGTCTTGCGCGTTTGTCATGAAGCGCCCGCCAGCCAGCATGGAAGACACCTACAACGACCTGCGCAACCTCGGCAAAATCTTCGACGTGCAGGACCGTGCCAACGCGCTGATTGCTCACATGCAGCAAGAAATTTCTGAGGTGCAAAAGACCCTTCCCGCCTCAAAACCGCGGGTCTTCCTGTATGACAGCGGTGAAGACCGCGCCATGACCAGCGGCCGTCTGGGCATCCCGCACGCGCTGATTGAAGCGGCAGGCGGTAACGACATCCTCAGCGACATCGACGCCAGCTGGACGCGCATCAACTGGGAAACCGTGGTCGAACGTAATCCCGAGGTGATCGTGATCGTCGACTACAGCGAAGTGACGGCCGAACAGAAACAGCGCTTCCTGGAAACCCACCCCGCGCTGCAATCGGTGGACGCAATCCGTCACAAACGCTTCATCGTCATCCCCTACGTCCAGGCCACGCCGGGTATCGACAACGTGCTGGCCATCCAGACCCTGGCCAAAGGCTTTCATCCGCAATGATGGCGCGTCGCTATGCGCTATTGCTGTTGGGGCTGGGCGCTGTGCTGCTGGTTTCGTGCGTCGTGTCGCTTGGGTTCGGCCCGGCGCGGGTGCCCGTGGACGTGGTGTGGCACATCGTGCTGCACAAGCTGTTCGGGATTGGCGAGGTGAACTGGAGCGCCGGGCAGGAACACATCGTGTGGCTGATACGGGTGCCGCGCATGCTGCTGGGTGCGCTGGTCGGGGCCGGGCTGGCCTTGATCGGCGCGGTGCTGCAAGCCGTGACCCGCAACCCGCTGGCGGACCCGCACCTGCTGGGCGTCACAAGCGGCGCCACCTTAGGCGCCGTGATCGTGGTGCTGCACGTGGGCGAGATCATCGGTTTACTGACCCTGCCCATCGCGGCCTTTATTGGCGCGTTGCTGAGCATGCTGCTGGTATTGGTCATCGCCAGCCGTCAGGGCCGACTGGACAGTGACCGCCTGCTGTTATGCGGCGTGGCGGTGTCGTTTGTGATGATGGCCGTGGCCAACACCTTGCTGTTTTTGGGCGACCACCGCGCCAGTTCCGCCGTGCTGTTCTGGATGCTCGGCGGTCTGGGGCTGGCGCGCTGGGAACTGCTGGCCATCCCCGGCGCCAGCGTGTTGCTGGGGCTGGTGCTGCTGTTGGGCATGGCCCGCCCGCTGAATGCCCTGATGGCGGGCGAACAAACCGCCGTCACCCTCGGCCTGAATGCACGCAACGTGCGCCTGCGGGTGTTTCTGATCGCCTCGCTAATGACCGGCGTACTGGTGGCCATCAGCGGTTCGATTGGTTTTGTCGGCTTGATGATCCCGCACATTGCCCGCCGTCTGGTGGGTGCAGAACATCGCCGCTTGCTGCCGGTCTCAGCGCTGCTGGGCAGTGTGTTTCTGGTCTGGGTCGACGTCGCGGCCCGCACCCTGATCGCCCCTGAAGACCTGCCCATCGGCGTGGCGACGGCGGCGATTGGCGGGTTGTTTTTTATTGGCCTGATGCGCAAACGCTAAAGCTCGTCATGCCAGGGCGCGGAAGGCGTGTCCGCGCCGTTGGTGGGCACCAGTTGCACCTTGCGAGGATCGTCCCACTCGAACAACCCCGGTGCAGGCTCGATGTTGATCGTCAAGGTGTGCTGCACCTCGCCCTTGTTCGGCCAAGTGCGGCTGACCGTAATCACGCTCAGTTGCCCCGTATTGAGAACGCGGGTCAGCAGCTCGACGGGCTTTTGAGGCTCGGGCGCCTTTTCGTAGTAACGGCGAGTGGTGCGGTCAGGTTCATAGTTCTCGGCAAAGTACCCCTCATAGGTCAGGTTTGAGCCGCTGATGGACTCACACAGTTGCTGCGTCGCCAGGGTCGCGCCGCGCCGGTATTTGAGCAGGCCGCCATCATTGGTCGAGTGGTAGATCACCTCAAAACTGTTGTCACTGTCATAGGTTTTTAGCAGGCGGGTGGCGTAGCAAATATCCACTGGCCAGAACATGTTGTTCAGCAAGTTATTTTCAAGCGCGCTGTAACCCGCCTGCGATGAATACGCCCGCGAAAACAGCAGGTGCTTGCGCGAGTACCCGGCGGCAAACAGCGGCACCGGGTGTAACTGGCCGTCCACGTGCTTGTGGGTGAACAGCAGGGTTTGCGGCGCATTGGCCACTTCCCCGCCCGAGTTCGGCTCAATGGCGACATAGGTGTTGTAGTCGGCCTTGCCCAGAATGGCGGCGACCACATTCAACTGGTTGGGGTGCGGGATGTGCGCGTGCACATAGCGGGCGGCGTCATCGGGGTGGGCAAACACCGGGCTGAGCGGGAAGCGCCGGGTGGCCGGAAACGGCATCGCCGCCGCCTTTTTATAAGGCACCCACTGTTGCGTAATGTGCCCCGGTGCATTCCACAGGGCGCTCTTTATTACGACCTCCAGTTGGCCGTTGGCCGCCACCTGATGCACGTACTCCGTCACGTGCAATTCACCGTTCAGGATCTGCGTCAGTAACGGGCGGCCCCAAGAACCAAACAGACCGGAGGTCAGCTGTGCCCACAGGTTGACCGGCACATAGCTGAGCAACGCGCCGTCGTTAGTCGACAGGTACAGCGGCACGTCGCCCGTGAACGCGCCCCGCTGCTGTTTGACCAGGTTCACCAGACCCAGCGCGTCGGCAAAATCGTCAGGGGTCACAAACCCCAGCAGCGTATTGAGGTTGCGCACGTCCTTCACGTGCGAGGGTGATGAGAAATACGTCGCGGGCGTTCCCAGGTAAACCCCATGGATTTTGAAATCCCCGGGCAGTGTGTTGTCGCGTTCGGAGGGTTTGCGGGGGAACACCCGATCCAGCCCCAGACCGCCACCTTCGAGCGGGTACGTCGCGACAAACTCTTCGCTGTGAACACTCTTGAGAATAAAACCGAACTGGCGCTTCGTGCGCGCCCCCATGCGGTGGTGGGCATAGCGCGCCGCATCCTGCGCCTGGGTAAACACCGGGCTTAAGGCGGGCTGCTCGGTCGCCAGTGGCACGGGTGCCGGTTCAGGTGAAGGCTTCCAGTGGGTCGTGACCTTGCCCGGATTGCCCCAAAGAGTGTTGCCTTCCACCACATACAAATCACCGGTGCGCACGATCTGCCCCACGTATTCGGTGGCCTTGAGCGTATGCGTGCGCAACTTGAGTTGCAGCGCGTTGTGCCGCACGTTTTCAGGGTTGCTCACCGGGGGGGCGACGCGAGCAAGGAATTTCTTTTCCCGGTCAGTGCCACTGGGCACGTATTTGAGCAACGCGCCTTGCGGGGTCGACAGAAAGCGCACCGGCGCCCAGTCACGGTCCTGGATGGCGGCACACACTTCATGGGGTTCAAGCATGTCCGCGTAGAGCTGTTGTTCGACACCCGGCGGCAACAACATCGAGTCTTGCGGCCGATGAGAATGGTAAAAACCCACAATGGTTCCGCCCGTGGGGGTCAGGTCAAGGCGTTCAGCGGGGATGATGCCGTAAGGATCAAAGGTCTCACCGCGACCCGCCAACGGCTCGGTGGCCACAAAGCGCTGGTCGAGGCGCTGAAATATCAATCCTCCGAAGATACGGTCCGCATTCGGTGACTTTTTAATCTTGCGGTGAACATAACGGGCAGCGTCATCCATCGTTAAAAAAGACGGGCTCAAGGCCCTGCGACTCAGGCGCGCATAAGGCGTCCAGTGTTGATCGACCGTGCCTGGCACCCCCCACAGATCGCTGTGGTACAGCACCTTCAGCGTCCCCATTTGCGCCAGCCGATGGACATAGGCCGTCGGGGTAACGTGGCCGCCCAGCAGGTCACGCTTGATCGCCAGCCCACCCCCTTCTGCCTGGCTGAGCGTTCGCACATAGGGCTCTTCGGCCAACGTGCTGGACGGTTGATACTCAAGCAAGGCGCCGTCACGCACCGTGATGTAGAGGGGCAGCGGTGCCACATCCCGCCCAAACCGAAGGGCCAGCGACATGCGAATGCTTTGCGCCATGGCGTTAGGCTCGACGAAACGCTTGTAGACCTGACGCTGCTGCGCGGGCACCTGATCCGGCGCGTGATACAGGTTGTCGCAGTAATACTGGGCCACCACTTCCAGATTACGGGGGATGACCACAGCCCCCGCTGCGTTAAGCGTGAACACGGCGTCAGGCTTGAACAGGTGTTCAGCGCCGGGCACGGGCTCAGTCGCCAGGTATTGCGCCTGATCCTTGTATTTGAGGAGGTAGCCGAACTGCTGTTCAGGTTGTTGGTACATGCGCAGCCGAGTGTATTTCACCGCATCCAGCAGGCTTGAAAACACAGGGCTGTAGGCCGGTTGCTGAATCTGCTTGTTCGGTGCCTGAGGAAGCGTCGCCGGGTTGTAAATCTTAAAGTCCGCGTCGACCTTTCCGACTTTCCAGCCCCAGATGTCATTGGTTTGAATCACGCTGAGTTCACCAACAGCCGCCAACTCATGCACGTAACTGATCAACTGTTTGGCTCGGACCAAACCTTTCTGATACCCCTCCACCAGCGCGGCCTCTTGCTCGGACCCGCTGGGCACATATTTGATCAGCGAACCATTGAGGCCCGACAAATAGCCTACGCGTGCGAACCCGCGCATGCCCACGGTGAACACCACATCGGGGGGTGAGAAGAAGTTCATCGACGTCTCGACCGACTCTTTTGACCACTGCGCAAAATACCGCTTCACCTCGGCGTAGTTATTGGGGTGCGAGTGATAGAACGCATGGCAGGTATAACCGGGGGGGTGCAAAAAATTATTGTCGGCGTCTGTCGACAGCACCAACTCGTGAGAGAACATCCTGCTCTGGCCCTTGACGGGTAACGTGGCGAAAAACTTCCCGTCGTGACGTTGCAGGATGACTCCGCCGTACTCACCCTCACGTCGATCGCCAATCATTTCGTGGGCGAAGCGGGCCGCATCATCGGCATACGCAAACGCCGGGCTTAAGGCGGGCAGGGGCACCGTTTTCGCGGCCGTGCCGCGTTCGATGCGTTCGTGGAAAAATTGGCTCACGTTCACTCTCCTGATTCAGATGATTTAGCGCAACGCGGTCGCGCTTCCACATCATCAGGAGCCACCCCGAAGGGAGGTCATATTTAAATAATAAAATCCCGCGCGTCCCACCCCCACCCCGTTCAGACGTCCCTTCGCCGCAGGCGCCTGCGCCGTGCCAGGCACCAAGGCGGCGCACCCGCGTGCACCGCGAGCCCTGACGGGCGCTCTGATGGTGCGAAAAAAAGCACATTTTGTGTGCAAACCCCGGTTTCAGAGGCACCGACCAATCCGGCACAGCCCTTGCTATAGCCCTTGTCAGTGCAGGTATTGGCTCGCCAACCATCAGAACTCTGGAGATCGCACCATGCAGCGTCGTCGCTTGATCAAAGCTTTCACCCTCACAGCCTCCATCGTGGCCATGGGCATGACCTGGACGGTGCAGGCAGCCGAGACCATCAAAGTCGGCATTCTGCACTCGCTGTCCGGCACCATGGCGATCTCCGAAACGTCGCTCAAAGACATGGCGTTGATGACCATCGATGAGATCAATGCCAAGGGCGGCGTCAACGGCAAGCAGCTTGAGGCCGTCGTGGTCGACCCCGCCTCGAACTGGCCGTTGTTCGCTGAAAAAGGGCGCCAATTGCTGACGCAAGACAAGGTCGCCGTGGTGTTCGGCTGCTGGACCTCGGTGTCGCGCAAGTCGGTATTGCCCGTGTTTGAAGAACTCAACGGTTTGCTGTTCTACCCGGTGCAATACGAAGGCGAAGAAATGTCGCCCAACGTGTTCTACACCGGCGCCGCGCCGAACCAACAGGCCATCCCGGCCGTCGAGTACCTGATGAGCGAAGACGGCGGCAGCGCCAAACGCTTCGTGCTGCTGGGCACCGACTACGTGTACCCGCGCACCACCAACAAAATCCTGCGCGCCTTCCTTCACACCAAAGGCGTAGCGGATAAAGACATCGACGAGGTCTACACCCCGTTCGGCCACAGCGACTACCAGACCATCGTGTCCAACCTCAAAAAGTTCTCGGCCGGGGGCAAGACGGCGGTGATTTCAACCGTCAACGGCGACTCCAACGTGCCGTTCTATAAAGAGCTGGCCAACCAGGGCATTAAAGCCACCGACGTGCCGGTAATTGCGTTCTCGGTAGGCGAAGAAGAACTGCGCGGCATCGACACCAAACCGCTGGTAGGCAACCTGGCAGCGTGGAACTACTTCCAGTCGGTGGAAAACCCGGTCAACCAGAAATTCGTGGCCGACTGGAAGGCCTACGCCAAACAACACAACCTGCCGGGCGCCGACAAAGCCGTGACCAACGACCCGATGGAGGCCACCTACGTCGGCATTCACTTGTGGGCGCAGGCCGCGGAGAAAGCCAAGTCCACCGACGTGGACAAGGTCCGCGAAGCGCTGGCCGGGCAAAGCTTTGCCGCGCCTTCGGGCTACACCCTGACCATGGACGCCACCAACCATCACCTGCACAAGCCGGTGATGATCGGTGAAATCCAGCCGGACGGGCAGTTCAGCGTGGTATGGCAAACCGACGGCCCGATCCGTGCCCAGCCGTGGAGCCCGTATCTCCCGGGCAACGACAAAAAACCGGATCACCCGGTGAAAGGTCAATAACACCGTCAAAGGCCCCTCTTCCCCTCGGCCTTCGGGGAGGGAGAGGACGCCGCGCTTACAGGGACGCACACGATGCCCACTGCCTTTTACCGCTTTATCGTCGCCTGCCTGCTGCTCGTGCCGTTGGGTGCGCAGGCCGATGACGCCAGCGACTTTGCCGCCGCCAGCCTGCCCACACAGGTCGCGTTGCTGGAGGGCTGGGCCGCTCAACCCGAGCCTGCGCGAACCACACTGCTCAGCGGGTTACAGAACGGCCAATTGATCGTCGATGGCCAGCCCAAAACCGTGCGTTTGAACAACCGCCTGCGCAGCTTGATCGAGACCGCACTGGCCAGCCATCAACTGCTGGCGGCGGATCCCGCACAGCGCCTGAGCGCCGCGCAACAGTTGCAAAAAACGGCCCGCCCCGCCCAGCTCGCGCTGCTCAATCGTCGCCTGCCCCTCGAAACCGATGAGGGTGTACGCACCGCCCTGAGCCTTGCATTGGCCAACCTGCAACTGGTGGACGCCGACCCCGCTGTGCGGCTGGCGGCGGTGCGCCTGCTGGGCGAAACCGGCGAACCGTTGGCCCGTACCCGACTTGAAACCTTGCTGCAACCGGACGTCGAAACCGATGCCGGGGTACGCACCGCCGCCGAAACCAGCCTGGCGCAAGTCACGCGCCAGTTGCTGATCGGCGACCTGCTGGGCCAGGCGTTCAGCGGCCTGTCACTGGGCTCGATCCTGCTGTTGGCGGCCCTCGGGCTGGCAATCACGTTCGGTCTGTTGGGCGTGATCAACATGGCCCACGGCGAAATGCTGATGCTCGGCGCTTACGCCACGTACTGCGTGCAGGTGCTGGTCCAGCGTTTTGCACCCGCCGCCATCGAGTTCTACCCGCTGCTGGCGCTGCCCGTGGCGTTTTTCGTCACGGCCGGGGTGGGCATGGTGCTGGAGCGCACGATCATTCGTCACCTCTACGGGCGACCGCTGGAAACCCTGCTCGCGACTTGGGGCATCAGCCTGATCCTGATTCAACTGGTGCGTCTGCTGTTTGGCGCGCAGAACGTCGAAGTGGCCAACCCGGCGTGGCTGTCGGGCGGCGTTCAGGTATTGCCCAACCTGGTGCTGCCGTACAACCGGCTGGTCATCATCGTCTTCGCGCTGGCGGTGGTGTGGCTCACCTGGCTGTTGTTGAACAAAACCCGTCTGGGCCTCAACGTCCGCGCCGTCACCCAAAACCGCAACATGGCCGCCTGCTGTGGCGTGCCCACCGGGCGCGTGGACATGCTCGCCTTCGGCCTCGGCTCGGGCATTGCCGGGCTGGGCGGCGTGGCCCTGAGCCAGATCGGCAACGTCGGCCCCGATCTGGGCCAGGGCTACATCATCGATTCGTTTCTGGTGGTGGTGCTGGGCGGCGTCGGGCAATTGGCGGGCACGGTGTACGCGGCGTTGGGACTGGGCATCGCGAACAAAATCCTGGAACCGCAGATCGGTGCGGTGCTCGGCAAAATCCTTATCCTGGGGCTGATCATTCTGTTCATTCAGAAACGCCCGCAAGGCCTTTTCGCGCTTAAAGGACGGGTGATCGACTGATGAACCAGCCATTGCTAATCACCGCAACACAAAAAGCCGGACCGACTGCTACGGCGCTGATCGGCGCGATCGCGCTAGTGATCCTGCTGGCGTTGCCGGCGCTGTCGTTGCTGCCTGCCGACAGCCCGCTGCACGTGTCGGCGTATACCCTGACGCTGGTCGGCAAAATCCTGTGTTACGCCATCGTCGCCCTGGCACTGGATCTGGTGTGGGGCTACGCGGGCATGCTGTCCTTGGGCCACGGCCTGTTCTTCGCGCTCGGCGGCTACGCCATGGGCATGTACCTGATGCGTCAGGCGTCGGGCGATGAGCTGCCGGCTTTCATGACCTTCCTGTCATGGACCGAGCTGCCGTGGTACTGGGTGGGCACCGAACACTTCTGGTGGGCCATGTGCCTGGTCGTACTGGCGCCGGGCTTGCTGGCGCTGGTGTTCGGGTTCTTTGCTTTCCGGTCGCGGATCAAAGGCGTGTACTTCTCGATCATGACCCAAGCCCTGACCTTCGCCGGGATGCTGCTGTTTTTTCGCAACGAGACCGGCTTTGGCGGCAACAACGGCTTCACTCACTTTCGAACAATCATGGGCTTCGGCATCACCGAGCCCGCGACCCGTGCAGCGTTGTTTTTCGCCACCGTGGTGCTGTTGGTCAGCAGCCTGTTCCTCGGCTGGCGCCTGGCACGCAGCAAGTTCGGGCGCGTGCTGACCGCCGTGCGCGATGCCGAAAACCGCCTGATGTTCTGCGGCTACGACCCGCGCGGTTTCAAGCTGTTCGTATGGGTATTGAGCGCGGTGCTGTGTGGCCTGGCTGGCGCGCTGTACGTGCCGCAAGTGGGGATCATCAACCCCGGCGAAATGTCGCCCACCAACTCCATTGAAGCGGCGGTGTGGGTGGCGCTGGGCGGGCGCGGCACGCTGATTGGCCCGCTGCTGGGCGCGGGCGTGGTCAACGGCATGAAAAGCTGGTTCACCGTAGCGTTCCCCGAATACTGGCTGTTTTTCCTCGGCGCGCTGTTTATCGTCGTCACGCTGTACCTGCCCAAGGGCGTCATCGGGCTGTGGCACAAAAGGGGTGATCAATGAGAAATGTGTTGCTCGAACCCATGCTCGAACCCAACAAGGATCAGGGCAGCAGCCGCGATGCCATCGGTCTGGGGCAGGCCGCTGGCACGGGGCTCAACACCCGCCACGGCACAATCCTGACCCTGGAAGGCATCAGCGTCAGCTTTGATGGCTTCAAGGCCCTTAACAACCTGAACCTGTACATCGGCGTCGGTGAGTTGCGCTGCATCATCGGCCCTAACGGCGCAGGCAAGACCACGATGATGGACGTCATTACCGGCAAGACGCGCCCCACCGAAGGTCAGGCCTGGTTTGGTGAAACCCTCGACCTGCGGCAGATGAGCGAAGTGCAGATCGCCCAGTCGGGAATTGGCCGCAAGTTCCAGAAGCCCACGGTTTTCGAGGCGCTGAGCGTGTTCGAGAACCTGGAGCTGGCGCAAAAAACTGACAAGTCGGTGTGGGCCAGCTTGCGCGCCACACTGACGGGCGAGCAAAAAGACCGCATCGACGACGTCCTGCACACCCTGCGCCTCGCTCACGCGCCGCATCGCCCGGCCGGGCTGCTGTCCCACGGGCAAAAGCAGTTTCTGGAAATCGGCATGTTGCTGGTGCAAGACCCGGCGTTATTGCTGTTGGACGAGCCGGTGGCCGGCATGACCGACGCTGAAACCGAGTTCACCGCCGAGCTGTTCAAAAGCCTGGCGGGCAAGCATTCGCTGATGGTCGTGGAACACGACATGGGCTTCGTGGGCTCGATTGCCGACCACGTCACCGTGTTGCATCAGGGCAGCGTGCTGGCCGAGGGGTCGCTGGAACACGTGCAAGCCGATGAACGCGTGATTGAGGTGTATCTGGGTCGTTGAGTCATCGGGCCCGCAGCGGCGCCGTCAAAAGGGGACACACATGTTGAAGGTTGAAAAACTGCATCAGTTCTACGGCGGCAGCCACATCCTGCGCGGGCTGTCGTTTGCCGTCAGCGTCGGTGAGGTCACGTGCCTGCTGGGCCGAAACGGCGTCGGCAAAACCACCCTGCTCAAGTGCCTGATGGGCTTGCTGCCCGTCAAGGAAGGCGACGTGCAATGGGAAGGCCAGACCATCACCTCGCTCAAACCTCACCAACGGGTGCATGCCGGGATTGCCTACGTGCCTCAGGGCCGGGAGATTTTCGGGCGTCTGACCGTGGAAGAAAACCTGTTGATGGGCCTGTCGCGTTTCCCCGGCGCCGAGGCCAAAGCCGTACCGGCGTTCATTTACGAACTGTTTCCGGTGCTACTGGAGATGAAGCATCGACGCGGCGGCGACTTGTCCGGGGGCCAGCAACAACAGCTGGCGATTGGCCGCGCACTGGCCAGCCGCCCACGGTTGTTGATCCTCGACGAACCCACCGAAGGCATCCAGCCCTCGGTCATCAAGGAAATCGGCGCGGTCATCAAGCAACTGGCCGCACGCGGGGACATGGCGATTTTGCTGGTGGAACAGTTTTACGACTTTGCCGAAGAACTGGCCGATCAATACTTGGTGATGTCACGGGGCGAAATCATTCAGCAAGGCCGCGGTGAAAATATGCAAACAGACGGTGTGCGCGGCCTCGTGACGATTTAATCTGTAACTCTTTGTTACCTAGCTGAGCCCCCATGAATCTACCCGCCAACACCGCCCTGTTCACCCCCCACTGGCTCGCCGAGCTGGAGCTGGGCTATGGGCGTTTTGGCGACAGCACGCGCCCGACCTTGCGCCGTCACTGCGGCCCCTTGCGCGTGCAAAAACACCTGTACGCCGAAGGGCCGCAGGTGTGCCAACACATCATCGTGCACCCGCCCGGCGGCATTGCCGGTGGCGATCAGCTCGACATTCGCGCCAGCGTCGGCCCTAACGCCTGGGCGCAACTGACCAGCCCCGGCGCGGCCAAGTGGTATCGCGCGGCAGGCCCGGCCTATCAACGCATTGAGTTAACGGTCGCAGCGGGGGCCACGCTGGAATGGTTGCCCCAGGAAACCATCGTCTTCAGCTCGGCCCAGGCCGAACTGAGCACCCGCATCGAGCTGCAAGGCGATGCACGGCTGTTTTACTGGGACATGATTGCGCTGGGCAGGCAGGCCAGCGGCGAACGGTTCGAGCGCGGGCACTTCCAGTCGCACCTGGATATTCGCCGCGATGGCCAGTTGCTCTGGCATGAGCGCCAGCGCATTGTAGGCGGCGACGGCCTGCTGGACTCGCCCATCGGGCTGGACGGCAACCCGGTGTTTGCGACGCTGCTGGTGACCGGAGACGTCAGCCCCGAATTGCTCGACGCCTGTCGCTCATTGCCTCACCCGGTACGCGGCGACCTGACCCAACTGCCGGGCCTGCTGGTAGCCCGCTGCCTGGCGGGCGAAGCCTTCCAGGCACGCGGCTGGCTGATTGATCTGTGGCGACTGCTGCGTCCCGCGTTGCTGGGCCGTGAAGCGCTTGCGCCGAGAATCTGGAGTACCTGAAGCACCGTTACAGTTGTTACGGACAGAGCAAACGCTCCGCTACTTTTTAACTGCCGAACACGGACCCTGACATGGACCTGACCCCCCGCGAAAAAGACAAGATGATGATCTTCACCGCTGGCCTGCTGGCTGAACGAAGGTTGGCGCGCGGCGTGAAACTCAATTACCCGGAAACCATCGCCTTCATCTCGGCCGCCTTGCTGGAAGGCGCACGCGACGGCAAAACGGTGGCCCAGCTGATGCATGAAGGCACCACCCTGCTGACACGCGAACAGGTCATGGAAGGCATCCCGGAAATGATCCCCGACATTCAAGTCGAAGCGACCTTCCCGGACGGCACCAAGCTGGTCACTGTCCATCAACCCATCGCCTGAGGCCGCGTCATGTCTTACGTTATTCGTGATGCAGTCCCGGCCGACTTGCCGGCGATTCGCGATATTTACAACGATGCCGTGCTAAACACCCTCGCCATCTGGAACGAGCAGACCGTCGACCTGCCCAACCGCGAACAATGGTTCGAAGCCCGGCAACAACAGGGTTATCCCGTTCTGGTGATTGTGGACGACGCCAACGTGCCTTTGGGCTACGCCTCGTTTGGCGACTGGCGCCCGTTTGAAGGGTTTCGCCATACGGTCGAGCACTCGGTGTACGTACACCCCGATCAGCGCGGTAAACGCCTGGGCCCGCAATTGCTCGCCGCCCTGATCGAACGCGCCCGCGGCTGCGGCAAACACGTGATGGTCGCCGCCATTGAAAGCGCCAACGCCGCGTCGATTCACGTGCACAAGCAACTCGGTTTCGTGACCAGCGGCCGCCTGCCACAAGTGGGGATCAAGTTCGGCCGCTGGCTGGACCTGACCTTCATGCAGCTGATGATCAACCCCGGCGCCCTTCCCCCGCAGGAGCACGGCCAATGAGCCACGAGCAGGTGTTACAAGTCACCCCGCACACCTTCAATGACTACCGAGAAGGGCTGATCGCCCTGTTGGTCGATGCCGTGCACCACGGCGCATCGGTCGGGTTCATGGACGATCTGGACGTGCCGCAGGCCAGCGCTTACTTCTGCGAGGTGCTGAGCCAACTGGAACAAGGCAGCCTGTTGCTGTGGGTCTTGGTCGAAGATCAACGGGTGCTGGCCAGCGTGCAGTTGGCGCTGTGCCAGAAGGCCAATGGCCTGAACCGCGCCGAAGTGCAGAAGCTGCTGGTACTCAACGAAGCGCGCCGCCGTGGGCTGGGCCAGGTGCTGATTCAGGCACTGGAACACGGCGCGCGTCAGCACAAACGCGGCTTGCTGCACCTCGACACCGAGGCCGGATCGCCCGCCGAAAACTTCTACAGCGCCCTGGGCTATACCCGTGTCGGTGAATTGCCCAACTACTGCCGCAGCCCCGACGGCCACTACAGCCCGACCGCCATCTACTTCAAAACCTTGAGTGAACCGCAATGATTCCGGGCCAATATTGTATTGAGGCGGGCGAGATCGAGCTGAACGCGGGTCGGCGCACGCACCGGCTGAGCGTGTCCAACCGGGGCGACCGGCCAATTCAAGTCGGTTCGCATTACCACTTTTTTGAAACCAACGATGCGCTGATGTTCGAGCGCGGCGAAAGCCGTGGCATGCGCCTGAACATCCCGGCGGGCACCGCCGTACGGTTTGAACCGGGCCAGACCCGCGACGTGGAACTGGTCGAGCTGGCGGGCCTGCGCCGGGTGTTTGGCTTTGCCGGGCGCGTGATGGGCGATCTGGACTGACCGTGACATTGGCCCGTGAACGCTCTGTTGCCGCCCCCGGCGGCGACCGGTTTTGACTTAACGCTCAGGAACGCATCATGAAAATATCCCGCCACGCCTATGCCGATATGTTCGGCCCGACTGTGGGTGACAAGGTTCGCCTGGCCGACACCGAGCTGTGGATTGAGGTCGAGCAGGACTTCACCACTTACGGGGAAGAAGTGAAATTCGGCGGCGGCAAGGTGATCCGCGACGGCATGGGCCAGAGCCAGTTGCTGGCCGCCGAGGTGGTGGACACCTTGATCACCAATGCGCTGATCATCGACCACTGGGGCATCGTCAAAGCCGACGTGGGCCTGAAGAACGGCCGGATCCACGCCATCGGCAAGGCGGGCAACCCGGACGTGCAGCCCAATGTCACCATCGCCATTGGCGCCAGCACCGAAGTGATCGCCGGTGAAGGCATGATCCTCACCGCAGGCGGCATCGACACCCACATTCATTTCATCTGTCCGCAGCAGATCGAAGAAGCGCTCAACAGCGGCGTGACCACCATGATCGGCGGCGGCACCGGCCCGGCCACCGGCAGCAACGCCACCACCTGCACCCCGGGCCCGTGGCACATGGCGCGCATGCTGCAAGCGGCTGACGCGTTCCCGATGAACATGGGGTTTACCGGCAAGGGCAATGCGAGTTTGCCGCAACCGCTGATCGAGCAAGTCGAAGCGGGCGCCATCGGCCTCAAGCTGCATGAAGACTGGGGCACCACCCCTGCGTCCATCGATAACTGCCTGAATGTGGCCGACCAATACGATGTGCAAGTGGCGATTCACAGCGACACGTTGAACGAGTCCGGTTTTGTCGAAACCACCCTCGCTGCCTTCAAGGGCCGCACCATTCATACCTATCACACCGAAGGCGCGGGCGGCGGGCACGCACCGGACATCATCAAGGCCTGCGGCCTGACCAATGTGTTGCCCAGCTCCACCAACCCGACCCGGCCTTTCACCCGCAACACCATCGACGAACACCTCGACATGCTGATGGTCTGCCATCACCTGGACCCGAGCATCGCCGAGGACGTGGCCTTCGCGGAAAGCCGTATCCGCCGCGAGACCATTGCCGCCGAAGACATCCTGCATGACCTGGGCGCGTTTTCGATGATCAGCTCCGACAGTCAGGCCATGGGCCGCGTGGGCGAAGTCATCACCCGCACCTGGCAGACCGCCGACAAGATGAAGCAACAACGCGGCCCGTTGCCGGAAGACGCGATTGGCAATGACAACTTTCGTGCCAAACGCTACATCGCCAAATACACCATCAACCCGGCCATCACCCACGGCATCAGCCATGAAGTGGGGTCGATCGAAGTGGGCAAATGGGCCGACCTGGTGCTCTGGCGCCCGGCGTTTTTCGGGGTCAAACCGACGCTGATTCTCAAGGGCGGCGCGATTGCGTCGAGCCTGATGGGCGACGCCAATGCCTCCATTCCGACGCCGCAACCGGTTCACTATCGCCCCATGTTCGCCAGCTACGGCGGCTCGCGCCACGCCACCTGCCTGACCTTTATCAGCCAGGCCGCTGCCGAAGCCGGCGTGCCCGAAGCCCTGGGCCTGAAAAAACAAATTGCCGTGGTCAAAGGCTGCCGCGACGTGCAAAAGACCGACCTGATCCACAACGGCTACCTGCCCAACATTGAAGTCGACCCGCAGACGTATCAGGTCAAGGCGGACGGTGTGTTGCTGTGGTGCGAACCGGCCGACGTGTTACCAATGGCGCAACGCTACTTTCTGTTTTGACCGGTATGCCCTCACGCAAGCACACGCTGGCGTGAGGGCCAGGGTTAAAACGGATGCACCGTCATTTCCCAATGGGTCAAGCGCTGAACCCACGCTTTACAGGCAGCCTTGTAATCCTCACCGATCTTTTCCAGCGATTGTTTGTAGGCCTCGTCCGAGGAGGCATGCGCCCCGACTTCAACCTCGTGGGTGCGCACCATGTGCCGTTCAAGGATGGCCGCGAACTGGTGAGCATATTTTTTCTTCAAGAAATCCACCCAAAATTCCCGCTCACAGATTGAGTCGAACAAATTGCTGGTGGAGCGCTCATTGGCCAGTACCCGATACCGCACCCCGTCAATGAGCATTTGCGACACATCCGCCAAGTGCTCGTACTCCATGGCCAGCGGTTGCGCCGGCAGCTCCAGCGGCTCCGCCAACGCGATGCGAAACGCCAGCCGGAACTCCACTTCGTCCAGTTCATTGAGCTCGCCAAGTTCCTCATCGTGCCCGCGGGTGTATCGCTCTTGCATCAAATGCCGCGCGATCACTTCCACTTGATCCAGGCGATATAAGCTGCGCGCCAAACGCAGCAATTTAAGCTCGCATTCTTCCGCGCCCACCGGTTCCTTGGCCTTGGCCACAAGAGTGAGCACTTCCAGATCACTGAAAATCAACGCCAGCCCATCCCCGCATGTCGAACCATGACCGGCCCTGAGCATGAGGTTTTCCCGCAACTCGGTATCGTCACCCAAGGCCAGTAGCATCGTGCCAATCCGTTCGATCAGTGAGTCACGCGTACTTTCATTGGCGTAGGCCGGAGTGGCTGTCAGGCCCATGAGCACCCGTCGCAAATCCTGGGTCTGCGGGTCTTGCTCCAGGCTTTGCCAGATCTCCTGTTTCCGGGCCGCCAACGGCTCGGGGCCACTCAAAAACCAGCTATAGCTGCGCGGGTCGGTCAGAAAGCTGTGCCCCCGCGTGGAGACGTAGCCCATGTTGATCCCGGTCCGCTCTGCGTATGAATCCAGCCGTTGCTCACTGACCGGTGTGAGCGGGTTGTCATGCACATAGGTCACCGCATTCAGGCGCGTATCGGAATTGAAAACCGCATCGGGAATTTGAGTGATGTTGTTGTCACGCAAGTCCAGATAAGCGACTTCATTCAAGGTCTCAACGCCGGATGGCCAATGGGTGCTTGCGGTATGGCGCAGATCAATATGGCGTAAACGCTGCATGCCACTGACATCCACCGCTTGGCCTAAAGGATTGTTGCCCAGATTCAGCTCTCTGAGGTTTGTCAGCCCCGCCAGGATGCTGCCAGCCTCAGCGGTCAGGGCTATTTCGTTATGAGCGAGGTCGAGCTTTAGCAAACCTTTCATCTGCTTCAGCGCCCGCGGCAACGTGCTGAGCCGGTTGTTTTCCATCGACAGCCACCGCAGGTCAGGGAAACATTCGAGAAAACCTTCAGGTACTTCGTTTAACGCCATGTCATCCATGATGAGCACTGAGATATGGCGAAAACTGCCCGGCAGCGTCGGCAAGTCACCGACGGGCATGCCGCTGAGGTCCAGCACATAGCGCCGTGGATCAGGCAGGTCTTGGGCAGACAGGTTTGCATCCTCCACGTACTCATTCAGATTGCCGATTTGATCTTCCAGCCGGGTCTCGCGCCGCCAGGCACGGCTGATAACGTTGCTCGCTGCCCGCTTGATCGTGAGCGGCGAGACATCTCGGCGGGCAGCCACTGAATACTCCGGCAGCGGCTGGCCGACCCAACTGCGTAAAGCGTCCTGCAGCGCTTCGTATTCAAGCTCGCGGCGCACCAGTTCAAGCTCTGGATTAGCCTTAGAGGTCTCCAGCGCACGAAGGAATGCTTCGCACTGGGTGTGCGTGTATTGCGGATAGAGGCTTTTTACGCGGCGGATCTGAAACGCACTGCGCCCGGCATCCGTGATTCTGCCACTCAGGGGATAACCCACGCGCCCACGGGCCAGTCGCATGGGGGATTTAAACCACGGCTTGATGGGCTGCAACCCCAGCGCACCCCGGGTTTCGTCCTGGTGGTCATGGGCGTAGGCGACCAGTTGATCGCGCAACAACGCATCCCCTTTCACAAGCGCCAGCGCCCGCAACGTTTGCGCGTTGTCTAATAGCGTCCCGGCTTGAGCGCTGCGCAGCAAAGGCTCTTGGCCTGCGCTCAAATATTGCTTGCCCTGAGCCGTTTTCAAGAACAGCGCCCCGACCAGGCGAAGGGTTGGGGCGGGGTCTTCGGTATCGAGATAGCACCCTTCCAGCGCACGCGTCACGTTGAGCGCGTGGCGATAGAGCCGCAACTCTTCGGCCAGTCGCAACGGAACCTTCTTGAGGCTGTTCAACACGCGGATTTCACTGACGCTGGCGTGTCGCAGCACTTCGCTCACCACACTGGCGGGCAGCGTGGGGTGGTGCCGATGAAGTGTTTGCATGGGCCCGCTAGCGAATACTTCGCTTGCCTTGTACCCCTCGCTGAACAAGGTCTTTTTTTGGGTCAGGGCGAAACCGGCGACCTTGTTGAGCAACGCGTCGGCACGCTGTTGCGGGGTGATCGCTTCAGCTCCAAGAAATGTCGCGGCCAAGGCGTCATCCATGGCCGCCGCCAATGCGCTGAATATCCCCTGCTGCTGCACATCGGTCATGTTCACACGCAGGGGCGAGCGCCATTCACCGGCCAGCGTCACATCCTGAAGAACACGCCCATCTGCACCCAAAATCTGTAGCCACGTGCCCGGCGGCCAACCGGGCATACGCTCCAGCAAACGCACAATGTGACGGTTATCACTCCATTGCACCGACGCAGACGCCTGCAATCGTTCAACCAGACGCTCAACGTCATCTGCCAGCTGCCAGCGTTTGAGGGTATCGAGCACCAGCGCCGGGGGCGGTTCACGATTGACATGGCTCCAGCGCAGGGCATCGTCTTGCGCCCCCACGATGTTGAGCACCTGCTCCACCTCGGACTCACTTAACGCCGACTTATGCGAGGAGGCCCGGTGCAGTGACTCCACCTTGTCCCATTCACCCGCGCGCTCGATGCCCAAAAACCACGCCCCCTGGTCATTGTGTTCAACCACCGGCGCGTAGGCGCCCTCACGCTTGGGATGCTGCACGCGCCAGTGTTTGATGGCCTCGTCGTATTTGATCTCGTACGGCTGGCCTTTGATGTGGACGAACGTGCGGTCTTGGGTGCGGTAAATACCGTCGCTGTCTGGCTGAAGATGTTCGGGCAACTTAACGTCACTGACAAACGGCGCGAGATCGACTTTCATCAAACGTGTTTCATCGGCCGCGGTGTTCACCCGGCGAAGGGTTTCAATCAGCGAGGGGTAGGCAATGTCGGGGTTGAAGGAAGACCAGGCCTTGGTCGCACGGGCACCTACGAGCAATACGATCAGGTTTTGTGCCACTGACTCGAAGTGCTCGAACGCCTGCTTCACCTCACCATGGGACCAATCCTCAACCCCGACATACACTTGCGACAGTAACTGCATGCTGGTGGACAACAGCAAGAGCCCGCCAACGAGCGGCACAAAAAAAGCCGCCAGATTCAAAAAAGGCTGGGCGGCTTCAAACAAGGCACGCAACTGGTCAAGGGGGGAGATGTCCTGCTCTTGGGTCGGGGCCATCACAAAACGTGCGTTGCTCAACACCTGCTCAATCAATTGTGTATAGAGCGTCACAAACGGCGTGTGACCCGATTCCACCCATTGGATCTGTAAATCAGGACGAGGCCGCCATGTCTCTACCGCGACCAACGAAGCCGTTTTCCCTTTGACGCGCAGTGCCTGCTCGAGTTGTTTGGCAAAGGCCGTTTGATAACGCTGTTCCACGGCTTTGATCAATGCGGCTTTCGGCTCCTCCTCCCGTAAGCGCAAGGCGTAAAGGTCATTGAAACGTTGCAGCGACGCGTATTCACACAAGGGCAACCCCTGATCGTGAGGGGTATACACAAGACAAGGCAGCGAATTTTCAGCGTTCAGGGGTGTGGGCATGAACACCAGGGCCCCGTGTATCGGGCACCCTGCTTGTCCCACACCGTGCTGTTTAAGGCTGAGCATCGTCATGTGACATACCCGGACGTTGCGCCTGCCCCAACGCGGCTGCGGCTCCCCCCTGACCCACTGCAACAGCATCTGGTAAGCCGTTAAGCCAATCGCATGCGTCAAATAGGCCTGATGACTGAGTAATTCAAGTTGGCTTTTTGCATGGGTTATAAAGTCCGAATAAATACCGTATCCGGAATGATCCGTTTGAAAACGGTCGATGCGCTCATAAGGATAAAAAAGGGTTTTCAGGTAGGTTTGATACTTGCCGCCCAGATTTAATGTTCGGCATAACTGTGCAAAGTGCTGTGGATTTAACCCTGTGCGCCTGGAACTCCCGCGGTGTTCCAGTACATACGCAACGCCGTTAAAGTCACGTTCAACTTCCGCCCGTGAGAAGTTCTGCATGGCCGCTTCCAATAACGTCAAATGCGTCATTGAGGTAATGGGCCGCCATGTTGTGGGCAAGACGATATCCAGCGGCTCTTTGATCGCATCCCCCAGCAGGTTGAAGGAAAAGCGTTGCACATTGACAAAGATATTGCGCTCGCTGTCCACCTCTCGCCCCCATCTGGCTGACAGCGCCGGGTTCAGCAAGCCTTTGGCAAAGTCGGCAGGGGCAACCACTTTAGAAAGTTGCGCGGCTAATTGCTGTTCGAGGGCATGCGTCGTGATGAACGCCTGAATGACTTTTTGTCGGGTATCGTCATCAGCCTGTAACAGCCAGAGCGGCATGTTTTGTTTGACGGCTTCGGAAGTTTCATCCATGTGCACCAAGGCCTGAGGAGGAAAGGTGTCAGGGGCAGCAGGTTGTTTATTCATATAAAGCTCTTCTCGATGCGTAAGTCCTCCCACATCTAAACCCGATTGCCGTCCTTTAAATAACGCAAAACGTTGCGTTAAATCGCGCCTGAACGAGCGAGCATTTGTATACAGCGCAGCGATATATAGCCCCTGCCGAATGTTCTTTTCATCTACCCCCCGGCAGGCCCTCCCGCACACCGATCCCAGCCGGGAGGCCGCGGGTGAATCAGCCAATCGGCCAGGACATTCTCAGGCACGCGCTGACCTGCAGCTTATCGGCTGGATCCGCGATCTTGGGGGATTACGATGTACGGCATATTGAGTTGAGGGCGATACTCGCGCATGCGCTAATATGCGTCACCTTTTTTGACTACCGCTCTTACAGCAAGGGTATTTGGGCATGCGCCTATCCGAATTCATCGTGCAAAACGCTGATCGCATCGTCGATGAGTGGGAGCGCTTTGCAGAAACCATTACGCCTGCGGCCGAACACATGGACAGCGTGGCCCTGCGCGACCATGCCAAGGCCATTTTGCTGGCGGCCTCGCGTGACATGACCACCGCCCAGACGGCCAGCGAGCAACAGGCCAAGGCTGAAGGCGAAGGCCCGGATAAAACCCCGAGCCTGGACGAGGCCGCCGCCAGCCACGGCGAGCTGCGCCATACGGTCGGTTTCGATCTGGTGCAGATGACATCCGAATTCCGGCACCTGCGCGCGTGTGTCATCCGCCTGTGGGTCGACAGCCTGCCATTCCCGGAGCACGGGCACTTTCAGGACATGATTCGCTTCAACGAAGCCATTGATGAAGCGCTGGCCGAATCCACTGCGGCCTACGCCGATCAGGTGAATCGCTCGCGCGACATCTTTCTGGCCATTCTGGGGCACGACCTGCGCGCGCCCCTGCAAGCGGTGAGCATGTCCACCGAGATGCTGGAGCGTAAAGCCAAGCTTGACGTTGATGCCCTGAACTATGTGAACGCCATCAAGAACGGTGCGCGGCACATGGGTTCGATGGTCAGCGATCTGCTGGCATTTGTGCGCAGCCGTCTGGGCAGCCAGTTGCCGATCGAACCGGTGAGCATGGACCTGGGCGAAGCCTGCCGCGCGGCATTGGCCGAAGCCTGCGCCGGGCAACCGGACTGCGAGCCGGTGTTAACCATTGATGGCCCTGTGCAAGGTGAGTGGGATCGCGGCCTGATCAATCAGTTGCTGCAAAACCTGATTGGCAATGCGCTGCAACATGGCAGCCACAGCCGCGTGGTCACCGTGACGCTGACAGGCGGCGCCGAGCAGGTCCTGCTTTCGGTACACAACCGTGGCACGCCCATTGATGAAGGCTCGCTGGCAACCCTGTTTGACCCGCTGGTGCGCAGCCCGAGTGAAGACGTCAGCCTGCCGGGCACTTCCACCAGCCTCGGTCTTGGCCTGTACATCGTCAAAGAGTCGGTCAACGCCCACGGCGGCACGATTGAAGTCACTTCAACCGCCGCCGAAGGCACCACCTTTACCGTGGTGTTACCGAAAAAAGCCTGATACCGCGCGCCAGCGACTGCACGTCAGGGCATTAACCCTGTGCAGTCGCTGTCGGGGTACAAGGCTGCCCCTTAAGCCGGTCAGGCGTTGGGGTTGCTGCCCACAAACCGCCCCAGTTGCTGCTTCAGGCGGCGGTTTTCAGACCGCAGGTGCTGCACCTCTTCGAGCAAGTCCAGCGCCAGGGCGACGCCTTCCCATTCCAGGTCAAGGTCTTGATGCAGCTTGGCTGCACGCTTTGCGATGACCAGTTCATAGTCTTCAAAACGCCACGCCTCCGGTGCGTGGCCCTGAGGTTCGATAATTCCGTGTTCGACGATCTCTATCACGTAAGTGGCCGGTAAATTGGCCTCCTCGCAGAACCTTTCCATGTCCAGCTGAACGATCAGGGTGCTGCTCATGATCAATTACTCCATTGGGCTCTCGGATCAAAGGCTGCTTTGTCAGCCAGCTCTTGCCACAAGGTTTTGCTCGCCTCGTCAGTGTGTTTGGGCATGACCACTTTCAATTGGGCATACAAATCGCCGCGCTGACCTTTCTTGTCCATCAAACCATGGCCCTTGATGCGCAAACGCTGGCCGCTCTGGCTGTCCGGACGAATGGTCAGGTTGATCTTGCTGGTCAGCGTCGGCACGGCGACCTTGGTCCCCAATGCGGCTTCCCACGGCGCCAAAGGCACCGTAATCACCAGATCGTGGCCTTCCACGTCGAACTTCGGATGCGGTGCAAACCGAATGATCAGGTATAGATCACCATTGGCCCCGCCGCCCATGCCCGGGCCACCCTGACCTTTGAGGCGAATGCGCTCGCCGTCGGTCACACCGGCCGGGATCTTCACGTTCAGGGTCTTGCTGGTGCCACCCACCTGAAAGCTGATCTGCTTGGACTCGCCCGACAGGGTTTCTTCCAGAAAAATCGGTAATTCCATTTCAACATCCTGCCCGCGACGACCCGCGCTGCGGCTTGATTGACCACCAAAGCCATTACCGCGCGAACCGAAGATCGAGCTGAAAAAGTCCGAAAAATCGCCTGCATCTTCGAAGCCGCCACTGGAACGACCCTGCCAGCCCGGTGGCCCCTGGAACGGCTGGCCGTGCTGACCGTACTTGCGAATTTCATCGTACTCGGCGCGTTTATCAGCGCTTTTCAACGCTTCATACGCTTCGTTCACGTCCTTGAATTTACTCTCGGCGTCCTTTTCTTTGCTGACATCCGGGTGATATTTGCGCGCCAGCTTGCGATAAGCGGTCTTGATCGCCTTATCGTCAGCCGTGGGTTCTACACCCAGAATCTTGTAATAGTCTTTGAAGTCCATGTAAGGATCACCATCCGTTATCAATATCGCGCCACTCAGACCACCCACAATGCTTGGGTTAGCCAGTCTGTCGATTGACCGATCTCAATCTTCCGACGCTACGGCGCTGCAAAAGTTTATCGGCAGCCTACGGGCTTCACTCAATTGCCTTACAACCACCAAGCCAATGTCTGGAAGTTTGGGGGTGAAGGATAGTCTTTCAAGGGGATTAAAACCTGCGAATTAACGAATAGTCGTGCTTCGATTCTGTGACCGTCTGACATACACTGCGCGGCCGTTTTTTAACCGGAACACGACAGACATGAAAAACGCCTCTCCGGCCCGTGCCTGCGGCATCGACTTCGGCACGTCAAACTCCACCGTCGGCTGGCTGCGCCCAGGCGTGGAAACCCTCATTGCGCTGGAGGACGACAAAATCACCCTGCCCTCGGTGGTGTTCTTCAATATTGAAGAACGCCGCCCGGTGTATGGCCGTCTGGCGCTGCATGAGTACCTGGAAGGCTATGAAGGCCGCCTGATGCGCTCACTCAAAAGTCTGCTGGGTTCCAAGCTGATCAAGCACGACACCAGTGTTCTGGGCACGGCCATGCCGTTCAAAGACCTGCTGGGGCTGTTTATCGGCCAACTGAAAAAACGCGCCGAAGCCACCGCCGGTCGCGAATTTGAAGAAGTGGTACTGGGCCGCCCGGTGTACTTCGTCGATGACGACCCGCTGGCTGACCAGGAAGCCGAAAACACCCTGACCGACGTGGCCCGTGCCATTGGCTTCAAGGAAGTGTCCTTCCAGTACGAACCCATCGCCGCCGCTTTCGACTACGAGTCGACCATCGAGCGCGAAGAGCTGGTGCTGATTGTCGACATCGGCGGCGGTACCTCCGACTTCTCGCTGGTGCGCCTGTCACCCGAGCGGCGCGGCATGGACAACCGCCAGGACGACATTCTGGCCACCGGCGGTGTGCACGTGGGCGGGACCGACTTCGACAAACAACTGAGCCTGCAAGGCGTAATGCCGCTGTTCGGCTACGGCAGCCGCATGAAGAGCGGTGCCTACATGCCCACCAGCCACCACATGAACCTGGCGACCTGGCACACCATCAACTCGGTGTACTCGCAAAAATCCCAACTGGCGTTGGGCAGCATGCGCTACGACATCGAAGACACCGGCGGCATCGACCGCCTGTTCAAGTTGATCGAACAGCGCGCCGGGCACTGGCTGGCAATGGAAATCGAAGAAACCAAAATCGAACTGACCCGCAACGACAGTCGCCACGTGCCGCTGGACCGTATCGAAGCCGGGCTCAACGTTGACCTGAGCCGTGCGCTGTTCGAAGCCTCGATCGACAACCAGCTCGAACGCATCCGCAACAGCGTGACCCAACTGCTGGGCAATGCCGGCGTGGCTGTGGAGCAGGTGGACACGGTGTTCTTCACGGGCGGTTCGAGCGGTATTCCGGCATTGCGCCAGAGCGTGTCGGCCATGCTGCCCAATGCGCGTCATGTTGAAGGCAACATCTTCGGCAGCATCGGCAGCGGTCTGGCGATTGAAGCCAAAAAGCGTTACGGCTGATAGCCCCTCACCCCACCCTCTCCCGCAAGGAGAGGGCTGGGTGAAGACCGGCGATCAGACCAACTCCACCTGCTTCAACTCACTCTTCAAATACGCGTAATAAATCGGCCCGGCCACCACCCCCGGCAGGCCGAACGCGGCTTCGAACACCAGCATCGCCAGCAGCAATTCCCACGACTTGGCACTGATCTGCCCGCCCACAATCTTGGCGTTCAAAAAGTATTCCAGCTTGTGGATAACGATCAGGTAGGCCAAGGCCCCCACCGCCACCCAAATCGACAGCGACAGGCCAACAATGGTGATCAGCGTGTTGGAGATCAGGTTGCCAATCACTGGCAACAGGCCCAGCAGGAAGGTCAGCACGATCAGGGTCTTGGTCAGCGGCAAGTGAACGCCGAATAACGGCAGCACCACGGCCAGGAAGACCCCGGTAAACACGGTATTGAGCAGTGCGATTTTGATCTGCGCGAAGACGATGTTGCGAAACGCTTGAACCAGCAGGTGCAGGCGCTCGAACAGCGCGGCGGACAAGGGTTTGCGTCGGCTCACATCAGGGATGCGCTGCAAGGCGATGATGGCGCCCAGTACCATGCCGATCAGCAAGGTCACGAACATGTGCGCCGCGTCTTTCCCCACCAGTTGCAGGTCGCTCAAGTGCTTGTTCATCCACGCCCCGATGGCGACGCGAAACTCCGCCGCACTGGCGGGCAGGTAGCTGTCTAAAAACGGCGGCAACTGGCCACGGGCCTTGTCGACCACGGCCATGAATTTGTTCAGAGATGCACCGGGGTTCTCGGCCTCGTGCAGCAAAAAGCTGATGGCACCGGCAAAAATCAGCGCCAGCACACTGACCACCAACGTGCCCAGTAACATCACCGCCAACCAACGCGCACGGCGCCCGGCAATCAGGCGTTGCAGTTGCGGGGTGAGCATGTTGACCAGCTCGTACACCAGCAAACCCGCCAACAGGCTGGGCAACAAGCGCAAAGGAAATACCAGCAACAAGCCGCCCGCAATAATGATGTAGCTGGCCAGCAAGATGTGACGCTGAGAAAACGATGGCATACAGCCTCAAAACAAGCAGGGTAAAAGGACGGGCAGTCTGCCAGCCTTCGACGGGGATCACTACATAATGTGACTGACGGAGGACGGGGCAGGCCCTCTGATCAGCCCTGGCCAAGGCTGCGTAGGGTTAGCGCCGCGCTCGAATGAACGCGGTGTCTCGCAACGCTTCGCAGCCTGGGGCAGTGAGAACGCGGGGGCGACAAGTGACTACTTTTTCTTCAGGCAATCGCTCATGAACGCTTTACGCTCATCGCCCTTGAGTGCCTGGGTGGTGGCCGTGGCATTGCAGGTTTTCATTTTTTCTTGCTGAGTCATCGCACCGGCCGGCTTGGCTTTGAGGCAACTGCTCATAAAGGCTTTACGCGCGTCGCCTTTGAGGGTTTTGGCACTGGCCTCGGCGTTGCACGCGGTCATTTTGTTTTGTTGGGCCGTGGCCGCAAACCCTTGCGAGCACACCAACACACCCATCAGCAACAGAGGAACACGCAGCATCTTCATGGAGTTTTCTCCTTGTGGCCGCAGCGGACGCGGCGGACTTCATCGCAGTGTAGACAAACTCTGTTACAGCTTCCTCATGACCGCTTAAACATGCCGCGCCTTGCGCCGATACTGCTCAGGCGTACAGCAGGCCAGACGCTGAAACATCGCAATAAACGCCGACGCCGTGCTGTAACCCATGTCGAAACCAATGTCTTGCACGCTGCGCGACGACGACTCCAGTGCTTCGATGGCTGCCAGAAAACGCAAGCGCTGGCGCCACTCCCCAAAGCTCATGCCCAGCTCACGCACGAACAACCGCGCCAACGTACGTTCGCTGACATGCGCCTGTTCGGCCCACTGCCCCAACGGGCGGTTGTCCCCCGGCTGTCGCTGCAAGGCGGCCAGCACACCTTGCAAACCGGGGTGATTGGCGTAGGGCAAAAAGCATCGATGCACGGCCGCCTGGCTCAGTTGGTCGACCAGCACCTGGGCCAGACGCTGGTCGGCCTCGCCTTCGGGAATGTTGACATCGCGGCGGGCGAAGTCGCTAAGGATGGCTTTCAGGATGTCGCTGATCGCCAACGTGACCGGCCGGGGCGGCAGGTGCTGGCAATGCGCTGCATCCAGATACACCGAACGGTAAACAATGGCCTGGGCATTGTAGGCACTGTGCTCGGTATTGGGCGGGATCCATAACGCGTACTGCGGCGGCGACATAAACCGCTGCCCGTCGACCTCAAAACGCATCACGCCATGGGCCACGTAGTCCAGCGAACCCCAGGCATGCCGGTGTGGGCACGCGTGGCTGTGCGCGTCGATTTCGGCGTAACGAAAGTAGACCGGAGCCGGTAATTGATCGAACTCGGGAACGCTGATCAGGTTCTTGCGCATGCTGTCTGGATTCACGAAGAGGTTGGCTGGATCGAAGTATAGGCCTGCGGACAGACAAGCGGATAATCGCGGCTCATTAATTCTGTGGTTGTTCCTGATGCAATACGCTTACCCGCTACTGGCCATTTTTATCTGGGCCGGCAATACCGTGATCAACAAACTCGCCGTGGGGGCGATCTTCCCCTCGGAGATCGGCTTTTATCGCTGGCTGCTGGCCGGGCTGCTGTTTACCCCGTTCATGATCAAACCGGTGCTGGCCAACTGGCCGGTCATCCGCCCCAACCTGGGCAAGATCTTTATCCTCGGCGTGCTGGGCATGGCGGTGTATCAAAGCCTTGCCTACTACGCGGCGGCCCGCACCTCGGCCACCAACATGGGCATCATTTTGTCGCTGATGCCGTTGATGGTGCTCACCCTGTCCATCATCAGCCTCGGCCAGCGCCTGACCGCAGGGGCGCTGGTGGGCGCCGTGCTGTCGTTTTTCGGGGTGCTGGTGGTGGTCTCCAGTGGCAGCCTCGGCACTTTGCTCGATCAAGGCCTGAACCTGGGAGACGCGATGATGCTCGTCGCCACCCTCGCCTACGCGATTTACAGCACCCTGCTCAAGAAGTGGCAATTGCGCCTGCCGCCGCTGCAGATGCTCTACCTGCAAGTGCTGGTGGCGATTGTGGTGCTGCTGCCGCTGTACCTGATCTCGCCCAAAGTCGGCCCGACCGTGCACAACATCGGCCTGGTGCTGTACGCCTGCGTGCTGGCGTCGATGATTGCGCCGTTGGCCTGGATGAAGGCAGTTGCATTGCTGGGGCCGAGCCGCACCACCCTGTTCTTCAACTTGCTGCCCTTGATTACCGCATTGATTGCCGCCGTGGTGCTTAAAGAGCAGTTGCACCTGTTTCATCTGGTGGGTGGCGCATTGACGCTGGGCGGGGTGATTCTGTCGGAACGCTGGACCACGCCGGTGCGCAACATCCGATAAAACTTTCTCGGTGCGCTGAACTCACACCCTATGAACCGACTTCGCCAGCAGAGCGAGGCGGCAACCGGATTAGTGAGGAGATTGAAATGACCGAGATAACGTTATCCGACAAGCAAACCCTTCGCGAACGCGCTCGCAAGAACGTCGAAGAAGGTGCCGTAACCGAAGGCTACAGCGCAGACCGCGAAGAAATTCTGCGGTTGCTCAATGAGTCGCTGGCCACCGAACTGGTCTGTGTTCTGCGCTACAAGCGTCATTACTTCATGGCCAGTGGCCTGAAGGCGAGCGTCGCGGCGGATGAGTTCCTGGAGCACGCCAATCAGGAGATGGAACACGCCGACAAACTGGCCGAGCGTATTGTTCAGTTGGGCGGCGAGCCGGAGTTCAACCCTGACCTGCTGTCCAAGAACGCCCACGCCCAATACGTGGCCGGTACGACCTTGAAGGAAATGGTGTACGAAGACCTGGTCGCTGAGCGGATTGCCGTCGACAGCTACCGTGAAATCATTCAGTACATTGGCGACAAAGACCCGACTACCCGCCGGATCTTCGAAGACATCCTCGCGCAAGAGGAAGAGCACGCCGACGACATGGCCGACATTCTGCAAGACCTGTAAGCCTCATCAGGCCTGACAGCGCCCGCCCCCCGTCACGTGGGGGCGGGCTTTTTTGCGGGTTTTTTGCGTGCTTGAGCCCTCGCCCCACCCTCTCCCGCGCAGGGAAAAGGTGGGAGTGAGGGCAAGCCTTTACTTCACGGTCTTGGGCACTTTGCCTTGCTGCATCTGTTGCAGCAGCGGTGCGCACTGGTTGGGCTCGTCGCCACTCGGCGCCACCAACGCCAGCAGTCCGGCTGCCGGGCCAGCAATCACACCCAGAGCGACCATGCCCGCACCGCGCAGCATCAACGGCACGGCTTGCACGCCCGCCGACGGGTTACCAAACGTTCCGCGCACGTACAACGGCGAACGCAGCGAGAACAACCGCAGCCCCTTGGACTCCGGGGTGATTTTCAGGTCCAGTTGCTCGGTGGCGAAGTTAGCCGTGCCGTCGATGTAGATGATCGCGTTCTCGGTGTCGAAAACGAACAGCCGCGACGTCGCCAGGCCGTCTTTGATCCCGAAGTCCGCCGCCGCACAGTTGATCTTCACGTCTTCGTCACCAAAGATTTTGCCCACGATGTAGTTGCCCACATTGAGCCCGGCAATTTCCATCAGGCCACGGCTGATGGCGCCGTCGTTGACGATCATTTTCAAGCCGCCATTCGAGGTGGCCAACAACTTGGCCACCGAATTGCCACGCCCGGAGATTTCCGCATCGCCATTGAGCTCACCGAAGCTGGTTTTCATAGGCTCGAAGGTGGGGAACAGTTGCTTGAGTTTGAAATTGCGCGCGGTCAGTTTGGCCCGCCCTTCCAGCGGTGTGCTGCGGCCGTTGAGGCGAATTTGCGCGTCCAGCTTGCCGCCCGCCACGCCGAAACGCAGCGGTTCCAGGCTCAATTGACCATCGTTCAACACCAGGTGCGTGTAGAGATCGGTAAACGGCAGCTCGGCGCTTTGCACGATGCGTTTGCCGGTGAATTCTACGTCGGCGTCCATGTCGCGCCAGCGCTCGGTACGGAACTCTTCCACCGGCAGCACCTTGCCCGCCGGTTGCTTGCTCGCGCCTGCGCTGGCTTTCGGGGCGTTGGCGGCTTTGCTGCTGTCCACGCCGATCAACGGCCCAAGGTCAGCCATCAACAGTTGATTGGACACCAACTTGCCCGACAACGTGGGGCGGGGCTGGCTGGCGGCGTATTTCAGGTCGCCGTGGATGTCACTGTTGCCAATCTTGCCGTTGAAGTTTTCATAGGTGAACACGGCACCGCCCGGCTCATGCAGCTTGGCAATCAAGTGGCCATCTGTGGAATAAGGCGGCGAATCCGGCAATGTCACGCCCGTCAGCGGATAGAGGTTGCTCAAGCTGCTGCCAGCCAGTTTCAGGCGCAGATCAAGCGCCCCCAGGTTGAGCGGGTCCGTGAGGGTGCCGGCCAACGCGACCTTGGTGTCAGCGATGCTGACTTGAGCCTGCAACGGGAAGGGTTGGTTCGCGTCCTGAAGCGCTAACAAGCCACCGATCTTGCCTGTGCCGTCGAGGTTCTGACCGTGGTACTGGCCTTTGACCTTCAACGCGAAGGCGTAGTCCTGCGGAGCAGCGCCCTTTTCTTGCGACTTTTTCGCTTCTTTCTCACCCACGATTTCACTGAACGGAATCGGCTTGCCCAGCGGATCAATCACTACATCCAGCCGGGTTTTCAGGGTCTGGTCATTGAGGGTCACATGGCCCTTGTCGAATTTGATGGCACCGATGTCCACCGTCCAGTTGGAGGGTTCGGCGTCCGGGTCCTTGGGATCGAAAGTGAAGGTCCAGTTCGCCCGACCATCCGCCAAACGCACCAGGTCGGCGCTCGGCTGAACCAAATCAATACGCGGAATGGCTACGGTCTGGGTCAGTAAGGCCAACGGCGACAGACGCGCCTCAACCTTGTTCAAACTGGCCATCTGGGGCGTCTTGGACCACTCGGGGTTGCCCAGCGTCAGGTCTTCAGCGATCACGTGCGGCCACGGCACCCAGGCGCGCCAGCCGCCTTCATCGGGCTCACGCTGCCACTGCACAGCCAGATTGCCGTTGATGGCAAACGGGCGATGCAAAATTTCAGAAACCTTAGTGTTGATGGTCGGCTTGAGGCGGTTCCAGTCGAAGGTGGCGATCAGCACCACCAGCACGGCAACCAACAGGGCAAACAGGCCCACAACCCAGGCAAGCACTTTACGGGTGCGCGTCATGACACGGCTCCTTATTACGTCTGAACGTCCAGATTGCGACGCGTATAAAAGTACGACCGGCAAAGGCGGTCCAAGGTTTAACCCGTGTGCCGCTTTGCCTCAAAAAAGCCTCGTGTTCTCTTTTACCCGTCCGCAAAGTAGCGGGCTAGAGGCCTTTGGTTGAACAATCAATTGTGTCGATTATCACCATTGGCCGTATGAACTTTGTTATCGAAAATCCAAGCGTAGCATTGCCCCCGTACCCACTGACTGCCTTGCTACGGAGCACCCGCATCATGAAACGCCCAGCCATGTTTGGTTTGACCCTGTCACTGTTTGCCTTTAACGCCTTCGCCCTGCCCGCTGAAGATCAGTCGGCGCCCTTGGCACAACCCGCCTCCAGCACCTTGAGCGAGCCTTTGAACCCGGTCGCTGAAGACGGCGCACAACGCACGCTGGATCAACACAACCGTGTGGCCGAAGACGGTTACGACCGCACCCAGAAGCAGCAACAAAACCGCCTGGCCGAAGGTGGCGCAGAGCGTCTGGCCGAAAGGAATCAACGTGCCAGCTAAGCGCACCGCAGTCGTCGCTGACGAGCAGCGCGAAACGATCGCAAGCCCGACCCCGCGTTATTCGTCACTAACGACTGCGTCACGTTTACCCGCCTGAGCCTTTAACTGCGTTCGACGTCATCAAAGCTGATTTGCTAGAGTGCGCCGCTGCACTTGTCAGGAAGACCCGCCCAGATGCTCCCCCGCGCCGAACAGAAACAACAAACCCGCCTTGCGCTGATGGACGCCGCCCGCCACTTGATGGAATCGGGGCGCGGCTTTGGCAGCCTCAGCTTGCGTGAAGTCGCAAAAACCGCTGGCATCGTGCCCACCGGCTTTTATCGGCACTTCAGCGACATGGACCAATTGGGCCTGGCGTTGGTCAGCGAGGTCGGCCAGACCTTTCGCGAAACCATCCGCCTGGTACGCCATAACGAATTGTTCATGGGCGGCGTGATTAACGCATCGGTGCGGATTTTCCTCGATGTGGTCGAGGCCAATCGCTCGCAGTTTCTGTTCCTCGCGCGGGAGCAATACGGCGGCTCGCAACCGGTTCGGCAGGCCATCGCGGCATTGCGCGAAGACATCACCTCCGACCTGGCCGCCGACCTCGGCTCCAAGCCCAAACTGCACCATCTCAACCCGGCGGCGCTGACCGTGATTGCCGATCTGGTGGTCAAAAGTGTATTTGCGGCGTTGCCCGATGTGATTGATCCGCCCGCCGAACCGCTGCCGGACTACCTGCAACCGCAGGCCAAAATCAGCCAGCAACTGCGCTTCATCTTCATTGGCCTCAAACACTGGCAAGGGTTGGGCAGCACCGAGTAAGCGACTTCGCACCTCATTGGTGCAACACAGCCCAGTGCGCGCACTTGTTTAGATCAAGTTTCATCTTCCTGCTCTGTTTTTGAGCATACGATTCGCGACATCAGTGATGCCCGGCCAGGTTGGCAAGCCCCTTGCTGTGAGCATGCCTATCGTTAATCGCAGGAAGCCTACCGATGCTGGTCATTCACCGAAGAGTCGACGCCCACCCCGTGTGGAGCGCCGAACTGCACCTCAACTTCGAAGCCCGAAGCAAAAGCCGCCTGCGCTGTTTCAGCAGCGACGGTGAAGAGGTCGGGCTGTTTCTGGACCGCGGGCAGACGCCGCTGCACGACGGCGAATTCCTTCAGGCGCAGGACGGGCGCATCGTGCGCGTCTGCGCCAGCCCTGAACACCTGCTGCACGTCACGTGCGACAACGCGTTCGAACTGACCCGCGCCGCTTATCACTTGGGCAATCGCCACGTGGCGCTGCAAGTGGGTGACGGCTGGCTGCGACTGCTGGATGACTACGTGCTCAAGGCGATGCTCGAACAATTGGGCGCCTGCACCGACGCCATCGAAGCCCCGTTCCAGCCTGAACACGGCGCCTACGGCGGTGGTCACCACCACTCCCGGGCGGGCGAAGAAGACTTCAACTACGCGCCCAAACTTCACCAGTTTGGTGTGCGTTTGTGAGCCCGGCCTGGGCGCTGCTGCGTCTGGCCAGCCCGCAATTGCCCATTGGCGGCTACAGCTATTCCCAAGGGCTGGAAATGGCGGTGGAGCAAGGCCGGGTGCGCGATCCGGCCAGCGCCGCGCGCTGGATCAACGACCAGTTGCTGCTCAACCTCGCCCGCTTCGAAGCCCCGCTGTTGCTCGCTCACTGCCAGGCTGCCGCCCAAGCAGACTGGCCCGCCCTGCAACGGTTTTGTGACGAACACCGCGCCAGCCGGGAAACCCGCGAACTGCATCAGGAAAGCCGGCAAATGGGCTATTCCCTGCAACAGTTGCTGACCGGCTTACCCGAACTGGATGAGCCCGCGCGGCAGTTCCTCTTACAGCAAGGCGAGCCGCATCTGGCGCTTGGCTGGGCACTCGCCGCACGTGCGTGGGGCATCAACCCGCAGGACGCATTGGCGGCATGGCTCTGGAGCTGGCTGGAGAACCAGTTGGCCGTGTTGATGAAAACGCTGCCGTTAGGCCAGCAAGCGGCACAACGCATGACCAGCGAGTTATCCCCAAGCCTGCAACTGGCGCAACTGCACGCCAGTCATCTGGATGTTTCCCACATGGGCAGCGCCGCTTTTGGCCTGTCATTAGCGAGCATGGCCCACGAGCGCCAGTACAGCCGCCTGTTTCGGTCCTAGGAGTTTTGAATGAATACACAACCTCTGCGTGTCGGCATTGGTGGGCCGGTCGGCTCAGGTAAAACCGCGCTGACCTTGGCGTTGTGCCTGGCGTTGCGGGACCGTTACAACCTGGCGGTCGTGACCAACGATATTTATACCCGCGAAGATGCCGACTTTTTGGTACGCAACCAGGCATTGGCACCCGAACGCATCATTGGCGTGGAAACCGGCGGCTGTCCCCATACCGCCATCCGCGAAGACGCCTCGATCAACCTCGAAGCGGTGGATCAATTGAACCGCCGCTTTCCCGGCCTGGACGTGATTCTGGTGGAATCGGGTGGGGATAACTTGTCAGCCACGTTCAGTCCCGAACTCTCCGACCTGACGATCTACGTGATCGACGTATCGGCGGGTGACAAGTTACCGCGCAAAGGTGGGCCGGGAATCTGCAAGTCGGACTTGCTGGTGATCAACAAAATCGACCTGGCACCGCTGGTGGGCGCCTCGCTGGAGCTGATGGACAGCGATACGCGGCGCATGCGCGGCGACAAACCGTTTGTGTTCAGTAACCAGAAAACCGGCTTGGGCCTCGATGCGATCGTGGCTTTTATTGAGCGTCAGGGGCTGTTGATAACTCAATAGTGCGAGGTATCAGGGGGATTTTGAGCGCTTCGCGCCTGATCGCAGCCGAGTGTGGCTGCGATCCATCCTTACGCAATGATTACGCAATCCACTTGCGGTCGCCGGTAAAGCAAATGGTCAGCCAGCGTGCGCTGTCAGCCTTGCCCAGCATCGCGGATATTTCCTCACGAATGGCATCAAGGGTTTTCACACTGGTCAGCGGATACCCCGAAGGCAACACGATGTGAATTTCAATGAAACGCGCCCGGCCATGCTTCTGCACATAGGTTTTGTAACCTTCAAAACCATGCCGCGCCGAGGCGATTTCCAGTGCCTCGCGCACCTTGTCGTCCAGTGCGTCGGGGGCAATCCCCAGCACGTCGCGCAATGCCGGCTTGAGGATTTTGAACGCAGGCGCAAGCATGCTCAGGGCCAGCACAATCAGGATTGCCGGGTCCACATAAGCTGCCCACTGTGCATAACCCTGATGCGTCAGGGCCAGCGCCGTGAGGAAACTGATCAACAGGCCCACCGACAACATGGCATCCACCAGCCAACTGATGTTGTCGAACTGAATCAGCGTCGATTTCAACGTTCGATTTTTGCGCCGAACCCAGAAGTAGTAGCCAAATTCGATCACGGTAAACACCGCTGCGTAGAGGATGACCAGCCCCAGTTCAATCTCGCGCCCGCCATTGATGATGCCGAATACACCATTCAGAAAGGCATAGATCGCAATCAATAAGAGGAAGCTGCCTTCGATCAACAACACCATGGGTTCAAGGTGCCAGAAGCCGAACTGGAAACGCTGGTTGCTCTCCTTGGCGATGAGTTGCGCCGTTATGAGCATCAACACCTTGATAAACGTTGCGATCAACGAGAAAAAGCCATCAAACAGGATGGATTGCGACCCCGAAATAAAACCCGTCACGATGCCCGCAATGGCCACCGCAAACATTAGAACAGTCGATTGTTTGAGCAGAATCTGCTCGCCACGGTTACTCACAAAAACTCCTTTCAGCCCGATGGAATGCGACCCCCTCAGGAGGTCGCGGGTGGGCTGCCAGGGGCGAGTTTACTCCTTGGCGTGCCTTTCGATGGCAAAACCGCTCCAGGACTGCGTCACGGGCATCAGTTCAAGGCGATTGATGTTGATGTGTGCCGGGGTGTTGAGCACCCAGAAAATGGTCTCCGCGATGTCTTCGGGCTGAATCGGATCAGCGCCCTGATAGGTCGCGTCGTAGCGCGCCTGATCGCCCCCGAAGCGCACCATGGAGAATTCGCTTTCGCACAAACCCGGCTCAATGTTGCTGACGCGTACGCCTGTGCCTTGCAGATCGCAGCGCAGGTTCAGAGAGAATTGCTTCACAAAGGCTTTGGTGCCGCCATACACGTGGCTGCCGGGGTACGGGTAATTGCCCGCGATAGAACCCAGGTTGACGATCCCGGCACCGCGCCCGTAGGCAATCAGGCGCGGCAGCAACAGGTTGGTGGTGTACAGCAGCCCTTTGATATTGGTGTCGACCATGGTTTCCCAGTCGTCGAGCTTGCACTGCGGGGCCGGGTCAGTGCCGACCGCTAGCCCGGCGTTGTTGATCAGTCCGCGCAGCGTGCTGAACGAGGGCGGCAAGTTGGCAATCGCCGTTTCCATCGCCCCACGGTCACGCACATCGACCACCAGGCCGTGCACTTCTGTGTGCTTGGACAACTCTTCACACAGGGCGTCCAGACGCTCTTTACGGCGGCCGGTCAGCACCAGTTTCCAGCCTGCTTGCGCAAACTTGCGTGCACACGCCTCACCAAATCCAGAAGTCGCGCCGGTAATAAACAGGGTGGAAGTCATCGTGTTCTCCTTGGCTGGCGGGCAGGGTCCGCCGGGGTAATGGGACGGCCAGCAGAATGCCCCGAGTGCGTTTGAGCGGCAAGCAGGTTGCGTGGACAACCGTGTACTGTGCAAAAAACAACCAACCGTCTCCAGACCACATCGCACAAGGGATAGCGCCATGTGCGCTCACCTTATCCACAGGCCCGTCCACAGTCTTTGGGGGCAACTCGAAACGCGCAAAGCCCCGCCATGCAAGGGTTGCAGGCGTTTATCCAAGGTTTTTTGCTTGACCTGAATACGCACTCCATGCACACGCCCTAAAAAGGTGCGTGAAGTTGAAAGTGCAGGGATAGCCAGAGGCCAGTAATTACGCCGCTCAGGGCATTCTTTCCAGAGTTTAACCACAGACTTATCCACAGGGCGCAGCGGTTTTTTCAAGGCCGTATTTTTATCAACAAAGCTGTTGACAAATCACCCGAGAGGTCGCGGAAAAGACAGCGATCAAAAAACAACCACACCGCTACAGCCCTTATGAATAAAGGGCTACAGCCAACTACTCCCACGTTACCCACAGCCACCTCCACAGCAAACGGGGACAAGTCAAAACGATGACAAAACAACGAATTACAGCGTCTTTATGTCGCGCTTTCGCAGGGTTGCAATTTTGTTTTCCACAATTTCAGGCGGGGTAAGAACGGCTCGCCCCAAGGGGGCGAGCAGGGTGATGCTGACGGCGGGGTTTAATGGCCGCCCAGATAGGCGTTACGCACGTCTTCGTTGCTCAACAACTCTTTGCCCGTGCCGGTCAGGCGGATTTCTCCGTTCACCATCACGTAGGCGCGGTCCGACAACCGTAGCGCATGGTTGGCGTTTTGCTCGACCAAAAAGATGGTCATGCCGGTTTGCGCCAGCTCCCGCAGAGTGGCAAAGATCTGTTTCACCACAATGGGCGCCAGCCCCAGGCTCGGTTCGTCCAGCAGCAGCAACTTCGGACGGCTCATCAACGCACGGGCAATGGCGAGCATCTGCTGTTCACCACCGGACATGGTCATGGCCCGCTGATTACGGCGCTCCTTGAGCCGCGGAAACAGGTCAAACATGCGCTGCATGTCTTCTTTGGCGTGTTGGTCACCGATGGGGATGGTGCCCATCAGCAGGTTTTCCTCCACCGTCATGTCCGGAAACACACGACGCCCCTCCGGCGATTGGGCAATCCCGTTGGAAGCGATGTAGTGCGAAGACTTTTGCGTGATATCCACACCCTGATAAAGAATCTGACCGCCACTGGCGCGGGGCTGCCCAAAAATCGACATCAACAAGGTGGATTTTCCGGCACCGTTAGAGCCAATCAAGCTGACGGTTTCGCCCTCTTCGATGTGCATCGAGACCTTTTTCAACGCCTGAATCGGCCCGTAATGAACATCCAGTTCCTTGAGTTCGAGGATCGTGCTCGTCATATCAGCTCCTCTTCGTCTGCACCCAGATACGCGGCGATGACTTTCGGGTCGTTGCGAATGGCGTCAGGCCCGCCCTCAGCGATCACGTTGCCGTGGTCGAGGACCACGATGTGGTCGGAAATGCTCATGACCATGCCCATGTCGTGCTCGATCAGCACCACGGTCAGGTCGTGCTCGTCTCGCAACAATCGAATCATGCCGCTCAGGGCTTCGGTTTCCTGCGGGTTGAGGCCCGCCGCCGGCTCGTCAAGACAGATAATTTGCGGCCGCGTACACATGGCCCGCGCAATCTCCAGTCGCCGTTGCTGGCCGTAAGACAACTCGCCCGCCAGACGGTTGGCGCAGTCCACCAGATCCACCACCTCCAGCCAGTAGAAAGCGTGGTCCAGCGCGTCGCTTTCAGCCTTGCGGTAGCCCTTGGTATTGAGAATCCCCGCCAGCAGGCTGCGATTGACCCACATGTGCTGGGCCACCAGCAGGTTCTCCAGCACGGACATTTCCTTGAACAGGCGAATGTTCTGGAAGGTTCGTGCCAGACCGGCGCGGTTGACCAGGTGAGTGCCGCCGAACATTTTGTAATACAGCCGGCTGCCGAACGCTTTGGGCGAGACAAAATCCGTCACCCGAAACGGCTCGCCGAGCAGTTTGATCACATTGGTGCGGGTGCCCCGCGCGTTGAGTTCGATCCTGCCGCCGGTGGCTTTATAAAAGCCGGTCAGGCAGTTGAACACGGTGGTTTTCCCGGCCCCGTTAGGGCCGATCAGGGCGAAGATCGAATTGCGTTTGACCTTGAGGCTAACATCGCTCAGGGCCTTGATCCCGCCAAAGTGCATCATCAGCTTGTCCACCGAGAGCACGACGTCTTTATCCATGGAACGCTCGCTCATGGCGCGACTCCCTTGCGTGGTGTGACCCCGACACGGCTGATGCGAATCAGGCCCCGTGGCCGCCAGATCATCATCAAGACCATCAGCACGCCGAACAGCAGCACGCGGTATTCGGCAAAGCTGCGCAACAGCTCGGGCGCGACCGTCAGTACAAACGCGGCAATCACCACGCCGACAGTCGACCCCATGCCCCCGAGTACCACAATCGCGAGGATCAGCGCCGATTCAAAGAAGGTGAACGACGACGGGTTTACAAAACCCTGATAACTGGCAAAGAACACACCCGCCAGGCCCGCCGTGGACGCCCCCAGGGTGAACGCCGACAGTTTGACCAAGACGTGATTGAGCCCCATGGCGCGACAGGCAATTTCATCTTCGCGCAGGGCTTCCCACGCGCGGCCGATGGGCATGCGGGTCAAGCGATGCTTGATGTACAGCACCAACAGCACGACCAGAAACAGCACGATGTAAATGAACAGGAACTTGATGTTGGGGTTGTAGGCCAGCCCGAAAAACTCGTGAAACGGCACCCCGCCGTCTTTGGCTCGGCGCCCGAATTCAAGGCCCAGAAAGGTTGGCGATGGCACCGGCATGCCATTAGGCCCGCCCGTGAAAGACAACCAGTTGTTGAGCACCAGACGAATGATTTCGCCAAACCCCAGCGTCACGATGGCCAGGTAATCGCCGTGCATTCGCAACACCGGGAACCCGAGAATGCACCCGGCCATGGCTGCCGCAATCGCCGCCAATGGCAGCACCGACCAGAACCCCAGCCCCAGATACTGATAGCCAAGGGCCAGACCGTATGCGCCGATGGCGTAGAACGCCACATAGCCAAGATCGAGCAACCCCGCCAGCCCCACGACGATGTTCAGCCCAAGGCCGAGCAACACATAGATCAGGCCCAGAATCACCACGGTCAGCAGGTACTTGTTGGCAAAGAAGGGAAACACAATCGCAATGACGATCAGCAGTGGCACGATCCAGCGCAGCCGCGTCTTGTAGTCCGGCGGCAACACGTGCACGCCCGAGCCCGTGGATTCAAAACCCTGGAGCACTTTGAGACCACGGGGTGTTTGCAAAAACAGGCTCAGGGCAAAGCGCCCGACCATCACGATCGCCACCAGCCAGCCGACCCGGGCGGGTTGCAAATTGAAGCTATAGCCGTCGAGCACCACCCCCACAATCGGGCCGAACACAATCAGTGAGATCAACCCGGCCAGGATCGAATCCACGACACTTTTTTTCACATCAATCGGTTTATTAATGGCTGCAGACATACTTACACCTTCGCCACAAGTGGACGACCCAGCAGGCCTTGAGGACGGAAAATCAGGATCAGCACCAGCAGCGAGAAACTGAACACGTCTTTGTAGTCAGAGTTGACCAGACCGGCGAACAGCGACTCGGAGATGCCGAGGATGATGCCGCCGAGCATGGCGCCGGGCAGCGATCCAATCCCGCCGAGCACGGCGGCCGTGAACGCCTTGATACCGATGATGAACCCGGCATAAAAGTCGAACGTGCCGTAGTTCATGGTGATCAGCACACCGGCCAGTGCCGCCATGGCTGCACCGATCACGAACACGTAGGAAATCACCCGATCCGTATTGATGCCCAGGATCGACGCCATCTTGCGGTCCTGTTGCGTGGCGCGGCACATGCGACCCAGCTTGGTGTACTTGATGATGTAGGTCAGCAGGCCCATGCCCACGAAGGCGGCGACCAGAATGAAGACCTTGGTGTAGGTGAGCTGGACGAAACCGGTCCCGATATCGACCCGCCACGCCCCGCTGAGCAGCGTGGGCACGCCTTGCTGGCGCGAACCTTGTGCGATTTGGACGTAGTTTTGCAGGATAAGGGAAATGCCGATCGCACTGATCAGCGGTGCCAGTCGTGTGGAATTTCGCAGGGGTTTGTAGGCCACTCGCTCAATCACCCAGCCATACACCCCGGTAACCACCACGGTGAAAATCAGGGTGCCCAGCATCAGCAGCGGGAAGGATTCAATACCGAAGTATGCCAACAGAGCCAGACTGATCGCCGCGAGGTAAGCAGAGATCATGTACACCTCGCCGTGGGCGAAGTTGATCATGCCGATGATGCCGTAGACCATTGTGTAGCCGATGGCGATCAGGCCGTAGACAGACCCGAGGGTCAGGCCGTTCAGCAGTTGCTGTAGGAAAATACCGTCCATAACGCAATCTCACGCACTGGAGCCAATCCGCAGACACACGCCCCCCACACCGTCCGAAGACAGTTTGAATGACTGGATTTACGTGGCTCCTGGAAAAGAAGACAGGTGATGCAAAGCCTCACCCGCCCGACCGCCACTCAGGCAACGGTCGGGCGAGGGATTCAACTCACTTCTGTTTTTCCAGCTGGTGATATTTGCCGTCTTTGTCCCACTGGTACATCACGTAGTCAGAGACTTTGAGGTCGCCCTTGCTGTCCCAGGCCTTTTCACCCATGACGGTTTTTACCGGGTTGGCCTTGAGCCATTTGGCCGCGTCTTCGCCTTTGTTGGATTTGGCGCCGTTGAATGCATCTGCCAGGGCCTGGATCGAGGCATAGGCGTACAGGGTGTAGCCTTCAGGCTCGGTGCCGCCTTTGCGGAATTGCTCTACCACGGCCTTGCTGTCAGGCAACAGGCGCGGGTCGGCGCCGAAGGTCATGAACACGCCATCAACGTATTGCGGACCACCGGCGGTGGTGACCAATTCATCGGTGACCACGCCATCGTCAGACATGAACTTCACGTCTTTAAGACCGTTCTCACGCATCTGACGCACAAGCGGGCCCGCTTCCGGGTGCAGACCGCCGAAGTACACGACGTCCGCGCCCGCGGCACGGATCTTGGTCACCACGGCGCTGAAGTCTTTTTCACCCCGGGTCAGGCCTTCATACAACACGGGTGTCACACCGCGTTTTTCAAGCTGGGCCTTGGTCGCGTCGGCCAGGCCTTGGCCGTAGGTGTCCTTGTCATGCAGGACCACCACTTTTTTACCCTTGAGCACATCGACGATGTAGTCGGCCGCTACGATGCCTTGCTGGTCATCCCGACCGCACATGCGGAACATGGCGCTCAGGCCGCGTTCGGTCACCTGCGGGTTGGTGGAACCCGGCGTGATCGCGATGACACCCGCCTCGTCATACACCTCGGACGCCGGAATCGTGGACGAAGAACAGAAGTGCCCCACCACTGCCGCTACCTTGTCCTGATCGACCAGACGGTTGGCCACCGCAACCGCTTGCTTGGGCTCGCAGGCATCGTCGCCTTTGACCAGCACGATTTTTTCGCCGTTGACGCCACCCGATGCGTTGATTGCATCCGCTGCCGCTTGTGCCCCCTTCATGTACTGCTCACCAAATGCCGCGTTGGCGCCAGTCATTGGACCGGCAACCCCGATTTTTACATCCGCCAGAACAAACGAAGACATGCCCATCGCAGCCGAAACGGCGAGGGCCAGAAAACCTTTCTTGTAGAACGTCTGCGACATGAGGTGGTGCTCCTGAGGTTTTTTTAGTTGGCACTTCGACTTCACTTAAAGCGCTGAGCAAGGCGCGTGCCATTGGTTTTTTATTCTTGAAAAAGCCGCTGTCTTATTGTTCTGTCGACTGTTTCGAGCCCATTTTTATTGGGCGTGCAACCGTCTAAACCGAGGAAGGTGTAACTGTTTGTTTTCAGCAGGCGCCACCTTGAGTCTTCAACCTTGCAACCGGGTTGCCCTGCAGCGCCCAATCGACCTGTAACCCGCGACGTCACCGAACTGCACACTCGCGGTGCATCGCTGCTACAGGGCGCACCATTAGAGGCTAGCCGTTACACACATAAACGGCGGACTAAATCACGATCCGTAAACATTGCCCGGCGTGGTACAGGGAAAAACCTGCCTCGTATAAACAACTGCGCAAACCGGTGCCATAGAGGGGCTGCATGGACGAAAACGGAATGGGCAGCGCCGTGGCGTCGCCGTGACACAAATAGTCGGCAAACGCCTTGCCCACCACGCTGCCCGTGGTGACCCCGCGTCCGTTGTAACCGGTGACTGCCACAAGACCGGGCGCCGGTTCAAATAAACGCATCAAGTGATCGGGGGTGAACGCAATACATCCCGTCCAGGTGCATTCCCACTCCACGCCTTTCAAATACGGGAAGTAGTGCTGCTGCACACGGTCGGCCCACGCTTTGAGGAACCAGCCGGGCTTCTGATTGCCATTGCCGAGGCTGCCCAGCAATAAACGGCCATCGGCATCCCGCCGAATACTGCTGAGTACCTGGCGTGTATCCCACGAGCCTTGCCCACCGGGCAGGATGCGCTGCGCGGTTTCGTCTGTCAGAGGCTTGGAGGCAACCTGGTAGTAATACCCTGGGAAAAAGTTACGTCGCAGGTCAGTCCATTCACCCTCAGTGTAGGCATTCGAGGCCAGAACCACCTGTTCGGCATTCACGGCGCCGCGCTCGGTTTGCACGGACCAGCGTTGCCCCTGGCGCTCCAGCCCGGTGACCGGGGAATGATCGAACAGCCGCCCGCCCAGATCACCCGCGGCCTTGGCCAGCCCCGAGGTGTAGGCCATGGGGTTGAGTGTGCCCGCGCGGCGATCCAGCAAGGCCGCGGCGATTTTCGAGGTGCCGGTGGCCGCTTCGCACGCCGCGCCGGTGAGCAGTTGCACGGGAGCACCGCGCAGTCGCCATTGCTGCTCGCGGCTGCGCAGATCGGCTTCACCCTTGGCGTTGTGGGCCATGTGCAAGGTGCCTTCGCGGCGCAACTGGCAATCAATGCGGTATTTGTCGACGAGGTCGAACACCAGCGCTGGCGCAGCCCCAAGCATGCGATTGAGCTGACTGCCCACGGCTTTGCCAAATCCGGCTTCGATTTCGTCGGGCGGGATCCACAGCCCCGCGTTGACCAGCCCCACATTGCGCCCCGAACCACCATGCCCGGTGCGATGCGCCTCCAGCACACACACGCTTTTGCCCTGTTCGAGCAAATGAATGGCGGCTGACAACCCCGTAATACCTGCACCGATCACGCAAACGTCAACGCTCAATTCGCCCTTGAAGGCAGGCGCTTGAGGACGTTGCGGCGTGAGGCTTTCCCACAGACATTCTTCGCGTAAAGGCATTGCCAAGCTCCACACCTGAAACTTAACCAGAAGCCCTCACCCCGGCCCTCTCCCGAAGGAAGAGGGTTGGGGTGAGGGCAAGCGTCCTACCTCAATCAAACGTAATACCCTGCGCCAGCGGCAGTTCTTGCGAGTAGTTGACGGTATTGGTCTGACGCCGCATGTAGCCGCGCCAGGCATCCGAACCCGACTCACGCCCGCCGCCGGTTTCTTTTTCGCCACCAAAGGCGCCACCAATCTCGGCACCGCTGGGCCCGATGTTGACGTTGGCAATCCCGCAATCACTGCCGGTGGCCGACATAAAGCGCTCCGCCTCGCGCACATCGGTGGTGAAAATGCACGACGACAAGCCTTGCGGCACCGCGTTGTTCAGGCGCAGGGCTTCGTCAAACTCGCTGTAGCCAACCACGTACAAGATCGGCGCAAAGGTTTCGTTGCACATCACCTCACTCTGCTCGGGCATTTCAACAATGGCCGGGCTGACGTAGTACGCATGTGGGTACTGGTCGGCCAGTTGGCGTTGTCCGCCGAAGACTTGCCCGCCTTCGCTCAAGGCCTGTTCGAGCGCATCCTGCATGTTGTCAAAACTGTGTTTGTCGATCAGTGGGCCAACCAGATTGCCTTCCAGCGGATGGCCGATGCGCACGTTGGCGTACGCGGTCTTGAGGCGGGTGAGGATTTCTTCTTTGACCGATTCGTGCGCAATCAGGCGGCGCAAGCTGGTGCAACGCTGCCCGGCCGTGCCCACGGCACTGAACAGGATGGCGCGCACGGCCATGTCCAGATCGGCGCTCGGGCCGAGGATCATGGCGTTATTGCCACCCAGTTCGAGGATGCTGCGGGCAAAGCGCGCGGCAATTTTGGGCGCCACTTCACGGCCCATACGGGTGCTGCCGGTGGCACTGATCAACGCCACACGCGGGTCGTCGACCAACGCTTCGCCTGCCTCGCGGCCACCGATAATCACTTGGCTTAAATGCTCAGGGGCGTCGCTGAAGGTGCTCAGTACCCGGTCAAACAGCGCCTGACACGCCAGGGCGGTGAGCGGGGTTTTCTCGGACGGTTTCCAGATCACTGCGTTGCCGCACACCAGCGCCAGCGTGGTGTTCCACGCCCACACTGCCACCGGGAAGTTGAACGCGCTGATGACACCGACCACGCCCAGCGGGTGCCAGGTTTCGCGCATGTGGTGACCGGGGCGTTCCGAGGCAATGGTCAGGCCATACAGCTGACGCGACAGGCCGACCGCGAAGTCGCAAATGTCGATCATTTCTTGCACTTCACCCAAGCCTTCCTGGGTGATTTTGCCGGCTTCCCAGGACACCAGCTCGCCAAGATCGGTCTTGTATTGGCGCAGCAGGTCACCGAATTGCCGCACCAGCTCACCGCGACGTGGCGCCGGCACAGTGCGCCAGGCTTCAAATGCGTGCTCGGCACGGGTCACGTGCTGCTCGGTTTGCGCCGCACCTTCCCAGTGCACGGCGCCAATCTGGCTGCCATCAATCGGTGTGTGAACGGGCTGTTTACCCTGTTGGTACAGCGCAGGGTCAACCCCTAAACGATCCAGCAATGCAGCGACCATGCAGGCACTCCTTCAACATGAAAACGTTCGCCGCCGGTTGCGGCTCAGGTCTTTAGTTGTAGCTGGCACATCTCGCGCCAACAAACGACCTTTAAGCGAGATATCATTCCGAAAATTCATGCAGCGCTGGTAACGTCAGCGAACAACAAAAAGCAGAGGCTGCCATGCTCAATAAACGCTACCTGCCCTCGATCACTGCCTTGCAGTGTTTTGAAGCGGTGACTCGCCACCTGAGCTTCACCCGTGCGGCTGAAGAGCTGAACCTGACTCAAAGCGCCGTCAGTAAACAGGTCGCGCAACTGGAAGAGTTGCTACAGCACTTGCTGTTTCGCCGGGTGCGGCGCCGTCTACAGCTGACGCCAGCCGGGGATTTGTACCTTGTAGAAGTCCGAAAAATCCTGACCCAAGTGGAAATGTCCACGCACACGCTGCGTTCCTACGGCGGGGAAACAGAGGTCCTGCGTGTATCTACACCCTCGACCTTCGGCGCTCGCTGGCTTGTCCCACGCCTTAAAGGCTGGCGTCTGCGACATCCACAGATTCATCTGGATGTATGCAATGAGCAGGAAGCCGATGAGTTGCTGCAAGGGCGCAGTGACCTGGCGTTCTACTTCGGCCAAGGCGCCCGCCCCGGCACCGAATCCCTGAAGCTGTTCGGCGAATCGCTGGTGGCGGTGTGCGCGCCATCGAGCCTGCCCGCTACCGCGTTCGTCGACGCGACGCAGTTGACCGATCTGGTCCTGTTGCAAAACGCTTCGCGCCCGCAAGCGTGGCATGAATGGTTCGAAAGCCAGGGCCTGCACACGGATCACAGTTATCACGGCCCGCGTTTTGACACGTTCTATATGTGCATCCGGGCGGCTCAAGTGGGCTGCGGGGTTGCACTGCTGCCGCGCTTTCTGGTCGAAGAAGAATTGGCTGACGGCACACTGGTCATTGCCTGGCCATACGCGTTACCCAGTCACGATGCGTATTACCTCGCCTACCCGGAACACGCGGCCGCAGTTCCCAAGGTCAAGGCGTTTGTGAGCTGGATGATGGAGCAAATTAAAGAAGAACACCCGTTGTAGCCGTTCTCAAAGCAAAAACCACTGGCACAACCGCACGCGGATATGCGCCACTAGCGTCATTCATTGAAAGCGCTGAAAGCCGTGGCAATCAGGCACGGCCAGCAGGGAGATTCGCGTTATGAGCGAGAGTGTGTTTGCCGATCGCATCGTGCAGAACTTGCTCGACACCGACTTCTACAAATTGACCATGATGCAGGCGGTGCTGCACAACTATCCCAACGTGGAAGTTGAATGGGAGTTTCGTTGCCGTAATCACGAAGATTTACGCCCGTATTTGAGCGAAATCCGGCATCAGATCGAGCGTTTGGCCGACGTCAACATGAGTCAGGACCAACTCGGTTTTCTGGAGCGGATTACGTTTATGAAGCCCGATTTCATACGCTTCCTGGGCCTGTTTCGGTTCAACCTGCGCTATGTCCATACCGGGATCGAAAACGGCGAGCTTTTCATTCGCCTGCGCGGCCCGTGGCTGCATGTGATTCTGTTTGAGGTGCCGTTGCTGGCGATTGTCAGTGAAGTGCGCAACCGATCGCGGTATGCCAACACGGTGCTGTCCCAGGCCCGCGAGCAGTTGTACCGCAAGTTTGACTGGTTGCAGGCCAATGCCAGCGCCGATGAACTGGCAGGGTTGCAGGTGGCCGATTTCGGAACACGTCGTCGGTTTTCGTACCGGGTACAAGAGGAAGTGGTCAACGTGCTCAAGCACGACTTCCCCGGCAAATTCGTGGGCACCAGTAACGTCAACCTGTCCCGCGAGCTGGACATGAAGCCATTGGGCACCATGGCCCACGAATGGATCATGGCGCATCAGCAACTCGGCCCGCGCCTGATCGACAGCCAAAGCGCCGCGCTGGACTGCTGGGTGCGCGAATACCGTGGCCTGCTGGGGATTGCGCTCACCGATTGCATCACCACCGATGCGTTCCTGAAGGATTTCGACCTGTACTTCGCCAAGCTGTTTGACGGTTTGCGCCACGATTCGGGCGACCCTGTGGTGTGGGCTGAAAAGTGCATCGCGCATTACCACCAGTTGGGCATTGACCCAATGAGCAAGACGCTGGTGTTCTCCGACAGCCTGACCCTGCCCCGTTCGCTGGACATCTTTCGCGCGTTGCGTGGCCGCATCAACGTCAGCTTCGGCATCGGGACCAACCTGACCTGCGACATCCCGGGGGTTGAGCCCATGAGCATCGTGCTTAAAATGACCGGCTGCAACGGCTCCCCCGTGGCGAAAATTTCAGATGAACCGGGCAAGACGCACTGTTCCGATCCTAATTTCGCCGCCTATTTGCGCCACGTTTTCCAAGTTCCTGAACATTCTCCCAAGGAGTGAATCATGCAGGCCGTACAGCGTCAGATCGCCAAAGACCTCAATGTCCAGCCACCGTTTAAAGACGACGATGCCCTTGAAGCTGAAGTTGCGCGCCGGATTACCTTTATCCAGTGCTGCCTGAACAATGCCGGGCTCAAAACCCTGGTACTGGGCATCAGCGGAGGCGTCGATTCACTGACCGCTGGCCTGATGGCGCAACGCGCGGTCAAGCAACTGCGCGAGCAGACCGGCGATGAGCGCTACCGTTTTATCGCCGTGCGCCTGCCCTACGGTGTGCAGCACGACGAAATTGATGCCACCGCCGCCGTGGACTTCATCAACCCGGACGAGCGCCAGACCGTCAATATCGGCCCTGCCGTCAAGGCGCTGGCCGCTGAAGTTGCCTCGTTCGAAGGCAAACCCCCGGCCACGGTGGATTTTGTACTGGGCAATACCAAGGCGCGGATGCGCATGGTGGCGCAATACACCATCGCGGGCGCAACAGGCGGGCTGGTCATCGGCACCGACCACGCGGCAGAAGCGGTGATGGGCTTCTTCACCAAGTTCGGGGATGGCTCGTGCGACCTGGCCCCGCTCAGCGGGCTGGTCAAAAACCAGGTACGGGCCATTGCGCGCTTCTTCGGGGCCCCGGAATCGCTGGTCGAAAAAGTCCCGACGGCCGATCTCGAAGACCTGGAACCGGGCAAGCCCGACGAAGCGTCCCACGGCGTCACCTATGCCGAGATTGATGCCTTCCTGCACGGCGAGCCAGTGAGCGAGCAAGCGTTCGACATCATTTGCAAAACGTATGAAAAAACCCATCACAAACGTGAAATGCCGTTTGCGCCGTGAGCCGTAGGACACCTGTTGAAATCGCCCGCCCCTCTCTCGAAAGGAGGGGAACGGGGGGTGAGACGTGGCTGATTCCCCAGCCAGAAAAAACGGAATGAACCCCGCATTTTTTTTCGCTTGTGGCACGCCGTCCCAAGGGCTTTGATAGACGCTCGTTTTGTCGCCAGAGCCTTGTCCGCCATGTCTGCTTTCGATGGTTTGTTTTCGCTGGTCGAGTCTGCAATCGGCCAACCCGCCGCTCACTGGTTGCGCGAGCATGTTGAAGTCCCACAGGGCCTGCTGGATTTCAGTTGGCACCCGCAGGCGCTGCATCGGGCATGGCTCGCTGAAGCGCTGAACCTGTGCCTGCTGCACAAGCTGGTGGACGCGGTGCCGGATGGCCGACGTTATGTGCAAGAGCAAGCACAGCTAGGGCGCAAAGTGGTGTTCGATCATGGCGCCATTCGCACGGTGGACTGGCCGGTAAATGGCGAGCTGCCCCGGGGCCGTCTGGCGTTCTCTCGGTTACTGGAGCCGTTGGGCTTTACCGATGTGCGCACCTATCCCCTGACCCCGCTGAACATGACCGGCTGGGGCTACCGACACATGGACTTGCCTGAGGACATTGCACAGTTTTTTGTGTCGGAATTGCACCCGGGGCGCTTCAGCGAGGGGTTTCAACAGGCGGTCAGCCGGGTGGTCAGCAGCAGCCGCGACCCGCTCAACGCTGAGCACAAGGCCATCCTTCACCGCCTGCAATTGACCCGCCATTGCAGCCTGCGTGACGCGCAACAGGTGTTACAAGGTCTGTATCACGCGTTTGATCGCCAGCACGGTGCCGTGCAAGAGGCCGATTATCAGTGTCTGCTCCAGGAAAGCGCCGAAATGGCCTGGATCGCGACCGAAGGCAACAGCTTCAACCACCTGACCGACCGCGTCAGCGATCTGCACGCCACGGTCGCGCAACAACGCGACCTCCAGCGCCCAATGAAAGACAGCATTGAAGTGTCGGCATCAGGACGGGTCATGCAGACGGCCTATCGGGCCTGCACCGTGACACGCGGGCTGGTGGATGAACACGGGGTGTACCGCGAGCATCAGGTGCCGGGCTCGTTTGTAGAGTTCATTCAGCGCGAGACAGACCCGGCGACGCAACGCCTGGACCTGAACTTCGACAGCAGCAATGCCCAGGGAATCTTCAAAATGACGGCGTCAAACGCCTGAGGCAAAACGAAAACAGCCCTGACGGCGTAAACCTGTCAGGGCTGTTTTTAAACGCTGCGCGGGGTTATTTAAGTACCACGGCGCCTTTCATCATCGAGTTGTGGCCTGGGAAGGTGCAGAAGAATTCATATTCTTCACCGGCTTTGAGTTTGGAAACGTCAAACGTGACCGAGTCTTTCTCGCCAGCACCGATAATTTTGGTATGGGCGATCACGCGGGTGTCACCGTCTTTGAGGTAGTTTTTGTCGATACCGGCGGCCATGCCATCGGTCGAGACACCCATCATGTCCGCCTTCGTGCTCAGCACCCAGTTATGCCCCATCACGTTCTTCGGCAGGCTGCCAGAGTGGGTCAGTTCTACCGTGAAGGTTTTGCAGGACTTGTCGATGGTGATTTCTTTGGTGTTGTACGACATCTGGTCAGTCGAATCGACAGTCACTTTGCATTCAGCAGCCAACAGTTGGCCGCTGGCCAGAGTCAAAAGGGATACCGCAACAACTTTGGCAAACATGGTGTATCTCCAAGGCAGGGTATTAAAAATCCACAATTTGTATACAGGTTGCCCGAAAATCGTCTCGATTCCAATGACCTGGATCATGGCGCAACGTTTTAATCCGGTGTAATAGCCTGCTAGACGAACGGCGGGCTTATAACCTTAGGTCATGTTCTGGTTTTTTGGAGAATAAGTGATCCCGCGTAAAACCCGACTTTTCATGCCCGCCAGGGTTTTGTTTCAGACGCAAAAAACAGCCTTGCAAAAACCCGGCTAACGGCTAAGCACTAATACAGGGCAGAATACCCACCGCTCACCTCACCTTCGAGCGCAAGAGGATCGCCCATGGCCAAACCAAACTACAACTTCGCAAAGCGTCAAAGAGACCTGGCTAAAGAGCAGAAGAAAGAAGAGAAGCTGCAACGCAAGAAGGCTGCCGCTGAAGGTGGCGCCGCAGAACTGGAGCAGGACGTCGACACTGAAGGTGACGTTGACGTTGAAGCGCAAGAGACTGGCGCAGCTCAAGAAGACAAAGCCCCTAACGCGTAACACCCTCGGCCCGGTTATCCACAACCCGGCCCACAGGATCTGTGATCAGGATCAGCAGCCCGGCTGTTGATCCTCGCAGTCACCCTGACCGCCTTGTAACATCGTCTGACGCCCTTCACGCTCCATTCCTGCAAGACGTATTGCCTTCGACCTGCGCGTGCGTGGCAGGCCTCCCAGCGCACCACCTGAAAACCCGGCAGCCGCCGACGCGCCCAGCAACACGGCACAGGCGTCTTTGAGTGATGATCAGGGTTGGGTTGGCACGCGAGATCAGCCTGACCGAACGCTGTGCGTTCGATCACACCGGCGTGCCCGGGCAGCGGCTACGGGCAGAAAGCGGTAGCCGCTACCGGACGGTTAGCGCGGGACGACGGGCTTGCGCGCAGGCTTTTTGCCTTTGCCGCCTTTGGCCGCTTCATGGCGCTCTTTGGCAGCCTGCTTGTTACGGGCAAATGCCGCAGCCTTGGCTTGCTCACGCTTGTCCCACGGGTTGCCACCGTCGCTGGCGCGTGGCGGCAGGCCGGTGTGCTGGGTGAGGATCTTGGTGGTGGAGTCCTTGGCCACTTTGTGGCTACCGGCCGGTGTCGAGTTTTTACGACGGGCACTCTGATAGCTGTCAGTGGCGGGCTGATGCAACGGGATCAGTTGGTCCTTGCCCGAACCGATCAGGTCAGCGCGGCCCATGCGGGTCAATGCTTCACGCAGCATCGGCCAGCCTTTGGGGTCGTGGTAACGCAAGAACGCCTTGTGCAGACGACGCTGCTCTTCGCTCTTGACGATGGTCACCGAGTCACTCTTGTACGTGACCTTGCGCAGCGGGTTCTTGCCCGAGTGGTACATCGCCGTGGCCGTGGCCATTGGCGAAGGGTAGAACGCCTGCACCTGATCCGCCCGGAAGCCATTGCCCTTGAGCCACAGCGCCAGGTTCATCATGTCTTCGTCTTTGGTACCGGGGTGAGCGGCGATGAAGTACGGAATCAGGTACTGCTCTTTGCCTGCCTCCTTGGTGTACTTCTCGAACATGCGCTTGAACTTGTCATAGCTGCCAATGCCCGGCTTCATCATCTGGTTGAGCGGACCTTCCTCGGTGTGTTCCGGGGCGATCTTCAGGTAACCGCCGACGTGGTGGGTCACCAGCTCTTTGACGTATTCCGGCGACTCGACCGCAAGGTCGTAACGCAGGCCGGAGGCAATCAGGATCTTCTTCACACCCGGCAAGGCACGGGCGCTGCGGTACAGCTGGATCAGCGACGAGTGGTCGGTGTTCAGGTTCGGGCAGATGCCGGGGAACACGCACGACGGCTTGCGGCACGCGGATTCGATTTCCGGGCTTTTGCAGGCAATGCGGTACATGTTCGCGGTCGGGCCGCCGAGGTCGGAAATGACGCCGGTGAAACCAGGCACTTTGTCGCGGATCTCTTCGATTTCGCGAATGATCGATTCTTCGGAGCGGTTCTGGATGATCCGGCCTTCGTGCTCGGTGATCGAGCAGAAGGTACAGCCGCCAAAGCAGCCGCGCATGATGTTCACCGAGAAGCGAATCATGTCGTAGGCAGGAATTTTTTCCTTGCCGTACGCAGGGTGCGGAACACGTGCGTAAGGCATGCCAAACACGTAGTCCATCTCTTCAGTGGTCATCGGAATCGGAGGCGGGTTGAACCAGACGTCCACTTCGCCATGCTTCTGCACCAGCGCACGGGCGTTGCCCGGGTTGGTTTCGAGGTGAAGCACACGGTTGGCGTGAGCATACAGCACCGCATCGGCACGGACCTTTTCGACGGACGGCAGGCGGATCACCGTTTTGTCACGGGTCATGCGCGGGCTGGCCAGGATCTGCACGACCTTGGCCTCACTCGGGTCTTCAACCGGGCCTTTTTCCTGCTCGATGGCGCAGGCCTGGGTGTCCTGCGTGTTCACGTACGGGTTGATGATCTTGTCGATCTTGCCCGGACGGTCGATGCGCGTGGAGTCGACTTCGTACCAGTCTTTGGGCGTGTCACGGCGAATGAACGCGGTGCCGCGCACATCGGTGATGTCTTCGATCTTGTGACCGTACGACAGGCGTTGAGCCACTTCGACGATCGCGCGTTCGGCGTTGCCGTACAGCAGGATGTCGGCACATGCGTCGATCAGGATCGAGTTGCGCACGCGGTCTTGCCAGTAATCGTAATGCGCGATACGACGCAGGGAAGCCTCGATACCGCCCAGGACAATCGGCACATGTTTGTAGGCTTCTTTACAGCGCTGGCTATAAACCAGGCTCGCGCGGTCCGGACGTTTGCCCGCCATGCCGCCAGGGGTGTAGGCATCATCGGAACGGATTTTTTTGTCCGCGGTGTAGCGGTTGATCATCGAATCCATGTTGCCGGCGGCGACGCCGAAGAACAGGTTCGGCTCACCCAGCTTCATGAAGTCGTCTTTGGACTGCCAGTTCGGCTGGGCGATGATGCCCACGCGAAAGCCCTGGGACTCCAGCAAACGACCAATGATGGCCATGCCGAACGACGGGTGATCGACATACGCATCACCGGTCACGATGATGATGTCGCATGAATCCCAGCCAAGCTGATCCATCTCCTCCCTGCTCATTGGCAGGAATGGCGCTGGCCCGAAACATTCGGCCCAGTACTTGGGATAGTCAAAAATTGGCTTCGCTGCTTGCATGTCGATGACCGGTGTTGAGTGCAAAAAAGGACGCGACATTTACGGAGAAATTCGCGGGCGCGGAATATAGCACAAAAAATAACCAATTCCGACGGCAATGGTCGGCTTTCCCCCTAACCCTTTCGCGGCGCTTGCCTGTAGAGGTTCGGGCCGGGCATTTGGGGCTATATACCTAACCCCTTTACGAAAAATCCATGGATAGCCTGAGGCGACCCAACGCCTTCCATGGATCAGTCAATGAGCGAGCCCGATCAAACAACCACAAGTGAGCCTGCCCCCGAGCCCATCCCGCTGGCGCATGCCGACTTCATTTCGTCCCAGTTACCTGAATGGGTGACCCAGGCTCCGCACGCTGTCCGCCAGGCATTGCGTAGCAGCCTGATCAACAGCAATCAATCGCGCCACGAGTTGAAAGCGCTGCTGGACGAAGTCCAGAGCCCGCAGGCTTTCTGCCAGCCCTTATTGGATCAAGCCCTGCGTCAGACATTTCTTGGCGCGCTCGATGACAAGAAGCACATGTTTGTGCGGGACTTGAAAAACAGTCATTTGCTCGGGCTCATCAAAACCCATGTGGGGTTTTCCATGCATTCACTGCTGGAAGCGGCCATGCAGAATTTCCAGCCTGACGAGGCCGAAGAAGGCGGGTTTGAGACGGGCACGGGCCTGTATCCGAAAACAACACCGCTCAAGGCGCCCTTGAACCTGTCAGCGACCCGATTTGCACGCATGTGCCGCTCTCTGGATCTGGGCAGTCAGTATCAGCGCCACCTCAATGAACGCTTCGATCCGCTGCTCGGCTCCCAGGCCAGGCGCACACAGGATCAAGTAAGAAAGCTGTTCGCCCAGAAGGAAAAAGATGCGTTTGAGTGCGCCGCGCACATTGCTTTGCTTCGGGACAAACTGAGCAGTTCCATTTATCAGTCCTTGCTGGATCTGCACCGTGAAGGCCGGCATTCAAGCCTGTTGTGCAGCCACTTAACCATCAATGGCGTGGCGTTACCCAGCGTGCTGGTCATCAACGACCGACATGTCGCTCATCATGTATTGCTGTATACCCCGAACGATCCCTTCGCCCTGTTTCGTCAGCATGCGTCGATGGCGCAACTTGAATCCGAGCTTGCCAAACGCCTGAGAAACCCGCGCTACCTCGCACTGTTCAACCGACTCGTGCCACACCGACATCAAGGCACGCTGTTTACTGTTTCAGGCACCACCATGGACATCCTGCCGGGGAAGTACTCTCGCGGCGTTATTGCACCTCATATTGATCAGTTGGTGACCCGAACAGATATCCAGTGCGATGTATTCGAAGCCATCGCTCAACAACAGATCAATCAAATTAAAAGCTATGCGAAGGCTTTGGTCGTCTCCACAGGCGAGACCGACAGACGCGCTCGTGAACAGCGACTTGAGCACTACCGCGAGATCGGCAAAACCTTGTTGTTTTTCGCGGCTTCATTTATTCCCGTGGTTGGCGAAGTGTTACTGGCGGTCACGGGCGCGCAGTTGATAAGCGCTGTCTATCACGGCATCGAGGCCTGGAGCCGGGGCGACAGCGACGAAGCCCTGAACTGCCTGATGGATGTGGTCGATAACGTCGCGCTGGCAGTGGTTACCGCAGGCGCGGTCAAAACGGCTGGATTCACGGCCGGTTTGGTCAGGGTAAAAATGGGCAACCAAAGCACCCGGTTGTGGAATCCCGACCTCACACCTTATCGCCATCTCAATCAACTACCCGAAGAGGTCATTGCAGATGGTCAGGGGTTGTACCTGCACGATCAGCAACATTACGTGAAACTGGACGACCACCTGCACGCCATTAATCGCGACACGAAGACCGGGCTCTGGCAACTGGTACATCCCTACACTGAAGACGCTTACAGGCCGACGTTACTCACGAATGGCAAAGGCAGCTGGCGCTTGGAGCATGAGAATCCACAAGGTTGGGATCTGTTGAAGCTCCTGAAGCGGCTGGTCCCTGAAACCTCAAATATCACCCGCCCCAACGTGGCGTCGATTCTGCATATCGCGGACGAAGACGGCGCCACACTGGTGCAACTTCATCAAGAGGTCTTGCGGCCACCCCCTTTACTGCGCGATGTGATCAAACGCTTCAATCTGGATGCCGAAATAAACACATTCGAACTCAACCATGCGGATGGAACGCAACAAACCGCTCACTCACCCCTCATTCAGTTTTACCTGACGGCCTCGCTGCCGGAATGGCCAAAAGACCGGGTTTTACAGGTCATGGATTCACAGAACAAAACAGTCTTGGCGCATGGCAGTTCTGGCCCAGCACTCAAGGTTCCATTAGCGCGTTTTGCAAAAGGCCAGCTCTTGCACACGCTGGCAGAACAACTGCCTTCCGATACCCTGGACAGCCTCGTCACCCCCATTGAAGTGCCTGCAGATGCCCTACCTTATTTCAGCGACATCGATAAGCTGGCCATTCGTCTGACCGATGAATTGGATGCGAACAAGCATCAGTTGTTGACGTCGCTGTACAAGCACAGCGAAGCCCCCACGTCGAGCATGGATTTGCACCTGCGCAACCTGCGGCCGGAATTGTCGCAGAGCCATCGCGAAGAGCTAATTGCAGTGCTCAGCGACGAGCAGGTGGAGGCGCAACTCACGCACAACAAGCCACTCGATGACCTGCAGCGCTGGGAAGCTGACCGCTACGCGCAACAGCTCAGTGCGAGCCGTATCAAGGAAGGGATACACCTGGACTCAGCCTCCACGCCCGAAAGCGTGACCAGCATTCTGTCCCTGCTTGAACGATTACCGGGCTGGCCCGCGCCACATCGCCTGGAGATACGCCAGGGTTTCTCCAGTGGAACACTGCAAGGCGGTGCAGGCCAAATGCCCGAAGCTGGTCGTTACATTCTCGCCCCCAAGGGCGAACTGTTCGTGCCCCATTACTCAACAGGTGAGCCGATGGGTGACGCCACGGACCTGTATAAGGCAATCGAACTCACGCTGACCCCAACACAGCGTTCGACCTTGTTCGAAGCAACCCATAGTCGTTCGCTAAAACAGGCCGTTCGTGAACTCAGCCTCAGGGACAGGGACAGTAACCGGCTGCCAACCAGGCTGCTACGCCCCAAGGTCATCCCGGCCTCATCAACCGGGCATCCGATCGATCCATTGTTTGCCGACCCCGCCCCTGCGAAGGGGCTCACGTTAAGAACCGACGGCATCTATGAGGGTCCTGCCCAGGCAGATGGGTTCTCCCGGTATTACCTGTTCGAAGGTGAACGGTTTTACCGCATCAGGTCTGACAAATGGGGATGGCAATTGATTGATGCCCGTAGCCCGTCCAGAGCCTACAAACCGTATGTACGTAAAAGTGCTCAAGGCACGTGGGAGATCGACCCACAGAAGGGAAAGCTGCTGGGTGGCATGCCGGACTCGCCTTTAAGACGTCGTGCAGCCACGGCCGGGGAAAGCCAGCCGCCTGCCAGCCCGACTGGCGGCCTGGAGTCTACGGATGACGAGCTTGAGTCGATGGTTTCGACAGACGATGAGTTTGAATCGGCGCTCTCCTCCGATGAGTACACCTCAGCCGATGAAAGCGTTTCATCTGAGCCCTTCAGCTTTACGGAACTCCGGAAAATGCGTTCACAAGAAAACTATCAACACAGTCAGAACTACCGCCGCGTCTATAACCGATACAACAATGGCAGGTATCCGATCCGGGACATTGATGGCCAGCCCTTACGCATACGTTTCATGCAGGCGATTGGGAAGTCCCTGACTTCTGACATCAGAATCCCCAAAAGCAAGATCACGCCCTACATCCAGTGGCAAGGGTACGAAAAGGTCGCTCGTCTCTATGAAGAAAAAATGGAGGTGACCACGTTCACGGCAGCGCATCAGAAATTCCTGCAGGAAGCCGCACTGATAGGAGAAAAGACGGTGATTGCCCGGCGAACGCTTCAAAAGCATGAAGTGCTGGGACTTTACGGCGGGGAATTACTGCCCAGGACCGTGGCTACTTATCGTCAGGACCCTTATCTGTTATCCGTCGAACCTCACCACCTACCTAAACCTGGCGAGCGTGCACCCGCCGCGATAACCAATGATGTATTGTTCTCTGGCGACAACATCACGTCACGCATCAATACTATTTTTGAGTACGAAGAGGACTATCCCGTCCGGCAGGCCGCGTCCGGTTACAACGTCGAGGCCGTCCCGTTTGATATGGACGTGCAAAAAGGCACCCAGCCCATGCAGCGCTTGCAATTGACGGCTCTGGTGGCCAATGACGTGATTCCTGCAGGTACAGAGTTGCGCTGGAACTACCAGTACAGCGAGCCGGTCATCAGAAAGTTGTTCGGCCCGCCCCCCTCCTGAAACGGACTGAAGCGGATTACTCGTCGTCGAAGTTGTAACTGCCGGGCGCCAGGTTTTCAAAGCGGGTGTATTTGCCGATAAACGCCAGACGGGCCGTACCGATCGGCCCGTTACGCTGTTTACCGATGATGATTTCAGCCACGCCCTTGTGCTCGGTTTCGGGGTGATACACCTCGTCCCGGTACACGAACATGATGACGTCGGCGTCCTGCTCGATCGCTCCGGATTCACGCAAGTCGGAGTTGATCGGGCGCTTGTTGGGACGCTGCTCAAGGGAGCGGTTGAGCTGTGACAGTGCCACCACCGGGCAGTTGAATTCCTTGGCCAGTGCTTTCAAGGAACGCGAAATCTCGGAAATTTCGTTGGTCCGGTTATCGCCGCCCGAACCCGGGATCTGCATCAATTGCAGGTAGTCGATCATGATCAGGCCGATGTCGCCATGTTCGCGCACCAGGCGCCGTGTCCGCGCCCGCATCTCAGACGGGCTGATACCGGCCGTGTCATCGATGAACAGTTTGCGGTCGTTAAGCAGATTGACGGCCGAGGTCAACCGCGGCCAGTCATCGTCTTCGAGCCGGCCCGCCCGCACTTTGCTCTGGTCGATGCGGCCCAGGGACGAGAGCATACGCATGATCAGCGATTCACCTGGCATCTCCAGGGAGTAGACCAATACCGCTTTTTCACTGCGCAACACGGCGTTTTCAACCAGGTTCATCGCAAACGTGGTTTTACCCATCGAGGGACGACCGGCCACAATGATCAGGTCGGCCGGCTGCAAGCCGCTGGTCATGTTGTCGAGGTCGGTGTAGCCAGTGGACAACCCGGTGATGGCGTTGTCGGTGTTGAACAGCGTATCGATCCGGTCAATGGCCTTGGTCAGCAAGTCATTGACGCTGACCGGGCCGCCGGTTTTAGGCCGGGCCTCGGCAATCGCGAAGATCTGGCGCTCGGCTTCATCGAGAATTTCTTCGGCAGTGCGGCCTTCAGGGTTGAACGCACTGTCTGCGATTTCAGTACTGATGCCGATCAGTTGGCGCAATGTCGCCCGCTGACGAACGATCTGCGCGTACGCCTTGATGTTCGCCACCGACGGGGTGTTCTTGGCCAGTTCGCCCAGGTAGCCCAGACCGCCCACTTGCGACGTCTGACCTTCCTTGTCCAATTGCTCGGCAAGGGTCACGACGTCAATCGGGGAGTTCTGGTCCGCCAGCTTGGCGATCGCCCGGAAGATCAGGCGGTGGTCATGTCGATAGAAATCGCCGTCCGATACTTGATCCAGCACGCGTTCCCAGGCGTTGTTGTCCAGCATCAAACCACCGAGCACGGCCTGTTCGGCCTCGATGGAATGCGGTGGCACCTTCAGGGATGCGGTTTGCAGGTCATATTGCTCAGGAGCGGAGATATCGTTCATGGCCACGTGTAATTTTGGGGTGAAAATCAGGGTCTGCAGAAAGACAAAGGGCACGACCTGTGAACAGGATCGTGCCCGATGTTAACCGTCCGACACACAAGGTGCCAGTCAGTCAGACTGCTTAAGCAGCTACCACAACAACGCGTACGGTTGCTTCAACTTCGGCGTGCAGGTGCACGGCCACGTCGAATTCGCCAACGTTACGGATAGTGCCGTTCGGCAGACGAACTTCGCTTTTTGCAACTTCAACGCCAGAGGCGGTCAGTGCATCAGCGATGTCGTGAGTGCCGATCGAACCGAACAGCTTGCCTTCGTCACCAGCGGTGGCAGTGATAGTCACTTCCAGCTCAGCCAGTTGGGCAGCGCGAGTTTCAGCCGAAGCTTTCTTGTCAGCTGCTGCTTTTTCCAGCTCAGCGCGACGCTCTTCAAACGCAGCCAGGTTGGCAGCGGTTGCAGCGGTGGCTTTGCCGTATGGCAGTAGGTAGTTACGACCGTAACCGGCCTTAACATTTACTTTGTCGCCCAGGTTGCCCAGGTTTGCGACTTTTTCCAGAAGGATCAGTTGCATGTGAAAATCCTCTTAACTTTTAACCTTCACCGTTCGCAGAGTCTTTATCGACGTCTTTCGGCGCCAAACGTCCGCGAAAATCAATCAGGCTGTCGACAATGGCCAAAACCACGAGCAACGGATAGATCAGCTGCATAAACAGCAACAGCGTGACGTACAACCCCACCAGCCAAAACTTGGCCAGTCGCTTTTGCGCCACCAGCCCATGAATCAGGGCCAGCCCGGCGAAGAACAACACTACGCTGCACAACGGCGTGAGCATGGCCATTTGTGGTCCGAAGTTCGGACCGACCAGCATGCACGCCAGCAACAGTAGCGCTGGACCCAGCGGTAGGCGGATGCTGCGAAATTCGCTGGCAAAACCGCCCGGGTTGTACAACAACGCTTGCCAATAACGCCCAAGCATCAGGCTCAGCACGCTGACGACCTGCATCAAAGCTGCAATCAAACCGGTCAGGACAGGTGCAATCAGTGCTCCAAGGCGCGCTCGCTCTACGTCAGATAACTTGTCGTAGAGTCCATTGAGGACCTGCGGCAAGAGTTTTTCCAACTCTTGCGCCATCGCACCAATGGGTTCGCGGAAAACCGTGCCCAGGATAACGCCATACACACCACCCAACGCCACGCTGACCAGCAGCACGCGGTGCCAGGGCTGCCCGGCGCGCAAAAACAACGCCAGACCCAGAGTTCCCAGCAGCACCATCAAGGTGCGGGGTTCTCCGATAAACCACCAGACCAAGGCCGGCAGTAACGCCCATGAGAGGATGCTCAACGCATCTCTCGGACCGCGCCGCAGGAGCACAAGGCTACCTGCAGCAGCACTCAACCAGAACAAGAACGGCAATGCCGCACATCCGGCCACGACTAACGTGGCCTGCACACGGCCTCGCATGATGAACTCAGCTAAGGCGCGCATGCTTCAATCCTTTACTGCTTGTCGACTGCCCGGTCTCAGCGGCCGTGGCTGTCGGTGTAGGCCAGCAGGGCCAGGAAGCGGGCGCGCTTGATAGCGGTGGCCAGCTGACGCTGATAACGAGCTTTAGTACCGGTGATGCGGCTTGGAACAATTTTGCCGGTCTCGGATACGTAAGCTTTCAGAGTGTTGAGATCCTTGTAATCGATCTCTTTCACTTCTTCTGCTGTGAAGCGGCAGAATTTACGACGACGGAAGAAACGTGCCATGTAATTGGCTCCTCAAAAGGTCCGTGGATTACTCGTCAGCGTTATCGCTGGCGTCGCTGTTATCGCTGTCATCGCCATCGGCGCTGTCAGAATGCTCAGGACGGTCACGACGCTCACGGCGCTCACTGCGGTTCTCTTCAGCCTTGAGCATCTCGGACTGGCCAGTTACGGCTTCGTCGCGACGGATGACCAGGTTACGGATCACAGCATCGTTGTAACGGAAGTTGTCTTCCAGCTCAGCCAGGGCTTTGCCAGTGCACTCAACGTTCAGCATCACGTAGTGAGCCTTGTGAACATTGTTGATTGCGTAGGCCAGTTGACGACGGCCCCAATCTTCCAGACGGTGGATTTTGCCGCCGTCTTCTTCGATCAGCTTGGTGTAACGCTCTACCATGCCGCCGACTTGTTCGCTTTGATCCGGGTGGACCAAAAAGATGATTTCGTAATGACGCATGAATGCTCCTTACGGGTTGTAGCCTGCCGCTAACTGAAAAGCGGTCAGACAAGGAGTGAATGACACTTGTGTGTCTTGCCTAGAGAGGCACATATGCGCCCGCCATGACGGCAAGGGGCGCAATTGTAGAGAAGGCACAACAGAGGCGCAAGGCAATTGGTGATTATTTGAACAATCAGGCCATGCCTTGCCTGGAGTCGCTACCGCAGAGCGCGGCAGCGGCTACACAGCGGGCTTATTTCTTTTTAGCGGGCGACTTGGCTTTAACGCTGCGCTGACGCAGGGCTTCGAACAGGCAAACACCTGTGGCCACCGAAACGTTCAAGCTGCTGACGCTGCCTGCCATCGGCAAGCGCACCAGGTAGTCGCAATGCTCACGCGTCAGGCGACGCATGCCTTTGCCTTCGGCACCCATAATCAGGATGGTCGGCCCGGTCAGGTCTTGCTCGTACAGCTCCTGCTCGGCTTCACCGGCAGTGCCGACAATCCAGAGGCCGCGCTGCTGAAGCTTTTTCAGGGTCGCTGCAAGGTTGGTCACCGCCACCAACGGGATGACTTCCGCAGCACCACAGGCAACTTTTCGCACCGTCGGTGTCAGCGTTGCCGACTTGTCTTTAGGCACGATGACAGCCAAAGCACCTGCCGCATCGGCAGTACGCAAGCAAGCCCCCAGGTTATGCGGGTCTGTTACGCCGTCCAGTACCAGAATCAGCGGCGCACCTTCGGTACGGTCGAGCAGCTCGTTGAGCATTGCCTCGCCCCACACCTGGCTCGGGCTGACATCAGCCACGACACCTTGGTGTACGCCTTCGACCCACACGTCCATTTCGCGACGCTCGGCATTGCCGACCGGCACGCGATTTTCATCAGCCAGCGTGATCAGCGTCTGCACGCGAGGATCGCTGCGACCCTCGGCCAGCCACACTTGCTTGACGCGTTTTGGGTGATGACGAAGCAACGCTTCTACGGCGTGAATACCGTAGATTTTTTCCAACTGACTCATGACTTGGCCTTAGGTTTGCGCGACCCGCCGCTTTTGGCGGCAGGCGCGGCGCCCGATTTTGGCGGGCCTTTACGGTGTTTGCTTGGCTTGGAAGGCTTGCCCGCATCTTTAGCGGGGGCTGCCCTCCCCGACTTTCCCGGCGCCGATGTCCGACCGCCGTTTTTCGATTCGCTCAGCAGCGCCTGCTTCAATTCACGGCTTTTGCGCAGCTCGGCATTTTTGGCCGCTGCGTCGCTTGGGCGATAGGCGTCGTCCGAGTTTTTGCTGGATTTGGCAGGTGCGCGACGTGGCGCCTTGGCGGGCTCAGCCACTTTCTCAGTGTCGTACCCGCTTGGCTTTCCGGCTGGCTTGGTCGATTTGACGGCCGGTTTCTCAGCCCCACGATTTTTACGACCGATTGGCGCGCTGAGGGTTTTCTCAGCCATCTCGAAGTCGATCTTGCGCTCGTCGAGATCGACGCGCATGACCCGCACTTCAACGGTGTCGCCCAAACGGAAGCTACGGCCAGTGCGCTCGCCCGCCAGGCGGTGGTGCACAGGGTCGAAGTGGTAGTAGTCACCCGGCAAGGCCGTGACATGCACCAAGCCTTCGACGTAGATATCGGTCAGTTCCACGAACAGGCCAAACCCGGTCACGGCCGTGACAACGCCCGGGAACGACTCGCCTACGCGGTCTTTCATGAACTCGCACTTGAGCCAGTTGGTCACGTCACGCGTGGCTTCGTCGGCACGGCGCTCGCTCATGGAGCATTGCTCACCGAGCTGTTCGAGGGCGGCTTCGTCGTACGGGTAAATACGTGCTTTGGGAATGGTCATCGCACCTGCACGGCGAACGTGCGGGGTGTCCATTTTGGAGTGGATCACGCTGCGAATCGCACGGTGCGTGAGCAAGTCCGGGTAGCGACGGATAGGCGATGTGAAGTGCGTGTAGGCTTCGTAATTCAGGCCGAAGTGGCCCTGATTATCAGCACTGTATACCGCCTGGCTCAGCGAACGCAGCATAACGGTCTGGATCAGGTGGAAATCCGGACGGTCTTTGATGCTGGCCAACAAGGCCTGATAGTCCTTCGGCGTAGGGCCGTCCTTGCCTTTATGCAAGGTCAGTCCCAATTCACCCAGGAAGGCACGCAGTTTTTCCAGACGCTCTGGCGGCGGGCCATCATGCACGCGGTACAACGCAGGGATTTCGTGCTTCTTGAGGAATTCAGCCGTGGCCACGTTGGCCGCCAGCATGCACTCTTCAATCAGTTTGTGCGCGTCATTGCGGGTGGTTGGGCGAATTTCAGCGATTTTGCGATCAGCCCCGAAAATAATGCGGGTTTCCTGCGTTTCAAAATCAATCGCGCCACGGGTGTGACGGGCCGCCAGCAAGACCTTGTACAGCGAGTAAAGCTGCTTGAGGTGCGGCACCACGTCGGCGTATTCGCTGCGCAGTTGCTTGGCTTCGCTGGTTTTAGCGTGCTCAAGCATGGTGCTGACTTTGTTATAGGTCAGACGCGCCTGGGAATGGATCACCGCTTCATAGAACTGGTAATCGGTCATTTCGCCGGTTTTCGAGATGGTCATCTCGCACACCATCGCCAAACGATCGACTTTCGGGTTCAGGGAGCACAGGCCGTTGGACAGTTCCTCGGGCAGCATCGGAATCACGCGCTCAGGGAAATACACCGAGTTGCCACGCACTTGCGCTTCAGCATCCAGCGCCGAGCCGATTTTCACGTAACTGGAAACGTCGGCGATGGCCACGTACAGCTTCCAGCCACCGGAGAACAGGCGCAATTTGCCCGGTTTGGCCTCACAGAAGACCGCGTCATCGAAGTCACGTGCATCTTCGCCGTCAATGGTGACGAACGGTAGATGACGCAGGTCGATGCGCTTCTCTTTGTCTTTTTCTTCCACTTCCGGCTTGAGGCGACGCGCTTCTTTTACAACACCTTCAGGCCAGACATGCGGGATGTCATACGTGCGCAGGGCAATGTCGATTTCCATGCCCGGCGCCATGTAGTTACCCACGACCTCAAGCACATCACCTTGCGGCTGGAAACGCGGCGTCGGCCAGTGGGTGATCTTCACTTCCACAAACTGACCGACTTTTGCACCGGCGTTGCGACCTGGCGTGACCAATACTTCTTGCTGGATCTTCGGGTTGTCGGCGACGACAAATCCGATGCCGCCTTCTTCGAAGTAACGACCCACGATGGTTTCGTGAGCGCGCGATACCACTTCAACAATGACGCCTTCACGACGGCCACGGCGATCCAGCCCTGAAACACGGGCCAGCGCACGGTCGCCATCAAAGACCAGGCGCATTTGCGCCGGGCTCATGAACAGGTCATCACTGCCGTCATCCGGGATCAGGAAACCGAAACCATCGCGGTGACCACTGATGCGGCCGAGAATCAGGTCAAGTTTGTCCACCGGGGCATACGTGCCACGACGGGTGTAAATAAGTTGCGCATCGCGTTCCATCGCTCGCAGGCGACGACGCAGGGCTTCGATCTGGTCTTCCGTGGTAAGACCAAACTCCTCTACCAACTGCTCGCGAGCAGCTGGCGAGCCGCGCTCGGCCAGATGCTGAAGGATCAGCTCGCGGCTAGGGATAGGGTTTTCGTATTTTTCCGCTTCACGTGCGGCCTCGGGATCGAGGGTCTGCCAATCGGCCATTAGATAGTTTTCACCTTGTCTATATGCGGGTTAGTTTGGCATACGCGTATTGAAACGGGAAATGTCGGACTCACTCAGAGCCTTATTAGTCCTTTCTGACGCGCTTTGCGGCTGCCTTGTAACCGTTCGCGAAAAATTTTCGATATTTTTATTCACAACGCTTTACAGGTCAAAGGGCCATCCGTATAGTGCGCGCCATCGACAACGGCAACGTTGAAGATGCTGCCCAGATGGTGAAATTGGTAGACACGCCAGCTTCAGGTGCTGGTGACCGCAAGGTCGTGGAAGTTCGAGTCTTCTTCTGGGCACCAATTTAGAGATGGAGATTAGTACAATCTTCAGCCTCACACAAAAACCCGCGAAAGCGGGTTTTTGCGTTCTAAGCCACTGATTTAATAAAACTAAAACAGGGGTTTACAGAATTAAAAGTGCTCCGTATAGTGCGCCACATCAACAGCGGCAACGTTGCTGATACTGCCCAGATGGTGAAATTGGTAGACACGCCAGCTTCAGGTGCTGGTGACCGCAAGGTCGTGGAAGTTCGAGTCTTCTTCTGGGCACCAATTCAGGTTTACAGCTCTACGCTGCAAATCACTCAAAAAGCCCGCGAAAGCGGGCTTTTTAGTTTCTGTCTTTTGAAACCTCCCCTCTCCCGCCAAGACCTTCTATCCGCTACCTAACGCTGCATTTGATAATCCATCTCAATCGCACTAATATCCGGCCATCTTCAGATCGCTCATGCGTACGCTTGGAACCCCGTGTCCGACACCAACGAAAGGCTTCAACTCTACCTCGCGCATCGCCATGCCCTGGTGGACTATGCCGCCCCCATCGTGGGCTGCCGCGCCAAGGCCGAGGATGTCGTCCAAGACGCCTGGTTACGATTCAGCCAAGGGGCAGACAGCACCAGCCTCTTGACCCAACCCGTTGGCTACCTCTATCGAATCGTGCGCAACCTGGCGTTTGACCTCAATCGCCGCGTCAGCCTTGAGAATCGTCACACCACCCGCGATGATGCGCCCGATGAGCACATGTCCAGCGCACCTTCGCCCGAGCAGCAAGCCCTGCATCTGGACGAGCTGCGCAAATTGCAACATGCTCTGACCCGCCTGCCGGAACGCACCCGCCAAGCGTTCATCCTGCACCGCTTGCAAGGCATGACGTTCCAGCAAATCGGCACACACCTAGGGATTTCTGTCAGCCTGGCCCATCAATTGGTACGCGACGCCCTGACTTACTGCGCGGAACAAATGAGCGATGACTGACTTTTTCGATACGCCGCCATCGGTCGCACCCGCCCACACTTTTGCTTCGGGTGGCGTGTGCCGTGACGTCTGAAAACCCGAACCCGGTCTGGGAGACTGCGCTCGACTGGCTGCTGCTGATTCAGCAACACCCTGACGACCCCGAACTGAGCACACAGCTGAACGCCTGGCGCACCAGCGCACCCGAACATGACGCGGCGTACCGCAAAGCCCTGAAAGTCTGGCGCCTGAGCGGCGAGGCACTGAGCCTGCCGCATGAGCCCGCGCCCTCGCCCTCGCCCGTGCTGATGCCCGCGCCTGCACCGCGACACCTCCGTCGGCGCAAACGCTCGCTGATCGGCGCAGCCGTCGCGGCCTGTGCGGTGTTCATGTGGCTGCCGGACTGGCAAGCCTTACGCGCCGACTTTCACAGCCCCACGGCTGAACACCGCGACATCACCTTGAGCGACGGCAGCCACGTACTGCTCGACAGCGACAGCCTGGTGGACGTGCAGTTCGACCCGCAGCAAAGGGAGGTGACGTTGTTGCGGGGCCAGGCGTTTTTCTCGGTACAGCCCGATGCTGCGCGCGCGTTCTACGTCAATGCCGGCCCTGTACGCGTGCGGGTAACCGGGACGGCGTTTGCCGTGAACCTGCAGGGCAGCCGCGTGGATGTCAGCGTTGAAAGCGGCACGGTGGCCGTCAAGACCTCGCAATCATCGTCCGCTCCCGATCACCTGCTGCACCACGGCGATCAACTTCGGTATAACGCGTCTGACGACAGCACCCGCCTGGCTCAACTGCCCAACGAGCAGATTGCGCCCTGGCGGCGCTGGCAACTGGTGGCGATTGACCAATCGGTGGAGGACGTAGTCGCACAATTGCGGCGCTATCAGCCGGGACTGATTTTGCTGACAGACAAAACCCTCGGCCAACGCCGTATTACCGCCGCCCTTAACGTGCGCGACCCCAAACGCGCCCTGCAGGCCGCCATCGCGCCACTTGGCGGACAGTTGCAAGACAGCGTGCCGTATACGTTGATCGTTTCGGCAAAACATTAGCGGCCACACCCGTCCGAGGCGCTAACACGCACTCCCGGGGCGTGCCTGCGCCAGCCTTTTCAGCTTTCAAATTTATTTTCATTTATTTCTGGAAATCCTGTTTCGCCGGGCGTCTTTACCTACGAACGTCACTGATAAAGATTCGCATTAGTGACTATGGCGTTTCATTTCGTAGGTCATCTCATGCCTTCTCCGCGTTTGCGTTGTTGCGTCAGCCTGCCTCGCTCCAGGTCGTTTTGCTTTGCTGCGTGCCTGCTTCTGCCCTCTCTGAGCTGCGCCGCGCTCCCTGAGGCGAAGGCTCAAATGAGCCAGCAACAACTGCGCTTCCAGATTCCGGCCCAGTCGCTGGCCACCGCCCTGATTGCGTTCTCACACCAGTCCGGCTGGCAAGTCAGCGCGGAAAGTACACTGCTGGCCACCCACGACAGCGCGGCCGTGAACGGCCACATGAGCCCCGAGAAAGCCCTCGCCCGCCTGCTCAGTGGCAGCGGCCTGCAATGGGAGGCCACCTCCGCCGACAGCGTGTCGATTCTGCCGCCTGCCGAACACGACGTGCTGATGATCAAAAGCACACCCATTACCGCCATGGACGCGGTGTACCAAGGCGAGCAAGTGATCGATCGGCAAATGATCGACAGCCTGCCGTCCGGTAATGGCGACATCACCAGCCTGCTGCGCACCAACCCTAACGTGCAGTTCGATAACAATCAGCTCAACAGCAAATCCCCCGGCGAGATCGCCCCGGCCAACATCAGCATCAACGGCGCACAGCCCTGGCAAAACCTGTTCATCGTCGACGGCATGAACATGAACAACGACCTCGACCCTGGCAACACTAACGATGACATGGACGAAATACCGGGTCGCAGTCAGGGTCTGGCCCTCGACACCGACCTGCTCAATGACATCAAGGTCTACGACAGCAACGTGCCCGTCGAATACGGCGGCTTCAACGGCGGCGTGGTCCAGGCCGACACCCGCGACCCGAGCATGGACCTGCACGGCAAAGTGTCGGTGCAGATGACGCGCTCCGAATGGACCCGTTATCACCTCAATGAAGACGACCCGGATCTGGAGAATTACGAAGCCGGGTTCGGTAACAGCTCCCAGCCGAAATTCAAAAAAATCATCACCCGCGCCACGCTCGAAGGGCACTTGACCGACAACTTCGGCTTGCTCGGCAGCTTCTCGCGCAAGGACTCCACTATCCCGACCCGCGTGTTTTCAGTCTCCAACCAGACGCAAACAGCCAATGCCAACGAGGTTCAGACCCGACGCATCGACAACTATTTCCTCAAGGCCGCCTGGCAAATCAACGAGGACTGGAAGCTGGACATGAGCGTGACCCATGCGCCTGAAACCGCTGAAACCTTCGGCCCGAACGCAATTTATTCCGGCCGCATGATGAAGGCCGGTGGTGACAGCCTCAGCGCGCGCATGGTCTGGAACGCCCCACTGGCCCGGGTTGAGCAAAACCTCAGTTGGAGCCAGATGAACACCTCCCGGACCTCAGACAGCGATTACATGGTGTTCTGGCGCACCTCCACAACCAAAGACTGGACCAATGCGCTCACCGCCACGGAAGGTGGTTTCGGAGATATCGACGAGGCACAGAAAACCCTGGCCTACAAACTCAAGGCGCACTGGAACAGCGTCAACTGGCTGGGTGTCGATCATGCCGTGCAAACCGGTCTGGAGCTGACGCAAAACACGGTGATGTACGAACGCGCCACGCCCTACACCAGTTATTCAGTGGCCAAGGCCACGTCCTGCCCGGCCAATGACCCGTTGTGCTCGATGGGCATGACCGTCAATGGCTGGGAAGGCCAATACGCCAACAAAAAAACCGTGACCCAAGGTAAAACGTCCTTCGACACCCGCTCATGGGCGCTCTATATCCAGGACGAAATGCGCTACAAACGCCTGACGGTACGACCCGGCGTGCGCATCGACGGCGACGACTACATGAAACACGTCACCCTGGCGCCGCGATTTGCCGTGGAACTGGATGTGTTCGGCAACGGCCAGACCCGCCTCACCGCTGGCGCCAACCGGTATTACGGACGCAACCTGTACGCCTACAAACTGCGCGACGGGGTGGCCGCCATGAACACCGAATACACACGCACCAACCCGTCCGCCGATTGGGTAATGAGCAAGCGCACCCCAAACGACAGCAAGTTCAACCAGCTCAAAGTGCCCTATGACGACGAACTCACCCTCGGCCTGAGCCACGTGCAGTGGGACACCGAGTTCGCTATCAAATACGTCAACCGCAAAGGGCGCGAACAAGTCAGCCGCGCCTGGGGCTCACAGATCGGAGCGCCCACCGACGACCCCACCACCCTGGCGGCCAATTACTACACCTATTACAACGGCGGCCAAAGCGAAGCCGACATTTACACCCTGACCATCACCCCGCTGCGCCCCTTCATAGTGGGCAGCACCCGCACCACGGGGCAATTCGCCATGGACTGGAGCACGGTGCAAAACACCGGCCTGTCCAACTACAGCGCCAACATTGGCGCCATTTATGTGGATGACCCGACGATCCAGTACGACGGCAAGTTCATGAAGTATTCGGACATGCCCGCGAGCAATTACAACCGCCCCTGGACGGCACGCCTGACCACCGTCACCGAAGTTGAACCGCTGCACCTGACGTGGAGCAACTTCCTGCGTTACCGCGACGGCTACCGCCGGATCGCGGCCACGGGTAAAACCACAGAGTTTCAGGGCGCTGCCGTGCGCGTCTGGGAAGAGACGCCGTTTTCCGGGGCACTGACCTGGGACACCCGCCTGGCCTGGGAAATGCCCACCGCCAAGGACCAATCGGTGTTCGTCAACCTGGATGTCACCAACCTGCTGGACAAACAAATCGTCAGCACCACCGACACCACGGGCCTGACAACCTTTGAAGTGGGTCGCCAATTCATGGTCGAAGTGGGTTACACATTTTGAAAGCGCTCATTCATCGCAGCGTGCTTGGGCTCTGGCTGGGCGCGCTCGCCTGCACCGCAAACGCGGCTCAACCCTGCGTCGCAGCTGCCGCCGACTACAAAACCTGCATCGCCAATCTGTATCGCCAGCCCGTTGCGCAGTGGCCTGCGCCCACTGTGGACGCCGACGTGCAATGGCAAGAGATGGCCGCGCTCCCTGCCCACGCCCCCGCGCCGCCCGACAACCCGTTCAGCGATGCCAAAGCGGCGCTCGGCAAAAAACTGTTCAACGACCCCAAGCTGTCGCGTTCAGGGCAGATTGCCTGCGCGTCTTGCCATGAAGCCGATCTGGCGTTTGCCGATGGCCGACGCGTGTCTTTTGGCCATGACCGCCAAAGCGGCCGCCGCAATGCCCCCAGCCTGGTGATGAGCGGTTACAGTGCTGCGCTGTTCTGGGATGGCCGCGGCGGCAGCCTTGAACAGCAGGCCATGCACCCGATCATTGACCCGGTGGAAATGGCCTTCGATATTCCGCAACTGCTACAACGGCTCAATTCAGACACGTCCTACGGTACGCAGTTTGCCGAAGTGTTTGGTCCAGGGCCGATCACGCAAGAAAAAACCGCACAGGCTTTGGCAACGTTTCAGCGCACGCTGGTGACGGCCACCCGCACGACCGCGTTCGAACAATTACTGCGCGGGCGCCCGCAGCGCATGAGCGAAGAGCAGCTTTACGGCCTGCATCTGTTCCGCACCAAAGCGCGCTGCATGAACTGTCACTTCGGCCCCGCTTTGAGTGACGAACAGTTCCACAACGTGGGGCTCAGCTATTACGGACGCAAATACGAAGACCTGGGGCGCTACCAAGTGACCGGCAAGCCCGAAGACGTCGGCGCCTTCCGCACACCGTCTCTGCGGCTGGTCAGCAAAACCGCGCCGTGGATGCACAACGGCCTGTTCGTGAATATGGAAGGCACGCTGGCGTTCTACAACATGGGCATGCCGCGCCCACGCCCCAACGCGCAGCAAGCCAACGATCCGCTGTTCCCCACCACCAGCGAACGCCTGAAAGTGCTGAACATGGATAAGGATGAATTACGGGCCTTGCGCAGTTTTCTCGACACACTATGAAGGCCAGCGGCATCACAGTTGGTCGCGTTTGCGCAATTGGACGCTGGGTCAAGCGCACTTGAGAAACAATATCGTTTATTATTGTTACAAGTTTTGTAGTACCCAAGCGAGGAACCCAGCGAATGATGCTCCGAAATACCCAGCTTGCGACATTCCTACTGCGCGGCCTGTCGATCGCCGCTCTTGGTCTCACACTCACCGCACCTACCGCCTACGCCGCCGACAAAGTTTCCCTGACGCTCTACAACGGTCAGCACAAGGAAGTCGGTGACAACCTCGCCGCCGCGTTCGAAGCCAAGACCGGCATTCACGTGAATGTGCGCAAAGGCAGCAGCAATCAATTGGCCAGCCAGATCATGGAAGAAGGTGATCGCTCGCCCGCCGACGTGTTCTACGCCGAGGAATCCCCGCCCCTGAACAACTTGGGCGAACAGGGTTTTCTGGCCAAGGCTGATGACGCCACGCTGCAAGCCCTGCCCAAGGAATACGTGGCCGCCAATGGCACCTGGATCGGCGTGACTGCACGTACCCGCGTGGTCGCGTTCAACCCGAAAAAGATCGATGAAAAAGACCTGCCAGCGTCGGTGATGGACTTCGCTGACCCCGAGTGGCAAGGCAAGATCGGTTTTGTACCCACCAGCGGCGCGTTTCAGGAACAAGCCGTGGCGATCATCAAGCTGCATGGCCGTGAAGCCGCGGAAGAGTGGCTGACGGGCCTGCGCGCGTTCGGCAAGACCTACACCAACAACATGGTGGCGCTCAAAGCGGTCGAGAACGGCGAAGTGGCAGCAGTGTTGGTCAACAACTACTACTGGTTTGCCTTGCAGCGCGAAAAAGGCCAACTGGATTCCAAGCTGCATTACTTCACCGACGGTGATGCGGGCGGCTTGATTACGGTCTCCAGCGCAGGCGTGCTCAAAGCCAGCAAGCATCCGAAAGAGGCCCAGCAATTGCTGGCCTACATGGCCAGCGAAGAAGGCCAGCGGGTGATTACCAACACCACCGCTGAATACCCAATGCGCAAAGGCATGGTCTCGGAGCGCGGGCTCAAGCCGTTCGATGAGCTGCAACCGCCCAAAGTGACCCCGGCCGATCTGGGCAACGCCGAAGAAGCGCTGGACCTCGAACGCGACGTTGGCCTGCTCTGATGCTTGCGGCCGCCCAACCTGCGCGCTTCACCCTGAAACGTAAAAGGCCTTCCATCTGGCTGCTGCTGCCCGTCCTGTTGCTGGTCGGGTTGAGCCTGTTGCCGTTGCTGTATGTCGGCACCAAAGCCTGGCAGGCCGGGTGGGCGCAAGCGGCGCATATGTTGTGGCGGCCTTATGTGTTCGGCCTGATGCGCAACACGTTACTGCTGATGGTGGGCGTGACCGTGACCTGCGCGCTGGTCGGGCTGTCACTGGCGTGGTTGCTCGAACGCAGCAACTTGCCGGGACGCCGCCTATGGGGGGTGATTTTGTGCCTGCCGTTCGCGGTCCCGGCGTTTGTCAGCAGTTTCACCTGGGTGTCGCTCAGTTCCAGTTTTGAAGGGTTGGGCGGCGCCATTCTGGTGATGAGCCTGTCCAAATACCCGCTTATTTTCCTGCCGGTTGCGGCCACATTGCGCAACCTCGACCCAGCCCTTGAAGAGTCGGCCCGGACCTTGGGCCAGAATCGTTGGGGCGTGTTTTTCAGGATTACCCTGCCGCTGCTGTGGCCGTCGTTGCTGGCCGGTTCGCTGCTGATTGCCCTGCACATGCTGGTGGAATTCGGCGCGCTGTCGATCATCGGCCTGCAAACCTTCACCACCGCGATTTATCAGCAATTCGAACTGGAATTCAGTAACGCCAATGCGGCGATGCTGTCAGCCGTGTTGCTAGTGATGTGCCTGACGTTGTTGTGGCTGGAGCTCAAAGTGCGCGGCAAGGGGCGTCATGTACGCATCGGCCAGGGCGCTGCGCGTCACGCCGGACAAGTGCGTCTGGGCAAACTGGCGCTGGCGGGGCAAGCGTATTGCCTGGCGCTGGCGATCATTGGCAGCGGCATTCCGTTGGGCATGCTGGTGTACTGGCTGGTTAAAGGCAGCTCGGCGGCGTTCCCAATGGCTGAAATCGGTGAAGCGTTGTTCTCGTCGCTGTCTCTGGCATTGGGCGGTGCAGCGCTGTGCCTGCTGCTGGCGGTGCCGGTGGGGTTGCTGGTGGTGCGTTATAAAGGTCAGTTGGCGATTTGGGCCGAGCGCTTGCCGTATCTGCTGCACGCCTTGCCGGGTCTGGTGATTGCCTTGGCCTTGGTGTACTTCGCGCTGCATTACGTGCCGGCGCTGTACCAAACCTCGACCTTGCTGCTGATCGCATACGCTTTGTTGTTTTTGCCGCTGGCACAAGCCCCGATCCGCACGGCACTGAACAAAGCCGCGCCGCAACTTGAAGAAGCGGCGCGCACGTTGGGAGCCTCATCGTTCTCGGCATTTTGCCGAGTGACATTGCCGATTATCTTCCCGGCGCTGGGTGCGGCGTTTGCGCTGGTGTTCCTCGATGCCATGAAAGAGCTGACCGCGACCCTGCTGCTGAGCCCGACCGGGCTGAACACGCTGGCCACGCAAGTGTGGTCGCACACCTCAAACATTGAGTTTGCCGCCGCAGCGCCGTATGCGGCGCTGCTGATCCTGGTGTCGGGGCTGCCCGTGTATTTGCTGACCACGCGGATGTATTTGAGCCGCTAAACAGCACGCCATCACGCCATCACGCCACCCTCTCCCACTGGGGAGAGGGTGATTTGATTTCACGCCCGGAACTGCCCAAGGCTCGCTTTCAGCTGCGCGGCCAACCCATCCAGCACCCTTCCGCTGGCGGTGGTTTCATTGACCGCCTGCGCCGCACGCTCGGTCTGCGCATGGATCACCTCTACCCGTCCGCGCACCGCATGCGCGCCCTGTGCCTGATGGGCTGCGGCCCTGGTCGCGTCGCCAATGGCGGCATGCACTTTTTCGACCGACGCCTGCACGGTTTTCTGCAATTGCACGCTGCCGCGCAACACCGCCAGCCCTTCATCGGCTTGCCGCCCAGCCAGCCCGATAGCGGCGACCGCTTCTTTCGCGCCTTGCTGCAAGGCCACAATGTGCGCCTGAATGTCGCCGGTCGAACTTTGTGTCTTGCTCGCCAGTGCCCGGACTTCATCGGCCACGACCGCAAACCCGCGCCCGGTTTCTCCGGCTCGCGCCGCTTCAATGGCGGCATTGAGGGCCAGCAGGTTGGTTTGCTCGGCGATACCGTGAATCACGGTCAGCACCACTTCGATCTGCTCGCTTTGCTGGGCCAGTCGCTCGATGACTTTGGCGCCCGCCCCCACTTGCACCGCCAAGGCCTCGATCAGACCGCCGACCTGCGCCGAGGTCCGGGTGTTTTCATCCGTGGCCTGGCGAATGTCCATCACCTGCTGGAGCGCCGCCTGCATCGCATGGCTTTCCGTTTGCGCAGCATCGGCCATGGTCGACAAGGCGTCCAGACTTTGTGCCACCTCGTCGCGCTGCAGTTGCGCGGCGGCGTCTGCACCGGCATTGCGCAGGGTCATGGCACCGATTTCAACACCCGTGCGCTGCGCCACATCGCCAGCTTCACGCACGATGGGCTGTAACTTGTCGACAAACCGATTGACCGCACCCGCCATGTCACCGATTTCATCTTTGCTGTTCAGGCCCACGCGCTTGGTCAGGTCCCCTTCCCCGGCGGCCAGGTCATCCAGCGCTGCGATCAACAACAGGAGTTTGTTGACCACCCGCCGCCCCAGCACCACGGCCACCAGCAGCAAGACAGCCAACCCGACAATCGCCAGCCCCAGCCCGATGCGCCAGCGCAAGGTATCCGCCGCATCGCGCACGGTGCTGGCGGTATTGGCTTGCATTTGGGCCGCGGCGGCCTGGGCCGATTCCAGTCGCGAACGCAACGCGCCCGCACTGTCGGCGGCTGCCCCTTGCAGGCTGTCGCTGACCAACTGCTCACTGCTGGCAATCAACCCGTTAAACCGCTGATCGAGCGCCGCCACGTCCTGCTCAATCGTCGCGGTGGAAACCCCCATGAGGACTTTGCCGATCTCCACGCCATTGGGGCTGATCGGGGCTTCGATGTAATACACCGCCGGATCATGCCGGGCCGCATCCAGCACTTTATCCAGCGCGCGGTCGCCCTGGCCCTTTTCCAGCAGTGCCTTGTTGATCGGGTTTTCACGGTTGAGGTAACGCGTGAGGTGCTGGCCGGTGGCGTCGTCGTACACCACAAACAGCACGTTGGGGTTGCGCTGAGCGCGACGGGCGAATTCAGACAGCGTGGGGACGTCGCTGTCCCACATGGCACGCGGCGCTACGGCGGCAAGCAGTTGCGCCATGTCGTTCGCAGAATCCATCAGGCTTTTTTCAAGCGTTGTACGCACCTGCGCCTGTTCTTCTTTCAAGCGCGGGGACAAACCTGCCGTCAGGCGTTGGCGCGTACTCGCAGACAGTCCTTCCAGACTGCCTTTGACTTCACGTCCGGCTTGCTCCAGCTCCACTGATAGTTTTTGGCTGTCGGCCCCCAGACGCGCATCCAGGTCCGACTCCAACGCCGTGACCGTGCTCCGTGTCAGTGCAACCGCGACCAGCACTTGCACCAAAAGAGCGATACCAAGGGTAACGAACACGGGCCGCAACAGTCGGCTTTGTAACAGAGAAAGAATGGCTGACATGACGAACCCCTCTACGACGTGCCATTACATTGATGGCACCTTTGATAAGGTTCTCTACAGCAAGGGTCGTGCCGTGAATGGCCTGCGCGGCAAAAACAACAAAGGGCCCCGAAGGGCCCTTTGGTTGACAGCATGCGACTTAAGCGAACGGGTGACGCAGAACGATGGTTTCGTTGCGGTCCGGGCCGGTCGAAATGATGTCGATCGGCGCGCCGATCAGTGCTTCTACGCGCTTGATGTAAGCACGTGCGTTGGCTGGCAGTTCTTCCAGGGTTTTGGCACCCACGGTCGATTCAGTCCAGCCCGGCACTTCTTCGTACACAGGCTGCAGGCCCACGTAGCTGTCAGCGTCGGTCGGTGCGATCTCGTTACCGTCTGCGTCTTTGTAGCCTACGCAGATGTTGATGGTTTCCAGACCGTCCAGTACGTCCAGCTTGGTCAGGCAAATGCCCGAGATGCTGTTCACGTCGATAGCGCGGCGCAGGATAACGGCGTCGAACCAGCCGCAACGACGGGCACGGCCAGTGGTGGCGCCGAACTCGTGACCTTGCTTGGCCAGGTGAGCGCCGACGTCGTCGAACAGCTCAGTCGGGAACGGGCCCGAACCCACGCGGGTGGTGTACGCCTTGGTGATGCCCAGGATGTAGTCCAGGAACATCGGGCCTACGCCCGAACCGGTCGCAACGCCACCGGCCGTGGTGTTGGAGCTGGTCACGTACGGGTAGGTGCCGTGGTCGATGTCGAGCAACGAACCTTGCGCGCCTTCGAACATGATGTCTTTGCCAGCGCGACGCAGGTCGTGCAGCTCGGCTGTCACGTCCAGCATCAGCGGCTTGAGCAGCTCGGCGTATTCCTTGCACTCGGCCAGGGTCTTGTCGAAGTCGATGGCCGGTTCTTTGTAGAAACCCACCAGCATGAAGTTGTGGTATTCCACCAACTCACGCAGCTTGGCTTCAAAGCGCGGCATGTTCAGCAGGTCGCCGACACGCAGGCCACGACGTGCAACCTTGTCTTCGTAAGCCGGGCCGATGCCGCGACCGGTTGTACCGATCTTCAGCTCGCCACGGGCCTTTTCACGGGCCTGGTCCAGCGCCACGTGGAAGGACAGGATCAACGGGCAGGACGGGCTGATACGCAGGCGCTCACGCACCGGTACGCCTTTCTCTTCCAGCTTGATGATTTCACGCAGCAGGGCATCGGGAGCAACCACGACGCCGTTGCCGATCAGGCATTGCACGCCTTCGCGCAACACGCCCGACGGAATCAGGTGCAATACGGTTTTTTCGCCGTCGATAACCAGCGTGTGGCCCGCGTTGTGGCCGCCCTGGTAACGCACTACAGCGGCAGCATGTTCGGTCAGCAGATCAACGATCTTGCCTTTGCCCTCATCACCCCATTGGGTGCCCAGGACTACGACATTCTTACCCATAACACTTGTCCTCATTCGCGCAAACTTGGTGCCGGCAGCCGCCGGCAGGAAAACTCAAGAAGCGAGCGGCATGACTTGCCACGCGCCGTTCTGCAGAATCAATTGGCGGTCACAATCGGCCTCGCGGGCGGCGGTCAGCGCCTGCCCAGGCAATGCCTGAACCACGCGTTGGCCTTGGCTGCGAAGCTGGCAAACGTGCTGCCAGAGTGCCGCATCCGTGCTGTCAGGCATCCAGATACCGCCAGACGGTAACTCGACTTCAGCACGCCCCAGGGTGACCAGGGTTTTCAAATCGGTCGAGAAGCCGGTTGCCGGACGGGCACGACCGAAGTCGGCACCGATGTCGTCATACCGACCGCCCTGAGCGATGGAGTCCCCAACGCCCGGTACAAAAACCGCAAACACCACACCGGTGTGGTAGTGATACCCACGCAACTCACCCAGGTCGAAATACAACGGCAACTGCGGGAAACGCACCGACAACCGCTCGGCAATCGCCAGCAAATCATCCAGAGCCGCCATGACCTGCGCCGGTGCCCTGGCCAATCGCTCACGCGCAGCAGCCAACACCTCGCGACCGCCACACAAATCAACCAATGCCCGCAGCATGTCCGCCAGATCGGCCGGCAAGCCTTCGGTCAAGGCCGTTACTTCGTCGATCGCCTTACGTTGCAGGGCGTCGAACAATTGTTGTTCCACTTCAACCGACAGTCGGGCCGCACGGGCCAGACCACGGTAAATACCGACATGCCCCAGGTCCATGTGGACATCCGGGACGTCAGCCAGTTGCAGCATTGCCAGCATCAGGCTGATGACTTCAACGTCGCTGCTCGGGCTCGCATCGCCATACAACTCGGCACCCAGCTGAATCGGGCTGCGCGAGGATGACAGGGCACGCGGCTGAGCATGCAGCACGCTGCCGGCGTAGCACAAACGGCTAGGACCGGCCCGGCGCAAGGTATGCGCGTCGATACGCGCCACTTGCGGCGTGATGTCGGCACGAAAACCCATCTGGCGACCCGTCTGCGGGTCAATAACCTTGAAGGTCCGCAGGTCGAGATCCTGGCCAGCCCCGGTCAGCAGGGACTCCAGGTATTCGATATGCGGGGTGACGACGAACTCATAGCCCCAGCTCTGGAACAGATCCAACACCTGACGGCGCGCCACTTCAATGCGGGCTGCTTCAGGTGGAAGTACTTCTTCGATGCCATCTGGCAGGAGCCAGCGGTCTACCGTTGCCATTACGCCATTCCCCTATGATCCGGGCGGCCAGCCAGCAGGCGAGCCTTGAGTAAAGCAGAACGTGGCTGCGTCTTGAACGCGCACAGCAAAAAAGCCTTAAACGAAAGGCTCACACAGCACATTCCTCGAAAAATCTGCCGACGCTGTACCAGCCGATCGGTCAATCAAACATGCAGACGCAAAAAAGCCGGGAATTTCCCGGCTGCCGCATCATACACACGTTTTCTTAAAGGATCACCCCGCCAGGCCATTTGCCCGCCAGGCGGAGTGAAAGCATGCGCCCGATTGTTACGTCAGAGACCACAATCGGACGGCATGACGCCTTATTGTTGCTGCGGCTTGGACTTTTCCAGGTAACGGAAGAAGTCGCTGCTCGGGTCCAGAACCAGTACGTCGCTCTTGTTCGCAAAGCTTTCGCGGTAAGCGCGCAGGCTGCGATAGAACTTGTAGAACTCTTGATCCTGGCCGTAAGCCTTGGAGTAAATCGCGGCAGCCTGGGCATCACCATCACCGCGCAGTTCTTCAGACTGACGATACGCCTCAGCCAGCAGAACACGACGTTGACGGTCGGCGTCGGCACGAATGCCCTCCGCCAGCTCGTTACCCTTGGCCCGGTGCTCGCGGGCTTCACGTTCACGCTCGGTGCTCATGCGCTCGAACACGCTACGGTTGACTTCTTTTGGCAAGTCGATGGCCTTGACGCGAACGTCGACCACTTCGATGCCCAGCTCTTTTTCAGCCATTTTGTTCAGCGAGGCCGTGATGTCAGCCATCAAGGCATCCCGCTCACCCGACACCACTTCGTGCAGGGTGCGCTTGCCGAACTGGTCACGCAGGCCGGATTCCAGACGGCGCGACAAGCGCTCGTCAGCAATCTGCTTCATGCCGGAGGTGGCGGTGTAGAAGCGCTCGGCATCTTTCACGCGCCACTTGGCGAAGGCATCAACCATTACAGCTTTCTTTTCCAGCGTCAGAAAACGCTGAGTCGGCGCATCCAGCGTCATCAGGCGGGCGTCGAACTTGCGCACCTGGTTAACGTAAGGAATCTTCACGTGCAGGCCGGGCTGGACATCCGCCTGAACCACACGGCCGAAGCGCAGCAGAACCGCGCGTTCGGTTTGCGAGACGATGTAGAAGCTGTTCCAGGCCACCACTGCCACGACTACGCCGACAATAAGGGCGATCAGCGATTTATTGCTCATCAGCGGCTCTCCCTAGTACGCGGCTGTTGCGGCAGATCGGTGCTGACATGTGAAGCAGCATCGTTATTGGTGCTCGCGGCGGCGGCAGAACCGGTTGCCGGCGTGCTCTTGCCATTACGGCCTTCAATCATTTTGTCCAGCGGCAGATAAAGCAGGTTGCTCTGGCCGTTTTTGTTGCCGGTCACGAGTACCTTGCTGGTATTGCTGAAGACGTCCTGCATGGTGTCCAGGTACAGACGGTCACGCGTGACTTCCGGTGCCTTGCGGTACTCGGCAACCAGCTTGGTAAAGCGATCAGCCTCACCCTTGGCGCGCGAAACCACTTCGTCACGGTAGCCGTTGGCATCTTCAATGATGCGCTGGGCCTGACCACGTGCTTCCGGCACCACACCGTTGGCGTAGCTTTCGGCCTGGTTACGGGCACGTTGCTCGTCTTCACGGGCACGGATCACGTCATCAAAGGCTTCTTGCACTTCACGCGGTGCGGCGGCGTTTTGCACGTTGACCTGAGTCACGGTGATACCGGTTTTGTAGGTATCGAGGAAGCGCTGCAAGCGTTCCTTGATCTCTATCGCCATCTGCTCACGGCCTTCGGTCAGCACCTTGTCCATCGAGGTCGAACCCACGACGTGACGCAAGGCGCTGTCGGTCGCCTGTTGCAGACTGACTTCCGGTTGATCGACATTCAGCACGAAGTCGCGCAGGTTGCTGATCTTGTACTGCACGGTCAGCGGCACTTCGACGATGTTTTCGTCTTCAGTCAGCATCTGGCCCTGCTTGGTGTACGCACGCTCACGCGTGACGTTTTCCATGTACTTTTTATCGAACGGCGGGAAATAGATATTCAGGCCCGGTCCTACTGTGTCGTAGTACTTGCCCAGTCGCAGCACCACGGCTTGCTCCTGTTCATCGACCACGTAAACAGCGCTGTACAGCCAGACGGCTGCCATGACGACCAGCACGATACCGAGCACGCCAAAACCGGCGCTTTTGCCGCCGTTTGAACCGCCATCGCTACCGCCTGTACGTTTTTTCCCACCACCGAACAACCCATTCAGGCTTTCCTGCAGCTTTCGGAAGGCCTCGTCGAGATCTGGTGGTCCCTTGCGGTCGCCATTTTTAGGGCGTTTGCTACCCCAAGGATCCTGATTGTTCGAGTTGCCACCCGGCTCATTCCAAGCCATAGCGCTCTCCATCTGATAAAGCAAAGACGCGCCCACGGCGCGCCGACCAATGCTACAGAATGCCTATCACAGCGGCACGACCGCTTTGCGAGGCTTTTATTGCAAAGTGTGTTCTTCGATGAACACCGCTGGTTCCATCCCTTCGCGGCTGACCAGGCGATTAAGCTCGGCTCGCGGCAGGCGTACATCCAGCAGGCACACGCCTTCATCGTCGTGTTCTTCTTTTTGCACCGCGCCCAATTCAAAGAATTGGGCACGCAGTCGAGCAAAACGCTGCGGCAAGCGCAAGGTACCGACAAACAATTCGTTGCCCAACAACTCGGCAATGGCCTGTTGCAGCAGGTCTAGCCCCTCGCCGTCGCGGGCCGACAACCAGACCCGTTGCGGCTTGCCATCGGCATCCCGCTGGATCTGCGGCTCGACCGCTTCAAGCAAATCGATTTTGTTGTAGACCTCAAGGATCGGCAAGTCCTGGGCGCCAATCTCGTTCAGCACCACCATCACCTGCTCGATCTGCGCCATGCGCTCCGGTTCGTGCGCATCAATCACATGCAGTAACAAATCCGAATTGCTCGACTCTTCGAGCGTAGACCGGAAAGCTTCAACTAGCTTGTGCGGAAGATGACGAATGAAGCCCACGGTGTCAGCCAGTACGATTGGCCCCAGGTCGTCCAGATCCAGACGGCGCAGGGTCGGATCGAGCGTGGCGAACAACTGGTCGGCGGCGAACACCTCAGAACCGGTCACCGCATTGAACAGCGTGGACTTGCCCGCGTTGGTATAGCCCACCAGCGACACTGTAGGAATATCGGCGCGTTGGCGCCCTCTACGGGACTGCTCGCGTTGACTGCGGACTTTTTTCAGACGGGCCTTGATCTGGCTGATGCGCACGCGCAGCAGACGCCGGTCGGTTTCAAGCTGGGTTTCACCCGGCCCGCGCAAACCGATACCGCCACCCTGACGTTCAAGGTGAGTCCAGCCGCGCACAAGACGCGTGCTCATGTGATCAAGCTGGGCCAGTTCGACCTGCAGCTTGCCTTCATGGGTACGGGCACGTTGAGCGAAGATATCGAGAATCAGCCCGGTACGGTCAAGCACGCGACACTCGAAAACCCGTTCGAGGTTACGCTCCTGACTGGGCGTGAGGACGTGATTGAAAATCACAATGTCGACCTTCTCGGCCTTGACCAGGTCGCGTAATTCCTCGACCTTGCCACTGCCAATCAGGTACTTGGCCGATGGCCGATGACGCGGCACGTTAAAAAACGCGACGGTCTCGGCGCCGGCCGACACAGCTAACTCCTGGAACTCCTGCGGATCTTCGCGCGCCTCAGGGTCCTGACCTTCCAAGTGAACGAGGATTGCTCGCTCACCACCACCGTGGCGCTCAAAGAACAAAGCAGACTCCTATCAGGCGTTACCTGGCTCAGCGTCTGCTTGTTCCGATTCTGCTGCGCTTGGCAGACGAATTGGACGCACAGGAACGACTGTCGAGATAGCGTGTTTGTAAACCATTTGGCTGACGGTGTTTTTCAGCAGAATCACGAACTGGTCGAAAGACTCGATGGTCCCCTGCAGCTTGATCCCGTTGACCAGGTAGATGGAAACGCCAACCTTCTCTTTACGCAAAGTATTCAAGTAAGGGTCTTGTAGCGAATGCCCTTTTGACATATGCCGCACTCCTGTAAGGATAAAAAAAGAAACAAAATTTAGAGGGTCGATGACGCCACACCCATAGGATAGACGGCATTTCCGGAGACTCAGCTCAATATGGAGACCGATCCCAGGTATTTCAAGGCTCGTGGCAGATTGTCGCAGGCCAGGCTATCAAGCCAATGCAGGTCATCCCAGCCGCGCAACCAGGTGAACTGCCGCTTGGCCAACTGGCGCGTGGCAATGATGCCGCGCTCCTTCATCTCGGCCTGCGACAGCTTGCCGTCGAGGTAGTCCCAGACTTGTCGATAGCCCACTGCACGTATAGACGGCAACCCCGCATGCAGGTCACTTCTATTACGCAGGGCTAGGACCTCATCTATGAACCCCTGTTCCAGCATTTGCCCGAATCTTTGTGCAATTCGTTCATGCAGTACCTGACGTTGCGCCGGAGCGATGGCCAGATGCGCGACAGTATAGGGCAATTGGCTAGCGCCTGAAGCCGCTGCTTTAGTAGATTGCTCAGATTGTTTCTGGCGATGCGCAGTCATACTCAGACCGCTGACGCGATAGACCTCAAGCGCGCGCGTCAAACGCTGGGGATCGTTGGGATGAATGCGCGCCGCGGACTCGGGATCGATCGCCGCCAACTGATCGTGCAAAGCCTGCCAGCCCAGGCGCTGCGCCTCTTCTTCGAGCTGCGCACGCACCTCGGGATCGGCAGCCGGCATGTCTGCCAGCCCATCAATCAATGCCTTGTAATACAGCATGGTGCCGCCCACCAGCAGCGGAATATTGCCGCGCGCGGTGATCTCGGCCATGGCCTTTAACGCATCCGCACGAAAGTCGGCCGCTGAATAGCTCTGGGCGGGATCGAGAATGTCGATCAATTGGTGCGGATGTTTGGCCAATATGTCGTGCGAAGGCTTGGCAGTGCCAATGTCCATGCCGCGATACACCAGCGCCGAGTCAACACTGATCAGCTCGCAGGGCAGCACTTTGCTCAGCTCAATGGCGAGGTCGGTCTTGCCGGCAGCCGTCGGCCCCATCAGAAAAATGGCGGGGGGTAATGCGTTGGAACCTGTCATCAGCGACCGCGCAAAAAGAGTTTGTCCAAGTCGTCCAGACCCATTTGGGTCCAGGTGGGACGACCATGATTGCACTGACCACTGCGCTCGGTGTTTTCCATGTCACGCAACAAGCCGTTCATTTCCGGGATCGCCAAGCGGCGATTGGCCCGGATCGCACCGTGGCACGCCATGGTGCCAAGCAGTTCGTTGAGGTGCGCCTGAATCCGGTCACTGGTGCCGTATTCCATCAAGTCGGCCAGCACGTCATGCACCAGACGCTGAGCTTCTGCTTGTTTGAGCAAAGCCGGAATCTGGCGGATGGCCAATGTTTCCGGGCCCAGACGCTGCAATTCAAAGCCCAGGCGCTGGAACCATTCGGCGTGTTCTTCAGCGCAATCGGCTTCGCGCTGACTGACGGCGATCGACTCGGGCACCAGCAACGGCTGCCCGCTCAAACCTTCGCTGGCCATGGCGATTTTCAGCCGCTCGTACATGATCCGCTCATGCGCGGCGTGCATGTCCACCAACACCAGGCCCAGCGCGTTTTCGGCAAGGATATAAATGCCCTTGAGCTGCGCCAGCGCAAAGCCCAGCGGCGGGATGTCGCCCTGCCCTTCAGGCAGTGGCGAGGCATTGGCTTCGGGCAGCGGCGCGAAAAATTCGCGGTAGGCATTGCGTGCTTCTTCGGCGGGCACCGAGGGCGCGGAAGGCTGTGGGCGGTACTGGTACTGATACCCCGCTCCGGCGCCTGATCCGGCAACGTGCGGGGTGGGCGCGGACTGCGGCTGTTCGAGCACATGGGCGGCCAAGCGCATTTCACCTTGCGGACCAAACTCCCCCGCGTCCAGACCGGTCGGGCGCTCAGCCCCTGGCACGGGTGCCGGAGCTGCCAGTTGGTCCTCGGGGCGCACATCACCCAGCGCGCGGTGCAAGGTGCCGTACAAAAAGTCATGCACCATGCGCCCGTCGCGAAAACGCACTTCGTGTTTGGTCGGGTGAACGTTCACGTCGACCACCGAAGGATCGACCTCGAAAAACAGCACAAACGTCGGGTGACGCCCGTTAAACAGGACGTCGCGGTACGCCTGACGCACCGCATGCGCGACCAGCTTGTCGCGCACGGCCCGACCATTCACGTAGAAGTACTGCAAGTCGGCCTGGCTGCGCGAGAATGTCGGCAAGCCCACCCAGCCCCATAAATGCAAGCCGTTGCGCTCGACTTCAATCGGCAGCGCCTGCTCCAGGAACGCCGAACCGCACACCGCGGCCACGCGCCGGGCACGCGCTACGTCGTCACGCGCCTCGTGCAGGTTGAGGATCGACTTGCCGTTGTGGCGCAAATTGAAGGCCACGTCGAAGCGCGCCAACGCCAGACGCTTGATGACTTCTTGCAGGTGATCGAATTCGGTTTTTTCAGTCTTGAGAAACTTGCGGCGCGCAGGGGTGTTGAAGAACAGGTCGCGCACTTCAACCGACGTGCCCACGGGATGGGCCGCTGGCTGAACCCGGGGCGCCATGTCGCGGCCCTCGGTTTCGACTTGCCACGCCTGATCGGCACCACGGGTGCGCGAGGTCAGGGTCAACCGCGCGACGGAACTGATGGACGCCAGCGCCTCACCGCGAAAACCGAGGCTCATCACCCGCTCAAGGTCTTCAAGGTCACGAATTTTACTGGTGGCGTGTCGCGCCAGCGCCAAGGGCAAATCGTCGCTTGAGATTCCGCTGCCGTCGTCGCGCACACGCAACAACTTGATACCGGCTTGCTCAACGTCCACATCAATGCGCTTAGCGCCGGAGTCCAGGCTGTTTTCCAGCAGCTCTTTGATCACCGACGCGGGACGCTCAACCACCTCGCCCGCAGCAATCTGGTTGGCCAGGCGCGGGCTGAGCAGTTCAATCCGCGCACTGCTCGTGAGTTCAACGTCACTCATTGCTTGGACACCAGTTCAGCAGCCGGAATGCTCAGGGTCTGGCCCACTTTGAGTTCATCGCTTTTCAGGCTGTTGCTGGAGCGCAACGTGGCCACGCCAACCTGATAGCGCACGGCGATCATGGCCAGCGTTTCACCCGGCAACACACGGTGCTCGCGGGCGCTTTGGGCGATTTTGCCCGTGTCTCGCAACCAGGCGATGTACGTGCCCGGCGGCGGGTTTTGCTGGAAGAACTGGCGAACACCGCTGCTGATCGAGCGCGCCAGTGCTTGCTGGTGATTCGCCGACGCCAGCTTCGAGGCTTCGTTGGCATTGGAGATGAAGCCGGTTTCCACGAGGATCGACGGGATGTCCGGGGATTTGAGCACCATAAACCCGGCCTGTTCCACGCGTTGCTTGTGCAACGGGGTCACGCGGCCAATGTTGGTCAGGACTTTCTGGCCCACGTTCAAGCTGGAGGTCAAGGACGCCGTCATCGACAGGTCGAGCAGCACACCGGCCAGCATGCGGTCTTTGTCGTCCAGACTGACGTTACCGGCACCGCCGATCAAGTCAGAACGGTTTTCACTGTCGGCCAGCCAGCGTGCGGTTTCAGAGGTGGCGCCGCGTTCAGACAACGCAAACACCGAAGCACCAAACGCAGCCTTGGAAGGCGCGGCGTCAGCGTGAATCGAGACAAACAGATCGGCGCCCTTTTTACGGGCAATTTCAGTACGGCCGCGCAGAGGGATGAAGTAATCCCCCGTGCGGGTCAATTCGGCGCGGAAGCCTTTAATGCCGTTGACCTGACGCTGCAATTCTTTGGCAATGGCCAGCACCACGTCTTTCTCGCGTTGACCGCGGGAGCCGGAAGCGCCCGGGTCTTCACCGCCGTGGCCAGCGTCAATCACCACCACAACACTGCGCTTGCCACTCGGGATCGGGGGCAATGTGACATCAGGCTGCGCAGGGGTCACCGGCACCACAGGCACCTTCGCCACGTTGGTGGCAGGCAGACTTGGCGCCAAGTCCACGCCCTGGTCATACAGGTCAACCACCAGACGGTTGCCGTACTGGGCATTAGGCGCCAGCACGAAACTCTTCGGGGTGACGGCCTTTTTCAGGTCAATCACCACGCGCAGGTCGGTGGGTGTGCGCTGTGCCGAACGCAAACTGGTAATCGGCGTGTTGGCCGTCGGCACATTCAATGCACCGGCCAGAGTGGCGCCGTTGATGTCGATCACCAGACGGTCAGGCGATGTGAGGGTAAATACGCTGTGTTGCACCGGGCCTGTCAGGTCAAACACCAAACGGGTGTTGTCCGGGGCACGCCACAGCCGCACGCTTTTTACCTGAGTCGCGGCCAAGGCATTGACGGCCATGACACTGAGCAACACTCCAACGACACTCACTAACGCGCGAAAGCGCATACCAAACCCCATCATTGATTGTTTTCCGGTGCCAAGGCGGCACACCAAGACTCGCCACGCGAACCTTGGGGCGTCAGCTTCAGCAAACGCCCGGTGTTATGCGGGGTAATGGTAATGGTCAGGTCGGGCTTTGGCAAAAAGCCTGCACCCTTTTCGGGCCACTCGATCAAACACAGTGCGTCATCTTCGAAATAGTCGCGAATGCCCAGAAATTCCAGCTCTTCAGGGTCAACCAAACGGTAAAGGTCGAAATGGAAGGCGCGGATGTCGCCAATCTCGTAGGGCTCAACCAACGTAAAGGTCGGACTTTTAACCGCGCCCACATGCCCGAGCCCGCGGATCAGGCCGCGTGACAGGGTGGTCTTGCCCATTCCAAGGTCGCCTTCAAGGAAGATCAGACCATGGCCTTGCGTGATGCCCGCCAGCTTTGCGCCAAACGCGGTCATGGCCGCTTCATCGTATAGTAGTTGTTGCAGTGTTAATTCGTGCACGGTGCGTGTTCCTCCAACAACTGACGAATGGCTGGAATCAAATCAGTGGCCGCCAGCCCTCGGCCCAAAGTTCCTTGTTGCTCTCCGGCGCTGGCATGCAGCCACACCGCCAGACACGCAGCATCAAACGCTGCCATGCCTTGTGCCATGAAGGCGCCAATCACCCCTGCCAGCACATCACCCAACCCGGCGGTGGCCATGGCAGGGTGACCGAGATCGCAGCGCGCCAACTGACCCTCCAGCCCGGCAATCAGGCTGCCTGCGCCTTTCAGCACGCACACAGCTGAGTATTTTTTAACCAACGCCCGCGCCGCCGCCGGACGATCGGCCTGCACCTGTTCAGTGCTGATGCCCAGCAACCGCGCCGCCTCACCAGGGTGCGGCGTCATCACCGTGCCCGGAGCCAAGGCAAGGTCAGCGTTGGACAACAGATTCAACGCATCGGCATCCCACACCTGCGGGATTTTTGCCTGCGCCGCTGCGGACAACACGCTACGGCCCCATGCCGCCTGCCCCAAACCGGGGCCGACCACCAACACCGAGGCTTGCGCCAAAAGGCCCATCACCTGATTGGCCGACGACACGCCTGAAGTCATCACTTCAGGCAAGCGGGTCAACGCCGCGGGCACATGCTCAGGGCGTGTGGCCAGCGACACCAGCCCGGCGCCGCAGCGCAAAGCCGCCTCAGCGCTCAAGGTAATCGAGCCGCCAAAACCTCGGTCGCCACCGATAAGCAGCACGTGCCCGAACTGGCCTTTATGGGCATCTGGCGCGCGTGCAGGCAGGCGTGGCAGCGTGGCTGCACGCAGGAGGTCGGGTTCAGATAACAGGTGTTTGGTCTGCGGCATACGTGTCGGGCTCCGATGTCTGGCAGAATTATACGCATCTCAGCCCCGGTTTCTCTTGCCTCATGCCTGCTAATACTGTCGACCTGCCCGCTCTCGCTCAATCCATTAAGGAATGGGGCCGCGAGCTGGGCTTTCAACAAGTCGCCATTGCCGGCCTCGACTTGGGGGAGCACGAGCAACACCTCGAACGCTGGCTCGCGGCGGGCTACCACGGCGAAATGGACTACATGGGCGCCCACGGCAGCAAACGCTCGCACCCCGAAGAGCTGGTACCCGGCACCTTGCGCGTGGTCTCGCTGCGCATGGACTACCTGCCCGGCGACACGCACATGGCGCACTTACTGGCCCAGCCTGAAAAAGCCTACGTGTCGCGTTACGCACTGGGGCGTGACTACCACAAGCTGATCCGCAAGCGCGTGCAACAACTGGCAGACCGTATTCAAGCCCAGATCGGGCCGTTCGGCTTTCGCGCTTTCGTCGACAGCGCCCCGGTGCTGGAAAAAGCCATCGCACAAAAGGCCGGTTTAGGCTGGATCGGCAAGAACACCTTAGTTCTCAATCGCAAGGCAGGCAGTTACTTCTTTTTGAGCGAACTGTTCGTCGACCTTGCGCTGCCCGAAGATGAACCCCACAAAACCGAGCATTGCGGGCGCTGCACAGCCTGTCTGGACATTTGCCCGACCAATGCCTTTGTCGGGCCGTATGTGCTGGATGCGCGGCGGTGTATTTCATACCTGACGATTGAGCTCAAGAGCGCCATCCCGGTCGAACTGCGGGCCATGATCGGCAATCGGGTGTTTGGTTGCGATGACTGCCAGATCGTGTGCCCGTGGAACCGCTTCGCCCGTACCACGGCCGAAGGTGACTTCAAGCCACGGCACAATCTGGACAACGCCGAACTGGCGCAACTGTTCATGTGGGATGAAGCCACGTTCCTCAGCAGCACAGAAGGCTCGCCGCTTCGCCGCGCCGGTTATGAGCGTTTTCTGCGCAATCTGGCCGTGGGGCTGGGCAATGCGCCGTCGACCATTCCTGTGCTGGAAGCATTGAAGGCACGCCGCGATTACCCGTCAGCGCTGGTGCAGGAGCATGTGCAGTGGGCGCTTGATCAGCACGCGGCGCGTTAGGGGTTTTGGCTTACTTTTTCATCAGGGCGTGCCCGCCCACCTGGAGTATTTCTACTGAGTCCTTGTGCAATAAAAACGTTACGCGGTCCTTTCCACCTATTCGAATCTCATATTGATGTATGTTTTTAGCCGTGCCACTCATTTTTGTGTACTTGGCGTCACCCAGTTTTTGCGCAGCTATACCCGGGTGTAAATTTTGCTCTTCAATACTTTTAACAAAACGCTGATAGTCATTCATGGCACTCTCACTCAAATCCGAACGTATATTTTTCGGCTTGGGCGCAATAACTTTCCATTTGACTGCGGGTGCCGTCGCTTTCCCCTGGGCACCTCTTGCCATTGCCTTTCCCGCCTTTAGTGCCCCTTTTCCATCGAGCCCACTCTTAAAAGCATCGTGCAAACGATTACCAATATGGCTGAGAGCTTTGCCCATGGCAGCAAGGCCTATACCCACTGATAGAAGCCCAAGCCCCAGACTTACATAACCCAATATTTCGCCTGCACCTGACTCCGGGCAAGCCCCTTGGAATACAGCACTGGCAATCCCTGCGATGCCACTGGTCACGCCCGCCACCAGTCCCGCGATCGCCAGCGGTGTAGCCACACCAAAAGTTGCAATGCTTGCCAGGATACCCAGCGCGGCCATACCGGCGCCTAGCAGAGCTTCCCAAACGGAATGCCCTGTAGGATCGCTTCGATTGATCGGATCACCCAAACAATAGGCATAGGGATTCAACCCTCCGGCTCCAAACGGACTCTGGTTGTCCGGACTTTGAAAACGCATCAGTAAGGGATCGTAAGCCCGATAGCCATTCCCCAGCAGGTAGCACTCAGTCACCGAGTCAAGCCGCTCGCCATTGAAACCGAGCCCGGTCAGCACCTCACCCTGCATCGACCGGTTGCCATAAGGGTCATATGCAACCGAAGAAAAATGATCAGTCACAGAGGCACCCAGTACGGTTTTCTGTGAATCACCCGCCAATAAGACTGTTCGTACCGCTGCCCCTTGCTCCTCCTGCCCCAGCAGCGTATTTCCCATACGGAAAAACGTCTTGGTATCCGACCCTTTCACTTCATTGACCAAACAGTCATCGCGGTAAAAAAAATGCCTGGGCGCCGTGTCGCTATCGATCACCTCAACCAACCGATCCCCCGCGTCGTAGCCGTACTTGCGAACGGCAGCATTAACCGCCAGCGATACCTGTGTGAGACGACCCAAGCCGTCATAACTCAACGTCCGACCGGCAGCATCCAGAATCAGATGCCCATTGGCGTCATAGCGCAATGTAACCGCCGGTGGATAGTCCGCGTGAGAGTGCTCAACCTTGATCAACTGCGTCGGATCACTCTCGCTCATGGTGTAGGTCGTAGTGTTTTGACCGCCCTCAAAGTCTGTCTGCAGCAACACAATGTTGTCCCAGGCATCAAATTCGAAGCGCTGGGCCACAATTTCTTTCCCGAACGGGTTGCAGGGGCGCTGGGAGCCATTACACCGGTAATGGATAAGTCGTCCCCGACGGTCATAGTCGAAATGCTCATCGCGCAGGACGACCCCGTTATTCAACAGGCTGCGCTGAGCAACTTTACTGGCACGGGTGTAACGGGTTTTCAGGGTGAATTTTTCGATGCCATTGGCCTGCACCACGCGCTGCACTTCCCGTCCCAGCTCGTCATGATTCAAGGTCGTTATGAGCTGTTGGCGCGCTGCATCACTGGCTTTGATGATGTGCATCTGCCCCTGGGCGTTGTACTCGCATTCAGCCTTTAAGGCACCGTTACTCATGGTTTTCAGCCGGCCGTATACGTCATAGCCGTGTTCGCTTCGCGAACCGTCTACACCAACCTGGCTCAGCACGCGCCCCCCCAGAGAGTAGGTGTAGAAAGCCTCGTACAACTGCCCCGCCAAGGCCCATTGCTCGCGCTTTAGCCTTCCTGCACGGGAATATTCATAGGTGCTGGTTCGTTCTTGTTCGCTGGCGCGAGTGAGCAATCCGGAACGGGGGTCATAACCATAAACGGCGGTTTGACTCGCGCTCGTACGTCCAACCACTGCGCCATCAAGCTGCGCCTCATAGTCGCGGGTGCTGCGCTGACCATCGGGTCGACTGACTGCACGTGGCAGTGAGCTACCCGGCGCATATTCATAGGTCGTTTTCCGCCCCCCGGTGTTGCTTGCGACCAAACGACCCAAGCCATCGAATGTCTGGGTGCCGATCACTTTGTTAGCCGCTTGAATTTGCACCGGCAGTTCCTCGCTACTGAACAAGGCATACCGGGTTTCTACAACCGTCGCGTCGGGCAAAGTGCTTCGACAGAGGCGCCCAAAGGCGTCGTACTCAAATGCTGTCTCATTGCCTTCGGGGTCTGTTTGCCGGGTGCATCGGCCAAAGCCATCGTAGACATGGGTGGTTTTGGACTGGCTAACGCCCTGCAAGTCGAAGGTCTCCACACTGACAGGCTTGCCTTGGGTATTAAAGAACGTGACCGTTTTACCTTGCCCCTGCCTCCAGCAGATCTCCGATAAATTTTCAGGGGATCGCTCGACATGTGCCTGCACACCATCAGGGTGCAGCGTTGTTTTGACCTGCCCCCAATCGTCATAAACATAGCGTGTCTGAAGCACCAACGGCGTGCCTCCCAGCCAGTCTGTCACTGTTTCGCTCTGAAGCTGACCCAGGCTGTTGTACTGGTTGCGCTTGATAAGCCGCAGTGGCTGTTCGGTCGAAGTACTTTCTACGTCTTGTTCCTCGATCGTGCAGACACGGCCAATACCGTCGTATGTGACTCGCTGCTGCATACCATTGACATCAGTAGTGAGGAGCGTGGGGTACTGCGACTCTGATTGGGGAAGCTGGTAAGTCCGTGTTTTTGAGGCTTCGTAGGATGAAGCCTTGGAAACGGTTTCGCGTATCACCCGCCCCAACGCGTCATATTCATATTCGACAGGCGCCTTGTCCTCTTCGCTACGCGATAAACATGCCCCCGTTACTGCGCAGTAAACAACGCGGTCCGTTGCGCGGCTTTCGTCATGGCCCGTCAGTACAGTTTCTACCGTCACTGCTTGATGGCTGATGGAGTAGTTACTCGTTTCTTTGGTAGCCAAGCCGTTGAGGGTCGACGTTTTGGCGACTTGGCGACCATGCAGAGTGGGATCCAGAGGTGTTACGGCGTATTCATAATCGGTTTGTTCATGCAAAACCTCGGTTTCACCCACACGTACAAAAAACTGCTCGCGCACGGGAACAACCGCAGCAACTGTGGTGCCCTCCAGCAACGGTAAGGCGGTATACCGAAATCGTGTGATGTGATGAGGGTCCTGGGCGTGGGTGGCAGAGAAAACCGTTTTTTGACGAGGGAGCCGTACAAACGTCAAGGGGTCCGCCGGGCAATCGTCAGCGCCTTCGCTGGGAAAATAGTCCGTCAGCGTGGTAAGGCCATCAGGCGTTATACGTTTGACTTCATTGCCATACGCGTCGAATTCAAACTGTGTGACCTCTTCACGCAAAGTGCCTGTCTTGACATCCTCGTAGCGCTTCAGCGAGCGCTTTGGCAGTCGACATTGAGCGGGCTGGTCCCTGAAGCACTTGCCTGGCTTGGTGTGATAATCCACCCGCTCGGATATTTTTTTGGCACCGCACTGAGTCACTTCAGCGTCCAGCAAATGAAACGTGTTGAAGGTGCGCACTGTTTCACTGTGCACCTCACTCCCTGACATCAGGGTTTCGGTCGATGCATAGCTGTAATCTCCAACAACTTTGTACAGCCTGTCGCCAGACGTTTCAGATGAGAAACCGGCCGCGCCAAAGCCCAGAAAGTTGGTATCTGAAAAGCTGAAGCGCTTGTGAATATAGGGCTGCCCATGACCCGGGAATACAGAATGTGTTGCCACCGAAGCCATTGCAGGCATGCCGCTCCCCTCAGGAAAGCGCAGACCCATTGTTTTGTAACTTATGTGTTCAACTGCCCCCAAGGGTGAGTACAAGCGCGACACATAGGCCAGCCCGTCGAGAACCAGATAACGTATTTCCCATCGCCCCCCCTCGGGCAAAGTAATACTTGAGAGGCGGCTATTAACTAGATGAATAACGAAAGTCGCTTCCTCAGCGGAGCCGGGAAAGCGCTTGAGCTCTAATCCAGCGCCCGTACGCGTGATCGACAACAGCGTGCGACGGCTATCGCGCACCTCGCTCAGCATCGGATGACCGTTATAAAGCGTGTAAGCCAGTTCAAGACTTGCCCCGTTGGCACTCCATATCCGTTTCGTCACTGCAACGTTGCTGAGCCCCATCATGGCCAGTTCTTCACGTTGGCCATTTTGGGCAGTCAAGAGGAAGCGGTTTTCCCCTATTACAAGCAATTTGTGGCGCTCGATTTTTTGATCCGTCAGCAGAACCCTGGACGGTAACTCCTGCGTTTTATAGGTTTCTCCGCCTGCCAGCGATAGCGTTTTAGCTGTCCGATCATAACGCGTACCCGTCAGCGTCCAGCCGAGACCAAAACCGCGATCAACGGTATTAAGCGGGTTGAAGTGAAGGCTCAGCGGCAGGGCTGGACCATTGAGCGCATGAGACTGGAGGTTGCCCAGCGACAATCTGCAACTGTAAATACCTGTGCGAGGATCCACACCTCCCGACAGGAAACTATCGAAGTTAAAAGCATTTGAATAAATGTCGCTATTTTCCGTGACTGGCATTACGCACCCCTTTCAAATTTTATATATCACGCGAATAGAACTCCCCCCTTTTCGTTATTTCAACTCGAAGCCTTGCTCATACTCATTAACGACAATATGCAGCGCATGTTCCGTCCCGTACTCGTCAATAACGGTGATGAAACAAGGATTTTTTTTCACCGGACGAGATCGGTCCCCCCATCCAGAAAGCCCTTGAACAATGGTTAATTCGCCAGCCCTGTCATTCACATCTACGATGTAGTTCTGCCTGAAACGCCCTGAATATTCTGCCGAATCTGTAGGCAGCCAGAGATGAGCCTGCTTGTTCCTGGTAGGCGTTAGAGTAGCCACAACATACAAGGGAGAGTTGATTGTGCCTCCCGTCCAAGCATCGCAGTAAAATGGCTGCCCTCTAAATACATCTATATCTTTAGGGAAACTCTGAAAAAGGCTTCCAGATTTGGTGAAATACCCGCCTCACAGGAATCGAACGGTTGAGTCCCGATGAAACAGATGTCCTTCGCCGATGCTGAGTACGCCGGCAAACGTAAGCAGA
>NZ_JYKY01000015.1 GCF_001042985.1 Pseudomonas lundensis
GAGATATTAGCCAGTACCTGATGGGCCACTACAACTGGCTCCGGCCCCATCAATTCAACAATGGACTGGCTCCGGCCAAAGCTGAAGAAAAACTCAAAACCGTGTCCGGAATGAGTTGACCACTACAACCACCTCCCGGTCAGTCAGCAGATTGACACTGACCTTGGCCGGATTGTTGAGGGTATTGAACAGGTCAGTACGGACTTTCTCGATATTTGATAGGCCTGCAACGCTGAACTGCCCATCCTTTTCGCGCACGCCAAGCAGTACCACCCCACCCTGAGTGTTAGCAAAAGCAGAGTAGGTCAACCAGAAATCCTTAGGCAACTCTCCCTTCCCATCCTGCCCCTGAGCGAGCTTGCATTCGAGCTCGACAGATTCAACCAGCGAGGGCAGGTCTTCAAGGGTGTGGGGATTGAGTGACATCAAAGACTTCCTAAATGATCAGCCCGCTTCACGTAGCTGCAAAAGGTCGAAGAAAAAAGATACGTGCAGGGATTGTACTCAGTCTTCTATACCAGTATGCAACTTGACGAGCGGAGACTGATCGTGGACGGGTGGAACCGATTCCCAGTGACCCATCAGCAGGAGGATGTCACTCCTCACGACTGTTTAGGCGCAGTCCATGCAATCAGTGCTGGGAAACCGGCCTAACTGCATACGAAACACCGAAAGAGGCTCACCGCAAGGTGGGCCTTTTTTGTGTGTGCTTAAAAAACCCCACCATGCTGTCTTCCCTGCCTAGCGACCCGAGGCATTCCCTGCTGCCTGCAAGCAGCCCGCTTACGGATTCGCAGCGCCCTGCCCGTCATGTCCCGTAGTGAATGATTGCCATCATTCAACAGTGTTAATTAGCCATCATCTCCTTTAAGATCGCCGCGCTTTTGTGTGTGGCGCTTGGCCATCATTCGCTTTAAAAAGCACATGCATGGAAGCGCCTGGATTATCAGCCGATGTTTAAGGAAGAATTTGTGTCCCCTGTTCTATTCCGTAAAAGCCTGCTTGCTCTCGCCATCACGACCTGTGCCCTGCCTGTTCATGCGCAAACGCTGCAACTGACCGATGCCGGCCTGACCCTCGAACGCCAGCAGTTCAGCGAAAACGTCGAAATCACCGGGTCGATGAATCACACCCAAGAGGGTGTGGACGCGCTTCATATCCTGGGTTCGGACTTCGCCAAAGACCTGGTCTTCAACGCCACGATTACTTCAAGCAATAGCTCGGGTGGCGGTATCGACATGGACAGTTGGTACAACCCCAACCCGTCGAACGGCGACGTGATGTGGGCCAACAACACGGTCGGCGGCAACCTGATCAATAAAGGCAGTGTTACTTCCCAAGGCAACGGCGCCACCGCGTGGCTGGTCGATCCTGCCGTCGTGGGTGGTGACGTGATCAACGAGGGTCTGCTGAGCGCCAAAGGTGACCCGGACGTAGGCGAGGATTACCGCGATGTTTCGCGCGCCCTGTACATTTCGGGCTCGACGCACATCAAGGGCGACGTCAAAAACACTGCCTCGGGCAAGATCATTGCTGAAGGCACCGATGCCAAAGCCTTTCAAATGGAAGGCGGCCAGCTGGACGGCCGATTCATCAACAACGGCCTGATTCAAGTGACCGGTGCCGGCAGCACCGCCGTTGATGTGACCAGCTCCGAGCGCTGGAACGGCGTGAGTAATGTCAACGACCGCGCCGATGTACGCGGGATCGAGAACAACGGCACCATCATTGCCATGGGCGAAGATGCCGAAGGCATTCGCGCCGACGGCGTCAGCTTTGCCAGCGAGCAAGCGCATATCGTTAACAACGGCCTGATTCAGACCCAAGACGCCGCCATTGTGATCGGCGGTTTTGATATCGATGGCATCAATCAGGGCGGCGCGCTGAAGGTTGTCAACAACGGCACCCTCTTGTCCCAGGACGAAGCGGTAGATGCGTCGGAAAGCGATGGCCGCGTGTACCTGACACTGGCTGACGGCAGCAAGACCACCGGCAACCTGATCGATCTGAGCATGATCGAAGTGACCGGCAACGCTGCGTTCACGGGCACCGACACCACGGCTGACGGCGCCAACATCCGCATGAAAAATAATGGCTGGGTGGATGTCGGCAGCGCGTCGTCGCCCGCGCACCTGGACCTCGGCCTGCCTCACACCACGCTGGACGGCAACCTGTACGTTGCTGGCAATTCGTCGCTGGGGCTGAACCTGAGCGCTGCCACCGATGCCCGCCGCCCAGTACTGGCGGTCAGTGGTACGGCTGAATTCGGCAAAGGTTCGCAGATCCAGCTGGCCGCCAAAGGCAATGATTTCCGTACCGATGGCACCACCTACACGCTGGTGCAAGCCAATGACCTGCAAGACAACGGGTTGACCGTCACCAGCAGTTCGTCGCTGCTGAATGTCGATAGCTACGTGGTCGAGAACAACCAGATTGTGAGCAAGGTCACTGCCAAAGGCGCGGCGGAAGTGGGCAATGTCATCGCTGACATCGGCGGCTCGCACAATGCGCAACAAGCGGGCGCCGCGTTCACCGAAGTCACTCGCCAATTGGCCATGCTGAGCCCGCAAGACCCGCTGTTCCAGCACTACGTCAACGCGTCCAATAACCCTGAAGCGCTGAAAAAGCTGGCGGAACAACTGGCGCCTGACGTGAACGGCGGCGCAACCCAAGCGGCGACCACCAGCCAGACCCTGATCAGCAACGTGACGGGCAACCGTACCGGCGGCGGACGCGGCCTGTCTTCGGGCGACACGCTCAAGGAAACCGGCGTCTGGGTGCAAACCCTGTACAGCGATGCCAACCAGGACATGCGCGATGGCGTGGCCGGGTTTAATGCGTACAGCCGCGGGATCGCGGTCGGTGCGGACGGCAAGCTCAACGATCAACTGACGCTGGGTCTGGCGTACAGCTACCTGAACACCGATGTGAATGGTAAGGCGGGCAGCAAGACTGAAGTCGACAGCCATGCATTCACGCTGTACGGCGGTTTTGAGCAGGGCAATTACTTCGTTGACGCTGCGCTGACGTACGGCATGAACGACAACGACAGCCAGCGCAACATCGGTAACACCAAAGCCAAGGCCGACTACGACAGCAACCTGTTCGGCGTGAACCTGGTGGGTGGTTACACCTACCACATCACGCCCGACCTGCTGATCGAGCCACGCATCGCTGCGCGCTACAGCCTGGTGGACATCGATGGCTACCGCGAAAAAGGTTCGTCGGCTGCCTTGAAGGTCAAGGATCAGCGCTACGAAGTGGCCGAACTGGGCGCAGGGTTCCGGGTCGCGGCCAGCTACCCGCTGGGTCAGGGCACCCTCACGCCACAGGCCAAGTTGATGGCGTTCCACGATTTTGCCGCTGACGAAGCCAGCAGCACGTCGACCTTCACCCTCGGCAACACGCCGTTCGTCACCAGCGGCGCTGGCGCTGTGCGTAACAGCTACGAAGCCGGTATCGGTGCCGATTACCATCTGGGTGCCGTGACGCTGGGCCTGAATTACGACTATGTCGGCAAATCAGGTTTCGACGCCGATACGTTCTCGGCCAAAGTGCGTTACGACTTCTGATGAAGCCTTCAGGCCCCAACCCGCGCTCGCGGGTCGGTGTCTGGCCGTGGGGCATGGCGCTGTGTATCAGCGCCCTGCTCGGCGGTTGTCAGACGCCACTTCAGGCGATGCAGGAACAGGCTTCACGCCATCAGCAACGGCTTGAAGTTATCCACACCCCACATTTCCCGCTGATGGTGGCCTTGCCTTCGTCAGCCCCCGTTTCGTCGCGCATTCGCGTGTACCTGGAAGGTGACGGCCATGCCTGGGCAACGTCACGCCAGCCCAGCCTGGACCCCAGCCCTCACGACCTGATGATGGCTCGCCTTGCGTTCAGCGATCCCGTGCCCAGTGTGTATCTGGCCCGGCCGTGTCAGTTTGTCAGCGCCCGCGCCTGCACGCCGGTGATGTGGACGGACCGACGTTTCAGCCCCGAGGTGCTGTCGAGCCTCGATCAGGCGCTGGATCAGATCAAGGCACGGCTGGGCAATCAGGCGTTTGAGTTGGTGGGCTATTCAGGCGGCGCCGCGCTGGCATTGCTGCTGGCCAGCCAGCGCGAGGATGTTGCGCAAGTGCAGACCCTGGCCGGCAATCTCAGCCCGCGTCAGTGGGTGGCGCTGCAACAGCTCAGCCCGCTGACCGGATCGCTGGACCCCCTGGACAGGCGCCAGCGCTTGACGCAGATCGTGCAGCGGCATTTTGTGGGCAGCGATGACCGCATCGTGCCGCCGCAATTGCTCGCCCGTTACCGTGACGCCTTGGGCACTGCGCGCTGTCTGCAAGCGGTTGTCGTACCCGGCGCCCGCCACGGCAGCGGCCTGGAACAGGCCTGGCGCCGGTGGCGCGATCAGCCGATTACCTGCCAGCCCTGAACAGCAAAACGCCCCGACCGGTGATCCGGCTCGGAGCGTTTTTCGTTCAGCTGTTGCGCCTGTTGGTCAGGCCGACGGCATCAGAACACGTTGATCGGGTAATCAACGAAGACGCGCAGCTCGTTACCTTCTTTGTTGTACTTGTCGGCGTTGTTCGACACGCGCAACCACGAACCGCGTACACGCACGCTCAGGTCTTTGACCGGGCCGCTTTGTACAACGTACTTGGCCTGGTTGTAGATTTCGCGCTCGGTGCCACGGCCACGGTCGGAACCGTCGTCGATGTTGCTGCCGCGAACGTAAGCGATGTTGTAGGTCAGACCCGGAATGCCCACGGCGCCGAAGTCGAAGCCATAACCCGCTTGCCACGAACGTTCGTCCTTGGCGTTGAAGTCGGACCAGTAGGAGTTGGCCAGCAAGATGGTGTTGCCGCCGTCGCCCACGCCGCCCGCATTGCGATAGCCGCCGTACGGGTAGCCGATTTCACCGGTGCTTTGCTGGTACGCCAGGATCAACGAGTGAGCGCCAAATGCGTAGGTGGTCGCCAGGCTCCAGATTTTGTTGTCCTGACCGTCGACTTCCAGCACATCGCGCGCGTAATCGGAGTTGACGTGCGTGCGGTAGCCGTTGAAGTCAAACGTCAGCGACTGTTTGTCTTGCAGCGGCAGCACGTACGTCATGCCCAGGTATTGCTTGCGCAGCACGTCTTCCATGTCGGAGGCGTACAACGAGGCGGAGAAGTTGTCGGTGAACTTGTAGCTGCCGCCGAACACGTTGATGCTTTTCAGGTCGCCGCTGTCACGGGCGTCAGCGCTTTTACGCGACTCGGCAGTGAAGCGACCGACGTTGATTTCCAGACCGTCGATTTCTTTGGACGTCAGTAAGGTGCCGGTGAAGCTTTCTGGCATCAGTCGCGAGTTGTCGTACATCAGCACCGGCAGAGCAGGCATTTGGTCGCCGTACTTGAGCACGGTGTTGGACACACGGAATTTCACCGCAGCGCCCGCTTTGGCGATGTCTTTGGCTGCTTTGCCGCTATCGCCCACCTTGAAGAAGTCGATACCGCCCGCGCCGCTGAGGTTACCCTCGCTGCCCAGACGAAGGGCGTAAATGCCGAAAGCGTCCACTCCCACACCCACGGTGCCCTGGGTGAAGCCGGAGGTGAACGTGCCCAGGAAGCCTTGGCCCCACTCGGCTTTGCGGTCTACACCGTTTTTGTAGTCACGGCTGATGTAGGCGTTACGCGCCAGCACATTCAGATGGCTGTCTTCTACAAAACCTTTTGCGTCAGCTTGATCGTTAGCCATGGCCTGGGTAGCACTGAGTACGCCCAACGCGAGAAGACCTATCCGTTTGTTCAACATATTATTTTCCTTATTGCTGGATAAAGGCGCGCTGTGGGTTTCAAGCTGAAACATTGAGTGGTGGTTGCTTCACAAAAACAAAAAGGCCCGCACGAAGACGCAATGCAGGCCTTTCGAAGAGTTGGTGTATGGCTTATAGCCACAGGCGTTGGCAGGAATCCTAGCCGTCGTTACATCCGGGTGTCAATTTGATGAAACTTCTAGGGCCTTCGAATGTCGCGCGATCAATGGGGATCAACGCGTTCAGGGCTCTGCACACCCGTTCAGGCCGCAGGCTGGCGCAGGGTTGGAGGGGTCTTTGGCGCCCTCAGCGTCTTGTTGTCGCAGCCAGTGGGCAAAGGCCTGTGGCTTGCCCAGCCAGGGGCTCACATCCACAACGTGATACTGTCCCGCCCGCTCTAGCACCAGGGTCGGGAAACCCTGCCCGCCGACATCGGCCAATAGCCGGCGACTGGCCTTGAAGTGCGCGTGCGTCACTTCGCCGTTGCACGCGTCATAAGCCGTTAGAAACGCGTCCACTTCCAGGCCCATTTCCGCCGCCACGGCCATTAGTACGTCTTCGTCTGCAATCCGGCGCCCTTCTACATAGTGGGCCGTCTGCAAACGCCCCAGCAGTTCAAGGCCGCGCCCGGCCAGTTGCTCGGCGGCCAAAATCGCAGTGGTCGGCGGCGCCGAGTCGAACACCGCGCGGGTGTCACGCAACAAACCTTCGAAATACGCGTCGCCAAACGCCTGCCCGGTGTACTCGGCAATGCGTTTGTCATGGGGCATTACATAGTCACGCAACTGTGCGGACACCGGGCGGCGATGACTGCCAGTCATCATGCCGCCGCTGTGGGCGACCACCGGCACAATCTCGCGGGCAGCGTCAATCAACGGCTTGGCGCCGTAGCACCATCCGCACAGGGGGTCGTAGATGTAATGCAAGGTTGTAGCAGCGGTCATGAACGGTCTCAAGCGAAGTGAAAATCAGGCGGCACGCCTGGGGCTGTCTGCGTTTCATGGCAGCCGCGACGCGGCTTGCCTTGAAACGGGAACAGATCCTAGCGCCGAGACCTGCCCCGAAAAACGCTGAATGGGTGTTTAGTGTGTTTCGTGAATCGTTCAGATCGATTGTTTACTACGGGTCAATCGTTACAGCAACATTCAGACACAAACTTTCCGTTGAAGCGACTGGTAATGATAAACAGCTACTAACAAGAACCATTACCATTCGCGCCCTAAAAAATAGAACCTGTCTTAACCTTCACGGAAGTTTCTCAACCATGCGTTCCCTCTGCCGCTTTACGCCCTTCACATGGGGGCTGTGTGCATGCCTGTACGTCGGATTCAGTTCCGCTGCCACCACCCTTCCCGAAACCTCGGTCAATGCCGCCGAAGCCGAACTCGATGACCCGCGGGTCAAAGAAGTCACGACCGCGACCCGTACCGCGACGCCTGCACGCTATGTGCCGCAGGCCATTGATTCGGTCAAAACCAGTCACGTGATGGTGTACGGCATCAACACGCTGGGCCAGGCCCTGAGCGGCATTCCCAACGTCAGCAGCACGGCGGACACACGCTTCGACAGCCTGCGCATTCGCGGCTTCGACGCCAGCAACGATTTCTACCTCGACGGCATTCGCGACGACAGCCAGTACGTGCGCGACTTGCACAACATTGAACGCATCGAAGTGCTCAAAGGCCCGGCCGCCGTGCTGTATGGCCGCGGCAGTCAGGGCGGGATCATCAACCGCGTCAGCAAAACCCCTCAATACGGGCGCCCGTCCAGCATTCAGGCGCAAGGGGGCACGGACGATTTGCGCAGCCTGTACGCCGACCTCAGCGCCGACCCGAGCGACACCCTCAGCCTGCGCCTGAACATGGGCAACGAAGACAAAAACAGCTTCCGCGATCACGTCAGCGGCAACCGCCAACTGTTTGCGCCGTCAATGAGCTGGCAAATCACCCCGGACCTCAATTGGTTGGTGCAGTACGAATACAGCCGCTACAACCGCACCCCGGACCGTGGCATCCCGAGCGTTGGCGGACGGCCTGCCGATGTCAGCCGTGGCACCACGTATGGCGGGCAAAACGATTTCATCGACGATAAGACCCAAAATCTGCGTTCACGGCTCAGCTATGACGTGAACGAGAACTGGCAACTGCGCCACACCCTGGGCATTTTCAAACTCGACAGCCAGTTCGAAAACACCTACCTGACCGGCTACGACGCCAAGACCCGCAAGGTGAACCGCCAGAGCTGGCAGCAGGACATGACCACCCGCAATGTCTTCAACAATCTCGAAATCGAAGGCGTGTTTGATACGTTCGGGCTGGAACACCGCGTGCTGACCGGCCTGGAGCTGGGCAGCCAGCGCCGTGACCCCAAACTGTACAGCGCCAAGGGCGTGCCGGGCGTTGACCTGTACAACCCGGATCGCCGCCTTCGCCCGACCGGCCCGTTGGTGCTGTCCAGCGACAACCACACCGAAGTCGACAGTCAGGGCCTGTATGTCCAGGACCAGATCCGCCTCAACGATCAATGGCAGGTGCTGGCCGGTTTGCGCCATGACCGGTTTGAAGTCGACACCACCAGCAACCTGAAAAACCTCTCGCAAACCCGCAACAGTCACGGCACCAGCCCGCGCCTGGGGGTGGTCTGGACGCCGCTGGAAAACCACTCCTTCTATGCCTCGTGGACCAAAACCTTCTCCCCGGTGGGCGGCGGTTTGATCGGCATTACGCCGGGCGCCGCGGGCAACACCAACGACCTGAGCCCCGAGCTGACCAAGCAAAAAGAAATCGGCGTGAAAAGCGACTGGCTGAACGAGCGCCTGAGCACCACGCTGGCGGTTTATGAACTGGAGCTTTACAACCGTCGCACCAAAGACCCGGAAAACCCGGAAATCACATTGCTGTCGGGCTTGCAGCGTTCGCGCGGCATCGAGCTGACGGCCAGCGGCAAATTGGGCGGCAACTGGTACATGCGCGGGGGCGTCGGCGTGCAGGACGCCACCGTGGTCAAGGACAACAACGGCTTTGAAGGCAAGCGCATCAATGGTGTGGCCAAGCACAACGGCAGCTTGTTCCTGACCTGGAAACCGGAAATGGGCTGGTACGCCGAAACGGGTCTGACGTTGGTGGGGCAACGCTTTGCCGATAACCAGAACACGGTGGTATTACCGGGTTATGGCCGTTGGGATGCATTGGCGGGGTATCGGGAAAAAGACTGGGAAGTCAGCGGCGCGCTGACCAATCTCACTGACCGCGACTATTACGCGTCCGCCACCAGCGGCTCGCAAATCATGCCCGGCGAACCTCGTAGCCTGGTGGTAACCGGCAAATACAGCTTCTAACCGTTGAACCTGTCACCGTGGCGAGCAACGCGGGGTTGCCTGGGGCACCGTCTTCACGGCCTCGTGCCTCGCCAACGGTGACAGTCAACCGTTCAACTCATCAATACTCCCGACAGGGCCTCCAGTTCTGCCTCGCTGAACAACCCGGCCGGGTAGCGTTCGCGAAGAAGTTGATAGGCAGACTGGCCTGGCGTGTTGCAAGGTCCTTTGCGTTTAAACCAATTGGCCAGAACGATCAGCGACTCGTGACTCACAGGTTGTGGTCGCGAACCTCGCTCGCACAATACGTTCATGACAGCGCTCTCCAGGTACTTGAGCGGCAAATGTACTCAAGGTGTGTGACAGAACATCGCCGCGAGCAGCGCGACATGCCCAGACATGGCTCCCTTTCAAGATTTTTAACAAACTCTTTTCACCCTTTTATACGCGTCATTACGGACTCACCTTTTGACCTGAAACAAAAAACCCGCCGTTCTGGCGAGCGGCGGGTTATTTATTCATCCAATAAGGCGACGAAGCGTCTGGATCAAGCCTTGTGGGGGGCTGGCTGTTGTTGCGTCAGGCAGTGGATGTTGCCGCCGCCCAGCAACAATTCGCGGCCCGGCACCATCACCACTTCATGCTGCGGGAAGAGGTCTTGCAGGATGGCCTTGGCTTGCGCATCCATCGGGTCATCAAAGCTTGGGGCGATGATGCCGCCGTTGACGATCAGGAAGTTCACGTAAGAACCGGCCAGCCGCTCCGAAGGATTGCGGTCCTGGCTGCCCACCACTTTGTCGACGCCGTCGCACTCTTCCTGGGTGGCGTGCAGCGGCCCCGGAATCGGCATTTTATGCACGACAAACGGGCGGCCTTTGGCGTCGGTGCTGGTCAACAACACCTTCATGGCCGCATGGCAGCGCACGTAGTTCGGGTCGCGCTCGTCGTCGGTCCAGGCCAGCAGCACTTCGCCGGGGCGCACGTAGCAGCAGAAGTTATCCACATGGCCGTCGGTTTCGTCGTTGAATAGACCGTCCGGCAGCCAGATGATCTTGCTCACCGCCAGGTTGGAACGCAGCACGTCTTCGATTTCTTCGCGGGACAAATGCGGGTTGCGGTTGCGATTGAGCAAGCACTCGGCCGTAGTAATCAGCGTGCCCTCGCCATCCACATGGATCGAGCCCCCTTCGAGCACGAAACGTTCGGTGTAATAACGCGGGCACCGCTCGATTTCCAGCACCTTGCTGCCCACCTGCTGGTCGCGGTTCCACGGCGCATACAGGCCGCCTTCAAAACCGCCCCATGCGTTGAAATCCCAGTTCACACCGCGGACTTCACCGTGGTCGTTGATCACGAACGTCGGGCCGCTGTCACGCACCCACGCGTCATCGCTGGACATCTCGACCACACGAATATTCGGCACATTCAGGCGGGCACGGGCATTTTCGTACTGGCCGGCAGACACGCAGACCGTCACCGGCTCGAAGCGCGCGATGGCCTTGGCCACCGCCGCGTGCGCGGCCTGCGCCGGCTTGCCACCCAAACGCCAGTTATCCGGGCGCTCGGGCCAGATCATCCAGGTTTGGGTGTGCGGCGCCCATTCGGCCGGCATGTAGAAACCGTCTGCGCGGGGCGAACTGTGCAAAAGAGTGGTCATTGAAATCAGGACTCCGAAAATCCGTCGAGGTTGGATTGAGCCAGCGCACGGCCCGCCATCAAAGAACAGTGGACGCCGCTCAGAGGCACGTCAACACGCTGCCCACTTATAGCCGATAAATATCCATTTTTAAAACGCTTTCAGAGGATCGGTAGGATTTTTTTGGTCGTTTAGTCGATATATATCGATAAATACCCCTAAAAAGCTTACCCCGCCTGTCACCTGCGCCCTTGTGGCCACACCGTAGCACTTGCACCGCCCTGCACATCCCCACAAGCTATGCGCCAATTGTTTGTACACCGTCAGGGAATAAGGGATATCCACATGCGCATTTTAGTCACCGGCGGCGCCGGGTTTATTGGTTCAGCTCTGATCCGTCACCTGATCCAGAACACCGGGCACGAGGTGCTTAACCTCGACAAACTGACCTACGCCGGTAACCTTGAATCGCTGCAAAGCATCGCCACCAACACCCGCTACGAGTTCGTGCAGGCCGACATCGTCGACCAGGCGACCGTCAGCGCCGTAATCGAGCGCTTCCAGCCAGAAGCGATCATGCACCTGGCGGCTGAATCCCACGTTGACCGTTCCATCGACGGCCCTTCGGACTTCATTCAGACCAACATCGTCGGCACCTACAGCCTGCTGGAAGCCACGCGCGCTTATTGGCTCACGCTGGCAGAACCGGCGAAAAGTGCGTTCCGTTTCCACCACATTTCCACTGACGAAGTGTATGGCGACCTGCATGGCGTCGATGACCTGTTCACTGAAACCACCCCGTACGCACCCAGCTCGCCGTACTCGGCCAGCAAAGCCGCTTCGGACCACCTGGTGCGCGCCTGGAACCGCACTTACGGCTTGCCGGTGCTGCTGACCAACTGCTCGAACAACTACGGCCCGTTCCACTTCCCGGAAAAACTGATCCCGCTTGTGATTCTTAATGCCCTGGCGGGCAAACCACTGCCGGTCTACGGCAATGGCCTGCAAGTGCGTGACTGGCTGTTCGTGGAAGACCATGCCCGCGCCCTGCTTAAAGTCGTGACCGAAGGCGTGGTGGGCGAGACCTACAACATTGGCGGCCACAACGAACAAAAGAACATCGACGTGGTGCGCGGCATCTGCGCCCTGCTTGAAGAACTGGCGCCACAGCGCCCGGCGGGCGTGGCGCAATTCGCTGACCTGATTACCTTTGTCAAAGACCGTCCGGGCCACGACCAGCGCTACGCCATCGACGCCAGTAAGATCGAACGCGAGCTGGGCTGGGTGCCGGAAGAAACCTTCGAGACCGGCCTGCGCAAAACCGTGCAGTGGTACCTGGACAACCTTGAGTGGTGCCAGCGCGTTCAGGACGGCAGTTATCAGGGCGAGCGTCTAGGCTCTACAGAACCCAAAGACCTGATTGCATGACCGTGGGCTCGCCTGAATTGAAAATACTGATTAGCGGTAAAACCGGCCAAGTGGCCATGGAACTGCAAAAACGTCTGGCTGATATGGGCGAGCTGATTGTGCTGGGACGCGATGAGCTGGACCTGAGCCAGCCCGAGCAAATACGTGCGCAGGTGCGGGCCCACGCACCCGACCTGATCATCAACGCGGCCGCCTACACGGCCGTGGATCAGGCCGAAAGCGACGTTGATGCCGCCAATGCGATCAACGCCACTGCACCCGGCATCTTCGCTGAAGAAGCCAAGGCACTGGGCATCCCGCTGATTCATTACTCCACCGACTACGTGTTCGATGGCAGTAAAGAAACGCCCTACACCGAAGACGACATCACCCACCCGCTGAGCGTCTACGGCCACAGTAAAGCGTTGGGCGAAAAAGCCATCGCGGCGACGGGCTGCCAGCACCTGATACTGCGCACCAGTTGGGTGTATTCCTCCCACGGTAAAAACTTCCTGCTGACCATGCAGCGCTTGCTGCAAGAAAAGCCGGAACTGCGCATCGTGGCCGACCAGATCGGCGCGCCTACGTGGGCGGGCACCATTGCCCAGAGCACGCGCACATTAATTGAGCGCTGGCAAACAGGCCACACCGGCCCCTGGGGCGTTTATCACCTCACGGCCCATGGCCAAACCTCATGGTTCGGGTTTGCCCAGGCCATCGGCGAACAGCTGATTGCCTTGGGCAAGCCGTGCGCCGTGCTCGAAGCCATCCCTTCGAGCGACTACCCAACCCCCGCCAAACGCCCGCTTAATTCACGACTGGATTGCAGTCGGTTAACGGCCGACTGGGGCGTCACTCAGCCCGACTGGCACACGGCGTTGCGCACGTGCATGGCCGAGCAAGGCTAAACATCGGGCGCGGATGGCTAAAATCCGCAGGTATACTGCGCCGTACTTTTGCGGCGTAGTTTCAACATGATCAAAACCCCTCCCGTGCCTCGCAGACCCCGCTGGCGCAGCCTCGCCTTGCTGGCCTTGTGCCTGGCGCCCTTGTTGTGGCCGTTGCAGCATCTGGCCGAGCGCTATTACCGCAGCGAGCTGGCCGGGCAAAATCGCCAGACCCTGGATCTCTACGTCGCCAACCTGCTGGGCACGCTGCATCGCTATGAAGTGCTGCCGCAGATCCTCGGCGAACTGCCAGCCCTGCGCGCGTTGCTGGCAGACCCGGAAAACCCGCAAATCCTCAGCCACGCCAACCAGTTGCTCAATGACATCAGCACCCAGACGGGCGCCGAGGTGATGTACCTGATGGATGCCCACGGCGACACCCTCGCCGCCTCCAACTGGGACAAACAGGACAGCTTTATCGGCCGCAACTTCGCCTTTCGCCCGTATTTCAGCGAAGCGATGGACGGCAAACTGGGGCGCTTCTTCGGGCTGGGCACCACCTCGGGCAAACGCGGGTATTTCTTTGCCGCGCCCGTGCTCGACGGTGACAAGAAAATCGGCGTGCTGGTGGTCAAGGTCGACCTCGATCACACCGAGCGCCTGTGGGGCCAGACCCCGGAACAATTGATGGTCACCGACCCCAATGGCGTGGTCATTCTCACCTCGCGCCCGGAGTGGCGGTTCAGGGCCACCCGCGAACTGTCACAGCAGGAACAGCAGTCGATCTTTGCCATCCTGCCCTACCCGACCCGCGACCCGAAGCCGCTGAACCTGAACCTCAGCAACTGGCTGGTACAAACCCAGGACATCGACGAGACCGGCTGGAGCGTCAACATCCTCGCACCGCGCACCTTGATCGACCGCCCCGTTCGCACCGTGCTGGCCATTGGGGGCGCCACGCTGCTGGTGGTCATGCTGCTGATCGGTTTGATGATGCAACGGCGCCGACATTATCTGGAGCGTATCGCCTTTGAAGCCAAGGCCCGCCGTGAGCTGGAAATGCGCGTGGCAGAGCGCACCAGCGACCTGGAAGGATTGAACCGACGCCTGCGTGAAGAAGTGCTGGAGCGCGAGCATGCGCAACAAGAGCTGGTGCGCGCGCAGGACGACCTGGTGCAGGCCGGCAAGCTGTCTGCGCTGGGCACCATGTCAGCGAGCATCAGTCATGAGTTGAATCAGCCTCTGGCCGCCATCCGCAGTTATGCCGAAAATGCCGAAGTCTTGTTGGACCATCAGCGCATCGACGACGCCCGCGGCAACCTCAAGCTGATCAATGAGCTGACCGGGCGCATGGCCTCGATCATCGCTCACCTGCGCGCGTTTGCGCGGCGCGATCGGCACGCGCCGGAAAGCGTCGCGCTGCAACCTGCGCTGGATGACGCGCTGGCTTTGCTGGCCAAACGCCGGCGCAGCATGGAAGTCGAGTTGATTCGCGACTTGCCTGCCGCCACGCTCTGGGTTGAAGCCGGTGAAACGCGCCTGCGCCAAGTGCTGGGCAACCTGCTGGCCAATGCCCTCGACGCGCTGACCGAAAAAGGCCCGCCGAGACGATTGTGGCTAAGCGCCGAGTCCACTCAGGAAGGCGTCACGGTGTGCATCCGCGACAACGGGCCGGGGTTCTGCATGGAGGCGTTGGGCCGCGCGGGCGAACCGTTTTACACGACCAAGACCCGCACGCAGGGGCTAGGCCTGGGGCTGGCCATTTGCGACACCCTGATTCGTGCATTTGGCGGCGAACTGCTGTTTGCCAACCACAAGGAAGGCGGCGCCTTAATCACCCTTCGACTGCGCGCTGGCGCACCGGGCGTCAGCCTGCAAGCTTCAGAGGACTCCAGGTCATGAGCTCATTCATCGACTCAAACGTACAGGTCATCCTGATCGACGATGACCCGCATCTGCGCCAGGCGCTGTATCAAACCCTGGACCTCGCTGGCCTTCACGTCCTGCCGCTGGCCGAGGCCACCGGCATTGCCGCGCGCATCGAGCGCAACTGGCCCGGCGTGGTGGTCAGCGACATCCGCATGCCCGGCATGGACGGCCTTGAGCTGTTGGCCGAACTTCACGCCCAGGACCCGGAACTGCCGGTGCTGCTGATTACCGGTCATGGTGACGTGCCCCTCGCAGTCCAGGCCATGCGCGCCGGGGCCTACGATTTTCTGGAAAAACCCTTTGCCAGCGACGCGCTGCTGGAAGGCGTGCGTCGCGCCCTGGCCTTGCGCGCGCTGGTGCTGGACAACCGCAGCCTGCGCATGGCCCTGAGCGACCGCCAGCAACTGAGCACGCGGCTGGTCGGCCTCTCGCCCCCGATGCTGAGACTGCGCGAACAGATCGGCGCACTGGCCGCCACCAAGGCCGATGTGCTGATTCTGGGTGAGACCGGCTCCGGCAAAGAAGTGGTCGCAAGGGCATTGCACGACTTGTCGAGCCGCCGCGACGGCCCGTTCGTGGCAATCAATGCCGGGGCGCTGGCCGAGTCTGTGGTCGAAAGCGAACTCTTCGGCCACGAGCCCGGCGCGTTCACCGGCGCGCAAAAACGCCGCATCGGTAAATTCGAATTTGCCAACGGCGGCACGCTGTTTCTCGACGAAATCGAAAGCATGAGCCTCGATGTGCAGGTCAAGTTGTTGCGCCTGCTGCAAGAGCGTGTCGTTGAACGCCTGGGCGGCAATCAATTGATCCCGCTGGATATCCGCGTCATCGCGGCCACCAAGGAAGACTTGCGTCAGGCCGCCGATCAGGGCCGTTTTCGTGCCGACTTGTATTACCGGCTCAACGTTGCCCCGCTGCGCATTGCCCCGTTGCGCGAGCGCGGCGAAGACGTGCTGATGCTGTTCAAGTACTTTGCCGACGAAGCCAGCGCCCGCCACGGCCTGACCCACAACGTGCTGCAACCGGCCCAGCGCAGCTTGCTGCTGCGTCACGCCTGGCCAGGCAACGTGCGTGAACTGCAAAACGTCGCGGAACGCTTTGCGCTGGGCCTTGAGCTGGCCCTGGACAATGAAACGGCCGAGGCGCCGCCATCGTCTAGCCTTGAGGGTTCGGGCACGCTGAGCGAGCAGGTTGAGCACTTCGAAAAAAGCCTGATCATGGCCGAACTCGAACGCTCTCACAGCTCCATGCGCAGCCTGGCCGAAGCCTTGGGCGTGCCGCGCAAAACCCTGCACGACAAGCTGCGCAAATACGGCTTGCAGTTCGACAGCGGCAGCCACGCCCACCCCGATGAACTTGAGTGATTTGACCAAAGAGGCCTGCATGAACCGCGACAGTCGTTACCTGGAATCCATCCTCCACCACGACATCCCGCTGACCCGCGAAATGGGCCTCAAAGTCCTCGGCTGGCATGACCGGCAACTGCGCCTGCAGTTGCCGCTGACGGCCAACATCAACCACAAGAGCACCATGTTCGGTGGCAGCTTGTACTGCGGCGCGGTGCTGGCGGGCTGGGGCTGGTTGCACTTGAGACTACGTGAAGCGGGCATCGAAGACGGGCACATCGTGATTCAGGAAGGCCACATCAGCTACCCGCTGCCGGTCACGCAGGACGCGATCGTGCTCTGCGATGCACCGGCCGAGGCGGCCTGGACCAAGTTTGTGAGCATGTACACACGCCATGGCCGGGCGCGCCTGACCCTGGAAACCCGGGTCATCAATGCGCACGGCGAAGAAGACGCCGTCCGTTTCAGCGGCCAGTATGTGTTGCACCGTTAAGGCAGCGACGAGGGTCGATCCCGGTTACGGTCGGGCGGGCGAGCTGCAGTAGCGTCTCGCGCCAAGGCGCGTTTGCCGGTAACGCCAAAAACGAATCATTGAGCAGCGATGCCCGCGCCGGGTAAGTGAACGGCTGGCCGTCCAGGTGCAGCACCACACCGCCCGCGCCTTCGAGCACACCTTGGGCGGCGGCGGTGTCCCACTGTGAAGTCGGGGCCAAACGCGGGTAGCAATCGGCCGCGCCCTCGGCCAGCAAACAAAACTTGAGCGAGCTGCCGACGCTGGTCAGGGTCAAGTCACCCAAATGCTCACTCAACCCGGCCAACAGTTTCTCTTGCTCCGGGCTGGAGTGACGACGGCTGGCGACCACTGTCAGCGGCTCGCCCGCAGGCGGGGTGGTGCGTACAGTGATGGGTTCGATCGTGTCGCCATCTGCGCGCCACGCCCCCAATTCTGCGCCGCCGTAATAACAGCGGCCGCTGGTAGGCATCGACACCACGCCAAACACCACACGGCCGTGCTCGATCAAGGCGACATTGACAGTGAACTCTTCAGTGCCGGCAATGAATTCCTTGGTGCCGTCCAACGGGTCGACCAGCCACCAGCGGGACCACTCGGCACGCACGTCTTGGGCGATGTTGGCGTCTTCTTCGGACAAGACAGGGATGCCCGGATCGAGTGCAGTCAGGCCGTCGAGCAGCACGTGATGGGCCGCCAGATCAGCCGCTGTCACCGGCGAATCATCGGACTTGGCGGTGACCGCCACATCAGCGCGCCAGAACGGCAAGATGGCGTCACCCGCCTGATGCACCAGTTGAATCACACCCTGAAGCAGTTTAGGGACAGGCAGGCTCACAGCGTAAATTCCCCGCGCTGGGTCAGCAGATCCCGCGCCAGATACAGCGCCGCCAAGGCACGGCCCTCGGTGAATTGCGGGTTTTGTACCAGCGTCGACAGCTCGCGCAAGTTCACTGTCTCGACCCGCATGGGCTCCGGCTCATCGCCTTCCAGACGCGACTCATACAGGTCGGTGGCCAGCACCACTTGGATTTTCTGACTCATGTAACCCGGCGACAGTGACAGCTCGGTCAGGTGCACCAACTGACGGGCGCCATAGCCCGCTTCTTCCTTCAACTCGCGCTCGGCCGCTGCCAGTACGTCTTCGCCCGGCTCGATCAACCCTTTGGGCAGCGACACTTCGTATTCGTCGGTGCCGCCACAATATTCTTCAACCAACAGGGCATGCTCGGCATCGATCATCGCCACGATCATCACCGCGCCATAACCATTGCCGCGCCCCACCAGCCGTTCATACGTACGCTCAACGCCGTTGGAAAAGCGCAACTGCACTTCTTCAACACGAAACAATCGGCTACTGGCAACAATTTCACGGGCGAGTACGGTGGGTTTTTGGCGCATAGCGGCTCCTCAATATGAACGGGTTACTATACCCCGGCTTTTCCGATTGTCTTGGTCGGATGTTTTTCAAATGCAGGAGAAGTTTTGCATGACAGCGTTACCTTGGCGCGACATTGATACCGTTCTGCTGGACATGGACGGCACGCTGCTCGACCTGCATTACGACAACCACTTCTGGCTTGAACATTTGCCCCAACGCTACGCCGAACTGCACGGTATCAGCCGGGCCATGGCTGAACTGGAGCTGATGCCGCTGTTTGAACGCAATGCTGGCCAATTGAAATGGTATTGCCTGGATTTCTGGAGCGCCGAGCTGAAGATCCCGGTGCGCGAGTTGAAACTCGAAACCGCTGACCTGATTGCCCTGCGTCCTGATGCCGATACATTTTTAGCCGCCATCAAAAACGCCGGCAAGCGGGTGATTTTGATCACCAACGCACACCGCGATTCGCTGTCTTTGAAATTGGAACGCATCGAACTTGCGCCTTACTTCGAAAGGCTGATCAGCTCACATGACTACGGTTTCCCCAAGGAAAGCCCACAGTTCTGGGATGCCTTGCACGCTGATATCGGGTTTGATCCGGCGCGCAGCCTGTTTATCGACGACACCCTGCCGATTCTGCGCAGTGCACGGGATTTTGGCGTGAGGCATTTGCTGGCCGTAAAACAGCCCGACAGCAAAAAAGGCCCGAAAGACACCGAGGAATTTGCAGCGCTGGGGGATTACCGCGACTTGCTGGAAGGGCTTTGAGTCAGGCCCGCTGAGTGGGTGAGGGATCACCACCGCATACCTGGGCAGCGACACACGTGCATGCACACCTGCAGTCGCTGCCGAAAACCGCGAGGGTTTACTCAGGGATACGCAGTGTCTGGCCCGGGTAGATTTTGTTCGGGTCTTTGAGCATCGGTTTGTTGGCTTCAAAGATTTTTTGATACTTGTTCGCGTCGCCGTATACCGTGAGTGAGATGGCGCTGAGGGTGTCGCCCTTTTTCACCACCACAAAACGCGAAGCGGCAACCACCGGGCCGGTGACCGTGATGTGGTCTTCAACGCTGGCAACACCTTCGATATTGCCCGCCGCCAGAATGATTTTTTCTTTCTCTTCCTGCGTCGCGACCTCGCCGGTCACGATCACTTTGTCGCCCTCAACGGTGGCGGTGATGTTCGGATTGCCCAAACCTACTTTTTCTACGTGCTTCTTGAGTTCTTCCGAGGCGTTGGCTTTGCCCGGTGTCAGCAAGTCGATTACTTTTTCGCCCGCTTCCTTGATAAAGCTAAAAATACTCATCGTTCACGCTCCTAGGGTTGGAATATCCAGACACACAGCGTAGACCAACATTGGACAGGCAGGTTCCGGGGCGGGCACGTTAGAATCCCCCGACGATTTGCACGTGGAGCGAGCATGGACATCAAACAACTGAAATTCCTGATCGCCCTCGATGAAACCCGTCATTTCGGTCAGGCGGCGGCCCGCTGCCATATCACCCAACCCACGCTGTCCATGCGCCTGCGCAGCCTTGAGCAAGAGCTGGGTTTGCAATTGGTCAATCGCGGCCAGCGCTTTGAAAGCTTTACCGCGCCCGGCGAGCGCGTGCTGGCATGGGCCAGAACCGTGTTGTCCGCCTACGACGGTTTGCAGGCCGAAGCGGCTGCGTGCCGCGGCAACCTGATCGGTACGTTGCGTTTGGGCGTGGTGCCGTTGTCGAGTTTTGACCCGCTGCCGTTATTGCAACAAATGCACAAGGCGCACCCCGAACTGCGGTTTGAGTTGTCCGCACTGAGTTCCGAACAGATCCTGGAGCAATTGGCCCGCAATCAGCTGGATGTGGGCGTCTCCTACCTCGACCGGCTAGACCATGAGCGTTTCGACTCGCTCACCCTGGGCGACACCCGCATGGGGCTTTTGTACGACCAACGGCACTTCACCTTCGGTGAGCAACCGTTGAGCTGGGAAGCGCTGATCGAATTGCCGTTGGCGCTGCTCAGTGGCGGCATGCATTTTCGCCAGTCCATCGATCACAACTTCCACAGTCGCGGGCTGACCCCGCAGCCCATGCTGCAAACCGATGCGGTTCATCAACTGTTGCAAGCCGTGCATGGCGGGTTGTGTTGCGCGGTCATGCCGCTTGAAGGCGGCCTTGAAGCCCTGACTGACGACCTGCGCCTGCACCCGATTGCCGATGCGCAAACCCTCGCCACGCTGGGTTTGATCATGCGCCGCGAAGCGCCACGGTCGGCACTGGCAGAAGCCTGCTTCGCGCTGTTTCAAAAATCATCAACTGCTTGTTGATCGACGGCATCTATCAATAGATCAGCACTAGCGATTAGACGCGACACAGTGTCGCGCCTACCCTTACTGCTGAATATACCGTCGGTACAGCCTTATGAACGCCCAGCGCCCCACGTGCGCGGCGCCCGCCCAGGATTCCCCCGCGCCCGCTGCCAGCCAGAATTACCACTACGTCACGCTGGACCACAGCAGCGGCGCTGAAACTGCCCTCGCCGAAGAAGTCGCCCTGGCGATTGCCTTCAATGGCATCAACCAAGCGGTGATGCTGGTGACGCCCACTGACCTTGAGGATTTCATCGTCGGTTTCAGCCTGGGCAGCGGCATCATTCAAGACCCCAGCGATATTTATGACCTCAAGCTCAGTGGCGCGGGCTCGGCGCAGTATGCCCACGTTGAAATCGCCAGCCGTGCGTTCTGGAACCTCAAACAGCAACGTCGCCAACTGGCAGGCACCAGCGGCTGCGGGCTGTGCGGCGTCGAAGCCGTGGAGCAAGCGCTGCCCGAGCTGAACGTCCTGCCCGGCGCGCCCTTGCCGCCCGCACAGTGGCTCGACGGCCTGCGCCAGCGCATCAGCGCGTTTCAACCGCTGGGCCAGCACTGCGGCGCGGTGCATGCGGCCGTTTACATGGACGCCAGCGGCCACCTGCTGATGGGCCGCGAAGACATTGGCCGACATAACGCGCTCGACAAGTTGATCGGGGCATTGGTGCGTCAACGCATCGACCTGAACGGCGGCGCGGCGATTGTCACCAGCCGTTGCAGCCTTGAACTGATTCAAAAAGTGTTGCGCGCAGGCATCCAGACCCTGATCAGCCTGTCCTCGCCTACGGGCCTGGCGCTGCAATGGGCCCGCCGCCACAACCTCAACCTTATTCATCTGCCGCAAAAAAGCGCACCGCGTGTGTACAGCCCGGTGCAGGAGAATCCCGCGTGAGCACTCATCATCAAGCCGACCAAACCCCAACCCCTCGCTACAAGCCCTATAAAGGCCCGGCAGGTGGCTGGGGCGCGCTGATCAGTGTGGCGCAAGCCTGGTTGACCAGCGACAACGCTCTGAAAAACCTGCGCATGATGCTCAAGACCAACCAGAACGGCGGTTTCGACTGCCCCGGTTGTGCCTGGGGCGATTCGCCGGAAAGCGGGCTGGTCAAATTCTGCGAGAACGGCGCCAAAGCTGTTAACTGGGAAGCCACCAAGCGCCGGGTCGATGCCAAGTTCTTTGCCAAACACAGCGTCAGCGCGCTGCTGGAGCAAAGCGATTACTGGCTCGAATATCAGGGCCGCCTGACCGAGCCCATGCGTTACGACGCGTCCACCGACCGCTATGTACCCATCACGTGGGATGGCGCCTTCGCGCTGGTTGCCAAGCACCTGCTGAACCTGACGAGCCCCCATCAGGCGGAGTTCTATACCTCGGGCCGCGCCAGCAACGAAGCGGCGTATCTGTATCAATTGTTCGTGCGCGCCTTCGGCACCAATAACTTCCCCGATTGCTCGAACATGTGCCACGAAGCCAGCGGCGTTGCGCTTGCGCAAAGCGTGGGGGTCGGCAAGGGCACAGTCACGTTCGATGACTTCGAACATGCCGACGCGATTTTCGTGCTTGGGCAAAACCCCGGCACTAACCACCCGCGCATGCTTGAACCGCTGCGCGAAGCCGTGAAGCGCGGCGCCCAAGTGGTGTGCGTCAACCCGCTCAAAGAGCGCGGCCTGGAACGCTTCCAGCACCCACAACACCCGCTGGAAATGCTCACCAACGGTGACCGCCCGACCAACACCGCTTACCTGCGCCCGGCACTGGGCGGCGACATGGCGCTGTTGCGGGGCATGGCCAAGTTCCTGCTGCAATGGGAACGCGGCGCTCAGGCGGCTGGGGAGCCGGCGGTCTTCGACCACGCGTTCTTGAATGAACACACCGCCGGCGTGCTGGACTACATCGCCAGCCTGGATGACACCCCGTGGGACGCTCTGGTCGAGCAATCGGGCCTGACGCTGGCAGACATCGAACGTGCCGCGCGCATGTACCTCAAAGGCAAGAACGTCATCATGTGCTGGGCCATGGGCATCACCCAGCATCGCCACTCGGTGCAGACCATTCAGGAAATCGCCAACCTGATGCTGTTGCGCGGCAACATTGGCCGTCCCGGTGCGGGTCTGTGCCCGGTGCGCGGCCACAGTAACGTGCAAGGCGACCGCACCATGGGCATTAACGAGCGCCCGCCCGTGGCATTCCTTGATGCACTGGAGCGTCGTTTCAAATTCAATGTGCCGCGTGAAAACGGGCACAACGTGGTGGAAGCCATCCACGCCATGCTCGAAGGGCGCGCCAAGGTCTTTATCGGACTGGGCGGCAACTTTGCCCAGGCCACGCCCGACAGCCCGCGCACGGCCCAGGCCCTGCGCAATTGCGACCTGACCGTGCAAATCAGCACCAAGCTCAACCGCAGCCATTTGATGCACGGCAAGGAAGCGCTGATCCTGCCTTGCCTTGGCCGAACCGACATCGATATCCAGGTGCAAGGCCCGCAAGCGGTCACGGTGGAAGACTCGTTCAGCATGGTTCACGCCTCCAATGGCCAGTTGCAGCCCTTGTCGAATCAGATGCGTTCGGAACCGGCCATCATTGCCGGCATCGCAGCGGCAACCTTGGGAACGCACCCGATTGACTGGAACGGGGTCGTCGAAGATTACAGCCGCATTCGCGAGCTGATCGCTGACACCATTCCCGGCTTCAAAGACTTCAACACCCGCGTACAGCACCCCGGCGGGTTCTATCTGGGTAACGCCGCAGGTGCCCGCCAGTGGAATACACCTGCGGGTCGCGCCACCTTCAAACCCAACGTGCTGCCACGGGATCTGGTCGACGAACGCACACGTGCGACAGGTCGCCTGCCGGACCTGATCCTGCAATCGATGCGTTCCCACGATCAGTACAACACCACCATTTATGGGCTGGACGACCGTTACCGCGGGGTCAAGGGCCAACGCAACGTGCTGTTTGTGAACGAAGCCGACATTATTCGCCTGGGCTTCAAGCCGGGCCAATTGGTAGACATTGTTTCTATCTGGGATGACGAGCACGAGCGTCGGGTTAAAAATTTCACCTTGCTGGCGTTTGATATCCCGGCAGGGCAAGCGGCCGCCTACTACCCCGAAGTCAACCCATTGGTGCCACTGGAAAGCACCGGGGATGGCAGCCACACCCCGACATCCAAGTTCGTGGCCATCTGCCTTGAGGCCGCCACGCCGTCGACACTGATCATGGCCAAAGCGAGCTGACGCACAACGCCTGCAATCTCTGAAGCCACCGCGTCACCCAGTGCGATGAAAACCCGCCAAGTGTCCCATTGCGATTCGAGGACAACCTTGGCGGCGGTGACGCGGGAGTGGGCGGGTAGGCGTTGGTGCCCGCATCAAACGGTTAGCTGCCTGGTGGTTATGGCGGGGGCTGTTCCCCCCTCACATACGCCAAGACGTCTGCAAGCGCTTCGCGACAGCATCGGTATGCTTTTTATAACAAAACGCCCTAGACCCGCGAGGCCCAGGGCGGTAAAGATGTCAAAGACTCAGTATCCCGATAGTCGCAAGGCTGCGCCGCTTAAGTGAACAGCATTGCATCTTCGGATGGTTTTTATGTGTGGCGACCTTGCTAATCAGCTTCTACCGTCATATCAAAGTCTCCGTAAAAGTTAACATAAGGAATGGTTGAATAGATCACAGAGTCGATACTCTTTATGAATGGCTTAATCGTTATCTCTTTATTGACAGGCCTGTACTCAAACTGAGGCAGGGTGTAAAGATGCTCATCAATATTTAACACCAATGACTGGACATGACTGGCGATGCCTTTGAAAACCTCAACGTGCACAAGGTCTTCGAGCCCGGGAATTAAATGACCGTACAGATCAGCAGCTCCGTTGTAGCCATGTAGTTCAAAATCAGGAAAGACGGTCGCTGAATATTTTATTTTCACACTGTTTTCGGCAACTACATAGAGCTGCAGATGAATATCCAGAGGACGTTTAAATTCTATCCACCATTCAGGATCAGGCAGAACAGGAATATCAACCCTCACCCGTCCACTCATCGATATGAGCAGGGCAATAATATCGCCACCTAATTCCATCGAAAAATGATCAAGTTTAATGGTAGCGCCTTGCTGAGAAAAGCTTTTCTCTAAAGGGTTCCAAAACTCTTTATCCAAATAATCTTTTATTTTTGATTGACTTATATGAGCGATAAACGTGTTTTCATTCAAATTGCTTTGCGCTAACGCTACCGGGGATTGTTCTGTGTTATCGGCGGGCAAGTCTGTGGCTGTTGAAAAAAAATTAATGCGCAAAATTTGCTCTGTTGGAATGTTTGGCGGGGTAGGCCACTTGACCAAATGGACATTGGCAATGTCCGGGAGAAATGGAGGAGGCACGATACGTATATTAAATAGGTTCAGATATTTTTGTATATATTGCTGGAAATTAGCTTTGTTGCGCTTAAGGATGGCATCGACGAACGGGTCATACGGTGTAAGTACGATAGCCGAATCCTCTCCGAGCTGTAATGCAAATTGGTCCTCCTCTTTAACAAAGTCAATACGGGCACTGTAGGACGCCTGAATGTAGGGAGGGAGCAGGCCGTTGTGTTGTACGAAGATTACCATCGTGAACTTTAATGTGTCGATGTAGCCAGGGACGATCGTGGGGGCTGAGCTAAGCATCCACGTGATGCTCATCCCGAGTTCGTCATCTTCATATACTCCCCAAAGCTCATCAATGAGTAAATCGACGTATTGAGTGATTTTTAGATTAATGAAGGTATACGGTATGGTGAGTGCGAAATGTGCATTAGGGTTATGGTTGATACGTGCCGATGCAACGTTGGCCACCGCTCTCAAGTCGCCGAGTGCCAGGCGTGCATACTGGGTAGCCACCTGCGACAATCCCGCTAAGGATGCATCCGTCGACAGATGAATGTTCAGCTCATTGACGAACTTCTGGAGTGTGTCTTCACGATTAAGAATTTGTTTAATGACGCTTACAAAAATAGATTCTAATTCGATATCAATCGCGAGGTTTTCGTTGGTGACTTCGGGGTTAAACGAAATGGCCGTAAATTCAACCTGTGCCGTGTCCAACTGTTCCTCAACTTCAAGTGTGGCGTTAAAGACCCCTTGCACATCGCTGACACTTTTAATCGTTAAAGCCAGTGTTCCTTCCGGCATTAAGTTACCGTCAATTCTAATAATCAGCCTGCCTGAACCAACAATTTCCGCAGGCACATCAGTTGGGCGGTCATACCCTGCCTGAGTGTTAGGGTGCTTGGCCTTGAAGCTGACCCGATTGCCGTCAACAATAATTTCAGGCTTATTATTTGCGTCGAATCTTACTTGTGTATTGCTCAGACCTTTTAATACTATATCTGCGTAGACCACTTCAATCTTCGATTCGAGGATATCAAACGATCCCATGTCGATTCGTTCGATCACGAGAGGGTCAAGTGATTGCTTATCCGGGTCGTGCAATAAATTTGAAATATAGAAGTCGGAGGTCGGAGTGAGCAGGAGGTTTTTTAATGCTTGAACCAGCTGATTATTTAGCATGACACTCTCCCTAATTAAGTTTGTTTTGTAAGACTGTGCGCACTAAGCGTGTAAAGTTGGCAGACAGCTCGTTCTTTTGTTTTGCCAATGCCTCCATCAAGTGAGTTTTAATCGTGGTATGGACCTGTTCTTTATCCAGCACTTTTTTGATGACTTGTTCTAAATAAGTGTCACGCGGCTCTAACGTAACCGTCATCTCCACCAAGCCTGTCTCCCATAAAAAAACAACTTCACTGACGATAATCTCAAGGTCGCTGACATTATTTCCGCCCAGCGCCAGATCAAGCTGCATGTGACTTTCAAGTAATGAGGCGGTGACAAGACCTTTGAGCGGCAGAGGCTCTATACCCTGTTGAACCAATGAGAAATGGCTTTGCATGGTTAAAGGTGGTGCTGGCGGTAAGGCCGCGCTGCCTTCGGGTAACACACCAAAATCTATAACCACGGCAATATCGGGTGATGTCAGAACACTGGTATCCAGTGGTATGAAGGCATTGGAAAGCCCAGTTAGGCTAAGGTTATTGAGTTGTATGTCGGTGTAGTCGAGCCCGCTCTGTTCTTGATCTGGAATCACTATGTGAGGGTTCGTATAAGGTTCCAATACCGGCTCTGAACTATTACGCAATAACAACGGTAAATACCAGTCATTGCCCGGCTCATTGAGTGCAACACGCAAACGATCGAAAAAATATACATCTAACGGTGTTGCGCCTTGCTGGTGATCACTGTCATCAGGCAAGCCTTGTGCGGGTAATACGCCAAATAGCCCATCCAGGCTAGCGTTCAGGTGTTCTGTAAGTTCAGCACTGATAGAAACAAGGTTGTCAGGTTTATTGAGCATGCTCGCAACGGTGTCGAGCATGCTCACTTGGCCGTCCGCCTCATTGAGCGCCATTTTGATATACATGATTAATGCGTCTTCATCCTCCAGACCATCTTCCAGTGTCAAATCGTCAAATGTCAGCTTGGGACGCTCATCTGTCATAGCGTCCAGGGACAAATTTCTCAGTGTGACTAAGGTTGAACGCGGCTCTGCGCTATCGACAGTCTCTAGCGTTAACGGTGCGTTCAGTACACAGTTACTAAATACCGCAGTGAAGGCACCTGTGCCTGTAATAGATTCCTTGCGACCTTCTTCGGTATCGGTGGGTTCGACCCACAACGCCTGAGCGATTCGATACCTGCCTTTAAGGGTCAGTGGCGGCATTTCCAGACCTTGGGTCGGATCCGGGTAATGGTTTGGCACGAACTTAGCCTGGATGTCATAGCCTTGCGTTACGGGCTGTGAGCTAGCCTGCTCAACCCATATATTTTGCAAACCGACCAGACTCACGTCACTCAACAACAACGCCGGATTCGGTAGGTCGGGGTCAACAATTGCATATCTACTGTTAAAGATGCTCCAGCTATTGGCAAATAGACCGGCTATGTAGTCGCCATGTTCGCCATTTAAAAACCCCAAATCCTGCTCCTTTGAACGGATAGGTAGCAGAGTGTTGCCGCCCTCGTCGCTCATTTCAGTCAGGAGACGTGGTAACCAAAGTTTGGTATTAGCGGGATCGTTCAGCCGTGGTTGTAAGGAATCAAGGATAAAACTCATTAACGTGCTCATGGAAAAGGGCCTCCTTTACCATTATTAAAGTTGCCCGTTTAAAGGACGATTGACGACATACAGGGCCAGGTCTTCCAGTGCTGAGCGATAGGCTGATAGAGGAAAGCCTTGAAGATAAAAGAGGGCTTGTTGCGCTTCGCGTTGCGCTTGTGTGTACGCCACGTCAATGGCACCACATTCACGTAGCCCGTCGATGGCCTGCTCCAGCGCGTCACCACTTAACTGAACGTCGCCTCTGAGTGCTTGGCCGATAGCGTGCTCAGGCCCCAGTCGCTGTAACCCAAAAAGAACGGGTAAAGACAGCCGGCCTTGGACAAGATCAACGCCGCGCTCTTTTCCCGCAGTACCCTCGTGCTCTACAAGATCGAGCACGTCATCCATGATCTGGAACGCTCGTCCCAATGAGCGGCCAAAAAAGCCCGCCCGTCGAGCATCGCGCAAGCGTCCACCTGCCAGCTCAACGCCTGCATGGCAAGCCAAGCGAAACAATTCGGAGGTTTTTCGGTCGATGGTTTTGTAGTAGCGGGCAAGCGCTGCATCAATATCCGCGGGCAAACTGCGATCCAGTTCATCCAGTTCACCGCGGCAAATATCGAACGCCGTATCGAGCACCAGGCGCACAAGGCCCATATCTCTATCTGTCTCAACCGTGTGCGCAAACCCGCGTAACGCTTGTACAAACTGCAGGTCGCCCACCAGCAAGGCCGTTTTGATGCCACGGGCTGCCGAAACCGATGGCAGCCCGCGGCGCAACGCTGCTTCATCAACAATGTCATCGTGGATCAAGGTCGCCACATGCAGCATTTCCAGTGACGCTGCCCCTTTATGAACTTTTGGATTTAACGGGCTGGCACCGGCGATCATCCGAGCCGCCAGCAGCATCACGACTGGGCGAATTTTTTTTCCGCCGGTAAACATCTGGCGCTCAATGTTCGTCAGATAGGGCGATTGGTCCTGAAGTGCCTGATCAATCTCCTGACGAAACAGTGCAAGATCGTCGCTGAGCAGCGTTTCACTGATCAAGGTGAAAGGCGACTCGCCAGGTACTGGAGGGGGGCACGCAAGGGAGCAAAAAGAGAGGTTTGGCATCACCCATCCCGCCTGGCCAGTGCGCGCAGGTAACGGGTCAACTGCGAGCTGATGCGGTCAATCAGTAGCCCGCGAATAAAGCACGTATTGGCGTCGGAGGCAGGGCCTGTGCACAGTGGCAGTTCCGGAATTCGTAAGGTCGTGGCCCTGAGTTTGACGGTCAGCGCACCGTCTGGCTGCTCAGTCAGCACATAATCAAACTCACTCTGTGCCAGATTGACTTCAAAGTTGGCGCTGCTGACTTCGATACGTTGTTTAGGGTCGCGTTGGCGGACTCCCGCTTGGTAAATTGCTTTCAGTCGCTGATGTGTTTCAGGGTCCATGACATAACCGTTTCTAGCGAAAAAGTCGATGTCATGGTCAGTTACAGTCTCTTGAGTAACGATTTTGCTAAACGCTGAATGCAGGGCCAACGTTTTGGCATTCGGGCCTTCAATCCGTGAGCGCCGAGAAGCATTGTTAACGGTGGCATAAACCTGTGAACGCGTCAGCCCAACCGTCTCGGAGTCTGTATTACCGGTCTCGGTTTCAATCATATCTTTGAATGTTAAGGCCGCTATCCCGGCTTCTTCAAAGCCTCCACCCATACACGCAAAATATAAATAAAGGCTCTGCGCAAAAGAAGTAGAGTTGTAGCTGGCGTTTTTACTACCAAAACCACGATCAGCGGGGTTGATCACACTTCCATTCTTTAAGGCCGCAGACGTATAGATGCCCATTTCTTCTGTGGCACCATCTTCTTCCCAGTGCTTGCGGAGTTGTTCGTTTTGGGTGAATACATCATGATAAGCATCGTTGTGCTCGTTGTAACGACCCACTAACTCACGGCCATTGGCCGTTTCATTTAAATTGGCGCGCTCTTGCTCAAGCTGCACAAATCGGAAATAGCGCTCCTCGGTCCATTCTGGGGGGACTTCGCCGTTGGTACTGGGCAAGCGGCCCAAGAGGCCGCCTGTGTCCATCGTAACCCGCGGATTCTCGAGGCAGAACAATTCGTAACGGCCTTTAAGTGCCGCTGGATTCAGCGTGACTTTAAGTTGACGCTTGTCGAATCCCGACTCAACAGATGCCAGACTCACAGGCGTCACCGAAAGTTCGTTTAACGACAACAGCAATTCTCCACCTATCTGACTTCCGGGAAGGTCGATATGGTGACGTAATGAATAAGGGCCGCACTCGCTAATTGAAAAAAAAGGTGGCAGAACCCCGTCAAGCGAGTCGGTGCTGTGGGGGGAAGTGATAGATGAAACAAAGTGATCAAGGAGCATTAGACGATCTCCTTGTTAAGGCCGGCTGGAGCCGCTGTAACGGTCAGCTTAGGCAATATCTTAAAAACGTCTTCACCGTCTACGTCATGACTGCCTGTGCTGAGTGAGTCGAGCGACAGTTGCATGTTGTTAAATGGAATACTTTCGACTTTCATGACTTCGAATTTATTTGAACCTATTAGTTCCTCCAGGGCACCGGCATTATCATTCACTATTTTTTCTGCGATGGGCTCTAGTATTGTCGACATAATGGCTTCCATTCCACCGCCGCGCGGAGTCAGTTCAAACTCCACATCCGGTAATTCCCCTACGACCGCATTGATACTGCCGCCCTCAAAAACAATGCTCACCGCCATCCATACCGGCGTATTGTGAAACGCAACATCGTAATATAACTTCATAACGGTCTCCGTCACACACACAGATAAGTAGTTAAACTATGTTCAGAAATAACCCCAGAGGGCGAAAGCGCATCCCTGAGGGGTTAGCATAAAAAGCGCCTCGTCCGTTAATGTAAGTTCAGCATCTACGCTCATGTCGGCAGTGCCCTTTATAACTAAAGGTGAGACGGTATCCAATGCCAGACTGGGGAGTGCTTTCACTGTATAAGACCAATCTGCAAGACTATTAAAAACGCCTGTCTCTTCTTTAATAAATTCGCCGTTGGACGCGAACGCAGCCGTCAATGCACTATTGAAAACGTCTCGACTCAACAGGATAAAAGCCGGATCTTGCGCGATAGTAAGACTGGTAATATCCAAAGGGCTCTGATTGCTCTTCAACGTCGCTGCACCCAACAGATATTTCTCTTTCAAGATAACCTGCAAGGGATTGAACTCCAACCCGCGGAGATCAATCTCCGGGAGTTTAATCACAGCCAGTGCCTGTTCGGCCGTATCGAAGATAACCGGCAGAACTAAAAGATTGAAGATCTGCTTATCAATATCCTGAAATTCACTTTGATCGATCCTGAGCGCGACCAACGTGATTTTTATCGCCGAATTTGAAAAATCCAGCGTTGCATAGGCAATTACATTGTGTGCCGTGCCAGATTGCAGTTCAGTGTCTTTAATTCCCCATTTGACATCAATAACAGGAATAGTTAACTGCAACATTGGGTCGCTGGGAACCGGGCGATTGGCTTCTTCATTAGTCTGGCCGTCTTTTCCTAGAGCAATAGCCCACACACTGTCGACAGGGGTACCGAACACAAACTCAGGGGCTTGTGTAACATGCCATTCAAAAACCAGGGTCAACCCCATCTCCTCGATTTCTTCGCTGCCTTTGAATAGGCTATCACCGTCTGATGCGACATTATAATATTCGCTTAAATAACGATTTATTTCGGATGTAGATAACCCAATCGCCAAGTCGAAATTACTCATTGCTTGCCTCGTCCACGGTTAGGCATATCCATTCTGAATGTTGGATATAGTGTTTGGCTGCATACAGTGGTGCATGCTTCGGAATGTCGATGCACTTATTGTTTTTTAGTTTTCGTTTATCGCAACTGAAAACTAACTCTTAAAGACAATAATCAGCCCAACCCTATGGCTGCACTACATTTCGAGCTTTTTTTCAGGACAAGTCTAATAAAAGAAGTCTTGCAAAAAAGACAGGCTCAAAATAGTCGCTTTATTTATCAAAAGTACGATTTCACTCAATGCGTCCAGAAGCATCCTCGACCTTTTTTATGAATAGCGCTACTGTCAGAAATGACAGTATGCGAAAGGATCATGTCCTTTGAATTTGCACGATTGAATCAAGCCCATCAGCGCCGCTGACCTCTGACCGCTGTGCAGCGAACCTGCAAAGTGGCAGTTCTTACGTCCAGGCATGCAAGACATCCATTAGGGTTATGTGCATGCAATTGATTTCGCGTGCTCACTTTGTGCACGTCCACCAAACGTTGTTTTAGGTGTACGGTCCCGGAATGAAAGAGTGCGGATAGCACGGGGTAAGTCAGTGGCAGTATTCTTGAAGGGCTGTGGGTGGCGTCCAGAGGAGGGTGATCCCGTTAAGTTCGGCCTCCAATGCAGTCTTGTTCGCGTTCCATTTCACCTGCACGGTGCGTACTGAGTCATCACCTGACGCGCCGGTGTGAATGCCGTAGATCTGCGTGACCCCTTCGGCATCACGTCGGAACTGAAAGCGCACCCGTGTTGTGGGCTTGCTCATGCAGCGCAGTTGTTCGTCAATGTGGAATGTGCCGTCACTCGCAACACGGGCCAATCCGGCATCCGCACCGATGGCCACTGCAATGACCTCTGACGCGGAAGGCAAAAGCATGGAAGCTGGCTCGGTGGCGGTTCTTGCTTCTATGCAGCACCCGTTTTCAGCCACGCAGGATGTGGCGAAGACCAAATCAGTGCGTGGCTTGGGAGATGGCCACTCATCTTTTGAGCGATACACCGGCTCTGGCAGAGGCGGTTTTTGCCAAGCTGCCCAAGAGGCACCACCGTTTGGACGTTTCGGTTTCCAGAGGGGCTCGAAAAAAGAGTCGTCGTTACCTTCCTTCTTCATGCGAATTGCCTGTCAAATCATCTGAAGCAGGAAGGCTGCAGTCGAATCTGAGGCTTGGTCAGTTCGACCTCGTAACCGTGTGTGTCTATAAGTGAAGGGCAACAGGGGGATTTAGCGTGCAACGACCGGGCGCGCGCTGTCGTCCCCCTACCCTCGCCTGAGCCCACATGACACGACGCTTTTTTTGGACACAAAAAAGGCCGCTTTCCTGAGAAAGCGGCCTGTCCGAACTAATGCTCAGACCGTGCAAAATCCATTAAGTTCCCTGGTAAAAACAATAACTTAGCAAATTGTGTACAACTCGTGTTACTGGTCGGATTTTGATTGTAACCAACCGCGTACAGCCTCAGGATCGCGCCGTCATCCCTTTGAGGCTTACTTATGAAGCTCACCTCGATTCTCTTGTTGTCCCTTGGCCTGGTCAGTGGCGTAGCCTCGGCCGGTGGCACCACCGAGGCCGGTGTAGGCGGCGCATTAGGCGGGGTTCTTGGCGCCGTGGTTGGACAACAACTCGGCGGCTCGACCGGATCGGCCATTGGCGCAGGCGTAGGCGGCGCGGCCGGTAGTGCCGTGGGTGCGGACAAACGCAGCCGTGGCGAAGCGGCCATCGGTGGCGCCCTGGGCGCAGCGGGCGGTAACGTCTTGGGCCGCAGCATGGGCGGCAGCACGGGCGGCCTTGTCGGCGCAGCCGCTGGCGGCGGCGCAGGCGGCGCGTTGGGCAACTACATGGGTAATAAAAGCGACGCCGATGATCGCGATTACCGTGATCGTGGCAATCGTCGCTACTACCGCGACGATCACCCAGGCCGGGGCCATGCTTACGGCCATCGCAAGAAGAACAAGCATCGTCATCATTGATGACACCCAAACGGGAGCCCACACAGGCTCCCGTTTTTGTTTGTCGGCAAGCCGTCTTCCGCCCCTAAATTGTTTCAATGCATTACGCCCGCCCCTTTCGCGTCAATCATGCAACCTGCATGACCCAGCAAAATACTCAGACTTCTAACCCATTGTTAAACATTGGTTTTTTATAAATCCGGTGTTGGCACACCCCCTGCAATCTCTTGAATGAAGGCTGCACTTCTCACCATTTCAGGAGCACAACAACAATGATCGGGACTACAGAACACTATCCCGCTGCCCTGCAAGACAGCTCTGGCCACTCCGGTGTGTCCTGGGCCGCAATCTTTGCAGGTGCCGCCGCTGCCGCCGCACTTTCCCTCTTGCTGCTGATGTTGGGCGCAGGCTTGGGCTTTTCAGCCGTATCGCCGTGGTCAGGCGAGGGCGTAGGCGCCAAAGGATTGGGCATCACCGCCATCATCTGGCTGGCCGTGACACAAATTATTGCCTCGGGCATGGGCGGCTATCTGGCCGGTCGTCTGCGGGTCAAATGGGCCAACATGCATGGCGATGAAGTGTATTTCCGCGATACCGCCCATGGTTTCCTCGCGTGGGCAGTGGCCACACTGGTGACCGCCACCTTGGTTGCCGGCTCGGTCAGCAGTGTGATTGGCAGCGGCGTACAAGCCGGTGCGAACGTCGCGTCAGGTGCAGCCACCGCCATGAGCAGTGCAGCCGGTAGCGCTGCGGGCAACCACGCCAACAACGGTGCGGGCAACAGCTCGGATTATTTCATCGACACGCTGTTTCGCGATGATCGCGGCACCGCCGTCAGCGAAGACGCCGCCCACGGCATCGTGACGCGCATTTTCGTCCGCAGCCTGGGCAATGATGGCCAACTGAGTGCAGACGACCGTACCTACCTGGCACAAATCGTCGCTCAGCGTACCAACCTGACTCAGCCAGAAGCCGAGCAACGGGTTGACCAGGTCTACGCCAAGGCCCATCAGGCCATTGAAGAGGCCAAAGTCAAAGCCAAAGAAGCGGCTGACACGGCTGCCAAGGTCGCTGCCTGGACCACGCTGTGGATGTTCATCACCCTGCTGATCGGTGCGTTCTTCGCCAGCCTGTGTGCCACGTTCGGCGGTCGCCGTCGCGACGCAGTGACTTACATCGACCACACCACGACCACCACGGTTGTCCGTTAATTCAGGAGAATATAAATGCGCTCATTACTGCTGTTTTTCCTCGGTATCCCAATCCCGATCATCATCCTGATTGCGCTGTTTGTTCACTGACAGCACACCAACGGCCTTCCTTGTGAAGGCCGTTTTTTTGCGCGCTACACCGGCAGGCACGTGGTCGATTTGATTTCAGACAGCGCCACAATCGAGTTCACTTCCTGAATGCCGGGCACCATCGACAGTTGTTCGAAGAAGAAACGCTCATAGGCCTCGATGTCCGGGGTCACGATCCGCAACAAAAAATCCACCGACCCCATCAGCACGTAGCACTCCAGCACCTGCGGGAACCCACGGATCGCATCCGTGAATTGGGTAAAGTTGGAGCGTCCGTGGGCATTGAGTTTGACCTCAGCAAAGATCTGCGTATTCAGGCCCACCTTTTTGCGATCCAACAAGGTCACCTGCCCCCGAATGATGCCTTCCTCTTTCATGCGCTGAATCCGGCGCCAGCAGGGGGACTGCGACAAGCCCACTTTTTCTGCGATCTGTGCGCTGGACAGTGAAGCGTCTTCTTGCAGAAGGGCCAAAATCCTGCGGTCGTAAGCGTCCAGTTCACCTTGCATAAATATTCCCGATTATTAGCTCATTAGGAATTGATCAAGTCTTAATTGATCAAATTCCGATCATCATAGATAAATAATTTCCGACAGTGCATGTGAATATTTCTCCAGCCGAAATCAGGAGTCATTGCATGCCACATCTTGAAGCCGTACCCACCGCGACACGCGCCGATGTCTGGGCCGTAAACACTGCCCCCTGCACAGTGCGTTATCAGATTGTGGCGGAGGCTGAAGCCGATGTGCTGTGCCGCGCACTGAACCTGTTTGCCTTGCAGCAGTTGATTCCCCAGCAGGTAGAGGTCATGCGCGAAGACGATGTATTACGCATAGACATCGTCAGCGATGAGCAAAGCTGGCACCGCGCCCAGGTGATCGGCGAAAAACTGCGCAACCTGGTGAGTGTCTGTGAACTGGTGATGCATCAGGTGACGTGCAGCCCGTCCCGCCTGCTAAAGCGCTCGCAATAGCTGGTATTGATTGGCAGTCGCCACAGCCCGGTGCGCGGCTAGGCTTGGGTATTCAAGGCCAGACAAGGACCTGTCTGCGCTTGTGCATTGCCAAGGAGTCTTCATGCACGCCCATCCTGCCGCCGATCGCCCGCTTGACCTTGAACAGCTGCTGCCGGGTCTTATTGCTCAAGGGTTAATCGCCCAGCCACTGGCCGATCAGGTGTTGACGCGTTATCGCACCTCCAGCCTGGACCCCGTCCACCCGCTGGTGTTTCTGGCGGCGCAGCAATTACCCGACCTGACGCGCCCCGGCAAAACCCTCACGCTTGAGCACCTCACGGCTTGGCTTGCGCAACAATGCGGGCAGCCCTACGTGCGCCTCGACCCCTTGAAAATCGATGCCGCCAGCGTCACGGGGCTCATGTCCAGCGCGTTCGCGCAGCGTCATCAAATTCTTGCGATTGCAGCCGATCAACACGCGATCACCGTTGCCAGTGCGCAACCCAATGTGAGGGGGTGGGAGGCCGATTTGCGCCAGGCCCTCAATCGCCCCATCAAGCGGGTTTTTGCCAACCCCCTTGAGATTGCCCGACTCGGAGCGGAACTGTTCCGTTTGGCCAAATCCGTCACCGGGGCAGCGCTTACAGATCAAAAAACCACCCACTTGCCCAACCTTGAACAGTTGATAAACCTTGGCACGGGCAATCAGGAACCCGATGCCAACGATGCCCATATCATCCATATCGTTGACTGGTTGTTTCAGCACGCGTTCGAACAGCGGGCCAGCGATATCCATATCGAACCCCGGCGCCAACAAGGGGCCGTGCGCTTGCGCATTGATGGCATGCTGCACAGCGTTTATCACTTTCCGCCGCAGGTCACGACCGCAGTGGTCAGCCGCCTGAAAAGCCTGGGCCGCATGAATGTCGCTGAAAAACGCAAACCTCAAGACGGCCGCATCAAAACCAAAACACCGGCAGGGGCCGAGGTGGAGCTGCGTCTGGCCACCCTGCCCACCGCCTTTGGCGAAAAAATGGTGCTGCGCATTTTCGACCCGCACGTTTTACTCAAGGGTTTTGACCAACTCGGCTTCAGCGTTGAAGACATGCAGCGCTGGGACCGTATGACCCGTCAGCCCAACGGCATTATTTTGATCACAGGCCCAACGGGATCGGGCAAAACCAGCACGTTGTACGCAACGCTCAAGCAATTGGCCTCACCGCAGATCAACTTGTGCACGCTGGAAGATCCCATTGAAATGATTGAGCCTGCCTTCAACCAGACACAGGTGCAGCCCAACATAGATTTAACCTTTGCCAACGGGGTGCGTGCGCTCATGCGCCAAGACCCGGACATCATCATGCTCGGTGAAATACGTGACCTGGAAACCGCTGAAATGGCGATTCAAGCCGCACTGACCGGGCACTTGGTGTTGTCGACGTTGCACACCAACGATGCACCCGGCGCCATTAACCGTTTACAGGAACTCGGGGTGGCGCCCTATTTGATCAAAGCAACCTTGCTGGGCGTGATGGCCCAGCGATTGATACGAATCTTATGCCCGGACTGCAAAAGCGAACACCGCGTGTCACCCGATGACTGGCACAACTTCGCACCCGGCAGCCCGGCGCCCTCCAGCGTTTTTGCCGCCACAGGCTGTGATCACTGTCGGGAGACTGGCTACAACGGCCGAGCTGGCATTTACGAGATCATGTTGATGACTGACACGCTCACAGCATTGATTAGCCATGACACCGATATCAACGCCCTGCGCAGAGCGGCCTGTGAAGAAGGCATGCGCCAATTAAGACTGGCGGCGGCGCACAAAGTAACGACGGGCGTTACTTCCATGGATGAAGCCTTACGCGTCATTACCGCTTAGTTGAATTATTTTGAATAATATTTAACCGATTAAGGCGTGCGTTCGAGGGATACAATTTTTTCCGGATTTATCTCGAGTCACCTCAAACAAGGAATGGTTATGGAATTCAGCTATGTTGTTTTGCTCTTTGTCGTATTGGCGCTGTCTTTGCTTTTTATGGGGTTCAAAGTTGTGCCCCAAGGCTATGAGTGGACAGTAGAGCGCTTCGGGCGTTACACCAATACGCTTAAACCCGGCCTGAACATCATTATTCCCGTCATGGATAGCATCGGGCGCAAGCTCAATGTTATGGAAAGTGTGCTGGATATCCCGCCACAAGAGGTCATTACGTCCGACAACGCTACGGTACAGATAGATGCCGTATGTTTTTTCCAGGTCGTTAATACCGCCCAGGCGGCCTATGAGGTCAACAACCTCGAACATGCCATTCGCAACCTTCTACAAACCAACATTCGCACGGTGCTTGGCTCAATGGAGCTGGATGCCATGCTCAGCCAGCGTGACGGTATCAATGAAAAACTGCTGCGCACGGTAGATGAAGCAACAGCGCCATGGGGGATCAAAATCACCCGAATCGAGATCAAAGACATCAGCCCGCCTGCGGATTTGATGGCCGCCATGTCAGGCCAAATGAAAGCCGAACGCATCAAGAGGGCGCAAATCCTGGAAGCCGAAGGCTTGCGCGCCTCTGCGATTTTGACGGCTGAAGGTAAAAAACAAGCCCAGATTCTCGAAGCCGAAGGCGGTCGGCAGGCAGCATTTCTTGCCTCTGAAGCCCGTGAACGTCAGGCGGAAGCAGAAGCGCGCGCGACCCAAGTGGTTTCCGAGGCCATTGCAACCGGCAACGTGCAGGCCATCAATTACTTTGTGGCGCAAAAATACGTTGATGCCTTGGGCAAAATCGCGTCTGCCGACAACAGCAAAGTGATCCTCATGCCACTGGAGGCCAGCCAAGTGATCGGAGCAGTGGGTGGAATCGGCGAAATAGTCAGAGCCTCATTCGATAAAACGAAGGGCTAATACATGTTGGAACTCCTGCAAAACCTCAACCACTGGGACTGGCTGGCTCTGGCAGCAGTGCTACTGATCTTGGAGGTGTTCGGTACAGGCGGGTATTTGCTGTGGGCCGGGCTTGCCGCTGCTCTTGTGGCCGGGTTGAAGTTTTTGATACCCGAGCTGGCCTGGACGCTGCAATTGCCGCTGTTTGGCGTACTGGCCATCCTGACGGCGGTGTACTGGTGGAAACGCCAGCGCACTTCGCCCGCCTTGAGCGATCAACCTTTCCTCAACCGCAGGGGGCATGAACTCATAGGCCGCACATTCCTCGTTCAACAAGCCATTGTGGATGGACGAGGGAAAATCAAAGCGGGCGACAGTGTATGGATGGCCGAAGGGCCTGACGCCGAGGTGGGCACGGCCGTGCGGGTGGTCGCTCAGAATGGGGTCGTGCTCACAGTAGAAATTGTGACGTAAGGTTACGGAACTCTCTAACACTGACTAGAATCAAAGTTGGTAGTTCATTTATCCGGAGTTTCCCATCATGCGTCTCAAATATGCTGTTGCCGCTGCCGCTTTGTTGACCCTTCCTGTTGGCTCAGCGATGGCCGACAGCTTCTGGCGCAACGTCCTGTCGTCCGGTGCGACCACGGGTTCCACCTACCTGACGTTCAAAAAAGACCGTAAGGTCATCGCCGCACAAGATGACGCAGGCAGTTTTGTGGCCAGCAACGGCGAGATCCGTGGGCCATACCTGGAGTCGGCCATGCAGGAGGTTCGCGCGCAGAACCCGAACCTGAAAGTGAGTGACATGGATTTGGCCAACGCGATTCTGGCAAAAAACGCGACCGCTGAATAAAACCGGCCTGTCGCCTCTGGCGTGCTGGCTCACTCATCTGGCGGTGATGCGTTGCCCTGCTTCACCGCCAGACGTTTGGTACACCCTCAGTGGCAAACGCTGATGGGTGTTTATAGAGTGCTCATCGACACCATCGGAAATGTTGTTTGGGTGTGAGTATCCAGAGGAAATGAGTCAGCACCGCTGCTGACCTTAACTTTCAAAAGCCGATTTTCAAGGCGTATTACACGTGAGATGAAAGAGGTGCTCATCGTCACTTAAACGCCTACCTGTTAATCCCTCGATGTCAGTGAGTTGGATAATGCACAACACCGTCAAACACTGTTAATCCGACAACATAGTTAGACTGTAAGAAAATTCCCCGAATGTACTGCCATATGATCGCTATGCCTCAACATCCCTGAATAACTTCAAGCCTGTTGGAAGGGCCTGACCTAAGATTTTTAAAATCTGCGCGGCCTGTTCACTGCTTAATAGCCATCCACCTTCTGCCATTGCGTTAAGACTTTTATGGCCGAGCGCTTAAACAATTGATCGTTAAAAAGTGGTTGATATCACGTTAAACACTTAATCAAATCATCGTCAGTAGGGTCAGGTATAAAACCACTGATACTCAGGCACATAAGCATTTCTGTATGACTGCTGTTTGATCGATTTTCCGTTTTATACACCCGTGGGGGCGCCATGCTCACCTACGTGTTTACCTTGCTTGTCGCAGACCTCAACGGCTCCATGCTGGTTGATAGTCCCCTTCATAACGCGCTTCATTCAGCCTTCATACAGAAATTTCACCTGATGTGATCCATGCTCTGGGTATGATTTGGGCCATGTGCTATTGCTCTATGGTCTCTCATTACTCATTCACATCGGACGTCACGCCTTTATGAGCTCGCTGCCCTTCTTGCCGTTTTCCAAACCAACCATCGATGAAGCCACCATTGCTGCCGTGGGCGACGTGTTGCGCTCGGGCTGGATCACCAGCGGGCCAAAGGTTCAGGCATTCGAGGCGCAATTGTCCGAGTACGTGGGCGGTCGCCCGGTGCGCACGTTCAACTCCGGCACGTGCACCATGGAAATCGCCCTGCGCATCGCAGGGATCGGTGCAGGTGACGAAGTCATCACGACGCCGATCTCATGGGTCGCGACTGCCAATGTGATTCTCGAGGTCGGCGCTACGCCGGTGTTTGCCGATATTGATCCGATCACCCGCAATATTGACCTGAAGAAAGCCGAAGCCGCGATTACGCCACGCACCAAAGCCATCATTGCGGTTTACCTCTCCGGCCTGCCGGTGGACATGGACGCCCTTTACGCTCTGGCCAAAAAACATAACCTGCGCGTGGTCGAAGACGCCGCTCAGGCCCTAGGCGCGAGCTGGAACGGGCAGCGCATCGGCGCACGCGGGGATTTCGTGTCGTTCAGTTTCCAGGCCAACAAGAACATCACCTCGTCCGAGGGCGGGTGTTTGGTGCTCAATAACGAAGAAGAAGCGCGGCTGGCTGAGAAATACCGCCTGCAAGGCGTCACCCGTACCGGATTCGATGGCCTGGATGTCGACGTTCTGGGCGGCAAGTTCAACATGACTGACATTGCGGCTGCCATCGGTCTCGGGCAGTTCGCCCATATCGAGACGATTACCGCGCACCGCCGTGAATTGGCCAGGCATTATTTCGAGTGTTTCGGCCCTGGTTTTGAAGCCGAATACGGCGCGCAATTGCCTGTGGCTGATTTCAGCACTACCAATTGGCACTTGTTCCAGCTAGTGCTGCCTGAGCGCAAGGACGGCCAACCGGCACGGGCTACGTTCATGAAAGATATGCAGGCATTGGGCGTGGGCGTGGGCTATCACTACCCGCCCATTCACTTGCTGAGCCTGTATCGCGCGCAAGGTTTCAAAGAAGGGATGTTCCCCGTCGCAGAACGCGTAGGGCGGCTGATTGTGTCATTGCCGATGTTCACGGCGATGACCAAAGCCGATGTGGAGCGGTCGGTTAAAGCCGTCAAGGCCGTGTTGCTGAACGCGTAACCGATTTCGCTGCCGGTAGAGAGGTCTACCGGCAGCGACCGTCCCGCCGTGGCTTACTCGCCAATGGCGGCTTTGTAGCCAGCGGCATCCAGCAGTTTGTCCAGCTCAGCGGTGTTGCTTGGCTTGAGCTTGAAGATCCAGCTCGCGTAAGGATCGCTGTTCAGGCTTTCAGGGCTGTCGGCCAGCGTCTCATTGACCTCGATCACTTCACCGGACACTGGCGCATAGATGTCCGAGGCGGCTTTTACCGACTCCACGACGCCTGCAGTGTCGCCTGCGGCAAACACTTTGCCCACTTCGGCCAACTCAACGAACACCACATCCCCCAACGCTTCCTGAGCGTGCTCACTGATACCCACAGTGACAGTGCCGTCCGCTTCCAGACGGGCCCACTCGTGACTTTCGGCAAAGCGCAGCTCAGCGGGGATATTGCTCATATTCAGTGTCCTCAATAAGAAATGTCAGCCGCTTGCACACAGCGCAAGCCTGCCGGTAAACGTTAGATCAAGGCTTTGCCTAGACGTACAAACGTGGGTTTGACCACGCGAACCGGGTACCACTTGCCGCGAATTTCGACTTCAGCACGGTCACCCGTGGCGATCGGAACGCGGGCCAAGGCAATCGATTTGCTTAGCGTAGGAGAGAAACTACCACTGGTTATCTCTCCTTCGCCAACACCAGCAATACGAACAACCTGATGAGCCCGTAGGACGCCTCGCTCTTCGAGCACCAAACCCACCAGTTTCAGCGGCACGCCCCCTGCTTTTTCGGCCTCCAGCGCTTCGCGTCCGATGAACAGGCGCGAAGCCGGTTCCCAGGCGATGGTCCACTCCATGTTGGCGCAAAGGGGCGAGACCGACAGGTGAATGTCTTGACCATAGAGGTTAAGACCCGCCTCCAGGCGCAACGTGTCACGCGCACCGAGGCCGATTGGAGAGATACCTGCACCGACCAGATCGTTGAAGAACGCTGGCGCCTGATCGGCGGGGAGCACTATTTCCAGCCCGTCTTCGCCGGTATAACCGGTGCGGGCAATGAACCAGTCCCCTGCGTCCAGTCCTTCGAAGGGTTTGAGCTGGTGAATCACATCGCTGCGGGCCTGGCTCACCAGTTCAGCGACCTTGTGCCGGGCCTGTGGGCCTTGAATCGCCAGCAGCGCCAGCTCCGGGCGTTCCTGCAACTGCACGTCAAAACCGCGGGACTGGGCCGTCATCCACGCCAGGTCCTGATCGCGGGTCGCTGCGTTGACCACTAAGCGGTAACCGTCGGCCCTGAGGTAAACGATCATGTCGTCGACCACGCCACCCTTTTCATTGAGCATGGCGCTGTAGAGCGCACGGCCAGGGGTGTGAAGACGCTCGACATCGTTGGCCAGCAAATGCTGAAGCCATTCCTTGGCCTGCACGCCGCCGACGTCAATCACGGTCATGTGCGAGACATCAAACACTCCACAGTCCCGACGCACTTCGTGGTGTTCCTCCACCTGCGAGCCGTAATGCAAAGGCATGTCCCAACCGCCAAAATCGACCATCTTCGCGCCGAGGGCGAGATGCAGGTCATACAAAGGCGTACGCTGTCCCATGGGTTCCTCCTTCCGGGATTGGCGAAGGTGCGGACAGGCGTGCAAAGTGTTTCAAGCTAGTTAAGTTAGCTTTCTTACACTGCGCAGGGAACCTGGCCTGATTGACAGACCGCACCGAATGCCGCGCATTGTAGCCGCATGCCGGAGCACTGACACCTAGCCGATTCGATGGGCCGAGCGTCGAATCAACCCGATGACCGGCAACAGTCCCACCAGTACCAGCGTCAGGGCGGGCAGTGAAGCACGAGCCCATTCGCCTTCACTGGTCATTTCGAAGATGCGCACGGCCAGTGTGTCCCAGCCGAAGGGCCGCATTAGAAGGGTTGCGGGCATTTCCTTGAGCACGTCGACAAACACCAGCAGCGCCGCACTCAATGTCCCCGGCAACAACAACGGCAGATACACTTTGAAAAACAGTCGCGGGCCACTCACGCCCAAGCTGCGTGCAGCTTCGGGCAACGACGGACGAATGCGCGCCAGGCTGTTTTCGAGCGGGCCATAAGCGACGGCTATAAAGCGCACCAAATACGCCAGTAACAAGGCTGAAAGGCTGCCCAGCAGCAAGGGCTTGCCCGCGCCGCCCAGCCAACCGGAAACCGGAATGACCAGTTCGCGATCCAGATAACTGAAGGCCAACATGATCGACACCGCCAATACCGAACCGGGTAGCGCGTAACCCAGGTTAGCCAGGCTCACCCCGGCACGGATGGTCGGTGTCGGCGCCTGACGCCGGGCAAACGCCAGCACCAGAGCCACACAGACCGTGATAAGCGCCGCCATGCCGCCCAAGTACAAAGTGTGCAGTATCAGGCCCGTGTAACGCTCATCGAGGTCAAAGCGCCCACGTTGCCAAAACCACACCACCAGTTGCAGCATCGGGATCACAAACGCACACGCAAACACCAGCGCGCACCACCCGCTGGCCAACCAGGCTTTAGGCCCGGTGAGGTGATAGAGGGCCTTACCGCGCGGACGCTCGTTACTGGCACGACTGGCGCCCCGGGCGCGGCGTTCGCCATAGAGCACGATCATCACCACCAGTAACAGCAGGCTGGCCAGTTGCGCGGCGGTTGAGAGACTGAAAAAGCCGTACCAGGTTTTGTAGATCGCCGTGGTGAACGTGTCGAAATTGAACACCGACACGGCGCCGAAATCAGCCAGCGTCTCCATCAGCGCCAACGCCACCCCGGCGCCGATGGCCGGGCGCGCCATGGGTAAGGCCACGCGCCAGAACGCCTGCCACGGGCTTTGCCCCAGCACCCGCGCCGCCTCCATCAACCCTTTGCCCTGCGCCAAAAATGCAGTGCGCGCCAGCAAATAGACATACGGGTAGAACACCAGAATCAGCACGATGATCACGCCACCGGTGGAGCGCACGCGAGGCAAACGCAGCCCCGTGCCGAACCATTCGCGCAGCAGCGTTTGAACCGGTCCGGCGAAGTCCAGCAAGCCGACGAACACAAACGCCAGCACGTAGGCCGGGATCGCGAACGGCAACATCAGCGCCCAGTCGAGCCAGCGTCTGCCCGGGAATTCGCACAAGCTGGTCAACCACGCAAGGCTGACGCCCAGCAGGCTGACGCCGATCCCGACCCCGATGATCAGCGTCAGCGTGTTGCCCAGCAGACGCGGCATTTGTGTGTCCCACAGGTGGTTCCAGATCTGGCTGTCCACGCTTTGCCAGGACAACAGCAAAACGCTCAGGGGCAAAAGCACCAGGGCAGCGATGCTAAAAACCAGCGGATACCAGCGACGTTGGGCGGGATGTGCCACAAAAGACTCTCGGAAGGAGGGAAGGACCAGCGATTGTATGTTGCGTTGTTACACGATGTGGAGGGGGAAGGCTGCGCGCGGCCCGAATAGAGGCCGCGCGCCTTCGAACAGACCGCCCGTCAGCGCCCTCTGCGCGAGGGAGAGGGTTGGCTTTAGACCGGGCTTAATTCCAGCCCGCGCGGTCCATCATGCGGATGGCTTCAGCCTGACGTTTGCCAGCCACTTCGACTGGCAAAGCGTCTGCCTTGAACTCACCCCAACTGGCCACTTCGGCAGAAGGCGGAACGCTCGGGTTCGCCGGGAACTCCTGATTCGTGCCTGCAAAGATCAACTGCGCCTGCGGCGTGGTCATCCACTCGACCAGCGCCTTGGCGGCTTGCGGGTGCGGAGCGTATTGGGTCAAACCAATACCCGACAGGTTGACGTGTACACCGCGATCAGCCTGATTGGGCCAAAACAACTTCACGGCCAGGTCGGGCTTCTGCTTGTGCAGGCGGCCGTAGTAGTAGGTATTGACGATGCCCACGTCGCACTGACCGGCGTTGATCGCCTCCAGCACCGCGATGTCATCCGAGAACACATCAGTGGACAGGTTGTTCACCCAGCCTTTGAGGATCTCTTCGGTTTTGTCGGCACCGTTCACTTCGATCATGGTGGCGGTCAGCGACTGGTTGTACACCTTTTTGGCGGTGCGCAGGCACAGGCGGCCTTCCCACTCTTTATTGGCCAGCGCTTCGTAGGTGGACAGCTCTTCAGGTTTGACCCGGTCCGTGGAGTAGGCGATGGTCCGCGCACGCAGGCTCAAGCCCGTCCACGCGTGGGAAGAAGAGCGGTATTGCGGCGGGATGTTTTTATCGATCACTTCGGACGTGAACGGCTGCAGGATGCCCATTTGCTCGGCTTGCCACAGGTTGCCCGCGTCCACGGTCAACAACAGGTCGGCAGTCGCATTTTGGCCCTCTGCCTTGATGCGCTGCATCAGCGGCGCTTCCTTGTCCGTGATGAACTTGACCTTGACCCCGGTTTTCGCGGTGTAGGCGTCAAATACCGGCTTGATCAGTTCGTCGATGCGCGAGGAATACACCACCACTTCGTCGGCAGCGTAGACGCTGCTCGCAAAAACGCTCAGGGCCAGGGCAGTCAGTAGACGCTTGGGTGCCAACATGGGGGGCGGTCTCTCTAGATGCGAATCGGGCGTAAATGGTAGTGAATCACATTTGCCAGCTCAACCTAACTCGCCCCCGAGGCGTTACCAGATGTTGCAAAGACCGGGACAGGCTCCGATCAGGGCTTGGCCAGCGGCGGCAGATCCCCGGTCAACCCCAGCGCCTGACGCACGAACACCGCTTTGGCCTCGGGCATTTGGTTGACCCACTTCAGGCCGCTGTTGCGCAGCAAGCGCGCGGTGAGCGAATCCGCCTGAAACAGTCGCTGAAAGCCTTCCATCGCCGCCATCAACGCCAGGTTGTGCGGCATACGACGACGCTCGAAACGGCTTAGTACTTTGATGTCGGCCAGACGTTCGCCGCGGTCAACCGCGTGCAACAACACGTGGGCCAACACCGCCGCATCAAGGAAACCGAGGTTGACGCCCTGCCCGGCCAACGGGTGGATGGTGTGGGCGGCATCACCGATCAGTGCCAACCCTTCGGCGACATAGCGTTTGGCGTGACGTTGGCGCAAAGGCACACAGACCCTCGGGTCTGCGCTCAGTACCGGCCCGAGCCGCCCTTCGAACGCCCGCTCAAGCTCACGGCAGAAACCGTCGTCATCCAGCGCCATCAAACGTTGGGCTTCTTCAGGCGTGGTGGACCAGACAATCGAGCACCAGTCCTGCTGGCCATCGCGCTCCAAAGGCAAAAATGCCAAGGGCCCGTGGTCAGTGAATCGCTGCCAGGCGGTTTGCTGATGCGGCTGGGCGCAGTGAGCGCTGGTGACAATGGCGTGATGCATGTAGTCCCATTCGCGGGTCTCACAGCCCGTGAGGCGGCGCACCGCCGAGTGGGCACCATCGGCTGCGATCACCAGCGGCGCGCGCAAGGTGCGACCGTCCGCCAGCGTCAGCAGCCACTCGTCCCCTGAGCGGCGCATCTGTTCCAGCCGCGCATTGGCCAGCAATTCGATGTCGCTGCCCTGCAAACACTCCAGCAGCGCATCCTGCACCACACGGTTTTCTACGATATGACCCAGCACGTCGGCGTGCACGCTGGCCGCCGAGAAATGGATCTGGCCTGTCCCGCTGCCGTCCCACACGTGCATGTGCGAATAGGGGCTGACGCGGCGCCGGACGATACCGTCCCACGCACCCAGGCGTTGCAGGATGCGCTGGCTGGCGGCCGACAAGGCGCTGACCCGAGGCTCGAAGACGTCGTCGGTACTGAACGGTTTGACGCTCAGCGGGCCGCCATCGAGCAGCAAGATTTTCAAGCCGCTGTCCTTGAGCGCCAGCGCCAAGGCACTTCCGACCATTCCGGCCCCAACAATCAGCAGATCTGCGCGCATTTCCATGCTTTAAGCCTGTGTCGTGAGCGGCAAGCGCCGCACGTGAAAAAAGGATCGACAAGGGGCGCGAACGCCCCCGGCCATCATCAACTGTCTGCGCGGGTGCCCAGGCCCATGGCCTGACGGGCAAACCAGCGTTTGGCTGGAGGCAGCAGATCAAGCCCCAGCAAGCCCAGGTTGCGGCCGAACGACACCAGCGTCTGATCGCTACCAAACAACCGCGTCACCTGGTCTGAAAAACCAATGGTCAATTGCTGGTCGAGTTTTTGCCGCTGTTGATAACTCAACAACGTGGCCAGATCGCCGGGGTGTTTGTCGCTCGCCAACAACGCGTCGGCCAAAGCCTGGGCATCGCGCAGCGACAGGTTAAAACCCTGACCGGCAATGGGATGCAGGCTGTGGGCGGCATTCCCCAACACAGTCAGGTGCGGGCGTACTTGCTCTTGCGCCTCGATCAGCGTCAGCGGATACAAATGCCGCGCCCCGACTTGCTTGAGGGTGCCCAGGCGATAGCCGAACACGCCCTGCAATTCACTGAGGAAGCTGCGCTCATCCAGCGCTGCCAAACGCTCGGCGTCCATCCCCAGGCGGGTCCACACCAACGCGCAACGGTTTTCCGGCAGCGGCAGCAAGGCCATCGGGCCTTCGTCGGTGAAACGCTCAAAGGCCATCCCGCCGTGGGCTTCACTCGGGGTGATGTTGGCGATCAGCGCACTTTGGTCATAAGGACGCTTGCTGACATGAATCCCCAACTGCTCGCGCAAGCCCGAACGCCCGCCATCGGCCAGCACGGCGAGGTCGCAGTCAAGCGTGGTTTCATCGTGGAGGGTCAGGCGATAGCCGTCTTCAAGCGGCTGCAGGTGGATAACTTCAGCGGGGCAGCGCCAGGTAATGACGTCAGGGTCCAGGTTTTTCCACAGGCACTGGCCCAGCCAGGCGTTTTCGACCACGTACCCCAGCGCTGGCACACCTTCTTCAATGGCGGACAAGCGTGCGGTCGAAAAACGCCCGCGGTCGGACACGTGAATGTCCTTGATCGGTTCGGCGCGGGTGGCGATGGACTGCCACAGCCCCAGTCGCTCATAGATCTGCCGGGCGCCATAGCTCAAGGCCGAGGAACGCGCGTCGTAGCTGGGCTGGTAGCTATTGCCGGGAGCGAAGGGTTCGATCAGGACGATTTTCCAGCCCCGCGCCTTGGCGCCAGCCTGCAACGCCAGCGCAAGGCTCGCACCCACCAGCCCGCCGCCAATGATGGCCAGATTGACCCGACTCATGCTGCGTTCACCTTGGCCGCAGCCATCAAGGCCTCGATATCGGCCACCGTTTTCGGCACATCGCCGGTCAAAATCTCACAACCGTTTTTGGTGACCACTACGTCATCCTCGATCCGCACACCGATGCCGCGCCATTTTTTGGCGACGGTTTGATTGTTAGGGCTGATGTAGATGCCGGGCTCAACGGTGAGGGTCATGCCGACTTCCAGCACGCGCCACTCACCCCCGACCTTGTACTCACCCACGTCATGCACATCCAGCCCCAGCCAATGACCGGCGCGGTGCATGTAGAACGCTTTATAGGCTTGGCTGGCGATCAGCTCGTCGACTTCGCCCTGCAATAACCCCAGCGCCACCAGCCCCGCCGTTATCACGTGAACAGTCGCCTCGTGGGCCTGATTCCAGTGTTTGTTCGGCGCGATTTCAGCGAACGCGGCTTCTTGCGACGCCAGCACCAGGTCATAAATTGCTTTTTGCTCGGGCGAAAAGATCCCGTTGACCGGAAAGGTGCGGCTGATATCGCTGGCATAACAGTCGATCTCGCAACCCGCATCGATCAGCACCAGATCGCCGTCCTTGAGCAGGGCGTCGTTCTCTTGGTAGTGAAGGATGCAGCTGTTGTCACCCGAAGCGACAATCGAGCCATACGCTGGCATTTTTGCCCCGCTTTTACGGAATTCATAATCCAGCTCGGCTTCCAGACTGTATTCATGCAAGCCCGGACGGCTGGCTTGCATGGCACGGATATGAGCACGGGCCGAAATCTGCGCCGCGTGGCGCATGACTTTGATTTCTGCCGCCGATTTATACAGGCGCATGTCATGCAGCAGATGATCCAGGGCAACAAATTCGTTGGGCGGCTGAGCGCCGAGGCTGGCCTTGGAGCGGATGGTGTTGATCCACTCCATCAAATGGCGATCGAATTGCGGGTTGCTGCCCATCGCTGAGTACACCCGGTCGCGGCCTTCAATCAGCCCCGGCAGGATGTCGTCGATGTCGGTAATGGGGAATGCATCGTGCGCACCGAAATCGCGCATGGCGCCTTCCTGCCCGGCCCGCAAACCGTCCCACAGCTCGCGCTCAGGGTTGCGTTCGCGGCAAAACAGCACGAATTCGCCATGAGCCCGGCCGGGGATCAACACGATCACCGCTTCAGGCTCAGGGAAACCGCTCAAATACTGGAAGTTACTTTCCTGGCGGTAGACGTGCTCGACGTCACGGTTGCGGATCGCCACGGGGGCCGCGGGCAATATCGCGATACTGTTGGGTTCCATCTGCGCCATGAGCGCCTTGCGGCGGCGTGCGTATTCCGATTTCGGGATATGGATCATGGGCAGACGGGTTTCCTCTTGGTGATCGATCAGTGCAACGAAGGCTTGGCGGCCGCTGACGCTTCAGGCTTTTTTGTTTCGGTGAACAGCAACAGCGGCGCAACGCGCAAGTATTCCATCACTTCCATGTAGTCGCTTTCACCGTCTTCAGATTCTTCCAGCGCGTCCTGCACCTGTGCGATGGCCGCCAGGTCTTGCAGCACTTCCTTGCCTTCGATGCTCAACGCGTTATCACGGTAGTTAAGCCCGAAACCGGCCAGAAAACCCTGGCACCACTCACCCAGTGCAGTGGCGCGATCAGGCAGCGGCGCGTCGTCTGTTGGCAGCAACAGCACGACGGTCATGTCGTCACTGGTCAGTTCGCCCTTGACCATCTCTTGCAAACCGATCAAGGCATTGCGTACGTTGTCACTGATTTCATTTTCGCTCTGGAACAGCTCTGTGGCATCGGCCAGCCAGTTGTCAGGTTCAAAGCCGGCACCGGCCGCACTGCGACCCAGCAACAGGCCGTGCAACTCGGCAGGCGATACGTTAATGCCGCTGGTGCTCAGCAGGGCGGCAAAGGCTTGGTACGGGGAGTTCTGAATAGGCATGGTCAGCTAGGCGCCAAGCGGCGCTATGTCTAGAATGGAGGCCTTGTATCCTAGCATCGGCAGACGAGCCAGACCATCGAGGCGTCAACTGCCCTGATCGTCACCCTCCATCAGAAAATACACAGTAGGACACAATGGAAGACACCGACCTGCATGAACTGATGGCTAGACTCGAACGCTTGATTAGCCGGGTCGAGCAACTTAAAAGTCAAAACGGACTCTTACTAGCTCAGGAAAAGACTTGGCGCGAGGAACGCGCGCACCTCATTGAAAAAAACGAAATCGCCCGACACAAGGTGGAATCGATGATTTCGCGCCTCAAAGCCCTGGAGCAAGACTCATGAGTTCAAGCAATAGCGTCACCGTGCATATCCTCGATAAAGAATATTCGATCATGTGCCCCCAGGAAGAACGGACCAACCTGGTGAGCGCCGCCCGTTACCTGGACGGCAAAATGCGCGAAATCCGCAGCAGCGGCAAAGTCATTGGCGCCGACCGCATCGCCGTCATGGCCGCGCTCAATATCACTCACGATCTGCTGCACAAGCAGGAGGTCGCCGAAGTTCAGACCAGCAGCTCCACCCGCGAACAAGTGCGAGACCTGCTGGAACGCGTGGATCTGGTGCTTGCCACTGATCCGAACGAACGTCAAAGCTGATTCAAAAGGTTTCTTTGGGGTATACTCGCGCCACTCCCTGGAGTATTCGCCAGTTAGCGATGTCCCTGAGCCGATTCGCACTACCCTGGAGCTTGCACGTTGGACCGGTGTGCATGTCCGCTAGACGGAAAGCCTTAAGGTCTACTGCAACTTCCACCTTGAACTTTCGGGTTCAAGGGCCAAGCCGACAGCGGTACGTCGGGGAGCCTGATTTTTCCAGTGCAATGCCAGCCCTCTGCTGGCATTGGCTTTCTCGGTGTCGACCTTGAACAGCACGCCACCTACCCGCCCGCAACTTCGCCGACAACTGCGCAATGCCCGCCGCGAACTGTCGCCCTGCGCGCAACGTCTGGCCGCCCGCGGCCTGTACCGGCAACTGGCGCAACATCCTTTGTTTCGCCGCGCCAAACACCTCTCGCTATATCTGCCCACCGACGGTGAGATCGATCCGCGTCTGCTGCTGCGCGAAGCGCAACGCCGGGGCAAGATCACCTACCTGCCGGTACTCAGCGCGTGGCCGCGGACCAAAATGGTGTTTCAACGCATCGCCCCTGGCGAGAAGCTGATCCCCAACCGCTTCCGTATTCTGGAGCCACGCATCAACCCCGCACGCCAACGCAAGGTCTGGACACTCGACCTGGTGTTGCTGCCATTGGTGGGGTTCGATGCGAAGGGTGGAAGGCTGGGCATGGGCGGCGGGTTTTACGACCGCAGCCTGGCGTATCTGGGACGCCGACAGAGCTGGCGCAAACCGACACTGTTAGGCCTGGCCCACGAATGCCAAAAGGTCGAAAGCCTGACACAAGCCAGTTGGGACGTACCGTTACAAGGCACGGTGTCAGACAAACAGTGGTACGTCGCCCACACATCGCCAAGGCATCACGTTGAGTGCGATGCCTGAAACGCGTTAACGCAAGAAAGTTTAGCGTTTGAAAGGTTGTACTTGCTGTTGAGCCAGTTCAATCGGCGCGTCGGTCGAGTTGGACCACAAACTTTGCGCATACCCCGTCGTCACTACGCCCAAACCGAACAAAAAAGCCAAAACCCACAGTACATCCGGTTTGCGTTTCATCGATTGCCCCCCTTCAGGCAAATCAACACGATGACAGCAACGGTTTTTTTATAGGCCGTGCAGCAGCGTCAAGCTTAAAATCCCGGCATTCTGCGACAACCCGTAACGACACGCAAACGATGGCGTCAACCGGCTGTCGGTTTATCAAAATGTTTCAAGAAAGATGATTCACATCATGTTTCAGGAGAAGAAAAATGGCCCATTGGTTGATGAAATCCGAGCCTGACGAGTTCTCGATCAAGGACTTACAGAAAGTCGGTGAGGCGCGCTGGGACGGCGTTCGTAACTACCAGGCACGTAATTTCATGCGTGCCATGGCGGTGGGCGATGAGTTCTTTTTCTACCATTCGAGTTGCCCGCAACCCGGCATTGCCGGGATTGGCCGCATCGTCGAAGCGGCCTACCCCGACCCCACCGCGCTCGACCCCGACAGCCCTTACTACGACCCCAAAGCCAGTGCCGAGAAAAACCCGTGGAGTGCGTTGCAAGTAGCTCACGTGCACACATTTCCTCAGGTGATCAAGCTCGACTACCTCAAACAACAGGCGGCGCTGGCCGAGATGCCCCTGGTTCAAAAAGGCAGCCGCCTTTCAGTCATGCCCGTCACAGACGAACAATGGGCGACGGTGCTGGGGCTGCTCTGACGGGCAGCCACGCCCTGCAGGCTCAGGCGTGCGCCTGCAAACGGGCAAATCACTTCGGCAACCTCGCTCAATAGCGTCTAGGCTTTGACCTTCCTTTGATTGGCATCAAACCGCCCCGGCAGTGAGACCGTCAAACTAGAGCGCTCTGTGAGACAGGATGTTGGCATGTCGAAGAACAACCGTGTATCCCATTATTTCGTTATTCCGTTGGTGATCCTGCTGGTGGCGGCAGGCGGGTTCGGTTACTGGAAGTCCCAGCATGACCGACTCCCCGAAGGCATCAGCATGGGCAACGGCCGACTTGAATCCACTGAAGTCCAGATCGCCGCCAAAATCCCCGGTCGCCTTGCGCAAGTGCTGGTCGACGAGGGCGATCGCGTGACCAAGGGTCAACTGCTGGCACGCATGGACACCCGCACCCTCGAAGCCTCGCGCAATCAGGCCGAGGCCGAAGTGCTGCGAGCCCGGCAAACCCTGGCCGCCAACGAGGCCAACGTACAACTGCGCCAAAGCGAAAAACTGCTCGCCAGCCAGGAACTCAAACGCTTCCGCCAACTGGCCCAGCGCGGCTTTGCCAGCGGCCAGCAACTCGATCAGCAACAAGCACGTTTTGACACCAGCAATGCTGCCGTGGTCGCCGCGCAGGCTCAGGTCGCCGCTGCCAAGGCCGCGATCCATTCCAGCGAAGCGCAAGTGGCACAGCTCACCAGCGAGATTGACGACAGCAGCCTGCGGGCGCCCATCGACGGTGTCATCCAGCTGCGCCTTGCCGAGCCCGGCGAAGTGCTGGGCTCGGGCGGACGCGTGTTCATGATGATCGACCCCAGCGACCAGTACATGAACCTGTATTTACCCGCTTCAGTGGTCGGCAAACTGACCGTCGGCGCGCAAGCGCGCATCCTGCTCGACGCCCTGCCCGACACGCCACTGCCCGCAAAAATCAGCTTCGTGGCCGCCAAATCGCAGTTCACCCCCAAGGAGGTCGAAACCCGCGACGAGCGTCAAAAACTGGTGTTCCGCGTCAAACTTCGTCTCACCGACCCGAGCGCCGTGCCTCAGGCTAAACCCGGAATGCCCGGCGCCGGGTATGTGCGCACTGCCGACGTGGACTGGCCGGCCAATCTGCAATGAGCAACCTGGCGCTCAACGCCAGTGGCATCTGCCACCGGTACGGTAAACAGCAGGCGCTGCTCGACATCACCTTCAGCTTGCCTAAAGGCACGCGCTGCGGGCTGATTGGCCCGGATGGCGCGGGCAAGTCGAGCTTGCTGGGGCTGATTGCCGGGGTCAAAAAGCTCCAGCAAGGCAGCCTTGAGGTGCTCGGCGGGCCGATTGACGATCGCCGCCATCGCAACACGCTTTACCCGTTGATTGCCTTTATGCCCCAAGGGCTTGGCGGCAACCTGTACCCGGAGTTGTCGATCAGCGAAAACATTCGCTTTTTCGGCACGTTGTTCGGCCTGTCCAAAGACGACTGCGAACAACGCATGGCCAACTTGCTCAAGGCCACGGACCTGGAGCGATTTGCCGAACGACCCGCAGGCAAGTTGTCCGGCGGTATGAAGCAAAAGCTCGGGCTGTGTTGCGCGCTGATTCACGAGCCCGACCTGTTGATCCTTGACGAACCGACTACCGGCGTCGACCCGCTGTCCCGTCGGCGCTTTTGGGAACTGGTCGACGACGTACGCAGCCAGCGCCCGCAACTGACATTGCTGGTTGCCACGGCCTACATGGAAGAAGCGGAACAGTTCGAGCACTGCCTGATGCTCGACCGCGGCGCATTGATTGCGACCGGGCTCACGCAGGAACTGGCGGCGGTCGCATCCACCGGCAAACTGGACGAAGCGTTTACCCACTATCAGGGCGATACCGGCCACAGCAACGAGCCGCTGGTGATTGCGCCACGGGTCAGCGACAACAGCGATATCGCCATCGAAGCCCATGACCTGACCCTCAAATTCGGCGACTTTACCGCCGTGAACAACGTCAGCTTCGCTATCGGACGCGGTGAAATCTTCGGGTTTCTGGGCTCCAACGGTTGTGGCAAGACCACCACCATGAAAGTGCTGACCGGGTTGATGCCCGCCACCGAAGGCAGCGCCAAACTGCTCGGTAATCCGGTGGATGCCAAAGACCTGGCCACACGCAAACGCGTGGGCTTCATGTCCCAGAGTTTCTCGCTGTATGGCGAGTTGAGCGTGCGGCAAAACCTGGTCTTGCACGCCCAGTTGTTCGACTTGCCCAAAGAAGACAGCCGCGTGCGGATTGAAGAGCTGATCGAGCGTTTTGATCTGGCTGATATTGCCGAGCAACAGTCCGGCGAGTTGCCACTGGGGTTGCGTCAACGTCTGTCGCTGGCCGTGGCGGTATTGCATCGCCCCGAAGTCCTGATCCTTGACGAGCCCACCTCGGGGGTTGACCCGGCCGCGCGCGACGACTTCTGGCGACTGCTGATCGAACTGTCGCGCGATCAGGGCGTGACGATTTTCTTGTCCACCCACTTCATGAACGAAGCCCAGCGCTGCGACCGTATTTCGTTGATGCACGCCGGCAAAGTACTGGCCTGCGACACCCCCGATGCGTTGCAGCAGCAGTTTCACGGCGAGACGCTGGAAGCCGCATTCGTCACGTGCCTGGAGCAGGCGCAAAACGAGCAGGAGTCGAGTGCGGCGCCCGCGTCCGAAGCGGCTGCGGCGGTGGTCAATGCGCCACCACCGCCCAGCAAAAGCGGCTTCAGCCTGACCCGGCTGATAGCCGTCGCCAGCCGCGAATCCAAAGAGCTGCTGCGCGATAAAGTCCGCATGGCGTTCGCCTTGCTGGGCGCGCTGTTCATGATGGTGATTTTTGGCTACGGCATTTCACTGGACGTGGAAAACCTGGCGTTCGCCGTCTACGACCAGGACCAAAGCCCGCAAAGCCGCGCGTATCTGGAGGCCTTCCGCAGCTCGCGTTACTTCGAAGAACACGCGCCCATCTACAGTGCAGAAGAACTGCACAAGCGTCTGCAACGTTCAGAAATCAAAATCGCACTGGAAATCCCGCCGGGTTTTGGCCGCGACCTGTACGCAGGGCGCCAGCCCACCGTCGCCGCCTGGCTGGATGGCGGCATGCCATTCCGTGCAGAAACCAGCCGTAACTATGTTGAATCCGTGCACCAGGCCAACCTTGAACAACTGGCCGCGCTGAGCAGTCTGGCGCAAAACAAACAAGGTGGCGCCAAGCTCGAAACCCGTTTTCGCTACAACCAGGACGTGGTCAGCGTGAATGCCATCGGCCCGGGCGTGATGGCGCTGATTCTCGCCTTTATCCCGGCCATGCTGACGGCGCTGGGGATCGTGCGGGAAAAAGAGCTGGGGTCCATCACCAACTTCTACGCCACGCCCCTGACCCGGCTTGAATTCTTGCTGGGCAAACAGGTGCCGTACCTGGTGGTGAGTCTGGTCAATCTGGCGCTGCTGGTGGCGATGAACCGCTGGCTGTTCGGCGTGCCGTTCAAAGGCAGCGCACTGACGCTGGCGCTCGGCGGGCTGCTGTACGTGTTGTCGACCACCAGCATGGGGCTGTTGATTTCAGCGTTCACCCGCACCCAGATCGCGGCAATTCTCGGCACCATGATCATCACCAGCCTGCCGACGATCCAATTCTCCGGGCTGATCGTGCCGCGCTCGTCACTGGACGGCTCTGCGGCGCTGATGGGCATGCTGTTCCCTGCCGGGCACTTTCTCGATATTGCGGTCGGTACGTTTACCAAAGCCCTGGATTTGCGCCAGCTGTGGCCGCAATGCCTGGCGTTGCTGGGCTTCTTCGTCGCCTTTACCGGCTTGAGTCTCATCATGCTCAAGAAGCAGGAGGTTTGATGCACCAGCTCTCGCACATCCTGCGCCTGGGGATCAAAGAACTCACAAGCCTGCGCCATGACAGCGTGCTGCTGCTGTTTTTGTTCTACGCCTTCACGGTAGCGATTTACATGCCGGCGGCGGGGTCAATTATTGGCGTGCACAACGCCAGTGTCGCGATTGTCGATGAAGACCACAGCGCCTTGTCACGTAAACTCAGCGAATCGTTGCTGCCGCCGGAATTCAACACCCCGCAAGCGTTGCCTTACGATCAGCTGGATGCGTCCATGGATGGCGGCCAATACACCTTCGTCATCAACGTACCGGCCAACTTTCAGGCGGACCTGCTGGCCGGGCGCGAACCGGGTTTACAGGTCAACGTGGATGCCACGGCCATGAGTCAGGCGTTTATGGGTGCAGGCTACATTGGGCGCATCTTTCAACGTGAGCTGCTCAACTACACCGGTCAGGCCGACGCCGCCGCGAACACGCCAGCACGGATCAGCGCCCGTGCGCTGTTCAACCCGAACCTTGAGGGCGGCTGGTTTTTGGCGGTGATTCAGATCGTCAACAACATCACCATTTTGGCCATTGTGCTGACCGGCACCGCGCTGTTGCGCGAGCGAGAACACGGCACCCTCGATCACTTGCTGGTGCTACCGCTGACAGCGCTGGAAATCATGCTGGCAAAAATCTGGAGCAACATGCTGGTCGTGGTGCTCTGCACCTGGGTGTCGCTGGAGATCATCGTCAAATGGGCGCTGGGCGTGCCGCTGGCCGGATCACTGGCGTTGTTTCTGGGGGTGACGGCGCTTTACCTGTTTGCCAGTACCGCCCTGGGGATTTTCCTCGCCACCCTCGCCCGCTCAACACCGCAGTTCGGCTTGCTGGCCATCCCGGTCATCATCCCGATGCTGTTGCTCTCGGGTGGCAGCACGCCGCTGGACAGCATGCCTGAATGGTTGCAGTGGGTGATGCAGTGCTCGCCCTCAACCCACTTCGTGAGTTTGAGCGCAGCGATTCTGTTCAGGGGAGCCGGAGTGGACGTGGTGTGGCCCGACTTACTGGCACTGGCGACCATCGGGCTGCTGTTTTTCGCGATTGCCCTGGCGCGGTTTCGCAAGAGCCTGGCGTCGTAACGTTCGTGCAGGGCCTGAACGAGTGACATCGGTTTTGTTCGCGACGCGATGGGTGCGAACAAAACCACTGCCAGACGAGCGCTGGGCCAGGCTTACTGAACGATCAAGTTATTGAACAGCAGATCATCAACCTGCGGCTTGCCGGTCTCGTCGTTCAGAACCTGCTGGATCTGCTTCAGCGCTTCCTGGCGCAGCTTCTCTTTATTCTCGACATTGCCCAGGGTTTCGCTGGTCTGCTGAGTGAACAGACCCACCAATTGGTTGCGAATCAGCGGATCGTTTGCCTTCACGGCCTTGGCCGCTTCGTCGCCCGTAACGCGCAACGCGATATCGGCCTTGTAGACCTTGAGCTTCGGGCTGCCATCCAGACCGTAATTGCCTACAAACGGCGGGCTCAGGCTGATGTAGCTGACCTTGGCCTCGCCTTCTTTCGCTTCTTCGGCTACCGCTGCCATCGGCAAGGACAGGGCCAGCATCATCAAGATCCACGCTTTCACAATTCGCTCCTTTTTACGGTTGGGGGCAAGCATACGGGTCGTTTGGCCCTGGCCCAAGGGGTATAACTAATTGACGGACATCACCCAGATGGGCTGTTGACATCACTCTTTATGTTATCGGCCGAAATGGGAAAAGCCATAGCACGCTATAAAAACATAATTAAAAACCCATCAAATACAATACATATGTACCCCACTCTTTGCTGAAAGCGCGCGTACGTTTGTCCTCCACACAATAGGAGACAATGTATGAGTGACCCTGACTGGGTACCCGGTAAAACACTGGAGATTGGCGTAACACAAATAAGGGCTTATGAAATAGAACCCACATTTTTAAACTCATTAGGCCGAGGCGATGGCGCCGCGAATCGTTTAGGCCCTCCACCTACAGGACAATTCGGCAGCATAAACACATGGGGGCCTACCACCGGACCGCGCCGTGGAGAAGGTCAAGGAAAAACGATACGAGATCTCCCGGCGCTATCCGCATCTCAAGTGTTTTTTGAAGAGACTGCGGTAATGGCAGACCAAGTAGAGCGCGAGTACGCTGCCCTTGCCCACACACTTTCAGACCACATTAAAAATGAACTGGATGCCGCCAAAGCGCACGTTAAAAAATTACAACTTCCTTCAGCGCTTGAAGACACCAAAAACTTTCAAATGATCGTACTGAGCCTCATCGAACAGAAAATCATTAACTACCAACAGCTGACGCATGCTGCGTTTTCTTTATATGACCAAAATCCTTTTTATTTGATGAAGGAACTGTCTTCGAAACGAGTACAAGAAGCCCTGACTGCCACCACCCGTGATGCACGCGCCACCTTTTACGAAGCCTACCAATCAATAGAATATGCCTACAAAGCAGCACACGAACTAAAACTGCACAGCGGCGCTATTGAGCTACTGAGCAAAGAGCTGCCCGAACTGGCTATCCGCCAGGCCAGTCTCGAGCAAGAAAACGCAACCTTTGACACTGACGTGATCACTCTACTCAATAACAGAACCCGCGTTATTAATAGCGAGCTCAACATACACTTTCAACAGCTCGCTTATTTTCTCCAGGAGGCAATCACCACTCGCACATCTTCTTTGAACAACCTGTCTCACCCACACATCCTCAACCATTATCTATCCACTATTAATCAACTTATCATTCAGCACAACGCCTCTGTTCGCCCTTTTCAAAAAAAGAATCGACAGATCACCTCGCCTTTGAGCAAACCCGAACTAGAAGCGTTAAGTAATCTTGTCAACTTACAAACCACTAAAGTCATTGGTAAAGCATGGGCCGATTACCACAAAGCTTTACTGCATACTGAGTCTGTGCGTCATCTAACAAAGATGGCGAACGCCCTTACAGCCTTGCGCGATCGGGCCAACCGTATCGAGGAAAACCAACATGAGTTCAGCGCCAGGCTGATTGCTCAGCAACAGGCAGCCCAACGCCACGCAGAACAACTGGCTCGCGAAGCCGATTTTGATGCTGCCAATACCTTTTCGGCTTCCGCAAGTATTGCCACCACTCGCCCCCTGATATTGGGTTATGGGCCACGTATCGGGTTAAGTGAATGGGCGAGCGAAGCCTTGCAGACGGCCATTCAAAGAGCCGTCGTGCGCGTGCTGTCCACCCCTTCAATCGCTTCTGCAATTGCGATTGCAGCCTATTCATCGACACTAGGCGACGGCGAGCTTAAAGGCGCAAGTATTCCACTCTATTACCTGATTGACCACGTCCCTAATGATTGGCAGGTGATGAGCGGTCAAACAGCAATTTTGCCAACACGCTTAAGTATTGAAAATCGTAATAACAAAACGACGCTCTATATCGCTTGAACTGCTGAGGGTACGCCGTCACCCCATGTAAAAGTCATGCCCGCACGGTGGGATACTCAAAAAAAATATTACTGGGCCACTCTTGCAGATACAGCACGCACCACTTTAACGTGGTCACCCAGCTCGGCACCAGGAGGTGAAGTTTCACTCTCACCGGGCTTACCTATTGAACAACCTGTTTTGACGGTGTATACCGGGGATGTACTTTCCCCCATAGACCCTACTCTTGAAATCTACCCCGCAGTTGATGATGTAGATTTCAGAGACTACATTATTTGGTTTCCGCAAGACTCAGGCTTACCACCTGTTTATGTGATGCTCAAAAGCCCACGCGATGAACCGGGGGTTGTGACAGAGGTCGGATCGGTTGTTACAGGGCTATGGTTAAATGAAACAACACGTGGTAGAGGAGCCCCTATTCCTGCGTCTATTGCTGACCAACTACGCGACAAAAATTTTGACAGCTTTGATAAATTCAGATCTGCTTTTTGGGCGTTAGTGGGCCGCAACGGAGAGCTATTAATACAATTTTCACCGGGCAACCGAGGGTTAATTAAACGCGGGTTCGCACCAAAAGCTCTCGAAGATGATTGGGCCAGAGGGAGGACAACATTCGAGCTGCATCATGTACATGAAATACAGAATGGTGGTGATGTATACAACCTTGATAATTTAATGATTGTTACCCCAAAAGCACATATTAACTACCACGAAGCGAGCAAACCATGACATTTAAAAACTCTATCACTGACTACACTGAATCTGAGTTTCTAGCATTGGTAAGAGCAATATTTTCACAAAATGATAACCCAACAGAAGCAACTCTTGATTCATTAATCGCTCATTACGTAGCTATTGTCGAGCGCCCCAACAGGGCAGATCTTATTTATCATTGCACAGAAGAAAACTACACCCCTGAAATTGTTACTCGAATCATAAAAGACTGGTATGCCGAAAACGGTAAATCTTGTTTTAAACCAGGTTAACCATGCGACAGCTAAGTTTTAAATAGTGGGAAACAGAGAGTAAGGCTTGCCAACTTCTAATAAAAAATTAAGACTAAATATAAAAACCACATAGCGCATGAACTCATTGAGTCATTCACCAAAATAGGGGACATTATCTTCATCACCAAAGAAGAGAACAGCATCCTAATTGAACATTTTCAAGCCATTACCCCCCCCCCCCCCGGAAGGCCTTGGTTTGACTCTGTGCATCGAAGCAGGGATTGCCAAGGATCCCCAGAACCTCATACGAATAGTGAACGAATGGCGACTGCCTCAAGGAAAACCGGGCTCAAAATCCTTTTGACAAATGTTGATGCCGTCTCTTCAACGGCATCAACCTGCTTGGGGTTGTCACCCTCAAGCGGCCAGCTCGAAAACCGCCACTCACGAATGACATCAAGGGTGGCGCTCGAAAACGCCGGATGAGCGCTGTAACGAATGTTCGGATCAACCACCGAACCCTGCGCGCTCACCATAAAGTGCGCCCGGACTACGCCGCTCATACCCATGCGTTGCAACTCAATGGGGTATTGAGGCTTCACCTGGTAGATGAGCGATGGCACAAACGTATCCGCACCCGCGCTTAAGCACATGAGTAACCCGACCAACAACACAAAACACTTCATTGCCAAGCCCCACATTTGCTGATGCGCCAGGTCCACGCAGAAGCGGTCAATAATAAAAATGTGTAGCTAATTCTTGCAGGTCATAGGCTCCGAACCTCTCGTGGGAGGCTTCCGATCAAACCGCTCGCACTGCGCTTATAAACATCAGAACAGCGGCTTAATCTGCCGGCTTCAGGGCATTTCCCACATTTGAAACCTGTATTGGGCAGCGGGTTGTTTTACACCTGTGCGACATGTTCATAAGTGAACATGTCATGTGGGTTGTTTCCGTTCGTTTCAGTTGAGAAGGCCTGTCATTTTCGGTAACGAAAATGTAACGTTCGGGCCCGCCGATATAACAAGAAATTTGGAGCTCTTGAATGTTTGCTTTTTTCCGACCTGCCGCTCATCAGGCGCCGCTGCCTGCTGAAAAAATAGACAGCACTTATCGACGCCTGCGATGGCAGATTTTCGCCGGTATCTTTTTTGGTTACGCAGGCTACTATCTGCTGCGTAAAAACTTCTCGCTGGCCATGCCGTACTTGATTGACGAGGGGTATACCCGGGGTCAGTTGGGTGTAGCGATGTCTGCAATCGCCATTGCTTATGGCTTGTCGAAGTTCCTCATGGGCCTGGTGTCCGACCGCTCCAACCCGAGGTTCTTCCTGCCGTTTGGCCTGATGATTTCAGCGGCCGTCATGTTCATTTTCGGTTTCGCGCCCTGGGCCACGTCCAGCGTGACCATGATGTTCATTCTGTTGTTCATCAACGGATGGGCACAGGGCATGGGCTGGCCGCCCAGTGGCCGGACCATGGTGCACTGGTGGTCGCAGAAAGAACGCGGCGGCGTGGTGTCTGTGTGGAACGTGGCCCACAACGTGGGTGGCGGCTTGATCGGCCCATTGTTCTTGCTGGGCATGGCGTGGTTCAACGACTGGCACGCCGCGTTCTACGTACCCGCCACCGTTGCGCTGCTGGTCGCACTGTTTGCGTTTATCACCATGCGTGACACGCCTCAATCCGTGGGTTTACCGCCGATTGAGGCGTACAAAAACGATTACCCGGCCGGTTACGACGCCACCCACGAAGAAGAATTCAGCGCCAAAGAGATTTTCGTCAAATACGTGCTGCGCAACAAAATGCTGTGGTACATCGCCCTGGCCAACGTCTTCGTCTACCTGCTGCGCTACGGGGTTCTGGACTGGGCACCGACCTACCTCAAAGAAGCCAAGCACTTCACCGTGGACACCACGTCGTGGGCGTACTTCTTCTATGAATGGGCAGGTATTCCGGGGACGCTGCTGTGCGGCTGGATGTCGGACAAAATCTTCCGCGGCAACCGCGGGCTGACCGGGATCGTGTTCATGTCACTGGTGACAGTCGCGACGCTGGTGTACTGGCTCAACCCGCCGGGCAACCCGACCGTCGACATGATCGCGCTGTTCTCCATTGGCTTCCTGATTTACGGGCCAGTGATGCTGATCGGTTTGCAGGCGCTGGAACTGGCACCCAAAAAAGCCGCAGGTACGGCGGCCGGCTTCACGGGGCTGTTCGGTTACCTGGGCGGTTCGGTGGCGGCCAGCGCGGCCATGGGCTATCTGGTTGACCACTTCGGCTGGGATGGCGGCTTCGTACTGTTGATCAGTGCGTGCCTGCTGGCGATCGCGTTCATGATCCCCACCCTGCGCCACAAGAAAACAGCCAGCGAAGCGCGCAACGCTTAAGGCTTGATTGATCCACAGCGCTTGAGCCGCGCCTCCAGATGACGGTCTGGCATGGCGTGGCTGCGCAGGGCGTTTACGGTCTGCTCCACATAGTCGCGGGTGGTGCCGTAACGCCCGCAGGCGTTGGCCAGCACCTGGCCCAATACGTCATCTGGCAGATTGCCCGCATAGCTGGGCAGGTGCCGCTCCAGCACAAACCCCAACGCTTGTACCTGCGAACCGTCTTCAAGCCGGCAGGTCAGCCAGTGCGGCCGATAAGACGGCACGGGCATCTCCCGCAGCCACAAGGCATAGAGGGCAGCGTCGAGGTTCTCTTCCGGTAGCCGATAGGCAAAGCCGCTGCATGAGCCACCCCGGTCCAGTCCGAACACCAAACCCGGCAATTGCGGGGTACCACGATGTTCGTGTGACCACAGGTACAGCCCACGGTGATAGCCATGCACCCGACCGCGCACGCGTTCAACCGCTGAACACTCCGGGCGCCAGATCAGTGAGCCATAGGCGAACAACCACACCGGTCCGCCTTTATGGCGCGCCATGGTGCCGTGCAGCGAGCTGCGCAATTGTTCGGGGGTCAACGGCGCCCCGAGATCAAGTCGCGGCGGGTAAGCGGGGGTCAAGCAGGTTGATTCGATGACAGTCATAACGAATGGGTACAGGCCTTGCGCACTTGCAGGATGTCCACAACATAACGTGCTGAATCTTATAGCACTGAATGCGAAATGACGCGCTTGGCCTGACATATGGCCACTGGGTCACGCAAACAACGCGATGCCAAACCGTCGGGCGTCGACTTGTTCCGGTCACGTTCAGGTTAACGCTCACCCACCTCTTTATAGTGGCCCGCCACTGGCGCACGCCAAACTGCCGACAGAGGCCCACCCATGAAGAAATCCGGAATCTGTGGCGTGTTGATGTTGGTCAACGCCAGCGCCGCGATGGCGCACGATGAAGCGCAACAGCAGGATCGAGATTTTTGGTATGCACAGACCAGCGTTTACACCCGACATTTTTCGCCCGACCCCGAGCACAACAACCATCAGGACCTGATCGGACTCGAATACCACCACCGCTCAAACTGGCTGGCGGGTGCGGCGACCTTTCGCAACTCGTTCAGGCAACGTTCTTACTACGCATACGGCGGCAAGCGCTTCGACAGCGAGTCTTATCCCCTGTACTTGAAGCTGACGGGCGGGTTGCTGGAGGGCTACCACGGGAAGTATCAGGACAAAATCCCGCTCAATCGTTTTGGCGTGGCGCCGGTGATCATCCCGTCCGTGGGCGTTCATTACGGCCCGATGGCCAGCGAGCTGGTATTGCTCGGCTTCAACGCCGCCATGGTGACCACGGGGTTACGTTTTTAATCCTGGCAGGCGTGAACTCAAGGCGTGCGCGGGCACCCGCCGGTGCAGCCACTGTCGCGGCGCGGGGCTGCGACAGGCTGCACACGATGCATCAGGGCCGTGGGCTGTACGCAAAGACGTCGGCGCGCATCTGGTGGGCGTCCATGCCTGCGGCGACCAACGCGTCCAGGGTGCCGTACACCATGGCCGGGGACCCGCTTGCATACACGTAGACAGCACTCAGGTCGTGGATGTCTTCGCACACGGCTTCGTGCAACAACCCACAACGACCTTCCCATCCGCACAGGTCACTGACCACCTTGTGCAAGTGCAAATTCGGAATGCTCTGCCACGCGTCCCACTCTTCCAGGGTGTAGAAGTCTTCAGGACGACGAACGCCCCAGTACAAATGCACCGGATGCGGGAATCCTTTCTCCCGGCAATGCTCGATCAGGCTGTGCATTTGCGCCATGCCGGTGCCCGCGGCGATCAACACCAGCGGGCCGTCGGGCAATTGGGACAAGTGCGTATCACCGAACGGCATTTCAACCCGGATTATTGCGTTGCGTTGCAGTTGCTCGATCAGGCGGCGGGCGCTGTCTTCGCGCACTAACACATGCAGTTCGAGGTCGCGCCCGGCGTGTGGGGCGCTGGCCAGCGAGAAGGCGGATTTTTCACCGTTCTCACGCTCCAGCATCACGTATTGGCCCGCGTAATAGCGCGGTGGCTTGCCCGCAGGCGCACGCAGACGCACGCGCCACACATCGCCGCCCATTTCGCTGCATTCGGTCAACTGACAGACCACGCTGCGCACCGGCAACTCTCCCAAGGCAAGCACACCGTCCCACAACACGACGCAGTCTTCCTGCGGCTGCGCCAGGCACGTGTAGATCTCGCCATGGTCACGCGTTTCGCCCGCCTGCTGGACGCGTCCTTCAACCAGCAAGGCGGCGCACACATGGCAATTACCGTTGCGACAGCTTTGCGGGCATTCATAGCCCAGGCGCTGCGCCGCATTCAGAATCGGCTCGCCGGGCAAGGTGTCCAACACCGCGCCTGACGGCTGCAAGGTAACTCGCATCAATCTATTCCCAATTGGTTCCAGATGTCATCGACACGGCGGGTCACTGCTTCGTCCTTGACGATGACCCGCCCCCATTCGCGCGTGGTCTCGCCCGGCCATTTGTTGGTCGCATCGAGCCCCATCTTCGAGCCCAGACCGGACACCGGCGAGGCGAAATCGAGGTAGTCGATCGGCGTGTTGTCGATCATCACCGTATCGCGCTTGGGGTCCATGCGCGTGGTAATGGCCCAGATCACGTCGTTCCAGTCGCGGGCGTTGATGTCGTCATCGGTCACGATCACGAACTTGGTGTACATGAACTGGCGCAAAAATGACCACACGCCGAGCATGACCCGCTTGGCGTGCCCAGGGTACGACTTCTTCATGGTCACGATGGCCATGCGATACGAGCAGCCTTCAGGCGGCAGGTAGAAGTCGGTGATTTCCGGGAACTGCTTTTGCAGGATCGGTACAAACACTTCGTTGAGCGCCACGCCCAAAATCGCAGGCTCATCCGGTGGACGGCCGGTGTAGGTGCTGTGGTAAATCGGCTTGATCCGATGGGTAATGCGTTCAACGGTGAAGACCGGGAAGCTGTCCACTTCGTTGTAGTAACCGGTGTGGTCGCCGTACGGTCCTTCCGGTGCCATTTCACCCGGATGAATCACGCCTTCAAGGATGATTTCCGCCGTGGCAGGCACTTGCAGATCGTTGCCGCGGCACTTCACCAGTTCGGTGCGGTTGCCGCGCAACAGACCGGCAAACGCGTATTCGGACAGGCTGTCAGGCACTGGCGTCACGGCACCCAAGATGGTCGCGGGGTCAGCGCCGAGCGCCACGGAAACAGGGAATGGCTGACCGGGGTGTTTTTCGCACCACTCGCGGTAATCCAGCGCACCGCCCCGGTGGCTCAGCCAGCGCATGATGACTTTGTTACGGCCTATCACTTGCTGCCGGTAGATGCCGAGGTTCTGGCGATCCTTGTTCGGGCCCTTGGTAACGGTCAGGCCCCAGGTAATCAGCGGCGCCACATCGCCCGGCCAGCAGTGCTGCACCGGCAACATGGCCAAATCGACATCGTCGCCTTCAATCACGACTTCCTGGCACACCGCGTCTTTAACGACTTTCGGGGCCATGGAAATAATCTTGCGGAAGATCGGCAGTTTCGACCACGCGTCCTTCAGACCTTTCGGCGGCTCTGGCTCCTTGAGGAACGCCAGCAGTTTGCCAATTTCACGCAATTCGCTGACAGACTCAGCCCCCATGCCCATGGCCACGCGCTCTGGCGTGCCGAACAGGTTACCGAGTACCGGGATCGTGTGGCCGGTCGGGTTCTCGAACAGCAACGCCGGGCCTTTGGCGCGCAGCGTGCGGTCACAGATTTCGGTCATCTCCAGCACTGGAGAGACGGGAATCTGGATGCGTTTCAACTCTCCGCGCTGCTCTAGCTGCTGCACGAAATCCCGAAGATCCTTGAATTTCATTGACGTTGGCACCCTCAAAATAGGCGTACATCCTACCTGCAATGCCGCCCGCTGGCAGCTTATCGCTGCTGGGCGGGCGGATTTGAACTCACTTCACGCCCAGCGCCCTGGCGCCTGCCACCTCTTGGAACAGCGGAGCGAGCACAGGAAGCAGTAAGCGGGCACCGATCTCGGACAGGTGGTTGTCATCGGTATACAACGAATGGCCCTCCTGTTCGGCCCGGCACAGGCCCGTGTCATCACACAGTTGCGGCGTAGGGTCCAACACCTTGACGCCGGGGTCGTTGGCAGCGAGTTGAGCGAACAGTTGGTTGATAAACGCCTTCTGCTTGAGGTGCTCGGCCAGGGCAAAACCGGTGCCCGAGGTCGGCTGATGCAACATCGCCAGCCGACTTAAGCGATACGGGGGGTTAAACGGTTGCAACGGGGCTTCTTTCATCAGCCACACCCGGTGGCCGGCCCTGCGCAGCTCGTCAATGCGCGTGCGCAACCCGTCTGCCAGACGCTGCTCAGCGATGGCCCGGTCATAGTGGCCGTCCGCCGCCTTGAGCGCATGGCCCTTGTCGCCCTTGGCGTCGCCGTCGAGGTACAGGCTCCAACGTGCCACCAGCATTACGTCGCCGACCGGTTCGGCATTGAGCGTCTGTTCCACGCGCCGATTGTAGTGGGCACACCGCTCGCCATGTTCTAGCCCTTGCAGCGGCAAACAGCCGGCCGAACTGGCCAACATGACATTGACCCCGTACTGCCGGGCGCTTGCGTCCAGCGCCGGAATCAACGCCGTGGCATGACTGTCGCCCCACACCAACAACTGCGCTGGCGCATCGGGCGTGCCGTAGCGGCAAAACGGGGTGTCTGCCGGGCTTTTATCATCGGTGATGCAGGCCATCAGTTCGGCCCGCCATTTGCTGGCGTTGGCGTATTGCAATGCCTGCTCTGACAAACGGGACGGCAAGCCATCCGTCCAGCGCAGCGCTTGCCCCGCCAGCCCCAACACCACAATGCCTAGCGCTGCGGCGGTCAGAATCTGACGACGCCCGGCCAGCCATCGACGTTCACGGAACGGGGTTTCAACGAATCGCCAGGATAAATAGCCAAGGATCAACGTCAGCGCGATCAGCGCAGCGGTCAACACGGGGCCGAAGTCATCCACACTGGCATAACTGCCAAACACGAACACCGGCCAGTGCCACAAGTACCAGGAATAAGAAATCAGACCCAGCCCGACCATCACGCGGGTGCTCAATACCTGACCGACCCACGTGCGGTGATGCTCGTTGGCCCAGATCAGGGCCACCACGCCCACTACAGGCAACAGCGCTGCGGCACCGGGGAAAGGGGTGCTTTTGTCATAGCCGAAGACTGCCACCAGTATCAGCGCCAACCCCAACAGGCTGAAGCACTGCGCTGCAGCTGGCGTCAGACGTTTCTTGGGTTCAGGCGCGATGGCCAGCATGGCGCCGGCCAATAGCTCCCATGCGCGCATCGGCAGCAGGAAAAACGCTTTCTCCGGGTGATGCGCCACAGCCCAGACGCTCAAGCCAAATGAAATCAGTAACAGGCTGAAAAAGGCCATGCGCCAGTGCCTGAAACGGCTGGAAAACAACGTCAGTATTAGCGGGAAGACGATGTAGAACTGCTCTTCAACCGCCAATGACCACGTGTGAAGTAACGGTTTCAGATCGCTAGCGGCGTCGAAGTAGCCTTCCTGGCGCATAAACAACAGGTTGGACGCGAACATCACTTGGTAGCGCACCGAGCGCCCCAGCTCTTCGTAGTCCTTGGGCGCCATCAGGAACCAGCCCGCCACCAATACCGCCATCAGCAAGACGAACAAGGCAGGCAAGATCCGTCGCGCGCGACGTGCCCAGAACTCGACGAAGCTGAAACGTCCGGCTTCACGCTGACGCCAGATGATTGAAGTGATCAGATAACCGGAAATGACGAAGAACACATCGACGCCCACAAAGCCGCCGGAAAAACCGGGTACACCAAAGTGAAACAGCACGACAGCAATCACGGCGACTGCACGCAGGCCATCAATATCCCTGCGATAAACAAGAGAACTCATCACGCTCGAAACTCGCTAATACATTGTTTTTGTTGACCTGAGTTAAGCACAAACCTCCCTTTTTTATGTTTAAAAAAAATGGCGCCCTCCAGGGGCGCCATTTTTTGAGTCGAGAAACCGTATTACTTGCGTTTCATCGACAGGAAGAACTCGTCGTTGGTCTTGGTCTGTTTCAGCTTATCGATCAAGAACTCAATGGCGGCCACTTCGTCCATCGGGTGCAACAGCTTGCGCAGGATCCACATGCGTTGCAGCTCGTCGTCCGCGGTCAGCAACTCTTCACGGCGTGTGCCGGAGCGGTTGATGTTGATCGCAGGGAAGACGCGCTTTTCAGCGATCTTGCGGTCCAGAGGCAGCTCCATGTTGCCAGTGCCTTTGAACTCTTCGTAGATCACTTCATCCATCTTCGAGCCGGTTTCAACCAGCGCGGTGGCGATGATGGTCAGCGATCCGCCTTCTTCGATGTTACGTGCCGCACCGAAGAAACGCTTTGGCTTCTCAAGGGCGTGGGCATCAACACCACCGGTCAAGACCTTGCCGGAGCTCGGGATCACGGTGTTGTAGGCGCGGGCCAGACGGGTGATGGAGTCAAGCAGGATCACCACGTCCTTTTTGTGCTCAACCAGACGCTTGGCCTTCTCGATCACCATTTCAGCCACTTGCACGTGACGGGTTGGCGGTTCGTCGAAGGTCGACGCAACCACTTCGCCGCGTACGGTGCGCTGCATTTCGGTCACTTCTTCAGGACGCTCGTCGATCAACAGAACGATCAAGTGAACTTCAGGGTTGTTACGCGAAATGTTCGACGCGATGTTCTGCAGCATGAGGGTCTTGCCCGCTTTTGGCGGAGCAACGATCAGACCGCGCTGACCTTTACCGATTGGCGCGCAGAGGTCGATCACACGACCGGTCAGGTCTTCGGTGGAACCGTTACCGATTTCCATCTTCATGCGAACGTTCGGGAACAGCGGGGTCAGGTTCTCGAAGAGAATCTTGTTTTTCGCGTTCTCAGGACGATCGTAGTTGATCGTGTCGACCTTCAGCAGGGCGAAGTACCGCTCGCCTTCTTTTGGCGGGCGGATTTTACCGACGATGGTGTCGCCGGTGCGCAGGTTGAAGCGACGGATCTGGCTGGGCGAGACGTAAATATCGTCAGGGCCGGCAAGATAGGAAGCGTCAGCAGAGCGCAGGAAGCCGAAGCCGTCCTGGAGGATCTCCAGCACGCCATCACCGGAGATTTCCTCGCCGCTTTTCGCGTGCTTTTTCAGCAGGGAGAAAATCACGTCCTGCTTGCGCGAACGGGCCATATTTTCTATGCCCATTTGTTCGGCCAATTCGAGCAGTTCGGTAATCGGCTTTTGCTTGAGTTCAGTCAGGTTCATATAGGAATGACGTAATCATTTATGGAGGGGGGAAATTAAGCTTTTGGCTTAATGAGGCCGCGCCGCAGAGAAGGCGACAGGATCGCGTACTAATTCGATAAGGGGTGCGTCGGCGACGGCTTGCAGGGGGCAGTGGAGAAACCAGTGCGGGGCCGAATGTAACACTTGCTTTTCATAGCGTCTAGTCCTTGAGCCATGAAAAAGCCCCGCATTTAGCAGGGCTTTTATCGACACTTAGATGTTGGCGTCGAGGAATGCAGCCAATTGCGACTTCGACAGCGCACCCACCTTGGTGGCTTCGACATTGCCGTTCTTGAACAGCATCAACGTCGGAATACCACGTACGCCATGCTTGGCCGGGGTTTCCTGGTTTTCATCAATGTTCAGCTTGGCAACAGTCAGCTTGCCTTTGTACGTCTCAGCGATCTCGTCCAGAACTGGCGCGATCATTTTGCAAGGGCCACACCATTCAGCCCAGTAGTCGACCAATACGGCGCCTTCAGCCTTGAGAACATCGGCCTCAAAGCTAGCGTCGGTGACGTGTTTAATAAGATCGCTGCTCATGGAAGTCTCCGTGGTGGTAAGCAAAAACGTAGCACATCATAGCCGTCATCACTGCGTTCAGGAAGCTGACGCTTGATTGACTATAACTATAGTCAGCCATGAGCCGGCGTATGCAGAAGGTTTTAAGGCAGGGGCTGCCATTCAGCCGGTCAGATTACAGCTGACGTGCACTGAGAAAAAAACTTTGATCCCTATCAAGCCATCCGACATCACGCGTTGGCGCGAGCCTGTGATCGTGGCACGATGGCGACGTTATCGACCGAGACCCCTCAACCATGCCCCAATCCCAAGCCAAGAATCCATCCCTGATCGCCGCCATTGATCTGGGTTCTAACAGCTTTCACATGGTGGTGGCCAAGGCTCAGAACGGTGAAATCCGTATTCTTGAACGTCTTGGTGAAAAGGTGCAGTTAGCTGCCGGCATCGACGAAGAACGCAAACTCAACGAAGAATCCATGCAGCGCGGGCTCGATTGCCTGAAGCGTTTTGCCCAACTGATCAACGGTATGCCGCTGGGCGCCGTGCGCATCGTCGGCACCAACGCCTTGCGTGAAGCCCGCAACCGCAACGAATTCATCGTGCGCGCCGAAGAAATTCTCGGGCACACCGTTGAAGTCATTTCCGGACGGGAAGAGGCGCGCCTCATTTATCTGGGCGTTTCACACACCCTCGCGGACACGCCGGGCAAGCGCCTGGTGGCAGACATCGGCGGCGGCAGCACTGAATTCATCATCGGCCAACGCTTTGAGCCCCTGCTGCGTGAAAGCCTGCAAATGGGTTGCGTCAGTTATACCCAGCGGTATTTCCGCGACGGCAAGATCACCCCGGCACGTTATGCACAGGCTTACACCGCAGCGCGCCTGGAGATCATGAGCATCGAGCACGCCCTGCACCGACTGGGCTGGGATGAAGCCATTGGCTCGTCAGGCACCATTCGCGCCATTGGCCTGGCCCTCAAGGCGGGCGGTCACGGTAATGGCGAGGTCAACGCCGAAGGCCTGAGCTGGCTCAAGCGCAAACTCTTCAAACTGGGCGAAGTCGACAAGATCGACTTTGAAGGCATCAAGCCGGATCGCCGGACCATCTTCCCCGCTGGCCTGGCGATTCTGGAAGCCATCTTCGACGCCCTTGAATTGCAGCGCATGGATCATTGCGACGGCGCGCTGCGCGAAGGCGTGTTGTACGACCTGCTGGGCCGTCACCATCATGAAGACGTGCGCGAGCGCACACTCAGCTCGTTGATGGACCGTTACCATGTCGATCGCGAACAGGCCGCACGGGTCGAACGCAAAGCACTGCGCGCCTTCGATCAAGTGGCCAAATCATGGGACCTGAAAGACGGCGTGTGGCGTGAACTGCTGAGCTGGGCGGCGAAGGTGCACGAAGTCGGCCTGGACATCGCCCACTATCACTTCCACAAGCACGGCGCCTACCTGATCGAGCACTCCGATCTTGCCGGTTTCTCACGCGAAGATCAGCAAATGCTCGCGTTGCTGGTTCGCGGGCACCGCCGCAACATCCCTAAAGACAAGTTTGCCGAGTTCGGGGATGACGGCATCAAGCTGATTCGCCTGTGCGTCTTGTTGCGCTTTGCGATTCTGTATCACCACATTCGTGGCGACCAACAGGCGTCCCAAGTCAAACTGCGCGCCGATGGCGATCACCTTGAGGTGATATTCCCCGAGGGCTGGCTGGAACAGAACCCGCTGACCCAGGCCGACTTTGAACAAGAAGCTCAATGGCTGACCCGGGTCGGGATTGTGCTAACGGTGTCCTGAGACTGCGATGGGTGGCTGACGCAACTTGCGCCAGCCACCGGCAGGCTTATACCGACGGGCCGGTACTGACGCTCAATACCGGCAGGCTCAAGCGCTCCAGCAACGTAGCCTGGGCACTGCGCGGGTTTTGGTTGCCTGTTGGCGTGTTGCGGATATAACGGCCGTCCGACTGCAAGCTCCAGCTGTGCGTGTTGTCTGTCAGGTAGCACTCGAGCTCTTTCTTGACCCGCAAAATCAACTTTTTGCCTTCAATCGGGAAGCACGTTTCGACGCGCTTATCGAGGTTGCGCTCCATCCAGTCGGCACTCGACAAGAACATCTGCTCTTCCCCGCCGTTAAGGAAGTAGAACACCCGCGTGTGCTCCAGAAAGCGGCCGATGATCGAGCGCACGTGAATGTTATGCGACACGCCGGGGATGCCCGGGCGCAGGCAGCACATCCCGCGCACGATCAGGTCAATCCGCACCCCGGACTGGCTGGCCTTGTACAACGCTCGAATGATCTTGGGATCGGTCAGTGAGTTGAATTTGGCGATGATGTGCGCAGGTTTGCCTTCCAGGGCGAACTGGGTTTCCCGGGCAATCATGTCCAGCATGCCCTTCTTCAGCGTGAACGGCGCATGCAGCAGTTTCTTCATGCGCAAGGTTTTGCCCATGCCGATCAATTGGCTGAACAGCTTGCCGACGTCTTCGCACAGCGCGTCATCCGAGGTCAGCAAGCTGTAGTCGGTGTACAGACGGGCGTTGCCGGCGTGGTAGTTGCCCGTGCCCAAGTGCGCATAGCGCACGATTTCGCCCGCTTCACGACGCAGAATCAGCATCATCTTGGCGTGGGTCTTGAACCCCACCACCCCGTAGATCACTACTGCGCCCGCAGCTTGCAGACGGCTGGCCAGTTGCAGGTTGGACTCCTCGTCAAAACGCGCACGCAGCTCCACCACCGCCGTCACTTCCTTGCCGTTACGCGCCGCATCCACCAACGCATCCACGATCTCGGAGTTGGCACCGCTGCGGTATAAGGTCTGGCGCACGGCCAAGACATGCGGGTCCTTGGCGGCCTGGCGCAGCAAGTCGACGACCGGGGTAAACGACTCAAACGGGTGCAGCAGCAAAATGTCCTGCTTGCTGACCACGCTGAAAATGTTCTCGCTGTTCTGCAACAGCTTCGGGATGGCCGGCGTAAACGGCGTGTATTGCAGCTCGGGGTGGCTGTCCAGGCTGGTGATGCTGAACAGGCGCGTCAGGTTCACCGGGCCATTGACCGTGTACAGCTCGGTTTCGTGCAGGTTGAATTGCTTGAGCAAGTAGTCGGACAGGTGCTTAGGGCACGTGTCGGCCACTTCCAGACGCACCGCATCGCCGTAACGACGCGAGAACAACTCGCCACGCAACGCGCGGGCCAAGTCTTCGACATCTTCGGTGTCGACCGCCAGATCGGCGTTGCGGGTCAGTCGGAATTGATAGCAGCCTTTTACTTTCATGCCCTGGAACAAGTCATCGGCATGGGCGTGAATCATTGACGACAGGAACACATAGTTGTCGCCCGGCCCGCCAACGTCTTCCGGCACTTTAATCACACGCGGCAACAAACGCGGGGCTGGAATGATCGCCAGACCCGAGTCGCGGCCGAAGGCATCAATGCCTTCCAGCTCCACGATGAAGTTGAGGCTTTTGTTGACCAACAACGGGAACGGATGCGTCGGGTCCAGACCAATGGGGGTGATGATCGGTGCAATTTCATCGCGGAAGAACTTGCGTACCCACGCCTTGATTTTGGTGTTCCAGTGACGCCGACGAATGAAGCGCACCTGATGCTTTTCAAGCTCGGGCAGCAGAATGTCGTTGAGAATCGCGTACTGGCGATCAACATGGCCATGCACCAGCTCACTGATGCGTGCCAGCGCCTGATGCGGCTGCAAACCGTCCGCACCGGCCTGCTCGCGGGCGAAGGTAATTTGCTTCTTCAGGCCCGCCACCCGGATCTCAAAGAACTCGTCGAGGTTGCTGGAAAAGATCAGCAGAAACTTCAGCCGCTCCAGCAACGGGTAGGACTCATCCAGCGCCTGCTCCAGCACGCGAATGTTGAACTGCAATTGCGACAACTCACGATGGATATACAGGCTGCTGTCATCCAGACCCGGAATGGTAATCACCGGGTGCGCCGCGCCATGGCTCTCGACCGGGGCTTGCGCTTGCGGCTCGGGCTGGATTTCGGGGGCCTGCTCAACAATCGGTTGAGGTTCGGTGGCAACGAGTTCTGTCTGTCCTTCGGTATTCATTGATTGTTCCTGATAAGAGCGGGTTTGACTCTCGTAACAGTTAAGCGGCGCGGCCAGTCAAATTGACAGCCAGAATGCCACCAACGCCTGCGGGATTAAACCGCTCAGAGGCGCTTTATGCGGGCTGAGGCCTGGTTAGAGGGTGTTTTAGTCAAATTGTTCTGAGTCTGCGTTGCATCACCACCACCCGACCGTCATCCACTGCGACTTTAGTAGAGCCTTCGGTGCGCAGGGGCACATCGCTTGCGACTGCAAAAACCCCCGATACAGCCTCGGCCTGCACGCGCGCGACCTTTATAACGGCGCGCCATGAACACCAGATGACAACGCGCATGATGTAAGTCAAAACCATGTGCATTGTAGGATTTGTTCACGACCAGACACATTTCGATACTTTCATACACGCGCTTGAAGGCGTAGGCTGCGCGTTCATTTCGCCAGCATCCAGACAATGCTCCAACAATTTCTTCAAGAATTCGGCTACTTCGCCCTGTTTCTAGGGACGTTCTTTGAAGGTGAGACCATTCTGGTACTCGCAGGCTTCTTGGCGTTCCGCGGATACATGGACCTCAAACTGGTGATGCTCGTGGCGTTCCTCGGCAGTTATGCCGGCGATCAGCTGTGGTACTTCATGGGGCGCAAGCACGGCCGCAAACTGTTGGCGCGCAAGCCGCGCTGGCAACTGATGGGCGACAAGGCGCTGGAGCACATTCGCAAGCATCCGGACATCTGGGTCCTGAGCTTCCGTTTTGTGTATGGCCTGCGCACCGTCATGCCGGTGGCGATTGGCCTGTCCGGGTATCCGCCGGGCCGCTATTTGCTGCTCAACGGCATTGGTGCCGCCATCTGGGCCATCGCCCTGGCCACCGCCGCCTACCACTTTGGCGCCGTGCTGGAAGGCTTGCTCGGCAGCGTTAAAAAGTACGAATTGTGGGTGTTGGGTGCGCTGCTGGTACTGGGCGTCTGCCTGTGGATCCGCCGTCGCTTCAAGAATGCGCGCATCGCCCGACAGACCGCGCAGGAAGAAAAAAACAAAGCCGCCGACGCCAACACCCTGCCCGTCGAGTAATACCGCGTGTGCGCCCGCACTCGCACCTCCCGAGGCGCTGCCCATGACAGCGCCTGCGTTCTCTCTTCTAAACTGAACACTGACGCTTGAAAGCGATCCATTAGTCATGCATTCAGCGACGTGCGCCCGACTTGTCCGCTCTGGCATCTGATGCCAAATCAGGCGACATTAACGCCACGTATCACGTTTTGAGGAGAACCCATATGACCCAGAAAAAAGTTGCCGTGATTCTGTCGGGCTGCGGCGTCTACGACGGTGCCGAGATCCACGAGAGCGTCATCACCCTGCTGCGCCTCGATCAGCGTGGCGCCCAGGCGCAATGCTTTGCGCCCAATATCGCGCAAATGCATGTCATCAATCATCTGACCGGCGAAGAGATGCCTGAGTCGCGCAACGTGCTGGTTGAGTCTGCGCGCATCGCCCGTGGCGAGGTCAAGGATATTCGCGAGGCGAACGTTGAGGACTTCGACGCATTGATCGTACCCGGCGGGTTTGGTGCCGCAAAAAACCTGTCTGATTTCGCCGCTAAAGGCGCTGAATGTACCGTGCAGCCTGATGTGCTAGCACTGGCCGAAGCCTTTGCCGAAGCGAGCAAACCCGTGGGGTTGATGTGCATTTCACCGGCCATGGCCGCCAAAATTTATGGCCCTGGCGTGATCTGCACCATTGGCAATGATGCCGACACCGCCGCCGCCGTAGACAAAATGGGCGCCACTCACCAAGAGTGCGAGGTCAGCGAGATCGTCGAAGACACGGCCCGTAAATTGGTGAGCACCCCGGCCTACATGCTGGCGCAATCCATCAGCGAAGCGGCTTCAGGCATCAACAAGATGGTTGACCGGGTGCTGGAACTGACTCACGAAAACGATTAATCAGGCGCGCGTCAGGCGCGTTAATAGACGGTCCAGCGCATTGGCGAACGCCTGTTTCTCGCGTTCGCCATACGCACCCTGCCCGCCGCTCACCTGACCTTGCTCACGCAGGTCCGTAAACAGGTTCCGCACCGCCAACCGCTCGCCCATGTTGTGGGCATCGAACGGTTTGCCGCGCGGATCGAGTGCGGCCACGCCCTTCTTCACCAACCGGTCCGCCAACGGCACGTCGCTGCAAATCACCAGCTCGCCGGGCACCGCGTGCTCAACCAGATAATCGTCGGCAGCGTCCGGGCCGCTGGGCACCACAATCAGTTTGACCAACGCATAGGTCGGCTTGACCTGGCTCTGCCCGGCCACCAGCACCACTTCAAACTGACGCTTTAAAGCGAACTTGATGACTTGATCCTTCGCAGCCTTGGGGCAGGCGTCGGCGTCGATCCAGACCCGCATGGGCAAACTCTCCTGTTAATGAGGTGTCGTCGCTGCCGCGCAGCGACGACACCTGTGAGCATGGCAAGGCGTGAACGTCAGGCAGGTAGTCTGCGCTTTTCGGCCAGTTTGCTGCGCCCGTAAAGCACGATGATCGCCAGCAGTGCAATGGCCTGAGCGCCCAGCGAGTACGCATCCGCATGAATGCCCAGCCAGTCGAATTCGAAGAACGGAACAGGACGCGTGCCGAAAATCCCGGCCTCTTGCAGCGCTTTCACACCATGCCCCGCGAACACGACCGACAACGCGCACAGCAATGCCGCGTTGATACCGAAGAACAACGCCAACGGCAACTTGGCCGAACCGCGCAGGATGATCCATGCCAGGCCAATCAACAGCACCAGGGCCGTCGCGCCACCTGCCAGCACTGCGTTGTGCCCGGCCGGACCTGCTTGCAGCCACAGGGTTTCGTAAAACAGGATCACCTCAAACAGCTCGCGGTACACCGAGAAGAAGGCCAGGATCGCGAAACCGAAGCGCCCGCCACCGCTGACAAGACTGTTTTTGATGTAGTCCTGCCATGCCGCAGCATGTCGGCGGTCATGCATCCACACCCCGAGCCACAGCACCATGACGCTGGCAAACAACGCCGTACAGCCTTCGAGTAGTTCGCGCTGCGCGCCGCTGACGTCAATCACATACGCCGCCAACGCCCACGTTGCCAGACCCGCCAGCAGTGCCAGCCCCCAGCCGATGTTGACGCTGCGAACGGCCGACTGCTGCCCGGTATTGCGCAAGAATGCGAGGATTGCCGCCAGCACCAGAATGGCTTCCAGGCCTTCACGTAGCAGGATCAACAAGCCCGAAATGTAGCTCAGCGACCAACTCAAGCCATCGCTGCCCAGCAAACCGGCTGACTCCTTGAGCAACACTTTGGCCGCCTCGAGCCGCTGCTCAACCTGCTCGACGGGCAAGCCGTCCTGCAGCGATTGACGGTACGCCATGAGGGCTTTTTCAGTGTTTTTCCGCACGTTGCTGTCGACGTTATCGAGCGAGCTTTCCACCAGCTCGAAGCCTTCCAGATAGGCGGCCACTGACAGGTCATACGCTTGTTCACGATCGCCTGCGCGATACGCCGCGAGGCTTTTGTCGAGCGTGGCACCGGTGTAATCGAGCAACTGGCCAGGCCCGCGCACAACCTGTGGCGGCTGCGCGCGCTGCGCACGGAACGTTGCCGCCGCCTGCGGACCATCAGCGGCCAGGACTTCATTCGGCGTTTGCCGGGCGAGATCGGCCAGGTTGTAGGTTTTGTCTGCTTTGGCTGCACCCGGGTCGGCACTCAGGCCCGCGATGTAGGTGGCCAGGTCCCAGCGCTGACGTTCGTCGAGCTGGTCGGCAAATGAAGGCATGTCCGTGCCTTCGACACCCAGTCCCAGCGTGTTGTAAATCGCGTAGAGACTCAGGCGATCAAGCCGTTCGGCGTCGCGCAGGTTGGCAGGCGGCGGCGTCATGCCCACTCCCGCCGGGCCGTCCCCGGCACCCGTTTCGCCATGGCACACCGAGCAATGCTGTGCATACAGCGGCGCCCCACGGGCGGGGTCCGGCGTAATGACCGGCGCCTGGCTGACCTCATAGGCCACGGCCAGTTTGGCCCCCAATTGACGGGCTTCACGGGCGACAGCTGCCCCGTCCTCGCGCTGTTCAATAGCGGTTTGCAACGCATTCACGCCCTGCGCCAGCTCAGCACGCTCAGGACGTTCAGGCAAATCGGCAATCAGCCCCTTGAGAACGGCCAGAAACTCCAGTTGCTCGCGGTATTCGGTCTCGTCGATGACCTTTCCCTGGTCGACCGTGGGCGGGTAATCCGCGCCAATGTAATCAATGAGATGAAGTGCCTGCGAGGCACCTTCCGGGGAGTTGGCAGACACAACAAAGCTGCACAACGCGAGCATGGGCAGCATCAGCCATGCCAAGAAACGCGAGCGGGCGGTCATGGGGAAATCCGGGTGGAAATGAGAAGTAACACATTGTTCACTTCCCTTCCCAATCTCTCAAGGGCTTTACGTCGTAGCGCGGTGCAACGTCGCCAGAAAACCCGCTGCGCCCACAAATAGCCCGGCAAATGTGCGATTCAGGCGGCGCTGTTGTTTAGGGGTGCGTAACAGGCGCAGCACCTTGGATGCCAACCCGGTGTAACCCGCCATCACGATCAGATCGACACAGATCATGGTCGTGCCGAGGATCAAATATTGAGACAGCAAGGGCGCATGCGGATCAACGAACTGCGGCAACACCGCCAGCATGAAGACCAATGCCTTGGGGTTGCTGACATTCACCAGAAAGCCGCGAAACACCAGCGCCAGGGGCTTGCCGATGGGGCGAACGGCGGCGTTGTCGCTGAGGTCAGCGGGCAAGGCACGCCATTGTTTGACCGCAAGGTAGATGAGGTACGCCACGCCGAACCACTTGATGGCGTAGAAGGCCGTAGAGGAGGCCGCAAGGATTGCACCGACCCCGGCAGCCACAATGGCGATTTGCAGGGCCAGCCCCAGTTGCAGGCCGATGGCATTCCAGTAACCGCGCCAGAAACCGTATTGCAGGCCGCATGACATTGAAGCAATGGCACCCGCGCCAGGCGACAGGCTGATGACCCAGGACGCCGCAAAAAAGGCCAACCACGTTTCCAGCGACATCACGCACTTCCCGGACAAAATCAGTAACAAGTCCTTAAAGCTAATGCGCGGGCTGAAATTTAACCACTGGTTTTTTGCTGCAAAGCCTGTGGGAACGCAGACTGTTTAGACGTCACCTTCGCGCCAGCGACGAACAGAACGCTGGAAGAACAGACTGTTGGGCACTTGCACCATGCTGCTGCCACTGCCCGCTTCTGCGGGTTCGATCAGGGTGGTGTAGAGCAAGTTGATTGCCACCACACGGCCTTTGACGCCCGGCTTGTCCAGCGTGTCGAGCAACTCGACCACATCGCCAATCCGGAACGGCCCGACGGTAAAAATCAGCACGGCACACAAGAGGTTGGACAGCACGCTCCACATCGCGAAGAAGGCGATGGCCGCCACTGCGACGAACCCCGAGAGTGCCGTCCACAACACCGTGGCTGACACACCCAGACGCTCCAGCACGAAGATGACCGCGCTGCCCATGATGAACCAGCGCAGGCCGCCGCGCAGGGGCATCAGTAACTGCGGCGGCAGCGGGTAGCGTTCCCCCAACCGCGTGAGGAAGCGCGCAATGACGCGCTGCAGGAAATAGCCCGCCAACAGGATCAGCAGAATCTGGACGCCAATCCACAGCGGCGCAATCAACTCGGCCGGTAAAGGCAGGCCCAATGACTCCATCAGGACAAGGCCTCAAGCTCTGCCTGAAGGGTTTCCAGCACTTCCAGCGCTTCCATCCAGCGCTCTTCCAACTGGCCTTCCAGCACTTTGAGCCGGGCCTGCTCGGCCAGCAGCTCACGCAACTCATCCTTGCGGGCGACTTCGTATACGGCGCTGTCGCCCAGACTGACTTCAATGCTGGCCAGTTTTTCGTTGACCTTGCCCAACTCGCTCTCAAGCTTGTCAGCTTCGCGCTTATGGGGGGCCAACTGCTGGCGCAGTGCAGCGGCGGCCTGGCGCTGAGCCTTTTTGTCAGTCTTGTCCGGATTGACCGGCGTATTGCTGACAGGGGCGTTGCGCAAACGGTAATCGGCCAACCAACGTGCATAGTCCTCAAGGTCGCCGTCGAACTCTTGCACCTTGCCGTCGGCCACCAGCAGAAACTCGTCCGTGGTGCTTTTGAGCAAATGCCGATCGTGAGACACCACCAGTACCGCACCGCTGAACTCTTGCAAGGCCATGGTCAGCGCCAGACGCATTTCGAGATCAAGGTGGTTGGTCGGTTCGTCGAGCAGCAACAGGTTAGGACGACCCCACGCAATCAACGCCAGCGCAAGACGGGCCTTTTCGCCGCCCGAAAAATTCAGCACAGGCTCATCAATGCGCGCACCACGGAAGTCGAAACCACCGAGGAAGTCGCGCAGGGTTTGTTCACGTTCAGTCGGCGCCAGTCGTTGCAGGTGCAGCAGCGGGCTGGCTTTGGCGTCCAGCGAATCGAGCTGGTGCTGGGCGAAGTAGCCTACGACCAGATTCTCGCCACGGGCCAACCGGCCAGCCAGCGGCGCCAGCTCGCCCGCGAGGTTTTTGATCAACGTCGATTTGCCCGCCCCGTTGGGGCCCAGCAAACCGATGCGGGCGCCCGGCACCAGTTGCAGTTTGACCTTCTCCAGAATGGTTTTGTCGCCATACCCCAAACGGGCATCGGACAAATCCAGCAGCGGGCTGGAGAGCTTCACGGCTTCACGGAACACGAAGTCGAACGGCGAATCGACATGGGCCGCGCTCAGTTCTTCCATACGTTCAAGTGCCTTGATCCGGCTTTGTGCCTGACGTGCCTTGGTGGCTTGAGCCTTGAAACGGGCGATGTAGCTTTCCATGTGCGCACGTTGCGCCTGTTGCTTCTCGTAAGCCTGCTGTTGCTGGGCCAGGCGTTCGGCACGGGCGCGCTCGAAGGCTGAGTAACCGCCGCGGTAAAGCGTGATTTTGCGCTGTTCGACGTGGGCAATGTTGTCCACCACAGCATCGAGAAAATCTCGGTCGTGGGAAATCAGCAGCAAGGTGCCTGGGTAACTCTTGAGGAAGTCTTCAAGCCACAGAATGGCATCAAGGTCCAAGTGGTTGGTCGGTTCATCGAGCAACAACAAGTCTGACGGGCACATCAGGGCTTGCGCCAGGTTCAGGCGCATCCGCCAGCCACCGGAAAAGTCAGCGACCGGGCGATCCATTTGTTCGTTAGTGAACCCCAGACCGGCAAGCATTTTGCGCGCTCGTGCGTCGGCGGTATAACCGTCGGCGCTGTCCAGTTCGGCATGCAGACGTGCCTGAGCCGGGCCGTCTTCTGCCAACTCGGCCTTGGCCAGATCAGCTTGCACCTGGCGCAGACGCTGGTCGCCATCGAGCACGTAATCGATCGCAATGCGGTCGAGGGTGTCGATTTCTTGCCGCATGTGGGCAATCCGCCAGTCGGCGGGGAGCAGACAATCACCCGAATCGGGGGTCAACTCACCCAGCAGCAAGGCGAACAACGTAGATTTACCGGCGCCGTTGGCGCCGACCAGACCGGCTTTGTGGCCGGCGTGCAGCGTCAGCTCGGCGTCTTCTAGCAGACGTTGCGGGCCACGCTGTAAAGTCAGGTTCTGAAGTCGGATCATAATGGCGGCGGAGTCTACCAGCTTCCCTCTCAACTGGCGCTAATTGCACGATGCACACTGACCTGTGGAACTACTGTTTACACCTCTACGCGCGGCCCGGCGTCGAGCACGCTTGCCTTGAGCTGCAACACCGGGGGATGGATGTGTGCCTGCTGCTGTGCGCGGCATGGTTGCAAACGCGCGGCGTGACCTGCGATGAGGGCCGACTGACACAGCTTCAGGATTGCGCCGGGCCTTGGCAGCGCGACGTCATACAGCCTTTGCGCCACTTACGGAGGCAATGGCGTGAAGCGGCTGCGCACGATGAGACGCTCGCCACTTTACGCATGCAGGTTAAAACGTTGGAGTTAGAGGCCGAGCGCACATTGCTGTTGCGGTTGGAGTCATTGACTCGCCAGTGGCTACCAGGCCAATGCGCACAGACGTGCGACTGGCTGCGGGAACTGGCCCGCGTTGCTGGCCAACCCGATTGCGACACGCTGCAGGCGCTGCGTGCCGCAATCAAGCACGCTTAAGAAGCGTTGGTTGGCGTAACCGCGGGGGTAGTGGCCGGTGTTTGAGCGGGCGTTGCGGCGGGCGCAGAGGCCGGGGTTGCAGCAGGTGCTGCGGCAGGCTTGGCGGCTGTGGCCGGTTTGGTGGCCGCAGGCTTTCTGGCAACCGGCTTTACAGCTGGTTTGGCCGCTGGTTTGGCGACTGCAGGTTTTGCAGCGGGCTTGACGGCCGGTTTTGCGGCGGCAGGCTTGGCGACAGCGGGTTTAACGGCAGGCTTCGCCGCGGGTTTGGCAGCCGCTCGGGTGGCTGGCTTGGCAGCGGCTTTTACCGGCGCTTTAGCCGCAGGTTTGGCAGCGGCGGGTTTTGCTGCGGCTGTTTTCGCAGCAGGCTTGGCGATCGGGGCTTTGGCGGCCACAGGTTTGGCAGCACGTGCAGGGGCCGGCTTTTGTGCCGCCGCTTTCACCGCAGGTTTCGCAGCCGCTTTTACAGGCGCCTTGGCAGGGGCTTTAGTGGCGGTTTTCGCGGGCGCTTTGGCAGCAGACTTCTTGGCATTGGCAGGCTTGGCTTCGCGGGTGGTCAACGCTTTAGCGACAGCTTCTTTGACCCGACCTACACCTTGAGCGAGCTTCAGGCTTTCTTGAGCGTCGCGCTTGAGTTGCAGGATGTAATCGCGAGTTTCCGTTTGACGCTCTTTCAGGGCATCGAGCAGTTGCTCAAGCTCTTTAACAGCAGACTTGGCTTTGGACTGAGCCTTGGACTTGCCGGAATTAGCCGCGTCTTGCAGTTTGGCGCGAGACTTGTGCAGTTTTTCCTGAGCTTTGCCGCGCTGTTTTTCAAGCTTTGCGAGCAGTTTCTCAGCATCAGCCAACGCTTGGGAGCAAGCGTTTTCCAAATGCTCAAGCAAGCTGCCTGAGAGCTGTTGGAGCAGGTGCAACGGGGTATTAACGGGCTTCTTTTTGGCCGACATGGTTTACCTCCTGGCTGAAGTGAGTGCGGCTCATACTAGACCTCTGCAAGAACCGCCGCTAGATCATGTTGACACTAACGACAGCTATGCGTTGCATGGCGTCGCGAAAGTTGTGCTGGATCAAGGTTTGATCAAGCCCAGCCCTTAATTGCGCGGTGCTTTTACCGGCTCAACACACCTGATTGTGCCGAGCAAATAAATCACGATACCCAGCAACACGGCTGGCATAATCCCCGGCACTTTTGGCCGGAGAGTGACCATGGCTCGCTATCTTTTTTGGACTTTTTTATGGCTTGCTCCGCTGGCCCACGCAGCGCTGGCAACACCACCCGATGCCGCCCATGACCTGGCTTACAGCCTGGGCGCCAGCCTGGGAGAACGCTTGCGCGAAGAGGTGCCTGACTTACAGCTCAATGCGTTGATTGAAGGGTTGCGCGCGGCTTATCAGGGCAAGCCGTTGGCCCTCAGCGATGCTCGCATCGAGCAAGTGTTGACGGAGCATCAGGCGCACATCGATGCAGCCTTCGCGCAGCCAGAAAGCGAGCGAGCGCTCTCGGCCGAACACGATTTTTTGGTAAAGGAAAAAGCGCAGCCACCTACCCGTGAACTGGCGGATGGCATTCTTCTGACAGAACTCAAACCCGGCACAGGTGCAAAGCCTGATGCCCAAGGGTGGGTCAACGTGAATTACGCAGGACGGCTGCCCGATGGCACGGTGTTTGATCAAAGCACGCAGCCACAGTGGTTTCGCCTGGACAGTGTCATAGCGGGATGGCGCAGCGCGTTGACTCAAATGCCCGTCGGGGCGAAGTGGCGACTGGTTATACCGTCCAGTCAGGCTTATGGCGCTGACGGCGCCGGGGATTTGATCGCGCCGTACACACCGCTGGTGTTTGAAATCGAATTGCTCGACACCAAAAAATAAAGCTCAGCATCGCCTTCGATTGCAGGAGCGCAGGCGCTCCTGCAACGTGCACACCGGGACGGTGTGTCAGGCTTGAATGGCTTCAGGGTTGGGCGTGACGATTTGTTTGTGAGCGTTATGCAGCACTTCGATCAGGCAGTCTTCCAACTCGAAGCGCTCATGGAGCAAGGCTCCCAGCTCGTTGAATTTGGCGGCCAGCTTTTCGCAATCAGGACGATGATCCTTGCCGTCACAACGGTCATTGAAGTCCAGAGCGACTTGGGTGATCTTTTCTATGCGCGGATACAGTTGACTGGCCAGTTCAAGCCCGCGCTCATCATCAAATGCTTTCGCTTCTTGATGGAGCTGATCGTAAATCTCGAAGTGGCCCGCCGACACGTAGTCGACCAACACCTGGCAAAACTCTTTTTGGGTTTTACGCTTGGGATTCGAGGACTGATGCTCAACCTTGACGGCTTCGTAAGCCCTCACAAGTTCGCCGCGCTCATGCAGCCAGTTATCAATCAGCTTGTGGACGCCATTGAAACGTTCCTGAGCATTCTTGCAACTCTCTAGCATGGTGATCTCTCTTCCCTTATGGGCTCATGCCACCCAGCGTTGGCCGGGCCTGTCTGAACCCAAAAGTGCGCTAGAGCGCAACGGCATTGGGCGGCATATTCCAGTAATGCGTGCGGGCCAGATTATGCCCGCACGGTGACTGCTTCAAGGTACGCACGAGAGAAAATTCATACAAGCGTTTAATAGACCCTGCTACGCCGGGTCGCAGGGGTGGCTGTGTTTACGGGAAATCAACGTGCAAATGATCTGCGTAAGGCTGAGCAGGCACAGGCCGGTGAATGCCAGCAAACTGAGCTCGGGGATGCTGAGGCCGAAGACCGTCCAGCTCACGTGAACGCACTCCTCGCTTCCTCTGAACAGCGCGGAAAGGGCAGCTTTCAAGGAAAAGTTGTGAAGCATGCAAATGAAGTCGGGTTGGCAGAACATCAGTTGCTCTGGTGGAACCCGCAGTAATATCACTTGGCGCACCGCACTCATCGCCCCCGCAAACCCCAATACCAACGACACAATCGAATAACTCATTACCCGCTTGGGGCGGGAGGCATGCCCATAGGCGATCAAATTCACGATACAAAAGGCCAATAGAAAAAACCGCTGCACCCAACATAACGAACACGGTTTAAGACCGGGCCCGTACTCCAGATACAAGGAGACGCTCAGCACAGTCGAACTGGCCAAAAACATCAGGAGAAATATGAAACGTGAGCCGGCCAAAAACATGGCTTTTCCGTAACAAAATAGACAGGTAATTACGGTAGTGGAAAGCCGCTGGCCCTTTCAAGGTGGGGCTCAGGGGAAGCGTCCTTAAGGCTGTAAGGATTAACCGACAGGCTCTGAAAGATAGTTTGTTACATCTCGTAGGAATTTTACTTTCCGCAAATTTAATACGAGATTTCTTTAAAAAGGGCCGACTTATACTTGCGCACAAGTCGGACCAATCTTAAATACCACTTGCAGTAGCGGGTAGCGGTAACGCTAGCAAACGCTCATCCAGAAGGTTCAAACCTTCTTGAAACAGTTGATTGCTGCGATCGGTTTCGCCCAGTTGAGCCAAAAGCCTGGCCAGCTCTGCACATGCTTCAGGGTTGCGCTGAAGTTTCAGGCTGCCCTCCAGATAATCACGGGCCTTGCCCCACAAACTGTTTTGTAAACACAAGCGACCCAGGGTCAACAGCAGGCTCGGATCTGCCGGATGAGCCTTGAGCCAGCCTTCAGCCGTTTGCAGTTGTTTGACGGGATCCTTGCCGCGCAATAGACCATACAGACGCACCAGATGGCTGTCGTAACTGCGTTTCAAAGCACCGCGCAACACTTCTTCGGCCTCACCTTGAGCCCCCAGTTGTCGCAATTGCTCTGCATACGCCAGCATTAGCGCCGGCTCCTGACGCTGGGCCGAGGTCAATTGCTGCCACGCACGCTGCAACGATTGCAGGGCCGCCTCGCCTTCCGTCTCGCGTTGTGCTGCCAAATTGAGGTTTTGCCCCCACGCCCGGCTTTCCAGCTCGGCAAGTTCTTTGGCGGGCAAGACTTTGTCTTTGCGCAGTTCCGGCAACAGGCGGATCAAGGCTGTCCAATCGCCACGCTGTTGGTGCAGACGCTGTAACTGACGCAGCACCTGCACGTTATGTGGATGACGCTCGTGCATGGTTTGAAGGGTGTTCAGTGCGCCATCGGTGTCGGCGCGGTCTACTTGCAACTGCGCATGGCTCAAGGCAATCGCAAGCTCTGCCTGTGGCTGACGCTGCAACGCACGCTCAAGCAGTTTGTCGCTCTCTTCGTAATGACCCAGCTCGTTGGCCGCCCGCGCTGCGCCCAAGTAAAACAACAGCGGCTGGCGCTCCGCTTCGGCCGCACGTGCCAAATGCTTTTGCGCACTGGCCCAGCGTCCTTCGGCAAGGTCCATCTGGCCCTGTTCGATCGCTATTTGCACACGACGGCTGCGGTTGCGGCGCGACCAGGGATTAACCAGCCCGGTTGAGGCGGTCACCAGTTCGACCAGCAGCTTGATACCCCAGATCAGTAGCCACAGCACAACGATCAGCGCCAGCGTGGCCCACACACTGGACTCATAACGAAAACTTTTATAAGCGATCAGCACGTAGCCCGCGTCTTCGGCGATTGCCAGGCCGATGCAGGCCGCGGCTGCGATCAACAGAAACACAATCACATAGAGGCGTTTCATGGGCTGGTCTCCTGCGCCGGGTTGCCCGCAGCCTGACCCGGTTCATCGGCACTGACGTGGCGACGCTCAAGGTAAGCCTGCACCGCACTCAACGTGCCAGACAGGTCCGGGGTTTTGACGGTGACCGGTTGTTTGCTCAGCTCAACCACTTGCTCCAGCATCTTCTGACTTTGCGGGTTGTCCTGGTTGAAGTTGCCTTTAAGCACCTCTTCAGCCTGCGCCAAAGCCTGGGTGTACACCGGCGCCTGACCATTGAGCGCCGCCCATTGCGCCTGCTCCAGTGCAAGGCTCAAGGCCAGACGCACTTGCGTCAGGCTTTGCCCTGCCAGCAGGGGCCGGACGTTTTTATCCGCGTTGAAATCAATACGAATGTAATGGGAGATTTCGTCCCACCACTGCGCCCATCGGCTGGCGCCATCCCCGTCTGCTGTCAGGCCAAGCAATGAGTCGCCCTGGTCCTGATAAGCCGGGGCCAACGCATTGAGCTGGGCGACTTGATCGCGCAAGGCCGCCAGTCGCAGGAACAGGCCGGTACGGTCTGGCTGTTCGACACTGCGCAAGGCCGCGAGGCTTTTGGCCAATTGTTCCCGCGCAGCAAACGAGCCCGGGTCATTCTGTTCACGCAAAATGGCATCTGCACCTTCCACCAGCGCCTGCGCACTGGTGATGTCTTGCAGTGCCGAGAGGCGCAGGCTGGCCAGACGCAGTAAATGCTCGGCCTCCGCCAAACGCCAATCTTTACGGCTTGCGCCCAGCACGGTTTCAAGGCGCTGATTCAAACGCTGCTGGTCACCCTGCAACTGCACGACCAACTGGCGCTGATCATCCAGTTGGCTGGCCGAAGGCAATTGATTCAGGCGCGTCAGCAGCTTTTGCTCACCTTGTTTGATGGACAGGGTTTGCGCACCCAGGGCTTGCACTTCGCTCAGCTGTTGCGCCGTGTCCGTTTGTAGATGACGGACCTGCCACACGCCCCAACCGCCCACCGCAACACCGGCAGCACCGAGCAACAAGGCGACGATCGCCAGGCCATTGCCCCGGCGCTCAGGCTTGACGACAGGCTTTTCAGCCTGCGTTTGCGGCGCGGGCTGCACAGGTTCTTTAGTCAAGATTGTTTCGCTCACGTATCCATCCTTTGCATTAGAGGGCAGGTACGGGATGCTCCCGTAACGCCGCCAGCAAAGCCGCGGCACTGGCGCCACGACAATCCACAACATGTTGGGCCCCGGCGCTGCGCGCCATCTCAGCCACGCGGGGGCTTGGAACAAACAACGGTAACGCGGACAGTCGGGACCAGGCATCGCCAGCCAACTGCCGTAAATGTTCGAATCCTTGTCCACTGCTGACCACCAGCGCGTTCAGGCGTTCCACTTGAACGCGCTGGCTCAGCGTATGCGGCGGGTAGGACGGCAATTCACGCGCATAGAGCTCAAGGTAGTCGACCTCTGCCCCCAACTGGCGCAAATGGTCGGCCAATCGCTCGCGCCCGCCCTGCCCGCGCATGATTAAAACCTTGCGCCCGGCGCCTTCAACAGCCTGTTTGAACGCCGGCAAGGCCAGCAAGGCCTCACTGTCATCTGCCGATTGAGGGTAGCTAACATCCAGCCCGTAGTCGGCGAGAATCTGCGCGGTGGCGGCCCCGACACTGAACCACTTCTGCCGGGGCGACGGCGGCCCGTATTGATTGACCAGTGCCAGCCCCAAGCGTGCAGCGGGTTTACTGACGACAATGACCGCGCAGTAACGATCCAGCCCGGCAACCCGTGCGCGCTGCGCGTCGCTTAACGCCAGCGGCCGGATCGCCAACAACGGTAAACTGCTGCTGAACACCCCGGCAGTCGCCAACTCGGCCGCCAGTGCCGCCGAGTCCTCGGTTGGCCGGGTCAGCAACACGCGCCAGCCTGTCACTCGTGACCTGCCTCACCATAAACGGCTTTAAGGATGTCGCCCGCGCCCTGAGCCAACAACGCCTCAGCGACCTGCTCACCCAGCGCCTGAGCAGCGCTGCGAGGCGCCCTGGCATCCGCGCTCAACAGGGTCCCGCCGCTCGGCTCGCCCACCAGACCTCGCAACCATAGCTGCTCGCCTTCAAGCACGGCGTAGCACGCAATCGGAACCTGACACCCGCCATTGAGGTGTTTGTTCAAGGCACGTTCGGCCGTAACACGCACGGCCGTGTCGGCGTGATGCAAGGGCGCGAGCAACGCATGAATTTCGGTGTCGGCGCTGCGGCATTCGATGCCTACAGCCCCTTGGCCACCGGCGGGCAGGCTGTCTTCGATGCTGATGGCGGATGTGATGCGCGCTTCAAAACCGAGACGAATCAGACCGGCTGCAGCCAGGATGATGGCGTCGTATTCGCCCGCGTCGAGCTTGGCCAGACGGGTATTGACGTTGCCGCGCAGGAAGCGGATTTCGAGATCCGGACGACGGGTCAACAATTGGGCCTGACGACGCAGGCTTGAAGTACCGACCACGCTGCCCTTGGGCAAGGCGTCAAGGCTGGCGTAGGTGTTGGAAACAAAAGCGTCACGTGGGTCTTCACGCTCACAGATGCAAAACAGACCGAGGCCTTCAGGGAAGTCCATCGGCACATCTTTCATCGAGTGAACGGCAATGTCGGCTTCGTTTTCAAGCAAGGCTGTTTCCAGCTCTTTGACGAACAGGCCCTTGCCGCCGATTTTTGACAGCGGCGAGTCCAGCAGCTTGTCACCACGGCTGACCATGGGCACCAGCGTCACCAACAGACCAGGGTGGGCCTGCTCCAGACGGGCTTTAACGAATTCGGCCTGCCACAGAGCCAGGGCGCTTTTACGGGTAGCGATGCGGATTTCGCGAGAGGACATGGATCAATCCGTACTGAAAAGATACGGCGGATAATAACAGCTCAGCCAAATGAGCTTTGACTTGTATCAGAGGTCAGCGGCCTCCCTGGCCGAAAACGGGGCGCACGCGCCCTTTTTGGCGCGTGCTACAGCTGCTGCATCATTTTGCGAACACCCGCCACATGGCGACGGCTGACAATCAACGCATCACCGTTGAGCCCTTTGAGGAACAACTGAAAGTGCCCCAGCGGCGTACGCTGCAGACGCTCGATCCGATTACGCGCCACCAGCGCATTGCGGTGGATACGCACAAAGCGTTCGCCAAACTCGTCTTCCAACGCCTTGAGCGGTTCATCGAGCAGGACTTCACCGCCTTCATGGCGCAAGGTCACGTATTTGTGGTCGGCAATAAAGTAGATCACCTGGTCGATAGGGATCAGCTCGATGCCTTTGCGGGTACGGGCGCTGATGTGGCTGCGGGGGCCACTGCCCGACTGCGCTGCAGGCCTTGTAAGCGCGGCCAATTGAATGCGGTTGGGCCGATGCGCCTCTTTGAGGGCGGCGCTCAGGTCCTGGGCATTCACAGGTTTGAGCACATAGCTGACGCCGCTGTCTTTGAGGGCTTGCTCGGGGAACTCGTCTGGCGCCACGCAGAACACCACCGATGGCGGCAGTTCGCGCTCGCACAATTTCGCAGCCACTTGCAGCCCGTCCAGGCCCGGCATGCGGATGTCGAGTAACACGACGTCCGGTTTCAGGCTCTCGATCAGGCTTAACGCCTCTTCGCCATCAGTGGCGCCGGGTTCCAGCAATGTGTAGCCCTCAAGCGAGCCGAGCAGTTGGCTCAAGTGCTCGCGGGCCAGGGTTTCGTCATCAACGATCAGGACATTCATATAGCGCTGTATTCCTGCGTGAGTCTCGCACAAGGATAGCGTAGACAGGTGAAGTGACGGCTGTCACGGCGATCGATGCTAAGACTAGCGCGAAGGCCAAAAAGTGCCGCAAACCGCACAGCAATATTCACCTGTGTCTGTTGCTCGTTTTAATTGCGGATCCGTCGAAGCACCAGCAAACATCTGTAACGACTTATCCATACGACCAACTGTAGACGGTTGCCAAGCCGAAGGCGCCCAATCGATACAATTCGTTTCGGTATTTTTTTATACCTCAGTTCGGACTAAAACCAACCGACCTGCGTCAACGCCTTGAACGGCAACCCTGTTATGATTCGCGGTAACTTTTTGTGTAACTCCCCTCAGCCGATTACGAGCGAATCCATGAGCACCGACAAGACCAATCAGTCCTGGGGCGGCCGCTTCAGTGAACCCGTCGACGCCTTCGTTGCGCGCTTCACCGCCTCCGTCACCTTCGACCAGCGCCTTTATCGTCACGACATCATGGGCTCCGTGGCCCACGCCACCATGCTGGCCAAGGTCGGTGTGCTGACCGATGCCGAACGCGACAGCATCATCGATGGCTTGAAGACCATCCAGAGCGAAATTGAAGCCGGTACGTTTGACTGGCGCATTGATCTGGAAGACGTGCACATGAACATCGAGGCGCGTCTGACCGACCGCATCGGCGTGACCGGCAAAAAACTGCACACCGGCCGTAGCCGTAACGATCAGGTTGCGACGGATATCCGCTTGTGGCTGCGCGATGAAATCGACCTCATCCTGGCTGAAATCACCCGTTTGCAAAAAGGGCTGCTGGAGCAGGCCGAACGCGAAGCCGAGACCATCATGCCCGGCTTCACCCACCTGCAAACCGCCCAGCCCGTGACATTCGGTCACCACATGCTGGCGTGGTTTGAAATGCTCAGCCGCGACTACGAGCGCCTTGTGGACTGCCGCAAGCGCACCAACCGCATGCCGCTGGGCAGCGCCGCGCTGGCGGGCACCACGTACCCGATCGATCGCGAATTCACCGCACAATTGCTGGGCTTCGACGCCGTGGGTGGCAACTCGCTGGACAACGTGTCGGATCGCGATTTCGCCATCGAGTTCTGCGCTGCCGCCAGCATCGCGATGATGCACTTGTCGCGCTTCTCCGAAGAGTTGGTGCTGTGGACCAGCGCGCAGTTCCAGTTCATTGACCTGCCTGACCGCTTCTGCACCGGCAGCTCGATCATGCCGCAAAAGAAAAACCCTGACGTGCCCGAGCTGGTTCGTGGCAAAAGCGGCCGTGTGTTCGGCGCCCTGATGGGCCTGCTGACCTTGATGAAGGGCCAGCCGCTGGCCTACAACAAGGACAATCAGGAAGACAAAGAGCCGTTATTCGATGCCGCCGACACCCTGCGCGATTCGCTGCGGGCATTTGCCGACATGATCCCGGCGATCAAACCCAAGCACGCCATCATGCGCGAAGCCGCACTGCGCGGGTTCTCCACGGCGACCGACCTGGCGGACTACCTGGTACGCCGCGGCCTGCCGTTCCGCGACTGCCACGAAATCGTGGGCCACGCCGTGAAGTACGGGGTTGAAACAGGCAAGGACCTGGCTGAGATGAGCCTCGAAGAACTGCGTCAGTTCAGTGACCAGATCGACGATGACGTGTTTGCAGTGCTGACCCTGGAAGGCTCGGTGAATGCGCGTAACCACATCGGCGGCACTGCCCCGGCACAGGTCAAGGCAGCGGTTACTCGCGGCAAAGCCTTGCTGGCCAACCGCTGAAACCTGGAGTCGCTGTCGAGACACGAGGCGGTGATCGGGCGCCGCCCTATCAACTGGCCTCATGCCACTCGCCAGCGACTTCGTCGGGCGCCCAAGGCGTCCGATTATTTCTTGCTACTGATCCACGCCAAAAATTGCGGCATGGCCGCGTCTTTGTCGGCTGCGATCTTCTGTGCGTGCGGGGTTTGCTCAAGCTGCTTGAGTAATGCTTTGGCCGCAGGCCATTCGGCCAGCAAATCCAGTTCAAACACTTTCTGCCCGACAGCACACGCCAGACTCACGCTGTAGAGGAAGAAAATATCCGCCACGGTGAACGTTTCGCCTGCCACATACGGGGCGAATTTGCCGTGCCTGCCCAGAGACGAAATGCCCTGAATCAGCTCGGCCTTGGCTTTTTCCTTGATCACGTCCGGCACGCTCATGCCAAAGAACGCCTCGGGGTAACAGGCGCGGGCAGGCAACTCGATATACACCTCGATTTCCTTGGCCAGCGCCAGCACCTGCGCACGCTCGAACGGATCGACCGGCAACAGACGGGTGCCCGGCTGGGTGTCCTCAATGTATTGAAGGATCACGCTGGTTTCGTTGACGAACCCTTGCTCAACACCCAGCACAGGCACTTTGCCACGTGGGCTGATGGCCAGCGCTTCAGGGGTTTGCGCGGCAAAAAAAGGCACTTCCTCGAAGGGCACGCCTTTTTCCAGCAGCGCCATTTTGACCATGTTGTAGTAGTTGCTGACGGCAAATCCATAAAGCTTGAGCATTGCGAAGCCTCCAGGCCAGGTTGGGGTGGGCAGCGCTTGTTATAGAGCTTCGCCACCGGACTGGCTAGCAGCATCATTGTGCTGAATGCAGTTAAACTGCGGCCTTTACTTAAGGAGCCTGCCCATGAGCGAGCCAACAGACATCGATAACGACGAAGAAGCGTTCGCCGAAAACACCCTGATCGAGGCCATCGAGAACCAGATCGAGGCCGACAATCCACCTGCTGCCAAAGCCACGTTCAACAAGCTGACGCTAGTGGGTTATGAGCGCGATGAGATTTTGAACATGATGGCCCACGTGCTGGCGGTGGAAATTGACGCGATCCTCGAAGAAGACCGCGCCTTCAACACCGAGTGGTACGAAGCCGCGTTACGCGCTCTGCCAGAGCTGCCACCCGAGAAGAACTGAGCCCGCGCTCAGGGGCGAATCGTCGGCGCCCGCTGCCAATCCAGATCACGGGCGGGCACCGGGCGGCCAAACCAGTAACCCTGCCCCAAGTCGCAATGGTGGTCGAGCAGGAACTGCGCCTGTTCGACATACTCGATGCCTTCAGCATGCACTTGCATGCCCATGCTCTGAGCCAACGCGATGACGGCGCGCACAATCGCCACATCGTCATCGTCACCGGGTAGGCCGGCGACAAATCCCTGGTCGATTTTTAGCTTTTGCACGGGCAAACGCTTGAGGCGTAACAGCGAAGAGAATCCAGTGCCGAAGTCATCAATCGCCAGCCGCAAGCCCAGCTCACGCAGACGATGCATCTGCTCGAGCGCCACCTCCGAATTGTCCATAACCGCACTTTCGGTCACTTCCAGCTCCAGCAACGCCGGGTTCAGACCGGTGTCGGCCAATACCGTGGACACCAACTGATACAGCTCGGGCCGTGCAAACAGACGGCTGGAAATGTTCACAGCGACAAACGACAAATCCACGCCCGCCGCTTGCCATTGGCACATTTGCCAGCACGCTTGTTCAAGCACCCACGCATCAATCTCGGCAATCAGCCCCGTGCGCTCGGCAATCGGGATAAATTCGCCTGGTGCCACCAGACCGCGCTGCGGATGCTGCCAGCGCACCAGCGCCTCCACGCCCACCATGCGGCTGGTGGTCAGATCGTGGACCGGCTGGAAATACACCCGCAGCTCTTGCTGCTCCAGGGCACGCCGCAAATCACTGGCCACTTCGATGCGGTATTGCGCGTGAGCGGTCAGCTCTTCGGTGTACAACGCGTAGCCTTCGCGGCCTGCACTTTTGGCCTTGAACAGCGCCGAGTCGGCATTGCGCAGCAGTTGTTCGGCATTCAGGGCGTCATTGGGGTACAAGCTGATGCCCACGCTGGCGCTGATAAACAGCTGGTGGGTTTCTAGGATGAACGCGCCCTTCATGACTTCGAGCACTTGCTGAGCAAAGCCGGCAGCCTGCGCAACTTGGGTGCAGTTTTCCACCAGCACGGCGAATTCATCGCCGCCCAGGCGAGCCACGGTAAAGCCTTTGCCAAACACCGCCGTCAGGCGCTCGCCAACCGCCTTGAGCAACAGATCGCCCACGTTGTGGCCCATGCTGTCGTTGATGATTTTGAAATGGTCGAGGTCGATCATCAGCAGCGCGCAACCCGACTTGTGACGCTGTGCGTAAGCCAACGCCTGCTCGGCACGGTCAGTAAACAGCAGGCGGTTGGGCAAGTCGGTCAGCGGGTCGTGATGCGCCAGACGCATCAACTCGCTCTGGGTATTTTTGATCGCGGAAATATCGGAAAACACGGCAACGTAATGCGTGATCTGATCTTTATTGTCGCGAACAGCCCGGATTGTCTGCCATTGAGGATAGATCTCACCACTTTTGCGTCGATTCCAGATTTCACCGTGCCATTCGCCGGTTTTTTCCAGCGATTCGAACACAGCCTGATAAAATTCCGGCCCATGATGCCCCGACTTGAACATATTGGGCCGTTGACCCAGCACTTCCTCGGGCGCATAACCGGTGATTTTTACCAAGGCCGGGTTCACGTGCACGATGACTCCATTGTGGTCGCTGACCAGCACCCCTTCCCGGGTACAGTCGAACACCACCGCAGCCTGACGCAGACGCTCTTGATCCAGACGCTGGCGGCGCAAGCGAGCGCCCATGCCCAGAAAACTGAACAACCGGGCACGCGCAAGGAATATCAGTCCCGCACTGACACCCACCCACACGTAGCTATTTACCCGCTGCCAGCGTGCCAGTTGGGCTGAATCATCAAGAAAACTGTTCAATAAGTGATCAGTGAGAAACAGCCATAAAACCGACAACAGCCCGTATAACAGGGCTGCACGCATGGCATCACGATAAGAAACCGACATAAGACAGTTAAAACGCCTACAAAAAAAGAGGAATTATAGTGTAAGAAACATCCGGCGACTGTTATCTGAAAGGCCGACTGGTTTTATCCGGCTGCATAGTGATAATGCGTGTTGCAGTTTTTTTCATCTTCCCGAGGGCCAAACAGCCTATGTGGTACAACGGTTTACTTGACCTGTCAGCCTGGCAACTGGTGGCAGTCACTCTGTTGATGACCCACGTGACCATTATCGGTGTCACGGTTTATCTCCATCGCTACTCAGCTCACCGCTCCCTGGAGCTCAATGGTGGCCTGAAACACTTCTTCCGCTTCTGGCTGTGGCTCACCACCGCACAGAACACCCGCGAGTGGACAGCCATCCACCGCAAGCACCACGCCAAATGCGAAACCGCCGATGACCCGCATAGCCCGGTCATGAAAGGGTTATCGACCGTTCTGCGCAAAGGTGCAGAACTTTATCGCGAAGAAGCACAAAACCCCGAAACCCTGCGCATCTATGGCAAGAACTGTCCCGAAGACTGGATTGAGCGCAATCTGTACTCGCGCTACAAATTGTTGGGCGTTGCGATCATGCTCGCTATCGACCTGCTGCTGTTCGGCGCCATCGGCCTGACCATCTGGGCGATCCAGATGATGTGGATTCCAGTCTGGGCCGCCGGTGTGGTGAACGGTCTGGGCCACGCGGTGGGTTATCGCAACTTCGAATGCCGCGATGCGGCGACCAACCTGGTGCCGTGGGGCATCATCATTGGTGGCGAAGAGCTGCATAACAACCACCACACCTACCCGAACTCGGCCAAGATGTCGGTGAAAAAGTGGGAGTTCGACCTCGGCTGGGCGTGGATCAAAGTGTTCAGCTTTTTACGCCTGGCCAAAGTGCAGCGTGTTGCGCCCATCGCCCACCGGGTCGAGGGCAAAGGCAGCCTGGACATGGACACCGCCATGGCCATTCTGAACAACCGTTTCCAGATCATGGCGCAGTACCGCAAGCTGGTCATCGCACCGCTGGTTCAGCAAGAGCTGGCCAAGGTCGATCATTCGGTACGTCATCAGTTCCGCCGCGCCAAGCGCTTGCTGTCGCGCGAAACCAGCTTGCTGGAAGACCGTCATCACCAACGTATCGAGACGCTGCTGGAGCACAGCCAGTCGCTGAAAGTGATTTACGAGAAGCGTCTGGCCTTGCAACAGATCTGGGTCAAGACCAGCTCCAACGGGCACGACATGCTGGCGGCGATCAAAGAGTGGGTTCACGAAGCCGAAGCCAGCGGGATTCAATCGTTGCGGGATTTCGCCAAGCAATTGAAAACCTACTCGCTGCGCCCCGCAGCGGTCTGATCGGGAACGCGTCACTGCTGCTTGCGGTAGCAGTGACGCGCACTCAAGCCTTTTTGACCAAACGCTCCAGCTCCGGCACGCCGACTTTCAACAGGCGTGCCGTTTTGCTTTTTGCCACCGCGTCCACCCCTTCTTCAGGCTGCAAACTGGCCACCTGCCCCGCCAGATTCATCAACAACGCCTCCCGCGAATACACCCCGCCACCCAAGTGATAGATCGCTGCGATCAGCTCACGCAGCTCCAGCGGCAAGCGCCAGCGCGTGCGCAATGCTGAACCATAGGCCGCACCGAACTCCGCCAGCGACTCGTCAATGGCTTGCGTGTCCAGCGCACCGCCAGCCTGTAGCCACTCTTGCAGACAGCGCAACAGCGCCAGATCACCCAGACGGTGCAATAATCCGGCGCAATAACAGCGCTCCTGATCCAGGCTCAACATGCGCGCCAGCGTGCGCCCGTATTCAGCCGTGTGCAGCGACGCGTTCCAGTAATGTTCCGCGTAATCGGCCAGGCAAGGATCGCTGAGGCGAGCGCTGCGCTTGAGGGTCAACCCGAGCACCAGGTTCATGCTTTGTGCGGGCCCGAGGCGCTGCAACGCCTGCGCCAGCGTCTGCACCGGACTGGCCCGATGCTGGGCCGCGCTGTTGGCGGCCGCAATCAACACCGCCGTGATTTGCGGATCGGTGCGTACTTCTTGCTCAAGCAGTTTGAGGTCCAGGCCACCCGGATTGAGGCTGCGTTTGACCGCCAGTTGCACGTCGGCCAGCAAAGGCGCGCCATCCGATGAAGCACGCCGGTGTTCCAGAAATCGTTTGAGTGTCATGCCGGGGGTCAGCGGCGGAACATCACACGCCACCTCTTGCCCCGCACTCAGCAGCAGGCCTTGCAGGCGCTGTGTCAGGCCGGGCATGTCCAGCGGCTTGGTCAGGTAAGCCGTGGGCGCCAGTGGCAGGGCTTCACGCACGCTGGCACTGTCGTTGCGATTACTGAGCAAGATAAACGGCAACACGGGGCTGCGCCGACGCTGGCGCACATGCCGCAACAGGTCGAGGCCACTGACGCCAGAGAGGTCCCAGTCGGCAATCACCAGATCGTAGCGGGTGTCACCCAACAGCGCGATCGCCTCCTGACCTTCGCCACAGACATCCAGTCGCGCATCGCAACGCACACTCAGTACCACTTGTTTGAGCAGATCCCGAGACCACGGGTCGGTCTCGGCAATCAGCACGCTCGGCGCAGTGGATACATCAACAGCAGTCATGATTACGCTCCGGCAAATGTCCATGCACCTTAGTCAATGCCACGCGTCGGATACAGGCAAAAAGCCTTATTTGCGCTGTACAGACGCAAAAAAACCGCCGAAGCGGTTTTTTTGTGTCACAGGTCACATCTCAGACGCCGGGGCTCACGCCAGTTCAGCGAAGCACTCTTCGATGATGGCCAGGCCTTTGTCCAGTTGCTCGTCAGGCGATGTCAGCGGCACCAGCACCCGCAAGACGTTGCCGTAAGGACCGCACGACAGCAGGATCAGACCTTTCTCACGCGCTTTGGCGACTACTTGCGCCACAGCCGCTGCATTTGGTTTGTGGGAGTCGCCGCCTTCGAACAGCTCGACCGCGATCATGGCGCCCAACGCACGCACATCACCGATGACCGGGTACTTGGCCTGAATCGCCTTCAGACCGGTGACCAGACGCTCGCCCACTGCTTTGCAGCGGTCCAGCAAGTGCTCTTCTTCAAACACTTCCAGCACGGCCAACGCGGCCGCACAGGCAATCGGGCTACCAGCATACGTGCCACCCAGACCACCCGGTGCGATAGCGTCCATCAGTTCAGCCTTGCCGCACACACCGGCCAACGGGAAGCCGCCTGCGATGGATTTGGCGAACGTGGTCAAGTCGGCGGTGACGCCCATCTGCTCCATGGCGAAGAACGTACCGGTACGGCCTGCGCCGGTCTGTACTTCGTCCGCGATCAACAGGATGCCGTGCTTGTCGCACAACTCACGCAGGCGCGCCATGAACGCTTTCGGCGCCACGTAAAAACCACCTTCGCCCTGTACCGGCTCGATGATGATGGCGGCGATGTCTTTTGGCTCGGCGTCGTTTTTGAAGATGCGCTCGATGCTGGCAATGGAGTCATCAACGCTGATGCCATGCAGTTCGCACGGGTACAGCGCGCGGAAGATACCGCCCGGCATCAGGCCCATGCCTGCCGAGTAAGGCACGACTTTACCGGTCAGGCCCAACGTCATCATGGTGCGACCGTGGTACGCGCCAGTGAAGGCAATTACACCCGCACGGCCCGTGGCGGCACGGGCGATTTTCACGGCGTTTTCCACGGCTTCAGAACCGGTGGTGACCAGCAGGGTTTTCTTGTCGAAGTTGCCCGGCACCTTGGCGTTGATTTTCTCGCACAGCTCAACGTAGGGCTCATAGGCCAACACCTGGAAGCAGGTGTGGGTCAGTTTGGTCAATTGCGCTTGAACGGCGGCAACGATTTTCGGGTGCAGGTGACCGGTGTTGAGTACGGCAATACCGCCTGCGAAGTCGATGAATTCACGGCCTTCAACGTCAGTGACGGTAGCGTTCTTCGCAGATTCGGCGAAGATCGGGTGAATCTGGCCAACACCGCGCGGGACAGCGGCTTCACGGCGTTTCATCAGGGATGCGTTGGTCTTGTTGCTCATGGGTGTCCTCATTCGCCGCTCATCAAACGGCGTGGTTCAAGGCTGACGCGCCGGGCAGACAACCAGGCCAGCATGCGATGATCGACTGGCATGGCGCTCCCGGCCACAGGAATTAACACGTTGAAACGCAGAAGAAGCATCGCTCTCGTGCCCCCTCTGCTGAACCACCCGCCGGGTTAGATGCCCAGGCAGAGATATTTTATTTCCAGGTAGTCTTCGATGCCGTATTTGGAGCCTTCACGGCCCAGACCCGACGCCTTGATACCCCCAAACGGGGCGACTTCATTGGAGATCAGACCCGTGTTCACACCGACCATGCCGTATTCCAAGGCTTCTGCTACACGGAATACACGGCTCAGGTCGCGTGCATAGAAGTAGGACGCCAGACCGAACTCGGTGTCGTTGGCCATCGCGATCACTTCGGCTTCGTCTTTGAAGCGGAACAACGGCGCCAGCGGACCGAAGGTCTCTTCCTTCGCCACAGCGGCATTTTTCGGCACGTTAACCAGAATAGTCGGCTCGAAGAAGCTGCCTTCCAGGCTGTTACCACCGGTCAGCAGGGTGGCGCCTTTGCTCACGGCGTCTGCAATGTGCTCTTTGACTTTGGCCACGGCCTTGTCATCGATCAGCGGACCGGTGGTGGTGCCCTCTTCCAGACCGTTGCCGATCTTCAGCTTGCCCACAGCCGCTTTGAGTTTTTCAGCAAACGCGTCGTACACCGAATCCTGAATGTACAGACGGTTGGCACAGACGCAGGTCTGACCGTTGTTGCGGTATTTGGAAATAATCGCGCCTTCGACGGCCTTATCCAGGTCCGCGTCATCGAACACGATAAAGGGCGCGTTGCCACCCAGCTCCAGCGACACTTTTTTGATGTCCTTGGCGCATTCAGCCATCAACTGGCGACCAATTTCAGTCGAGCCGGTGAAGGACAATTTGCGCACGATCGGGTTGCTGGTCAGCTCGCCGCCGATGTCGCCAGCGCTGCCGGTGACCACGCTCAACACGCCCTTGGGAATGCCTGCACGGTGCGCCAGCTCAACCAGTGCCAACGCGGAAAAAGGCGTTTGCGAAGCCGGTTTGATGACCATGGTGCAACCGGCCGCCAACGCGGGGCCTGCTTTACGGGTGATCATGGCCGCCGGGAAGTTCCACGGCGTGATGGCCGCTGTCACGCCAATGGGTTGCTTGATCACGATCAGGCGCTTGTCGGGCTGGTGGCCCGGGATGACGTCGCCATAAATGCGCTTGGCTTCTTCAGCGAACCACTCGATGAAGGACGCGGCGTATACGATCTCGCCCTTGGCTTCGGCCAGCGGTTTGCCTTGCTCCATCGTCATCAGGCGACCCAGGTCATCCTGGTGCTCGATCAGCAGCTCGAACCAGCGGCGCAGTTTGGTGGCACGCTCTTTGGCGGTCAGGGCACGCCAGGCGGGCAACGCTTTGTCGGCAGCTTCAATGGCGCGGCGGGTTTCCGCAGCACCCATTTTTGGCACAGTGCCGAGAATTTCGCCGGTGGCCGGGTTGTTAACATTGATCGTCTGGCCGCCGTCGGCGTCTACCCAAGCCCCGTCGATGTAGGCTTGCTGGCGGAACAACTGTGCGTCTTTGAGCTGCATGTGGGCTTTCCTTAACAGCACCGCGCGGGCGCGGAGCAAATTATTGAGTGTAGAAAGGCGCCAAAGGTGGCTGCCGTCAGGAAGTCATTCACTGCCAAAGTGTTCAAAAAACGCACAACACACACGGCGTGCGGTTTAGCACTCAGACAAGAGCGTTTGAAATCTCAAACGAATCCTAGGAGCAAAGGGGGTAAAGGACAATAGGCTGTTCGAAAAAAAGAACAAGCGGCGTTCCTCTCCCTTTTCTCACACGGCCGTCATTAATAGCCCATATCGGCTTGAGAAACACCCGCTCAATCAGCGGCATGGACGGGTGACACGCAGATGAGTATCATGGCGCCCGCGCTGCACCAGTAGCTCAGCTGGATAGAGTACTGCCCTCCGAAGGCAGGGGTCGTGGGTTCGAATCCCGCCTGGTGCACCATCTTCTTTCCCTTGCTCAAGGGAACCGCTTTACCCCTCCGTTGTTATTGACTCCCCGCACGCTATCGCTTGAAGCACTGCCGCGCCTGAATTTGCACCCGGACGTGCAGGTAGAAGGGCGGGTGTACTCCATTCTGGCGCCCTCCCTTTCAGGGACTTGCCCGCAGGGACGTTGCGCTGGGGCGAGCAATCATGAATGATACGGCTTCTCATTCACGCCCTTGCCCGCTTGAGTCTCTGTGATGCCCTCGCCTTCCCCTTCCCGCTTGCTGGCCAGTTTTCAGGAGCATTACGACGATCTATTGTCGTTCCTGACACGCCGCCTGCGAGATCGCCACCGGGCGGCGGACGTGGCACAGGAAACGTGGATTAAATTGGCGAAGATCGATCCTCACTCGATCACGGTGTTGAATGATCGGCACTTTATTTTCAAAGTCGCGGGCAATCTGGCCATTGATGCGTTGCGGATCGATCAGCGCCAGACCCGCAATTTGAGCGCCGAACCGCCCTCGGTTGAACTGGTCGATCCGGGCCTGCCGCCTGAAGGGCTGCTGCTGGCCAAGGAACGCATCGGGATTCTCGACCAGGCGTTACAGCAGTTATCGCCCAACGCCCGGCAAGCACTGCTTATGAGCCGCATCGACGGGATGACACAAGCCCAGATCGCCGCCGAGCTGGGCGTGTCGCCAAGTATGGTGGCAAAATACATCGGCCAGGCGTTGCGCCACTGCCGTGACTGGCTCAAACACAACCATGCCTGAGCCCGCCGCAATGCCTCCTTGCCCCTCCACTGACGACCTCGACGATCAGGCCATTGACTGGCTAACCCGGTTGCACTCGGGTGACGCCACGGCCCGAGAGCGACTGGCGTATGCACAGTGGCAACACCTGAGCCCGGCACACAAAGCAGCGGCCCAAGAGGCCGAAGCGCTGTGGGCAGACATCGGCTTGACCCCTACGGCCCACACGCACGTCGACACACCTCGCCCACGCCGCAAGGCTGCTCGCTGGGCCAGCGGACTGGCGGCCGGGCTGGTGCTGGCGATATTCGGTTACAGCGCGGCCGAGGGCGTGCCGGGCTGGTTCGACACCCATCACACCGGCGTTGGCCAGCGCCAGCAATGGGTGTTGAGCGATGGCTCGCGGGTCACGCTCAACAGCGCCAGCGCGATCACGGTTGATTTCAATGAACACCGGCGCACGCTCTCACTGCGCAAGGGCGAAGCCCTGATTGAAGTGGCTGAAGATCCGTCGCGGCCTTTTATCGTCGAGGCCGGCGCCGATCGGGTGCAAGCCAAGAGCGCCACGTTCAGCGTGCGCCGCGACCCGGATCAAACACGGGTGCTGGTGGCCACCGGCGCGGCACAGGTCGAGCATCAGGCCCAAACCCTGGAGCTGCGATCCAATCAGTTAGCGGTTTACCGGGCCGGACAGACGCTGGCCGAGCGCGATCAGGTGGACGCCCATGCGCTCACGGCCTGGCATCGCGGCAAACTGATCTTCAACCGCAAACCGTTGCAAGAAGTGCTGGCCGAGCTGGAGCGCTATCAATACGGGCACATCATCGTTCCCGATGCCGGGCTCGGCGCACTGCAAATCAGCGGTGTGTTCGACCTCAACGACCCGCACAACCTGCTGCATACCCTGGAGCAGCGTTACGGCCTGAACATCACCTATTTGCCGTTTGTGGCGTGGGTGCGCTGAAAATAATTCTTCGCGGGCACTGCAAGATCCACTCGGGCATATCGTCGTAGTAAGACTGAGAGCGAAATACGTTCTCATTTGCGACATAAAAACCCGAAGAAGGATTGCAAAAGCGATGGTCGAGCACGTCAAAAAGCCGCGTGACGCACAACGAAAAGAACAGCGATTGCGTCAGGTGTTGATCGCCACCACTGTGCTCGCCAGCCTGGGCGGCACCGTGCAGGCCACGGCTCAGGCAGCGACGACGCAGGCCGCAGCCGTCAGCACACGTCAGGTCACTGTCAGCGTCCCGGCCCAAGACCTCGACCAGGCCTTGACCCAATTCGCCGATCAGGCCGACTTGCACCTGCTGTTCACGTCTGCGGAAGTCGCCGGTCTGCACAGCCCGGCGCTGCAAGGCCAGATGAGTGTCGAGCAGGCGTTGCAGACCTTGCTGGCGGGCAGCGGCCTGAACTGGCAGTTCAGCGACGCACGCACGGTGATTCTGCGCAAGCCCCAAGCGCCTGCCCAAAGCCTGCAACTCAAGGCACTGGAAGTCAGCGTGGGCGCTCGCACCAGCACCGCGATCAGCGAAATTCCGGGCACCGTGTGGGTGGTCGATCACGTGCAGTTGCAAGAGCAACTCGACACTGGCGTCACCCTGAAGGAGGCCATCGGCAAGCTGGTGCCGGGGCTGGATCTGGCCCCCGAAGGGCGCAGTAACTACGGTCAAAACATGCGCGGGCGTAACGTGCTGGTGATGATCGACGGTGTCAGCCAGAACAGCTCGCGCGGGTTGTCGCGACAGTTCGACAGCATCTCGCCGTTCAACGTGGAGCGGGTCGAAGTGTTGTCCGGCGCCAGCGCGCTGTACGGCGGCGGTGCCACGGGCGGGATCATCAATATCGTGACCAAAAAAGGCACACCCGGCCCGGCTCAATTCGAGACCGAACTGTCGGCCACCAGCGGCTTCAACAACAGCGACGACCTGTCCAGCCGCATCTCGCAATCGGTGAGCGGCGGCACGGAGCGCATCTATGGTCGGCTGGGGATTTCAGGCGAGCAGAACGAGGCCTTTTACGATGGCAAAGGCGATCAGGTGTTTATCGACAACACCCAGACCGACCTGCAGTACAACCGCACCCTCGACCTGATGGGCAGCCTCGCGATCAAGCTCGACGATGAGCAAGACCTCGACCTGTTGGCGCAGTATTACGACTCGGGCAACCACGGCAACGTGGGAATTTACTTCCCCAACCTGCATGACAAGGCGCCGTCCAACCTGGACGATGCCCAGATCCGCAGCGGCTACGACACCGACCTTGAGCCGCGCTCCAAACGCCTGCTGTTCAACGCCAACTACCATCACAGCGACGTACTAGGGCAAGACTTCTACCTACAGGGTTCGTACCGAAAGGAAGACAACAACTTCTTCCCGTTTCCTTACTACAACACCGGCAAACCCCAAGGCTCAAAAGGCGTTTACTTCGCCGCCTCGCAGCAAAACTTTGAAGTCACCAGCCTCAAGGCGCTATTCGCCAAACAGTGGGACAGCCTGAAGCTGACGTATGGCGTGGACCTGGATCGCGAGCGCTTCAACGCCGAACAAAGCGTATTTGATTCGGCCATGTCCTCGCAAAGCGGCGGCCTTGATCTGGTCACCCAGAGCAAAGCCCCGCGCTATCCCAGTTATCGCGTGGACGGGCAGTCGGTGTATGCGCAGCTGGACTGGAAACTCACCGACGCCCTGACCGTGTCGGGCGGCGCGCGGCGCCAGCAAATGGACGTGGATGTGGGCGTGTTCAAAAACGTCCCGGGAGGCAGCAACGACTACGCGGTCAATCTGTTCAACCTGGGCACCATCTACGATTTCCAAAACGGCCATCAGACCTGGATCAACTACAGCGAAGGCTTCGATCTGCCGGATCCGGCCAAGTACTACGGCAAGCCGGGGCTGAGCGTTAAAGACAACCCGCTGGCCGGGATCAAAAGCCGCCAGGTGGAGACCGGCTGGCGTTTCGCGGACGTGGATTGGGATGCGCAGGCCGCGATTTACTACATCTGGTCGGACAAAGTCATCACCACAGACGCCGCCACGCTGACGATTGATGTCACGGACAAGAAGAGCCGCGACTTCGGCTTCGAAGGCGCGTTGACCCGTCACTTCAGCGACGGTTGGGAGGTGGGTGGCACCTTGCACATGGTGCGTTCGGAGGAAGAAGACGCCAACGGCGACTGGATTAAGCGCGATGCGCGTTACGCATCTTTGTCCAAGTCCACCGCGTTCGTGGGCTGGCACGGGGATGGACGTAACGTACGCCTGCAAGGCAACCATGCGTTCACCCTCAAGGACGATTCCGACCACAAAATCAGCGGGTACACCACGTTCGATTTAATGGGCAGCCAAGAGACCGAATTTGGCACCTTCAGCGCCGGTATCCAGAACCTGCTCGACAAGGAGTACAGCACCGTGTGGGGCCAGCGTGCCGCGCTGTTCTACTCACCCACCTACGGACCTGAATACTTGTACGACTACCAGGGCCGCGGCCGGACCTACAGCCTGACGTGGTCATTGGCGTACTGACGCTCGCGCTACCTGTCAGCGGCGACAGATTTTTCTGTTGCCGCTGACAGGTATGAGTCGCTAAGCCACGAGCCGCCGGTTCATTACTGAATCGGCGCGTTGAAGCGCTGAGTCATTTGGGTAATGAAGTCTTCAAGGCTCATTTTCTGGCCGTTGAAATCCACTTGCCCTGCTGCATAGTCAAGCGACGCGACAATGTTGTTGCCTTCCACTTTTGCCAGACCGGTGCCCACAGCGATGTTGCCGACCATGTCGCTGGTCATCGTGCCGACCTGCGCCAGGGTCTGCGGGTCGGTTTGGCCTTCCAGTTGCGCCTGAACACCGGCGAGGTCGGCAATCATAGGTTTGGACAGCTGCAACTTGGCAACCAGCGAGGTCAGCAGTTGCTTGGTGATTTCCACGGGCGGCTGGTCAAGGGCCGCAGGCTGAGCCAATGCCATCGCAAGGTTAAACTCGCTTTCGCCATGTGGCGTTTTCACGGCCAATTTCTCGACGGCCATCTGTGGCTTACCCGCCAGCAAGGTATCCAGACTGGTTTGCAGTTGAACTTGCTCAGCCGGGGTCAGCTCACTCGCGGGCAGGGCGCCGTCCGCTTTTGGCTGAAACTTGGTCTGGTAAATCTGCAACATCGATTGCATCGCCGGGATGTCCAGGCTGCTGGCGCTCAAGACCAGTTGCGCGCTCCCCACCGGGGTGTTGTTGAGCGAGACATCGCCGACTTTGTAGTCCAGGCGGCCCGACAGCAGTTTGCCGTTGGCGGAAGTGGAACCGGTGTATTCGAAGTTATTGACCTTGAGCAGCGACTGACGAATGCCAAAGGTGATTCGGCTTTCACTCAAACCCAAGAAGTTCTGGCCAAGGAAGAAGCCAAATTCGCTTTTGTCCAAGTCACTGGCCACGGTCAGCCCGTTGAGTTCAATCAGCAACGGCGGCTTGTTCAGCGACACGGCGTGCAGCTTGAAGTGATCCATGTAGCCTTTGCCTTTGAGGTTTTGGCCGTCGGCATCGGCCGTCCCTTCCATGGTCATGCCCGAGAAGCTGAGGCTGGAGTTTTCGTCCAGTGCGACCTCAAGGGGCAGAAACTCCATGCGGCCTTCGACCGAGCGGTTGTAACTCAGTGTGACCTGACCCTGAAGCGGGGATTGATCTTTGGCGGCAGCAAACCATTTTTCAGTGAAGGGCGTTTTTTCCAACGCGTACGTGGTGGTCGCCATGACCGGCATCCACTTAAAGGTCTTGAGGCGCGACCACGGCAACGGGCCATGCTCGATGTCAGCCACAAACAGCAACTCGACAGGCTCGGCATCCGGCCTGGCGGAGTCATCTTCAACCTTTACGCGGTAGTGAGCAGTGCTGCTGTAGAGGTGGCGGTCAAGCGAGACCAGCTCGACTGAACCGTGGGTGGGCGTGCCTTGCAACTGAGACGCCAGTTCCTTGTTGGCCTCCTGAATCGACGTTTGCAACACGCCTTCCAGTTTGGTTCCGGTGTACCACGCGCCTGCGGTATTCAGAGCACCTGCAATAACAACAATCCCTACTAACACGCCTAATGGTTTATTCATCAGTTGACCCGTTCAATGTCCGTTGTGTTGAAAGTAAAAGCGGTCTTTGCCAAGCCCGTCATGGGCCGAAAAGTGGCAGCAGGGTATCACTGGCAACTGGCCACACGCTTCTTTCGGACATTTTCAGTCACGTAAATTCAGGCTGAACGGGCCATGAGGCGCTCTATTTCGTCCAGGCGGTGATCGAAATTTTTGAGGATGGCGCTCCAGGTGTACACCAAGACTTCCAGGTCATGGTCGACGCAGATTTCGCCCACAGAATTCACAGAAGAATCGGAGTAATCCAGCTGATACCGCTCTCGGGCCATGGCAGCGGCCACGTCAGCTAACTCACGCGCGTTATCGAGCCATTGACGCTCTTCGCTGGGCAAAGCTTTATCGAGTTGCAGGCATTGGGATTTAAGGGCATCCAGGCTTTTTTCGAGGGGCGTGCCGGTCAGCTCGCCCATGAACGCCTCAAACGTGCGTCCTGGCTGCCAGTAGCTACCCCAGAAGTAGCGATCGAAGACTGTTTCAACGCGGCGTAACGCGATTTTGGTGTCCCAGATCAGAACCCGGGTCTGACCGGCTTCAACCTGACGTTTCTTGATTTGCCGGGTTTGCAGCAACGCCCAGGCCACCACTGCAATGGCCAATACCGCAATCAGCGCGCTGGCGCTGTCGAGGAAGAACAACGCTGTGTCGATTTGGTGCGCCAGCATGATGCCGTAGAAGTACGTCGCTGACAGCAGCACCACCGCGACGACCGCACACCAGAAACCGGGAGCATAAGGGTTTTTCATTATTAGAATCCCCATCGAGCCATTTTGCGCGATGGGGAGGGGCTAAAAGTGTCTCGACGCCCTGAGCCATCGTTTTGATACCGACCTCTCAGAGCATAGCAACGCCCTCAGGGTTTCGCGTGGGTCGCCGCTTGCGTTCGTCCGCTTTCCCAGCCGCCACCGAGGGCCAGAAACAAGTCGATCTGGCTCATGGCAACCTGGGTGTTGGCCGCGGACAATTGTGCGCGCATATCCGTGTAAACACGGGTCGCTTGCAGGTCCGCCAGGAACGATTCGCGCCCCGCCTGAAAGAATTGGTGAGTTTGATCGGCGGCAGTCCTGGCTGATGCTTCGGCCTCGGCCAAGGCATCGCGGCGCTGCAGCAACGCGGTGTATTGCACCAGGCTGGTCTGGGTTTCGCGGATTGCGTTCAGCACCACGCCGTCGAATTTGGCCAGGGCGCCTTGGGTGGCCGCTTCGGCTTCACGGATACGCGCACGCGAGCCGTTGGTAGGAATCGTCCAGCTCAACAACGGGCCAAAGCCCCAGCGATTGGTTGGCGCTGTGCCAAGGTTGTCGATGATGCCGACCGTGCCAATGCTCGCGCCGATGCTGATGTCGGGGTACAGGGCGCCTGTGGCCACACCGATCTGGGCGGTGGCTGCTGCCAGATGCCGCTCGGCCTGACGCACATCGGGACGGCGCTTGAGCAACGCAGCCCCGTCACCCACCGGCAGCAACTGCGCGATCTGCGGCAACTCGGCACACGTGGCAACGCCCGAGGGCAATTGATCCAGCGGCTTGGCCAGCAACATCGACAGCCGAAACAGCCCGGACTGGCGCAAGGCTTCGTAGCGAGGCAGTTCGGCGCGCAACGATTTGAATTGCGTTTCAGAGCGTGTGACCTGGGTTTCGTCGCCGCGCCCTGCGTCGCGCAGTTGCTGAGTCAGTCGTGTACTTTGCGCCTGCAACTGGAGTGACTGTTCGGCAATGTGGTGCTCTTCGTTGGCCGCGCACACTTGGGTGTACGCCCGCACCACGTCTGCCACCAGGGTAATGCGAGCGGTGTCAGCCGCGGCCTGGGTGGCGTCGGCATTGGCCTGCGCCGCCTCGATACCGCGCTGCAAAGTGCCCCATAAATCGAACTGATACGACGTGCTGATGCCAAGGTCGCCGACGTTGGCCACCGGCACCTTATCGGCCAGCAGGAACGCTTCGCCCGACTCCTGCAAACGCTGGGCACCCGCCTTGGCCGAACCGCTCCAGCCGCCCGCTGATTGCGCTTGCTCAACCTGAGCCCGTGCCCGTGACAGATTAGCCGCCGCAACCCGCAAATCTGTGTTGGAGGCGAGCGCCTGACGCACCAGCTCGTTGAGTTTCGGATCCTGATAGAGCTTCCACCAATCGGCAGGCACGGGAGCCGATATCACGTTGGTCCCCTCGCCCGCGAATTCGCCTTGTACATCGGGACGCTGCAACGCGGCGTCTTTGGGCAGGTGATAATCCGGCCCCACCAGTTGGCATCCGGCCAGCAACAACCCCAGCCCCACGGCCGCCAGGTGAGCGGGTTTCATGGCGCGTTCTCCTTCGCAGGTCGCGTTTGAGGTGTGTCTTCGATAATCGACACCGTGGCCGTGCGCCCGGCGATCATGCGGAAATCTTCCGGCACTTCATCGAACACAATGCGCACCGGAATCCGTTGCGCCAGCCGTACCCAGCTGAATGCCGGGTTGACGTTTGGCAGCAGGTTCTGGCCGCTGCTGCGGTCCCGGTCTTCAATACCGGCGACGATGCTTTCGACATGCCCGCGCAGACGCGCGTTGTCGCCAATCACGCGAATGTCCACGCGCTGACCCACGTGAATGCCATCGAGCTTGGTTTCCTCGAAATAGCCGTCGATGTGGAAGGAGCTGCTGTCGACAATCGACAACACCGGGCGCCCGGCCGTGACGAACTCGTTGACGCGCGGCGCCCGATCGTTGACGTAACCGTCCACCGGGCTGCGCACGACGGTGCGGTCAAGGTTGAGCTGAGCGCTGTCCACCGCCACTTGGGCCTCGGTGAGCGCGGCCTGGGCACGCATTTCGCGGGACTGACTTTCTTCCAGTTGTTCGCGGGCGACCAGATTGCCCAAGCCTTTGTTACGACGACTTTCACGCTGGGCCTGCGCCAGGGTTTCCTTGCGATCAGCCAGTGTGGCTTGGGCCTGGCGCAAGGCCAGCTTGAAGCGTTCCTGGTCGATCACAAACAAGACCTGATCGCGGGTAACCGGCTGGTTGTCACGCACCTCGACCTGTTTGATCAGGCCCGACACATCGGGCGCAATTTGCACGATGTCGGCACGGATGTGACCGTCCCGCGTCCACGGCGCAAACATGTAGTACATGGTCATGCGCCAGACCACGACGCAGGCAAACGCCACCACCAGCAAGGTGAGAACGACGCGGCCCAGGGTCAATAACGGTTTTTTCATGTCATCAAATATCGACTTAACGAATCCACAACGCCGAGAAGCAGAGCGTAGAGACCGACGTTGAACAAAGCCCGGTGCCAGACCAGGCGGTAAAAGTGCACACGCGTCAGAACCGCGTGTACCACCAAAAACAGTAAATAGGTAATGCCCATCAACACCAGAAAGGTGGGCAGGAACACCCCGCTGATATCCACATCACCGATCATAGCGGCGCTCCATCAATGCCTTGTACGTGGGGCTGGGGCAGGTCTTCGTTGTCGACGATAAATTCAACGCCGGGCAACAGTGCCAGCCGCAGACCGCTGAGCGCGTGCAACAAGTGAACACGGGCATCGCCTTCGTCCTGCAAGTCGTTGGCATTGAGCGCACGACGCGTGCGGTCCATGGTCATCTGCAATCGCGCAGGCACGGGCAGGCGCTCACCCGCCTTCAGGCAACTGCGAAAATAATCGCCCACGTCACTGACCACTTGGCGCAGCAGCAGTTGCGGGCCGCCGGTCACCCGCGGTGCATACGCGAGCAAGTCCAGCAGATTAAGCGCGACGCGCAACTCGCGGACTGCAATGCCGGTGTCTTGCCCGGTCATGGCCAGACGCGGCAAATGCTGCATCAGGCGATCGAGCATTTGCGCCCCCATGTGCCGGTGTTCGGCCAGCGTCGCGGGTTTGGTGAGCCGCACAATGTCACGCCAGCTGAAACGGGTCAGACGCTTGGCCGCCAGTTCAGCGCCGAATGGCCGTGCGATCAAGGTCCAGACAAACGCGAACAATAAGCCGATCGGGCCGGCAAGGTTGGCGTTCATGAACACCATGAAGTCAGCATCGTAGGCGCCTTGAATGCTGATGAAGGACGCGGTGTTCACAATCGTCAATAACGTGCCCAGGTAAAACCGAGGCTGCACGGTGAGCGTACCGACACAGATAAAGGGCACCGCGAACGCCAGTACCAGCATGGGGAAATCATGCAGGTTGGGCAGGATCACAAACAGATACAAACTGGCAAACAGTACCGACAACGAGGTCCAGAAAAAGAAGCGGTAGATTTGCGGGGCCGGGTCGTCCATTGCAGCAAAGAAACTGCAAGCGACGGCGGCCAGAATCACGGCACTCGCCCCGTCCGTCCAGCCCAGCAAAATCCACAACACGCAAGCCACCACGATGGCGGTCACGGTCGAAAACGCCGAATAGAGCATCAGGCCGCGGTCCAGAAACGGCGTCAGGCGACCCAGCCGCCAGTGCCGATACACCGCCCGCCAAACGTCTTGATTACCCGTCGTAATAGCGTGCTGCAAACTTTTGCAGTCTTGCCAAAGATCGATCCACTCACCCAAGCGGTACAACACGTTGGACAACAGCAACTGACGCCGGTCATCCAGGGCCGCCGCGCTCGGTTGCAAGGCCTCAAGTTCGTGGCGCAGGGCCTTCCACTGCTCAATCGGTGCGCCCTCGCGGGTGCTTTCAAGCCATTGCTGCGCGCGGTCCAGCAAGGGCGTGACTTTCTCAACCAGCTCGGGCGTGCGCCGCTCTAGGGCGTACAGCGCGTCATCCAGCGCGTCCACCACGGGCAGCAGGTGGATCATGCGCCCGCGCAATTCTTTGGTGTTACGCACGGTTTGCGGGTGCGCGCCTTCGTGAGGTAATTGGCCGATCATCAGCTCAAGGGTGTTGAACGTGGCCACCATCGACGAACGCAGTCCGCTGGCCTTGTTGGGTTCTACGTCACGGGCCAGAAAGTGTTTGCTGTAATTGGCCGCATCACCAAACCACTTGCCCGCCGCATCAATGAACACGGGGGTCAGGCGACGTGGCCAGAACATGCTGCCCACGACGGCGGCACACACGATACCAAGCATGATTTCTTCGGTACGTGAAATGGCAATGTCGAAGACGTTGAGCGGGTTATCCACAATCGGCAGCGCGATCATCGGCATCGTGTAGCCCGCCAACATGAACACGTAGCTGTTGGCGGTGCGCAAGTGCAGCGACAGGAACAACAGAATGCCGGTCCAGAGCGCAATCACCAGCACCAGCAAAAACGGGGTCTGCACAAACAAGGGCACAAAGAATACGGCCGCCGACGCGCCCAGCAAGGTGCCAAGCGCGCGATACACCGCCTTGGAGCTGGTAGGGCCTACGAAAGGACTGGAAACGATGTAAACCGTTGCCATCGCCCAATACGGACGCGGCATCTCCATGAGCAGGGCAATGTACAGCGCGATCATCGACGCCGCGAATGTGCGTACGCCGTAAAACCAGTCGCGGGCAGGCGGCATGCTGCTGAAAAAGCCGTTCAAGAGGCGGCTCCATCAGGCAGTTGACCCGCCGCTTCGAATGCGTTGATCACCCGCAACGCGGCTTCTTGATCGGCGACTGAAACGTCCGCCAGCGCCGCGCGGCGCAATTGAACCAACTGCGCCTCGATCGACTGCGCAAGGGCGCGGCCGGCGTCTGTCAGGCTCAAGGTTTTGGCGCGACGGTCACTGGCGTCTTCGCAACGACGTACATAGCCGTCTTTGCACAACTGATCGAGCAGGCGCACCAAGGACGGGCTTTCCATGCCGGCAGCGTGGGCCACGGTAACCTGACGCACGCCCTCGCCCAAGCGGCCGATAATCAGCAGCGGCATGGCGCAGGCTTCGGAGATCCCGTAGTTGACCAGCGTGGTCTGGCACACACGACGCCAATGACGGGTCGCGACCACCATGCCAGTGCTGATGCTCATTTGTAGTGAATCAAGGGTGTCAGACAAAAGAAGTGTCACATAATGTTAGTTTGCTAACTATTAATATTGCGCGGCGAGTGGATTTCAGTCAAGAGTGTTGCAAATTAATTCTTAGAGAAAGGTCGATGACGACGTCTTGAAAAGGCAAATGATCCATACGCCGGCATTCGGTTGTGAGACCGCTCAAATATAGTCGACCCTGGGTGTCGTCAATGATCACGTCTTGAACCTTCGTCGCACCCAATAGCCGTCCTAGTAGAGCCAAAAAACGCCCGGCTGCGAGCAGCAAAATGTCCCCTACGAAGCAAACCGGCTAACAGGTTGTGGGAAGGTTCTTAGACGCGTATCAGATACTCGCTTACATCGTTGCTACTGAATACGCCCATCCTTCACCTGTTCAAGACTAAGACGGCATAGCGGGCAGCTGTAATCCTCGCAGGTGTAGGCCACAAACTGCGCGAAATGCTGGGTTGCTTCCGGTCATTGGGGGTCCAGTCACGCTAGACTTGTTGTTACAAGGTTTGACAAGGATTTGGTCTGTACCTACTTTCAATTGGATCCAAATAGGCAAGCTGAATGTCAACCGCAGGTGCGCGAACGTGGCCGTAAAACGTAACCCTTTAAGCAGTATTGAAGTCCATGGCCCTGTTGCAGCTCATCAAGCTCGCGCGGTAATCGAAGAATCCTTGCGCAACGCTATCCTCGATGGACGCCTGCCGTGCGGGACGGCGATTCGCCAAGAGGCGCTGGCGGTGTTGCCGCTGACCGAAAACTGACCCAGTAGAGGCTCTTCTGCCGACTGAAAACTGACCCAGGTGTTCAACTGCTTCTGCTCACTTTTCGAGCAGGAGAACACAGGGTGATCAGCATGGAAATGTTG
>NZ_JYKY01000016.1 GCF_001042985.1 Pseudomonas lundensis
CTGATAATCTTTTTGACTATCAGTCTGACTCCACAAGCACCCACACGAATTGCTTGATTCAGTTGTTAAAGAGCGGTTGGTTAAGCTTTCGCTCAACCGAGGCGCGCATTCTACAGCAGCCTCTATTGCTGTCAAGCGGTTATTTTAAGATGTTTTCAAAGTTTCCTCTGTAACATCAACCACTTGCGCTTCCGATCTCTCGTCAGCGGGAGGCGAATTCTACAGCGTTACACGCTGCTGTCAACACCTCATTTCCTGCTTCGATGATTTGAAGCTGGCATCGTCAAAACCGTCTAACTCATTGAAACTCAAGGAGTTTTCCGTTTCGACTACGCCGGAAGTGGGGCGAATTATAGGCCGTTGAAATCCTGAGTCAAGCCCTAATTGAGCGACTCTATCAATTACCCGAAAAAGACTTAAAACCTAACTATATAGAGAGGCACTAGCGCCCCTCTGCAAAGGCCTAAACAACGCCCGACGTGCGCAGCCCTTCCAGCGCCCCCGCAGTCACCCCCAAGACACGCTGCAAGACCTCCTGCGTATGCTCGCCCAGCAATGGCGGCGCATTACGGTATTCAACCGGGGTGGCCGACAGCCTGATCGGGCTCGCCACCTGCGGCACAAGCCCCGCCAACGGGTGAGGCAACGCTATCGCCAAGTTACGCGCCTGCACCTGAGGATCCTCAAATACCTGCGCCAAATCGTTGATAGGCCCGCAAGGTACGCCGACCGCTTCCAACTCAGACACCCATTGCGCCGTCGTCCTGAACACAGTCGTCTGACGAATCAAAGGCACGAGCACCGACCGATTCGCCACCCGCGCGGTATTAGTCGAGAACCTGGGATCGTCAGCCCACTCACTGCAACCCGCCACCTGCGCAAACTTCCTGAACTGGCTGTCATTCCCGACGGTAAGAATGAAGTCACCATCTGCCGTAGGAAAATCCTGATACGGCACGATATTCGGATGGGCATTGCCTAAGCGCTTAGGTGAAATACCTGTAGTGAGATAGTTCATGGCCTGATTCGCCAAGCAGGCAACCTGGACATCGAGCAACGCCATATCAATGTGCTGCCCACCCCCATCATGTTGGCGATGAGCCAGCGCAGCCAGAATCGCAACCGTCGAATACAACCCGGTCAGTATATCGGTCAGCGCCACCCCTACCTTCACCGGCCCCGCCCCCTCTTCCCCCTCAGGCCGCCCGGTCAGACTCATCAGGCCGCCCAAGCCCTGAATCATGAAGTCATAACCGGCACGCTTGGCATACGGCCCCGTTTGACCGAACCCTGTAATCGAGCAGTAGATCAAATCAGGGTTAACGTCTTTTAGCGACGCATAGTCCAGACCATAAGCCTGCAACCCACCCACCTTAAAGTTCTCGATCAAAATGTCGGACTTCGCCGCCAGCTCGCGCACCAGTCGCTGACCTTCTGGCTTGGTGAAATCGATCGTCACAGACTGTTTATTGCGATTGGCAGACAGGTAGTACGCCGCCTCGCCAGTACTCTCTCCATAGGCATCTTTAAGGAAGGGCGGCCCCCAGGCGCGCGTGTCATCTCCATTGCCCGGACGCTCGACCTTGATGACCTCAGCCCCAAGGTCGGCCAGAATCTGGCCCGCCCAAGGACCTGCCAGTACCCGCGACAAATCCAGCACCCGCAAATGCGATAAAGCCCCCATGAGCCGCCCCCTCTATTAATAGAACGCCTGAAGACCTGTCTGCGCCCGACCCAGAATCAGGGCGTGCACGTCATGGGTGCCTTCATAGGTATTCACCACTTCAAGGTTGACCAGGTGGCGCGCCACACCAAACTCATCAGAAATGCCGTTCCCCCCCAGCATGTCACGCGCCATGCGAGCGATGTCGAGCGACTTGCCGCACGAATTACGCTTCATGATGGACGTGATCTCCACCGCCGCCGTGCCCTCGTCCTTCATTCTCCCCAGACGCAGGCAACCCTGCAGCGCCAACGTAATCTCAGTCTGCATATCCGCCAGCTTTTTCTGAATCAACTGCGTGGCAGCCAGTGGCCGGCCAAACTGCTGACGATCGAGGGTGTACTGGCGTGCGGTATGCCAACAAAACTCGGCAGCCCCCAGCGCCCCCCACGAAATACCGTACCGGGCCGAGTTCAAACAGGTGAAAGGCCCCTTCAGACCACGCACATCCGGAAAAATGTTCTCTTCAGGTACAAACACGTTATCCATAACGATTTCGCCAGTGATCGATGCGCGCAAACCTACCTTGCCGTGAATTGCAGGCGCACTCAGACCCTTCCAACCCTTTTCCAGCACAAAGCCACGGATATCCCCGGCATCATCTTTAGCCCACACCACAAATACATCAGCAATCGGGCTGTTGGTGATCCACATTTTGGCGCCCGTCAAGCTGTAGCCGCCTTCGACTTTTCGTGCACGCGTAATCATCGCACCAGGATCAGAACCGTGATTTGGCTCAGTCAGACCAAAACAGCCAATCCATTCACCCGAAGCCAGCTTGGGCAGGTATTTCTGCTTTTGGGCTTCAGTCCCGAACTCATTGATAGGCACCATCACCAGCGACGACTGCACACTCATCATTGAACGGTAGCCAGAGTCCACACGCTCCACTTCCCGCGCAATCAAGCCATAGCTCACATAATTGAGGCCGCTGCCGCCGTATTGCTCGGGGATCATCGCTCCCAGCAAACCGGTCTCGCCCATTTCACGAAAAATGGCCGGATCAGTCTTCTCATGACGGAAAGCTTCAAGCACTCGAGGCGCCAACTTGCCCTGCGCAAACTGCTCAGCACTGTCGCGCACCATGCGCTCTTCTTCAGTGAGCTGCTGATCCAGCAACAGTGGATCGATCCAGTTGAAGCTTGCCTTACCCGCCATGAGTGAACCCTCGAGATATAGATCAAATGTCGTGGGCCGATCGTAGGCCGCACCTATATAGAAGGACAAACGAGGATTCGGCACTCTCTTGTGATAATTTCTCACTCCGTGAAGATCAAAAACGCCATATCTCATGACCTTTAGTGAGGAAGCCGTACATGCGCCGCAAGATTCCCAGTACGGCCGCACTCATCAGTTTTGAGGCGGCAGCTCGGCACGAAAGCTTCACCAAAGCTGCGCAGGAGCTTTCTCTGACCCAAGGGGCGATCTGCCGACAAATAGCCAGCCTCGAAGAATTTCTTGGCATCGAACTTTTCAGACGCTCAAAACGCGGTGTGAAGCTGACGGAAGCAGGGCTTTCCTACAGCCGACGTGTCGCAACCCAACTGGATGCCGTCGAGCGTGACACCCTCTCGATCATGGGCCAGCAAGGCGCCAACGTGATTGAACTGGCCGTCGTCCCCACCTTCGGTACGCAATGGCTGCTACCGCGACTCAAAGACTTCCAGCAGCAACACCCCGACGTCACGGTCAACCTCACCAACCGCACGCGCCCCTTTCTGTTTGCTGACACCGACTTTGACGCCGCCATCTATTTCGGCGATGCCGACTGGTCAGGCACTTCGTCCTATCGCTTGATGGGTGAAAATCCCGTTCCCGTATGCAGCCCCCGCCTGCTGCCAGCCGAGAAAACCCTCACGCCAGATGCACTCGCAGAACTTCCATTACTGCAACAAACCACGCGCCCCTATGCGTGGCGGCAGTGGTTTAACGCGCAAGGCCTGAACATCCCCCGCGACATGACCGGGCCGCGCTACGAACTGTTCTCGATGCTGGCCCAGGCCGCTATGCACGACATGGGCATCGCACTGATCCCACCCTTCTTGATTCAACGCGAATTGGCCGAGCAACGACTGGTAATCGCTAACACTGCAACGCTGGCGAGCACCAAGGCTTATCACTTGATGATTCCTGAACGCAAAATCGAGTCCGCCTCGCTTCAGGCGTTTCGCGACTGGCTTATCCAGAAAGCCCAGCAATACAGCCTTGATTAGCGCATTACATCGTCCAGACGAGTTATGTAGTGACTAATAAAAACACCCTACATATATACGTAAATGTCGCTTTTAAGCAGCCTAAACTTATGTCTATCTGGACAAACCTGCAAGCCAGTAACCACGTGGCTTACAGGGTATTTCTGAAAGTTATGGCCAGATAACTAAAAGAAATGTGAAAAAAACTCTAAAACATCCTTTAATCCCTGAAAGCCACGCCGTTACTGGTCTCTAAAGAAACCTTGCGACATTCGGTCACGGCATGACTTGTAGTAATTATTCCGTCACCCTTCATAAGTTCTTGAAGAGCCAAATAATCGCCTGCATTATGCGGCGCCCCACCCTGATTCCGGTGGGATCGTGCTGATCGGCCGCCCCAGCCGCGCCATCCGAAGTGCGCTGGATTTCTTATAAAAGATCACGCAGGAGATATGACGTGCACATTGGTGTTCCTCTCGAAACCCATCAGGGTGAAACGCGGGTTGCTGCAACCCCGGAAACCATCAAGAAGCTGATCGGCCAAGGCCATAAAGTGACTGTTCAAAGCGGCGCAGGCATTAACGCCAGCGTCATCGACAGCGCTTATGAAGCCGCCGGCGCAACCATTGGCAGTGCCGGCGACGCGCTAGGCGCCGAGCTGATCCTGAAAGTGGTTGCTCCCAACGACAGCGAACTGGCCCTGATAAATCGCGGCGCAGTGCTGATTGGCATGCTCAACCCGTTCAGCGATGAAACCATTGCCAAACTGGCCAGCCATGACATTACGGCGTTCTCACTGGAAGCCGCACCACGCACTTCTCGGGCGCAAAGTCTTGATGTGCTGTCGTCCCAGGCCAACATTGCCGGCTATAAAGCCGTGCTGCTGGCCGCTCACCATTACCCGCGCTTCATGCCGATGCTGATGACCGCCGCGGGCACTGTGAAAGCTGCCCGCGTGCTGATCCTCGGCGCAGGCGTTGCAGGCCTTCAGGCCATTGCAACCGCCAAACGCCTGGGGGCCGTGATCGAAGCGTCTGATGTGCGCCCTGCCGTAAAAGAGCAGATCGAGTCGCTGGGTGCCAAATTTGTCGACGTGCCTTACGAAACCGACGAAGAACGCGAATGCGCCGTAGGGGTTGGCGGCTATGCGCGTCCTATGCCTGCAAGCTGGATGCAGCGTCAGGCACTGGCCGTTCACGAACGTGCCAAGCAGGCCGACATCGTCATTACTACCGCGCTCATTCCGGGCCGCAAGGCGCCAGTGCTGCTCAGCGCTGAAACCGTGGCACAGATGAAACCGGGCTCCGTCGTTATCGACCTCGCCGCTGCCCAAGGGGGCAACTGCCCGCTGACCGTCGCGGACCAAGTGGTGGTCGAGCACGGCATCACCATCGTGGGCCATACCAATCTGGCCGCCATGGTTGCCGCAGATGCCTCCGCACTGTACGCCCGCAACCTGCTGGACTTCCTCAAACTGGTCTTCACCCCTGAAGGACAGTTCCAGATCAACCTAGAAGACGACATCGTCGCCGCGTGCCTGATGTGCCGCGACGGTCAAGTCGTGCGCAAAAACGGCTGAGGATAAAAACAATGGAAGAGCTGATCTCCCCCGGCGTCTACAACCTGATCATCTTTGTGCTGGCTATCTATGTGGGCTATCACGTGGTCTGGAACGTCACACCTGCCCTGCACACGCCGCTGATGGCGGTCACCAATGCCATTTCGGCCATTGTGATCGTAGGTGCGATGCTGGCCGCTGCACTGACGGTCACCCCACTGGGCAAAACCATGGGCACCCTGGCGGTGGCCTTGGCCGCCGTTAACGTATTTGGTGGATTTTTGGTCACCCGGCGCATGCTGGAAATGTTCAAGAAGAAAGCACCTAAAGCCAAAGAAGAGGTGCGCAAGCCATGAGCATGAACCTGGTCACCGTTCTGTATCTGATCGCGTCAATATGTTTCATCCAGGCCCTCAAAGGCCTGTCGCACCCCACAACCTCACGTCGTGGCAACTTCTTCGGCATGCTCGGCATGGCGCTGGCAGTCATCACAACCGTAGGACTGGTCTTCAAGCTAGGCGCTGAAATAGCTACAACCGGTATCGGCTATGTGATCGTGGGCCTACTGGTCGGCGGCACGGCGGGGTCGATCATGGCCAAGCGCGTTGAAATGACCAAAATGCCAGAGCTGGTCGCCTTCATGCACAGCATGATCGGTCTGGCTGCGGTATTTATCGCCATCGCCGCCGTGGTCGAGCCGCAATCGCTGGGCATCGTTAAGCAACTGGGCGATGCCATTCCTGCGGGCAACCGCCTGGAACTGTTCCTGGGCGCTGCGATTGGTGCCATCACGTTCTCCGGCTCTGTGATCGCCTTCGGCAAACTGTCAGGCAAATACAAATTTCGCCTGTTCCAGGGCGCTCCCGTGCAATTCAGTGGTCAGCACACGCTGAATCTGGTGCTCGGACTGGCCACCCTCGGGCTGGGCATCACCTTCATGCTGACCGGCAACCTCAACGCCTTCGCACTCATGCTGGCACTGGCGTTCGTGCTGGGCGTGCTCATCATCATCCCGATTGGCGGGGCAGACATGCCGGTTGTGGTATCGATGCTCAACAGCTATTCGGGCTGGGCGGCAGCCGGGATCGGCTTCTCGCTGAACAATTCGATGCTGATCATTGCCGGTTCGCTGGTGGGCTCGTCGGGCGCGATCCTGTCTTACATTATGTGCAAGGCGATGAACCGTTCGTTCTTTAACGTGATCCTGGGCGGCTTTGGCGGTGCAACGGATGCGGGCGGCCCGGCGGGTACGCAAGAAGCCCGTCCGGTCAAATCAGGCTCGGCTGACGATGCCACCTTCCTGCTGACCAACGCCGACACGGTCATCATCGTGCCGGGATATGGCCTGGCGGTTGCACGTGCTCAGCACGCCCTGAAAGAACTCACCGAAAAGCTGACCCACCGCGGCGTCACGGTGAAATACGCGATCCACCCGGTGGCAGGTCGTATGCCCGGCCACATGAACGTCCTGCTTGCCGAGGCAGAAGTGCCTTACGACCAAGTGTTCGAGATGGAAGACATCAACTCCGAATTCGGACAGGCTGATGTCGTGCTGGTGTTGGGTGCCAACGACGTGGTCAACCCGGCCGCGAAAAACGATCCGAAATCGCCGATTGCGGGCATGCCGATTCTTGAGGCTTATAAAGCCAAGACCGTCATCGTCAACAAACGATCGATGGCCAGTGGCTACGCCGGACTGGATAACGAACTGTTTTATCTGGACAAAACCATGATGGTCTTCGGTGACGCCAAGAAAGTTATTGAAGATATGGTCAAGGCGGTCGAGTAACATCCCCCGCCACTGCCACACCGAGAACCCCGGCGCTGAATTGACCGGGGTTTTTTATTTCTGCAAAGATCCCGACCAAAGGGTCTAAATCGCCGTCAGGCATTCGACCATGGTAGCGGGACGCCAGCCTTTGAAAATGAATAGACTGCGCATCTTGCTTCCGTTGCCCGAGATAACAATCCATGTACCGTGAACGTATTCGCCTAAATTCCCTACACGATAAGGTCATGAGCGCCGAAGAAGCCGCCGCCCTTATCCAAGACGGCATGACCGTTGGCATGAGCGGTTTTACCCGTGCCGGCGAAGCCAAGGCCGTTCCGCACGCGCTGGCCGAACGCGCCAAACTGGCGCCGCTGAAAATCACCCTGATGACAGGCGCCAGCCTGGGCAACGACCTGGACAAGCAATTGACCGAAGCCGGCGTGCTGGCGCGTCGCATGCCGTTCCAGGTAGACAGCACACTGCGCAAGGCGATCAACGCCGGCGAAGTCATGTTCATCGATCAGCACTTGTCTGAAACCGTAGAGCAACTGCGTAACCAGCAGCTCAAGCTGCCGGACATCGCTGTGATTGAGGCCGTCGCGATTACCGAGCAAGGCCATATCGTGCCGACCACCTCCGTCGGCAACTCGGCCAGCTTCGCGATTTTCGCCAAACAGGTGATCGTTGAGATCAACCTGGCGCACAACCCGAACCTGGAAGGCCTGCACGACATCTACATCCCGACTTACCGCCCAACGCGCACGCCTATCCCATTGGTAAAAGTCGACGACCGCATCGGCAGCACTGCAATTCCGATTCCGCCGGAAAAAATCGTTGCGATCGTCATCACCAACAAGCCTGATTCACCGTCCACCGTTTCGGTACCGGACAGCGAAACCGACGGCATTGCGTTCCACCTGATCAACTTCTTCAAACAAGAAGTGGCAGCCGGGCGTATGACCAACAAGCTGGGTCCGTTGCAGGCCGGCATCGGCAACATCGCCAACGCCGTGATGTGCGGCCTGATCGACTCACCGTTCGAAGACCTGACCATGTACTCCGAAGTACTGCAGGATTCGACCTTTGACCTGATCGACGCCGGCAAAATGAGCTTCGCATCGGGCAGTTCGATCACCTTGTCGGAACGTCGCAACTCGGACGTGTTCGGCAACCTGGAGCGTTACAAGGACAAGCTGGTCCTGCGCCCGCAAGAAATCTCCAACCACCCTGAAGTCGTGCGTCGTCTGGGCATCATCGGCATCAACACCGCCCTGGAATTCGACATCTACGGCAACGTGAACTCCACCCACGTCTGCGGCACTCGCATGATGAACGGCATCGGCGGTTCGGGCGACTTCGCCCGTAACGCTCACCTGGCGATCTTTGTCACCAAGTCCATTGCCAAGGCCGGTGCGATCTCCAGTGTGGTGCCAATGGTCAGCCACGTTGACCACACCGAACACGATGTGGACATCCTGGTAACCGAACAGGGTCTGGCCGACCTGCGCGGTCTGGCGCCACGCGAGCGCGCCCGAGTGATCATCGACAACTGTGTGCACCCGGACTTCCGTGAAGCCCTCAATGACTACTTCAGCAAAGCCTGTGCAATCGGTGGCCACACCCCGCACATTCTGCGCGAAGCGTTGAGCTGGCATATCAACCTGGAAGAAACCGGCAAAATGCTCCCGTAACACGCGAGCTAGACAGCCGCCGATGAAAACACTGTTTTCTCGGCGGCTTTTTTATCGCTGCAATTTCAAAAACTGTACTGCTGTACTGGTCATTTCCTACCCTTACAGCCGCCTTTTCACACATAAATGGCTAAAAATGCACCAACTTAGTGCCTACCGGTACAGTTGTAGTCATTTGCGCCCGTACAGCCCCCATAAACAGTTAACTGGCTCTGCACAATACAGATGAACTGTATCTAGAGAGTCTGGACGCACAAGAGGATCATGGGCACCAGTTAAACCACTAGCCAATGCCGCCACAAGCGGAAGGATGCCATCATGGAACGTACCCTCAGTTCCGATTTGTTCACTGAAAGCAGCACTGTTAACAACCAGGCTTCGATCCCTTTGCGCGTACTTGCCAACCTCATGTTGTGGCAGCGCCGTATTTCCAGCCGCCATCAACTGGCTCGCCTGGACTCGCGTCTTCTGGCTGATGCCGGGATTAGCGAAGCACAGCGCTACGAAGAGCTGAGCAAGCCGTTCTGGCGCTAACAAGCGCTCGCTGGCCTTGATTCACGATTTACCGCCAGCACCCAGAATTTGTAAAACAGAACCCGTCGCGGGAAACCGCTGACGGGTTTTGTCGTTCTGGAAGAGCATTTTGTATTCGCAGACCGTCACAGGTACAGTTTTAAAAATGTTTAAAACATACAGGTACAGTTGACGCATTCCTTGGCTCAACGCCTCAAAACGGCGTGTCACCGCAAAACGTTCTTTGCCGTACGCGACGCCGGGCCTACTATTCGGCTTATAAACGTCTAACTTATAAGCTCATGCCAAGGAGTATCACCATGTCCACTCTTCGCCTACTTAGCGCGGCGGCGCTGCTGACTGTTGCGGCCAGCGCCCATGCTTCCAGCTTCATCGCGACCACCGATGCCATCGTAGGCACGCTCAAGGCCACGACCGACCTGACGTCCGACGCCACGAACTCCATCCGCGACAACAAAATCGTGCGCGCCGCCCGTGACGACGCCGCCAGTTTTGTCGCCAGCGAAGGCAGCATCCGTGGCGTCAAGCTCGAAAGCGCGCTGGACTTCATTCGTCAGCAGGCGCCACAGCTGCAAGCGTCCGATGCACAACTGGCCCAGGCGATCCTCACCCTCTGATTTGCCGTGTCATCGCTGCCGGGCAGTGCGAGGCTATGTGCGAGGTAATTCGAGCACAGCCTCGCCCCCGGACAGCGGGCACATCCGCTTTGCCCTGCCCCGCCCATTACGCTAGCCTTGGCCCTCGCTCAATTAACGTCGAGACCCATGCGCTTTCTCTCAATTGCTCTACTTGCCTTTAGCTGGACTCAAACTGCTGCCGCCTTCGACACGAGCACACAAACCACCGTGCTCTCTGGCTACGTCACCAGCAAAGTGACCTCAACACCGTTCGAAAACAAACTGATTCGTGCCGCTCAGGATGACGCTGCCGCATTTATCGCCAGTGACGGCCAACTACGAGGCTCACAGCTGGAATCGGCCTTGCGCTACCTGCGCCACGACCAGCCAAAATTGACTGCCAGCGACCTTGAACTGGCACAGGCAATTCTCGTCCAATAAGCACCCGCGTTTTCTGGAGAATATTCATGCGTAACCCGTTGATTGTCGCCACCCTTGGCCTGCTGTTGCTGGCCGATGTGGCTCAGGCACAAACCCTGGTGCAGACCAGTAACATCATTGTTCGTGCATTCGGACGCGCCATTGATTTCACTTCCGACACCACCACGTCGATCCGTGACTCTAAAGTGGTGCGTGAAGCCCACGATGACGCCGCCACTTTCGTCGCCAGCCAAGGCGACATTCGCGGCGTTCAGTTGGAATCCGCCTTCAATACCTTGCGTGAGCGTGTGCCAGAAGCCCGCAGCGCCAGCGATCAGGAACTTGCCGAAGCCATCCTCGCACTGTGAGGCCGCTCGCGCGTTGGCTTGCCGCCTGCGGCCTGCTGCTGATCGGCAGCAGCGCCCAGGCCGCGTTGCATCTGCAACTCAAGACCGAAGGCTTGAGCCCGGCTGAACAGCAGGCCAGTCAGGCGCTGCTGGACGAGGCCATGCGCAAGCTGCCACCGCGCTTTATCGAGCAACTGGACCGCCAGATCCTGGTGGGCTGGACCGATGACATGCCGAGCAATGCCTACGGGCAAGCGTCGCTGATCTCCGAGCTGGACCTCAACCGCAAATTGCTGGCGAGCTTGACCGACGGCTCGGCCGCGACCGAGCAAACCAACCGCCCCCACGGCACCGTGCGCCGGGAAATGCTCGCCACCGTCCTGCACGAACTGACCCACATTTATGACCGCGCCCGTGTGTGGCCGCACGCCCAACGCACCCTCATCCAGCGCTGTACACGTCAGCACAACAGCGCCGGGCTGATTGGCCTGCCGGACGAATGCCGAGGCCAGACCGAACGCCGTTTCACCCTCAGCGATGACCCGCGCCTGCTCGACCTCGCCGGCTGGCAACAATATGTCGGTCGACGCGGTGAACGCGAACAAGATAACCACCAGATCGTGCGCAGTCCCGATCTGTACGAAGTCACCAACCCCAGAGAGTTTGTCGCGGTCAACATGGAGTACTTCCTCCTCGACCCGGCTTACGCTTGTCGGCGCCCGGCCCTGTATCGCTACTACCGGGATCACTTCGGCTGGGCCCCGGCTGCCCGGGATGAATGCCCCACAGGCTTTGCCTTTCTGAACGCCGGTAACGATTTCGCCAAACAGCCCCTCGGCACCGTCGACCCCGAGCGTGTGTACGCCGTCGATTACCTGCTTGCCGAGGCCAATCAGGAATGGGCGAGCCGCTGGGGGCACAGCATGTTGCGTTTGGTGATTTGCGCGCCCGGACGTCCGCGCGGGCCCGATTGCCGACTCGACCTGCAAGAACACTTGGTGTTGTCTTACCGGGCATTCGTCAACGACGTACAGCTATCAAGCTGGGACGGGCTGACCGGCGCTTACCCCTCGCGGCTTTTCGTCTTGCCGCTGGCTCAAGTGATCGATGAATACACCAAAACCGAACTGCGCAGCCTGGCCTCCGTGCCCCTCACCCTGAGCCGTCCGGAAATCGAAGAAGTGGTCGAGCACGCGGCAGAAGTGCACTGGAGTTATGACGGCAACTATTACTTCATCTCCAATAACTGCGCGGTCGAAACCCTGAAATTACTGCGCAGCGGCAGTGACAACACGCAGCTCAAAGGCCTGGACAGCATCATGCCCAATGGCCTGCTGGAAGTGCTCAAGGCACGCGGGTTGGCCGACACCCGTGTGCTGGACGACAAAAAAGAAGCGCTGAGGCTGGGCTATCGCTTTGACTCATACCGTGATCGCTATCAGGCGATGTTCGATGTACTCAAGACCCGCCTGCCGATCCAGCAGGCCAGCGTCGAAGACTGGCTCGCCCTCAGCCCGGATGCACGGCGCCCCTGGATCGAACAGGCCGACCTGCGCGCCAGCGCAGCGTTGTTGCTGCTTGAACAGGCCGCCTTTCGCCGCCAATTGCTGCTGGCCCAGGACGAGGTCAAACAGAAGTACTTGAAAGTGCGCGGGATCGAGGGGGCCGGCATGGACAAGGCCAACAAGACATTGCAAGAAATTCTCGCCAGCAGCGGCTTTCTCAGTCGCCCGGCTGAATTGCTGGGCAGCAGCGGCTATGGCCTGCCGCAAGCCAAAGAATGGGAAATGCTCGAATCCGAAAGCAGTCAGCGCCAGCAGCAATTACTGCGCCTGACCGGGGACCTGGACAAGGAAGTGCGCAGCTTGCTGGAACCCGCCCGCGCCGCCGAGATTGCCGCGACCGAAGCCAACGTCAAACAGATCGGCGAGCATTTGCGGGCGATTCACAAGGCTTCCGGCGGCCTGCAATTGCCATAAGCCTGTGTTGGGGTGTTATGCACCCGGCACAAAGTGTTTCTGGGCGGTGCCATGGGCAATCAGGCGCGAGAGGTAGCCCATTTTCGCGGCATCCTGATCCACAAAGCGAAAGGTCAGTTGCAGCCAGTCGCTGTCGGGCTTGGGCTCGTACGCCACGATAGCGTGCAAATAACCGTTAAGGCGGGCCACCTCGGCGCTCTCGCCCTGCTCAAGGTCAAGCACGGCACTTTCCAGCACCTGCGGCAGCACGTCGCCACGGCGCACCACCAGCAGCGCTTCCTTGAGGCTCAAGGCCTTGATGACACACGCCTGGGTGCCGCTGGACAGACGCAGTTGCCCTTGGCCCCGACCAGCCGGCGCATGGGCTTTTGCCGCAGGTTTGGCGGCCGCCACCGGGCGGGCAACGGGCGCAGGCGCGGCAGGCGTTGGCGCTACCACTTGAGCCTTGCCGCCGGTCAACGCGCTGAGCGAATCATTACCGAATGCCGAGTTCATCCGCGTTGGCGCACTGGCCAGGAGGGTTTCAAGTTTGCCGGCCTTGTTCAGGGCGTGTTTGACCTTGGTCAGCAACTGTTCGTTAGTGAACGGCTTGCTGACGTACCCCGACACACCGGCCTGAATCGCCTGCACCACGTTCTCTTTGTCGCCACGGCTGGTGACCATGATGAACGGCAGGGTTCTCAGGTGATCTTGCTCGCGGCACCAGGTCAGCAGCTCAAGGCCGCACATTTCAGGCATTTCCCAGTCACACAGCACCAAATCGAAGGTTTCGCGGGCCAGTATGGCCTGGGCTTTGCGACCGTTAACCGCGTCTTCGATCTTGATGCCCGGGAAGTAGTTACGCAGGCACTTCTTGACCAAATCGCGAATAAACGACGCGTCATCCACCACCAACACACTGACCTTGCTCATCGACTGCTCCTCTGAAATCTTGACTAGCATGCGCCGAATGATGGCCATGTGCCAAATCTTGGGGCACCCCGAATGACTTTACGTTCGCAGAGCGCCTGAATGTGAACGCCGAAACGCAAAACGCCCGGCCAAAGCCGGGCGTTTTTAATCTCGGGCAGTCTTATTTATCGTCAGGCACCTGCGGAACATTAGCGTTATCGGCACCGGTGCCTTCAACTTCTTCGCGCATGCGCTTAAGGCCCATGTGGCGCACATCCGTTCCGCGCACCAGGTAGATCACCAGTTCCGAAATATTGCGGGCGTGATCGCCAATGCGCTCCAGTGAGCGCAGTACCCAAATGATGCTCAGCACCCGCGAAATTGAACGCGGATCTTCCATCATGTAGGTGGCCAACTCGCGCAGCGCCGTTTTGTATTCGCGGTCGATGATTTTGTCGTACTGCGCCACAGACAGCGCCAGGTCAGCGTCGAAGCGGGCGAACGCGTCCAGCGCATCGCGCACCATGTTGCGCACCTGATCGCCGATGTGGCGCACTTCGACGTAACCGCGTGGCGCTTCGCCCTCTTCACAGAGCTGGATCGCCCGGCGAGCAATTTTGGTCGCTTCGTCACCGATGCGCTCCAGGTCGATCACCGACTTGGAAATGCTGATAATCAGCCGCAAATCAGACGCCGCAGGTTGGCGACGGGCCAGAATGCGCAGGCATTCTTCGTCGATGTTGCGCTCCATCTGATTGATCTGTTCGTCGATCTCGCGCACTTGCTGAGCCAACCCGGAGTCGGCCTCAATCAACGCGGTGACCGCGTCGTTAACCTGCTTCTCGACCAGTCCGCCCATGGCCAGCAAGTGGCTGCGCACTTCTTCGAGTTCCGCGTTGAATTGCGCGGAAATGTGATGGGTGAGGCCATCCTTTGAAATCATGGTTCTGCTCCGCAAAATCTGTGAGCGGCACGCGCCAGGCGGCCAGCCAAATGTGTCATTACGCCAAGCGGCAGAGGCCGCGCCAACTAGCCGTAGCGACCGGTGATGTAGTCTTCGGTCTGCTTTTTGGCCGGGTTGGTGAACAGCGTGTCGGTGTCGCCGTATTCAACCATCTTGCCCATGTACATGAAGGCGGTGTAATCCGACACCCGCGCCGCCTGCTGCATGTTGTGGGTCACGATCACGATGGTGAACTTGGACTTGAGCTCGTAAATCAGCTCCTCAACCTTCAGCGTCGAGATCGGGTCAAGTGCCGAGCACGGCTCATCGAGCAGCAACACTTCAGGTTCGACCGCGATGGTACGGGCAATCACCAGACGCTGCTGCTGACCACCGGACAAGCCGAGTGCCGAGTCGTGCAAACGGTCTTTAACCTCATCCCACAACGCCGCGCCTTTGAGGGCCCACTCCACGGCTTCGTCGAGGATGCGTTTTTTGTTGATGCCCTGAATGCGCAGGCCGTAAACCACGTTTTCGTAGATGGTCTTGGGGAACGGGTTAGGCTTCTGGAACACCATGCCCACGCGGCGACGCAGCTCGGCAACGTCTTCGCCCTTGCGGTAGATGTTATGACCGTAGAGGTTGATTTCACCTTCAACGCGGCAGCCGTCTACCAAATCGTTCATGCGGTTGAACGTACGCAGCAGGGTGGACTTGCCGCAACCCGACGGCCCGATGAACGCCGTCACGCGTTGTTTCGGAATGTTCAGGCTCACGTCGAACAGCGCCTGCTTTTCGCCGTAATAAAGATTCAGCCCCGGGACTTCAATGGCAACTTCTTCATTGGCCAGGTTCAAGCTTTGTTTGGTGCGACCCAAGGCGGACATGTTGATGCCGTGGGACGTGGATTCATGCTGCATGGGTTGCTCCATACGCTAAAAATTCGTTCCGGTTGTCTACAACCGGGCTTCTCGTGGGCGGGAGGGCCCATGGGCCGCTCCTGCCGTCAGTGTTCGTTATCAGCTTTCCAGCGCCTTGTACTTCTCGCGCAGGTGGTTTCGAATCCACACCGCCGACAGGTTCAGGGTCGCGATCACCAGCACCAGCAGCAGCGCCGTGGCGTATACCAGCGGCCGCGCAGCTTCAACGTTCGGGCTCTGGAAGCCCACGTCATAAATATGGAAGCCCAGGTGCATGATCTTCTGGTCCAGGTGCAGGTACGGGTAGTTGCCGTCCAGCGGCAGCGAAGGTGCCAGCTTGACCACACCCACCAGCATCAACGGTGCCACTTCGCCCGCTGCCCGCGCCACGGCGAGGATCATGCCGGTCATCATCGCCGGGCTGGCCATGGGCAATACGATCTTCCACAAGGTCTCAGACTTGGTCGCACCCAGCGCCAGCGAGCCTTCGCGCACCGTACGCGGAATCCGCGCCAGGCCTTCTTCCGTGGCCACGATCACCACAGGAACCGCCAGCAGCGCCAGCGTCAGCGAGGCCCACATCAGGCCCGGCGTACCAAACGTCGGCGCGGGCAGTGCCTCGGCAAAGAACAGACGGTCAACCGAGCCGCCCAGCACGTACACAAAGAAGCCCAGACCAAACACGCCGTACACAATCGCCGGCACACCGGCCAGGTTATTCACAGCAATACGGATCACCCGGGTCAGGGTGTTCTGCTTGGCGTATTCACGCAGGTACACCGCCGCCAGCACACCGAACGGCGTGACGATCACGGCCATGATCAGGGTCATCATCACGGTGCCGAAAATCGCCGGGAAGATCCCGCCTTCTGTGTTGGCTTCACGCGGGTCTTCGCTCAGGAATTCCCAAATGTTGCTGAAGTACATCGCCAGCTTCTGCCAGCTGTTCATGGCGTTCGGCTGGTAGGCCTTGACCACTTTGCCGATGTTGATTTCGAGTTCTTTGCCGTTGGCATCGCGGGCCGTCAGGCTGTCGCGATTGAACTGGGCATGCAGATCACCCAAGCGGTCTTCAATCGCTTTGTAGCGCGCATTCAGCTCGGCACGTTCGGCTTCCATGTCCGCCTGGGCTTGCGGTGTCAGTTTGCCTTCCAGCTCCAGCTTGCGACCCTGCAGGCGGATCCGCTCCAAGCCATAGTTGATGGCGCCAATGTCTTTCTTTTCCAACTGGCTGAGTTGCTTGGCCAGATCGTTGACGCGCTTGACTCGCGCTTGCAGCTCAGGCCACGCCGCTTCACCTTCGGCAATCACCTTGCCGTTTTCTTTCACATTGACCAGGTAGCCGTAGAAGTTGCCCCACTCACGGCGCTCGATGGCCAGTAACTCGGGCGGGGTCTTCAGGTCGGTCAGCCACTCGCCCACCACCCAGGAAAAGTCGTTGCCGTTCAGGTCACGGTTGCCGACCTTGATCAGCTCGCGGGTCATGAACTCCGGGCCTTGCTCCGGCACCGGCAAACCGGCGCTTTTCAGGCGCTCGCGGGGCACTTCTTCCTTTTGCACCACTTCGCCCAGCACCACGTGATGGGCAGAGCCCGGCACGTTGTACTGCGCCAGCACCAAATCGGCCGGCCAAAAGTGGCCCAACCCGCGCACCGCAATCACGGCCAGCAAACCAATGGTCATGATGACCGCGAGCGACACTGCGCCACCGCTGATCCAGACGCCCGGGGCGCCGCTCTTGAACCAACCTTTGAGGGAATTCTGTTTCACAGACTTCTACCTTCCTTAAAGCGACGAATATTTCTTGCGCAGACGCTGACGGATCAGCTCAGCGAGAGTGTTCATGATGAAGGTGAACAACAGCAGCACCAGCGCCGAGAGGAACAGCACACGGTAGTGACTGCCGCCCACTTCGGACTCCGGCATCTCCACCGCCACGTTCGCCGCCAAGGTACGCAAGCCTTCGAACAGGTTCATTTCCATGACCGGCGTGTTGCCCGTGGCCATCAGTACGATCATGGTCTCGCCCACCGCACGGCCCATGCCGATCATCAGGGCCGAGAAAATCCCCGGGCTGGCGGTCAGGATCACCACGCGGGTCATGGTTTGCCACGGCGTGGCACCCAGCGCCAGCGATCCCAGCGTCAGGCCGCGCGGCACGCTGAACACGGCATCTTCAGCAATCGAGTAAATGTTCGGGATCACGGCAAAACCCATCGCCAGGCCGACCACCAGAGCGTTGCGCTGGTCATAGGTGATGCCCAGGTCGTGGGAGATCCACAAGCGCATGTCACCGCCGAAGAACCAGGCTTCCATGAACGGGCTCATGTACAGCGATAACCAGCCAATGAACAGAATCACCGGGATCAGAATCAGGCTTTCCCAGCCATCCGGTACGCGCAGGCGGATCGAGTCCGGCAGACGGCTCCAGGTGAAGCCCGCCAGCAAAATCCCGATCGGCAGCAGCATTAACAGGCTGAAAATCCCCGGCAGATGCCCCTCGACATACGGCGCCAAAAACAGACCGGCGAAGAAGCCCAGAATCACGGTCGGCATCGCTTCCATCAGTTCGATCACCGGCTTGACCTTGCGGCGCAGGCTCGGGGCCATGAAGTACGCGGTGTAGATCGCGGCGGCCACCGCCAGCGGTGCAGCCAGTAACATCGCATAGAACGCCGCTTTCAACGTACCGAAGGTCAGCGGTGCAAGGCTCATCTTCGGTTCGAAGTCGGTGTTGGCCGCGGTCGACTGCCAGACGTATTTCGGTTCGTCGTAGTTCTCGTACCAGACCTTGCTCCACAGCGCGCTCCAGGACACTTCCGGGTGCGGGTTCTTCAAGGTCAAGGGCAGCAGCTTGCCGCCCTCTTCCACGATGACGCGGTTGGCGCGAGGCGACAGCGCCATAATGCCCGGGCCTTCAGCGACCTTCTCGACCAGCAGGGTGCGATGCGCGGTGCTGTGGAACACACCGATGTCACCGGCAGCGTCCAGCGCCAGGAAACCCTTGCGGCGTTGTTCGGCGGTGATTTCAACAATCGGCGAGTCGCCCATCTTGAAGCTGCGGATGTGCTTGAAGCGCTGTTCGCCATCGGGGTCGCGGGCCATGAACCACTGGCTCAGGCTGCCGGTGGAGTCACCCAGGATCAGCGAAATGCCACCCACCAACTGCGTACTGGCAGTGATTTCAGTGGTGGCGTCTTCGGCCAGTTTGTAACGGCCATTCAAGCTTTTGTCGCGCAGGCTGAACACGTCGGCCTGAGCGCGGCCATTGATGACATACAGCCATTGCTGACGCGGGTCGATGTACAGCGCTTTGACCTTCTCGGTCATCTGCGGCAGCTCGATGCGGGTCTCGGAGTTCGTGACCTCACCCGTCATCATGTTTTCTTCACTGGCCAACGACAGCACGTGCAATTGCGCGCCGGTCGAGCCCGCCAGCACCAGCGTCGAATCGTTCACGCTGAGGTTCACGTGATCCAGCGCACGCTCTTGAGGGTCAAGCGCGACAGGCGCCTCGCCGTACGGGTATTCGATGGCCGGGCTGATGGTCTTTTTGCCATCCGGGTAGCTGACTTTATACGTGTGGCGAAACACCAGCGCCTGGCCGTTGGACAAGCCCAGAACCACCACCGGGTTACCCGGCTGATCCTCGCCCAGCGACGTCACATGGGTGTCGGCGGGCAGCGGCAGGTTCACGCGGGAGAGTTCTTCGCCGCTCTTGGCATTGAAGAACAGCACCATGCCCTGATCGGACACGCGCATACCGACCTGATTTTGCTCTTCGACCGACAGCATCAACGGCTTGCCTGCGTCCTGCATCCACACAGGCGTAATCGCCTGCTTGGCATTCAGGTCGGCGCCCTGGAACAGCGGCAGCACCACATAACCGAGGAAGAAGAAAATCAGTGTGATCGCGCCGAGCACGGCAAGACCGCCGATAAACACATACCAGCGGGTCAGGTGATCTTTGAGCGCACGCATGCGGCGCTTGCGTTGCAGTTCAGGCGTATTGAAATCAATGCGCTTGGGAGCGGATGTCGTAGTCATTGGGGAATTGGCCAGATCATTCATGCGCACACCCTAGCGGTCCTGTATGACAAAAAGATGACAAAGCAGTGACGCAAAAAAGCCGCTGCCCAGTGGTGCTGGCAGCGGAATGGAAAATTGAGTAGTTACCGGGCTCACAACCTGTGGTCACTGGCGCAGGCTGAGCGTCGTGCTCGCAGCCTGCGCCAGCCGCTACAGGGTTATGCGCCTTCTTTCAAACCCAGGTCAGCCAAGGCTTTGGCAGCGACTTTGGCTGGCAGCGGGATGTAGCCATCCTTGACCACGACTTCTTGACCTTGCTTGGACAGCACCAGCTTGATGAACTCGGCTTCCAGCGGGTTCAGTGGCTTGTTCGGTGCTTTGTTCACGTACACGTAGAGGAAACGCGACAACGGGTATTTGCCGTTCAAGGCGTTTTCTTCGGTGTCTTCAACGAACTCCGTGCTGCCTTTCTTGGCCAGCGGTACGGTTTTCACGCTGGCGGTTTTGTAACCGATGCCCGAATAACCGATGCCGTTGAGCGAGCTGCTGATCGACTGCACCACCGAAGCCGAGCCCGGCTGTTCGTTCACGTTTGGCTTGAAGTCACCTTTGCACAGGGCTTCTTCCTTGAAGTAACCGTAAGTGCCGGACACCGAGTTACGACCAAACAGTTGCACCGGCTTGTTGGCCAGATCGCCGGTCACCCCCAGGTCACCCCAGGTTTTGATGTCCGATTTGCCGCCACACAGACGCGTGGAGGAGAAGACAGCGTCAACTTGCTCCATGGTCATGTGCTTGATCGGGTTGTCTTTGTGCACGAACACCGCCAGGGCATCGACAGCCACCGGGATAGCGGTCGGCTTGTAGCCGTACTTCTGCTCGAAGGCCGCCAGTTCGTTGTCTTTCATCTTGCGGCTCATCGGGCCCAGGTTAGCGGTGCCTTCAGTGATCGCCGGTGGCGCGGTCGAAGAACCGGCAGCCTGAATCTGGATATTGACGTTCGGGTATTCTTTTTTGTAAGCCTCAGCCCACAAGGTCATCAGGTTCGCCAGGGTATCGGAACCAACGCTGGAGAGGTTACCCGACACACCGGTGGTCTTAACGTACGGCTGGATTGCCGGATCAACACCCGCGGCAACCGCATTCGCAGTTGCAACGCCTGCGGCGACAAAAGTCAGGGCCGCCATCACACGCTTCAGTCTCATGCCTTACTCCTAGCAAACGAGGTTAGATGAATCGGGGGCCAGTATCTGCAGGCCATGTGACTACTCTATGAACCGATTGTGACAATTAGATGAAAGGCCAGCATTCGCAATGAATGGCTGGCCTTTTTAAAGAGAAGTGTTGTGGTGCGCAAACGCTATAGCCTGCGGGTCAGCGCCCTTTCTTCCAAAGATAAGCACCCACCAGCAACCCCATCGTACAAATGATTGCAACGTAATACGCCGGGCCCATCGGGCTTTCTTTGAGCAATAAGGTCACGGCCATCGGGGTCAGACCGCCGAAAATGGCATAGGCCAAGTTGTAGGAAAACGACAAACCGCTGAAACGCACAACTGGCGGGAACGCCTTGACCATGACATACGGCACGGCGCCGATGGTTCCTACGAACAAACCACTCAACGCGTACAACGGAAACAGCCAATCCGGGTGTTGCAACAGGCTGTGGTAGAAGGTCCACGAGGTGATCAACAGCGCAGCACACCCGAAGACAAACACCTTGCCCGCCCCAAACCGATCCGCCAGCGCACCCGACGCAATACACCCCAGACTCAAAAAGACAATCGCCAGGCTATTGGCTTTCAGCGAAACCGTGGCCGAGAAGCCATAAATGGTTTGCAGCACGGTCGGGGTCATCAAGATCACCACGATGATCCCGGCCGACAGCAACCACGTCAGCAGCATCGACACGGCGATGGCGCCACGGTGATCGCGCAGTACGGTTTTGAGCGGCACTTCTTCTGCCAATGCCTTGCGCAGTTGCAACTCGGCAAACACAGGGGTTTCGTGCAACCAGCGACGCAGGTAAACCGAAAACAAACCAAACACACCGCCCAGCAGGAAGGGAATACGCCACGCGTAGTCCGACACCTCCACCGGGGTGTAAATCGTGTTGATAGCCGTGGCCACCAGCGAGCCCAGCAAAATACCCGCCGTCAGGCCGCAGGTCAGCGTGCCGCAGGCGTAGCCCACATGCCGTGACGGCACGTGCTCGGCCACAAAGACCCAGGCCCCCGGCACTTCACCCCCAATGGCTGCGCCCTGAATCACTCGCATCAACAGCAACAGGATCGGCGCCCACATGCCAATCTGCGCATAGGTGGGCAACAACCCCATGATCAGAGTCGGCACAGCCATCATGAAAATGCTCAAGGTGAACATCTTCTTGCGCCCCAGCAGATCGCCAAAGTGCGCCATGACAATGCCACCTAGCGGCCGCGCCAGATAACCGGCCGCGAAAATACCGAAGGTCTGCATCAACCGTAGCCACTCGGGCATGTCGGCCGGGAAAAACAGCTTGCCGACCACCGTGGCAAAGAACACAAAAATAATGAAATCGTAAAACTCCAGCGCACCGCCCAAGGCGGACAGCGACAAGGTTTTGTAGTCATTACGGGTCAGGGGACGCGAGGGAGGCGCAGCACTGGAAGGCTCGGTGATCATCGGATTTGGGCATCTCTTATTAGGCTAGGCAAAAGCAGCAACACCGCCGGCATCGGCCGGGCGGTCCCGAACGATAACAAATTGTCTGCAAAAGCACAGAGGTAGACGTGTCGGCCTTTTAAAAAGCAGAATCAGACGGTCGTCGACGGCGTTGCCGACCGATATACTCGCCGACCGTAAGCAACGACCTACGGATGGTGAGTGGCTGTACGAAACGCCCTAATGCGTCCCTTCAGCCGATACATCGACGATGTTTCCCCTTGGTGCGGCTTGGGAAGAACGTGACGAACGCAGTATGTTCGGGCTGAATCGTTTTTCTAAAGACGCTTTTTCACCCGCAATACACATGATGAATCACGGGTCAGAGGCCCTTCGGCATGCTAGAGCTCGAACAAGAAGATCCAATCCCGCAAGGCGACCTGGCCTTGCAAATTACTGCCCTGCCCCGCGAAACCAATGGTTTTGGCGATATTTTCGGCGGTTGGCTGGTGTCCCAGATGGACCTCGCCGGCACGGCCATGGCCAGCAAAGTGGCGGGCGGACGTGTCGCCACCGTCGCCATCGACCGCATGGCGTTTCTGGTCCCGGTCGCCGTCGGCGCGCAATTGTCCTTCTACACCCAGGCCCTGGAAATCGGCCGCAGTTCGATTCAGATGATGGTCGAAGTGTGGAGCGACGACCCGCTCTCCAGCGAATGGCGCAAAGTGACCGAAGCGGTATTTGTGTTCGTCGCCATCGATGGCAGCGGCCGCACACGCTCAGTGCCGCCACGCCGTTAAACCTGACGGTGTTTTGCCTGTCTACTGCTGCCCTTGTCCTGTCATAGAGAGCCTGTCATGCACTGCCACACGTCACTCCCGAGCACTTCACTGAAATTGGGCGAGCTGGACTGCTGGCACTTTATCCACGGGCAAGCGCAACTGCTGATCGCCAAACAGGGCGCACAGGTGCTCAGTTATCAGGTCGGCAAGGACAAGCCGGTGATCTGGCTGAACGAAAAAGCCCAGTACACCCACGGCAAAGGCATTCGCACCGGCGTACCGATTTGCTGGCCCTGGTTTGGCAACCTGGCCCTCAACCCGCCCAGCGTGCAAGCCATGCGCGTCAACACAGAACCCGCCACGGCCCATGGTCTGGTGCGCACGCGAGAGTGGGAATTGCACGATTACGATGACGCCGGCGAGGCGCTGCATATAGCGCTGCGTTTGCCTCAGGTTGAGGGCGGTCTGCCAGGCTGGCCGCACGACGTGACCCTGACCCTGCACATCCGCCTCGACACTCAACTGCACCTGAACCTCGTCAGCCATAACCGCAGCGACACCGCCGTGAGCATCAGCCAAGCGCTGCACAGCTATTTTGCGGTCAGCGATGTGCGCCAGGTGCATGTCGAAGGCGTGGAGGGGCTGACCTACATCGAAACCCTGGATGACTGGAAACGCGTCAAGCAGTCAGGGGATTTGACCTTTAGCGGCGAAACCGACCGCATCTACCTCGACACCCCTGACACACTGAGCATCGTTGACCCTGAATGGGAACGTCGCATCACCCTCAAGAGCGAGGGTTCACGCAGCGCCGTGATCTGGAACCCGTGGATCGACAAGACCGCGCGTTTCAACGACATGGCCGCCGACGGCTGGCAGCGCATGCTGTGCATCGAAACGGCCAATGTGATGGACGACGTGATCACACTGGAACCGGGCGCCAGCCACACGCTGGGCGTCAGTATCAGCGCAAACGTGCTTTAACCTCTGCAATCGCTGACGGGCAGCCGCGATCAATGCGCGGCCCGTCAGCGACTGGCAACAGCCTTACAGATCCTCTTCCTTCACCACCCGCACCTGCCCGGCGTCCAGCGCATACGCCGCATCGGCCAGATCATTGCTGACCTTTTCAACCTTCAACGTCCCCGTGACCCACAGCGGCGTGTAAATGTCATCCAGCTTCAAGCCTTTTGGATAACGTACCAGCACCAGTTGATTGGGAGGCGGCGGCGGAACGTGGATACAGGCACCCGGATAAGGCACAAGGAAAAACAGCGTGCTGCGCCCTTTCGCGTCGCTTTCCAGCGGCACAGGATAGCCGCCCAGACGGATGTGCTTGCCGTTCATGCTGGCCACTGTCTTGGTGGAATACATCACGGCCGGCAGGCCTTTACTTTGTTTCAGGCCACCCTTATCGGTAAACGTCCCCTGAGCTTCAGGCGAGTCGTGGTCGATTTCAGGCATCTGTTCGAGGGCCATTTGATCCGACTTGGGCATCAGGTCGAGCCAGTCGGTTTCCGGCAGGTCTGCCGCGTGTACCAGGCTTGCGCCCAGCAAAAGAAAGGTCATTACAAGACGGCGCATGGCGGACTCAATTAAGAAAGACGTAAGACGCCGCGCATTCTAGCGCTCTCTGCGCCGGGCGCAGAGAGCACCCACGTCCGATCAGCTCTTTTTTGAGACCAGGCCGTAAATGACCAGCAGAATCACGGCACCAACCACGGCACCAATAAAGCCGGCACCTTCGCCCGCCTTGTAGATACCCAGCGCTTGGCCGCCATAGGTGGCTGCCAACGAACCGCCGATACCCAGCAGGATGGTCATGATCCAGCCCATGCTGTCATCGCCCGGCTTCAGGAAACGGGCCAGCAGGCCAACGATCAAGCCGATAAAAATGGTTCCGATAATGCCCATGGACGCTTCCTCTCTTTAAATGGCGTTAAACCAAAGCCTAGTCAGCACTTTGGCATCACGCCATCAGAGGGCGGCGGCAACCGAATGGTTCCCGCCGATGTACCGCTCAGGCTTCGTCGATCAGCGCTTCGACCCGCAAGATCTGCGCTTGCAGGGTCGCCATGTCGGCGCAACGCAGGTTGGCATGACCCACTTTACGGCCCGCCTTGAACGCCTTGCCGTAGTGATGCAGATGGCAGTCGGCAATCGCGATCACCTTCTCAACCGGTGGCACCGTGCCAATAAAGTTGAGCATGGCGCTCTCGCCCACTTTGGCGGTCGAGCCCAATGGCAGCCCGGCAATGGCACGCAGGTGGTTTTCAAACTGGCTGCACTCGGCGCCTTCGGTGGTCCAGTGGCCCGAATTGTGAACGCGGGGCGCGATTTCGTTGGCCTTGAGGCCACCGTCGACTTCAAAGAACTCGAACGCCATCACGCCCACGTAATCCAGCTGCTTGAGGACCCGGCTGGAGTAGTCTTCAGCCAGTGCTTGCAGCGGGTGATCGGTGCTGGCAACCGACAGCTTGAGAATGCCGCTGTCGTGGGTGTTGTGCACCAACGGGTAGAACCGGGTTTCGCCATCACGACCGCGCACGGCGATCAGCGATACTTCACCCGTGAACGGCACAAATCCTTCCAGCAGGCACGCGACGCTGCCCAGCTCGGCAAACGTCCCCACCACATCGGCTGGGGTGCGCAGCACTTTCTGGCCCTTGCCGTCGTAACCCAGGGTGCGGGTTTTGAGCACGGCTGGCAGGCCAATGCTGGCCACCGCTGCATCCAGATCCGCCTGGGACTGAATATCGGCAAAGGCCGGGGTAGGAATACCCAAGTCCTTGAACAGGCTTTTTTCGAACCAGCGATCACGGGCAATGCGCAACGCCTCGGCACTCGGGTACACCGGTACGAATTGCGACAGGAACGCCACGGTTTCGGCTGGCACGCTTTCGAACTCAAAGGTCACCAGATCGACTTCGTCCGCCAACTGGCGCAGGTGATCCTGATCCCCGTAATCCGCACGGATATGCTCGCCCAAAGGCGCCGCACAGGCGTCGGGCGCCGGGTCAAGGAAGGCGAAGTTCATGCCCAGCGGAGTGCCCGCCAGAGCCAGCATGCGACCCAACTGGCCGCCACCGATTACACCGATTTTCATCGTCAGAAACCTCAGGCCAGGCGCGGGTCTGGATTGTCCAGCACGCTGTCAGTCTGTTCAGCACGGAATGCTTTCAAAACGGTATGGAATTGCGGGTGTTTGGCGCCCAGGATGCTGGCGGACAACAACGCGGCGTTGATCGCCCCGGCCTTGCCGATGGCCAGCGTCGCCACCGGAATGCCCGCGGGCATTTGCACGATCGACAGCAGCGAGTCGACACCCGACAGCATCGACGACTGCACCGGCACGCCGAGTACAGGCAAATGGGTTTTAGCCGCACACATGCCTGGCAAGTGGGCTGCGCCACCGGCACCGGCAATGATGACCTCGATTCCGCGGCCTTCGGCCTCTTCGGCATACTGGAACAGCAAATCCGGCGTTCGGTGGGCAGAGACCACTTTCACTTCATAAGGGATGCCGAGTTTTTCCAGCATATCGGCGGTGTGGCTGAGGGTGGACCAATCGGACTTGGAGCCCATGATCACGCCTACCAGTGCACTCATCGTCGCGCCTCTTCTCTTGGGCGCCCGCAGGCGCGTCAAAAAACAACAAGCCACGTGGGGGATCCGACGTGGCTTGTTATAGGAATTAAGGCCGGTCAAGCCAGCCGAAGGCCGCGCAGTATACCCCAAAGAAGTGCGTTAAAAGCACCTTTGACGACCATCTGTCCGCGGCCGTTTAAATCCGGCAAACACCCGGTTTTACTGACCCTTGGGTCAGGCCACAGGCATGCCCGCGATCCCGCCACCACGCCGGCAAACAATCGAAAAAGCCTACGGCTACAGGCGAAATAAACAGGTCGACTCACAGACACCCCCGCGTCGTTAAAACCACCCACTGAGCCTTAACTGATGAAGTCACCTTGAAAACTGACATGACACCGCGTCCTGCACACCCGGCGAGGCGCTCTTCATACATAAAAGGATTTATCGATGAAGCCCATCACGTTTCATATTTTTGTTCACGACGATGTCACCCTGAGCGACCGTGTCCTCGGCCTTCAATATTTCAAAGCCTTCACTGAAGAAATCTCCGCCATCACAGGACGCACGTTCGAATTCAACATGCTCAGAAACATCCCGGGCGTCACGAACTTCAAATACGCCTCTCAAAATGCCCAAGCCGTCGCTGACCGCTGGATGGCGGTGGCCGCCGACTATAGAAACACCCACAACTTGGGCAGGACCCGCACCGACCGTTACATTCTGGTCACCCAGGGCAAAATTAATGACCAGGTATTAGGTGCCGCCCTCCCGCGACAACCCGCCCTGATTGCCAGTGTCAGCAGCTATCAAGTGATTGCCCATGAAGTTGGGCACAGTTTCACAGCGACCCATGAAGATGCCGAAATCGGCTGGAACGCGTGGGGTTTGCCGTGTGAAACCTATGTGTTTCCCGAGGTGAGTAAAAACCGTGCCAATTGCTATCGCTATACCCCGAAAAACCGTGAGCACATTGTTAATTACCTGAAAGACGCCCCTTAAAAAAGACCCGTGCTGTTTTTCCATCACGCCATAAGCGGGCACTACACCCTCACGAAAGCGTGCGGTACGTGCAAGTTGCTCAGCCAGCTTGCGGAACTTATTAGCCTGTCTCAGGACTTTAAAATGCTGCCGATTAACATCCATACGTATGTTCACGACACCGTTCAAGAAACGAACGACAAACAACTTGAATATTTGTTTTTTTGTGTATTTACGCCGGAGTTATCTGAAATAACAGGGCGTGAGGTCACCGTTACGTTCCACCGTAATGTGCCGGGCATAACAGACTTTAGCTATGCCCATTATTCAGACTGTTACTCAAATTTATGCGCCTTTGAAGAAGCGATAAGCACTGATCTTCAAACAGCGTTCGCGGCCTGCAAGGCCAACTCGCCGAGACCCGTAAAGCTGACAGACATTGACCTGCTGTTGATCGATGGCTACCTCGTTAAATCCCTAAAGGTTGAAGGCATCGCGCTACCCGAGGCCAATATCGCATGCGCCACCACCTTCGGCCGTGTGGTGGTCGCCCATGAAGTGGGCCACTGCTTGGGGGCCACCCATGAGGATGCCGCGCTGTACAGAGACACCCAATTCAATGACCCCTATCACTGCGCCACATTCATGGCCACCCAGCGCCCGGAATGGACGTGCGCACTCTTTGGCTACAGTGCAGAGAACCGCTACAACATTCATAACTACTTAAAGGATGCCCCTTAAGCGCTTTACGCCAAGTGGCTGATTCAACTGCTCACTCAAGCGATGAATGAAACGGGCAAAGCCGGATCCAGAGGCCTTGCCCTTCACGTCGCCGAAGGCGCGGCGCCACCTTCGAGTTTGCGCCACAACAACCGCACGTTGGCCTTGCGTACCAACGCGCAGCGGTACAAACGAATCTCCAGCGGCACGTGCCACTGCGGGCCGCCACACACCACCAGTTCGCCGCGTGCCAGCTCGGCGCGCACACTCAAATGCGGCACCCACGCAATGCCCAACCCTTCCAGCGCCATGCTTTTGAGGCTGTCCGCCATGGCGGTTTCATAAATAGTGGTAAAGCGCAGGCTGCGCTGGCGCAGCAACAAATTGACCGAACGGCCTAAAAAAGCCCCCGCGCTGTAGGCCAGCAAGGGCACGCTTGCATCGCCTTCCAGGTCGAACAGCGGCTTGCCGTCCGCATCGGCGGCGCACACCGGCAACATCTCGGTATTGCCTAAATGCAGCGACGGGAAAATCTCCGGGTCCATCTGCAACGCCGCGTCCGGGTCGTAAAACGCCAGCATCAAATCGCAACCGCCCTCACGTAATGCGTGCACCGCGTCTCCGACGTTAGTCGCAACAAGACGTGTCGCAATGTTCAGCCCTTCGTTACGCAATTGGGCGATCCAGCGCGGGAAAAACCCCAGCGCCAACGAGTGAGCGGCAGCCACTTGCATGACCTCGCCCTGCCCGCCTTCGAGGTGATGCAGGTGACGCAACACCTCCCCAAGCTGCTCGACCACTGTGCGCGCCGTGACCAAAAACAACTGACCGGCCGCGGTCAACTCCACCGGGGTGCGGGAACGATTCACCAACGTCAGCCCCAAGGCCGCTTCGAGGCTGCGAATACGTCGACTGAAGGCCGGTTGCGTCACAAAACGACGCTCAGCCGCTTGAGAAAAACTGCGCGTGGCGGCCAGGGCACTGAAGTCCTCCAGCCATTTACTTTCGAGATTCATCGAGCCTCCCAGAGGCGCACCAAATTGGGTCACACGTTCGACGCGCCCGTCGCGTCACGTCGGCATTATGCCGTTTCTGCATAGGATAGTGTTTAAAGGCATTGGCCCAAAATACCCCGCAAGCCTAGGATTCGCAGCGTTCCGGCCTATACCGGGTCCTTATCGAGATGATTTCTATCATGTCCTCCGCTGCATCTTTCCGCACTGAAAAAGACCTGCTTGGCGTACTCGAAGTACCCGCTCAAGCGTATTACGGCATCCAGACCCTGCGAGCGGTGAATAACTTCCGTCTCTCCGGCGTTCCGATTTCGCATTACCCAAAGTTGGTTGTGGCCCTGGCCATGGTCAAGCAAGCCGCGGCAGATGCTAACCGCGAACTGGGCCACCTGAGCGCGCCAAAGCACGCGGCCATCAGTGAAGCCTGCGCCCGTCTGGTGCGCGGCGACTTCCACGAAGAGTTCGTGGTGGACATGATTCAAGGCGGCGCTGGCACTTCAACCAACATGAATGCCAACGAAGTCATCGCCAACATCGCACTGGAGGCCATGGGCCACCAGAAAGGCGAATACCAATACCTGCACCCTAACAACGACGTGAACATGGCGCAGTCCACCAACGACGCCTACCCGACGGCCATCCGTCTGGGCCTGTTGTTGGGTCACGATGCGCTGCTGGCCAGCCTCGACAGCCTGATTCAAGCGTTCGCGGCCAAAGGGGTTGAGTTCAACCACGTCCTGAAAATGGGCCGTACCCAGCTGCAAGACGCCGTGCCGATGACCCTCGGCCAGGAATTCCACGCATTCGCCACCACCTTGGGCGAAGACTTGGCTCGCCTGAAAACACTGGCGCCAGAGCTGCTGACCGAAGTGAACCTGGGCGGTACTGCCATCGGAACCGGCATCAACGCCGACCCGCGCTACCAGAACCTGGCCGTGACCCGTCTGGCCACCATCAGCGGCCACCCGCTGGTGCCGGCCGCCGACTTGATCGAAGCCACCTCGGACATGGGCGCATTCGTCCTGTTCTCCGGCATGCTCAAGCGTACCGCGGTCAAACTGTCGAAGATCTGCAACGACCTGCGCCTGCTGTCCAGCGGCCCACGTACCGGCATCAACGAAATCAACCTGCCAGCGCGTCAGCCCGGCAGCTCGATCATGCCCGGCAAGGTCAACCCGGTTATCCCGGAAGCGGTTAACCAAGTGGCGTTCCAGATCATCGGTAACGACTTGGCACTGACCATCGCCGCCGAAGGTGGCCAACTGCAATTGAACGTGATGGAGCCCTTGATCGCCTTCAAGATCTTCGACTCGATCCGCCTGCTGCAACGTGCCATGGACATGCTGCGCGAACACTGCATCGTCGGCATCACCGCCAACGAAGCGCGCTGCCGCGAACTGGTCGAACACTCGATCGGTCTGGTGACTGCACTGAACCCGTACATCGGCTATGAAAACGCCACCCGCATCGCCCGTATCGCCCTCGAAAGCGGCCGCGGCGTGCTGGAACTGGTGCGCGAAGAAGGCTTGCTCGACGACGCCATGCTCGACGACATCCTGCGCCCGGAAAACATGATTGCTCCGCGTCTGGTGCCTCTGAAGGCCTGATGCGGTAACACGATCACCAGGTCGAGGGACTAGACACCTCTCACCTTTTGAGGACTTGCAGATTTATCTGCAGGTCCTTTTTTTTTTGCTCGCCTGTCGTTGCACCCAACAGGGGTTTGACGCGCCTGTCGCCAAGCAGGCGCGTGCGGCTTAGTGCGCCACTAGACAGTCCAGCGATTTGTCGACGTACGCCTTGGCCAGCTCCGCCAAATGCACAATCGACAACACCACATCACGCGGCGACCCGTTCAATCCATTCCCCGCCTCGCTCGCCGTTGCTCCCATGCAGCGCAACAAGTCTGACGCCTGGGCCAGGGCCGCTTCTAAATTGACACTGTCGGGTATGGCATACGTGGCAGTGCCCACGGGGCGAGCAGGCTGATGGTCGTTAAGGTAGTCATTGAGCGCGCGCTCGGCGGCCGCACGGTCAAGTGACAGGGCAAGGCACTCAGCCGCATCCGACAGGCCGGACGAAGGGGGATCTGGAACAATTTTTTTCATGACATGACTCCCAATCAATTCAAGGAGCTGACACCCGTCGCTACTAAACGATGGGTGGCAGCCGTACGCAGGTTAGTAGACCGGTGATCAGGAGAACCGGCGCGCTCGAAGGCGCCCTGCGCACGGCCACCATAAAACGTGAGGCCGAAAAAAAGCGCCTCGCGGAGGTGGCGCCTTGCGCCTGATCATATCGCCGGGCTACTAAACCCGACCGCTGAGTGTGCAGCGGTGGGCCGAGACTAGACCCCGAAATTGGCAGGCGCAAGCGAACGGGATTTTCAAGGAAGTTTCTGCGGATTGAAAGGGAAGCATCGTACGAAAACCCTGATTTTCAGCGGTTTTCAGCCGCGCTGGCATGGCCTTGAGCAGCGTTCTGCGGGCCTCATGCGGCCTGCTACAGCACCCGGGTGAACAATGCCCGTCCATCCGATGTTCAACCCCCTCCACACGAAGGTTGCGGCCGGTGCTCGCACCCTCTGAATCGCGGTTAATTCCTACATTTAAGCAGCGCTTTTCAGACGTATGCAGATGAAAAATCAATGGCTTATGCAGACGCTTCCACTGCGCCTAGGTATAGTGCCCGCCCTCTTGCCATGCATCGGCCCCGCAACAGCGGCCAGTGGCACTGCGCAAACAGCATCGTAAACCAAGCAGCAACATGGCCAGGGTCGCATTGATCGCCTACGTTTTCGCCCTGCACACACGGGTGTAACGCGATATTTCGATCCGGCCGTATTGCCATCAGATAAAAACAGCGAGGAATAATCCATGCTTGAAGTCATCAATGACTTCCTCTCAGGGAAAGTGCTAATCGTGCTCATGGTTGGGCTCGGTGGCTACTTCACGATCCGCTCGCGTTTCGTTCAGTTTCGTTACTTCCTGCACATGTTTGCGGTGTTCAAAGACAGCTTGCGCAGCAGCGCCGGTCAACTGAGCTCGTTTCAGGCATTGATGCTGAGCCTGGCGGGCCGCGTGGGCGCTGGCAACATCGCCGGCGTCGGCATTGCCGTGACCCTCGGCGGCCCCGGCGCCGTGTTCTGGATGTGGGTGACCGCGCTGGTCGGCATGTCCAGCAGCCTGATCGAATGCTCGCTGGGCCAGCTGTACAAACGCCGCGATGCCGAAGGCCAACTGCGCGGCGGTCCTTCCTTCTATATGAAGCACGGGCTGGGTAAAGCGTGGATGGGTAAATTGATGGCAGTTTTGCTGCTGATCACCTTCGGATTTGCCTTCATGGGCCTGCAAGCCCACGCCGTGACGCACTCGCTGCAAGACGCGTTCGGGTTCCAGGTCAACTACACCGGGTTTGCCATCGCCGTGCTGCTGGGCCTGGTGTTCATCGGCGGTATCAAACGCATCGCCTCAGTAGCCGACCTGCTGGTGCCGGTCAAAACCCTCGCCTACATCGCCGTGACCCTGTACGTGATCGTGCTGCAGTTTGACCAAGTGCCAGCCATGCTCGGCCACATCGTCAAAAGCGCCTTCGGCATGGACCCGGTGTTTGGCGGCCTGATCGGCAGCGCGATTGTGATGGGCGTCAAACGTGGCGTATTCGCCAACGAAGCAGGCTTGGGCAGCGCCCCGAACGTGGCCGCCGTGGCAGACGTTGAGCACCCGATCGCACAAGGCGTGGTGCAAGCGTTCAGCGTGTTCCTCGACACCTTCGTCATCTGCACCTGTACGGCGCTGCTGATTTTGCTGTCGGGCTTTTACACGCCGGGCTTTGAAGGCGACGGCATTGCCCTGACCCAAAACTCGCTGGCCGCGGTGGTCGGTGAATGGGGCCGCATTTTTATCAGCGTGGCACTGGCGTTGTTCGTGTTCACCTCGATGCTCTACAACTACTACCTGGGCGAAAACAACCTGCGTTTCCTGGTTGGTGAAAACCGCAAGGCGCTGATGGGTTACCGCGCACTGGTGCTGGTGTTGATCTTCTGGGGCTCGATTGAAAACCTGCAAACGGTCTTCGCCTTCGCTGACATCACCATGACCATGCTGGCGTTCGTGAACCTGATTGCCTTGGCCATGCTGTTCAAAATCTGCATGCGCGTGCTCAAGGATTACGACGACCAACGTCGCGCCGGGATCAAGACACCGGTGTTCGATTCCAGTAAATTCCCGGACCTGGACCTGGACTTGAAGGCCTGGCCGCCCACACCGGCCGCCAAGATCGAAGACACAAAACGCTGACACTGACGCGGCGGTTCTGAACAGAACCGCCGCGTTTTTGCTTATGGGGACTCCACATGACTGCTGCCACTTCCTACCCTGCCAAACGCGTGATGGTGCTGTACACCGGCGGCACCATCGGCATGCAAGCCAGCGCCAACGGGCTTGCACCCGCTTCGGGTTTTGAGGCGCGAATGAGCGCCTTTCTTGCTAGCCAGCCGGACCTGCACGTGCCGCAATGGCGCTTTCGCGAGATGAGCCCACTGATCGACAGCGCCAACATGACGCCCGCCTACTGGTTGCGACTGAGCGCGGCCATCGTCGAAGCGGTTGAGCAGGAGGACTGCGACGCCGTCTTGGTCCTGCATGGCACAGACACGTTGGCCTACAGTGCGGCGGCAATGTGCTTTCAACTGATCGGCCTGCCGGCGTCGGTGCTGTTCACCGGTTCCATGCTGCCTGCGGGCGTGCCTGACAGCGACGCCTGGGAGAACGTCAGCGGTGCGCTGTCGGCGTTGGCCGAGGGTCAACCGTTCGGGGTTCAGCTGTACTTCCACGGCCAACTGATGGCCCCGACGCGCTGCGCCAAAGTGCGCAGTTTCGGGCGCCACCCGTTTGTAACCCTGGCCCGAAACGGCGGCGGCACCCCGGCCGCTGACATCCCCGGCCAGTTGTTCTATACCCGGCCCAAGCACGTGGCCAGCGTGGGTGTGCTGCCCCTGGTGCCGGGCATTGGCGCGCCGCAGCTCGATGCGCTGCTCAACAGCGGCCTCGAAGCCCTGGTGCTGGAATGTTTTGGCAGCGGCACCGGTCCCAGTGACGACCCGGCTTTCCTTGCCAGCCTGCAACGAGCGCAGGAAAACGGCATCGTGATTGTCGCCATCACCCAATGCCATGAAGGCGGTGTGGAGCTGGACGTGTACGAAGCCGGTAGCCGCCTGCGTGAGGCGGGTGTGCTCTCGGGGGGCGGCATGACCCGCGAAGCGGTGTTCGGCAAGCTCCAGGCGTTGCTGGGCGCCGACCTGTCATTGACCGACGTGCGCCGTCTGATTGAACTCGATCTGTGCGGGGAGCTGGTGTAATGCCGGTCATCACTGCGCGACTCGGCACATAATTTGCTCCCTTCCAGCATCCCCCCGCTGGAAGCGAGCATGCTGCATTCCCATCTCACTACCCTGAACGCGGTTTCGTTGGTGCTCAGCACCTTCCAGGCCGAAGGCTGGTCGAGTGAGGCGCTACTGGCCGGCAGCGGCATACGTGCCGCCGACTTGAGCCGCGCCGACACGCGCATCACCACCAATCAAGAAATGCGCGTCTGCGCCAACGCCGTGGCCCTTCGCCGCGAAATCGGGTTGGAATTGGGTCAGCGCATGCACGTGTCGTCCTACGGCATGCTGGGTTACGCCTTACTCACCAGTGCCACCTTAGGTGACGCTTTACGCCTGGCTTTGCGCTACCCGGCGTTGCTGGGAACACTTTTTGAACTGAGCCTGGCCCAGGAAGACGGCGTCGTCTGGTTCTGCGCAACGGGTTATCGCGAAAGCCCGCACCTGGCGGTGTTCAACGCCGAGCTGTGCCTGACGTCGCTCAAGGTCATTTGTGAGGATTTACTGGGCCGCTCGTTGCCCCTCGTCGGGGCACGCTTCGCTCACCCCGCCCCGGATTATCACGCCCATTACGCCCACAGCTTTGACTGCCCGCATGCCTTCCAGGCCTGTGACAACGCGTTCGGCTTCGACCCGCGCTGGCTCGATGAACCCTTGCCGCTGGCCGATGCCGTGACCCATCAGGCCATGGCCGAGCGCTGCCGCAAACAGAACCTGGAGTTCACAGGCCGCCAGTCGTGGCTCGATCGCATCCGCCAACTGTTGACCGCGCAACTGCAGGCCGCCCCGGGGCTTGAGGGCCTGGCCGAGCAAATGAACTGCTCGCCGCGCACGTTGCGCCGCCACCTGCACGACATGGGGTGCAGCTATCAAACGCTGCTCGACGACCTGCGCTTTGAACGCGCCAAACGGCTGCTCAACGACACCGAATGGCCGATCTACCGGATCGCCGAACACCTGGGCTTCAGCGAAACCGCCAGCTTTCGCCACGCGTTCGTGCGCTGGAGCGGCGTCTCACCCAGCCAGTTTCGCGCGTAAACACCCCGCCATGCCCTGCCCGCTGAGGGTGATGCCTGCAAATGGCGCACGCCCGCGCCGAAAAGGGGCGAATTCAGGTCAATCATATTGGCCATATCCATCCCCTTTTGGCCGCTCCTGCCGTTCTCTGAAACGTTCAGGGCCGCAAAACTGTAGGTCACCGATCAAGCCTGCGGAGAATAAGAAAAATGCTGACGATCTATTCAGACGATCACCACCTGCATCACGGCCGTTGCGAGTTGATGGACGGGCAACTGATGCCTTGCTTCGAAATGCCTTCGCGTGCCGATCACATCCTGCAACGGGTGCAAACCCGCAAACTGGGCCCGGTGCAGGCCCCGCAAGACTTTGGCCGCGGCCCCCTCGAACGCATTCACACCCCGGCCTATCTGGATTTTTTTCAGGGCGCCTGGGCGCGCTGGACCGAGCACGGGCGCGACGGCGACCTGTTGCCCTACACCTGGCCTGCCCGCACTTTGCGCGCCGTGATCCCCACCAGCCTGCATGGGCAATTGGGTTATTACAGCTTCGACGGCGGCGCCCCCATTACGGCGGGTACGTGGCAAGCGGCCTACAGCGCAGCGCAAGTGGCGCTGACAGCACAGGCTGAAATCCAGCGCGGCGCACACAGCGCGTTCGCCTTGTGCCGGCCACCGGGCCATCACGCCGCCAGCGATTTGATGGGCGGTTATTGCTACCTCAACAACGCCGCCATCGCGGCGCAGGCGTTCCTCGATCAGGGTCGCAGCAAAGTGGCCATCCTTGACGTGGACTACCACCACGGCAACGGTACGCAGTCGATTTTCTACGCACGCAGCGACGTGTTGTTCACCTCGATCCACGGCCACCCTGAAGCGGAGTTTCCGTTCTTTCTGGGCTACGAAGACGAAGTGGGTGAAGGCGCGGGCGAAGGCTTCAACTTCAACTACCCGCTGGCCGCAGGCTCGGCCTGGGATCGTTGGAGCGCTGCACTGGAAAAGGCGTGCGCTGAAATCGAGCGCTACGACGCCGAGGTGCTGGTGATCTCGCTGGGCGTGGACACGTTCAAAAACGACCCGATTTCCCAGTTCAAACTCGACAGCCCGGACTACCTGCGCATGGGCGAACGCATTGCGCGCTTGGGCAAGCCAACGCTGTTCGTGATGGAAGGCGGGTACGCGGTAGAAGAGATTGGCGTTAATGCCGTCAACGTACTTGAAGGCTTTTTGAGCGCTCAATAAGGATTTAATAACAATGAAAGCTCTTACGCGTTTATTCACTCCCGCGCTGTGTGCCGCGGCGCTGGCCAGCGCCGCCGTCCATGCCGAAGAACGTACGTTGCGGGTGTACAACTGGTTCGACTACATCACCCCGCAGACCTTGGTGGATTTTAAAAAAGACACCAAGGTGAAGCTGATCTACGACATTTTCGACACCAATGAGGCGCTGGAAGCCAAGCTGCTCACCGGCAACTCTGGTTATGACGTGGTGGTGCCGTCGAATGTGTTTCTGGCCAAACAGATCGAGGCGGGCGTGTTTCAGCCGCTGGATCGCAGCAAACTCCCGAACTGGAACCACCTTGATCCCAAACTGATGAAGCTGATTGAGGCCAACGACCCCGGCAACCAGTTTGCCGTGCCGTACATGTACGGCACGATTTTGATCGGATTCAACCCAGACAAGGTCAAGGCGGCGTTGGGTGAAAACGCCCCCGTGAATAGCTGGGACCTGATTTTCAACGAAGATAACATCAGCAAACTCAAGCAATGTGGTGTGGCGTTACTGGATTCGCCGTCTGAAATTTTGCCGCTGGCGCTGCAACATCTGGGGCTTGATCCCAACAGTACAAACCCAAAGGACTACGCCAAGGCTGAAGCCCTGCTGCTGAAGATTCGGCCGTACATCACGTACTTCCACTCCTCCAAGTACATGGCCGACATCGCCAATGGCGACATCTGCGTGGCGGTGGGGTATTCCGGCAGTTTCTCGCAAGCCGCCAACCGGGCGAAGGAAGCCAACAATGGCGTGACCGTGGACATGCGCTTGCCTAAAGAAGGCGCACCGATCTGGTTCGACATGCTGGCGATCCCGAAAGGCGCTAAAGATGTAGAAGACGCCTACACCTTCATCAACTACTTGCTACAACCCCAGGTCATAGCACCGATCAGTGATTTTGTCGGGTATCCCAACCCGAACAAAGATGCGACCGACCTCGTGGCCCCGAGCATCCGTAACAACCCGAACCTGTACCCGACGCAAGCGGCAATGGAAACGCTGTACACCCTGACCCCATTGCCCCGAGAAGCCGAACGCGCCCGCACGCGGGCCTGGACCAAAATCAAGTCGGGCACCTGAGTCGACCTGCTGCCGCTGGCGCCACCTGCGCCAGCGGCAACGGGTTTTATCGCCACACGTGGCTGAGGCGCGCGAGTGCGGCTTTGATAGCCAGCTCGGGCACGGCTGCAAACCCCAGCACCAGACCGGCGCGGTTATCCACAGGCTCAGTGGAATCACGCAGCCAGTAGCGGCTCAACCCATTGATTTCCACGTCCACCTGCTTGGCCTGCGCCAGCAAGGCCTGTTCACGTTCAAGGCTGCTGACCGCAACGGTCACATGCAGTCCCGCGACGATGGCCGGCAGCTCCCCCAGCCCTTCTACCCCCTGTGGCCAGTGCGCCAGCAACGTATTGCGACGGCTCAAGGCGGCACGCCGCATGCGCCGGATATGGCGTTGAAAATGCCCGGATGCCATGAATTCAGCCATGACCGCCTGGGTGCTGACTTCAGAGTGACGCATGTCCAATGAGCGGCGCTGGGCAAACGGTTCGATCAGGGCCTTGGGCAGCACCAGATACCCCAGGCGCAGGGCCGGAAACGCCACCTTGCCGAAGGTGCCGACATAAATGACTCGCCCTTGACGATCCAGCGCCGCCAGTGGCGACAAGGGCGCGCCACTGTAGCGGTACTCGCCGTCGTAATCGTCCTCGACGATCCAGCCCTGGGTGCGCTCGGCCCAATCGAGTAACGCCAGCCGCCGTGCCAGGCTCATGGTCACGCCGGACGGGTACTGATGGGACGGCGTGACATAGGCCAGGCGGCAATGGGGCAAACCTGCCAGTGCGTCGCATTGCATGCCCTCTTGGTCCACCGGTACGCCCAACACTTGCGCCCCCGCAATGGCAAAGGCTTGGGCGGCCGCGTGGTAGCCGGGGTTTTCCACAGCCACCCCTTCGCCCAGCTCCACCAGCAACTGTGCACAAAGGCTAATTCCCTGTTGTGCGCCGCAGGTGATCAAAATTTGTTCAGGCGTGCACGTCAAACCCCGCGAGGTACGCAAATAGGCGGCAATCAGCCCACGTAATCGCGCATCCCCCGCCGGATCGCCATAACACAACTGCTGCAAATCCGGTTTTCGCCAGAAACCCGCTTGCAGCTTGCTCCATACATCAAAAGGGAATAAGTCGAAGGCCGGAACACCCACCCGAAAAGCACGCGGCGGACCACTTGGCGGGCTGTCCAGTGAGTGTCGGGCGACCTTGTGCAGCGCGCTGCTGTGGATAACTTTACTGGATGTAATCACAGGTAAAACAGGCGTTTTTGTGGATAAACCTGTGGGTAAGCCTGTTGAAAACCCTGTGGACAAGTTGGTGGACAACTTTTTTGGCGGCGAGGTTTTTTCAGGTAATTGCGTCACGTAGGTGCCATCCCCGATACGCCCTTCGATAAAGCCTTCGGCGTACAACTGATCGTAAGCACGTACCACGCTGTTACGCGAAATACCGAGCGCGGCCGCCAGATCGCGGCTGGCCGGTAAACGCGCCCCGCCACTGAGCCGCCCGTCCAGCACGCGCGCACGCAGGGCGTGATAGAGCTGACGGCTCAGCCCTTTTTTAGGATCAAGGAGGATACCCGCAGGGTTGAAGGCGATGGGCAGCGCTGAATCCGACATGCATTGGACCTACGAAATTGACCATGAGTGGCTCTTACAACGAACCAATAGCCTGCCTAGGATGCAGGCATTCGCCAAGGAATTCTTCCATGTACGTACCTCGCGCATTTGCTGAAAACGACCTTGAAGCCTTGCAGGCCCAGATGCTCACCACCCCGCTGCCTGTGCTCGTGACTCAGGGCGAGTGCGGCCTGATCGCCAGTCATATCCCCTTGTTGCTGAACCCGGACGAAGGCAGCCACGGCACACTCTACGGGCATTTAGCCCGTGCCAATCGGCAGTGGCAGGCGCTGGCCGAGGGGGCAGAAGCGATGGTCATTTTTGCCGGGGAACAGGCGTATATCAGCCCGGCGTTCTACCCCAGCAAAGCCGAACACGCCAAAGCTGTTCCGACCTGGAACTACGTTGCCGTCCATGCTTACGGCCACGCCACCGTCTTTGATGACGCGCCAGGGCTTTTGCGGGTGGTCACTCAGTTAAGTGAGCGCCATGAAGCCAATCGACCCGCGCCGTGGGCGGTCAGTGACGCGCCCCGCGAGTACATCGACAACCTGCTCAAGGCGATCGTCGGCTTCAGCCTGCCCATCAGCCGCCTGACAGGTCAGCGCAAACTCAGCCAAAACCGCAGCGCTGCCGATCAGGCTGGCGTGCGCGACGGCCTGTTGGCCAGTGACAACCCGTACGACCACGCACTCGCTCAATTAATCGCCAAGGAATAGCCCCATGACCCAGCCCCTTCAAATCAAACCCGCTACCGCCGCCGATCGTGATGCCTGGATGCCGCTCTGGCAGGCGTACCTGACGTTTTACAACACCGAGCTGGGCGACGACGTGAGCGAGAGCACATGGCAGCGCTTCATGGACCCGTCCGAACCGACCCATCTGGCCCTTGCCTGGCAAGGTGATGAGGCGGTGGGCATGGTGCAGACGGTGATTCATCGCTCCAACTGGAGCGTGGGTAATTCGTGCTACCTGCAAGACCTGTATGTCAGCCCACAGGTACGCGGCACCGGGGTGGGCCGCCAGTTGATCGAGCATGTGTACGCCCAGGCCCGCGCCCTGGATTGCGCCAAAGTGCATTGGCTGACGCAGAAAACCAATGCCACGGCTATTCGCCTGTACGAACGCATCGCGGATCGTCCAGGCTTCATTCAATTTCGCAAAGTCTTGTCGTAATCAAGGAGCGCGCCATGTCCGAATCTCTACAACACTGGCAACCGGCCAAAACACCGGATAACCGAACACTAGAGGGGATTTACATTCGCCTCGAAAAACTCGATCCGGCCCGGCATGGCGACGATTTGTGGCTAGCCTTACAGGGGCCCGCGAGCGATTCCAAGCTGTGGGATTACTTGCCGTATGGGCCTTTCAACGAACGGTCTGCATTTGATCAATGGCTGACCAAAAACGCCGCCAGCCGCGACCCGCATTTTTATGCGGTCATCGACAGCGTCGCTGAACAGGCACAGGGTTTGCTCAGCCTGATGTGCATCGTGCCGGAACATGGGCGTATCGAAATTGGCCATGTGGCATTTGGCGCGCCGATGCAGCGCTCGCCTAAAAGCACCGAGGCCGTTTACCTGCTGGCCAGAGAAGCCTTCCACTTGGGCAATCGTCGGCTGGAATGGAAATGCAACAACGACAACACTCGATCAAAACGTACCGCAGTACGATTGGGATACACCTTTGAAGGTGTTTTTCGCCAGCATATGGTGGTCAAAGGCAAAAATAGGGATACCACGTGGTACAGCATTATTAGTACGGAATGGCCAGCTATCGCGGCAGGCTTCGAAAAATGGCTGGCACGTGATAACCAGCCAAAAACCGGCCAAATCAAGACGCTGGAAGCCTGCAGGGCATTAGCTGTATAAAAAACGATCAGAACGCCCAACAAGGACTGTCGGGCGTTTTTGCGTTGAGAAAGGATTAAAACGGGCGCGGTAATCGAACGACGCCCATTTGCAGCCGATGGGTTTGTTGATGCGGCGCTGGAATGCACACGGAGCGCGAGCACATTTAAATCCAGCTTATTGTCCTCTTCGCCATTGCTTTTAAGTCCGTTCATTCGGCCTCGTAAACGCCCATACGCAAACACTACGTAAATAGTCTTTTCCGCGATTTTCATGCGTTATTTTTTAGCCTCACATGAAAAGTTTGTTTAACGCTAAAGGACTAAACAATGAAAACCCCAACAGTTAATACCGCACTGATCTGGCTGCTGTGTGGCTGGAGTGTCATGGCCGCGAGTCTCGTACATGCCAATTCGGTCACGGTGAATGTTCAAAATGCCACGCCTGAAGTGCTCCTGCTTGTATCCAGCTACCCTCCTGGCCATTTTCCAATGAGCATTGCCCCGGGCCAGACGGCACCTGTGAGCGTTGATATCGGGGGCACTTCATCGGAAGTGACGGCAACCTACAGACGCGCACGCGGGGGGACTGCCTGCAGGTTTTCAGCGTCGCATGTCGTGCATGTTTCAGGCCCGCGCTTTAATAAAAGTGCCGTTTCCACAGGCACCACTTCGGCAACGTGCCTGACCTTTCAATCGCCAACTTGGAGAATCCCCTACAACTACACGGCAACTTTCGCGTTTTATCATTAATGAATAACGCCCCTTATTACGTATCAATGTAAGACGCTTCTTTAAATCAATTAAACCCGCGCAATGACTTAAAGTTAATAAAACCGGCTGTCGATGTACTGCTCGAACAGGCATTTACTCACTGTACGTTTTAACAACCGTTGCAGACTGCCGCTGTCTGCCACTCTGAGAGGCGTCATGATGAACCCACTTCGAGCAGACTTTCTGATGACCCATCGGGCCATTGCTGCGGGTGCCACCTTAAAGTGGCCCGATAAACCCCCAACCACGCCTCAGACGCAGCCGCGACCAAGGTGCTACCCACCCAGGCGGGTATCCAGGTGACGTTGTCTGCTGCCGCAATGGAAATCAGCGCTCTGCTGCGTCGTACATCGGTGACGGATCCTGGCGCCACGGCGCAGTTCGGTTGCTTGACTCAAGACCTTCATCAGCAACTTTCAATGCACGGCAAGGAGGCAAGTGCGCTACAGGAATTACCCGAAGAGCGCACACCGCAGCGCGTCATCATGTCCATGCAGGCCAGTAACTATCTTCTGACGTCGCTGTATGACAAAGAAAAACTGCATGACAACGTGGCCTCAACCAACCCATTCAAAGGCATGGACAGGCTTTCGCTTTCCCATATCGCCTTTGAGGGTGGCCAGGCATTTACAGCCATTGAACGCCAGGTGGCGTTTATGACGTTAACCGACCGCGATCTCGAATTTCGTAACCAGACCTTTGACCTTTCAGACCCCTTGAACCCAGGGGACGAGAATGCGTTGTGGGGCATTCTGGCCAGTTACTTGAGAGACGCCCAAATGGCATCCGGGATGAGTGAAAGTGAGCGCGCGTGGCGGGGCTGGATGCCCGCCGATGCGCTGCATGCACAGGCCCGGTCGATTCTGGATCGGCATGGGCAAAAGACCGTGGATTTTCCCGCCTACTCAAACCTCAAGGGCGCAAGCGACACGGTGCTGGTGGCGATGATTGATCAAGACGGGATCAGCGGTTGGGTCAATGTGCCGGTTGAGATGCTGAAACCACAAGGGTTGTCTCTGCGCCTGATCGAAGCAGCAACGAAACAAAAGAACAGGACGTTTTAACCGCATCAGCCCTTGATACGTGGTTGAACGCGAGCAGCAGCGACAGGCAGGGGGAACAGCGCGGTAGAGGCGCGCAAAAAAAAGGGGAGCACGTGCTCCCCCGAGGTTTAAAGCGTTTGAATCAAAGGCGTATCAGGCTTCGATTTCGATCAGGATTTCGCCCGGGTTGACGCGGTCGCCTTTGACTACATGGATGGTGATGATTTTGCCGGCAATGGCCGCCTGTACTTCAGTCTCCATTTTCATGGCTTCGGTAATGAGCACCGATTGGCCTGCCTTGACGGTGTCGCCGACGCTGACCAGTACATCGACGATGTTGCCCGGCATGGTGGTGCTGACGTGGCCCGGTTCGCTGGCTTGCTTGCGCTTGCCAATCGCGCTGCCGACGAATTCGTTGAGCGGCTCGAACACCACTTCTTCCGGCATGCCGTCGATGGAGAGGTAGAAGTGACGCTTGCCTTCGGCTTTGACGCCCACTCCGGTGATGTCCACGCGGTAGCTTTCGCCGTGTACGTCGATCACGAACTCAGTCGGTACGCCTTCGCCACCGGCCTTGGTGACGCCGCCCGCTTCCGGGATCGGCAGCAGGGCTTCAGGCACCAAGGCACCCGCCGCACGCTCTTCAAGGAATTTACGGCCGATGTCCGGGAACATGGCGTAGGTCAGCACGTCTTCTTCGGACGTGGCCAACGCGCCAATTTCACCGCGCAGTTTGACCATTTCCGGCTTGAGCAAATCGGCCGGGCGCACGTCTATCAGCTCTTCGTTGCCGATCGCCTGACGACGCAGCTTTTCATTCACCACGCCCGGCGCCTTGCCGTAGCCACCTTGCAGGTAAAGTTTCACTTCGTTGGTGATGGTTTTGTAGCGCTCGCCTGCCAGTACGTTGAAGAACGCCTGCGTCCCCACGATTTGCGAAGTCGGGGTCACCAGCGGCGGGAAGCCCAGGTCTTCGCGCACCCGCGGGATCTCGGCCAGCACTTCGTTCATGCGGTTCAGTGCGCCTTGCTCTTTGAGCTGGTTGGCCAAGTTGGAGATCATGCCGCCCGGCACTTGGTTGACCTGCACACGGGTATCAACTGCGGTGAATTCGCTTTCAAACTGGTGATACTTCTTACGCACGGCGTAGAAGTACAAACCAATTTCCTGCAACAGCGCCAGGTCCAGGCCGGTGTCGTATTCGCTGCCTTTGAGGGCTGCAACCATCGATTCGGTGCCAGGGTGGCTGGTGCCCCACGCGAAGCTGGAGATCGCGGTGTCGATGTGGTCGGCGCCGTTTTCCACTGCTTTGAGCTGGCACATGGCTGCCAGACCGGCGGTGTCGTGGGAGTGAATAAAAATCGGCAGGCTGATTTCAGCTTTCAGTGCCTTGACCAGATCACCCGTGGCGAAGGGTGTCAGCAGGCCGGCCATGTCTTTGATAGCGACGGAATCGCAACCCATGGCTTCCATCTGCTTGGCTTGCGCCACGAACGCTTCGGTGGTGTGAACCGGGCTGGTGGTGTAGGCGATGGTGCCCTGTGCGTGCTTGCCGGCCGCCTTGACCGCTTCGATGGCGACCCGCAGGTTACGCACGTCGTTCATGGCGTCAAAGATGCGGAATACGTCGATGCCGTTGACCGCAGCCTTGGCCACAAATGCTTTGACCACGTCGTCGCTGTAGTGGCGATAGCCCAGCAGGTTCTGACCGCGCAGCAACATTTGCAGGCGGGTGTTGGGCAGTGCCGCGCGCAGTTGGCGCAGACGCTCCCACGGGTCTTCCTTGAGGAAGCGCACGCAGGCATCAAACGTCGCGCCGCCCCACACTTCCAGCGACCAGTAGCCGACTTTGTCGAGCTTGTCGCAGATCGGCAGCATGTCTTCGGTGCGCATGCGGGTCGCCAGCAGCGACTGGTGGGCGTCACGCAGGATGGTGTCAGTTACAAAAATCTTCTTGGACATTCTTATGTTCCTCACAGGCCTGCGTGGGCGGCGATGGCGGCAGCGATGGCCAATGCCAGCTCTTCGGGTTTGCGCTTGATCGAGTAGTTGGTCAGTTCGGGATGGCTTTCGACAAAGCTGGTGTTGAACTGGCCGCTACGGAATTCCGGATTACGCAGGATTTCCTGGTAGTACGCGGCGGTGGTTTTGACCCCTTGCAGACGCATGTCGTCGAGGGCGCGCAAACCACGGTCCATCGCTTCTTCCCAGGTCAGCGCCCACACCACCAGCTTCAGGCACATGGAGTCGTAAAACGGCGGAATGGTGTAGCCGGTGTAGATCGCCGTATCTGTGCGCACGCCGGGGCCACCGGGCGCGTAGTAGCGCGTGATCTTGCCGAAGCTGGGCAGGAAGTTGTTTTTCGGGTCTTCGGCGTTGATCCGGAATTGCAGGGCAAAGCCGCGGTGCTGAATGTCTTCTTGCTTGATCGACAGCGGCAAGCCGGAGGCGATACGGATTTGTTCGCGAACGATGTCGATGCCGGTGATTTCTTCGGTGATGGTGTGTTCCACCTGCACTCGGGTGTTCATCTCCATGAAGTACACCTCGCCCTCGGCGAGCAGGAACTCCACGGTGCCAGCATTCTCATAGCCCACGGCCTTGGCTGCGCGCACAGACAGGTCGCCGATGTAGGCGCGCTGTTCCGGGGTCAGCTGGGGGCTTGGGGCGATTTCGATGAGCTTCTGGTTACGGCGCTGAATCGAGCAGTCACGCTCGAACAGGTGCACCACGTTGCCAAAGCTGTCACCGAGAATCTGCGCTTCGATGTGCTTGGGGTTGACGATGCATTTTTCGAGGAACACTTCGGCCGAGCCAAAGGCTTTGGTGGCTTCGGAGATCACGCGGGGGAAGGCTTGCTCCAGCTCTTCACGGCTGTTGCAACGGCGAATGCCGCGACCGCCACCGCCCGAGGTGGCCTTAAGCATGACCGGGTAGCCAATGCGCTCGCCTTCGAGCAACGCTTCGTGGATATCGGCCACGTTGCCTTCGGTGCCTGGCGTGACCGGCACACCGGCTTTGATCATGCTGCGGCGGGCTTCGGTCTTGTCACCCATGCGGCGAATGACTTCAGCGGCCGGACCAATAAACTTGATGCCGCGCTCTGCGCAGATGTCAGCCAATTCAGCGTTTTCTGACAAGAAGCCGTAACCGGGGTGCAAGGCGTCACAGCCGGTTTCGACCGCCAGGTTCACCAGTTTGCGCGGGTTCAGATAGCCGGCCAGCGGGTCTTCACCAATGCTGTGCGCTTCATCGGCGCGCTTGACGTGCAAAGCATGCCGATCCGCTTCGGAGTAGACCGCGACAGAGCGAATGCCCATCTCGGCGCAGGCACGCACGATGCGCACAGCAATTTCTCCGCGGTTGGCGATCAGGATCTTTTTTATCACTTGGATTTTCCTAAAGCCCATGGAACAAACGACCTGCTAGACCAGGTCGGCACGTGTCCAAATGTGTCTGAACCGTTGTGTCGTCACACTAGACCTGCTCATTGATAAACAAAAATCAATAATTCTTGGGTCATGCATAAGTAACGACTTATAGTCAGCCCATCCCCTGCGCTCGGAATAAACGTCAAAAATGCGTAAGTCATTGATGCGTATCACTTTTAGACAACTTCAAGTGTTCAATGAAGTGTGTGACCTGCGTTCTTACAGCCGTGCGGCAGAAGAAATGTCGCTGACGCAACCCGCCGTAAGTCTACAAATTCGTCAGTTAGAAGAGCTGATCGGGCAGCCGTTGTTCGATTATGTGGGCAAAAAACTGTACATGACCGAAGCCGCTGAAGCGCTTCAGCGCGCCAGTCGCGATATTTTTGGCCGCCTGGAAAACCTTGATATGCAGTTGTCCGACATGCTCGGTTCGCTGCAAGGTCAACTGAAATTGGCGGTGGAATCCAGCGCGAAGTATTTCGTGCCACACCTGTTCGCGGCGTTCAAGCGCCAGCACCCGGAAGTGAATTTGCAGCTCACGGTCGTCAACCGCGCACAAGCGGTGCGCAGGCTGTCGGACAACCGCGATGATCTGGTGATCATGTCGATGGTGCCGCTGGACATGGGGCTGGAATTTTTGCCGTTTTTGAATAACCCGATCGTGGCCGTCGCCCCGCCCGACCACCCGCTGAGCCAGCGCGACACCTTGCATTTGCAGGACCTGGAACCCTTCACGCTGTTAATGCGCGAGCAAGGGTCGGGCACGCGCAGGGCGTGTGAGGAGTATTTCAAGGAGAAGCGCGTGCACTTCAATCAAACGCTGGAGGTGGCGTCGACCGATGCCCAGCGTGAGTGCGCCGTGGCCGGGCTGGGCGTGGCGCTGTTAACGCGCCACGCCGTCAGCCTGGAGTTGGCAACAGGCTTGCTGCGCGAGCTGCCTGTCGAGGAGTTGCCGCTGTACCGCAGTTGGTGCGTGGTGCAGGCCAAAGCCAAGCGCCTGTCACCGGTGGCGCATGCATTCCTGGGGTTTATCCGCAGCGAGCGTCTGCAAATCAGCGCGTTGGTTGAGCGCTTCGACGGCCACTTGCCGACGAGGCTTGCCAATAATTGATGGCGCTCAGGTCCGGGTAGTCGGCTGTTTCCAGGCGCAATTGGCGCTGGTCAGTATGGTCTTCAATCGCACGTCGGAAGGCCATGCGGCGCTGATCTTCCTGTTGGCGGCGGGTTTTGACGGCGCTGTTGCGTTCTTCGTAAGGCTGAGCCATTTCGAGTCTCCCAAGGCGTGTACGGGAGCTTTACGATGGACCAGATTTATGACGAATTGGGGAAGTCGAGATGACAGATGCGTGAAACGCGCTGGGTGCGCCCGCTCTCCCTGTTGAGAAGGGAGAGCGCGAGGGGTTGTTAGTCTTCTATGTTTTTCAGCGATTTAGGCGACAGGCGCAGGCTGCGCAAGCTACGTTTGACGCTTTTCAGGTGGTTGACCAGGCTCGGGCCGCGCGCCATGGCCACGCCCATGGCCAGCACATCGATCACCACCAGGTGCGCAATGCGCGAGGTCAGCGGCGTATAGATTTCGGTGTCTTCGTGCACATCAATCGCCAGGTTGACGGTCGCCAGTTCCGCCAGCGGCGTTTGGCTCGGGCACAAGGTGATCAATGTCGCGCCGCTTTCACGCACCAGATTGGCGGTAATCAACAGGTCCTTGGAGCGCCCTGACTGGGAAATGCAAATCGCCACGTCAGTGGGCTTCAACGTGACAGCCGACATCGCCTGCATGTGTGGGTCGGAGTACGCCGCTGCCGTCAGTAACAAACGGAAAAACTTGTGCTGGGCATCCGCCGCCACGGCACCCGACGCACCAAAGCCATAAAACTCGACGCGCTGGGCCTGAGACATCGCTGTCACAGCGCGCTGCAAAGCGACCGGGTCGAGTTTTTCGCGCACGTCCATCAGGGTGTGGAGTGTGGTGTCGAAAATTTTCAGGCTGTAGTCAGCAACCGAGTCGTCTTCGTGGATGGCGAACTGGCCAAAGCTGGCGCCCGCCGCAAGGCTTTGCGCGAGCTTGAGTTTCAGGTCCTGAAACCCCGAGCAACCAATCGCCCGGCAAAAGCGCACGATGGTGGGCTCACTGATACCCACGCTGTGGGCAAGGTCGGCCATGGAACTGTGCATTACAGCCGCAGGATCAAGCAGCACGTGATCGGCGACCTTGAGTTCCGATTTACGTAACAAGTGGCGTGACTGGGCGATATGTTGCAGCAAGTTCAAAGGGCAGGACTCGGTCTGAAAGGGTTGGATGGCCGGGATGTAGCAATCTTGTAGTTATACTACAAGAATTCGTTTTCTGCCCAACCAATCCACGACTAAAACCGCGGCTTTCTCCCCTATTCAGGCCGCCCGCGCTCTATGTAGCCCTTTTGAGCACTACAAAAAGACTACATCGCTGCGCAATAAATCGCCCAAAGCGGCCGCGTTAATCGGACGACTGATCAAATACCCCTGCACTTCGTCGCACTGTTGCGCCTTGAGAAAAGCCAGTTGCACGTCTTCTTCCACGCCTTCTGCCACGACCTTTAATTCAAGGCTATGAGCCATCGCAATGATTGCCTTGGTGATGGCTTCGTCTTCAGCGCAGCGCCCCACGCCACGAATGAAGGTCTGGTCGATTTTGACGTAGTCCACGGCAAACCGTTTGAGGTAACTGAGGGAGGAATACCCGGTGCCAAAGTCGTCAATCGCCAGTTTGACGCCCAACTGATGCAACTGCTCAAAGGTCGAAATAATGGACTCAACGCTGTCGAGCAGCTGGCTTTCCGTCAATTCAAGCTCCAGATACTGCGGCGCCAGCCCGGATTCTTCGAGCACCTGACGCACCAGACTGACCAGCTTGCCCTGCCGTAATTGGTGCACCGACAAATTGACCGACACCCGTATCGGCGCCAGCCCTTCGCGCTGCCATTGGCAGGCCTGCCGACACGCCTCGCGCAACACAAACTCACCGATGGGCCCGATCAGCCCGGTCTCTTCGGCCAGGCCGATGAAATCGCCCGGCGGCACGCTGCCCAACTGGGGGTGATCCCAGCGCACAAGTGCTTCGGCTCCGTTCATACGGCCCGTCGCCAGACACATTTTGGGTTGATAGAAGACGGTCAGTTGCTGTTCGGCAATCGCTTTGCGCAATTGGTTTTCCAGTTGTAAGCGCTCCAGGGTGCTGTGCTGCAAGCTGTGGCTGAAGAATTGGAAACTGCCGCCGCCCAAGTGCTTGGCTTGGAGCATGGCCTGATTCGACTGACTGACCAGCGTGGCGATGTCTCGCGCACTGTCGGGCAGCAGGCTGATCCCCATGGACGCGCTGATGACCAGTTCATGGCCCTCAATCATAAGCGGCCGGCCCAGCTTGGCCAGCAGCCGCGTCGCGACCCGCGCCAGACTGGTCAGGCTGGCGTAGGAGTCGAACAACACAGCGAACTCATCCCCTGACAACCGCGCGATGGTGTCGGCTTCAGGCAGCGCTTTGGTCAGGCGTCTGGCGACTTTGTGCAGGACCTGATCGGCCAGTTCTGATCCTAGACTGTCGTTCAACAGCTTGAATCGATCCAGGTTGATGTACAGCAGGGCAAGGTTACGCGCGCCTTGGCGAGCCCGTTGATTGGCCTCTTCAAGCCGCTCTTTGAACAACAGGCGATTGGCCAGCCCGGTCAGTTCATCGAAGTGCGTAAGGTGGCGAACACGGGCTTCGGAGCGGCGCCGCGCCGACAGGTCGCTGACAAACGCCACGATATGACTGATGCGCCCGTCATCATCACGCACCACTTTCAATTGCAGCCACTGCGGGTACAACTCGCCGGTTTTGCGCGTTTCAACCAGCTCACCCTGCCAGCGGTCCTGCTGTTCCAAAACAGGCTGGATGACCGGGAAGTGGCGCAGCGCATCGCGGCTGCACGCCAGCTCGCTCACGCGGCGGCCGACCAGTTCTTCAACCGCATAACCGCTGAATCGACTGAATGCCTGATTCACCGCCAACATGCGGTAATCCGGGTCGAGGATCACAATGCCCTCGCTGGCCGCTTCAAAGACGGTGGCCGCCAGGCGTCGCTGCTCAGCCTCGCGTAAACGCTCCGCAGCCGCGGACTGCGCCTCTGGCAGTGTCGGCAAAGATTGAGATTTCCCACGACGGCGCTGATTGACTTGCCAGCCAGCAACCCCCAGCACAGTCAGAAAAAAACCGAGCCCGGTGCCGATCAACACACCCGACGCGCTAAGACCCTGAATCATTGGCAATATTCTTATCAGTGGATGAGCCAAAAAAGTCGCCCGAGCATACACAAGCAATGCTCACGACCAAACTGAGACACGTCATTAAAAAGACGAAATAACGCCACGCAATTAACAGATGCGCGCCCTGCCTTTTCAAAGACGCGTGTCGAAGCTGCGACAGACGGCCCGCGGGAACAGGATTGGCGTTTGCCCGGTTTGAGCCAGCACCCTAGAATGCCCCGATGCGCGAAGATCTCTCTCTCTTATTGAATTCCCTCAACGATGCCCAACGTCAGGCCGTCACGGCCAGTGTCGGGCGTCAGTTGGTCCTGGCCGGCGCAGGTTCCGGCAAAACCCGTGTGCTGGTGCACCGTATCGCCTGGTTGATCCAGGTCGAGAACGCCTCACCCCACTCCGTCCTGTCGGTGACGTTCACCAACAAGGCCGCTGCCGAGATGCGTCATCGCATCGAACAGCTCATGGGGATCAACCCGGCCGGCATGTGGGTCGGGACGTTCCACGGGCTGGCGCATCGCCTGCTGCGCGCTCACTGGCAAGAAGCCGGGCTGAGCCAGACCTTCCAGATCCTCGACAGCGACGACCAGCAACGCTTGGTCAAGCGTGTAATTCGGGAACTGGGGCTGGACGAACAGCGTTGGCCAGTGCGTCAGGCGCAGTGGTTTATCAACGGTCAAAAAGACGAAGGCCTGCGTCCGAAACATATTCAGGCCAGCGGCGATTTGTTCCTGGCCACCATGCGCAGCATTTATGAGGCCTATGAGGCCGCGTGCCAGCGCGCAGGTGTAATCGACTTCTCCGAGTTGCTGTTGCGTGCGCTCGATCTGTGGCGCGATAACCCGGGCCTGCTGGCGCACTATCAAAAGCGTTTCCGGCACATTCTCGTGGACGAGTTCCAGGACACCAACGCCGTTCAATACGCCTGGTTGCGCTTGCTGGCCAAGGGTGGCGACAGCTTGATGGTGGTCGGCGATGACGATCAGTCGATCTACGGCTGGCGCGGCGCCAAAATTGAGAACATCTACCAGTACTCCACAGACTTCCCCGACGCCGAAACCATTCGTCTGGAGCAAAACTATCGCTCCACTGCGGGCATCCTCAAGGCTGCCAACGCGCTGATTGCCAATAACACCGGGCGTATGGGTAAAGAGCTGTGGACCGACGGCGGCGATGGCGAAGCGATCAATCTGTACGCGGCATTCAACGAGCACGATGAAGCCCGCTACGTGGTTGAAACCATCGAAAGCGCGCTGAAAACCGGGCTGGCGCACAACGACATCGCCATTTTGTACCGCTCCAACGCCCAGTCACGGGTACTGGAAGAGGCGTTGTTGCGCGAACGCATTCCTTATCGAATTTATGGCGGCCAGCGCTTCTTCGAACGCGCCGAGATCAAGAACGCCATGGCCTACCTGCGTTTGCTTGAAGGCCGTGGGAATGATGCTGCACTGGAGCGGGTGATTAACGTCCCGGCTCGCGGTATTGGCGAAAAAACCGTCGAAGCGATTCGTGAACACGCACGTCACAATGATGTGTCGATGTGGGAAGCCATGCGCCAGCTGATCGCCAATAAAGCGCTGCCCGGCCGTGCGTCGGGTGCCATTGCCGGTTTTGTCGAATTGATCGAAAGCCTCGCGGCAAAAGTCATGGAGATGCCTTTGCATCTGATGACCCAGACCGTGATCGAGCAAAGCGGGCTGATTGCCTACCACCAGGCTGAAAAAGGTGAGAAAGGCCAGGCCCGGGTAGAAAACCTTGAGGAACTGGTCAGCGCCGCGCGCAACTTCGAGAACACGGAAGAAGACGAAGAACTGACACCGTTGGCCGCATTCCTCGGCCATGCGTCGCTGGAGGCCGGCGACACCCAGGCGCAAGAGCACGAAGACGGCATCCAGTTGATGACCCTGCACAGCGCCAAAGGGCTGGAATTCCCCTACGTGTTCCTGGTGGGCATGGAAGAAGGCCTGTTCCCGCACAAGATGAGCCTTGAAGAGCCTGGTCGTCTTGAGGAGGAGCGCCGACTGGCGTACGTGGGCATCACACGGGCCATGCAGAACCTGGTGATGACCTATGCTGAGACCCGACGTCTTTACGGTAGTGAGACCTACAACAAGGTTTCACGCTTCGTACGTGAAGTGCCAAAAGGGCTGATTCAGGAAGTGCGTTTGTCCAACAGCGTCAGCCGCCCTTTCGGCGGCGGTCAACAGCAGAGCGCCAGCACCCTGTTTGGGGGTTCGGAGATTCCGGAAACCGAATTCAAACTGGGTCAGATGGTCAAGCATGCGGTATTCGGTGAAGGTGTGATCCTCAACTTCGAGGGCGCCGGTGCGCAGGCGCGGGTGCAGGTCAACTTCTCTGAAGGCAGCAAGTGGCTGATGATGGGCTACGCCAAACTTGAGGCGGTCTGACAGCAACCCGACAGCCATCGGACGATAAGGTAGGCAACATGGGCTCAGGCTTTTTTTCTTCCTGGACATTCTGGGCCCTGTTGTCAGCCACGTTCGCCGCGCTGACGGCGATCTTTGCCAAGGTCGGAATCGAACACGTCAATTCCGACTTCGCGACGTTGTTGCGTACCGCAGTGGTGCTGGTCAGCCTGGCGCTGATTCTTTACGCCACAGGCCAGTATCAGCCGCTGAGTTCGATCTCCCCACGCAGTTACCTGTTTTTAGCGTTGTCGGGGTTGGCGACCGGGGCATCCTGGCTTTGCTACTTCCGCGCCTTGAAACTGGGGCCCGCGTCACTCGTCGCACCGGTGGACAAGCTCAGCGTGGTACTGGTGGCGATCATCGGTGTATGGCTGCTGGGCGAAAAACTCGACCTGCGGCAATGGGGCGGAATCGGCTTGATCACGGCGGGCGTGGTGATGCTGGCGCTCAAGCGCTAGAGACGCCGTACCGTGGGTCCCACTGAGTCGACAATCGTGTCTTTTCAACGTGAACTACAGAATACAAAGAAACGTCTTACTCTAAATTAGGCAAAAACCCGAAACACTTCACCGCTAGCCAGTCACACCTCACCTGTGCACCATGGCGCGCGTGTCATCCACAAATGGGAATTCCCTTTATGAAACGTTTTCTTAGCATCGCCATGGCGTTGTGCATCGGTTTGACGATGAGTCTCGACGCAAATGCCAAGCGCTTCGGCGGCGGCAAAAGTTTTGGTTCGGCGCCTAGCCACCAGACTCGCCAAGCCGCTCCTGCCTCTCCAGCCGCAGCCCCTGCCTCTCCAGCCGCAGCCCCTGCCGCTGCTGGCGCAGCTGCCAAGGCCGGTGGTGCTTCACGCTGGCTTGGCCCTCTGGCCGGTATCGCTGCCGGCGGCCTGCTGGCTTCCATGTTCATGGGCGACGGCTTCCAGGGCATGCAGATCTTCGACATCCTGATCATGGCGGTCATTGCGTTTGTGATCTTCCGCTTCATCGCCGCGCGTCGTCGCAAGCAACAAGCTGACCTGGCCCCGGCGGGTCACGCACCGATGCAGCGCGAAGCGTTCGACGCCAAGCCAGCCACTGCGTCGATCTTCGGTGGCGGTTCTTCTGCCGCGGCGCCACGCCCGGTCATCAACGCGCCCGCCTGGTTCAACGAGCAGAGCTTTTTGGAAGCCGCGCGCAACCATTTCCAGTCCTTGCAACAGCATTGGGACGCTAACGAAATGGACAAGATCGCTGAGTTCGTGACTCCGCAAATGCTTGAATTCCTCAAGCGCGAGCGCGCTGATCTGGGTGATGGCTTCAACTCGACGTACATCGACAACCTGACCGTTCAGCTGGACGGCCTGGACGATCGCGCCGATAAAACCATCGCCACACTGACGTTCAGCGGCCTCTCCAAAACCTCACGTTTTGATCAGGGTGAAGCCTTCAGCGAAAGCTGGAACATGGAACGCGTTCAAGGTGAAAACCAGCCTTGGCTTGTAGCCGGTATCCGTCAGAACGGCTGATCGATTTCGCTTAACAGGTTGTAACCAAAGCCCCGGACTTGTCCGGGGCTTTGCATTTCACGATTGCACTTATAACGAGCTACTGTATAAAGCGCGTCATATAAAACCGCGCCATTAGAGTATGAGGATTGAGGTCGTGGAAGAGATCATTGAACAATTGCGTGAGGCAAATGAACCCGTCCCGGTTCCTCTGGAACTGCCTGACGAAGATTTGCTGGTGGAAATCGAAGAACAGCTGTTCATCGATATTCCCTTTGTTTTCCGAGAGTTTTTGCTGACGGTCAGCGACGTGGTGTATGGCAGCCTGGAACCGGTCACTGTGACCGACCCGCAATCGCATACCTACCTGCCTGACGTCGCGGCCAATGCATGGGATGCGGGCGTAGACCGCAGCCTGATCCCTATCTGTCAGGACGGCGACGACTACTACTGCGTCGAGGAAGACGGCACGGTCGTGCTGTGGTCCGCCGAAGAAGAGCTGGTTACCGAAGAGACATGGGAATCGGTCTGGCACTGGGCACGGGATGTCTGGCTGGAAAGCTGATACACCCGCCAGTTGCTTTGCAGGAGTGAGCGTGCGCGAGAGGGGCTGAGCACCATCCCCATCACGAGGCAAGCTCGCTCCTGCAGAAGATAAACCAGGCCGCTAGTGGCCCACATCCTTGTGGTTGTCGAGGGTTTCCAGCAAGGCCACTTGCATGCGCGTGTGAATGCGCACGAACCAGCGCCACAACACCGCCGCGACCCCGGCTGCAACCACCGCAATCACGATCAGCAGTTCATTGGTCGGCAAGATACTGGCGGACAAGGCTGACAGCAGCAAGAAGATAACCAGCAACGATAGAATCGGGATCACTTCAGCAATCACGCGACGGACGCGCTGTGTGTGCCGCCCCGCCATCTCGGGTTTAACCCCCATCTCTGCCAAGAGCATCGACAGTGCCTTGAGTTTGCGATACGCCGCGATCAGAAACGGCAGCGACAGCAATAACGCGGCGCCCCAGATCAAGCCATGCTGCCAGCTCGATTTCATCACCCACCCCTGCAAATACACCGCAATGCGAGGGGCGAAATACCCCCCGGCAAAGAATATGGCCATCACCAGGGCCAGATTGACACCCACTTGCAGCAAGATCTTGCGAATCATCGCCGCCAACCGTGCCCCTTCGCCCTGGGGCTGAATACTGCTCAGCCATTCGCCATAGAGCCCGAACACGCGCGACACCCGGTTGGGCATGATCTGCGCCAGCTTGAGCGAGAGCGGATCAGCGGCGCGAATCAAATACGGGGTCATCAGGGTGGTCAGCACCGACACAGCGACCGCTACGGGGTACAGGAAGCTGCTGGTGACCTGCAAGGTCATGCCCAGTGCCGCGATGATGAATGAAAACTCTCCGATCTGAGAGAGCCCCATCCCGACTCTCAGCGAGGTCCGTCCATCATTGCCTGCGATAAACGCACCCAAGCCACAGGACAACATCTTGCCCAGTACCACCGCACAGGTAATGACGACTATTGGCAGAGCGTATTCCCACAAGATGGCAGGATCGAGCATCAAGCCGATGGCGACGAAAAAGATCGCACTGAAGAGGTCACGCACCGGCTCGATCAGCCTTTCGATTTTCAGCAGCTGCCGGGATTCGGCCATGATTGCGCCGATCAAAAACGCCCCCAGCACCATGCTGTACTCCAGCTTGACCACGAGCAGACAGAAACCAAAACACAGCCCCAGCACGGTAATCAGCAGCATCTCATTGCTTTCAAACCGCGCTACATAAGCCAGTACCCGGGGTACCAGCAAAATGCCAATGACCAATGCCACGATCATGAACAACGAGAGTTTGCCGACGGTCGAGAACACCTCTTCCGGGCTCACGCTGCCACTGACGGCGATGCTGGAAAGCAGGGCAATAATCCCGATGCCCAAAATGTCCTCGACGATCAGCACGCCAAAAATCAGCTGTGCGAACCGTTCGTTTTTCATTTTCAGGTCGTTCAGCGCCTTGACGATGATCGTGGTCGACGAAATAGCCAAAATGGCGCCGAGGAACAACGCGTCCATGGTGTTCCAGTCGAACCAGCGGCCGATCTCATAGCCGATCCAGATCATCAGGGTGATTTCCATGAACGCCGCGATAAACGCCGTGGCGCCCACTTTGAACAGTTTGCGCAGGCTGAACTCAAGCCCCAGGCAGAACATCAGGAATATCACCCCCAACTCCGCCAGCGTTTTGATGGTCTGTTCGTCGTGAATCAGGCCAAACGGTGGCGTATGCGGGCCAATGATGAAACCCGCCACGATGTACCCCAAGACCACGGGCTGCTTGAAACGGTGAAATAGAATGGTCACCACACCTGCGACCAGCATGATGACTGCCAGATCCTGAATAAAACTGATGGCATGCATGACGTGTCGCCTCCTTGTGTGAGTGCTGTCCGGAAACAAAACGACAGACACAGAGGATTACTCTGTGCGTAGCGGACGCTTGAAGTGTAGGAAATACCCGGGAAACGGGCGTTTGCAGGTTAACACCGGGATTTACCGCAGAAAGGCAGCGCAATATGTGGAAACATGTGCGCCAGAGCGTGACGGCAGCCCGTGCGGCAGCGTCCCGTTGTTGAAGCTTTCAAAAACGCGAAAAGTATCCACAGAGATACCTTTTTCACTGCTGCAACATTACCGCGAGCCTGCTGCTATGGAACCCGGAAACGCCCAACTGTCGATGACGGTCTTGATGACCCCGGACATGGCCAATTTTTCTGGCAATGTTCACGGCGGAACCCTGCTCAAGTACCTCGACGAAGTCGCCTACGCCTGTGCCAGCCGCTATGCCGGGCGCTATGTCGTGACCCTGTCAGTCGATCAGGTAATTTTTCGCGAGCCGGTGCATGTCGGTGAGCTGGTGACCTTTCTGGCCTCGGTCAACTACACCGGCACCACGTCGATGGAAGTGGGGATCAAGGTCGTCACTGAAAACATCCGTGAGCGCTCCGTGCGTCACACCAACAGCTGCTTCTTCACCATGGTGGCGGTGGACGATGATCGTAAGCCGGCGGCTGTACCGCCTTTACAGCCCGTTAACAGCGAAGACAAACGTCGCTTTATCCAGGGCAAACAGCGTCGCCAGATCCGACAGGAACTGGAAAAACGCTATCAGGAATTGAAAGACGAGACGCTGTAAACCTCAGCCGCTCCTGTAGGAGCACGCGTACTGGCGATTCAGCCCATTCCGTCATTTTTGAATGACCGGGAAGGTTTTATCGCCAGCAAACGGGGTTTACAGGTGGATCGGCATCGCCTCAAACCGCACTCGCGGGTGAGCAATACGGTCCTGGGCACGCACCAGTTGCAGTTCGTAGCTGGTGCACGCCTGGGTTTCCAGCAGCACTTCATGCACGGCCGAAGCGGCAAATTCGAACGCGGCGACCAGGCTGTCTCCCAGCAATACCCGCGCCAGGAACAAGCCGGACGTCAAATCGCCCACACCGACGGGCTGACGGGGAAACGCCAGTAACGGGCGGCGCAGGTGCCAATTGCCTTCAGGGGTGACCAGCAGCATTTCGAAACTTTCTTCCGGCTTGCCAGGGTAGGACAAGTGCTTGACCAGAACGGCCTTGGGGCCGCGTGCCAACAGGCTGCGCGCCATCGCCAGGCAATCGAACAGCGACTGCGGGTGACGACCACAGAAGCTGTCCAGCTCCAACTGGTTGGGGCACAGAAAGTCGGCCACGGCGGCCGCTTCATTCAGCAAAAAATCACTGACTTCGTACGGCACAATGCAGCCTTTCTCCGGGTGCCCCATGACCGGGTCGCACAGGTACAGCGCGTTGGGGTTAACGGCCTTGATCCGCGCGACCCCACTGAGAATGGCTCGCCCTTGCGCAGCGCTGCCCAAATAACCGGATAACACGGCGTCGCAGTTGCCCAGCTCACCGATGGCGGCAATCCCGTCAACCAACGCCGGAATTTGGTCCGGGGCCAGCACTTCGCCAGCCCATTGGCCATACTGAGTGTGGTTTGAGAACTGCACGGTATTCAAAGGCCATACATTGACGCCCACGCGCTGCATGGGAAAAACGGCCGCGCTGTTGCCGGCATGGCCGAAAACCACGTGGGATTGGATGGCGAGTAAGTGAGGCGTACGTTTCATGCCGGCTTCCAGACTGCGTGTGGATTCAAGCCACGCAGTATGCGACGAAAAGCAACCTGTACGACAGGCTGAAGACGCAGTTAAGCTGAGCCCACTCTGTTGGAGCACATGTGATGCTGACCCTTGGAAATATGTTTGTGCTGATGTTATTGGCAACAGGCGCTGCCTGGCTGTGGCACAACCACGGCATGCGCGAGCGGGCGCTGGAGCGCGTCAAACAGCACTGCAACAAACTCGACATCGAGTTACTCGATGAAAACGTGGCCCTGAAGAAGATCGCCTTTATCCCGGACGCCAAGGGCAATCGCCGCCTGGCCCGTGTGTATAACTTTGAATTCACCGTCACCGGTGATCAGCGCCATGCGGGCACCATCACTCAATTTGGAGCCCACAGCGCCAAAATTGAACTGGCCCCCTACCCGTTCAAGGCTGAACCAGAGCCTGAACAGCGCGATATCCCCAGCGCTCAAGTCATCGAACTGAGCCAATGGCGCCAGCAACACACCAAACCCCGCCAATAGTGCCGAACCCGGGAGAAACTTGATCCTCTCCTGGGACGCGGCAACCTTCTCTACGCTTTTTAGGCGACCTGTGGATAACTTTCTTGCAGATTGCACTAAAACGCCAGAAAACCCCTAAATAGACGCTTTCCAGTGGATATTTTCAGCTCAACTTTTCGCAATCAGCACAAATTGTAGGACAACTTTACCAGTACAGATTGGCACTTTTCAGAGGAAACTCAGTGCGAAAGGCATTGTTGCAGGCCTTCTGTCAGGGCATTCAGGTCCTGCGGGGCGTCGAAGATCAGTTCAATACGTGAATCTTTGCGCCATTCAGCGTTTTTCCAGGGTTCCAGCCGATTTTTCAGCGAATTTGAGGACATCCAGCCCGCAGACCCATGAACAACCAGCTTTGCACGCAGCCAATTCAGGCCTTCAAGCCATCGGTTCAGCGCTTGCAGATCAAACTGGCGCGAGGGATGCCATTTCCAGCCGGCACTCCACCCTTCAGGCTGCTGACTGAACACCATAATGGGCGTCTCAGGCCCGGAAAAAATACTGCCAAGTGAATTAAAATCCTTATAAATCAACGAGTTATCCACAGCATGAATATCGCTAATAGTGGCTACAGGCAGCGTATTTAGCGGGATGTAGCCCTGTTCGGTCCATAGCAGAGGGCACTTTGGCAGGCATGATGCAATCTGCTCACGTTGCTCTTTTTCCACACTATTAGATTTATTCATGACCAATAAACCGGCCATTTCCAGGGCTTCGCGCTGGCTTTGCGGCAAGGGTTTTCCCTGAGCGAGCGCTTCGGTATCCAGAACCATGACGCAGGGTTGTAACGCCAAAACACCCAGCCAGGGCGTCACGCTTAACTGCTGGAGGATGCGCGCGGGATGGCCAAGGCCAGAGGGTTCGATGAACAGGCGGTCGGGTTTTGCCTTGCGTAAAAGGCGGCTCAAGCCAATTTGAAAAGGCGCACCGTTCACGCAACACACGCACCCGCCCGCCACTTCAGCGATCGCGATTTGATCATCTGCCGAACTCATCAAGGCCGCGTCGATACCGATTTGCCCGAACTCATTCACCAAAACCGCCCATCGTTCGTGTGCAGGCTTCTGTGCCATCAGGTGCTGAATCAGACTGGTTTTACCTGCACCGAGCGGCCCGGCGATCACATGAGTAGGAATGTTGTGCAACATCATCGCCCGCTTCTGTAGGAATCCAAGGCTGCAATATGCCTCAGGCGAGCCAGTCGAGGGTCAAAATCAGCCGTCGCTCCCCGGTTTTCAATGCCGGTGAACGATGGATCAAACCCGCCCCCTGATTGCCCTGCCACTTTTCGCCTTTAAGCAGCGCGACGTCTCCCGCGCTCATCTGCTGAATGAACGTCCTGTCGGGGCCCTCAGCCTGATCATTGCCTAAATGCTGACGATCCATCACGCCTTCTTCTACCCACTCGCTGCCCGGCCCGGCATAAGTCGTCACCAGTCGTGCGGGCACATGGTCCACATGAAAGCGCGGACACATGGCTTTATCCAGGGCTCTGAGGCGCAGTCCAACGCGCTTGGCCCCAAGCAGGCACGCATAGGCACTGACTAGCCAGCAAACATCTGCCATGAAGCCCGTATAGCCTTCCAGGTCGCAGAATCGCTGCGCCAGCCCTTGCAGATTGGGCGGTGTATTTTCATCGGGTAATTCGAAGCTCAAGGCTTGCGCCAGGGGTTCATCGAGTGACAACAACAGCGCACAGAAGTCTGCGATATGGACCGGCAATGCGCGTTGCCACACGGCCATGTTTACGCCTTCCTCGTGGATGCGCGTCAACACCTGCGGGGCTTTCCCCTGCGCATGTTGAATAAGGCGCGCGTCAGCCTTCATCACGCGGCCACCTCGCTGTACCAGTCGCCAAATGGGTCGCTCAGCTGTAGCCAGGCTTCAGGGCCCATTGCGACTTCAGCATCGGTCAGCAAGCAAGCATCTAGTTCGACGGTGAGTGCGTTGAAGTCGATGTGCTGACCGATAAACACCAATTCCTGACGACAATCTGCTGTCTCAGGAAGCCATTTTTTAAGGATTTCGGCGCGAGTTTCTGCATCTTCAGGCCATTGATCCTGGGGTACAAAACGCCACCAGCGACCCGCGTATCCATACCGCATCAGCCCCCCTGCCTGAGACCAGCTACCGGCCTCCTGGTACTTGCTCGCCAGCCAGAAAAAACCTTTGGAGCGCAGCAATTTACCGTTGGTCCAGGGCCGGTCGATAACGTTAAAAAAACGCTCAGGGTGAAAAGGCCGAACCGCACGATAGACCGTCGAAGCGATGCCGTACTCCTGGGTTTCAGGTACATGTTCCCCGCGCATTTCTTTCAACCAGCCGGGCGACTGGGCGGCACGCTCAAAATCGAAACGGCGGGTATCGAGAATTTTTTTCAGCGCAATTTCTCCCATCACCATTGGGAGAATTTCTGCTTCCGCGTTCAATCGCTGAAGGATGGCCTTTAGTTCTTCACGTTCGGCCCGGCTGATGAGATCAATCTTGCTGATCAAAATGACGTCTGCAAATTCGACCTGTTCGATCAGCAAGTCGGTGATTGAGCGCTCGTCGTCTTCTCCCAGGGTTTCACCGCGAGACGCCAACTGCTCGGCGGCCTGAAAATCGCGCAGAAAGTTAAGCCCATCCACGACCGTCACCATGGTATCCAGACGTGCGATATCCGCCAGGCTTTGACCCGCGTCATCTCGAAAGGTGAATGTTTCAGCGACAGGCAAAGGCTCAGAAATGCCGGTGGATTCGATCAATAAATAATCGAAACGGCCTTCCTTGGCCAATTTGCTGACTTCCTCTAAAAGGTCTTCGCGCAAGGTGCAGCAGATACACCCATTGCTCAGTTCCACCAATTTTTCTTCCGCACGGTTCAGGGTGACATCGCGCTGAACCTCAGCTCCATCGATATTTATTTCACTCATGTCATTGACGATGACGGCCACGCGCAGATCGTCACGATTGCGCAAGATGTGATTCAACAGGGTGCTTTTGCCTGCACCGAGAAAACCTGACAGCACTGTTACGGGAAGACGTTTGGGCATGGTGATTCCTCATCAGGGTGAGCAGGTCAAAACGCCCGCTTGTGAGAGCGACCGACGCAAGCGACGCAATTGATACACTATAACAATACAAGGCTATAATTGTTACTGTGTAACACAAATGCGTTCCCGTAATGGAAAACACACATGACCTCTCTCACCCTGCCTGACATTGCCTCACAAACTGCGCTTCACGACATTCCCTTGGATTGGGTCGGCATGTGCGGCATTGCGCTGCCGGTTGTCATTAATGGGCAACGCTTAGCAGCGACAGCCGAAGCGGGGGTCAGCCTCGATGATGGCGAAGCGCGCGGAATTCACATGTCACGCTTATTTTTAGCGCTCGAAGTTTTAGATTCGCAGGCCGTGAACCCCGCACTTTTGAAGAAAATTTTGCAGCGTTTTTTAGACTCGCATGACGACTTGTCCACATGCGCCTACCTGAATCTCAACACTCAAATGCTCTTGAAGCGGCCGGCATTGATCAGCCCATTGAGTGGTTGGAAGAGTTATCCCGTGGAGATAAAAGCATCCCTGGAAAACGGAATGTTCCACGTGGAACTAAATGTTGAAGTGGAATATTCATCAACGTGCCCCTGCTCAGCAGCCTTGGCACGACAACTCATCCAGCAGAAATTTGTCGATGACTACGCAAATAAAACACTTCAGCACGCCGAGGTTTTAGCGTGGCTCGGCAGTACGCGAGGGATTGTAGCGACCCCCCATAGCCAGAGAAGTACAGCTCACTTGCAATTGCACATCCGCGAAGACGGAGACAATTTCCCTATTGAGCACGTCATTGATAAGGCCGAAAAGGCACTGGGCACCGCCGTACAAACCGCTGTGAAACGCGAGGACGAGCAAGCCTTCGCGTTAGCCAATGGACAGAATTTGATGTTTTGCGAGGATGCAGTGCGACGGTTGCATGTGGCACTGAAGTCCACTTCAGCGGTGAAAGGATTCAATCTGAAGGTGGTGCATGCAGAGAGTTTGCACAGCCATGATGCTGTAGCGAAGAGTCGTTGGAATTGGCGTAGGTAAGCATTGCAGTGTTAGCCGCGCGCTGACGGTGCAGCGCGCGGCATATCGCTTTAGGCGCGAGGTTTTACGGTTCCACAATCAGCACCCAACCAGACAGCCTGGGAATCCAGGCTCCCCGTTTGCTTAAGGCCTGTGGCATTGAAGGTGCCCGTGACATGGGTCGTGAATTCACGATCACTGGCAAATGTCGCCACACCTGCCCCCTGAGCTTTTGGACAACTAAAGCGAAACTTCCACTGATTTCCACTACGCTCAGTGATCTGCTGCTGACATCCCGACTGGGGATCAGTCAGGGGGATGGAATCGGATTTCACCTGTTCAGGGGTCAGGCATACCCGAACACCTTTACCACCCATGTTGATGCCTTGCTTCTCCAGTTGAGCCAATTGCTCAGGGGTCAGCATGGTTTTGAGTTGACCCATCATCATTTGAAAATCGGGGAGTTGATTACCGTCCACCTGCATATTGCTCGACGTCAGCTCCCACAGACCGGGTTGCAACATTTGGGCTTGAGCCACAGGGATCGATAAACCAAAGGCCATGACAAGCCCAAGCAAACGAACATTCATCAAGCAGCTCCTATTAATAAGTCAGCGTTAGACGTCACAAAACAGCGGGTGTTGCATCAGCAAACAATTAGGGACATTCATACCAGAACGTGGTCTTTTACGTACTTGGCGTCAAACATTGAGGAGCAAGGATACGCATGGATTATCTCGGCCCGCACGTTTTCGGTTATCTGATTTTATTGATCCACAGCCTGGGTTTGATTGCCGCGGTTCATGCGGTATTAACCGTGAGAACCGCTCAAGGTGCAATTGCCTGGGCCATGTCGTTGTTCTTCATCCCCTACTTCACCCTGATTCCTTATTTGATTTTTGGGCGCAGTACGTTCGACGATTACATCAAGGCGCGTCGACAGGCCAACCAGGAAATGCGTGAGGCCATTGCCAATCTGGACTGGAGACCTTGGGTAGAAGAGGCACTGGCAGCCCGTAATTCAAAAGCGTATACCTCGCTGCGCGCAATGCCGAAGTTAGGCCGCATGCCTTGCCTGGCCAACAATCAGGTTCGGTTACTCATCAATGGAACCGCCACATTCGATGCCATTTTTGCCGCCATTCGAGCTGCCAAAGAAGTGGTGCTCGTTCAGTTTTTTATCGTCCATGACGATGACCTGGGTAAGAAGCTGCATGCCTTGTTGCTGGAAAAATCCGCCCAAGGCGTACAAGTGTATTTGCTGTACGACAGCATCGGCAGCCACTCCTTGCCCGGGAGTTATGCTGAAACCCTGGGAGCTGGCGGTGTTCAGGCAAAGGCTTTCGCGACACGCGGGGGCTGGATCAGTCGCTTCCAGGTCAACTTTCGCAACCACCGTAAAGTCGTCGTGGTCGATGGGGTTAAAGGGTTCGTCGGCGGGCATAACATCGGGGATGAATACTTGGGCAGCAAGCCTCCCTTGTCCCCATGGCGCGATACCCACGTCGAAGTGAGTGGCCCCGTGGTGGCCTGCTTGCAAGAGTCATTTGCTGAAGACTGGTTCTGGGCGGCCCGTAAATTGCCACCCCTCATCTTGCCCCAGACCTACCCGGAGGGTGGCGTGCTGTGTCAGTTTTTGGCCAGTGGCCCTGCCGACTCATACGAAACCTGCTCGTTGTTTTTCGTCGAAGCCATCCATGCTGCTAACGAACGCGTATGGATTACGACGCCCTACTTCGTACCCGACGAGGCTGTATTTTCGGCTCTTAGACTCGCCGTGTTGCGCGGGGTAGATGTACGGATTCTGATTCCCTCGCGCCCGGATCACAAAATTGTGTACGCCGCTTCAAGTCTGTATGCCTTCGAAGCGGTCCGGGCCGGGGTAAAAATATTCCGTTATCAGCCAGGGTTCGTGCATCAAAAGGTCGTGTTGGTCGACAACGAAATCAGCGCCATCGGCAGCGCCAATATGGATAACCGTTCGTTCCGTCTTAACTTTGAAGTGATGTTACTGACGGTTGATGAATCCTTTGCCCGAGAAGTTGAACACATGCTGCATGACGACTTTGCATTGGCTCGGGAAATCACCGAAGACGACATCAAAAGCACCCACCATGTACAGCAACTGGGGATGCGCATTGCGCGCCTGGTTTCGCCCGTTCTATAAAAAAAAACCGTGTCACTCAGTGGCACGGTTTTCATCAAATCTCAGGGCCAGGCATCGCTCAGCGATAGATATCCGCACGTGTTGGGGGTAATTCAATTGAGCCATCCGCATGGGGTTTGGTGGCCAGAATCTGATGAATGTTTATCCAGCCACGGGTAAAGGCATAAGCGCAACCTGCCAGATAAAGCCGCCAAATACGCAAAATCTGTTCGGGGACTTCGTTGGCCGCGGCATCAAGGTTTTGCTCCAGGCGCTGACTCCAATGCTCCAGCGTACGCGCGTAATGCAGGCGTAAACTTTCGACGTCGACCACTTCCAGCCCGGCTTCACTGATCTGGGCACTAATCATCGACAGGTGCGGCAACTCCCCGTTGGGAAACACATAGCGCTCAATGAACTCGCCCGCCCCGCGTCCCACCTGACGACCGTCAGTGTGCTTGGCGGTAATACCGTGGTTCATCACCAAGCCGCCTTCACGCACGGCATTAAACAAAATCTGGCAGTACTCTCGCAGGTTGGCGTGCCCGACGTGTTCAAACATGCCCACGCTCACAATCTTGTCGAAACGTCCGTCCTGAGGCAGATCCCGATAATCCAACAGTTGCAGGTCGACCTTATCTTGCAGGCCTTCCGCCTTAACGCGCTCTTTAGCCAAGGCAAGTTGTTCCTTGCTCAAGGTAATACCGAACACTTTGACCCCGAACTCCCGAGCAGCGAAGCGCGCAAGCCCGCCCCAACCACATCCAACGTCCAGCAGGTATTCGCCCGGCTTAAGTCGCAACTTACGGCACAGGTGACGAAATTTTGCCTGTTGCGCCTCCTCCAGACTTTCTTCGCCCGTCTCGAAATACCCACAGGAGTAAACCATGTCGCGATCCAGCCAGAGCTGATAAAACGCGTTGGACACATCGTAATGGTAGGAAATCGACTCGGCATCTGTCGCCTTGTCGTGATACTGGCGCGGGGGCGTGGCGTCATCGTCCTCAACCAATAGCGCCTGGCTGAGCTCATCGCACACCCGAATAACTTCACTGATAGAACCTTCAGCCAGCTCCAGGCGCCCTTCTACAAAAGCGCTGCCTAGTAAGTCGAGCGTGGGGTGGGTGATTTCTGAAACGATGGTTGGATCCTTGACCACGATCGTGACACTGGGCGTTGGGCCCAAGTCGAATTCGAGACCATCCCATAGCTTCAGGCGAAGTGGAATTTTGAGATTCTGTAAAGCTGGTGGCAGTTGCGCAAGCATCAGTAGTCCTCCCTCATTTCAGACGTCAAAAAATAAGGGTAGTCGATTAACTGAAACTGTCAGGCTCACGGGCCAGAAGGTTTGATCTAGAGCGGATGAAACCTTTTTTAAGTTTCACCGCCCCAGACGTTGAATCATTCAAAACGAAGCGCAAACCGGATAGTCACGCCTTGCAGTATCAGGGGTGAGCGATTAACTGTTTGGCCAACGCTTCAAACGCAGGAATGGTCACCGGGTCATTGGCCGAATTACTGGCAATGGGGTTTGAGGCGAAACGCACAATCACCATCTCGGCTTTAGGGTCGATGTAGATGCGCTGCCCATATACGCCGCGAGCCATGTAGGCACCGTCGGCGTTATGCGTCACCCACCACATGTTGCGGTAGCTGCCACCTTTAAGTTGGTGGTAGCCAGCCTTGGCAAAGGCTGCTTTATCCCCACCCGCCCGAATATCTTCCACCACCGCTTTGGGAACAATTTGTTGCCCCAAGTATTGGCCGTCGTTGCGCATTAACTCGCCGAACCTCGCCATGTCTCGCAGCCCGGCATTGAAGCCGCCACCGGCAAACGGTGTACCGATGGAGTCCACCGTAAAGTAGGCATCTTGCTCGGCCCCCAGACGTTGCCAGATTTTCTCCGACAGCAACTGCGCCACATTGCGCCCCGTTACCCGGGCAATAACCCAACCCAAGACATCCGAGTTCACGGTCTTGTACCCAAAGGCTTTGCCATGTTCGCCCAGAGGTTGAACCGTTTGCAGGTATTCCATGTAGGTTTGTGGTCCGGTGTAGCCTGCCGGCTTGGGCAGCGGGTTACCGGCCATTGCGTGCTGCCAGACTTCCGCCTTGGGGTCGGCGTAGTCTTCACTGAATTTAAGCGCGGTGGTCATGTCGAGTACCTGACGCAGCGTGGCCGTGGCAAACGCTGAGTTGGCCAGTTCAGGCACGTAATCAACAATTTTTTTATTGGCATCCAATGTGCCATCCGCCACCAACATCGCTCCCATTGTCCCGACCACCGATTTGGTCACCGACATGGCGGCGTGCTCACCTTCAGGGTTCAACACACCAAAATACCGTTCGTACACGACCTTGCCGCGATGCAACACGACAATGCCGTCGGTGTAGTTGGCCGCCAGTGATTGTTCCCAGGTCATGGGTTCTGTGCTGCCGGTCGGTATAAACGTCAGTTGATCGATGTCGGTGCGCAACGCACGTGCTAACGGTACTGGAGCGCCCAAACCACGGGATACGTTAGTGGTCGGCATCAATTGGCGGAAGTTGGACACGCTCCAGCGCATGGCCGGAAACTTGAAATAACTGCCATCGGCGAAGCGAATGATACGGTCAGGCGGTGGCGGAGCACCGACCATCCAGCCCATTTTTGCAGGATCGCTGGCAGCCGCATCCGGATAAGGGGTGTCGGCGGCACTGGCGACAGAGGCGGCCAGCGTTGAAAGACAAAAGAGACTGATGCGCGCGGGTCTGGATAAACGCTTGAACATGAAGAGGCCTCTGCAGAGGAACAAAACAATGGCCAAGTGCTGAAACGAATGTTCCTTGTCCGATTCATGGCCGCACACCACCTTGCGCGAAAAGGAGTGAGTTTGCATAGCCTGAACAGAGGTTAATCAACGGCTGACGCGTTTTTTATAGCCGCGTGGACAGGCGGCCGCTTTCCACCCTGTTAAGTCTCCTGACGTGCAGCACCCACAACCCGAGGCATGATTTCTCACGTTCTTAGATCGATTCGGCATTACTCACGATATGTCTTAACATAGCCGGTTGCCGAAAGAACCAGCATGGTCATCCCCATGACAGGCTTTCATCCTTTACAAATACGTGTGGTGAAGATGAACAAGCCTTTCATTTCGCTGTGCCCTGAAGTAACTCGGGCGCACGCGCTGACGTTGATGGATTGGTTGGAAGATGAACGTGTCACCTGCTACCTGAGCGATTCGCGTGACGTCTCACGCACCCTCGAACACGCGATCGACCGGACTCAATTGCCGATCCTGACCCACCTGTTCAACCGGGGCGGCCGATTTTTTATGGCCTATGACCGGTATGACGACCCGGTGGGCTTTGTCCGATTAATCAAGACCGGCTCTGAGTGCGAGATCGTTCTGGCCATTGGAGACAGCGAAAAATGGGGCCGAAACCTCGGCGCCCGCACGATCCGCGAGGGCATGAAAATGGCCTTCCTCGACATGCGGGCCAAGAAACTCATCGCCAAGATACATCCGCACAACGCGCGTTCACTGAAAGCCTTTCTGCGCAGCGGCTTTAAACTCGAGAGCGAAACGCCGACCTTGAAATCGTTCTCCATGACGGCGGGACGTTATCTTCAGTTATTGCGCGAAGGGGCCGTTGAAGACGCCACCCGGATCTACATCACTGAAATCGACAAGGCCAGGCTCGAGAGTCTAATCGCGCTGGAACAAGGCCCAGTTGTTGTGGAACTCGAACATGAGTTAGAGCGCGCGGTTGTCGTCAACCCGCAGCAGGTGGCGAGCAATGTCGTCACGATGAACTCCAGGGCCTTGCTGCAGCTGGATGGCGAAGAGATGGAAGTGGCCTTGGTCTACCCTGAAGACGCGGACAGTAACGCAGGCAAATATTCCGTGTCATCTGACATCGGCGCCGCGATTCTGGGTTATCAAGAGGGGGACGCCATCAACTGGCGAATTTCAGATCGCACGCGCCGCATTGAGATCAGGAAAGTGCTGTACCAGCCGGAGGCTGCGGGCGACTTCCACCTTTAATGGCGTTGTTCACTGAGTGTTTGTCTATCCGTTGCGAGGATCCCCCGGAGAACGGGGGTCACGCTTTACGGGCCTGAGCGGCCCATTGGGAAAGGCAGGAGGCGGCAAGGCAGACCTGCCGACTCCTGCGACAATTTTAATTGTCTAACACCAACGACTTTTATCGTCGGGGCACTTATTCAACAGTGACGGATTTCGCCAGGTTACGCGGCTGGTCGACGTCCGTCCCTTTGAGCACAGCGACGTAGTACGACAACAATTGCAACGGGATGGTGTAGAGGATGGGCGCCAGTACGTCATGGATGTGCGGCATGTTAATCACATGCGTGCCTTCCCCATTGGTCATGGCCGCTTGTTCATCCGCGAAAACAATCAACTCGCCACCGCGTGCACGCACTTCTTGCAAGTTGGATTTCAACTTTTCCAGCAATTCGTTATTCGGCGCGACGGTCACCACCGGCATGTCGTTATCCACCAGCGCGAGCGGTCCATGTTTCAACTCACCGGCCGGGTAGGCTTCTGCGTGGATATACGAAATTTCCTTCAGCTTGAGCGCACCTTCCATCGCCACCGGGAACTGAGCACCGCGACCCAGGAACAGGGTGTGATGTTTGTCAGCGAACAACTCCGCGACTTTTTCGACGGTCGCATCCATCGCCAGTGCTTCCCCAAGACGGGCAGGCAAGCGACGCAGTTCTTCTACCAGTTGGGCTTCAACCCCCTCCTCCAACGTCCCGCGTACTTGCCCCAACGACAGCGTCAGTAGCAACAGCCCCACCAGTTGGGTGGTGAAGGCTTTGGTGGAAGCCACACCAATTTCGCGACCCGCCTGGGTCAGCAGCGTCAGATCAGACTCACGTACCAGCGAGCTGATGCCAACGTTACAAATGGCCAGACTGCCCAGGAAGCCCAGCTCTTTAGCGTTGCGCAGAGCGGCCAACGTGTCAGCGGTCTCGCCCGATTGCGAGATGGAAACGAACAATGTGTCTGGCTGGACCACCACTTTGCGATAACGGAATTCACTGGCCACTTCGACTTGGCAAGGAATGCCTGCCAAAGACTCCAGCCAGTAACGCGCAACCATGCCAGCGTGGTAGCTGGTGCCACAGGCGACGATCTGAACATTGCGGACCTTGGCAAACAGTTCGGCCGCGTGTGGACCAAAAGCCTGAACCAAGACGTGGTCTTGACCCAAGCGGTTTTCCAACGTGCGTTGAACGACCGAAGGCTGCTCGTGAATTTCCTTGAGCATGTAGTGACGAAACTCGCCTTTGTCGGCTGCTTCGGCGCCGTCGCTGTACTGCACGGTATCACGCTGAACGCTGTGGCCGTTCACATCCCAGATCTGCACGCTGTCGCGGCGGATCTCAGCGATGTCGCCTTCTTCCAGGTACATGAACCGGTCAGTGACCTGGCGCAGGGCCAGTTGATCAGAGGCCAGGAAGTTTTCCCCCAGACCCAGGCCAATCACCAGTGGGCTGCCGCTGCGAGCAGCGACCAGACGGTCCGGTTGTTTGGCACTGATAACGGCCAAACCATAAGCCCCGTGCAACTCTTTGACAGTCGCTTTGAGGGCCGCCGTCAGGTCGTTGTTATCTGTGAGCTTATGGTTAAGCAGGTGTGCGATGACTTCAGTGTCAGTGTCCGAGGTGAATACGTAGCCCAGCCCCTTGAGTTGTTCGCGCAGGGCTTCATGGTTTTCGATGATGCCGTTGTGCACGACTGCCAGATCGGAGCCCGAAAAGTGCGGATGCGCATTGCGCTCGCAGGGAGCGCCGTGTGTAGCCCAGCGAGTGTGAGCGATACCTAGACGCCCCACCAACGGTTCGCCGGCCAGCGCCTGTTCAAGCTCTGCCACTTTGCCGTTGCGACGCATGCGCTCCAGCGTGCCGTTGTTTGTGAAAACAGCGACACCGGCACTGTCATACCCGCGGTATTCAAGACGCTTCAGGCCTTCGAGCAGAATGGCCGTGATATTCCGTTCAGCGACTGCGCCAACAATTCCACACATAACGTTCTCCTAACTAAGTGCCGCGCATAACAAGGTTATGCCTCGGGCCTGAATCTGTTCGCGCGCTTCTTGAGGCAAGCGATCATCAGTAATAAGGGTATGGACGCTGCTCCAGGGCAGTTCCAGATTGGGTATTTTGCGACCGATCTTGTCGGCCTCCACCATCACGATCACTTCACGCGCGACGTCTGCCATGACCCGGCTCAGCCCCAACAATTCGTTAAACGTGGTGGTGCCGCGCTGCAAGTCGATGCCGTCAGCGCCAATGAACAATTGATCAAAGTCGTACGATCGCAGCACCTGTTCGGCCACCTGGCCCTGAAAAGATTCCGAATGCGGGTCCCAGGTTCCACCTGTCATGAGCAACACCGGCTCGTGTTCCAGTTCACTCAAGGCATTCGCGACATGAAGTGAATTGGTCATGACCACCAGGCCCGGCTGCAACCCGAGTTCAGGAATCATGGCAGCCGTGGTGCTGCCACTGTCAATGATGATGCGCGCATGTTCTTTGAGCAGATTGACGGCCGCCCGGGCAATGGCTTGCTTATACAGTGACACCGGTTGCGTCGGGTCTATCACTAACTCTTGCGGCAGGGTGATAGCCCCGCCGTAACGGCGCAAAAGCAGCCCATTACTTTCGAGGGCGGCTAAATCCTTGCGAATCGTAACCTCTGAAGTTTCGAAGCGTTTAGCCAGCTCATCCACACTGACTTCGCCTTGCTCATTGAGCAGGCCAAGGATGTTGTGTCTACGCTGTGGAGTATTGCGCTTTGACATAAACGCCTTAAGTTTCGTTTCGAAAGATAACGAAAGCAATGAGACCTGATCTCGAATTTGACGTCAACGGAATTTTTGGGGTTTTTGCTGTGCATAACTCTTCAAATCCTGATAATCAGAGGCGATTCAGAATCGATTGGTATGAATAAAAAAAGCCCTTATCCACAGCTAGAGGATAAGGGCTTTTATAACTCATTGATTATTAAGCAATTTGTAACAATAGAAAATTACCCACATTGTTCGCATTTAGCGTGTGGATAACACTGCTTCACGCCTTTGGCTGCTTAACCGGGCGTTTCCAACCTTCGATGTTGCGCTGCCGTGCCCGACCAACGGCAAGGTGTTCGGCCGGTACGTTTTGATTGATGGTCGAACCGGCGGCCGTGGTTGCACCGTCTAAGATATCCACAGGCGCTACGAGTGAGTTATTGGAACCAATAAAGACATCAGCGCCCAGCACGGTTTTCCACTTGTTGGCGCCATCGTAATTGCACGTAATGGTGCCAGCACCAATGTTGGTGCGTGCGCCAACCTCGGCATCCCCAAGGTAGGTCAGATGGCCACATTTGGCGTCTTCACCCAGATGGGCGTTTTTCAATTCGACGAAGTTACCCACATGGGCCCGGGCATCGAGCAGGCTGCCTGGACGCAGGCGCGCAAAGGGTCCGGCATCACTGCCCTCGCCCATCACCGCACCATCGAGATGGCTGTTGGCTTTGACCACGACGCCTTTACGCAAGACGCTGTCTTTGATCACGCAATTCGGCCCAATGACCACATCGTCTTCGATGACCACGCGACCTTCGAGGATAACGTTGATGTCGATGAGCACATCACGTCCCACGGTTACGTCACCTCGAACATCGAAGCGTGCCGGGTCGCGCAAGGTGACCCCCAACGCCATTAAACGACGCGCTTCACGTTGTTGATAATGACGTTCCAGCTCCGCCAGCTGCTTACGATCATTGGCGCCCTGCACTTCCATCGCGTCGTGCGGTTGTTCCGTGGCGACGATCAAGCCATCGTTCACGGCCATGGCAATCACGTCAGTCAGGTAATACTCACCTTGCGCGTTGTTATTGGACAACCGGCTCATCCAGTCACCCAGACGGCTGGCCGGAACGGCGAGGATGCCAGTATTGCCTTCAGTAATGGTGCGCTCGGCTTCAGTTGCATCCTTGTGCTCAACAATCGCACTCACCTTGCCGGCTGCGTCACGCACGATGCGGCCGTACCCGGTCGGATCATCCAGGTTGACTGTGAGCAAGCCCAACTGTTGCGGCGTTACGTGCTTGAGCAACCGCTGCAACGTGTCGACTTCAATCAACGGTACGTCGCCGTACAAGATCAGGACATTCTCTGCCGTCAAAAAGGGTAGGGCTTGGGCCACTGCGTGACCGGTGCCCAATTGCTGGTCTTGCAGCACAAAGTTCAAATCGTCCGCGGCGAGGCGCTCGCGGACCCTGTCCGCCCCATGACCGATAACGACATGAATCCCGTTTGGCTTCAGTTGGCGGGCGCTGTGGATAACATGACCCAGCATGGAGTTACCGGCCACCGGGTGCAGAACCTTGGGCAAGGCCGAACGCATGCGGGTGCCCTGACCTGCGGCGAGAATTACGATATCGAGAGACATGACTGGCTACCAATCCTGGGTGGTCAGCGGATGCGACCAAAAGTATTTCGCGGAAAAAGAAAAAGGGTAGCCGAGGCTACCCTTTTTAATCAATCACACAATGAAGCAGGCAGCTTAGCCGCCGAACTTCTTGCGGATCTGCTGGACGGTGCGCAGCTGAGCTGCGGCCTCGGCCAGTCGTGCAGCCGCAGCTCCGTAATCGAAGTCTGCGCCTTTTTCGTTCAGGGCCTTCTCGGCAGCCTTGACGGCTTCCTGAGCGGAGGCTTCATCCAGGTCGGCAGCACGTTGCACGGTGTCGGCAAGCACCTTGACCATGTTCGGCTGAACCTCGAGGTAACCACCGGAGATGTAAAACACCTCGGCTTCCCCACCCTGTTTGATCAGGCGGATCGGACCTGGCTTGAGTTCAGTGATCAGCGGAGCGTGACCCAGAGCGATACCAAGATCACCCAGGCTGCCGTGCGCAATCACCATCTCAACCAGACCGGAAAAGATTTCTCCTTCCGCGCTGACGATATCGCAATGGACTGTCATATTAGCCATCTGATTGCCTCAACCTGATTAGCGCCCGTTTCCGGGCGCCCGAATTACAGTTTCTTGGCTTTCTCGATCGCTTCTTCGATGCCGCCGACCATGTAGAACGCTTGTTCTGGCAGGTGGTCGTAGTCACCGTTGAGGATGCCTTTGAAGCCAGCAATGGTGTCTTTCAGGGAAACGTATTTACCCGAAGCGCCAGTGAAGACTTCAGCCACGAAGAACGGCTGAGACAAGAAACGCTGGATCTTACGAGCACGGGATACCAACTGCTTGTCGGTTTCCGACAGCTCGTCCATACCCAGGATCGCAATGATGTCCTTCAGTTCTTTGTAACGCTGCAATACGTACTGAACGCCACGAGCGGTGTCGTAGTGTTCCTGGCCGATGACGTTCGGATCCAGCTGGCGCGAAGTCGAGTCCAGTGGATCAACCGCCGGGTAGATACCCAGGGAGGCGATGTCACGGGACAGTACAACGGTCGCGTCCAAGTGGGCAAACGTGGTTGCAGGCGACGGGTCAGTCAAGTCATCCGCAGGTACGTATACCGCCTGGATGGAGGTGATCGAGCCGCTTTTGGTCGAAGTGATACGCTCTTGCAGAGTACCCATCTCTTCGGCCAGGGTCGGCTGGTAACCTACTGCGGAAGGCATACGGCCCAGCAGTGCGGATACTTCAGTACCGGCCAGGGTGTAACGGTAGATGTTGTCAACGAACAACAGTACGTCGTTACCTTCGTCACGGAACTTCTCGGCCATGGTCAGGCCGGTCAGTGCTACGCGCAGACGGTTACCCGGCGGCTCGTTCATCTGACCGTAAACCAGTGCCACTTTGTCCAGTACGCTGGAATCCTTCATCTCGTGGTAGAAGTCGTTACCCTCACGAGTACGCTCACCCACACCAGCGAACACGGAGTAACCGCTGTGTTCCATGGCGATGTTACGGATCAGTTCCATCATGTTTACGGTTTTGCCTACACCGGCACCACCGAACAGACCCACCTTACCGCCTTTTGCAAACGGGCAAACCAGGTCGATAACCTTGATGCCTGTTTCCAGCAGATCGTTGCCGCCAGCTTGTTCAGCGAAGGACGGTGCAGGACGGTGAATGCCCCAACGCTCTTCGGTGTCAATCGGGCCAGCTTCGTCGATCGGGTTGCCCAGTACGTCCATGATCCGGCCCAAAGTCGCTTTACCGACCGGTACGGAGATGGCTGCGCCAGTGTCGATGACGTCCAGACCGCGCTTCAAGCCTTCGGTGGAACCCATCGCAATGGTACGAACAACGCCGTCGCCCAGCTGTTGCTGAACTTCCAGAGTTGTTTCCGCGCCTTGTACTTTCAGCGCGTTGTAGATGCTCGGTACGTTTTCGCGTGGAAATTCCACGTCGATCACGGCGCCGATGATTTGAACGATACGTCCGCTACTCATAGCTGGATCCTCTGAATATTTGAACCGTTAAACCGCGGCAGCGCCGCCGACGATTTCCGAGATCTCTTGGGTGATCGCAGCCTGACGCGCCTTGTTGTAGATCAGCTGCAAATCGCTGATCAAATCACCGGCGTTGTCAGTGGCGTTCTTCATTGCGATCATCCGCGCAGCTTGTTCAGCTGCACTGTTCTCGACCACCGCCTGGTATACCTGCGATTCCACGTAACGCACCATCAAGCCGTCAAGCAGCTCTTTGGCGTCTGGTTCGTAGAGGTAGTCCCAGTGGTGCTTGAGTTCTTGATCCGGGGTCGCCACCAGTGGAATCAATTGCTCCACAGTCGGCTGTTGCGTCATGGTGTTGATGAACTTGTTGGACACCACGGACAGGCGATCAATACGGCCTTCCAGGTAAGCATCCAGCATCACCTTAACGCTGCCGATCAAATCATTGATCGACGGTTCTTCACCCAGATGGCTGATGGCAGCGACGACGTTACCGCCGAAGTTACGGAAAAAAGCCGCACCCTTGCTGCCGACCACGCACAGATCAATCTCGGCGCCGTTTTCGCGGTTTACCGCCATGTCCTTGACCAAAGCCTTGAACAGGTTGGTATTCAAACCACCGCACAAACCACGGTCACTGCTCACTACAACATAACCAACACGCTTAACAGGGCGGTCGATCATGAAAGGGTGGCGGTATTCCGGGTTGGCGTTGGCCAAATGCCCAATAACCTGGCGGATGCGCTCCGCATAAGGACGGCTAGCAGCCATGCGCATTTGTGCCTTGCGCATTTTGCTGACCGCCACTTTTTCCATGGCGCTGGTAATTTTTTGCGTGCTTTTGATGCTCGCAATCTTACTGCGAATCTCTTTTGCGCCTGCCATGTAACACCTATCAGGTTAGCAAGCGGGAGCCTTGCGGCTCCCGCTGCGGCTTACCAGGTTTGGGTGGCCTTGAACTTCTCGATACCGGCTTTCATGCCAGCGTCGATGTCGTCATTGAAGTCACCCTTCACGTTGATCTTCGCCATCAAATCGGCGTGATCGCGGTTGAAGTAAGCAATCAGCGCTTGTTCAAAGCTGCCGACCTTGGTGATTTCGACGTCAGTCAGGAACCCACGCTCAGCGGCATACAGCGACAGCGCCATGTCAGCGATCGACATTGGTGCATATTGCTTCTGCTTCATCAGCTCGGTAACGCGCTGACCATGCTCAAGTTGCTTACGGGTCGCTTCGTCCAGGTCAGAAGCGAACTGGGCGAATGCCGCCAGTTCACGGTACTGAGCCAGAGCGGTACGGATACCACCGGACAGCTTCTTGATGATCTTGGTCTGAGCGGCACCACCCACACGGGATACCGAAACACCGGCGTTCACTGCAGGACGGATGCCCGAGTTGAACATGGCCGATTCCAGGAAGATCTGACCGTCAGTGATGGAAATCACGTTGGTCGGAACGAACGCGGAAACGTCGCCAGCTTGTGTTTCGATGATCGGCAGTGCGGTCAGGGAACCGGTTTTGCCGGTCACTGCGCCGTTGGTGAACTTCTCTACGTATTCTTCCGAAACGCGGGATGCGCGCTCCAGCAGACGGGAGTGGAGATAGAACACGTCGCCTGGGTAAGCTTCACGGCCTGGTGGACGGCGCAGCAGCAGGGAAATCTGGCGGTAAGCCACTGCTTGCTTGGACAGATCGTCATAAACGATCAGTGCGTCTTCACCGCGGTCGCGGAAGTATTCGCCCATGGTGCAACCGGAGTACGGTGCCAGGAACTGCAGCGCTGCGGATTCGGAAGCACTGGCAGCCACGACGATGGTGTTAGCCAGCGCGCCGTTTTCTTCCAGCTTGCGAACCACGTTGGCGATGGTCGATTGCTTCTGACCGATCGCTACGTATACACAGAAAATGCCGCTGTCTTTCTGGTTGATGATCGCGTCGATCGCCAGAGCGGTTTTACCGATCTGACGGTCACCGATGATCAGCTCACGCTGGCCACGGCCGACAGGAATCATGGCATCGACAGCCTTGTAGCCAGTCTGTACAGGCTGGTCTACCGACTTACGCCAGATCACGCCTGGAGCAACTTTCTCGACCGCATCGGTCTCGGTGTTGTTCAGCGGACCTTTGCCGTCAACTGGGTTACCCAGTGCGTCGACAACGCGACCCAGCAGTTCCTTACCAACCGGAACTTCCAGGATGCGACCGGTGCACTTGGCGCTCATGCCTTCAGCCAGAGTCGTGTATGCGCCCAGTACTACGGCACCTACAGAGTCTTGCTCAAGGTTAAGCGCCATGCCGAAGACGCTGCCCGGAAACTCGATCATTTCGCCGTACATTACGTCGGCCAGACCGTGAATCCGCACAATGCCGTCAGATACGCTGACGACAGTGCCTTCGTTGCGGGCTTGAGAGGTCACATCGAGCTTTTCGATGCGGCCCTTGATAATTTCACTTATTTCGGAAGGATTGAGTTGCTGCATTGCTCTGCTGCCCCTTCAAACTCAAGATTTCAATGCTTCGGCAAGGTTTGCGAGTTTCCCGCGAACCGAGCCATCGATAACCAGGTCGCCGGCGCGGATGATGACACCACCTATCAGGCTGGCATCCTCCGCAACTTGCAGGCGCACTTCCCGGTCGAGTCGTGCACTGAGAACCTTGGCGAGTTTGTCTTGCTGTTCTTGGTTCAATGCAAAAGCACTGGTCACTTCAACGTCTACCGATTTCTCTTGTTCGGCCTTGTACAGGTCAAACAGAGCGGCGATCTCCGGCAACAGCGGGAGACGGTCGTTTTCGGCAACGACATGGATGAAGTTCTGTGCTTCTACAGTGAACTTGTCGCCGCACACATCAATAAATGTGGCGGCCTTTTCTGCGCTCGTCAGTCGCGGGGCCTTGAGCACGCGCTGCATAGTGTCGTCTTGCGACACTGCTGCAGCCAGGCCGAGCATGGCTGACCAAGAGGCCAGTTGCTGGTGGGCCTGGGCGTGCTCGAAGGCTGCCTTAGCGTAAGGTCGGGCCAACGTGGTCAATTCTGCCATGATCGCCCTCGCTTAAATTTCAGCAGCCAGTTTATTAACCAGCTCCGCGTGCGCGTTTTGATCGATTGTGGCACCCAGGATCTTCTCAGCACCTTCAACAGCCAAGCCACCCAATTGGGTACGCAGGGCGTCTTTGACGCTGTTCAGTTCCTGTTCGATCTCGGCCTGAGCCTGAGCCTTCACACGGTCAGCTTCAACGCGAGCCTGTTCACGGGCTTCGTCTACGATCTGAGTACCGCGTTTCTTGGCTTGCTCAATGATTTCAGCTGCTTGAGCCTTAGCTTCGCGCAGTTGCTGACCCGCTTTATCTTGGGCCAACTCCAGGTCGCGAGCTGCTCGGTTAGCAGCGTCCAGTCCAGCCGCAATCTTCTTCTGACGTTCTTGCAATGCCGCGATGACCGGAGGCCACACGAACTTCATGCAAAACAGTACAAAAATGAAGAACGCAACGGACTGGCCAATCAGGGTTGCATTAATGTTCACGCCAACACCTCGCTCGTTCGTTGTCCATCACTCTAATCAACTCGAAAATTCGAGTGATTAGCCAGCGAGTTGACCAACGAAGGGATTAGCGAAGGTGAAGAACAGTGCGATACCAACACCGATCATGGTTACGGCGTCGAGCAGACCGGCAACGATGAACATTTTAACTTGCAGCATTGGAACCATTTCTGGTTGACGCGCAGCGCCTTCCAGGAACTTGCCGCCCAACAGGCCGAAACCAATTGCAGTACCCAGTGCGCCCAGGCCGATCAACAGTGCAACAGCGATAGCGGTTAGACCAACTACAGTTTCCATCTTTCCTCCCGACTTTTACGTCGTATGGTTTAGGTTTTTAGATTAAAGCGGTAAAACAAAATCATTTTGCGACACCCTCTCACCGAAGCAAGAGGGGCACCAGGCTCGCCGAAACGGACCTTAGTGGTTCTCTTCGTGCGCCATCGACAAGTAAACGATGGTCAACATCATGAAGATGAACGCTTGCAAGGTGATGATCAGGATGTGGAATACAGCCCACGCCCATTGCAGCACCACGCCCAGACCGCTAAGCCAAAGCAGGCCGCTGCCGAACATTACGGCGATCAGGATAAACACCAGCTCGCCAGCGTACATGTTGCCGAACAGACGCAGTGCCAGCGAGATTGGCTTGGCAATCAACGTCACGAATTCGAGCAGGAAGTTCACCGGAATCAGCAGCGCCTGAACAAAAATGTTCTTGCTGCCAAACGGGTGCAGGGTCAGTTCGCCGATGAAGCCGCCGATGCCCTTGATCTTGATGCTGTAGAAGATGATCAGCGCGAATACCGACAGGGCCATGCCCAGGGTAGCGTTCGGATCAGTCGTCGGTACGGCACGGAACGGGAAGTGCTCATCGCCAGTGATCAGGATGGCCAACTGAGGAATCCAGTCCACCGGGATCAAGTCGATGGCGTTCATCAGGAACACCCACACGAAAATGGTCAGCGCCAGCGGAGCAATTACAGCGCTGCGGCCGTGGAAACTGTCTTTGACGCTGCCATCAACGAATTCCACCAGCACTTCTACGAAGTTCTGCAGTGCGCCTGGTTGACCGGAAGTTGCCTTCTTGGCCGCCATGCGGAAAACGAGGATAAAGATCAGGCCTACAAACAGCGACCAGCCGAGTGTATCGACGTGGAATGCCCAAAAGCCCATTTCTTTAGCTTCTGCAACGGTGTGAGCAAAGCCCCAGCCGCCATCAGGTAGCTGCCCGAAGGTCAGGTTCTGTAAGTGGTGCTGGATATAGCCCGAAGCGGTTGTTTCTGCCATGGTTGCCTCAAACGCCCTAAGGTCTCGAAAGTGTTGTTCTCATTAGCAGGGGAGCGAACCAGCTGACCAGTTGGGTCAGCACGAAGACGCCAAATACTGCTAACGGCGCCAATGGCTTCACACCTGCAAACGTCAGCGCGAACAGCACTGCCGTCAAAATTAATTTGCCCGCCTCGCCGGCGTAAAACGACCGCACGATGGCTTGCGCTGCTCGAGCGCCGGAAAACCGGAAAGCTCTGTGAGCAAAATACACATTGGGTAGCAAAGCAATCAGGCCTCCGCAGAGTCCCGAATATCCGGCGACAACTCCATGCCATTGCCAGAGCCCCAGAGCAGCTAGCAATAAAACGACAAATTGAGCCAGTAAAACCGGAAAAACCGCCAGGCGATGGAACGGCAAGCGGTTTGGCGTGCGTGTTTCCATCACATCTGCTCCTCAAAGGTCGGCTGCCAAAAGTAATAACTTGGCATAATTTGTGCCGACAAAATGCGCGCAGAGTATAGGGGTGCTTAATTCCCTATTCAACTGTCAGGTAGTGATTTCCGACTGCGCGCTACACGAGGAATTGTTTCAGCGGATGTGTGCAAGCACACCCTGGAGCTCATCCAGAGAATTGTAACCAATTACTAATTGGCCCTTTCCCTTCTTTCCGTGGCGGATCTGCACCGCAGAGCCTAGGCGTTCAGCCAGTCGCTGCTCCAGACGTGCAATGTCCGGATCAGGTTTAACCGGTTCGGCAGGCTCCTGTTTGCCGCTCAACCACTGACGCACCAGCGCTTCGGTCTGACGTACGGTCAGTCCGCGTGCGACAACGTGTCGCGCCCCTTCAACCTGCTGAATTTCCGGCAAACCGAGCAACGCACGGGCATGACCCATTTCAAGGTCACCGTGCGACAGCATGGTTTTAATCACGTCAGGCAGGGAAATCAAACGCAACAAGTTAGCCACAGACACGCGGGACTTACCCACCGCATCAGCCACTTGTTGTTGAGTCAGTTGAAACTCTTGCTGCAAACGCTGCAAGGCAATGGCTTCTTCGATCGGATTGAGATCTTCGCGCTGAATGTTCTCGATCAATGCCATCGCGATGGCGGTTTCGTCCGGTACATCACGCACCATCGCCGGGATGGTCTCTTTGCCCGCCTGTTGGCTGGCACGCCAGCGACGTTCGCCCGCAATGATTTCAAAGCGGTTGCCTTCAATCGGGCGCACCACGATCGGCTGCATCACGCCCTGGGATTTGATCGAGTTGGCAAGTTCTTCGAGGGCTTGCGGGTCCATGTCACGGCGCGGTTGATATTTACCGCGCTGGATCAGGTCCAGTGGCAAATGCTGCAATTCACTCTGATCAACCTTGACCGCTTGCTCTTCCAGCGAGCTGACCGTAGGACCACTGAGCAGTGCATCCAGTCCGCGTCCTAGACCTCGTTTCTTGACGGCCATGGGATTTCCTTAAGTTGGCTGAACAGGGCGGGAGCTACGACGTTGACGACGAACTAACTCGCCCGCCAGGGCCAGGTAAGCAATCGCGCCACGGGAGTTTTTGTCATACGCCAGCGCCGGCATTCCGTAACTCGGAGCCTCGGCCAAACGAATGTTGCGCGGGATCACCGTGTCATAGAGCTGACCGCCGAAATGCTCTTTGAGCTGGGCCGATACATCGTTCATGAGGCTCAGGCGCGGATCGTACATGGTACGCAGCAGGCCCTCGACCTTCAGGTTAGGGTTCAGCAGTTCTGCGATGCGCTTGATGTTATCCACAAGGTCGCTCAACCCTTCCAGCGCAAAGTATTCGCACTGCATGGGGATAATGACCCCATCGGCAGCCACCAGCGCGTTCAAGGTCAGCATCGACAGTGACGGGGGGCAATCGATCAGGATGTAATCGTAACTTTCTCGAACCGGTGCCAACGCTGTACGCAGACGGCTTTCTTTCATCTGCATCTCAAGCAGCACGACTTCCGCCGCCGTGAGATCCCGGTTGGCCGGCAGCAACTGGTAACCACCGTGCTCGGAATAGTGCATGGCCTGGGCCAAATCGCACTCACCGATCAACAGGTCGTATACCGAATTTTCAAGACCATGCTTATCCACACCGCTACCCATGGTGGCGTTGCCTTGTGGATCAAGGTCGATCAACAACACCCGACGCTTGGTAGCGACCAGCGATGCCGCGAGGTTGATACAGGTGGTGGTCTTACCCACACCACCCTTTTGGTTCGCTATTGCGAATACCTTAGCCATTCTTGCGTGCGTTCCCAATCATGCCGTGCGGCGCAGTATCAGCAGATGGCGTTGGCCTTGGCAACCCGGTACGGTCAAGGCGTGTTCGCTATCTAGACGAAAATCAGTGGGCAATGCTACCAGCTCATCAGCAGGATGAACGCCCTTCATGGCCAACCAGCGTGTTTCGCTGTCGCCCAGATGGCGAGTCCAATGAGTGAAGTTCTCCATGCTGCTGAAAGCTCTGGACACAATGCCATTGAACGGCAGCTCAGGTTGATATTCTTCAACTCGACTGTGGATAACCTGAAGATTGCCCAGCTGAAGCTCAAGTTTCACTTGGGTCAGAAAACGGGTTTTCTTGCCGTTGCTGTCCAGACACGTGACTTGGGAGTCCGGGAACAAAATCGCCAGAGGGATGCCGGGCATGCCGCCTCCGCTGCCGACGTCCAGCCAACGGCCGTTTTCGATGAAAGACATCACACTCAGGCTGTCGAGCAAATGGCGCGACACCATCTCGTCAGGGTTACGCACAGCCGTGAGGTTGTAAGCCTTGTTCCATTTGATCAACAGGGCCAGATAACCCAGCAGTTGCTGATGCTGGGTTTCGGTCAAATTGACGCCCAGCAGGCGTGCACCTGTGGATAACTCTTCGGCGTGTTGTGCAGTGACCAGCGAACTCAAGCGTTTAGCTCCAACGTGCGGCCTGCGCCGCGTTTTTTCAGGTGAATCATCAACAGGGAAATCGCAGCCGGGGTGACGCCAGGAATCCGCGAAGCCTGACCCAGTGTCTCAGGGCGTGTGGCACCCAGCTTGCTCTGGATCTCTTTCGACAGACCGGAGATGGTCGTGTAATCGATATCCACAGGCAATTTGGTATTTTCACTGGCCCGCAGCCGGGCTATTTCATCCTGTTGGCGATCAATGTAGCCCGCGTATTTGGTTTTGATTTCAACTTGCTCAGCAACCAGCGGGTCAATAGCGCCCTGCCCAGTCACTTCAACCAAACCGGCGTAGTCGATCTCAGGACGGGTCAGCAAATTCAGCAAGTTGTACTCGTGGGTAAGCGGCGTACCGAATTTGGCAGCAATGGCGTCGCCTTGTTCCGTGCCTGGACGAACCCAAGTGCTTTTCAAGCGCTGTTCTTCGCGCTCAATGCTTTCGCGCTTGTCGCAAAAAGCTGCCCAACGAGCGTCATCGACCAGCCCTAACTCACGGCCTTTCTCAGTCAAGCGCATGTCGGCGTTGTCTTCACGCAGGATCAAACGGTATTCCGCCCGGGAGGTAAACATCCGGTACGGTTCCTGAGTGCCCAAGGTGATCAGGTCATCGACCAATACGCCGATGTAGGCTTCATCGCGACGCGGACACCAGCTTTCTTTGCCTTGTGCGAGCAACGCGGCGTTGGTTCCCGCCAATAAACCCTGGGCGCCGGCTTCTTCGTAACCGGTAGTACCGTTGATTTGACCGGCGAAGAACAAACCGCCGATCACCTTGGTTTCAAGGCTGTATTTCAGGTCACGCGGATCGAAATAGTCGTACTCGATGGCATAACCCGGACGCACGATGTGGGCGTTTTCCATACCGCGAATCGATTGCACGATCTGAATTTGCACATCGAACGGCAAGGAAGTGGAAATCCCGTTCGGGTACAGCTCGTGGGTGGTCAAGCCTTCCGGTTCGATGAAGACCTGATGGCTTTCTTTGTCGGCAAAGCGATGGATCTTGTCTTCGATGGAGGGGCAATAACGCGGCCCGATACCTTCGATCACCCCCGAATACATCGGTGAACGATCAAGGTTGGAGGCAATGATTTCGTGAGTCCGCGCGTTGGTATGGGTAATCCAGCAACTGACCTGCGCCGGGTGCTGTTCCTTGTTGCCCATGAACGACATCACCGGAATCGGCGTATCCCCAGGCTGTTCGGTCATGACCGAAAAATCGACAGAGCGGCCATCGATACGCGGCGGTGTGCCGGTTTTCAAGCGTCCCACCCGCAAAGGCAATTCACGCAGGCGTTGAGCCAAGGCGATAGACGGCGGATCACCCGCGCGTCCGCCCGAATAGTTCTGCATACCGATGTGGATAAGTCCGCCCAGGAATGTGCCGGTGGTCAACACCACGGCATCGGCCATGAAACGCAGACCCATTTGGGTCACAACGCCACGTACCTGATCCTGTTCAACGATCAAATCATCAGCGGCCTGTTGAAATATCCACAGGTTGGGCTGGTTTTCGAGGATTTCACGCACTGCGGCTTTGTAGAGGATGCGGTCCGCCTGAGCACGTGTTGCCCGCACCGCAGGACCTTTGCGGCCATTGAGTACGCGGAACTGGATACCGCCTTTATCGGTAGCCGTCGCCATCGCGCCGCCGAGGGCGTCGATTTCTTTAACCAGATGACTTTTGCCGATCCCGCCGATTGCAGGATTGCAGCTCATTTGCCCGAGGGTTTCCACGTTGTGGGTCAGCAACAGGGTTTTTACGCCCATGCGCGCTGAAGCAAGTGCAGCCTCGGTTCCGGCGTGACCGCCGCCGATGACGATCACTGCAAAACGGGAAGGGAAATTCACCACGCACCTCGTGCCTGTTTCTAGGGAGTTTTGGATAGACCGCGAAGTATAGGGACTTCGCCCTTCTTAAAGAACCCTTTGCACAAAATTTAACCAGCTGTGGATAAGGCAAGATAGAAAAATAAATAAAGAAGAAATTTATTAAAGCTTTGTTTTTATGTTTATTTCTATGCAGCTACTTTTCTGTGGATAGATATTTGAAGGCCTTATTTTACGTACTGTACAGAGAATCAAAAGTCTGTGGTAATGTGCCCATGAGGGGAGGGGATAAGTGCCTTAAGCCTGTGGATATTACAGTGCCTTATCCACAGGCGAGGTTATCTTCAGTTTTGAACCCTACTTACCCACCGAGCTGTGGCCCAGTTATACACAGGGCTTAATCCACAGAAAATAGCCATTCTTCTGTCTTTCAGGCAGCAGAAAACCGTCTGTCCCCATCAGAGTCAGACGATTTTTGAATGCAAGGTCGGGTTTGGTGATGAAGGGGTTATCAAGACTGTGCGATTTGCCAGCCGTTAGCGATGCGCTTCAGCGTGTGAGTGACCTCTGACGCACGGATAAAGTGGTGGTCATGTGAGGCGATCACCAAGGTGCCCGTGTAGTGCTTGAGCATGACTTCCAGCGCCTGGATGGAAGCCAGATCCAGATGGTTAGTCGGTTCATCGAGCAATAACAGCGATACGGGCTGAGCCCTGTAAAACACACATGCCATAGCTGCTTTTAAACGCTCCCCCCCACTGAGTTGCGCACATGGAAGGTGGATTTGGTGTGCGCCCAGACCAAGCTGCGCCAGCCATGTGCGCAACTCCCCTTGGTGGATGGCAGGATTAAGGGATTGCAGCTGTTCAAGGCTGGAACGCTGTGGCGACAGGCATGACAGAGTCTGGTCAAGGTAAGCGGTGTGTACAAACCTTGTGCATACCCCCGAAATCAAGGGCAAGTGCCCCGCCAGCACCTTCAACAAGGTCGACTTGCCGCAACCGTTAGGCCCGGATACGGCTATTCGTTGCCCGCGAGTCAACATCAGGTTGAGGGGATCATCATCGGCCGCTGCAAAAGGCAAGCGCGCCTCGATCAATTAGGCACTGCGCACAGGAGCATTTGAACGTGTTCTGGCAGGCTGGATAAAGATGCTGTGTGGTTCTTCCACCCCTAACGCGGCTGCCTTCACCTGCGTGGCCAACGTTTGATGGGTTGCGTCTTGCTGCTTAAGCACCTTGCCGTGGGTTAGCTGGCTTCTTTGTTTCTGTCGACCCAACAGGATGTTTGCCTGGTTGGAGTCACTGGCCTGTTTTTGACCCCGGGCCTGTTTGCGTTCGAGATTTTCTCGTTGCGCACGTAATGCCTGTGCTTCACGTTTTTGTTCAACCTTGGCCCGCTCCAACCTCTGCTGGGCACGCTTTTGTTGTAAATCCTTGGCCTGTGCATAACTCGAATAGCCGCCGCTGTAGCGAATTAGCCCCTGCGACGATAACTCGATAATGCACTGCATGGACTCCAGTAAAACGCGGTCATGACTGATGACCAGCACCGCTTTCGGCCATTTATCCAGCTGCTCGCTCAACAGCTGTCGGTGACAGCCATCCAGATGGTTGGTCGGCTCATCAAGAATCAACAGATCCGCTTTAGACGCAAACGCCCCTAGTAGAGCAACCCGCATGGCTTCGCCGCCACTCAGTGAGGCGACTGGCGTGTTCAGTGTGAGGTGTGACAAGTGCGCGTTGGCCAACGCATTCAGCAGGTGTTCACGCAGCATCCACTGATCACCGATGAGGTCGAGATCAAGCGGCGAGTAATGGCCCTGCTCCATGCGTTCCAGCGCTTGGACCACTGGTTTGACGCGCAAAAGATCCGCGACTGTGCAACCAGGTTCTTCAGTCATGTACTGACCCAGGTAGTACACAGAGCCTGCTCGCAGGCAGCGCCCGGTTGTGGGCAAGATGGCCCCGGCGATCAAGCGGGCCAACAGACTTTTCCCCACACCATTGCGCCCCACCAGCGCCATGCGTGGTTGGTCCAGCTGTAGGTCAAGTTGCGTGAAGAGTGGTCTGCCATCGGGCAGATGTAACGAAACGCCTTCAAGCGTCACATAGGTGGCGTGAGTCATATGTACTCCAAAGATGCGCAGAACGGCCCCTGCCAGGAGGGGAACAAGAACTGGCCGCTAACATCGCGGCGGCATCAATGGCGCATTGGACTAATACCTCTGTAGGAATGCAAAAACTCTAGCAGTTGAAAAGGCATGAGGATGCCTTTTATTGAGTCGGTTCAACGGCGGCTGCGTGAGTTGACTGACACAGCCGCTATCCGCATCACTTGCCGATACAGAAACTGGAGAAAATCCGGCCCAGTAGGTCATCTGAACTGAATGCGCCTGTGATCTCTCCCAATGCATGTTGGGCCTGTCGCAAGTCTTCAGCCAGCAGTTCCCCGGCGCCAGCCAGGGTCAGTTGCGCCCGACCATGCTCCAACGCAGCACTGGCATGCCCCAGGGCCTCAAGGTGCCGCCGCCGGGCGCTGAAACTGCTCTCTGAGGTTTGTTCGTACCCCATGCAGGCTTTCAGATGCTCACGCAATAAATCCAGACCTTCAGTGGAACGTGCGCTCAGGCTGATGGTGACATGGCCATCTTCGCTGACTTCCAGTGCAATGGCTTCCCCCGTCAGGTCGGCTTTATTACGAATCAGCGTGACCTTCGACGGATCGGGACGCTGTTCCAAAAACTCTGGCCACAGTGCAAACGGATCATCGGCTTCCGGAGCCGTCGCATCGACGACCAGCAACACGCGGTCGGCTTCACCAATGGCTTTGAGGGCACGTTGCACACCGATTTTCTCAACGTGATCTTCGGTATCGCGCAAACCCGCCGTGTCCACCACGTGCAGCGGCATGCCATCAATGTGGATATGTTCGCGCAACACATCGCGTGTCGTGCCGGCAATTTCAGTCACGATGGCCGCCTCACGCCCTGCGAGGGCATTGAGCAGGCTGGATTTCCCCGCGTTTGGCCGCCCCGCAATCACAACCGTCATCCCGTCGCGCAGCAAGGCACCCTGCCCGGCTTCGCGCTGAACGGTGGATAACTCGTCGCGAACCTTGTCCAGCATGCCAAGGACATGACCATCGGCCAGAAAATCGATTTCTTCTTCCGGAAAATCAATCGCGGCCTCAACGTAAATCCGCAGACTGATGAGTTGCTCGGTCAAGTTATGCACACGCTGCGAAAACGCGCCCTGCAACGATCGCAGTGCATTGCGTGCGGCCTGTGCAGAACTCGCCTCGATCAGGTCGGCAATGGCTTCGGCCTGGGCCAGGTCGAGTTTGTCATTCAAAAAAGCGCGTTCGCTGAATTCCCCCGGACGGGCCAGTCGACAGCCCAGCTCCATGCAGCGTTGCAGGAGCATATCGAGCACGACAGGCCCGCCATGTCCCTGCAATTCCAGGACGTCTTCGCCTGTGAATGAGTTGGGCCCCGGGAAGTACAGGGCAATGCCTTCATCCAGCACTTCGCGGTTTTCACCATAAAACGGCCCGTAATGGGCATAACGCGGTTTGAGCTCGCGTGCACTGAACGCTTGTGCAGCCTTGCTCGCGAGTGGACCGGAAATGCGCACGATCCCCACACCACCTCGCCCTTGGGCGGTTGCCACAGCGGCAATGGTTTCAGCCGGAACACTCATAAAACGGGCCTCGAAAACAAAAGTGTCAGATAGCAAAACGCCCCACTAGGGGGCGTTTTGAGTGGTGCTTACCAGAGTAAGTTACTCGGCGACTTTTTTGGTAGCCGCTTCAACTTTACGCGTGATGTACCACTGTTGAGCGATGGACAGGCAGTTGTTCACAACCCAGTACAGCACCAGACCAGCCGGGAACCACAGGAAGAAGAAGGTGAAGATGATCGGCATCAACTTCATCACCTTGGCCTGCATCGGGTCCGGAGGTGTCGGGTTCAGACGCTGCTGGATGAACATGGTTGCACCCATGATGATCGGCAGAATGAAGAACGGGTCTTTGATCGACAGGTCGGTAATCCAGAGCATGAACGGCGCCTGGCGCATTTCAACACTTTCCAGAAGTACCCAGTACAAGGACAGGAAGACAGGCATCTGCACCAGAATCGGCAAGCAGCCGCCCAGTGGATTGATCTTCTCTTTCTTGTACAGCTCCATCATTGCTTGCGACATTTTCTGACGGTCATCACCGAACTGCTCTTTCAGAGCGGCCAGTTTTGGCGCCACAGCGCGCATGCGAGCCATCGACTTGTAGCTGGCGGCCGACAGCGGGAAGAAGATCCCTTTGATCAGCATGGTCAGGAAGATGATCGACCAACCCCAGTTACCCACGATGCTGTGGATATGTTGCAGCAGCCAGAAAATTGGCTGGGCAATGAACCACAGGATGCCGTAGTCGACTGTCAGTTCCAGACCTGGGGATAACTCTTTGAGTACACCCTGGCTCTTTGGACCTGCATACAGGGTAGCGCTGGTTTCAGCGGTTTTACCCGGTTCAACGGTCAACGTCGGGCCAGTGAAACCGATGATGTAGTTGCCCTGGTTGTCTTTGCGGGTCTGAACGACGTTGTTATCGCCTTTCTGAGGAATCCACGCCGTTACAAAGTAGTGCTGCAGCCAGGCGACCCAACCACCTTCAACGGTCTCTTTAAGCTGACCCTTGTCGATGTCTTTCATCGACACTTTTTTGTACGGTTCTGCACTTGTCCACAGGGCAGCGCCCAGGTAAGTAGCAGTACCGGTCGCGGTGCTGGACGAAGGATCGGAGCTGGCGTCACGTTTCAATTGCGCGAACAGGTTGCCGTTCCACGGCTTGCCGCTCTCGTTATCAATCAGATAAGTGACTTGTACATCGTAAAGGCCACGCTTGAGCGTGAAACGTTTGATGTAGTTGACGCCGTTTTCGCTGAATTTGAGATCAACAACCAATTGATCCTGGCCTGGGGCCAGCTCATAGGTTTTTTTCTCGGTGCTGAAAACCGGGCGACCGGTAGAACGTGCATCCGGGCCATCCTTGCCTGTCAGGCCGCTTTGCGCCAGATAGGTACGCTCGTTGCCGTTATCGAACAACTGGAATGGAACATCCGGGTGGTCCTGACGGCGCGGGTACAGTGGCAAACGCAATTGGGCAATGTCGCCGCCCTGTGGATCAATTGCGATGTCCAGTACGTCAGTTTTTACGTGGATCAAGTCTTTGCTAGCAGCAACCGGTGTTTCGGTCGGCGTGCTGGTATCAGCCGTGGCGCTAGGGACATCAGCACTGTTGGAAGCGTTGTTACCTGGAACCGTGTCGGGCAAAGCCGGCGCGGTGGTACTGCTGGCGGCAACATTCTGAGTCGGCAGAGCAGCCTGACCATAGTCCTGGTTCCATTTGAGAACCATAACGTAGGACACGACTGCCAGGGCGACGATCAGGATCGTGCGTTTAATATCCATGATTACTCGGCCATCGAAGAAGAACGGGAGGTAGGGATAGGTGGAACCGGGTCATAACCACCGGGATTCCACGGGTGACAGCGACCTAAACGACGAAAGGTCAGCCAGCCGCCGCGAAGAACGCCATGATTTTCGATGGCTTCCAACGCGTAGCAGGAACAACTGGGGTAGAAACGGCAGTGGCTGGCCATCAAAGGACTAATGGCATAACGATAAAACTGGATCGGAACGAGTGCCAGTTTACGCATCAGGACTGCCTACCCCTACAGTTTCGGAGTTAACCGCTGGAACTGGCGAATTACGCGCCAGGCGCTTCCAGAGTTTGCCGAAATGCTGAATCAATTCGGGGTTCTCTACGTCACCCAAACCTTTGCGCGCGACGATAACGATATCCCAACCGACCAGTGAATCCTGGTGGAGACGAAACGATTCACGCATCAAACGCTTAAGGCGATTGCGCTGAACGGAGAGCTTTACGCTCTTTTTACCGATCACTAACCCCAAGCGGGGGTGATCGAGACCGTTACTGCGCGCAAGGAGCAGGAGATTTTTCCCCGGTACCTTGCCGGTGGGGGAGTCAAAGACTGCCTTGAAATGCCGGGGAGTGAGTAACCGCTTTTCCCGACTGAAGTCCTGACTCACCACCATTGTCTGATTATCAAACTGCCAGACGCGCACGGCCTTTGGCGCGGCGACGCGACAGGACGGCACGGCCGTTTTTAGTAGCCATGCGTGCACGGAAACCGTGAGTGCGGGCGCGTTTGATAGTGCTTGGTTGGAAAGTACGTTTCATGTCGTGCTACCTGGTTCGTCCACAACGGGCCGGAATGGCCCCCGTTTTAAGAGACCGGCGATTCTAGAGAATGCAAGCCAATAGGTCAATTTCCAACCAACCTTTCCTGGTAAATAGATGTGGGCTTTTTTACACAGCGCTCTCACGGCGTAGCTATAGAAATTAAAAAACGTTTTATTTAAAGCTCTTTTAAAGAACTAACTACTCTTACAGAGCCAGATATCTGTGGATAAAACGCTGTAGGCCATATGGGAAAGGGCTTTCAGCGATTCAAAAGGTTGTCCACAAGCCGTGCTCTGCCTGTGCCGCACCGTCGGAAAAGCTGTGCATGAAAGGGCTCTTTATCCACAGGCGACTTATGCACAACGTTTCACCCCCACTTGTGCAACGGGCTTAGGCCCGCTTATCCACAGACCTTATGCACCTACCATTTGTCGCTTTATTCAGGGATAAAAACCGAATCCTTCCTTATAGACAGGCAACCTACATGTGGATAAGTGAACGCGTGGTCGCTACAATGGCGCCTGTTTTTGCCTCACCGGCTTTCAACTTAGGGGATATCCGTGTCAGTGGAACTTTGGCAGCAGTGCGTAGAGCTTTTGCGCGAAGAACTGCCTGCCCAGCAATTCAACACCTGGATCCGTCCACTACAGGTCGAAGCCGAAGGCGACGAGTTGCGCGTGTATGCACCCAACCGTTTTGTGCTCGACTGGGTGAACGAGAAGTACCTGAGCCGTCTGCTTGAGCTGTTGAATGAGCACAGCAACGGCATGGCGCCTGCGTTGTCCTTATTAATAGGCAGCAAGCGCAGCTCGGCGCCTCGCGCTGCACCGAATGCGCCGTTGGCGGCTGCTGCCTCGCAACAGGCCCCCGCCCCCTCCGTAGCCCCAAGTGCTCCTTCTCAGGCCGCTGCAACACCTGCGCCTGCGCCCAAGCCTGCAACGCAGACGAGTGAAGAGCCGTCGCGCGACAGCTTCGATCCAATGGCTGGCGCCAGTTCGCAACAAGCGCCGGTTCGCGCCGAGCAACGTACCGTTCAAGTCGAAGGTGCGCTCAAGCACACCAGTTACCTGAACCGCACGTTCACCTTTGAAAACTTTGTCGAGGGTAAATCCAACCAACTGGCCCGCGCTGCGGCGTGGCAAGTGGCGGACAACCCCAAGCACGGTTACAACCCGCTGTTTCTATACGGCGGTGTAGGTCTGGGTAAGACTCACTTGATGCATGCCGTGGGCAACCACCTGCTCAAGAAGAACCCGAATGCCAAGGTGGTGTACCTGCATTCCGAGCGTTTTGTAGCGGACATGGTCAAAGCCCTGCAGCTCAACGCGATCAATGAGTTCAAGCGCTTCTACCGCTCGGTGGATGCGTTGCTCATCGATGACATTCAGTTCTTTGCGCGCAAGGAGCGGTCTCAGGAAGAGTTCTTCCATACCTTCAACGCCCTGCTTGAAGGCGGTCAGCAAGTGATTCTGACCAGCGACCGTTACCCGAAAGAAATCGAAGGCCTGGAAGAACGCCTTAAATCACGTTTCGGCTGGGGCCTGACAGTGGCCGTCGAGCCGCCGGAACTGGAAACACGTGTGGCGATCCTGATGAAGAAGGCCGATCAGGCCAAAGTCGATTTGCCCCACGATGCTGCCTTCTTTATTGCACAACGCATTCGCTCCAACGTGCGTGAGCTTGAAGGCGCACTCAAGCGGGTGATTGCTCACTCGCACTTTATGGGCCGCGACATCACCATCGAGCTGATTCGCGAATCCCTTAAAGACTTGCTGGCGCTGCAAGACAAGCTGGTCTCTGTGGATAACATCCAGCGCACTGTCGCGGAGTACTACAAGATCAAGATCTCGGATTTGCTGTCCAAGCGCCGTTCGCGCTCGGTGGCGCGTCCACGTCAGGTCGCAATGGCGTTGTCCAAAGAGCTGACCAACCACAGCTTGCCGGAAATCGGTGACGTGTTTGGTGGCCGCGACCATACGACGGTCTTGCATGCGTGCCGCAAAATCAACGAACTCAAGGAATCCGACGCGGACATCCGCGAGGACTACAAGAACCTGCTGCGTACACTGACCACCTGATGACACCAGCGCAGCTTATTAAGGCAAGGGACTAGACCATGCATTTCACCATTCAACGCGAAGCCCTGTTGAAACCCCTGCAACTGGTCGCGGGCGTCGTTGAACGCCGCCAGACCTTGCCGGTATTGTCCAACGTGCTGTTGGTTGTCGAAGGCCAGCAACTGTCGCTGACCGGTACTGACCTGGAAGTCGAGCTGGTGGGTCGCGTGCAACTGGAAGAGCCGGCTGAGCCCGGCGAAATCACCGTACCTGCGCGCAAGCTGATGGATATCTGCAAAAGTTTGCCCAACGATGCGCTGATCGACATCAAGCTTGATGACCAGAAGCTGGTGGTCAAGGCCGGACGTAGCCGCTTCACGCTGTCGACCCTGCCTGCCAATGACTTCCCGACGGTTGAAGAAGGCCCAGGTTCGCTGACCTGTAACCTGCAACAGAGCAAGCTGCGTCGTTTGATCGAGCGCACCAGCTTCGCCATGGCGCAACAAGACGTACGCTACTACCTCAACGGTATGTTGCTCGAAGTGTCGGCCGGGATCATCCGTGCCGTAGCCACCGATGGACACCGTCTGGCCATGTGTTCGATGAAAGCCGATATCGGCCAGCCGGATCGCCATCAGGTTATCGTGCCGCGCAAGGGCATCCTGGAGCTGGCCCGCCTGCTGACGGAACCGGACGGTGAAGTCAGCATCGTGCTGGGGGCTCACCACATTCGCGCAACAACCGGTGAATTCACCTTCACCTCCAAACTGGTGGACGGTAAGTTCCCGGACTACGAGCGCGTGCTGCCTAAAGGCGGCGACAAAACCGTTATCGGTGATCGTCAGGCCTTGCGTGAAGCGTTCAGCCGCACTGCGATTCTGTCCAACGAGAAATACCGCGGTATTCGTCTGCAACTGGCCAATGGCCAACTGAAAATCCAGGCCAATAACCCGGAACAGGAAGAAGCGGAAGAAGAAGTGGGCGTTGACTACAACGGCGGCTCGCTGGAGATCGGCTTCAACGTGAGCTATCTGCTGGACGTGCTGGGCGTCATGACCACTGAGCAAGTGCGTCTGATCCTGTCGGACTCCAACAGCAGTGCGTTGGTGCAAGAATCGGACAACGACGATTCGGCCTACGTTGTCATGCCGATGCGTCTGTAACTTATGCACAGCCTGCACTAGATGTCCCTCAGTCGTGTCACAGTCACCGCGGTGCGTAACTTGCACCCGGTGACGTTCTCCCCTTCCCCCCGCATCAATATCCTGTACGGCGACAACGGCAGCGGTAAAACCAGCGTGCTGGAAGCTATCCACTTGCTGGGGCTGGCCCGTTCGTTCCGTAGCGTGCGCCTCAACCCCGTTATTCAGCATGAACAACAGACCTGCACCGTCTTCGGCCAGGTTGAGTTGGCTGAAGGTGGCCACAGTGCGCTGGGCATCTCACGCGACCGGCAGGGGGAGTTTCAAATCCGTATCGATGGCCAGAATGCGCGCAGTGCGGCGCAATTGGCCGAGATATTACCGCTGCAATTAATTAACCCGGACAGCTTCCGTCTACTGGAAGGCGCCCCGAAGATCCGTAGGCAGTTTCTGGATTGGGGAGTGTTCCACGTCGAACCGCGCTTCATGTCGACCTGGCAGCGGCTACAGAAGGCCCTGCGGCAGCGGAACTCATGGCTGCGGCATGGTACACTCGACGCCGTTTCACAAGCGGCCTGGGACCGGGAACTGTGTCTGGCCAGTGCTGAAATCGATGAATACCGACGCGCCTATATCAAAGCCTTGAAACCAGTCTTTGAGCAGACCCTGAGCGAGTTGTTGGAGCTCGAAGGGTTAACGCTGAGTTATTACCGTGGGTGGGACAAAGACCGTGAGCTGAGCGCAGTGCTCGCCGCATCCGTCCACCGCGATCAGCAAATGGGTCATACCCAGGCGGGACCGCAACGTGCTGATTTACGCCTGAAGCTGGGCGGCCACAACGCCGCAGAAATCCTCTCGCGCGGGCAGCAAAAGTTAGTGGTCTGCGCTTTGCGAATTGCTCAGGGGCATTTGGTCAGTCAGGCACGGCGCGGCCAATGTATTTATCTGGTGGACGATTTGCCGTCTGAACTCGACGAGCAACATCGCCACGCACTGTGTCGCTTGTTGGAAGACTTACGCTGCCAGGTGTTTATCACCTGTGTAGATCACGAATTATTGAGGGAAGGCTGGCAGACGGAAACGCCAGTTGCACTGTTCCACGTGGAACAGGGCTGTATCACCCAGACCCACGACCATCGGGAGTGAAGGCATTGAGCGAAGAAAATACGTACGACTCAACGAGCATTAAAGTGCTGAAAGGCCTGGATGCCGTACGCAAACGTCCCGGTATGTACATTGGTGACACCGACGATGGCAGCGGTCTGCACCACATGGTGTTCGAGGTGGTCGATAACTCCATCGACGAAGCGCTGGCTGGCCATTGCGACGACATCACCATCACCATCCACCCGGATGAATCCATCACCGTGCGCGACAACGGTCGTGGCATTCCGGTCGATGTGCACAAAGAAGAAGGCGTTTCCGCAGCTGAAGTCATCATGACGGTGCTGCACGCTGGCGGTAAGTTCGACGACAACTCCTATAAAGTCTCCGGCGGTCTGCACGGTGTAGGTGTATCGGTGGTTAACGCCCTGTCCGAAATTCTGGTGCTGACCGTACGTCGCAGCGGCAAAATCTGGGAACAGACCTACGTTCACGGTGTGCCTCAGGCGCCGATGGCCATCGTCGGTGAGAGCGAAACCACCGGTACCCAGATCCACTTCAAGCCGTCGGCAGAAACCTTCAAGAACATTCACTTCAGCTGGGACATCCTGGCCAAGCGTATTCGTGAGCTGTCCTTCCTCAACTCCGGTGTTGGCATCGTCCTGAAGGATGAGCGCAGCGGCAAGGAAGAGCTGTTCAAATACGAAGGCGGTCTGCGTGCATTCGTTGACTACCTGAACACCAACAAGACACCCGTTAACCAGGTGTTCCACTTCAGCGTTCAGCGTGAAGACGGCATCGGTGTAGAAATTGCTCTGCAGTGGAACGACAGCTTCAACGAAAACCTGTTGTGCTTTACCAACAACATTCCGCAGCGCGATGGCGGTACGCACTTGGTGGGCTTCCGCTCTGCCCTGACGCGTAACTTGAACACGTACATCGAAGCTGAAGGCCTGGCCAAGAAGCACAAGGTAGCCACCACCGGCGATGACGCCCGTGAAGGTTTGACCGCGATTATTTCGGTAAAAGTGCCTGACCCGAAGTTCAGCTCCCAGACCAAAGACAAGCTGGTCTCTTCCGAAGTGAAGACCGCTGTTGAACAGGAAATGGGCAAGTACTTCTCGGACTTCCTGCTGGAAAACCCGAACGAAGCCAAGCTGGTTGTCGGCAAAATGATCGACGCCGCCCGTGCCCGTGAAGCAGCGCGTAAAGCCCGTGAGATGACGCGCCGTAAAGGCGCGCTGGATATCGCAGGTTTGCCGGGCAAGCTGGCTGACTGCCAGGAAAAAGACCCGGCGTTGTCCGAACTGTACCTGGTGGAAGGTGACTCTGCTGGCGGCTCCGCCAAGCAGGGACGTAACCGCCGCACTCAAGCGATCCTGCCGTTGAAAGGTAAAATCCTCAACGTTGAGAAAGCTCGCTTCGACAAGATGATTTCTTCGCAAGAAGTCGGCACCTTGATCACGGCGCTGGGCTGCGGGATTGGCCGCGAAGAGTACAACATCGACAAACTGCGCTATCACAACATCATCATCATGACCGATGCTGACGTCGACGGTTCGCACATCCGTACCCTGCTGCTGACCTTCTTCTTCCGTCAGTTGCCGGAGCTGATCGAACGTGGCTACATCTACATCGCTCAGCCGCCGTTGTACAAAGTGAAAAAGGGCAAGCAAGAGCAATACATCAAAGACGACGACGCCATGGAAGAGTACATGACGCAGTCGGCCCTTGAAGACGCCAGCCTGCACTTGAACGAAGACGCCCCGGGCATCTCCGGCGAGGCACTGGAGCGTCTGGTGTACGACTTCCGCATGGTGATGAAAACCCTTAAGCGTCTGTCGCGCCTGTACCCTCAGGAGCTGACCGAGCACTTCATCTACCTGCCGGCCGTGACCCTTGAGCAATTGGGTGACCACGCTGCCATGCAGGCGTGGATGGCCAAGTTCGAAGAGCGTCTGCGTCTGGTCGAGAAATCGGGTCTGGTGTACAAAGCCAGCCTGCGTGAAGACACGGAGCGCAACGTCTGGTTGCCGGAAGTCGAACTGATCTCCCACGGCCACTCGACGTTCATCACCTTCAACCGTGATTTCTTCGGCAGCAACGACTACAAAACCGTTGTGACCCTGGGCGCGCAGTTGAGCACCCTGCTGGATGAAGGCGCCTACATCCAGCGTGGCGAACGCCGCAAGCAAGTCACCGAGTTCAAGGAAGCACTGGACTGGTTGATGGCTGAAAGCACCAAGCGTCACACCATTCAGCGCTACAAAGGTCTGGGTGAAATGAACCCGGATCAGCTCTGGGAAACCACCATGGACCCAAGCGTGCGCCGCATGCTGAAGGTCACCATTGAAGACGCGATCGGCGCTGACCAGATCTTCAATACCTTGATGGGCGACGCAGTTGAACCGCGTCGTGAGTTCATCGAGAGCAACGCATTGGCGGTGTCCAACCTGGACTTCTAATGCGGATGTAGGTTCTCAAAATAAATGAGAATTCTTACAAATAGTTGAACTGTGCAACACAAAAAAGCCAACGCTATGTAGCGTTGGCTTTTTTGTGTCTCTTGTTTGAAGAATTTTGGATAAGCGATTCAGTGTTATAAAGGATGCATATTTTTATAATAAATTTAGAGAAATAGCCTTATTGAAAACGTTATTCGCTAACTCGATATAAATGAAATTTTATAGAAGTTTTTCACATATAACACGGAACTATAAGATCCAGCTTTATTTGCTCATATAGCTATAAAGGAATTGTCAGTAGTCAACGCCTGGCTTAATATCGTTAGTCAAAAATTAGCTATGAATGCATGAGGTGGGGCTAATTTATTGTTTGACGTAATGTGCGCCAGAGCTAGCGTATAAGGATTCTAAATGCAGAAAGAGGAAGCCAGAATGTAAAAACGCGATCAACCTTGGGAGGATGACCGCGCCTAGATGAAGCAGGAATTACTTGTGTGGTGCTCGTAATTTCTGCCTTTTTTCGGCGCATGTCAACTCTCCCCAATTTTTCGACCTTATCGAGGCGTCTCGAGGGCACAGTGTTGCCTGTTGAATAGCCTCCATGAGTCCGCTGGCGCATGCATTTTTCTGCGTCAAGGACTCGTTCGACCTGGAGAAATGTCATGGCCGTAAGAAATGTTGTAACCCGCAGATCCTGCCACTTCCGGGGCTTTTTCCCCTCACTGAAAAATGGCAAATCCATTCCTTGGGAATCCCAGCTTGAGGGGTATTTTTTGAGTCTTCTTGAGCTGTCGCCTCAGGTGTTTCGATACGAAGTTCAGCCGAGCAAAGAAACCTTCGAAATGGGTGGGTACAGCGCCATCTACTACCCTGACGTCCGGGCAGTGCTGCACGACGGAACGGAGCAGTGGTTCGAGGTTAAGCCCGCTGCAAGGCTCCTAACCCGGCATACCAGCTCGCGCATGGAGGCTATTGAAGACCACTTCAAGCAGACCAATCGGGTGTTCACAGTTGTTAGTGACGAATATCTCTTGGCTGAGCCGTTCTCTAACAATCTCCGTGATTTGATGTATTACCGGCGGAGCATGATGCTCATTGATTGCGACCCGGAAAGTTCTGTTGCGCTTTTAAAGACCTATCAACCCGGCACGATTAAGGAACTCTGTGAGTTGTTAGGTTGTGAAAAAGCATGGCATCTGCTTGGACTAGGTTACGTCGGGGTGAACCTCGAAAAGCCTATAGCACCTTGTGCTCCAATCTATCTCCAAGGAGGTCACCGTCATGGAAACTTTTTCGCTTAAGCTGAAATTAGTGGTGATATTTAACGGTGCCAAGTTAACACTTGTAAAACGACTCAAGAATCGTCAGTTGCTTTGGGTAGATGAGCTTGGGGAGCCCGTTAAAATGACGGAGGCAGAGTTTTATAGACTTTATGACACCAGAGTGTTGGCGCCGACGCTGAGTTGACCCAGCTGCCGAGATTTTACTGACCCAGTCTGACTCCTCGTGAATCATTGTCTGTGCTCGACTTTTGCAGTTTTGGAGATAGGGCAGTCTTGCGTCGGTACCTGGGTCAATCCGAGGTCAGCATCAACACACCAAAAGGGTCAGTTAGGCCTACTGCTGCCTATCCTCGCTCGTTACCATCCAGAGACCCTCTATTGATACGGTTTCAGCAAAGATGGATGTCTATAAGGTCCGCATCGAAGACACAGAAAGCAAGATCATCGACAAGGAAGGTTTCGAGGCCGAGACCTTCCGCAGAGATCCATGGTACCAGCCTGGAAGTGCCGGCAAGCTAGCTCAGTTTGCTGTATGCCCGGCATGCGACAACCCTGTCCAGCTGGTTGGGCTGTATGAGCTACCGCCTAACGTGAAGAACCCATTCGGGAAACATGCTACTAAGAGCATTCGCGGCATCGCTCCATTTGATAGTGAGGCCCGTAACGATTGCCCGTACTTCCAGCCTCGCCAGCACAAGAAAACAGAACGAAAAACCAGGTTTGACGGCGTCCCACGGAAGATTCTCAAGCTATTGATCGAACAGTTCGATCGCGTGGTTTACATCCTGGAGAAAGAGACCCAACTGGTCCTTTCCGAGAACGCGTTGAGAGGCATGCTGCAGCGTTACAAGGGAGAGCGTGGCTACCTCTATACCGGCGCGACGCTTCGCAATGTGCCATGGATCTTTGCTTACATGTCGGACGCCACCCGCCTGTTTGGCCAGAAGGTCATTGGAAATGCTGAGCTGGTGAAAGCTATTGCCGCTGAGGTGCCAGGGGCGGAAATCAGCAGCACTGGTCGGCTGGAATCGAAGAAGGTGCCTGGTTCGAAGGCGGCATATTTTGATCTCAAAATGAGTTTCATCCGCCATCGAATCGTCAAAGACAGTGAAGCGTCCGGCTTGGTTGAAAGCATGGAGTTTGTAGTGTCACAGCCTCGCGGAGGTGAGCTTGAGCACATTCACAAGGAAGTCATCAAATTCGATTCGGCTTGGTTCGAATCCCTTATCCGGATGCCGGTTGATCATCCTTATCGCAGAATGGATAGAGTGAAGATGGCCCGGGAGGAACTGGGCGATCTGCTGGAGCTGACTCAGGCCTGAGGAGGCCTGTTGTAAACCACTTTTTTTCACTGTAACCACAGTGGTTTACAGTGAAAAAAAGTGGTTTACAACGTAGCTACGACACGCGCCCTGGCCACTCCCCAGGCCAGCGCGCTCCTCATTGATTCGTTCAGTCGGGCGTCGAACACCTATGCTGCTCGGGGCCTTGCCACGCCGCGGTGTCCTATAATTCATCTTCAGCTGAATGGAGCAAAATGTTGTGAAGCGCACATTCATTGGAATGGTCGAGGCTGGTGAGCCACTGATGAGGCAAGCGCTTGAAGCTATCCGACAGGCCCACGAAGCGGAGGCTGCTGGATTGCCAGACCTTGAGGTACAGCGTCTTCACCCATTGGCAGATTCGCTCTATCAGGCGGTCATTGATTTTCAGCTCCTCAAAGCAGGTAAACCACCGTCGACTATCCAGTGAGGACCTGCCGCTACATGACGAAAAAGATGCCAGCTCTTCTCCCCGACCACCCCATGTATACCGACGCAGTGGATGCGATGAAGCAATACCACGAGGCGCAGGCTTCTGGCTCATCTGCCGAAGAGGTTGAGCGCCTGCGTCAAATCGCAGAATCACAATTTCGGGCTGTCAGCGAGTATCAGCTCAACGCTCTGGGATATCAGTCTCGTCGTCCGCACTGAAGGGATAACCGATCCGGAGGTAGCTTCAGAATCCATCAAGCCAAGCGGAAGACTCACGACGCGGTCCGATTGATCAGCGAGACGGTCGGGAGGGTTTGCACACAGCCCCAAAAAAAAAGCAGCTCCCGAGAGCTGCTTTTTTCTTACTCCCCCTTTTTGTGCTTGTGGGGTTTCAGGTCCGGATGGTCCTTCTGCTTTTCAGGGGTGACTCGCTGCCTTTTGTCCGGAGTGCCATCTTCATTGGTGCGCTTTGGGCCTGGCTTGATGCTCATGCAAAACTTCCTTTTCCGCTTGGGTTGTTGAATGCAGCTATGTAATTAGTCCAGCTTCTCTCAGCTGTCAAAGCAGGCTGGTGCAGAACCGCCTGGCCGATGATCCGGTCCACATCGAACATTCAGAGGCCAGAATAAGAGCCTCCGACAAAGGGCTTACAAGGGGCAGTGAAATCCAGCGCTGAGCGATACGAAGACGTCTGGACGTTCATCATGCCGAGCACGGTGTGGAACAGGTTGTCGTGGCTCAGCGGTGACGTGGTTTGAGCTTTCAAACAACCCACGTTGACCTTTTCGCTCTTCGCGAGCGAGTCAGACATCCAAAGTACCAACGGCACCTTTGTTTGCTCGTCAGGAGCCATCGCGTAAGGCAGCCCGTGTAGATAGAGCCCACCCTCCCCCAGCGATTCGCCGTGGTCCGAAACGTACATCAGCGCAGTGTCGAACTTGGTGTTGGCCGCCAGGATATCGATGAGATTTGCAGTCACATAATCGGTGTAGAGGATTGAGTTGTCGTAGGCATTGACCACCTCCTCCTGCTTACATTTGTCGAGCTCGTTGGTCTCGCACACCGGTGCGAATTTCTTGAATTGCGAGGGGTAGCGCTTGTAGTAGGCCGGGCCGTGACTGCCTTTGTAGTGGAGCACCAGGACAGCATCGCCTTCCTGGCGCTTGATGAAGTCTTGCATCTCCGTGAGCAGCACCCCGTCCTTACACTCCTCGCTGGTGCACAGTTGGGAATCCGCGTGAGAGGCAGCCTTGTGGTTGGGAACCCTGTCGCAGACCCCTTTGCACCCCGAGTTGTTGTCAGTCCACATGACACTGATGCCAGCGCGTTGAAGCACGTCGAGCAGCCCTTCTCGGCTCTTGGCCAAGCCATCTTTGTACTGGGCCTTACCCACGTCCAGGAACATGCATGGCAGCGAGACCGCGGTAGCGGTACCGCAGGAGCTCACGTTCGTGAAGCTAATGACATTTCGCTTTTCTAGTTCCGGATTCGTTTCACGGGAGTAGCCGTTGAGGGAGAAGTTGGCGGAGCGAGCGGTCTCTCCTACTGCCAGTACCAGCAGCCTGGGTTTACGAGCCGCACCCTGTCGATTAACTACCGCATCAGTACCAATGGCCGTCAGCGTTTTAGGTGAGGCCAGCTGACGCTTCAGGTACCCATGGCCAGCCGCAAACAAGTTGGTAGGTACCAGAATCAGCCGGATCTCCCGATTGTTGCGCAGCAAGGAGGCATACGACTGGTACTGACTCAACGCGATGCCAGATAAGGTCAACAGAGCGAGCGACAGAGCAATGAACCTGCTGACCAAAGCTTTGGCCCAAGGCTTGCGCCGGAGGGGAACCCGGGCAATCAGGTAGACGGGCAACACCCCAACCATTGCGACCCAAAGACCGAGCTTCCAATTCAGCAGCTCGGTTGCCTCAGCGACGTCGGTCTCCACAACGTTGGTGAACATTGTGTAATCGATCACGATGCCGTAGGCATTCATGAAGTAACTCGCAAAAGACGCGCTGATCAGTACCAGGCACAGTATGGGTTTGGCCAGCCGCCCCCATGACAGCAAGCTCAGAACGGTAAACACCCATGCGAATACTATGACTGGGAGGCTAGCCGCTAGCTGCCAGTTCACTTCATCGGTTTTGAATACCAGCTTCCAGAGCACGTTCCAGAGCTCAGCGTTCGCGAATAGCAGTAACCAAAAAGTCACCAGGCCGATTAGCAAATTAGTACTGATGCCTTTCTGCCGCGCATTGCGAATAGCAAAGATCCATTTGCTTAACAGGGTGTGAACAATGGATTTGGAAGGTGTCATTATCAAACTCTGGAAGCTGCTTATCCATGGCGGTAGCTATGGAGTTAGCGGGAGCTACAAGGCAAACCGTCGACAGATGCTGAGCGATTGCGCAATGTGCGGAGCGTCAGAGGCCTTAGGCCCCTAGGCGTTGGGGACGCTTAGTATGTGTGAGGCATAGGGATAAAAAGAGAAATGAATCTCGCTGAGCGCATTATTTCCGGGACCTGATAACGACACGATGACCTCGGGATTACAATGCTGACAGAAATCCAATTACTGCTGTTTTGATTGTCATTGATCACGCTATGATCAAAATTAGGGGAATACTACCCACCAAAAGCAATGCTCCGCTCAGCTAGATAAATTTAATTTCACAAACAAAACGGTTTCGTTTTGTCGTAGGCTAATTTTGAACTTTCAATTCAACTTACAAGTCTTTCTCGCGAGCAGAACATAATTTTCAACTTTTGCTCGTTAATATGTCACCCATCAATGAGGGGCGAATACCATGAGCTTTTTCAAAAACATCCTGGGCGGGCACCATGGCCGTGGAAACCACGGTGGAGGCAAGCACCACAGCGGGGGACATGGGGCCGAGCAATATGATCGCCATGGCCGGCAGCAGGGCTGCGACGGCGGTAATCAGGTGTATGACGGCGGGCGCCCTCCCACTCCTGCCCCCATCAAAGATCTGCAGGGCTGCAGGCAGTGCCGGACGGCCAACGATCCGTCAGCACGCTTTTGTCTAAACTGCGGAACACCGCTATCGAGTGGTTGCACCGCCTGCGGCTCGCTGCTGAGTGCAGGAGCAAGATTTTGCAGTCAGTGTGGCCAAGCGACGCTCTAAGGCTAGGTAGACAGGAAGGCCAACGAGACCACAACCCTGCGCAAGGAGAAATACGTGGGTTCAAATCATGACCATGGCAGCGCTGCAGTACGCGAGGGGCATCAGAAGAAGCTAATCATGGCGCTCGGCTTGACTGGCAGCTTCATGATTGCAGAAGTGATCGGTGCGTGGATTACCGGCAGCCTGGCGCTGCTGTCGGACGCATCTCACATGTTCACAGATACTGCCGCCTTGGCGATCTCACTGATTGCACTTCAGATAGCCAAGCGGCCGGCGGATCAGAAAAGAACCTTCGGCTATGCGCGCCTGGAAATTCTGGCTTCGACGTTCAACGCCGTGCTGCTCTTCCTGGTGGCGATGTACATCTTGTATGAGGCCTACCAGCGCTTCTTCATGCCGGCGGAGATCGCTACCGGAGCGATGATGTGGATCGCAATCGCCGGCCTGATCATCAACCTAATTTCGATGCGCCTTCTGGCATCTGCGAGCAACGAAAGCCTCAACGTCAAAGGAGCCTACCTCGAAGTTTGGAGCGACATGCTCGGCTCGCTTGGCGTAATCATCGCGGCACTTATCATCCGCTTCACCGGCTGGACCTGGGTCGACACGATTGTCGCTGTGGCGATCGGCCTTTGGGTTCTGCCGCGGACGTGGCAGTTGCTTCGCGAAAGCCTGGGGATCCTCATGGAGGGTGTCCCGAGGGGGCTCGACGTTACGGCAATCGAGGCCACCATCCTCGGAGTAGATGGCGTGACGGACGTTCATGACTTGCACGTGTGGGCTGTCAGCAGTGGCAGTAACGTGATGACGTCGCACGTAGTGGTTCGGGATTCTGCAGATGGGGATGCTGTGTTGGCGGCCGTCGTGGATGCTGTCAGCGATGCATTCGAAATCCATCACTGCACCATCCAGATCGAGCGGGCAGCTTTCCACGAGAGCGTTCCCTCACCCTCGCACTGACCGATCGGTAAACACCATGCAAACACATCACCCTCCTGGCTGAGGGTGATGTTGCAAAAAAAATGCGGTGAGGGATGCCGTAAACGGCAGGAGCGCTTCAAGGGGGTTGGTGAATGGCTTCGCCTGCCCTCGTCAACAACCTCCAGAAGGCTCAGCGATGGCCTGGATCATCACGAAGTACCTACTCACTGCCGGTATAGTGATTCTCGTGTCAGAGCTGGCGAAACGCAGCGACAAGCTGGGCGGCTTGGTCGCCGCCCTACCCTTGGTCACGGTCGTGACGTTGGTCTGGCTCTATTTAGAGAACCAGAGCATGGAGAAGATCTCCAACCATGCTTGGTACACGTTCTGGTACGTGCTTCCGACCCTGCCGATGTTTATTGCTTTTCCATTGCTGCTACCTAAGCTCGGCTTTTGGCCGACACTGATCAGCAGCATCCTCATCACAATGGCCAGCTTCGGAGGCTTCGCCATACTGCTGCGCCGGTTCGGCATTGAGCTTCTATGATCCGGTGGCCGCAGGGATCATCTTGATGAGTCTTAACGGCTATTAACACACTCGCCCTTCACCAGGTAGCGAACCATGTGCAGTTCGCCTTTCGAGTCTTCGTAGGTCATCATGCTTCTTACATTACCGCAGTACCGCACATTGGGTGATACATACACCAACTTACCAACGTCCAGGTCCATGCCATAGGCGTAGTCTTCTAGTTGAGGCATGGGCTTTTTTACGCGTTGAGCATAATCCGCTGTAGCCTCTCTAGCAGTACGCTCGATGTGTTTATTGATCTCCATACCGCTTTGGGCATTGGCTGTTAGTGATGTAAAGAGCATAAACACGGCGATCGCTGATACAGTAGTGTTCATAAGAAGTCCCTTAATAAAAAAGCGCCCGTAGGGGGGCGCTAAAATTCACCTACCAAAGGAGCGTATGGTTTACAGGTGAATGCACTGGCGCGAACAACTGCTCGGTGCTCTTGCCAAGCTGCTTTGAAATGAGACAATTTCCAAAGCAGCGATGCCTCTTCCGCTGCCCTTAAACTAGCAAAGGAGGCTAACACCAAGATGATCGTGCAATTACAATTTGGACATGTAATAGATTGTAAGATAATTATTCGAGAGAATATCGAGCCGCCACGTGAACTAATTTGCAGAAAGGCGCTGCGGTTTGCGGCCGTGCATGGGGTCTGCCTGCGTGGCGCCCTCGATCCAAGGCCAGTACCAGTCCTTGCAAGCTAACGACCGAAATGCTGCCTGTCCTGGCCGATTCCACCTGCCAGGCGAATCTGTCATACACCGCCGCAGGCCCCAGAATCCGCTATGCTTAGGGGTGGAGCCTGCATGACTGTCAGAAATCTTGCGGCTACATTACAAATTTGTAGGATTTCGCCGCGGCCAGCTTCTTCGCGTTAAGATTCAAGCGTCCTCAGGTGACCCGGCGTATGGACAGAGGTAGCGACTACCACATGCCATACCCTCAGCCAAACTTTCGAACAGCCTGCAACCATAATCTTGGCGGATTAGGCCAACTCCTTCCTCACACCTTGAGATAAGTTATGCGCGTTCTAGTTGTGGAAGACGAAATTAAAACTGCCGAATATCTTCAGCAGGGCCTATCCGAAAGCGGGTATGTCGTAGATATCGTGCACAACGGTGTAGATGCTCTGCACTTGTTCAACACTAATGTCTATTCGTTGGTCCTCCTGGACGTGAACCTCCCGGGTATCGACGGCTGGGACCTGCTGGAAACCATCCGTAAGACCAGCCGGGTCCGCATCATCATGCTGACCGCCCGCGGACGCATCAATGACAAGCTCAAGGGCTTGGACGGCGGCGCGGATGACTACCTTGTGAAGCCATTCGAATTCCCTGAGCTGCTTGCTCGCATCCGTTCGCTGCAACGCCGTGGTGATGAGTTAGTCGAGAAGAGCTCGCTGAAAATTGCCGATCTGGAACTCGACTCCGTCCGCCATCGCGTCTTCCGCGGTGGCACACGCATCGATCTCACCACCAAGGAATTTGCGCTTCTGCACCTGCTCATGAGCCGAACGGGCGAAGCGCTGACTCGCTCTCAGATCATCTCGTTGGTCTGGGATATGAATTTCGATTGCGACACCAATGTCATCGATGTAGCCATCCGGCGCTTGCGCTCGAAGATCGATGACCCGTTTGAAACCAAGCTCATTCACACGCTTCGTGGCGTTGGGTACGTTTTTGAGGAACGCGCATGAGGCCATTCAGCCTGGCTGCAAAGCTGGGGTTAAAAGTTGGGTTGATGAGCGCAGCGTTGCTGCTTCTGTTCGCCACCTTTGGCTATCTGATGGTAGGTAAGGCTCTGGAAAGAAATGCCCGAGCGGACCTGGAAGTAAAGATGGCGGGGATGGCTCACAACCTGTCCACCATCCCGGATATCTCCGGCGTCAACGCAGATGCACATCAGCTTGTCGATTTGGTCATGGGCCACAACAACCTGTATGTGAGCATATTCGATACCTCACAGAATCAGACTCCTCTGCTCTCGATTGGCTCGAAACAGGTCAATCTGGAGGTGCACAAGTTTCAGCCGGCGGCCCAGCCTAAAGAGCATGAATGGCGTGATACGCAGGACCGTCCTCTGCTGAGTGCTTCTCGGATCATGCGCTTGGGCGATGGAACAGAGGTCAGCGTCTATATGACCATGGACCAGTCATCCAGTGAGGCACTGCTTGATGCGTTGCTGACTTGGGCCTTGATGATGTCCCCCGTCATCCTCGCACTGATCTTGGCCATTGGCTGGTGGACCGTGCGCAGAGGCCTGCTGCCGCTGACCAAATTCCTCAAGGTGGCGTCAAAGATCTCAACGGAGAGCCTCGACCATCGTCTTCCGACTGATGGGATGCCGGCAGAACTCAAGAAGCTCGCCGACGGCATCAACATCATGCTGGCTCGCCTGGATGATGGCGTTCAGCAGCTCTCGCAGTTCTCTGACGACCTTGCCCACGAACTTCGAGCACCGCTTTCCAACCTGATGGGCAAGGCCCAGGTTGCCTTGACCAGAGAAAGATCGCTTTCCGAGTACCGGGAGGTTCTAGAGTCGTGCACAGAAGAGTTGGACCGCATGAGCCGCATGGTTTCCGACATGCTGTTCTTGGCCCAGGTCAGTCACCCTGCGTCCATGGTGGAGTTCGAACCGGTGTCCCTGGTCGACGAGGTTCAGCGCGTATGCGACCTCTTCAGCATTTCGGCAGAGGAAGGCGAGATCCAGCTGCAGATTTCTGGGAGTGATGATGTGGTACGCGGGAACCGCCTGATGGTTCAACGGGCCGTCTCAAACCTCGTGTCGAACGCGATCCGCTACTGCCCTCGCGGCCGCACGGTCTACGTGAAGGTGCAGCATAGTGCGAGCGGTACGACCTTGAGTGTCGGCAACCCCGGCCGCGGTATTGCCAAGGAACACCATGCGCACTTATTTGAGCGGTTCTACCGTGTGGACAAGAGCCGAGCACGGAGCGAAGGCGGTACCGGTCTTGGCTTGGCCATTGTGCAGTCGATCATGAGCCTGCACCAAGGGTCGGCGAGCGTGGAGGTGACCGAAGAAAACTTCACCTGGTTCCACCTTCACTTTCCCGCAGCCCAGCAACTGCAGCCAGCAATGACCGCCGCTTAAACCGCGCAGACATGATTAGGCCCGTCCATCGACGGGCCTTTTTGTTTGCTCAATGCATCAGTGCCGGAGGACCACAGGGTCCATAGGCGACCGCAGAATCACCGACTTGATGATCTTCTGCTCGTCAGGATTGGCGTTCTTCCACAGGTGTGAGAAGTACTGAGCATTCACTTTCTCTTGAGCACTTACGCTGCCGGCGGCATCGATCAGGCGCATGGTCGAGTAGACACAGATCAGCGCCAGAATGAAGAACGACGTGGCGACCACCATCACATAACGCTTGGCCAGCACCGGTGCCCGCTTGAGCTCCTGGATAGAGGCGTCCGCCGCCTTTGTCGCTGCTGTAAGCTCCGAGATCAGTGGCTGGATGGCGGTGTCGACTCCGCGGCATGCAGCTGAATACGCTGATGCAGCGGCGCGCAAGGCAACCTCCTCCGCGTTCGACCAAGCCTTCTCCGCCTTTCGCACCTCCTCCTGAATCTGCCGGCCGACAGCGTCCACCTGCTCCACCAGTTCGTTCGACCTCTCCAGAACAGCGCTGGAGGTCCGCGTCTGCGAGGTCAGCTCATCGAGCTGGACAGTGAGTTTTTCAGTGCAGCGGCGAAAGTCACCGATAGCAACTGCCCAGGGCTCTATGTCATTCATGGCTATCTCCTAGGGCGGCCAACAACGCCGCGCTGAATTAACGCGCTAGATATCAAAATTGTAATTTAAGAGAAAATTCTTAGTCGCCCTCGACAGTGCCGAGATAGACATGATCCTTCCAGATTTGAGGATTTAACGCATCCTGCCTGCCGCCAAAATTACGGAATTGTAATTATTGACTCACCTTGTCGTTAGCTTCGCGTTCCTAAACTACAAACCAACAAAGGCCGCTAATCAGGCAGGCCTAGTATGAACCGAGGTTCACAATGAAATTTGTCAAATCTATCGCTATTGGCAGCCTGCTGCTGGGTCTCATGGGTACCGCTTACGCTGAAGGTGGCTTCGAGCGAGCGAAACAGTTCAATGAAAACTTCCGAACCGAACAGGCTCGCCTATGGAGCGATGACTCTTCGGACCAGAACAAACAACAAGTCGCTCAAGAGCAAAAGAAAGAAAGCAAGGATGGTAAGGAACAAGCCGACAATTAATCGGCGGTTAAATAGGACTTCAAATGACGAAAGAAATCGACAAAAAAGCCAGGATAAAACCTGGCTTTTTTGTGCTTGGAATTTAGCCTTCGTTCTTGCGAGGCGTTTCCGCATTGCTTTCTCCAGCCAGACCCTCGGCACCTTGTACGGTACGTTTCCAATGGCACAGCATGAGCTGGCTGGCGTTCGCTTCGGTGATCGCTGTACATGCTAGATCAGCGGGCAGACCATCCTTGCTGTCTCGCAAGCGCCTGGACAGATAGAACGAGCCATCCTGCGGCCACTTGGCAGGATCCTTGATGTTCTCGGACTTTCCGCTGCTGTAAAACTCCGACGAGTATGAGCGGCGGCCAGGATAGATCAGGGGAGCGGAATGAGCAGACTGCACATTGAGCCAGGCTTGAACCACATCTCGCTGATTCTGAGGTCGCTCCTCAAGTACCCCGGCGTAGATGATGCCCGCACCGATGATTGGTAACACCAATGCACTCGCCGCGGCAGCCCATGTAGTCTTCGGGCCAACATCGCTGATCCGTCCGGATAGCAGCAATGCCCAGGCTGGCAGCGCAGGTAGCAGGTAGGTCCACAGAATGTTGCCTGCAAATGTGAAGAAGACCGGTGTCGCCAAGGCCCACAGCCAGAGGTAAGCCTCGAAGCGCTGCATTGATTCACGCTTGCGGATCAGTAATGGTAAGAAAAAGGCCCACGGCAGTAGCGACAGTCCGAGCTGGATCCAGATGGTGCCATATGGCTTGGCATGAGCACTGCCGTATAGGTCGCCCGCCCAGTTACTGACGACGTAGCGGCTCCAGTGCTCACCAACGAAGAAGTACTCCATGAAGCCGGGCGTTTTCATCTCGGCCGCGACATACCAAGGCACGGATATACCGAACATGAGTACAAGGCCGCTGATCCAGGGAAGCCTCAGTACCCGTCCCCATTCCTTGTAGATAACGAACCAGGCGAATGCCGGCGCCCCCATAAGCACTAGGGTCAGAGGGCCTTTGGCAAGCAAGCCCAGCCCGAGACCTGCGAACATCAGGTAGGCATCCGCCTTGCTGGCGCACTTCATCCAACGCCAGAAACCGTAGCTGGCCAGCAGAATCGAGAACGACAAAACAGGGTCGGTCAGCACGACACCGCTGGAGACTAGGCCAAGGGTGGTGCTGGAAAAGATAATGGCGGCCCAGATGCCGGCGTTACGGGAAATCTGCTGCGTGCCGAGTTTGATGATGATGAAACAGCTTGCCAGGTGCAGCAGCCACGCCGGGAAACGCGCAGCGAACTCGTTAACGCCGAAGACCGTCATGCTTGCGGCCTGGGTCCAGAAGGACAACGGTGGCTTGCCCCAGAACGGTACCCCGTAGTCGAACATGGGCGTGATCCAGTCATTCAACTCGACCATCTTGCGAGCCATTTCAGCGTAGCGAGCCTCCGATGTGTCCATCAGTGGATAGATGCCCAGCCCCACCAAACGCAAGAGCAAAATCGAACCCAGGATCCACCACAGCGTCCGCTCGTTTTTCAGGCTCAGCATTTCTTACCCTCGATCGAGGCCATCGAAGGGTGGAGTGACACGGGATCCGCCTTGCTGCTGTGCTTCAGGAAATAGAGAGGCCGGCGCTTCACTTCCGCGAGTGTCACGCCCAGGTACTCCCCCACCATGGCGACACCGACGCACATGAATGAAGCCATTCCGACGATCAGGTGATGGATGTCGAAACTGCCTGCCACAAGCGACGCAAGCATGTAGCAGATGCTGGAGACGAAAAGACCGAAACTGATGAGGCTGAAAATGCGCAGTGGTTTGCGAGAGAAGCTGACGATGCTCTCGATGGCCAGATTGAACAGGCCAGCTGCATTCCATTTGGTGCTCCCGGCATGGCGAACAGTGCGATTGTAGGGCAGTTCGATGGTACGAAAGCCTACCCAGCCGATCATGCCTTTGAGAATCCTGGAGCGTTCATCCAGGGCCCGCAGGGCTGCCAGCGGCGCAGGCCCAATCAATCGGAAATCGCTGACATCGGCCGGCATGTCCACCTTCTCCACCAGGCGCTGCATGACCCAGTAGTAAGCCCGGGCACTCATGCGCTTAAACCACGAATCACCGACTCTCAGGTTGCGTTGCATGTTCACCACGTCGTAACCGCGTTGCCAGTGGTCCACCATGGCCGAGATGAGCTCTGGTGGGTCCTGCAGGTCGACATCGATGAAGATCAGCGCACTGCCACGGGCATGGTCTATCCCGGCGCTGAGTGCAGCCTCTTTGCCGAAGTTGCGACTCAGGGACAGACAACGTACAGATGACCCATCCTGATAGTGGCGAAGAATGTCGGCCGTTCGGTCGTTACTGCCATCGTCGATATAGAGGATTTCGCAGGAGACGGGTAAGCGCTTCACGACGCGGGTGATCCGCTGGTGGAACTCGGGGATGGTTTCCTCTTCCTGGAAGCAAGGGACGACGATGGTTAACAAGGGATCAGGGCGCTCGGGAAAGCGATGTAATGTCTGCATGATTGAATGTCCAAAAACGATGTGCAATGAATCCAAGTGCAGTGAGGCTTAAGGTCACTACAAGTTGGGAGATGAGCGGTGACAGATTCGACTTGATGAGGAACCACATACCCACGCCATTGCCGAAGTTTGTGGCTAACGCGACCAGTGCAAACCTGACAGGCTGAAACTTACGAGAGCCATCTGACACAAAGCAGAGCGCCCTATTTCCAATAAAGCTTGCGATAGCGCCAACCATGCCTCCACAGATACTGGCTAGCAATGGAGTAGATAATTCTGTCGTAACCAGCACTAGGCTCTGTACGTAAAGTATTGTCGCAAGCACCGCATAGCGCAGGCCAATGAGACCATCGCCGCAAAACTTGTTGCGAGCTTGTCGAAGCGCGTCACGATGCGACGGTTCTCCTTCAGCCAGCCA
>NZ_JYKY01000017.1 GCF_001042985.1 Pseudomonas lundensis
CGTGCAGGTCAAAGCGGGTGGTGAATTCGGTGATCCAGCGCGCGCCCAGGGCGCCTTGATCATAGGCACTCAGGCGTGAGTAGTAGGTGCGTGTCCAGTCAATCGGGAACGGGCCGGGCAAGCTGAAATCCGTGTGGCTGAACGTTTCCGCCCCTAAAGAGAAAAGGATGCTGTTACAAGACCCAACGCATGGGCCATTTTTCCCTGGGTTGGCCGTCTTTTGGGCAGGCACCTCTTTTTTCCGGACTTCCAGCTCACCTTTTCCCTGTATGTAGCGGGCTTTGCTCGTCGTCCCCGTTTTGATGCTACTGCTCAGTGCGTGCGGGTTGCGCAAACGCCATAACTGAACAGCTTTGTTGAGCACGACCAAAAGCGATCCGATGGATCCCTTAAGGGCTGGATCGTTAAGTTTTCTGAGCTGGACGCGCAGCTCGGGCGCCATCGCTATCAAATGCTCAGTCTGCTCGTACACCCGCTTTTTGGCCTGAGCAGGCATCAGAAGTTTGGCCGCCGAGTTGGCCACGCTGGTGCCCGCAGCGACCTGAACATCCCGCAAAGCGCCATAGACATTCGTGAAGATGTAAAACGGGTTGCGCTTGAGCTGCTCAGTGTTGATGGACGTGATGTGTTGCTGCGCGCTGGCAAGACGCCCCTTCACGTCCATGTCACCGTCTACCAGCGCCCTCATTCCTTTGGCGAGGTCCAACACAAGCTCTTCGCCCACCCCCCCTGCCTGCTCCAGCAAATCCGGTAGCTGGCTTTGGGCAATGGTCAGAAAGTGCTCAAGCCGGCCCACAATCGTTGCATTCAGGTGCCCAACCATGATTTCAATCAATGCATCGCCGAGCACTATCTTGCCGGTATGGGCAAGCTCACTACGGGCCAAAGACAAGATTGAGCGCAAGCTCACGCGCGCCGCGGTGGTGCCGGGAAAAGGAGCAACACACACCAGATTGATGCCCAGACTGACCCAGTCGAGCGGGTCGCTGCCACCGTTTTTAATCAGACTCACAATGTCGCCAATGGCATCAGCAAGCGCCATGACATTGCCAACGACCGGAACCAAGCCTGCAACGTGTTGCAGTCGTTCAAGGGTAACCGCCCCGCCGCTGATGTCTTGCAGCCAGGCATCAATGGCGGAAACGTCGCGCCCGACATCTTCGATCTGAACTTCATTGAGCGGAACGATGGCAACTTGGGGCGCACGGGTGTGAGCAACGGCATTTCCAGGGGTCATGAAAGCCTCTCACCCGTCAGCAGGCTGACCAGCTCCAGATCAAAAACAAACGGCCTGCTCAAGGCCTCGCGGCCCTTGAAGGCCACGACCTGAACGTCCGCACCCGCAAGGGTGAGCGTGAAATGGGGTTGATCCGCCGGTGAAAACATCCTGACTCCTCATGCAGTGCTGCAGGCGTGCGTCGCCAAAAAAGAGGCGACGAAAACACATCATTCCGGGGTTAAACCTGCGCACTGACCCACAAGGCGCCCGTGCGCAGAAACACTCAGCCAGCCTTAGCCAGCCACCGGCGAGCGCCAGTCATCGGAACCGGAAGTGCCCGACACTTCGTGGGTCCAGGTGATTTTTCGGTAGGTGAACTCCACGTCTTCCAAGTGCGTGAAGTGCGAATTCGACGGGTCCTGGCAGTTGTGCATGTAGTCCTTGATGTCGACGATGATGGCGTCTTCAAGTTTGGTGGTGAAGTAATGCTCTTGCGTGCCGGCAGCCGAGGTGCGGAACCACTGGATTTCGATTTCGGTCAGGCGCTCGCCCGAGGTCAGTGCGGCCAGCAGCAGCGGCGAGGACTTGTCGAACACCTTGGTGATCTTCACCGGCTTGTGAACACGCTGGCCGGTCGGTTGGCCTGATTGCGGGTCGCGAGGGATGATCACTTCGTGGCTAAAACCCTGCACCATGACCTGGTCTTCATGACCTTCCTGATAGGTGTTGCCCACCGAATCCGCGGTGAATGCACCGGCTGTAATCAGACCCTGTTTGGTGCCGGTGATGGACATGTAAGCTAGCGTCGCCATTGATGCTCTCCTTGCTCAAAAATGAGGACTTGAAAGGCCCAAATGCCACTCAAGTGCTGAATGGAGTAACCAAAGATCGTGCCAGCTTTTATCAAGTCATTTAAAAACAAGGCGTTACGCGAAGTAAGGAATTTTGCTGGTTATTTTTTAAACAAAAACCTTTAAAAAGTGCGCAAGAAGTTGCGCAGTACTGTGCAACTTCTTGCGCACTCGTCTACAGCCCACGGTTTATATGCACCGTGGCCATGTATCCACACAGTTATCCACATTTGAGTGCGCAACTTCTTGCGCAGTTGCGAAAAATGGGCAACTTAAGAAACGCGTCTTTTTAAAGTCTGGTTAGTTTAAAAACAGGCTGTGCTTAGCCCTCAAAATAGTCTTTGAACAGAGCTAAAAACCCGGGGCATTTGGGTAGGCATAACGCCAGAAATTCACCCCCCTTCGCACAGGCTCTTGTGCTACTGGGCAGAACCGACTTCAACGATTGGACGGAAGGCCAGCAAGGCACAAGCAAAGCGCTTTACGTCGAGAAAAAAATCGGCGAATCGTGGATCGCAGACATCAGCACACGTGGCATTGGACTGTTCCCGGCCCCGCTACTAAAACAAGGGCGCGGCCAAAAGACCGTGAATGACATTTTTACGATTGTCAGGCACATCGGGGCCAACGCTTTTGGAGACAGGGCGCTCAGATCCGCCCCCTGTGGGCAGCATCAGTCATGTGGGTACTGATGCCGCCCTTGAGCAGGCCGATCCATTTAGCCGGGAAAAGAGATCGAGGGAATAGACAAAGTAGATCCTGCGCGCATACCCGATGCCCGCAGGAGCATGCTCAACGGCTGGACGGAGCTGTGGTTATCTGACGTGATTGCACTCGTCGTCGAAGACGTGGAGAGCCGTACGGCGCAGGCCGCCAGTGGTTCGAGAATAGAAAGCACCGAAAGCGCGCTCCAGGTTGCGCACCGTCGAACGGATCGACTCGGCCCTGGATCAGCGGGTGTCGAGAATGGCCTTTCATCACATCCCGAAAACGAAAAAGCCCCTGAAATGTTCAACCATTTCAGGGGCTTAGTCGTATTCAATAATGGCGGAGAGATAGGGATTCGAACCCTAGGTACTGTCGCCAGTACAACGGATTTCGAATCCGTCCCATTCGGCCACTCTGGCATCTCTCCAACGGCGCGCATCATAACAGCACTTTTGATTCAGGCAAACCTTATTTTCAAAAAAACTGCGTGCTATCAGATGCTTGCGCGTTTTTACGGCTTAAAGCGGAACGCCCAGGCGGTTTGCCACTTCTTCGTAAGCTTCGATGACGTCGCCCAGACCCTGACGGAAGCGGTCTTTGTCCATCTTCTTGCCAGTGGCCTTGTCCCACAGACGGCAGCCGTCCGGGCTGAATTCGTCGCCCAGTACGATCGAGCCGTCATGGAAGACGCCGAATTCGAGTTTGAAGTCGACCAGCATCAGGCCTGCGTCGTCGAACAGCTTGCTCAGCACCTCGTTGACTTTGAGCGACAGCTCTTTCATGCGTACCAATTGATCGGCCGTGCCCCAGCCAAACGCCACCACGTGGGATTCGTTGATGAACGGGTCGCCTTTGGCGTCGTCTTTGAGGAACAGTTCGAAGGTGTAAGGGTTGAGCTTCATGCCCTCTTCTACGCCCAGGCGCTTGACCAGGCTGCCCGCCGCATAGTTACGCACGACACACTCAACCGGGATCATGTCGAGTTTTTTCACCAGGCATTCGTTGTCGCCCAGCAGCCTGTCGAATTGGGTCGGCACGCCGGCTTCTTCGAGTTTTTGCATGATGAAGGCGTTGAACTTGTTGTTCACCATACCTTTGCGATCGAGCTGTTCGATGCGCTTGCCGTCGAACGCCGAGGTGTCGTTGCGGAACAGCAGGATCAAGCGGTTGGCGTCGTCAGTCTTGTAAACCGATTTCGCTTTACCGCGATAGAGTTCTTCACGTTTTTCCATGATGGGCTCCGCATGCTAAGTAGGTGGGCTAGGCGATTGTGCGCCAGTCTAGCCCTGAATCTTGATCGGCCAGTTGCAGCCAGTCCGGGTCGCACCCAAGGGTGTCGACAAAACATTGCCGGGCCAGCTGCGGCAGGTTGTTCTTGCTGCTCAGGTGGGCCAGCACCAGGTGTTGCAGGTCTTTCCAGCCCAACTCGGCCACCAGGTTTGCAGCCTGATGGTTGTTCAAATGTCCTTCCTGACCGCCCACCCGCTGCTTGAGAAAGTACGGGTAGTGGCCACGGGCAAGCATGTCGCGACAGTGGTTGGACTCGATCATCAACGCATCCAGATCGCGATAGCTGTGCAGCACACCGTCGCAATAGGAACCCAGGTCAGTCAGCAGACCAAAACGTCGCTGACCGTCACTGAATACGTATTGCGTGGGCTCCTGCGCATCATGGGCGACCCGTGTGACGCTGATGCTCAACGCGCCAATCTGTAATGTCTCGCCACCCGCCACGTAACCGGCAGGCTCGAGGGGTTTGCGCATCCCGCGCTGGGTGCCACGGCTCATATAGACCGGCAAATTGTAACGCCGAGACAGTAAACCCACGCCATGCACGTGATCGGCATGTTCGTGGGTTACCAGAATCGCGCTCAGCTGGTGTGGACTGATGCCCAACCGAACCAAACGGCGTTCGGTTTCCCGCAGGGAGAAACCGCAATCGACCAAAACATAAGTGCTGTCGCTGGCTATCAGCGTGCCATTCCCTTGGCTACCACTGCCGAGAACGGCAAAACGCATAGAATCAGCCCAAGTTGTCCTGGATCACGCCCAACACTTTGCGCGCCACTTCTGGCGACGCTACGGTGTTGATGTTCTCTTCGACCGTCACTTGCACCGCGTCGCCCACTTTGCTCAGGCGAACCTGATAACGCTCGGCACGGGATTCAACTTCTTCCTTGTCCGGCTTGCTGCCGAACATACCGGCGAAGAAGCCAGGCTTGTCGTCTTTGTTCTGGGCTTTTTCAGCGAGGTTGATGTAGTACAGGCCCAACGTGCGGTTGATGTCTTCAACGCGCCATTCGCCCTGCTCCAGCGCACGACCCACGCTGGACCACGCACGATCGAGGTCTTCGTTGAGCGTCAGCACCGGGTTGCCGCTGCCGTCTTCGTTCAGGGTTACGCGAGTTGGCGTGTCAAAGTCGCGGGCCGCGAGCAACGACACCGTACCGCCCTTGTCGGCGCTGCGGCTCATGCTGACCAGCATTTCATTGACCAGTGCCGCATCCAGCCCGGCGTTGACCGAACGGTTGGTGAAGTCGACGTTGGCAGTGCTGCCCGCAGGGCGGTTGGCGCTGACCACGTAGATTTCGCTGGTATTGCGCTGCACGCCTGGCTCGATACGGACTCGCAGGCGCGTTTCGCTGTCGGCGGCCAGACCGCTGCTGCCCAGGTGACGGACCATCGAGGAGGACAATTCGCTGGCGCCCTGCCACGTGGAGGTGAACTCACCGGTTTGCGGGCGCTGCTCGTCAATACGGAAGCCGTTGTCCTGGAAGAACTGAAGGGCCAGCGGCCAGACTTCAGAAGGAGAACGCTGCGCCATCAACCAGCGGCTGTCGCCGCTTTTTTGCAGGCTGAAATCGCTCGCACTGGTGGTCGCCACCAAAGGCTGCGGACGCGGCACTTCAAATTCGCCCTTGACGTTGTCATCCGGCACGTTGCTCGGGATCGGCAACAGCGGCACAAGGCGCTTGTCAGTCTGCACACCCGGCGGCAATTGCATTGGCGCCGTTTGTTGCGCCTCCAGATAGTCGCTGCCACGGTCCCGGAAATAACCCTCTGGACCCCACAGCCAACCGCAACCGCTGGTGCTGGAAATAATCACGGCTAGTGCGGAAAGTCCGGCCAATCGCTTCATGCGTAGTGCTTCCTCAATTAAACCAATACGCCGGACTGGCGCAGGGCCTGACGCAGCGGTTCGTGGCAGGCTTCGCTGAGCCAGGTGAGCGGCAGACGGATACCGTCCGGCATCATGCCCATCTCATGCAGCGCCCACTTCACGGGGATAGGGTTGGATTCGATAAACAGGGTTTTATTGAGCGGCATCAACTGTTCGTGAATGGCACGCGCCTTGACGGCATCGCCCGCGATCGCGGCAGCGCACAGATCGCTCATGGCACGCGGCGCAACGTTGGCCGTCACCGAAATATTGCCCTTGCCGCCCAGCAGCATCAGCTCAACGGCTGTGGCGTCATCCCCGGAGTACACCAGGAAGTCTTCGCTCACGCCGGCCAGGATGTCTTTGGCCCGCTGCAGGTCGCCGGTGGCTTCCTTGATGCCGATGATGTTTGGCACCGTCGACAGGCGCACCACCGTGGCAGGCAGCATGTCGCAGGCCGTACGGCCCGGCACGTTGTAGAGGATCTGCGGGATGTCGACCGCTTCAGCGATGGCCTTGAAGTGCTGATACAAGCCTTCTTGCGTTGGCTTGTTGTAGTAAGGCGTGACCAGCAGACAAGCATCTGCACCTGCCTTTTTTGCATTGGCAGTCAGCTCGATCGCTTCACGAGTCGAGTTGGCGCCTGTGCCGGCGATAACCGCGATACGCCCTGCGACTTGTTTGACAACGTGACGAATCACTTCGATGTGCTCGTTCACATCCAGCGTTGCCGATTCACCTGTAGTGCCAACGGCAACAATGGCGTTGGTGCCCTCTTGCAGGTGAAAGTCCACCAGTTTGCTCAGAGCGTCCCAGTCCAGGCGACCTTGTGCATCCATAGGTGTGACCAGTGCCACCATACTGCCCGCAATCATGCAACCGCTCCTGCCGGAAAAAGAGAGCCGTAATGGTACTGGCGCCTTGACCCTTGCACAAGCAACAGCGCGCCCGATGAGCATTCCCCTTCGCGCTGCTTTTCGCTACCCTTCAGCCTTTGATTGGTACTGATGTGCACGCGGGCCTGTTTTATGGCTCTTTATATCGCGCCCAAAGCCCCACCCAAACGCCGCCGTGCCGGGTTCGCACCCTTCGCCAACCTTGTGTGATGGCTGCTGCGTGCGAGGGTTTCGCGCCATAAAGTGCGCCACGGGCAACCCGTGCACCGTCCGTACCGACCACTCATCGTTTTAGGAAGGCTGAATGTCCACCCCCACAGTTCGCGAACAATTCCTTGTCATCAGTGCCCTTGGCGCCAACCCAATGGAGCTGACCAACGTCCTGTGCCGTGCCAGCCATGAGAACCGCTGCGCGGTCGTGACCTCGCGCCTGACGCGCCACGGCGAGTGCAGCGCACTGGTACTGGAAGTCACTGGCAGTTGGGATGCGCTGGCGCGCCTTGAGGCCGGTTTGCCATCACTGGCCAAAAAACACGCATTCACCGTCAACGTGATCCGCAGTGCGGCCCTCGAAACCCGTCCGCAAGCCTTGCCTTACGTGGCGTATGTCAGCTCGGCGTATCGTCCGGACATCATCAATGAGCTATGCCAGTTTTTCATCGACCACAACGTCGAACTCGAAAACCTGACCTGCGACACCTATCAGGCTCCGCAAACCGGCGGCACCATGCTCAACGCCACGTTTACCGTGACCTTGCCGGCAGGCGTACAAATCAGCTGGCTGCGTGACCAGTTCCTTGATTTTGCCGACGCCCTGAACCTCGATGCGCTGATTGAACCTTGGCGTCCACAAAACCCGATGTAAGGAGCGCCCCATGGCTGTAGCAATCGATCAACCCGTCAGCGATTTCCAGATCGCTGCCACCAGCGAGAAAACCGTCAAGCTGTCCGACCTTAAAGGCAAGCAGGTGGTGATTTACTTCTACCCCAAGGACAGCACGCCGGGCTGCACCACTGAAGGCCAAGGGTTTCGCGATCACTACGCGGACTTCCAGGCGGCTAACACGGAAATCTTTGGCGTTTCACGTGACAGCCTCAAATCACACGAAAACTTCAAGGCCAAGCAAGGCTTCCCGTTCGAACTGCTGAGCGACAAGGACGAAGCCCTGTGCCAGTTGTTTGATGTGATCAAGCTGAAAAAGCTGTATGGCAAGGAATACCTTGGCGTGGACCGCAGCACCTTCCTGATCGACAAGGATGGTGTGTTGCGTCACGAATGGCGCGGGGTCAAAGTGCCCGGTCACGTTGAAGCCGTGCTGGAACAGGCCAAGGCGCTGAACAACGCCTGATGCCGCACACTTGCAGGCGCGTCCCCCGCGCCTGCAAGTCAATACGGTTACTGACGCACCAGGCGCAGGTTTTTGAACTCGGCCGTTTCAGTGGAACGGTACGGGTTGATATCCAGCCCGCCGCGACGCACATAGCGCGCATACACGGTCAAGGCCTCGGGCTTGAGCAGGCGTTGCAGGTCGAGAAAAATCCGCTCGACGCACTGCTCGTGAAAATCAGAGTGCTGCCGGAAGCTCACCAGATACGCCAACAGACTGGCGTGATCCAGCGCCGCGCCGCGGTATTGCACCACCACCGTGCCCCAATCGGGTTGACTGGTCACTGGGCAGTTGGATTTGAGCAAATGGCTGTAAACGCTTTCTTCAACCACGTGCGAAGCATCGCACTTCAAAAGCTCCGGACGAGGCTGCGCATAGTCGCTGACCGTGATGTCCAGACCGTCAATGCACACACCCGGCAAAACACCTACGCCATCAGCTTGCACTTCATCCAGCGTCCGTACGCGAACGATGACAGGCTTGCCCGATGCTTCTGACAAGTCAGATGTCAGGGTCTCAAGCAGGCTTGATGTATCCGGGAATACGGTCTGGTTCAGGGAGTTCAAGTACAACTTGAACGACTTGGATTCCACGATGTTGGGCGAATCGGCAGCGAAACAAAACTCGCCGATGGCAACGACCGGTTTACCCGACGGCAACAGCCACGACAGTTCAAAGCAGGTCCAAAAATCCACCCCGATATAGGGCAGCGTCTCGGCGCTCAGACCCAACTCTGCCCATTTCGCGGCACGCGGGATGGGGAACAGCAAGGACGGGGTGTAGGTGCTGATGTATTCACTGGACTTGCCCAGCGGCGAATGTTCGGCTGCGGGATGCATGACAAAAAACCTGGCTAGAAAAACCCCGCAATTCTATCGGGTTTACGCCCGGCTTTCAGCGCCCGCAGACGAACTTCACGATTTAAGGCGCTACTTTGAGCGTCCCGACCATGCCTGCCTGGTAGTGGCCGGGCACATTGCAGGCAAATTCGAGGTCGCGAGTACCGCTGAACGTCCAGGTCAGCTCAGCGGTTTTGCCCGGTTCGACCAGCACGCTGTTGGGGTCATCGTGGGCCATCCCGGTCATGGGCAGAGAACCCTGCCCCATCGCACCATGGTCCATGCCGGCGTGGTGCATACCTGTGGTGGTCATCGCCCCGCTTTGCTGCATCTTGAGCATTTCTTTCTGATGTTCGGCGTGCATCGCGGCATCGCCCAGGTTGAACTCATGCAGCAGTTGGCCCTTGTTGATCAGCACAAAGCGCACGGTTTCACCGGCTTTCACCTCAAGGGTCTTGGGCGAGAACGCCAGATCGGTCATTTCGATGTTGACCGTGCGCGTAGCGCTGGCAGCCGCTGCTGGCTGGCCAATATCCGCATGACTGCCCGGCGAGGCAACGGCCGACACACTGAATGCCAACACACACGCCGCAAAGGCCAAACGATTACGTAGGGTCATAGGTACTCCAGAAGGCTACTATTCGAACATTCCCTGACTTTAAACCTCGGTACTGGCAGTCAACTGACCGAAAGATTACAACTTTGTCAGGATTACCCTTCACCACACGCGCCGCTGTATAAGGCTGAGGTATTTTTTTGATAGGTCGCCCATGAAACTGCTGATTGTTGAAGACCAGCCCAAAACCGGGCAATACCTGCGACAGGGCCTGAGCGAAGCGGGTTTCATCACCGAACTGGCTGCTGACGGCATCACTGGCCAGCACTTGGCCCTGACCGGCGACTATGCGCTGTTAATCCTCGATGTGATGCTCCCCGGTCGCGATGGCTGGCAAATCCTGCAAGCGGTGCGCAGCGCCGGGCTGGACATGCCGGTGCTGTTTCTCACCGCCCGCGATGCCGTTGAAGACCGTGTTCACGGCTTGGAGCTGGGGGCCGACGATTACTTGGTCAAGCCCTTTGCCTTCTCCGAGCTGCTGGCGCGCGTGCGCAGCCTGTTGCGGCGCGGCAGCAGTACCACCCAGGAAACCAGCCTGCAACTGGCCGACCTGCGCCTGGACCTGATCCGCCGCCGCGTAGAACGCAATGGCCAGCGCATCGACCTGACCGCCAAGGAATTCTCGTTGCTGGAGTTGCTGCTCAGGCGTCAGGGGGAAGTGCTGCCCAAATCGCTGATTGCCTCTCAGGTGTGGGACATGAATTTCGACAGCGATACCAATGTCATCGAAGTCGCCATCCGCCGCCTGCGCCTGAAAATCGATGACAGCCACGACCAAAAGCTGATCCACACCGTACGCGGCATGGGCTACGTGCTTGAAGAGCGCACGCCGTGATGCGTCGCCTGTCGCTGAGCAGTCGTCTGGCGTTGCTGTTTGCGGGGTGTACGGCAGTGGTATCGCTGTTCGCCGGGGTGCTGTTCGGACGCGCCAGCGAAGTGCATTTCGTCGAACTGGACCAGCAACTGATGGAAGCCCGGCTGGCAGGGTTGCGCAGCACGCTGAACGGCGTAAGCACCCTCGACCAGTTCTCCCGGCGCCTGCCGGTGTTGCTGCAAGATTTGAGTCATCAGCCCGATCTGAGCATTCGCGTGCGCGGCCCCGACGGTCACCCGTGGTTTGACAGCTCAACCAGCCTGCCCAACGATTTGCCCACCACCCCCGGCCTGGGCAGCCTGCAAATAAAGGGCACCGATTATCGCGTGCTCAATCCCCAGCCCGAAACGCCGGATGCACCCCGCTTGACCTTGCTCCTGGACATCACCCATCACCAGCATTTCTTGCAGCGCATGCAACGCTTGATCTGGATGACCGTCGGCCTCTCGGCGTTGGCCACCGCCATTTTGGGGGCGTGGGCGGCGCGCAGTGGCTTGCGCCCGTTACGCCGCATGAGCGCGATTGCGGCCAGTGTCTCCGCCGATTCGCTCACTGCGCGCTTACCTGAAGCGCAAATGCCTACGGAGCTTGCGGACTTGGCGCACGCCTTCAACGCCATGCTGGAGCGGCTTGACGCGTCATTTCAGCGCCTTTCAGCGTTCTCCGCCGACATCGCCCATGAGCTGCGCACCCCGCTCTCCAACGTGCTGACCCACACTCAGGTGACGCTGACCCGGCCACGGGACATTGATGCGTACCGCGAGGCCCTGCACAGCAACCTCGAAGAACTGCAATGGATGGCACAGCTGGTTAACGACATGCTGTACCTGGCCAAGGCCGACCACGGCCTGCTGACACCCAGACGCGAGCCGCTGGACCTGGCACACGAGGTGGAGGCCCTGCTGGAGTTTTATGCGCTGCTGGCAGAAGAGTCGCAGATTCAATTGACCCATGAAGGCAGCGGCCAGTTGGCGGGCGACCGCAGCATGCTGCGCCGCGCCCTTTCCAACCTGCTGGATAACGCCTTGCGCTACACGCCCGCCGGTGGCGAGATCAAGGTGTGCATGGTGCCCACGGCAGACCGCTTGCGTATCACCGTGGAAAACAGCGGGCCTGGCATCCCGGCAGCGTTACTGCCGCGCCTGTTCGACCGCTTTTACCGGGCGGACCCGGCACGCCGGGAAGGCAGCAGTGAACACGCAGGCTTGGGGCTGGCAATCACCCAATCGATTATTCGCGCCCATGGCGGGCAGATCACCTGTGAGTCACAGGCCGGGATGACGCGGTTTGTGATTGAACTGCCTACAAGGGCGCAGTCGCTGTAGGCACTGGCGCTGGCTGCATGCCGTCGATCATCAAGCCTGCAGCCTGTGCGCACATGCGAGGGATCAGGAGTAACGCAATGCGTGAGCCGGCTGGATTTTCGCCGCGCGGTACGCCGGGTACAGCGTTGCCAGGAAGCTCAGCACAAAACCCGCCGTGCAAATCAGCAGCACGTCACCGCCTTGTAACTCGGACGGCAGGTTGCTGACGAAGTAGACGTCTGAACTGAAGATGTGTTGCCCGGACACCCGCTCCATCCAGCCCACCAGCGCGCTGACATTCAACGCGGCAATCACGCCCAGCACGCCACCGATCAAGGTGCCGACAATCCCGATCACCGTGCCCTGCACCATGAATATGGCCATTATCTGACGCGGCGTGGCGCCGATGGTGCGCAAGATCGCGATGTCAGCCCCCTTGTCGTTCACCACCATGATCAAGGTGGCGATGATGTTGAATGCCGCCACGGCCACGATCATCAGCAGCAGAAGACCAATCATGGTTTTTTCCATTTTCATGGCACTGAACAGGCTGCCCTGGGTGTGCGTCCAGTCGTCAGCGCGGTAGGCATCACCCAACCCGGCGACCACCTCGGCCGAGACCTTGGGCGCGGCATACAGGTCCTTGACGGCCAGACGCACGCTTTGGACCTGATTCGGCGCCCAGCGCTGCATGGTTGCTGCATCCTCAACGTGGATCAGCCCCATGGAACCATCCAGTTCGGCCCCCACTTTGAAGATCCCGACCACGTTCAAGCGTTGCAGACGCGGGGTGATGCCACCCGGCGCGGTGCTGGCTTCGGGCACGATCAGGGTGATCTTGTCGCCGACGCCCAACCGGAAACGCCGCGCCGTGATATCACCCAATACCACGCCAAATTCGCCGGGCTTGAGGTCTTCCATGCGCCCCTGCACGATGTGCCGGGTCACGATGGACACCTGGCCTTCGAGTGCCGGATCAACGCCGCTGATCTGAATCGGCTGCATCGACCCTTTATAGGAGAGCATCCCTTCCATCTCGGTGAACGGCACTGCGGCCGTGACCTCGGGGTTTTTCATGGCGGCTTCAGCCACCGGGCGCCAGTCATCAATGGGCTTTATGCCCACGACAGTGGCATGGGGCACCATGCCAAGGATGCGGTTACTCATTTCACGCTGAAAACCGTTCATCACCGAGAGCACCACAATCATGGCCAATACGCCCAGGGCGAGGCCGATCATCGAGGTCATGGAGATGAACGAAACAAAACGATTGCGGCGCTTGGCGCGGGTATAGCGCGTGCCGATAAAAATCGATAACGGTCTGAACATTCGCGGGCACCGTAAAAAAATTAAAGACCCGGCACCGGTCAGGGTGCCGGGTTTTGGCCGATCAAATCGTGGTCAGGCGACCTTCTTGAAGGTGCAACACGCGATCCATCTGGCGGGCCAGGTTCATGTCATGCGTCACCACCAGGAACGCGGTACGCATCGAGGTGCTGAGTTCGAGCATCAGGTCCTGAATGCCTTGCGCGGTATGAGCGTCAAGGTTGCCGGTAGGCTCATCGAGCATCACCAGCCCGGGCTTGTTCACCAACGCGCGGGCGATGGCCACGCGCTGGCGCTCGCCACCGGACAACTCGGCCGGCTTGTGCTCCAGACGGTGGCTCAGGCCGACACGGGTCAACAGTGCCGTGGCCCGCTCCCGCGCTTCGGGAATCGATGTCTTGCCGATCAACAGCGGCATGCACACGTTTTCCAGCGCCGTGAACTCGGGCAGCAAGTGGTGAAACTGGTACACGAAACCCAGTGAACGGTTACGCAACTGGCCACGGGCCTTCTCGCCCAGCGCCGACAGTTCTTCACCCGCCAGCCACACACTGCCGGTAGTCGGCGTGTCGAGGCCACCGAGCAAATTAAGCAAGGTACTTTTGCCCGAGCCCGAGGTGCCGACGATGGCCACACGCTCACCCGGGTGCAACTCCAGTTGCAGGCCCGACAACACCACCACTGACTCCGGGCCTTCCTCGTAGGACTTGCCCAGGTCGCGGCAACTCAACACTGCTTGTTCTTTCATGCCCAACTCACTCATAACGAAGCGCCTGCGCAGGCTGGGTGCGCGCAGCACGCCAGGCCGGGTACAAGGTCGCGAGGAAACTCAGAACCAATGCCGCGCCACAGACCATCAACACGTCCTGCGTCTGCAATTGCGACGGCAGGTAGTCGATGAAGTACACGTCGGCGTTGAGAAACTTGTGGCCGATCAGCCCTTCAAGGGCCGAGATCGCCGCGCTGACATTCAAGGCCGCCAGCATGCCCAGCACCGCACCAATGGCAGTGCCGACCACGCCGATCACGGTGCCCTGCACCATGAAAATGGCCATGATCGTGCCCGGCGTGGCGCCCAGCGTCCGCAGGATCGCGATATCGCCCTTCTTGTCGTTCACCACCATGACCAGCGTGGAAATGATGTTGAAGGCCGCCACGGCCACGATCAGCAACAGGAGCAGGCCGATCATGGCTTTCTCCATGCGGATGGCCTGATACAGGTTGCCGTGAGTGCGGGTCCAGTCACGGGCGTAATAACGGTCATCCCCCAGCTTTTGGGCGATTTCCCACGCTGTGCGAGGCGCCTGGAACAGGTCGTCGAACTTCAGGCGCAACCCCTGGACCTGATCGGGCTTCCAGCGCTGCAAACGCGCCAGGTCCTGCAAATGGGTAATGCCCAGATAGCCGTCGATTTCACCGGCGCCGACATGGAAAATGCCCTGCACCGTGAAGCGTTTCATGCGCGGAAACATGCCCGCCGGGGTCACCGTGACTTCCGGGGCCACGAACGTCAGTTTGTCGCCAACGGCCACGCCGAGCTTTTTCGCCGCCTTGTCGCCAATGATGATGCCGAAGCCGCCGGGCGTCAGTGAATCGAGCTGACCTTGCAACATGAACCGGTCAATGATCGACACCTTGCGCTCTTGCGCGGGGTCGATGGCATTGAGCAGGACTTTTTGCACGTTGCCATCATGGGTCAGCAGGCCCTGCATCTGGGTGTAGGGCGCCACCGCCTCCACCTTCGGATTCTGCCTGACCTGGGCGGCCAGCATTTGCCAGTCACTGATCGGCTGGTCGCCGACGATGGTCGCGTGGGGCACCATGCCCAGCACACGGGTGCGCATCTCATGATCGAAGCCGTTCATCACCGACAACACCACAATCATCACGACCACGCCGAGGGCGAGTCCGATCATTGAAGTCAGAGAAATGAACGACACAAAGTGATTGCGACGCTTTGCACGGGTATAACGCGTGCCGATAAATACGAAGAGAGGTCTGAACATGTCGGGGCTTGTTCGAGGGAAAAGAAGACGTCCTTGTGGCGGGGCCTGATAAGCAGCTTTACACTCAGACCACAGCCGCCACCATGGGTTCGCCATGTCGACATTAGATGAAGCAGATCGCCGCGAATACTACCGTATCGATGATGTGATCGCACTGGAAATAACCCCGCTGTCGGCACCTCAAGCCGCGAGCACTGAAGTGTTGCAGGATGCTTCGCCTTTATTCAATTTACTCAGTGAGTTACACCTGAGCGAATTCGAGTCGCAGCACCTGCTGCGCCAGATCAGCGAACGCGACCGCACCCTCTCCAGCTACCTCAAAACCCTGAACAAACGGGTCGACTTGCTCAGCCAGGTGGTCGCACAAACCGTACTGGGCAAGATTGGCGAGCTGCAACCGGTCAAGCTGTCCGAAGGCGGCATTGAATTCGAGCATGCAAACGCCTATTCGCCGGGCACCCACCTCTCGATCAAACTGGTGCTGATGCCGCAAGCGCTGGGGCTTCTGTTGCGCGCCAAGGTCACCCATTGCACCCCACGCAACGGCCAGTTCGAGATTGGCACCGAGTTTGAAGCTATCACCGACGCACAGCGTCAGTTGCTGGCCCGTTACATCTTGCAAAAACAGGCCCAGGCACGCCGTCTGGCCCGTGAACAAAACGAAGCAGCCGAAGAAGAGTAAGCGCGTCCCGGCGCTGTGAATTGTGTATTAAGGAGCAATTGTGACCCTGATTTATGGCCATCGCGGCGCCAAAGGCGAAGCACCCGAAAACACCCTCGCCAGCTTCGAGCAATGCCTCAAGCACGGCGTGCGCCGCTGCGAACTCGACCTGCACCTGTCCAAGGACGGTGAGCTGATGGTGATTCACGATCCGACGCTCAAGCGCACCACCGACCGACGCGGCAAGGTGATCGAACACACCGCAGCCGATCTCGCGACCTATGACGCACGCAAGGGCGGCCCGGGCTGGGTGCATCCGTGTCCGATTCCACGACTCGAAGAATTGTTTGAAAAGTGCGACTTCGAGCATTGGCAGCTGGAAGTCAAAAGCGCGTCCCGTACGCGGGCAGCGACCACCGTGCTGGCGATTCGCGAAATGGCCCAGCGCCACGGCCTGATGGACAAGGTCACCGTGACCTCAAGTTCCCGTGAAGTGCTTAAGGCAGCTATCGAACTGACACCGGATCTGTCCCGCGGACTGGTTGCCGAATACGCCTGGCTCGACCCGCTGAAGGTCGCGCAAAGCTATGGCTGCGAGCTGCTGGCATTGAACTGGACACTCTGCACCCCGGAGCGCCTGGAAAAAGCCCAGCGTCAGGGTTTGCATGTGTCGGTATGGACAGTCAACGAGCCTGCACTGATGCGCAGACTCGCTGATTTCGGCGTAGATAGCCTGATTACAGACTTTCCCGGTTTGGCCACTGCCACCCTCGGGAATAGCTGAAATCGGTCTCCCCGGCCGGCTCAGGCCACCGGCCGGAGCCGCTTAAAAAAGCCGGTTAAGGCCGTCGTAAGCCGCTACCCGATAGGCTTCCGCCATGGTCGGGTAGTTAAACGTGGTGTTGACGAAATACTTCAGGGTATTGAGCTCACCCGGCTGGTTCATGATCGCCTGACCGATGTGCACGATCTCCGAGGCCTGATAGCCGAAGCAATGGACGCCCAGTACTTGCAGGGTTTCACGGTGAAACAGGATTTTCAGCATGCCTTGCGGCTCGCCGGCAATCTGGGCACGCGCCATGCCCTTGAAGAACGCCTTGCCCACTTCGTAAGGCACTTTAGCCTGGGTCAGTTCTTGCTCGTTCTTGCCGATCGAGCTGATCTCCGGAATGGTGTAAATGCCGGTCGGCACGTCATTCACGAAACGCCAGCTGCCGTTGTCCACGATGCTGCCGGCAGCCGAGCGACCCTGGTCGTGCGCTGCACTGGCCAGGCTCGGCCAGCCAATCACGTCGCCAGCGGCGTAGATGTTAGGCACCACTGTGCGGTAGTTTTCGTCCACGCTGATCTGGCCGCGACCATTGGGCTTGATGCCAATGTTCTCCAGCCCCAGCTGGTCAGTGTTGCCGGTACGGCCGTTGCACCAGAGCAAGGCATCGGCCTTGATCTTCTTGCCGGACTTGAGGTGCAAGATCACGCCATTTTCGACGCCTTCAACACGCTCGTACTCTTCGTTGTGGCGCACGGTGATGTTGTTGTTGCTGAAGTGGTAGCTCAGCGCCTGCGAGATTTCGGAGTCGAGGAAGCTCAGCAGTTGCTCGCGGTTGTCCACCAGCTCAACCAGCACGCCCAGACCACTGAAAATCGATGCGTATTCGCAACCGATTACACCCGCGCCGTAGACGATCAGCTTACGCGGGGTGTGGCCCAGGCTGAGGATGGTGTCGCTGTCGTAGATGCGCGAGTGGGTGAAATCGATATCGGCCGGGCGGTACGGGCGCGAACCGGTAGCAATGATGATCTGCTTGGCCATCAGCGTTTCGACCACGCCGTTGGCGCAGACCACTTCGATGGTTTGCTCGTCGGTAAAACTGCCGGTGCCGAAGAACAGGTCAACACGGTTGCGGGCGTAGTAACCGGTGCGCGAGGTCACTTGCTTGGAAATCACTTTCTCGGCGCTTTTGAGCACATCCGGGAAAGAAAACCAGCGGGGTTCACCGATGGCCCGAAACATCGGGTTGGTGTTGAACTGCATGATCTGCCGGACCGAGTGACGCAGAGCCTTGGACGGGATGGTGCCCAAGTGCGTGCAGTTACCGCCGACCTGACGCCGGCTGTCGACCATCGCCACCTTGCGCCCTGCTTTTGCGGCGTTCATTGCCGCACCTTCTCCTGCCGGGCCGGAACCCAGTACCACTACGTCGTAGTTGTAGACAGCCATGCGTACTCCTCAGAACGGGCCGCGACGCATTTTCAGGCGCCTGCGGCTAAATCATGACGCGGCCGGCGCCATGAAGGATCAAAACGTGGGGCACAGTCTATAGAAGCCTGAACGCGGCGAACATTAACCCTTGGTCTCGTCGTAGGCTAATTTTGTGTTCACTACATCCAGAACTGACCTTAACTCTCTTCAAGAGGCAGTGACGGGTTGCGCGGGATGTAGAATCCGCAGCCGTCTCAACCTTGATCGCGGCCCAGAGCCGCCGCGCCCACTCCCCCCCTTCAGAGAGCCCCTTATGCGCCATTTGTTGATCGCTCTGTTGCTGATGAACAGCCTTACCTGCCTGGCCGACGAGGCAAAACCGATCAAGAAGGCGAACTTTCCTACTCAATTAAAAGACGGTTCTCAAACCCTACAGCGCAAAGGTCAAATCGTGCTGACGTACCTGTGGGCCGATGTCTACGCCGCGGCCCTGTTTGCACCTGCCAACATCAGCCCCCGGGACGCCTTTGAGCAGTTGCGCGACCTGCGCCTTGAGCTGTTTTATCTGCGCGACCTTGATCACAGCGACATCACCACCGCCTCTGCCACCATCCTCAAGCGTCAACACTCGCCTGCCACGCTGAGGACCCTCGAAGCGGGATTAAAAAAGCTACAGGGCAGTTTTGCCAACATCCAGCGCGGTGACCGCTATGCCCTGGATTACGACCCCGCTCGCGGCCTGAACCTGGAACGCAATGGTCAGGTCATCTTCACCAGCACTGACAAAGCGCTCGCCAAAGCGTACCTGGGCATTTGGCTCGCGCCCGAAGGCTTGCCCGAGCCACTGCGTCAAACCCTCTTGGCGCAAACACCCTGAGCACTCGGTAGTCACTTCATTAGTTGCCTACACATCTTGATACACATATGGTTACAAAACTGTTTGTCTGACTGGCGCAGGCCCGGACCAGACAGTGTGGACGACTAAAAACATGGATACGCATAAAACAGATAACAGCGGGTGATTTCTGATGGCCTCCAGTGCAGGTAAAGGCAAGGCGATTTTTCGCGTTGTCAGCGGTAACTTCCTCGAAATGTTCGACTTCATGGTCTTCGGCTTTTACGCCACAGCCATCGCCAACACCTTCTTTCCAAGCAATAACGCCTTCGCTTCCCTGATGCTCGCGCTGGCCACGTTCGGTGCCGGCTTCTTGATGCGCCCGCTGGGTGCAATCTTCCTGGGCGCCTACATTGACCGCCATGGCCGACGCAAAGGGCTGATCATCACCCTCGCCCTGATGGCCATGGGCACTGTGCTGATTGCCTGTGTGCCGGGTTATGCCACGCTGGGCGTGGCGGCGCCGCTGCTGGTGCTACTGGGGCGTTTGTTGCAAGGGTTCTCCGCCGGTGTGGAGCTGGGTGGCGTCTCGGTTTACTTGTCAGAAATCGCCACGCCGGGCCGCAAAGGCTTTTTTGTCAGCTGGCAGTCCGCAAGCCAGCAGGCCGCGGTGGTCTTTGCCGGGCTGCTCGGCGTCTGCTTGAATCACTGGCTCAGCCCACAGGACATGGGTGAGTGGGGCTGGCGCATTCCGTTTTTGCTGGGCTGCCTGATTGTCCCGGTGATTTTCGTCATTCGCCGCTCAATGGAAGAAACACCCGAGTTTGAAGCGCGCGAACATCGCCCTACCCTGCGGGAAATCATTCGTTCGATCAGTCAGAACTTTGGACTCGTCTTGGGCGGCATGGCGCTGGTGGTCATGACCACCGTGTCGTTTTACCTGATCACGGCCTACACCCCGACCTTCGGTAAAGCTGAACTGAACCTGTCGGATTTTGATGCACTGCTGGTGACGGTCTGCATCGGCGCCTCCAATTTCTTTTGGTTACCGGTGATGGGCTCACTGTCTGACAAGGTCGGCCGCAAACCCTTGCTGCTGGGCGCGACCATTCTTGCGATCCTGACCGCCTACCCGGCGTTGTCCTGGCTGGTGGCCAACCCGAGCTTCAGCCACTTGCTGATCGTCGAACTGTGGCTGTCCTTCCTGTACAGCTCGTACAACGGCGCGATGGTGGTGGCGCTCACCGAAATCATGCCGGTCGAGGTGCGGACCACGGGCTTCTCGCTGGCGTATAGCCTGGCGACCGCAACGTTCGGTGGCTTTACCCCGGCGGCGTGCACCTACTTGATCCACGTACTGGACAACAAGGCGGCCCCTGGTCTGTGGCTGACCGGCGCCGCCGTGCTGGGACTGATTGCCACCGTGGTGCTGTTCCGTGGCAACACACATGAACGGCGTACAGCCAAATCGGCCGTGACCAGTCACGCGTGATATCGCTGTACTGACGCCATAACACACCTACAAAAACGCCCCGAACTGAACTGACCCCATTAAGTTGGACAGTTTGAAGCTAGGGCCTTACGGGCTGGGTTCTGTATTGAACAGGACTCAGCCCTTTTAGCTTCAGCTTTATGCGTTCGTGATTGTAATAGTGGATGTAATCATCCAGCCCAGCCTTCAACTGGTCAACGCTGGTGAAGCGGTTCAGATAGTAAAACTCGGTTTTCAGCGTGCCGAAAAAGCTCTCCATCGTCGCATTGTCATAGCAATTTCCCTTTCGCGACATACTCTGACTCAACTCTCTTTCCTCAAGCTGACGTCGATAGGCGGCCATCTGGTAGTGCCAGCCCTGATCTGAGTGAAGCATGGGTTTCTCATGCGCTTTCAAGCAGCTCAGCGCTTTTTTGAGCATGTCGCTCACCATCGAAAAGCGAGGTGCGGTCTCCATTTGGTAGGCCACAATTTCGCCGTTATACAGATCAAGAACAGGCGAAAGGTACAGTTTCACCCCGCGACCTTGAACTCTGTAATGTCAGTCACCCATTTTTGATTGGGCTGCTCGGCTTCAAACCCACGCGCCAAATGGTTAGGCGCTATACGGCCTACAGGGCCTTTATAGGCGCGGTATCGCTTGGGTCTGACGAGCGATTTCAGCTGTAGCTGCCCCATGAGGCGCTGGATTTTTTTGTGATTCACCACAGTGCCTAAGTGACCGATAGCGGCTGTGATGCGCCGATAGCCATAACGGCCCTTGTGTTGCTCAAATACAGATTTGATCTGCGTCTTGAGCGAGGCGTGCTTGTCCACCACCTGCAAAGCTTTCTGCTGGTAGTAAAACGTACTGCGTGCCAAGCCAGACGCTTGAAGCAAACCGTCCAATGGGTAGTGCAGCCTCAATGCCAGAACTATTTGCGCTTTTTGGCGCGTGCAGCCAGTTCGTCTGCCTGGATCAAGGCTTTCAGCTTTTTTAAATAAGCGTTCTCCATCCGCAAATACTCCACTTCGGCGAGCAGTTGCTCACGAGACGGCGAGTCAGCATCACAAGAAGTGGTAACAGGTTTGGATGGCTTTTTGGACATTTTGGCTGCAGGACCTGGTTTGCGAGAGGTCAAAGCCTCAATGCCGCCACTGTAATACTGGCGCTCCCAAATACCTACCTGATTGGCGTTGCGAAGGTCGAACAAAGCCGTCGTCTCGCGATAAGACAGCTCATCACGCCACATTCGTTGCAAGACAGAAAGCTTGAAGCCTGGGCTGTATCGGCGATGTATTTTTTTAAGGCTTGCGGCACCGTGGATGCGGTAGCTGGCGACCCACCGGCGCAGCATTCCAAACTCTATTTCATGCTTGTCAGCGGCCACTCGATAGCTTGTGCCGCCAGCAAGGTAAGAGGTTATTGCTTCAAGCTTGAATTGCTCTGAGTATTTGCTCATGAAAAAACACCCCAAAAGTCAGGACGGGTGTCCAACTTTTGGGGTGCAGTTCAAACCAGTCGGGGCGTTTTCAAGTGCGGCAGTCGCTTAGCGCGGGAACGCTGGCGGGTTAACCCCGGCCATGTCTTCCATCACGCGAACCACCTGGCAGCTGTAACCGAACTCGTTGTCGTACCACACGTACAGCACAACGCGGTTGTCGTTGCAGATTGTTGCTTCCGCATCAACCACACCCGCATGACGCGAGCCAACGAAGTCAGTGGAAACCACTTCCTGCGAGCTGACAAAGTCGATCTGCTTGTGCAGTTCGGAGTGCAGCGCCATGTGACGCAGGTACTCGTTCATTTCTTCACGGGTAGCCGGCTTCTCAAGGTTCAGGTTGAGGATGGCCATCGACACGTTAGGCGTAGGCACACGGATCGCGTTACCGGTCAGCTTGCCAGCCAGCTCAGGCAGCGCCTTGGCCGCAGCAGTAGCAGCGCCGGTCTCGGTGATAACCATATTCAGCGCAGCCGAACGGCCACGGCGATCGCCTTTGTGGAAGTTGTCGATCAGGTTCTGGTCGTTGGTGTACGAGTGAACCGTTTCAACGTGACCGTTCACAATGCCGAACTTGTCATTGACGGCTTTGAGCACCGGCACGATGGCGTTGGTGGTGCAGGAAGCAGCCGAGATGATTTTGTCGTCAGCGGTGATCTCACCGTGGTTGATACCGTGAACGATGTTCTTGAGTTTGCCTTTGCCAGGCGCGGTCAGAACCACACGATCAACGCCAGGGCACGCCAGGTGCTGGCCGAGACCGTCGGCGTCACGCCATACACCGGTGTTGTCCACCAGCAATGCGTTTTGAATGCCGTACTGGGTGTAGTCCACCTCGGTCGGATTCTTCGCGTAGATCACCTGAATCAGGTTGCCGTTGGCGGTGATGGTGTTGTTTTCTTCGTCAACCACGATGGTGCCGTCAAACGGGCCATGCACGGAGTCACGACGCAACAGACTGGCACGCTTGACCAGATCGTTATCGGCGCCTTTGCGCACTACGATCGCACGCAAGCGCAGGCCGTCGCCGCCGCCGGTTTTTTCGATCAGGATGCGCGCCAGCAGGCGGCCGATACGGCCAAAACCGTACAGCACAACGTCGGTGCCTTTACGGGCGTCAGCGTTTTGCTGACCCACAACGTCGGCCAGTTCTTCACGCACGAACTGCTCGGCGGTACGGCCATTGCCTTCGGTCTTGAACTTGACGGCCAGCTTGCCCAGGTCTACCGAAGCAGCACCCAGCTTGAGTTCGCTCATCGCTTTGAGCAGCGGGAAAGTTTCGTGCACGGACAATTCGATGTCATCGGACTGACGATGACGCGCAAAGCGGTGAGCTTTGAGAATCGCAATGACTGAACGGTTGATCAGGCTGCGGCCATAGATCGAGCTCACCACGTTGTTATTGCGGTAAAGCTGACCAATCAGCGGAATCATCGCTTCTGCGAGTGCTTCACGGTCGATCCATTCACCAAGACACTGGTCGGGCTTCTGAGTCACGGGAACCTTCCACATGTAGGGGCTGAAAAAAGGGGCTACATTATGCCGCCGCCTCTGGCCATGGGCAATGTGCGCCTGTCATGCGGGTTGACTGAAACGATTAAGCCCCAATATTTACAGGTGAAAAAAAAACACTATGCACCGTTTTCCCTCGCCTTCTAAGGGCTTGCCAAGGGGGGACGGACTGCGTTTTACCGTTTCCCCGAAGGATTTGGCGCGCCATTAAAGACGGCGACTGACAGCCAACCCCCAGGCCCGTTACAATCGGCCTCTTTGCCGCAACGCTTGGAGCTCAACCTTCCGTGCCCGTCCTGCGACTACCCAAACTTCCTGCTACGGCAGGCAAACAGCACTGGGGCAACCTGCCCGGTGCCGCCCTGAGCCTCGCCATTGCCGAGGCCGCCAGCGCCGCCAAGCGCTTCACCCTGCTCCTGACCGCCGACAGCCAAAGCGCCGAACGCCTTGAGCAGGAGTTGAGGTTCTTTGCACCCGAGCTGCCCGTCTTGCATTTCCCGGACTGGGAAACCCTGCCCTACGACCTGTTTTCGCCGCATCAGGACATCATTTCCCAGCGCATCGCCAGCCTGTACCGGTTGCCCGAGCTGGATCATGGCGTTTTGGTAGTGCCGATCACCACGGCCCTACACCGCCTGGCACCGACCAAGTTTCTGCTCGGCAGCAGCCTGGTGCTGGACATCGGCCAAAAACTGGATGTAGAGCAGATGCGCACCCGCCTGGAGGCCAGCGGTTATCGCTGTGTCGACACGGTGTACGAGCACGGCGAGTTCGCCGTACGCGGCGCTTTGATCGATTTGTTCCCCATGGGCAGCAAGCTGCCTTACCGGATCGACCTGTTCGACGACGAAATCGAAACCCTGCGCACCTTCGACCCGGAGAATCAGCGCTCCATCGACAAAGTCGATTCGGTTCGCTTGCTTCCCGCACGGGAATTCCCCCTGCAGAAGGATGCCGTGACACGCTTCAAGGCACGGTTCCGCGAACGGTTCGACGTCGACTTTCGACGCTGCCCGATCTTTCAGGATTTGAGCAGCGGGATTACGCCAGCAGGTATCGAGTACTACCTGCCGCTGTTCTTCGACGAAACCTCCACCCTGTTCGATTACCTGCCCGGCGACACCCAGGTGTTCTCGTTGCCCGGCATCGAACAGGCCGCCGAGAACTTCTGGTCCGACGTGCGCAACCGCTACGAAGAACGCCGGGTTGACCCCTCCCGTCCTTTATTGCCGCCCGCCGAACTGTTCCTGCCGGTCGAAGACTGCTTCGCCCGCCTGAAAAGCTGGCCGCGGGTGGTCGCCAGTCAGGATGACCTGGACACCGGCAGCAGCCGCGAACGCTTCCCGGCGCAGCCATTGCCCAATCTTGCGATCGAGGCCAAGGCCAATCAGCCGCTGGCCGCCCTCTCGGGGTTTCTTGAGCAATTTGAAGGCCGCGTGCTGTTTACCGCCGAGTCCGCCGGTCGCCGCGAAGTCTTGCTGGAGCTGCTTGAGCGATTGAAGCTGCGCCCCAAAACCGTCGACAGCTGGCCGGACTTCGTGTCCAGCAAGCATCACCTGGCTATCACCATTGCCCCGCTCGATGAAGGCTTGTTACTGGACGATCCGGCGCTGGCCCTGATCGCCGAGAGCCCGCTGTTCGGTCAGCGAGTGATGCAGCGCCGACGCCGTGAAAAACGCGCCGACGCCAACAATGACGCCGTAATCAAAAACCTGACCGAGCTGCGCGAAGGTGCGCCGGTGGTGCACATCGACCACGGTGTTGGCCGCTATCAAGGCCTGGCTACCCTGGAAGTCGACAATCAGGTGGCTGAATTCCTGACCCTCGAATACGCCGAAGGCGCCAAGCTCTATGTGCCCGTGGCCAACCTTCACCTCATTGCCCGCTACACCGGCAGCGATGACGAGCTGGCGCCCCTGCACCGCCTGGGCTCCGAAACCTGGCAAAAGGCCAAACGCAAAGCGGCCGAACAGGTTCGCGATGTGGCTGCCGAACTGCTCGACATTTATGCCCGTCGCGCCGCCCGCGAAGGTTACGCGTTCGACGACCCAAAAGCCGACTACGCAACCTTCAGCGCGGGCTTCCCGTTTGAAGAGACCCCGGATCAGCAGACCGCCATCGAAGCGGTGCGCGCCGACATGCTCGCGCCCAAGCCCATGGATCGCCTGGTGTGCGGTGATGTGGGCTTCGGCAAGACCGAGGTGGCCATGCGCGCGGCGTTCATCGCCGTGCATGGCGGGCGACAGGTCGCCATTCTGGTTCCCACTACCCTGCTGGCACAGCAACATTACAACAGCTTCCGCGACCGATTCGCCGACTGGCCAGTGCGGGTAGAAGTCATGAGCCGCTTCAAATCGGCCAAAGAGATCAATGCGGCGGTCGCCGATCTGGCCGAGGGCAAGATCGACATCGTGATTGGCACCCACAAACTGTTGCAAGACGACGTCAAAATCAAAAACCTCGGGCTGGTCATCATCGATGAAGAACACCGGTTCGGCGTGCGCCAGAAAGAACAGCTCAAGGCCCTGCGCAGCGAAGTCGACATTCTGACCCTCACTGCCACGCCAATCCCGCGCACGCTGAACATGGCGGTTTCGGGCATGCGCGACTTGTCGATCATCGCCACACCGCCCGCCCGCCGCCTGTCGGTGCGCACCTTCGTCATGGAGCAGAACAACAGCACGGTCAAAGAAGCCCTGCTGCGTGAACTGCTGCGTGGCGGGCAGGTTTACTACCTGCACAACGATGTGAAGACCATTGAGAAATGCGCGGCCGATCTGGCCGAGCTCGTCCCCGAAGCCCGTATCGGGATTGGCCACGGCCAGATGCGCGAGCGCGAACTCGAACAAGTGATGAGCGACTTCTATCACAAGCGCTTCAACGTGCTGATCGCCTCGACCATCATCGAGACCGGTATCGACGTGCCGAGCGCGAACACCATCATCATCGAACGCGCCGACAAGTTCGGCCTGGCGCAATTGCACCAGTTGCGCGGCCGCGTGGGCCGCAGTCACCACCAGGCCTACGCCTACCTGCTGACGCCTCCACGCCAGCAAATCACCGGGGACGCGCAAAAGCGCCTGGAGGCCATCGCCAATACCCAAGATTTGGGTGCAGGCTTTGTACTGGCCACCAACGACCTGGAAATCCGTGGCGCCGGCGAGCTTCTGGGCGACGGCCAAAGTGGCCAGATCCAGGCCGTGGGTTTCACCCTGTACATGGAAATGCTCGAACGCGCCGTCAAGTCGATCCGCAAGGGCGAACAACCGAACCTCGACCAGCCGTTGGGCGGTGGCCCGGAGATCAACCTGCGGGTGCCCGCGCTGATTCCCGAGTCGTACCTGCCGGATGTGCATGCGCGACTGATTCTGTACAAGCGCATCGCCTCAGCGACCGACGAAGAAGGCTTGAAGGACTTGCAGGTCGAGATGATCGACCGCTTCGGCCTGCTGCCGGAACCGACCAAAAACCTGGTGCGCATTACCTTGCTCAAGCTGCACGCCGAACAACTGGGCATCAAAAAAGTCGATGCCGGGCCGCAAGGCGGGCGCATCGAGTTTGCCGCGGACACCCCGGTCGATCCGCTGGTACTGATCAAACTGATTCAGGGCCAGCCCAATCGCTACAAGTTTGAAGGCGCGACGCTGTTCAAGTTCATGGTGCCCATGGAACGCCCGGATGAGCGCTTCAATACCATCGAGGCGCTGTTTGAGCGCCTGACACCGAAGCCTTCTTGATGGGGCCCGCACAATGAAGTCCCCATGCCCCTGAACCCGACACCCCGACTGACCAAACCGCTGGCGTCAACGTGGGTCAGTCGGTTCAAAGAGCAAACCCTTGAGCGCGGCCGTCGCTACGCCAGGGAAAATCGCGTCAGAATCGCCCGGATCGGTGACAGCCAGATCACGTCCAGCTGTCAGGGTTCAGGCGAAAACCCCTACCGTCAAACCATTGAGTTGCGCGAGTCTGCCAAAGGCTCGTTGCTGCTGGTGGGCGCGACGTGCACCTGCCCTGTACGCACCCACTGCAAGCACATCGCGGCCGTACTACTGAAGATTGAAGACACTTTGAATTACCCTGCTGCTGCCCAGGACGCCGAGCTTCTGGAAAAACTGCAAGCGGTGCTCGACGCGCGCCGTCCTGCCAACCTGCCCGAACAACTGATCGATGATGTGCAACCGGTGCCGCGCTTGTGGCTGGCCAGTGCCGAGTTCAGTGCGTTCGAGCCGCGCAACGGCAAAATGCAGCGTTACATCCAGCACCGCGCGGCGCTGTCTTTCAACTACCGGGAGCATTACGTCTCGGGGCAGAAAAACGCCGACGTGCTGATTCGCCAGGATGACCACGTGTTGCGCATCAAGCGCCACCCCGAAACCGAAAACGCCTACCGCGAGCAACTGCGTGCCCTGGGATTCAAAATCGCTACCCGCCAGAGCAAAGCCCTGCCTGAAAGTGCCGGCGAACTGTTTGAAATGGTCAACGACAGTGCCTGGCTGAATTTCACCCTCAACCAGATGAACCGCTTGCGAGACCAGGGCTGGGAGTTACAGATCGACGAGCATTTCGGCTTTGACCTGAGCCCTGTCGAAGACTGGTATGCCAACGTCGATGAAGCGCCGGAACGTGACTGGTTCGACCTGGAACTGGGGATCATCGTCAATGGCCAACGCCTGAGTTTGCTGCCCATCTTGCTGAACCTGATGCGCTCGCACACCGAGATCCTCAGCCCCGAAAAACTGGCCAAACGCCGTGACGATGAACTGATTCTGGTGAACATCCCGGCCATTCCCAACAGCACCCACGTGCCGTTGCAAGTGGCCTTGCCCTACGGCCGCCTGAAACCCGTGCTGGCCACCCTGGGTGAGTTTTACCTGGGCGAACCGGGCGCCACGACCTTGCGCATCAAGAGCGCTGACGCGCCACGGCTCAATGCCCTGGACGCTATCCCCCTGCGCTGGGAGGGCGGTGAACAGATTCGCGGGTTCGCCCAACGCTTGCGCGACATCAAGGATTTCAGCGTGGCGCCGCCACAGGGGCTCAATGCCACGTTGCGCCCCTATCAGCTTGAAGGCTTGAGCTGGATGCAGTCATTGCGCCAGCTTGAAGTGGGCGGGATTCTGGCGGATGACATGGGGCTGGGCAAAACCCTGCAAACCCTGGCGCACATTCTGTGCGAAAAAAACGCTGGCAGACTGGACCGCCCGGCCATGGTGGTGATGCCCACCAGCCTGATTCCGAACTGGATGGACGAAGCCGCGCACTTCACCCCGCAGCTCAAGGTGCTGGCACTGTATGGGGCCAGTCGCAAAAAACACTACGAACACCTCACCGAATACGACCTGATCCTGACCACCTATGCCTTGCTGCCCAAAGACATTGAGCGGTTGGCCAAGGTGCCGCTGCACATTCTGATTCTCGACGAAGCGCAGTACATCAAAAACCCGAACAGCAAAGCCTCACAGGCCGCGCGCGAACTGTCGGCACGCCAGCGCCTGTGCCTGAGCGGAACGCCGCTGGAGAACCATCTGGGGGAACTGTGGGCGCTGTTTCACTTTTTGCTGCCCGGGTGGCTGGGGGACGTCAAAACCTTCAACCGCGACTATCGGGTGCCGATCGAGCGCCAAGGCAACGATGAGCGCCTGCAACACTTGAACGCACGTATCAAACCGTTTCTGCTGCGCCGCACCAAAGAGCAGGTCGCCACCGAGCTGCCACCCAAGACCGAGATCATCCACTGGGTGGATCTGAACGAAGCGCAGCGGGACGTTTACGAAACCATGCGCCTGGCGATGGACAAGAAAGTGCGCGATGAAATCACCCGCAAAGGCGTCGGGCGCAGCCAGATCATCATTCTTGAAGCGCTGCTCAAGCTGCGCCAGGTGTGCTGCGACTTGCGGCTTGTGAGCGATAACCCGCCGAAAAAAGGCAGCACGTCGGGCAAGCTCGACAGCTTGATGGTGATGCTTGAAGCCTTGTTCGCCGAGGGCCGACGCATTCTTCTGTTTTCGCAATTCACCTCAATGCTCGGGCTCATCGAAGCTGAATTGAAGAAGCGCAACATTGCCTACGCACTGCTCACGGGGCAAACGCGGGACCGGCGCACCCCCGTCAAAGACTTCCAGAGCGGCAAACTGCAGATCTTCCTGATCAGCCTCAAGGCCGGTGGCGTGGGTTTAAACCTGACCGAAGCGGACACCGTGATTCACTACGACCCGTGGTGGAATCCGGCCGCCGAGAACCAGGCCACCGACCGTGCCTACCGCATAGGGCAAGAAAAACCGGTATTTGTGTACAAGATGATTGCCCGCGGCACCGTGGAAGAGAAAATCCAGCACTTGCAGCAGGAAAAATCAGATCTGGCCGCAGGGGTTCTGGACGGCCGTAGTGCGGGAGACTGGAAGTTGCAGGACGACGACATTGAGGCGCTGTTCGCGCCCCTGCCACCCAAAACCGAAAAGCGTTAATCCCGATCCTGTAGCCGCTGACCAGCAGCGCCAGGCTTCGTCTGGCGGCTACAGCAGGTAAAGGGCTTACCCTGCCAGCACACGTGCCAACGTCGATTTGACCTTGCCCATGCCGTCGCGCAGGGCTTGTTCGATTTCGGCCATGGTAATGATTGCCGTGGACTTGCCCGCTGCCGGGTTCACCACCAACGCCAGACAGGCATAGTCCAGTTCCAGCTCACGGGCCAGTGCCGCCTCGGGCATTCCGGTCATGCCGACAATGTCGCAGCCGTCACGCTCAAGGCGAGCAATTTCAGCCACTGTTTCAAGGCGTGGTCCTTGGGTCGCCGCATACACACCATGGGAGCTGTAGGAACACCCCTCGGCAGCCAATGCGCCAATCAACTGCTCGCGCAGGGATTCGGTGTAGGGATGGCTGAAGTCAATGTGCGTGACATGCTCCAGATCCCCCGCAAAAAACGTGTGCTCCCGGCCACTGGTGTAATCGATCAATTGGTGCGGTACGCAGAAATGCCCGGTGCCCATGGCCATATGGATGCCGCCTACGGCATTGACCGCCAAAATCGCCTGAGCACCTGCCTGTTTCAGCGCCCAAATGTTGGCGCGGTAGTTCACCTGATGGGGCGGGACCCGATGCGGGTGTCCGTGGCGCGCCAAAAACAACACTTCACGCCCGGCGAACTCGCCGACCTGAATGTCGGCCGAGGTCGGGCCATACGGTGTATCCAGCGCCAGCGAGCGCGTAATGGTCAAGCCTTCAAGCTGGGTCAGGCCCGTGCCACCCATAATTGCGTAAACCGTCATTGAAGCGATCCCTTAATCAATCAACTGAGCATCTTTGAGCGCACCGATCGCCACCTGCCAACGCGGATCCTGGCGGTAGTCGGTGCTGGCGAAGGCCTGACTGCGCATGCGTGCAATGCGGGCTGAAGGCGTGACCTTCAGGCGCTGGGCCGCCGTGAGGGCCAGCTCCGCCGCCGCGCGGTCATTGCACACCAGGCCCATGTCGCAGCCGGCCGTCAAGGCCGCTTCGATGCGACTGGCCGCGTCACCCACGACATGGGCGCCGGCCATCGACAGGTCATCACTGAAAATGACGCCATCAAACCCCAGCTCACCGCGCAGAATGTCCTGCAACCAGCGACGGGAAAAGCCAGCGGGCTGGCTGTCGACCTTGGGATAAATCACATGGGCAGGCATGACGGCCGCCAACTGCTGACTCAGACGCGCGAACGGCACCAGATCGTGGCTGCGAATCTGTTCAAGGCTGCGCTCATCGACGGGAATGGCCACGTGGGAATCAGCTTCAGCCCACCCATGCCCCGGAAAATGCTTACCCGTGGCGGCCATTCCAGCGTCATTCATCCCGCGGATGAACGCACCAGCCAGGGTTGCAGCCCGCTGCGGATCGCCCTCAAATGAGCGGCTACCGACCACGGCGCTGCGCTGGTAGTCGAGATCCAGCACGGGCGCGAAACTCAAGTCCAGACCCACTGCCAAGACCTCAGTCGTCATGATCCAGCCACATTGCTCGGCAAGGTACTCGGCATTGGGGTTATCAGCGATGGCACGCATGGCGGGCAAGCGGACGAACCCCTGGCGCAGGCGTTGAACCCGCCCGCCCTCCTGATCCACCGCCAGCAGCAGGTCGGGGCGAATGGCGCGAATCGAAGCGCACAGTTCACGCACCTGACGCGGGTGCTCAATATTTCGCGCAAAAATAATCAGGCCGCCCACTTCAGGCTGGCGTAGCAGGTGTCGATCGTCAGCCGTCAGCCAGGTGCCGGCGACGTCCACCATCAAGGAGCCTTGCAAGGCAGAACTCATGGGTAATCCTTAAAAGAAAGTGCGCGTGCTCCCCGGCCCCGAATGCAGGCAGCGGCGTGCGCGCCTGCGGTGTGGGCAGCAGCCGTGAAGTGGGGACAGGGAAGCAAGGCGGGAATGAGCATGGCGGCAAGCTTAGCGGAACTGCGCAGCCACGCCCACCCGCGTCAGGTCAAAGCTTGGGGCTGGCCTGAGACGTTTTGTTGCGCGGGCGCATTTGTGCCGCCGCCATCGCAGGATCGACCACGCCGCTTTCGGCACGCATGCCCGCGGCCAGAAAAGGCACCATCAAACGCATGACTTGCTCGATCGAGGTGTTAACCCCGAAATCGGTTTCGGCAATTGCGCGCAGCGCCTTGATTCCGGACATGCTGAACGCAGCCGCCCCCAGCATGAAGTGCACGCGCCAGAACAGTTCAATCGGCGGGATTTGCGGCGCAGCTTCATTGACCAGCAGCATGTAACGGCGAAACACCTTGCCATACATGTCTTCAAGATAGCGGCGCAAATGCCCCTGGCTCTGACTGAACGCCAACCCCAGCAATCGCATAAAGATGGACAGGTCATTGCCGCTGCGCGGCTGAATCACCAACGCTTGCTCCACCAGCATTTCCAGCAGATCTTCAAGCTCGGGACGGCTGTCCGGCCTGGCCTGACGCCGCTCCAGCTCACGGTCGAGGTTGGCGCAGAAAGGCCCGAGAAAGCGCGAAAAGACAGCCTGGATCAGCGCTTTTTTAGACCCGAAATGGTAATTCACAGCCGCCAGGTTGACCCCGGCTTTGCTGGTGATCAGCCGCAATGAAGTCTCGGCAAAACCTTTTTCCGCGAACAGCTGCTCAGCAGCATCAAGGATACGTTCAACGGTTTCCGACTGGGCCATGTCTACTCCGGCTGACAAACACTTAAACAGTTGTTTGAAACATACGTTTCAGTTTGTAAAAAGTCAAGGTGGGCATTCTTTTTGCGACCGGCCAGTCCGGCATTTAACCACAGCCTCGGAGGACGCGGTCTGTGCTGATAAAGTAGCCGCCTCACTGCTCATCGACGACCGTCCAGCGGACGGTTAAAAATGGAGCATTGCCAATGAGCCTTCACTGTATATAATCCCAGTCACTGTATAAAAAGACAGAGCGATCATCATGCTAAAACTGACGCCACGCCAAGCTGAGATCCTGGCCTTTATCAAACGCTGCCTGGATGACAACGGCTACCCGCCCACCCGTGCTGAAATCGCACAGGAGCTGGGCTTCAAGTCACCCAATGCCGCCGAAGAACACCTCAAAGCCCTGGCCCGCAAGGGCGCCATCGAAATGACGCCGGGCGCCTCCCGCGGCATCCGGATCCCCGGTTTCGAGGCCAGTGCCGACGAGTCCACCCTGCCCATCATCGGTCGAGTGGCTGCTGGCGCTCCCATACTGGCGCAGGAACACGTTGAAGAGTCCTGCAACATCAACCCGACCTTCTTCCACCCGCGCGCCGACTACCTGTTGCGCGTCCAGGGCATGAGCATGAAGGACGTTGGCATCTTTGATGGCGACCTGCTTGCCGTCCACACGTGCCGCGAGGCAAGAAACGGGCAAATCGTGGTAGCCCGTATTGATGACGAAGTAACGGTCAAACGATTCAAGCGAGAAGGCAGCAAAGTCTGGCTTATCGCCGAGAACCCCGATTTCGCGCCGATTGAGGTCAACCTCAAAGAGCAGGAACTGGTTATCGAAGGCCTGAGTGTCGGCGTTATTCGCCGTTAATAAGGAGGCGTCATGCAGTTCCCGCACACATCGCTACCCGCACAACTTCCTTTATTCGAGGCATTCATGGCTCAACCCATGCCCGCCACGATCAAGACTGTGCTTGATTCACCCTGGCGCGCAGAACCTGAAGTTTTCAGTGAACTGTCGCTACGCGGCGCTGCCGAGAACTGCTTGAGCCTGCTGGCCCCCATGCTTCGCGAACTCAGCGAGCAACAAGATGAGCGCTGGCTGACACTGATCGCTCCACCCGCCAGCCTGACGCAAAGCTGGCTGCGCGATGCTGGCCTGAACCGCGAACGCATTTTGCTGCTCCAGCCCAACGGCAACAAGAGCGCTTTGCAATTGACCTGTGAAGCGCTGCGCCTAGGCCGCAGCCACACGGTGGTGAGCTGGATAAACCCGCTCAACAGCACCGCACGTCAACAATTGATTGGCGCAGCCCTGATGGGTCAAGGGCAAAGCCTGAATATTCGATTGGGCTAAACAGCCCAGCACGGGGCTTCTATAGAACACAGAAGCCAGCCGTTGAACGGTTCACCCAAAACACTCAGTGAAGGATGCGCGGTCCTTCATCCTCTTTTTCAAGCTCGCCCTCGGCCAGCCGCCCCGCCATTTGCACACCAACACTCAACATGGCTTTTGCCACTTCAACATGCTGCCCCTGAAGAAAGGCCTTGGCGTCTTCAGAGAAGTTCAGCGTCACCAAAGACCCCTCGTCCTCAGCCCGGCGCAATTCGATACGGCCGTCAGGCAATTCGACAATTTCTAGAAAGGACGTTGGCATAAAAGTTGGTTCTCCACGAAAGCGCGGGATTATATCAGTCATCCCTCAGGAATTTGCCACGTTCTATGGCGCTTTAATGACGTCCTGATGAATGACCGTACAGTTTCGAACCCGACTTTTAGCACTCATTGAGTCCATCGCGAAAGCGCAGGGCCATTTTCTTAAGGCTTTGACGCCATTGCTCAAGGGTTTCGTGGCTGAGTGTTTCCTGCACGTCATCTTCCAGACTGACCACGTCAATCAAGGGTTGAAACACATCGACCTTGACCTTTTTAGGCGCCTGCAAGGGTTGATACAGGGCTGCATGCGCGGCCACTAACTGCGCCAGCCAAGTGCCCGGAGCCCGCGCCAGCTCCACCATTTCGGCCAGTTCTGGAATAGCGTTGGCGTCCAATACGTCTTGCGTCAGCAACAACTCCACACGATTAGCGTGAGCCTGCGGCAACCGATAGAAACCCGCAATTTCATGACACAAACCCAGCAGCGCGCCATACAAGTGAAACACTGCCGACTCACACTCTGCCTGTCGCAATGCTTGCGCATTCATGGCCCCGCCGTGTGATGCCTTATTCATGGCTTCCAGCGCCAAGCCCGCAAAATAAATTTTCTGATTGGTGCGGGTATAGAGTTCGTGAGCCATACAGGCGCTCCACAGCAAAAGGGTTAGGGCAGGTCGAGCAGTCTCAAGGAAATGAGGTGACAGGCGCAAGGGGCTTCACTCTTCTCGCCCTGAATCTGCGGCAACCGGACTGTTGCCTCTATAGCCTTTGACGCCTAGCGGGGCGTCCAGCGACGAAGTCGTCGCACGAAAGCATCAGTCTCCTGCCTGGTCGAGACCTCAACCACAGGTCAAAAAAAACCGCGCGGGGCATGCAGCCCTCGCGCGGTTTTTAGCCGTTCAGCAACGGATCAAGCGTCTTTGTCTTTGCGCTTGTCTTCAACTTTCCAGCTGGAACCGTCGTAGAACGCGCGCCAGCCTGTCGGCTTGCCGTCCACTTCAGTTTGCACGTATTGCTCCTTGGTCTTACGGCTGTAACGGATCACAGCAGGTCGACCCTCCGGGTCTTTCTTCGGCGCTTCACACAAGAAGTGGTACTTCGGATCGATTTCATCCTTATGCGCAATGATTTCAATCACCAGCGGTGCGCGGGTCTCACGGTTTTTCGGGAACTGGCTAGCTGCCAGGAACAGCCCCGACGCACCATCACGCAGAATGTAGGTGTCGTTGACCTTCTCGCACTTGAGCTCCGGCATTTTCACCGGGTCCATTTTCGGCGGGGCCGCTTCACCGCTTTTCAGCAGCTTGCGTGTGTTTTTACATTCCGCATTGGTGCAGCCGAAGAACTTGCCGAACCGGCCGGTCTTGAGCTGCATCTCGCTGCCGCACTTGTCACATTCCAGGCTCGGGCCTTCATACCCTTTGATGCGGTAGCTGCCTTCTTCGATTTCGTAGCCAGCGCAATCCGGGTTGTTACCACAGATGTGCAGCTTGTGCTTCTCATCCAGCAGGTAAGCATCCATCGCGGTGCTGCAAATCGGGCAACGGTGCTTGCCCAGCAAAACCCGCGACTCAGACTCACCCTCATCGTCCGCTGCGATCTCGTCGCCCGGCACCAGGTTGACGGTGGCCTTGCAACGCTCTTTGGGCGGCAGGCTATAGCCCGAGCAACCAAGGAATACACCGGTCGATGCCGTACGGATCTGCATCGGGCGCCCGCATTCCTTGCACGCAATATCAGTCATCACCGGCTGGTTGGCACGCATGCCACTGTCCGGGTCCGCCGCCACTTCAAGTTTTTTCTTGAAGCTGCCGTAGAACTCGTCCAGCACGTTCTTCCAGTCACGCTCGCCGTGCGCCACGTCATCGAGGTTTTCTTCCATTCCGGCGGTGAAGCCGTAGTCCATCAGGTCGGAGAAACTCTCGGACAAACGCTCGGTAACGATGTCGCCCATTTTTTCGGAGTAGAAACGGCGGTTGTGCAAGGCCACATAGCCGCGATCCTGAATGGTCGAAATGATGGCTGCATAGGTCGATGGACGACCAATGCCACGCTTTTCCATCTCTTTGACCAGGCTGGCTTCGGAGTAACGTGCCGGTGGCTTGGTGAAGTGCTGGGTCGGATCAAGGTTGATCAGTTTCAACACATCGCCCTGAGCCATGTCCGGCAACACATCGTCGTCGCCCGGCTTGGCAATTTGCGGCATGACCCGGGTGTAACCGTCGAACTTGAGGATGCGGCCTTTGGCGCGCAGCTCAAAATCACCGGCCGCCACACTCACGGTGGTGGACAAATATTTGGCCGGCAGCATCTGGCACGCCACAAACTGGCGCCAGATCAGCTCGTAAAGGCGCTCAGCGTCGCGCTCCATGCCCGACAGCTTGCTCGGGTGCATGTTCACGTCTGAAGGACGAATCGCTTCGTGAGCCTCTTGTGCGCCTTCCTTGCTGCTGTAGACGTTAGGCGCTGGCGGCAGATACGACGCGCCGAACTCACCTTCAATGTAGGTGCGGGCCATTTCAACCGCATCCACCGACAGGTTGGTGGAGTCGGTACGCATATAGGTGATGTAGCCCGCTTCGTACAAGCGTTGAGCCATCATCATGGTCTTCTTCACCCCGAAGCCCAAGCGATTGCTCGCAGCCTGTTGCAAGGTGGAGGTGATGAACGGTGCCGACGGCTTGCTGCTGGTCGGTTTGTCTTCACGCTTGGCGATGGTGTAGCTGGATGCCTTGAGCTTCTCCAGCGCTGCCATGGCCTGGGCTTCATTCAGCGGCTTGAAGGCCTCGCCTTTTTCGCGGGCCACATCGAAGCGCACTTTTGCGCCTTTGGCCGTGCCCAGGTCCGCATGAACTTCCCAATATTCTTCAGGGTTGAATGCCCGAATTTCGCGCTCACGCTCAACCACCAGCTTGACGGCCACCGATTGCACACGACCTGCCGACAAACCACGGGCAATTTTTGCCCACAGCAACGGCGAAACCATGTAGCCCACCACGCGATCGAGGAAACGGCGCGCTTGCTGGGCATTGACGCGGTTGATGTCCAGCTCGCCCGGCTTGGAGAACGCTTCCTGAATGGCTTTTTTGGTGATTTCGTTGAACACCACGCGCTTGTAGCGACTGTCATCCCCACCGATGGCTTCGCGCAGGTGCCATGCAATGGCCTCCCCCTCGCGATCCAAGTCGGTTGCGAGATAGATGGTGTCAGCATCCTTGGCGAGCCGGCGCAGCTCTTCGATGACCTTTTCCTTGCCGGGAAGGATCTCGTACTTGGCTTTCCAGCCGTGCTCCGGATCGACGCCCATGCGCGAGATCAGCTGCTTTTGAGCTTTCTCTTTCGGCGACAAAGCAGGCGCTTCGCCCGCTGCGGCCTTGCCACGCTTGGCAGCCGGTTCTTTGCTGGCGCTAGCCGAACCGCTGGTGGGCAGGTCTCGGATATGGCCGATACTCGACTTCACCACGTACTCGTTACCCAAGTACTTGTTGATGGTCTTGGCCTTAGCCGGGGATTCCACAATGACCAGCGATTTGCCCATGGATCAGAAAATTCCTGAATTCTAGAAGTGAAAGGCGGTTCGCGCCTGACGCGGCACCGCTATATATAGTGGCAACAAGGTGAGGTCAAGCGCAGGGTGCTGCGCGACGCCCGCTTATGGCCGGGAAAAAAGACTGGGTTCGGCCTGAATCAGTGCAAAGCGCGGTACTTGCTCGCCATCCACTTCGACCGTTTCCAAAAACATGCTCAATGGGCGCACCCAAAAACCGAAATCCCCATACAGGGCTTGGTAGAACACCACTTCCTCTTCGGTTTCAGAATGGCGAGCCACGTTGAATACCCGATATTGCGGCCCTTTGTAATGCTGATAGAGGCCCGGTTGTAGCGGCATGTTGCGACACCTTCTTTACAAATAAAAAAAATTAAAGCCCATGACGATTAAAAAGTCATAAAAACAAAAACCGGGGCACTTGGCCCCGGCTTCTGTCAACGCAACGCTTAGACGCGTTCGAAGACAGTTGCAATGCCCTGGCCAAGACCAATGCACATGGTGGACAACCCGAAGGTGCCGCCATTTTGTTTCATGACATTGAGCAAGGTGCCGGAGATACGCGCACCCGAGCATCCAAATGGATGACCCAGAGCAATGGCGCCGCCGTGCAGGTTAACCTTCTCATTCATCTTGTCGAGCACTTTCAAATCTTTCAGCACCGGAAGCGCCTGTGCAGCGAACGCTTCGTTGAGTTCGATGAAGTCAATATCGGCCATGCTCAAGCCCGCGCGCTTCAAGGCTTTCTGCGTCGCCGGAACCGGACCATAACCCATAATTGCAGGGTCTACACCTGCAACAGCCATCGAACGAATCACAGCCAGAGGCTCCAGACCCAGGTCTTTTGCACGCTGAGCGGACATCACGATCATGCACGATGCACCATCAGTGATTTGCGACGACGTACCGGCGGTTACCGTGCCGCCTTTAGGGTTAAACGCAGGTTTCAACGCCGCCAGGCTTTCCATTGTCGTTTCCGGACGAATGGTCTCATCGTAGTCGAACGTTTTCAGGAAGCCATTTTCGTCATATCCCTGCATCGGGATGATTTCGTCTTTGAACTTGCCTTCAATCGTCGCCTTGTGGGCCAACTGGTGCGAACGAACGCCGAAAGCATCCTGTTGTTCACGCGTAATACCGTGCATCTTGCCCAGCATTTCAGCGGTCAGGCCCATCATGCCCGACGCCTTGGCCGCATACAGCGACATGTGCGGGTTAGGGTCGACGCCATGCATCATGCTCACATGACCCATATGCTCGACGCCGCCCACCACGAATACGTCACCGTTGCCGGTCATGATCGCTTGCGCAGCGGTGTGCAACGCGCTCATGGATGAACCGCACAGGCGGCTCACGGTCTGGGCTGCTGAGGTGTGCGGGATCTGGGTCATCAACGACGCCATGCGCGCGATGTTCCAGCCCTGCTCCAGGGTCTGGTTAACACAACCCCAAATCACATCTTCCACTTCGTTCGGGTCAACCTTGCTGTTGCGCTCCAGCACTTTGCTGATCAGGTGCGCAGACATGTCTTCAGCACGGGTGTTGCGGTGCATGCCACCCTTGGAGCGGCCCATCGGGGTGCGACCGAAGTCTACAATCACCACGTCTCTAGGATTCAAGCTCATAATTTCACTCTCACTCTAATGGGGCGCTTAACCGAAGAAGCTCTGGCCGTTTTTGGCCATTTCACGCAGCTTCGCCGTCGGGTGGTACAGCGCGCCCAGTTCAGCGTACTGATCAGCCAGGGCCACGAACTCTGCAACACCGACCGAGTCGATGTAGCGCAGAGCGCCGCCACGGAATGGAGGGAAACCGATGCCGTACACCAGGCCCATGTCGGCCTCGGCGGCGGTTTCAACGATGCCGTCTTCCAGGCAACGCACGGTTTCAAGGCACAGCGGGATCATCATCCAGTTGATGATGTCTTCGTCGGTGACGTCACGCTGCTCGTAAACGATCGGCTTGAGCACCTCAAGCACGCTTGAGTCGACGACTTTCTTCTGCTTGCCGCGCTTGTCCGCCTCGTAAGCGTAGAAACCCTTGCCGTTTTTCTGACCCAGACGCTTGGCTTCGTACAGCGCATCGATCGCTGAACGACGGTCATCTTTCATGCGGTCCGGGAAACCTTCCGCCATCACGTCGCGACCATGGTGGCCAGTGTCGATGCCGACCACGTCCATCAGGTACGCCGGGCCCATTGGCCAGCCGAATTTTTCCATGACCTTGTCAATGCGCACGAAGTCGACGCCAGCGCTGACCAACTTGGCAAAACCGCCGAAGTACGGGAACAGCACACGGTTGACCAGGAAGCCCGGGCAGTCGTTGACGACGATCGGGTTTTTACCCATTTTCTTGGCGTAGGCAACCGTGGTGGCCACAGCCAGGTCACTGGATTTCTCGCCACGAATCACTTCAACCAGCGGCATCATGTGCACCGGATTGAAGAAGTGCATGCCGACGAAGTTTTCCGGACGCTTGAGGGCTTTTGCCAACAGGCTGATGGAAATGGTCGAGGTGTTCGACGCCAGAATGGCATCTTCCTTGACGTGGTCTTCAACTTCAGCGAGTACCGCCTGCTTGACCTTCGGGTTTTCAACGACCGCTTCGACCACCAGGTCCACGTGACCGAAATCACCGTAGGACAAAGTAGGACGAATACCATTGAGCACTTCAGCCATTTTGGCGGGGGTCATACGACCTTTATCAACGCGCCCCACCAGCAACTTGGCGGCTTCAGCCAGACCCTGCTCGATGCCGTGCTCGTTGATGTCTTTCATCAGGATCGGCGTGCCTTTGGAGGCCGACTGATAGGCAATACCGCCCCCCATGATGCCCGCGCCCAGAACGGCAGCCTGCTTCACGTCTTTGGCGATCTTGTCGTGGATCTTGGCTTTTTTCTTCAGTTCCTGATCGTTCAGGAACAACCCGATCAGGCATTGCGAGGCAGAGGTCTTGGCCAGCTTGGCAAAACCTGCCGCCTCCACTTCCAGTGCTTTATCGCGACCGAAGTTCGCAGCCTTTTGGATGGTTTTGATCGCTTCAACCGGCGCCGGGTAGTTCGGACCGGCTTGACCGGCCACGAAACCTTTGGCGGTTTCGAATGCCATCATTTGTTCGATGGCGTTCAGCTTGAGCTTCTCAAGTTTTGGCTGACGCTTGGCCTTGTAGTCCAGCTCGCCGCTAATGGCACGCTTGATCAGGTCCAAGGCTGCAGCGCCCAGCTTGTCGGCCGTCACTACAGCGTCAACGGCGCTGACTTTCAGCGCATCTTCAGCACGGTTTTCTTTGCCGGAGGCGATCCACTCAACAGCGTTGTCCACACCAATCAGGCGCGGCAGGCGGACCGTGCCGCCAAAGCCCGGATAGATGCCGAGCTTGACTTCGGGCAGACCGATTTTGGCGCTGTCGGCCATGACACGGAAATCCGCCGCCAGGCACATTTCCAGACCACCGCCCAGTGCAATTCCGTTGATGGCTGCTACGGTTGGGACATTGAGGTCTTCGAAGTCACTGAAGATCTTGTTGGCTTCGAGGTTGCCAGCAATCAGCTCGGCATCCGGCAACTTGAAGTTTTCGACGAATTCGGTGATGTCCGCGCCGACGATGAAAACGTCTTTGCCGCTGGAAACAATAACGCCCTTGACCGAAGCATCTGCCTTGATCGCATCGACTGCCTGACGCAATTCGTTCAGGGTTAGACGGTTGAACTTGTTGACGGACTCACCCTTGAGGTCGAACTTCAGTTCGACGATGCCACTTTCAAGAGCCGTAACCGTGATGGCTTTACCTTCGTAAATCATCAACTGATCTCCAGGATATGGAAGCTGAACAGTACACGTCGGACGCTAGCGTCTGGCTGGCAATGACGACACCGTCAATGCTAACGCCAATCCACCAGGCACACCCGCCAACGCGATATTCGGGGTTATGCGAACGCTGCCTGCACGGCAAACACTCGATTCATACGCCCGTTTGATTTGGGTGTCACACCTTCACGGAAAAGCGTGCGCTTGTCAATTGTCCGAAACAACGATGACAAAACGACCCATCAGTCAGTTCTTGCTCGCCTGCGCACGCCGCCGCGAGACGGTGGCAGCCCGCTCACGCGAGGGCTTTGAGGACTTCATCGATCGCCACCAGGACCTGCGATTCGCCTTTCTCGCCCCAGTACAGTGCGATCATCTGCTTGCCTGCTTCCACTTTGTATACGTTCGCCGGCAGCTTGCGAAACTGCGCCAACAAGCGCTCATCGGTGCAGACTTCACGCCATTGATTGACCCATATTCCCGGCGCGGATTGCCAATAACACCACACCTGCGGGTCGTTGCCGCGCCGCGGACGATGAAACTGCGCACATGAGCCGGGCGGCTCCGGCTCCAGCCAATGCGGCCATTCCTGAGGCGTCAATTGCATGGCCAAACCCATCCGCCGTGCTTCCATGCGCAGCGCCATACGCCCGCTTTGACGACGCGAAGGACGCAGCCAGGCAAGCGGACTCAAAATCAGCGCCAGGATTGACACCACTATCCATACCGTCATATGTGTACTCTCACTGCCTTCAAATTAATGCATTGACCCTGACTTGAACCAAGGCTCTGCAAAAGAGCCATACTCACGCCCATGACCGTTTACAGGAGCGCCTCACATGTCCACACCCAAACCCTACACGCATATTTTGGTTGCCGTAGACCTGACCGAAGAGTGCGACCCGGTGATTTATCGCGCCAGCGCCAGCGCAGAAGCCAATGGCGCCACGCTGTCTTTGATCCACATCGTCGAACCCATGGCCATGGCCTTTGGCGGGGATGTGCCGATGGACCTGTCACAGTTGCAACAACAACAGTTTGATCAGGCCAAAGAGCGCCTTGATCGGCTGATCGATATCTATCCGCAACTCACAAAAGAAAATTGCAAGCTGGCCTATGGCCAACCCCGACAAGAAATTCACAGTTTTGCCAAGGAGCATCACTGCGACCTGATCGTCGTCGGCAGCCACGGCCGCCACGGCCTTGCCCTGCTATTGGGCTCCACCGCCAACGACGTGCTGCATGGCGCGCCTTGCGACGTACTGGCGGTCAGCCTCAAAAAGCCCGACTGAGCCCCCCCGCGAGCAAAAAAGCCCGACCTTTTGATTAAAAAGGCCGGGCTTTTTCAGTTCAGCGACAGCTCAATCAGGCATCCAGCTCAGCCCAACGCTCCACCAGTTGCTCAAGTTCCGCTTGCAACGCTTCAAGCTTGGCAATCACTTCAGCCGTTTGTGCAGCAGGACGCTGATAGAAGCCCGCGTCAGCCATTTCAGCTTCGACTGCGGCAATCGCCTGCTCCTTGGCATCAATCTCGCCCGGGAGCGCTTCCAGTTCGCGCTGCAGCTTGTAGCTCAGCTTCTTTTTTGCCGCAACAGGTGCCGCCGGCGCTTGCGCGGGAGCTGCTGTGACCACGGCCGAGGTGAGGTCCGCCTTGCCGGATTTGCTTTCAGTCACGCCGAGCAAGCGCGGCGAGCCGCCCTGGCGCAGCCAGTCCTGATAACCGCCCACGTATTCACGCACCTTGCCTTCGCCTTCAAAGACCAACGTGCTGGTGACCACGTTGTCGAGAAATGCCCGGTCGTGACTGACCATCAATACGGTGCCCTTGAAGGTCAGCAAGACCTCTTCAAGCAGTTCGAGGGTTTCGACGTCGAGGTCGTTGGTCGGTTCGTCGAGGACCAGCAGGTTGGCAGGCTTGCTGAACAACTTGGCCAGCAGCAAGCGCGCACGCTCGCCCCCTGACAGCGCCTTGACCGGCGTGCGGGCACGCTGCGGGCTGAACAGGAAATCACCCAGGTAGCTGAGGACGTGGCGGCTTTGGCCATCGATATCGATAAAGTCACGGCCTTCAGCCACGTTATCGATAACGGTTTTTTCCAGGTCCAACTGATGACGCAACTGGTCGAAGTACGCCACGTCGATGCGCGTCCCCTCTTCCACCTTGCCGTTGGTAGGCTGCAAACCGCCCAGCATCAACTTGAGCAGGGTCGTTTTGCCCGTACCGTTGGCGCCCAGCAGACCGATACGGTCGCCGCGCTGCAACACCATCGAGAAGTCCTTGATCAGGAACGGACCTTCCGGGTGCGCGAAGCTGACGTTTTCCAGCACCATCACTTGCTTGCCGGACTTGTCAGCGGTGTCGAGCTGGATATTGGCTTTGCCGGTGCGCTCACGGCGCTCGCTGCGTTCAACACGCAGGGCCTTGAGCGCACGCACACGGCCTTCGTTACGGGTGCGACGCGCCTTGATGCCCTGGCGAATCCACACTTCTTCCTGGGCCAGGCGCTTGTCGAACAGCGCGTTCGCGGTTTCTTCCGCTGCCAGGCTGGCTTCCTTATGGACCAGGAAACTGGCGTAGTCGCCGTTCCAGTCAATCAGGCCGCCACGGTCCAGCTCCAGAATCCGGGTCGCCAGATTTTGCAGGAATGAACGGTCGTGGGTAATGAACAGCACGGCCCCCTGGAAGTCCTTGAGGGCTTCTTCGAGCCAGGCGATTGCACCGATGTCCAGGTGGTTGGTCGGTTCGTCGAGCAGCAGCAGGTCCGGCTCGGACACCAGCGCTTGCGCCAACAGAACACGACGACGCCAGCCGCCGGACAATTCGGCCAGGGTTTTGTCCGCCGGCAATTGCAAGCGGCTCAGGGTGCTGTCGACCAGTTGCTGCAAGCGCCAGCCGTCACGGGCTTCGAGGTCTTGCTGGACGTGCATCAACTTGTCCAGATCGGCGTCGGTGACGATGTTCTGGCTGAGGTGGTGGTACTGAGCCAGCAGCTCGCCCACACCGTCGAGGCCTTCGGCCACCACGTCGAACACCGTCCGTCCGTCGGCAACCGGCAACTCTTGCGGCAATTCGCCAATCTTGAGGCCGGGTGCGCGCCAGACAGAGCCGTCGTCGGGCTTTTGATCACCTTTTACCAGCTTCATCATGCTGGACTTGCCGGTGCCGTTGCGGCCGATGATGCACACCCGCTCTCCACGGGCGATCTGCCAGGACACCTTGTCCAACAACGGCGTAGAGCCGAAAGCAAGGGACACATCGCTGAATTTGAGCAGGGTCATGAGCTTCTCCAAAAACTGGGCGCGCATTCTACCTGATTTGCGCCTTCAGGCGGCCGGCTATTTATTGTTGGCCCTGCGCTTGCCTCCATTCAGTCGCAAGTTTCACCGCTGGGCCTGCAAGGCGTTCACGCGCTGCTGGCAAAAGGCTAAGCTACGACTCAATCAGTGCCGGGCTCCCCCTGCACACACCGCGTTTTTCATCTGTACGGAAGCCCCATGCGCAGTCGTCTCTTCAACTTTTTATCCTGCCTGCTTCTCACCAGTTGCGCCGTGCAAGCCGCACAGGCCGCAGACCTGACCCAACAACGCCAACTGTACGACGAGGCCAAACGCGCCTTGGCCAAAGGCGATTCCGGCCCCTACTTCCGAAATGCCGATGCCCTGCGCAGCTACCCGCTGACGCCGTATCTGGCCTACGACGAACTCACCGCCCGCCTGAAAAGCGCCAGCAACGCTGAAATCGAGCAGTTTTTGGCGGCGCATGGCGACCTGCCGCAAGCCAACTGGATGAAACTGCGCTGGTTGCGCTGGCTGGCTGATCGCGGCGACTGGGCGACCTTTGCCAAGTATTACGACCCCAAGCTCAACTTTACCGAGCTGGACTGCCTGAACGGCCAGTACCAACTGGCGCACAACCAAAAAGCCGAAGGTTACGCCAGCGCGGAAAAACTCTGGCTGGTGGGCAAAGCACAACCGGCGGCGTGCGACGCCCTGTTCAGCCAGTGGGCCGCCGACGGCCAACTGACCGAACAAAAACGCTGGCAGCGGGTAAAGCTGGCGGCTGAAGCCCGCAATTACGGCCTGGCCACCACCCTGGCTAACGGCCTCAACACGCTAGGCCCACAAGCCAAAGTGATGATTGAAGTGGCGCAAAAGCCCGATCTGCTCAGCCAACCATCGCGCTTTCTGCCAGCCAGTGAGGCCATGTCTGACGCCGTAGGCCTGGGCTTGCGACGTTTAGCGCGACAGGACCCTGAGAAAGCGGCAGCACTGCTCGACACCTACGCCACCAACATGCATTTCTCACGGGATGAAAAGGTCGCCATCGCCCGTGAGATTGGTCTGACGTTTGCCCGCCGCTATGACAGCCGCGGCTTGGACATCATGACCAAATATGACCCCGAGCTGCGCGACAACACCGTCACCGAATGGCGCTTGCGCCTGCTGTTGCGCCTGGCACGCTGGGAAGATGCCTATCAACTGACCCGCCAATTGCCGCAGGATCTGGCCACCAGCAACCGCTGGCGCTACTGGCAGGCGCGCAGCCTGGAGCTGGCCGAACCGAAAAATCCGCAAGCGCAAGTGCTGTTCAAAAATGTGGCCCGCGAACGTGATTTCTACGGCTTCCTGGCAGCCGATCGGGCGCAGACCCCTTATCAGCTCAACAACAAACCGCTGGTGCTCAGCCCGCAACTGATTAACAAAGTGCGCAACACCCCCGGCGTACAGCGCGCACTGGAATTTCATGACCGCGGGCAAATCGTCGATGGCCGCCGTGAGTGGTATCACGTCAGCCGCCACTTCAATCGCGACGAAATGGTGGCGCAAGCCAAATTGGCCTACGACCGCAAATGGTATTTCCCGGCCATTCGCACCATCAGTCAGGCGCAGTATTGGGACGATCTGGACATCCGCTTCCCAATGGCGCACCGCGACACCCTGGTGCGCGAGGCCAAGGTGCGCGGCTTGCATTCCAGTTGGGTATTCGCCATCACCCGTCAGGAAAGTGCCTTTATGGATGACGCGCGTTCCGGCGTGGGCGCGAGCGGCTTGATGCAATTGATGCCAGCCACAGCCAAAGAAACCGCCAGAAAATTCAGCATTCCGCTGGCATCGCCCCAACAAGTGTTGAACCCGGACAAGAACATCCAGCTGGGCGCCGCCTACCTGAGTCAGGTGCATGGCCAGTTCAACGGCAACCGGGTATTGGCTTCAGCGGCGTATAACGCAGGGCCGGGCCGTGTTCGCCAATGGCTGCGGGGCGCCAACCACCTGGGCTTCGACGTGTGGATTGAAAGTATTCCCTTCGACGAAACCCGCCAGTACGTGCAGAACGTGTTGTCGTACTCGGTGATCTACGGTCAGAAACTCAACGTGCCCCAGCCTCTGGTGGACTGGCATGAGCGGTATTTTGACGATCAGTGACCGCGGGTAATCCCCTGCAGGAGCGAGCGCACCTGCAGGGGCAACGCGTTATTCCAGCACAGTCACCGGCATGCCGACTTCCAGCAGGCCGTGGCTGTCGTTCACCAGGTTCTGCCCGAACATCGTGCCGCCTTCCTGCTTGCGGTAGCTCATCAGGGTCTTCAAGGGTTCACGCTGGGTGTCACGCTCGCCGGTGTGCGGATCAATGGTGGTGAGGATGCAACGCGAGCATGACTTCACCACGCGAAACTCCACCTCGCCAATACGCACACGCTTCCAGCCATCTTCGGCAAACGCTGCACTGCCGGAGACCACGAGGTTGGGACGAAATCGCAGCATCTCGAAAGGTCGACCGACCTTGTCTGAAATGTCGTCGAGCGATGCCTGACCAATGAGCAACAACGGGTAACCATCGGCGAACGCCACTTTGTCATCATCGCGGCCATAACCGGCTTCGGTGGTCCGCGCCCGCTCCAGCGGCACATGCACCAGCCTCACGCTCTGGTTGATAAAGTGGCTCAACCACTGCGCCGCCTCATCGCCTGCATCGGGCACACGCAACGTGTCGCGCCAAATGGTCACACCGCGCAGGTCACTGTCGGCCTGAGGCAACGGCACGTCCAGCGCCTCAAAACCTTCGGTCGTCAGCGTCAGGCCGCCATTGGCATTCCACAAGGCCGAGAGTTGGCTCATCTGCGGGTGGGAGCGCTGGGTCAAAAAGCGCCCGGAAGCTTCATCCACCAGCATCCAGCGTCGATCACCCTCCACACCCAGTTTGTCCAGGCGCACCTGAGACAAGCTTTCGCCTTTGCCGGACTTGAGCGGGAATCGGTATATCGAACTTAGCTGCAGCATGAATCAGCTCCCTGCGGATTAAAAACGCCACAGTATACGAGCCGATCCTGCGTGCAAAGAATCAGGCGGGCACTTGATCCAGCATCAGACGCTGACGGACCACATCCACCAGTTTGTCCGGCTGGAATTTGGACAGGAAATTGTCACAGCCCACCTTCTTGACCATGGATTCGTTGAAGCTGCCCGACAGCGAGGTGTGCAGCACCACGTATAGACCGCGCAGGCGCGGATCGTTACGAATCTCAGTGGTCAGGCGATAGCCATCCATCTCGGGCATTTCAGCATCGGTGAAGATCATCAACAGCTTGTCGGTCATGACCTGCCCGGCATCTGCCCAACCCTTGAGCATGTTCAGTGCCTTGAGGCCATCGCTGGCCACGTGCATCTTGACCCCCAACTGCGAAAGGGTTTCGCGCAATTGAGACAGGGCGACTTTGGAGTCATCGACCAGCAGCACTTCGCGGCCCCGCGCATGCTCCAGGATCGGGTCTTCGAGCTTCTCGCGCGAGACCTTGGCGCTGTACGGCACGATCTCCGCCAGCACTTTCTCAACGTCAATGATCTCGACCAGTTGCTCATCGACCTTACTGATGGCGGTCAGGTAATGCTGACGCCCGGCGCTGGTGGGCGGAGGCAGGATGGCTTCCCAGTTCATGTTGACGATGCGGTCGACCCCGCCCACCAGAAACGCCTGAACCGAGCGGTTGTACTCGGTCACGATGATCGTACTGTCAGGGCCGGGCACCAGAGGCCGCATACCGATGGCCTGCGACAAATCAATCACGGGCAGGGTCTGGCCACGCAGATTCACCACACCACACACAAACGGGTGTCGCTGCGGCATCAGGGTCAATTTGGGTAATTGCAGAACCTCTTGCACCTTGAACACGTTGATCGCGAACAGCTGCCGACCCGCCAGACGGAACATGAGAATTTCCAGTCGGTTTTCACCGACCAACTGGGTGCGCTGGTCTACCGTGTCGAGAATGCCGGCCATGAATAACTCCTGGGCGTGGGGGCTGAGTGTGTGGGGTCTGTTTGCGTTTGTTCGCAGCGGCGACGAACACCCGCCCTGCGCCATGCCTGGCTAAATGTGACCCAGCGACGCTGGCTTACATTGAAACAGGAACAGACCCTAGCCTTATCGGCAGCAAAATCAGGACCTTGACCCCCTGCGCCAAACCGCCACACAAAGTGCTGGCACTTTAACATCATCCAGTGCCATTATTGCTGCCTGCGCTTGACCCGAGCCCCCTCACCTTTCTCCCTCGCGGGCCCCTCCTAAGGGATTCCCTGAGCAGCACTCAGGAAGGCCCTGATATTCGTGCTATTCGATTGCCATTATTGTGACCCCCTTCGCATTATATGAATCACGGCAGGAACTTTTTATTACTGAAACAGCGCTGTCTTGTGCCGTGAGGTGCATATCTGCGCACCGTGCTTTTTAAAACTTACGAAGCGAACACATCCACTGCTGACACCCAAAAAGTTGCACTTAAAGTCACCCAAAACGCTGATCCAGTTGCCATGCTCATGGGTGGCTTTTGCACGATGAGCCCGGACATTTACTTAAAAGGCGTTCCAGAAGAGTGAGAATAAGCATGTTCAATGGCAATGACCGGCCATTAGCGCTAGCCGACTTTTTAATCGAAGCTCAGGTGTTATTGACCACCGCAGAAGAATGCCTGACTCACTTGCGACTGATTCACCACGACGACGACGCGATCGACTGCATGGTCAAGACCCTCTCCAGGCTGGAGAAACGCGCCAAAGCGTTGACCATCACGCCCATTGCAGGCTTTTGCCAAACCCTGCGCAGCTTGCTCAGGCAGGCAAGAAACCTGGGCGCCCTGCACGAACCAACGGTCGAGATCCTGAAGGACTGCTTCAGTCTGCTGGCCTGGCAGGTTGAGTTGATAGACCCCCACACGGGCCAACTGACCCTCGATGACAGTGAACAAAAGCTGCTGATTACCTCTTTCACCGAACAGATCGAAGCCATGCAAACGGCTCCGCCGCCCCTCGGCTAGCCTCGTCCGCCGCCTTCTCCCGGTCTATTTATTCAACGCCCGGCAGAAAGACAGCGTGCGGTGAATACATCATATGTCGATCATCTTGTAAGTTAATTCGCATATCAGACTATAGGCGCCGTTCAGGTGTTTGCAGTTAAGCGCCAACTAAGCTATCGACTTATTTCCTATTTAAGCGCGCACGCAAAACCTGTAATACGCCAACTAACACCGCTGTGCAGGGCGCCATTTAAATTGCGTCAAAGGCGACCCGCTTTAAATGAAGTGATACCATGCGCGCCGATCGTTGAGCCGGACGTCTGTGTCGCAGATCCGTTCAGGCTTCGCATCAACCATGAACGTTGATCCCGTTAACTCTTTACCTGCCAGCCATCTGCCAGGTCCTTCAGCGAACACCTTTGGCTCCACACGCTATGCACGCCAGTCTCAAGTCATTCAAGCCTTTGTGCCCAACGGGTAAAACCGCTCGCCGGCTGACGGCAGCGCTTTGTCTTTGCTCTGCACTTTCAAGCCTCATCGTCTACTGGACCTGCGACGCATTGCCCACCCCGTTGATGCTGCTCGACCTGACCGCCCTGGCCAGCGTCGGGTGGCTGCTGCGGGACTCGCGCCACGCCATCCAGCTGCAACCCAAAGAACTGGCGGCCCGCATGATCGAAGTGCAGGAAAACGAACGCCAGCACTTGAGCCGCGAACTGCATGACGACATTGGCCAATTGCTGACCGCCGCCACCCTGCAAACCCGCTGGCTGCAACGCCGGGTTCCCGACGACTTGCAAGCGCACTGCCTGAGCCTGTGCACGTTGCTGGAAGAAACCCTGGCCAAGGTGCGCGATGTGTCCGCGGCGTTCAATCCACGCCAGATTGCCAGTCTCGGTATCGAAGTCAGCCTGCGGGCACATTTGATCAAGACCCTCGAAAACGCTTCGCTGGGCTGGACCTTCGAGTGCCACCCGCGTTTGAGCGATATTCAGGAGGAGATGGCGGTGGTCATCTTTCGCGTCACCCAGGAGTCCGTCACCAATGTGCTGCGCCATGCCAGGGCCAGCAACCTGCTGGTGCAACTGCGGCGCCAGGCTGACGGCCTGCAGTTGAGCGTGCGCGATGATGGCGTCGGCTTTGTCCCCGCCAGCAACCCCGCAGCGGCCGGGCAACGCGGCATGGCCGGGATGCTGGAACGGGTCGCGCAACTCGGTGGCACCCTGCGCGTGATCAGCGAACCCGGCGCGGGCGCCCACATTGACGTGTTATTGCCCTGGCCCCGGCGCACGCGGCAACGGGCACAGCTGGGCCCAACCTCATGACCTGCAATCTGCTGCTGGTGGATGACCACCTGTTGATTCGCGCCGGGGTCAAGGCGCTGGTCAACGACTTGCCGGGCTACGCGGTGATTGGCGAAGTCGAGGATGGCGGGCAACTGGTGGAGGCCGCCGAGCGACTTCAGCCGGACATCATTCTGCTGGACTTGTCGATGCGCCATACCGGCGGCCTCGAAGCCCTGCGTCAACTCAAGGCGGTTCTGCCACACAGCAGCGTGCTGATCCTGTCGATGCACACCGACCCGCACCTGATCATGCAAACCCTGGAAAGCGGCGCCCACGGTTACCTGCTCAAGGACACCAGTGCCGTGGAACTCGAACAGGCGCTGGGCGCGCTGCGCAACAATGAGCGCTACCTGAGCCCGGCCATTGCCCATACCGTGATCAATCAGGCGCTCAACCGCGGCCCTGACCCGTGCGCGACCCAGGCCCGGCAGCACAACCTGACAGAGCGTCAACTGGAGATCCTGCGCCTGATCGTGCGCGGCAAGTCCACCCGCGAAATTGCCTGCGGCCTCGGCCTGAGCATCAAAACCGTCGAAACCCACCGCGCCCAGGTCATGAAGCGTTTGCAGATCCATGACGTGGCCGGGCTGGTGCTGTTTGCCGTACGCGAGCAAATCATCAGCCTTGATGACTGACCAGCGGCGAATCGTCGGGCAAATGCACCTGCAAAGCGCCCTGACGCACTGAGAACCGGCTCGCTTCCTGCGCCATCGGCTCGCCGTCGAGGTTAATCGACAGCCCTTGCGCCGACGTGATTTTCACCCATGGCAGGCGTGCCCGGACAAACAGGTTGTCCATGCCCCAGCCCCCTTCCATCAGGCCCTTGAGGGTGCCGACCACTTCCTGCGGTGCAGGCAAGATGCTGATGTCCAGCAAGCCATCATCGGCCACCGCCGAGGGGCACAACTCATGGCCGCCCCCGGCCTGACGACCATTCCCAATGCCCAGCGCCAACAGATCGCCTTTCCAGTGAAAATCGGGGCCTTGCAATTCAGCGTAGGCCGCGTGCAACTCACTGAAGCGTGACAGGCCGGTAAACAGATAAGCCGCCCCGCCCAGCACCTTTTTCAAGTCCTCGGACGTATTGGCCGTCACCTGACTGCCAAAGCCGCCCGTGGCCATGTTCAAGAACAGTTCGCCGTCAGCATCGCCCAGGTCAATGCGCCGGGTCGGGGCATCCAGCAGTGCCAGCGCGTGCAGTGGCTCCAGCGGTACGCCGGCAGCCCGCGCAAAATCGTTGGCAGTGCCCAAGGGCAGCAGCACCAGGCTCGCCTGCGCATCCGCTTTGGCCATCGCCTCGGCAATATCGCGCAGGGTGCCGTCTCCCCCTCCGGCAATCAGGTGGGTATACCCCGCGTCGAGCGCTTCGTGCACCAGACGCTGCGCATCCCCCGCTTCCCAGGTCAGCCGCACCGCCAGCTCCCAGCCTTGCGCCCGCTGGTGTTCAACAGCAGCCCGCACGTCTTCGTTGAGTGCCTGCTTGCCATGCAAGATTAAAAAGGCCTTTGCTGCGCTCATTCATCGTCCCTCAAACAGTGAGTCTGGTGGGTTGGACAACAGCCAGATGAAAACGGCCTGTTGTTTTTTTAAAAGCGCATCGGCCCGGTCTACACGGTTCAAAACACGATTGAAAAAACGGATCAAAAATTTGTATTCGCGACAATCTGTTTCATGTTCTTTACTACTGTTCATTCGCTGATAAAGCCCCGCCTGACGCCTGCCAAACGCCGAAATACAAGGGTTTCAGCTTTGTTGTCACACAAAAAACAATCGCGTCTACACTGCTGATCAGACGCAAAACACCAAGTAAAGAGTGATCAAAAACCACCGCAGATTCAGCGTCTGCTGGCTATCTGACGTAAAGCAGCATGGATGAATGGCATTGCTTTGCAGTCCGCGCCGTCGACAGGGGGCGCGATTAAGAAGGGATCCTTATGCGCTTGCAGCCCGTTGACAGCTTGTCCCTCACCCGCCCGAGCATGGTCGAGTACTTCTTGTTCGCCATTCGCGTGGTGCACGGCCTCACCGCCATCCTGCCCGGCCTGTTACTGCTGTTTTATTTGCGTGAGCAGCACCCGGAAACCACCAAAAGCTATTTCGCCGTGCTGATATTTTTCGGGGTGGTGAGCGTGCTGTTTTTCCAGGCGCTGGGGGTCTACGCCGAAAACATCTTCAGCAACCGCTGGCGCCTGCAACTCACCTTGTTCGCCTGGTCGGCGGCGTTTTGCCTGCTGTTGTTCATGCACCGCGCGCTGGACCTGTTCAACTACATCAGCAACGCCGAATTACTGGTGTGGTACCTCGGCAGCCTGCTGCTGTTCGGGGTCGAGCGGATGATTTTGCTGACCCTGTTCAAACGCCTGATGAGCCGCGGGATCTTCTTGCAACAGGCGGTCATTTTGGGTGCCACCGAAAACGGCGTGCGCCTGGCCGAATACCTGGCCCAGCATCAGGACATCCGCAGCGGGGTGATCGGTTTTATCGATGACCGCATGGCCCGCCTGCCCGACACCGTGGCCCACCTGCCGGTGCTCGGCAACACTCAGGACCTGGAAAAAATGATCCGCGAAGAGCGCGTCACGCAGATTCTGGTGGCGCTGCCCTGGTCGGCTGAAAACCGTCTGGATTACATCATCCGCAACCTGCGCAAGTTCCCGGTGAACGTACTGCTGGTGCCGGACATGATCGCCTTTCGGCATGCCCACAACCGCATCAGCGAAGTGGCCAACCTGCCGATGTTCAACGCCTCTGAAGTGCCCTTGCGCGGTTGGTCGCCGGTGTTCAAGCGCATTGAAGACATGGTGCTGTCGAGCGTCGCACTGATCCTGCTGTCGCCGGTCATGCTGCTGGTGGCGCTGGCGATCAAACTCGATTCGCCGGGCCCGGTGCTGTTCCGGCAAAAGCGTTATGGCTACAACAACCGGTTGATCGAAGTGTTCAAGTTTCGCTCGATGTACCAGAACCAGTCAGACTTCACCGCCGACAAACAAACCACCCGGGGCGACCCGCGAGTGACCCGGGTCGGGCGTTTTATCCGCAAAACCAGCCTTGATGAACTCCCGCAGCTGTTCAACGTCTTCGCCGGCAGCATGTCGATGGTGGGTCCGCGCCCGCACGCCACGGCCACCAAGGCCGCCGGCATTTTGTTCGAAGAAGCGGTGCAGGAATACACCGCGCGCCATCGGGTCAAGCCCGGCATCACCGGCTGGGCGCAGATCAACGGGTATCGCGGCGAAACCGACACCTTGGAAAAAATCGAAAAACGTGTCGAGTTCGACCTCGAATACATCGAAAACTGGTCGGTCTGGTTCGACCTGTACATTTTGTTCCGCACGGTTCCGGTGGTCATCCTGACAAAAGAGGCGTTTTGAATGAGCACACTCATTCCGTGCATTATCGCCGGCGGTGCTGGCACACGACTGTGGCCTGTTTCACGGGAGGCCATGCCCAAGCCGTTTATGCGCCTGCCGGACGGTGAAAGCCTGCTGCAAAAGACCTTCCGGCGCGCCACTGGCTTGCGCGATGTGGGCCAACTGCTGACCGTGACCAACCGCGAGGTGTTTTTTCGCACCCTCGACGACTACCGGCAACTGAACAAAGGGGGCGTCGAATTGGACTTCATCCTCGAACCCTTTGGCCGCAACACTGCCCCCGCCATTGCCGCCGCAACCCTGCACGTGGCACAGCGCTATGGCGAAGACGCGCAATTGCTGGTACTGCCTGCCGACCACCTGATTAAAGACATCGAGGCGTTCGCCAAGGCCGTCGACAATGCTCGCCAATTGGCCGATGAAGGCTGGCTGGTAACGTTTGGCATCGTGCCAACCAAGGCAGAAACCGGCTTCGGCTACATCGAAAAAGGCCCTGCGCTGAGCAGCGAAGCCTATGAAGTGGCCCGCTTCGTGGAGAAACCCGATGCCGCCACCGCGCAGCAGTATCTGGACGGCGGTTTGCACCTGTGGAATGGCGGCATGTTCTGCATGCGCGTCGACAGTGTGCTGCGTGAGTTCAAGGCCTACGCCCCCGACGTACTGACGGCGGTCAGCCATTGCCTGGAACACAGCCAGGTGTTTCAGGGCAAACAGGAAATCCACCTCGAACTGGACAGCACCACCTTCGCCCTGGCCCCGGACATTTCCATCGATTACGCGTTGATGGAGCGCTCGAAAAAGGTCGCCGTGGTGCCCTGCAATTTGGGCTGGAGTGACATCGGCTCGTGGGAAGCGGTGCGCGAACTCAGCCCGGCTGACGCCAATGGCAATCAGTGCAACGGCGAAAACGTGCTGCATGACGTACACAACTGCTACATCGATTCGCCCAAGCGTCTGGTGGGCGGGGTCGGGCTCAATGACCTGATCATCATTGACACCCCGGACGCCCTGCTGATCGCTGACGCCAAGCGCAGCCAGGACGTGAAATACATCGCCCAGACCCTCAAGCGCCAGGGCCATGACGCTTATCGCTTGCACCGCACCGTCACCCGGCCGTGGGGCACCTACACCGTGCTCGAAGAAGGCCGCCGCTTCAAAATCAAACGCATCGTGGTCAAGCCGCAGGGCACGTTGTCCCTGCAAATGCACCACCACCGCAGCGAACACTGGATCGTGGTCAGCGGCATGGCCAAGGTCACCAATGGCGACGATGAATTTCTGCTCGACACCAACGAGTCCACCTTCATCAAACCCGGCAAGACCCACCGTCTGGTCAACCCCGGGGTGGTTGACCTGGTGATGATCGAAGTGCAGAGCGGCGAATACCTGGGGGAAGACGACATCGTGCGTTTTACTGACATCTACGGACGTGTGCCGGTCGACGCCAGCAAAAACTGACTCAGGTTTTCCATTTGCCCAACACCCGCAAGGGAGCTGTGACCATGCATGCCAGGAAGCGCGAACAATGAAAAAAATCCTGTTGCTGTTGAGTGCCGTGTTGTTGAGTGCGTGCGGCTTGCCGTCCAAAGTGACACTGCCGGACGATGACGTCCTGCGCGAAGGCCACCGCGCCGGGCAAGCCCTGGCCGGAAAACCCTTACCCCTTGAACGCATCCGGGCAGGCGACACCTTGCGCATTGTGCGCAACACCGGTGAAGCGCCGTCGATCTCGGCATTCACTGCCAATTCGATCTACGAACTGACACTGTTCAACGTGCGCACCGACGGCACGTTTTCTTACCCCTACATCGGCAGCGTCAAGGCAGCGGGCTTGACCCCCGACCAACTGACGGCCGTGCTGGAGAAGAAGCTGACCCACGTCTATCAAGACCCGTCGCTGACCATCAACTTCTCGCAAACCCCGAGCAACACCGTGTACGTGGGCGGCGCGGTGCAAAACCCGGCCACCCTACAAGTCAACATCGCCACCACCCTGGAACAGGCCATCGTCGGCGCCGGGGGCGTGCTGCCCGTGGGCGACAGCAACAACGTGGCACTGCTGCGTCAGGAAGACGACGGACGCTACAACACGTATTTCTTCGATTACAAAAACTCCATCGCGCGGGGCAACAGCATGCAGGCACCGGTTTTGCTGCAGCGCGGCGACGTTGTGTTTGTGCCCAAGTCGTCAGTGGGCAATGGCATCGAGTGGGTCGACCTTTACCTCAACCAATTGATTCCGTTCACCAAGTCAATTGGCATCGGGGCGTCCTACGAACTGCGTAAAAACGACAATAACTAATCGCCAAAGGACTGCAGACATGATCAATATCCGTTCCTTCCGCGATGTGTTGCGCCTGTTCTTCATCTTCAAACGCGAAGTCAAAATCACCGTGCTGGTGACCTTCATCATCATCGTGCTCGGCGCGTTCCTGTTGCCCAACCGCTTTGAGTCCACGGCTTTACTGCTGGTCAAACCCGGCCGCGACACCAGCACCCTGCCGATCGAAATTGCCGACCGCCAGGCGGTGGTCATCCCCAGCGCCATGCGCGACCCGATCATCGACGAAGAACGCATCCTTACTGGCCGCCCGATCGTGCGCAAGGTGGCCGAAAAGTACCTCGATGACCTCTCACGGCAGCCACAGCCCACCGGCCCCATGGCGACGATCAAAAACGCCCTGAAAGCCACTGTGCAAGGGCTGGTCGACATCGGTCGCGGTTTTCTGCAAATGCTCGGGCTGGTGGAAAAGCAAACCCCGGTCGAGCGTCTGGCTGACCAGTTGAGCAAAAATTTCAGCGTCACCCACGCCCCCGGCTCGTCGGTCATGGAGGTCAGCTTTACCTGGAATGACCCCAAGGTCGCCCAGCAGGTGGTGAAATCGTGGATCGACCAATACGAGCAGGAACGCACCTCGACCATGGGCCGCAAGAGCCTCTACGGCTTCTACGAAACCGAAGCGGCCGCCACCCAGGCACGCATTCTCGATTACCAGCGCCAGATCGAAAAAATCCTTAACCAGCTGGGCGCCGTCAGCATCGATGAACGCCTGAGCGACATCGCCCGCAACCTTAATAACCTCAAGGGCGAACACCTCAACACCACCCGCGCCGTGGCCTCCACCCAAAGCGGCCTGGAGACGATTCAGGCGCAGCTCGACAGCATGAAAAAAGAGATCAGCATCGGCCGCCAAATCAGCATTAACCCGGACCGCCAGGACTTGGCCCAACGCATCAACGCCAAGCTGATCGAACGCCAGGAAATGACCCGCACCTTCAAGGAGACCGCCCCGCCGGTCAAAGCGCTGGACGCGGCCATCGCCAACCTGCAAGCACTGCTCAACAAAGAAAAAGCGGTGGTGCAACGCAGTGAAAACCTCGCCCCCAACCCGGTCTTTACGCGCTTGCAAAACAGCTTCGCCGATCAGCAGGCCAGCCTGAGCCGCCTTAAAACCCAGGCGGCCCAGCAAAAAGTGCAGCTTGAAAAACTGGAACAGGACCGCCGCGAAGCGCTGGCGCTTGAGCCTGAGCTGTCGCGCTTGCAACGCGAGCTGGCCGCCGCCGAAAAAAGTTTCGCGCTCTACAGCGACAGCACTGAAAAAGCACGCATTGACCGTGAACTGGACAAGAGCCGCATCAGCAACATCGCCGTGATCGAACAAGCCACGCTCAACCCCAACCGTGTCTTTCCCAAGAGCCTGTTGATGCTGTTTCTGGCCCTCCCGATCAGCCTCGCGGTCGGCCTGCTGGCGCTGTATTTCTTCTACTTGCTGGATCAACGCATTCACGACGGCGACCACATCGAAGAGCGCTTCGGGGTCAAGGTCTGGACCAGCCTGCAAGACCTCAGCGACAACCAGCCCCAGCGCCGCAGCGCCTTCACCGCCAGCATGTACCGGCTGTATGGCGTGCTGCCGCTGGAGCAAGTGGCCGAGCGCGGGCTCAGCATCGGCCTGACCTCGGCGCGCCGGGGCGAAGGCGTGAGCTTTGTGATTGAGCACCTGCGCCAGTTGCTGCAAGAGCGCGGCCATCAGGTGCGCGTCGAAGGCACCGGCCCTGCGGCGCCGGGGGAAATCCTGCTGCTCAACGCGTCGGGGTTCTTCTCCAATCAGGAAGCCTTCGTGATTCTGCGCCAGGCCGACTTGATCTGCCTGATCGTGGAGGCCGAAAAAACCACCGTGCCGATCCTGCAAACCGCCCTCAACACCTTGAACACCGCGTTCAAGCGCGTGGACGGCATCATCATCAACCGCCGTCGTTTCGACATCCCGGAAAAGGTGTTGAACTTTCTGGCGCGGATACGGGGTAAAGCCTGATGCACATCGCCCTGCTGGCGCCTTTGGCGCCCGAACAAAACGGTATTGCCGACTACGCAGGGCACCTCAAGGCCGCCCTGTTGAGTCAAGGCGTTGAAGTGAGCACGCCGCTGGCCGGGATCGGCAACGACCCCGAACGCGCCCTGCAACGGGTGGCCAGCACTGACTGGCGCGGCATCGATCTGGTACATGCCGAGCTGGGTGGCGGGCGCCTGGCAGAGTTCCACGCCCTGCGTGCCTTGCGCGAACGCTTCCCCACACTGCCGCTGACGGCCACCGTGCATGACCCGGAGCGTCTGGTCTGGCGTCGCGCCCGGCTGCCATGGCCGTTATCACTGGCCAGCCGCCTGCCGTCACCGCTGCCGCAAATGGCCACCGTACTGGCCGACCCGTTGTGTCTGTATGAAGAACGGCAACTGGGCCGCAGCCTGACGCGCCTGGTCACCCTCACGCAGTCGGGCAGCGACTGCCTGAAACAGCGCATGGGCCTGCGCAACGAGCAAATGGTGGTCATTGCCCATGGCAACTTGCTGATCCCGCCTGCGCCACTGCCTGATCTCAACCCGCTGAAGCTGTTGTATTTCGGCTTTATTTATCGCGGCAAGGGCATTGAGGATTTGCTCGAAGCCCTGGCCATGACCTTCATGCACAAGCCCGAACTCAAGCAACAACTGACCCTGACCCTGGCCGGGGGCAGTGAACCCGAAATGGCCTTCGAGTCGGGCGGCAGTTACCTGCACCTGTTGCGCCAGCGCATCGAGCAATTGGGCCTGGAAAACAGTATCGCCTGGCGCCTCGACCTGCCAGCCAGCGACATTGCGACGGTCATTCAGGACCATCACGTGATGGTCCTGCCCTACCGTGAGTCAAGCAAACTCAAGCTGTTGGGCCAATTGCGCGGCACCAGCGGGGCGCTGTCATGGGCCGCGGCCTGCGGGCGCGGGGTGATTACCTCGGACGCCCGTTCATTTGCCGAGGAAGTCGACCACGGCAACGGGGTGATTTACCCCCAAGGCAACGTCGCCGCGCTGGCCGCCGAGCTGGGCCATTTATGTGCCGACCCGTTGATGGCGGTACGCTGGGCCGAGCACGCCCAACAGATTGGCCAAGAACGCGTCTGGAGCGAAACCGCCGAGCGTTTTCACCAGATGTTCAAATCCGCCTGCTGGGGACGCACCCATGTGGCGTAAACCTGTGTTCTGGCTGCCCGCGCTGCTGATCGCCGTGATCGGGGCCAGCCTGTTGCCATGGAGCCCGCCCGTTGAAGCCCAGGGCACGACCTTGCGTGGGCCACGCCCGGTGGAATGGAAAGACTTTTTGGGGGTCAACGCGCAGTTTCAGTACTTCCCGCAGCCGGTGTATGAAAAACAGATGCAGCGCCTCGATGAGCTGGGGCTGGACTGGGTGCGCCTGACGATCCACTGGGCGATGATCGAACCCGAAGAAAACCAGCTGCAACTGGCGCCGCTGGATAGCGTGATGCAAGCCATCCGCGCTCACCAGTTCAACACCTTGGCCTACCTGGTCGGCTCAGCGCCGTTCGCCAGCAGCGTGCCCCCCGGCGAGCCCACCACCGACCTCTACCCGCCGAGGGATTTTTCCGTGTTTGCCCGGCGCATGCTGATGCTGGCGCAACGCTACCCGAACGTGAACGTCTGGCAAGTCTGGAACGAGCCCAACATCATGTGGCTGCCCCAGGCTGACCCGGCCGAGTATTACCGCCTGCTGACCACCACCGCCAAGGCGATCCGCGACGTGCGGCCCGAGCAAAAAGTCGCCACCGCCGGGATGGCGTATTACAGCCAGATGCCTAAGCAAGCGGGCCTGATGCTGGAAAAAATGCTCGAACAAGGCTTGGCCCAGCAAAACCTGATCACGGCCTACCACCCCTATTCGCAGTACCCGGAGGGCGATACCCCCGCCGACAATGACTTCCTGACCCGCGCCAACTTCCTCAACAGCGCCTTGCACGCTAAAGGCATTGCCCAGGTGTGGGCCACGGAATGGGGCTGGTCGAGCTACAACGGCCCGCAAGAAATGCAACTGCTGATCGGGGTCGATGGCCAGTCCGATTACACCTTGCGGCGGCTGGCGCTGATGAGCGCGATGGATTTTCAGCGGATCTTTTTGTTCAACCTCAGCGACCTCGACAGCCGCGCCAGCCCGCGTGACCAGTACTACGGCTTGCTGGACCTGCAAGGCAATCCAAAGCCCGTGTATGAGGCGTTGCAGAACTTCTTCAAGGTCACCGGCCCGCGTCTGGACCCGGCCGACGCGCCGCAAGTCGAGGGCGCGCCCAACGACCTGTACAGCATTGGCTGGACCCGGGACGACGGCAAACGCCTGTGGATGTTCTGGAGCGCCAGCGGCGATCAGGTGCAGTTGCCGGGCGTGACCCGGGCCACCCTGTACAACCCGCACACGGGCACTGAAACCCCGTTGAGCGACGCGACGGCGATCAGCGTGCCGCTCACATCCAGTTTGCAACTGTTGGTATGGACGCCATGAAAATACTCTGGACCCTGCCCTATCTTCCCTGGCCAACCACCAGTGGCGGCAAGACACGCCAATACCATTTGCTGCGCAGCCTGGCCGCGCGCGGGCACCGGATCACCTTGCTGGTGCAATCTAAAACCGCCCTCGACGCCGCCACCCGCGCGGCCCTTGAGCCGTTTCTCGAGCGCTTGATCGTGCTCAGGCGTCGTCCCTTACGCAGCTTTAAAACCCTGCTGGCCGTGGCCTTGGCGCCCTACCCGATGCTGGCCGGCATCAACGGCGTGACGGCCCCGCTGGAACAGCAAGTGGGGCAACTGTTGCAAGAGCCGTGGGACGTCATCCAAATCGAACACAGCTACAGTTTTCAGCCGTTCGAACGTGCGCTGGCGGCCGCCGGACGCGACTTTATTCTCACCGAACACAATGTCGAATCCGCCCTCGGGGCCGCCAGCTACGACCGTTTGCCGGGCTGGCTCAAGCCGTTTACCTCCTATGACCAGTGGCGCTACCGGCGCTGGGAAAAACGCGTGTTCGGGCTGGCCAAAGAACTGATCGCGGTCACCGAACAGGACGCACAGGTGATGCGCCAACTGACCCGCACGCCGGTGTCGGTGGTGGTCAATGGTGTCGACAGCGGGCATTACGCCCAGGTGCAACCGAACCTGCACAGCCAGCGCCTGCTGTTTGTCGGCAATTACGAATACCACCCCAACGTCGATGCCGTGGAATGGGCGCTGGACAGCATCCTGCCGCAACTGTGGGCGCTCAACCCGCACGTGCGTTTTGCCGTTTGCGGCTTTGGCCTGCCTGACCGCTGGCGTCAGCGCTGGACCGACCCGCGCATTGAATGGCAAGGCTTTGTCCCGGACTTGCGCGATTTACAGCGGCAGGCCGCCGTCTTTTTTGCCCCGTTACGCCAGGGCGGCGGCTCCAAGCTCAAAGTGCTCGAAGCCATGGCCGCCGGTTTGCCGGTGGTGACCACCGGGCAAGGCAGCTCGGGGTTGAAGGTCATCAACGGCGAGCACTATCTGGGCAGCGAACACCCGCAAGAATTGGCCCAACTGTTGAATACGGCACTGAGCGATCCCGCCCTGCTGCAACGTATTGGCGAGGCCGGACGCGCTTACGTCAGGGCCGAGCATGATTGGGCGGTGGCCGCGGCCCAGCTGGAACAGGTTTACACCCGTCTTCCCTCCTTAAAAGAAGAAGTCAGCGTATGCGCATAGGTCTGGATTACCGCCCCGCCGCGGGCTATGGCAACAGTGGCATTGGGCGTCAGGCGCTGGCGCTGGAAGCGGCGTTGCGCGCACACCCCGAGGTGCAATTGCAGTTGTTCGGCGTCGCCCCAGAAGATCACCCGCTGCGCCGCCGCGTGCATTGCCCGCGCTGGGGGGCGCCGCTGCAAAGCGTGCACCGGCTGCCCGGCCGGTTACGTTTTGAAGGCGGCTTCCTACCGGGCGCCCTGCGCGAAGCCGGGATTGAAATTCACATCTGCAACTTCAACATGGGCTTGCCCCTGGGCGCCAAACCCCACGGCATGCGCTATGTGCTGCAACTGCACGATTTGTTCCAGCTGACCCACATCAACCACCACGGCTCTCGTCTCAAAGAGAAGGTCTACCGCACCAGCGACCAACTCTCGATCGGGCATTCGATCAAGGTTGCGGACCGCATCTGGACGCCCTCGCAATACACCGCGGATGAAGTGGTCAAGCGCTTCCCCGGCGCCAAAGACAAAGTGCGGGTGCTGCCCAATCTGGTCAGCGGCTTTGTCGGTGAACCGGCCGATATCAGCGAACTCAACCTGCCTGCGCGCTATTGGCTGGCAGTCGGCACCCGCGAGCCGCGCAAGAACATTCCCTGGCTGGTGGAGGCCTGGCAGGCAGCGCGTCAGCGCTCGCAACAGGTGCCGGAGCTGGTGCTGGTCGGCGCTCGGGAACACCTGCCTGAGCCCTTGCAGTCATTAGCCGGCCTGCATTTTTTAAGCGACCTGACCGACGCCCAACTGCACGCGGTGTACCAACACGCCGAACGCCTGTGGCAGCCCTCTTATGCCGAAGGGTTCGGCCTGCCGGTAATTGAAGCGTTGAGTGTCGGCACCTCGGTGGCCGTGGCCAGCGGCTCGGCACTGGATGAGATCACCCCGGCGCAGAGCCCTCGCTTCTCCCCCACTGACACCCAGGCCCTCACCGGGTTGATGGTGAGCCTGGCCAGTCAGGCCCCGGAAGACCCGCAGCAGATGAAAGCCTGGGCCGGCCGTTACGCGGACGAGGCTTACCGCGAGCGTCTTTATGCGCTGCTGGAGGAGCTTCGCTAATGCCTTTGGCGCTTCCGCTGGCGTTGATATTCAGCCTGCTGTTCGGGCTGATGGCCTGGGTGCTGCCGCCGCTCAGCGTGATCGTGTTGATGGTCGGCATCGCGGGGGTGGTGACGGTGCTGCGCCATCCGCTGTGGGGGCTGCTGCTGTTTGGCGTGCTCGCGACGTTTTTACCCTACACCACGGTCAATATCGGCTTTCGCACCACGGTGTCGGAGCTGCTGATCCTGCTGGTGTGGGGCAGCGTGCTGGTGCAAAAGCTGCTCAATAACCTGCCTCCCGCCCCCACACTGCTGCGCACCGAACGCTGGGTCTTGGTGTTGATGCTGTTCAGTGCCTTGCCGTTTCTGGTCGGCCAGTGGATGGTCAGCGCTGAAGGCAACGGGCCGGTCAATTGGGTGCGCTGGCTGCTGAACCTGTCGGTGCTGTTTTTGGTGCCACGGCTGCTGGAGACACCCAAAGCCCGCGAGCAGATGGTGATCGCATTGCTGCTCGGCACGTTATTGCTGTTGCTACTATCGATCCCGGTGTACCTGCGGGACCGTTCTGCCAGCGGCATTACCTCGATCCTCGGCCACTTGGGCTATGGCGGGGTGAGCATGCTCGACGACCGCTTGCAGTCCTTTACCACGCGCATGAGTTCGCCGTGGATGCACCCCAACGTGACGGGCGGCGCCATGGCCTTGTTGGTGCCGTTGGCCCTGTGCTTCGGGTTTACCCGGCGTGGCTGGCACAGGCTGCTGGGGGTCAGTGTCGGCCTGCTGGGGGTGCTTGCGCTGGCCATGACCGGCTCGCGCGGGGCGTTGATCAGCATGATGGTGGTGCTGATCTGGTGCGCCAGCCAACGCGTCCCCTACACCGGGCGCATGCTGCTGGCCGGGGTCGCAGCGGTGGTGGTGCTGTTGCTGGTGTACCCGCCGTTGCAAGAACGCCTGGCCGCCATTTTCTCCACGGCCGACACCGGCAGCACCAGTGTGCGCCTGGATGAATACCGGGCATTTCCCAACGCCATCGCCGCCTTTCCGCTGGGCATCGGCTTCAAGGTGGAGGCCGGGCTGGCAGGCACGGGTTTGCTGGGTATTTCCAACCTGTTCCTGAACTTTATGTACAAGCTCGGCCTGCCCGGTATGTTGCTGTTCATCGCGGTGATCGCCAGTTGGTGGCGCAGCGTGCGCCCGCGGCACACGCCCATCGCCCTGACGGCCGACACTTCAATCTGGTTCGGCACCACCGTCGGCCTGCTGGCTGCGCTGGTCAGCGGCCTGTTCGATCACTATTTCAGCTTCACTCAGGTGTTGATCGCCTTGTTCTGGCTGATGCTCGGCTTGAGCCTGCATGAAGCCCGGCGCCTCACACACAATGCCCCGGCGCCTTTTTCAGGAGTTCGCCCATGAAGCACCGTCTCTTTCACTCGCGCAACCTGCGTCAGGCCTTGCCCGAGTACGCCGAAAAAATGGGGGTCAGCCTTGAAGATCTGACCAACGCCTACGACTGGATGCTGGCCAATGACGTGTGCTTCGAACAGCCACTCAAAGGCGACACGTTGTGCTTCATCAGCTACCTGAACATCGAGCCACGCATCGAACCGCCGCTGGCCCGACGGTTTTATGCGTTGCTGGGCCGCGAACTCAAAGGCGCGCTGATCCCGCTGTACGGCAAAAACTGGCCGACCTTGCGCGACCGCCTGCTGCGCGGGTGGGAGCTGGCCTACAACATTCTGATTTGCAAAATCCCCAGCCATACCGTGCGCCTGCTGTGGCTACGCGCGGGTGGGGCGAAAATCGGCAAAGGTTCGACGGTCTGGCGCAACACGGAAATCCTCGGCGTGGACAGCTTGCGCATCGGCGACGACAGCACCGTGGGCTGGCATTGCCAACTGGACGCACGGGGCGGACTGATTATTGGCAACCATGTGACCATCGCCTCGCACGTGCTGATTATTGCGGGCGGGCATGACGTGCAAGCGCCCGAGTTCTGGGCCATTGGCGGCCCGGTCTACATTCGCGACTATGCCTGGATTGCTAGCCGCGCCCTGCTCTCCTTCGGTGCCGACATCGGAGAAGGCGCCGTGGTGGGTGGCAACTGCGTGGTGTCCAAACCGGTGCCACCCTACGCCATCGTCGGTGGCCCCGATGCCACCATCAAAGGCGAACGCTGCCGCAACCTGAACTACAAAGTGGGCGGCAAAGGCCTGTTCACGTTGTTTCACTAGGGCCGGGCCATGTTCGGATCGACCCTGTGGCTGACCCTGGCAACCCTCACCGGACTCGCGGCGGGGTTCGCCCGCGAGTGGTTGTTGGTGGCCGCATGGGGCGCGGGCGGGCGCAGTGACGGTTTTCTGGTGGCCATGTTTCTGCCCGAAGCGTTGCGCATGGCGCTGGCCGCCGGCTTGTTGAGTGCCGCCGCCTTGCCGCTGTACCAACAACGCACGGCGCTGGAGCAACGTGCCTGGCTCGGCGCGTTGGCCCCGCGTTTGTTGCTGTGCGGCCTGCTGCTGAGCGGGATTCTGGGGGTGGGTTCGCTGCTGTGGGTGCGCTTGATCGGCCCCGGCCTCGACAATCAGGGCTATGAACTGGCCAGCCACAGTTTGCGCATTTTGGCGTGGTGCGCGCCGGGCTTTGTGCTGCACGGCTTGTTTTGCGTGCCCTTGCAAGCCCGTTCGCGGTTCGTGCTGGCCGGGCTCGGATCGCTGCTGTTCAACCTGCCGCCGGTGATCTATCTGGCCTTCTTCAAGCACCAGTCCACCGCCGAGGGGCTGGCCAGCGCCTGCGTACTGGGCAGTGTGCTGATGCCGTCGGTGATGCTCCTGCCGCTGTACCGCGACGGCTGGAAACCCTGGCAGATGCAGGCCGCGCCCGGTGCCAGTCGCGAACTGCTGCAACGCATCGGCCCCTTGTTGAGCAGTAACCTGGCCAGTCAGGGGCTGGCCTTGCTGGAGCGGATGGTCGCATCGCTGCTGGGCGAAGGTTCGGTCACGTGGATCAACCTGGCGCGCAAGCTGATCAACCTGCCGCTGATTGCACTCATGAGTCTCAACCAGGTGTTACTGGGCCTGATGAGCGGCAGCTCGGGCGAGCAACGCCTGGGCCTGCTGCGCAAGGGGCTGGCCAGCGCCACCTTGTTGACCGTGCCCGCCGTGGCCGGACTGATTGGCGCGGCCGGCGCGCTGGTGCACCTGCTGCTGCCCAATCAAGCGGCCGACAGCCCCTTGCCCGAGTTGCTGGCGTGGTTTTCGGTGCCTTTGATGTTCGGCGCATGGAACGCTCTGCTCGCCCGTTATGCCTACGCGGCCGGTGATACGCGCCTGCCGCTGACCTGCGAGTTGATCGGCAGCCTCTTCAACGCGATCCTGCTGGCCGTGTTGCCCTGGTTTTTCGGCCTCATCGGGATCGCACTGGCGGCGGTGGGGGGCGTGGTGCTCACCGGCCTGCTGCTGATACGCCGTCAACACCTGCTGGCTGACGTGCCATGGCGCAGCCATTGGTTGCTCGGGCTGGGCATGATGCTGCTGTCGGCCGGGCTGTTGCACCCGTTGCAGTCCATCTGGCTGCAATTGGGCCTGAGCACGGCGTTCGGCGCGTTACTGATGCTGGCCCTGGCGCTGTGGTTACGCCCGTGGCGCACTGACAACCCGGAGGCCTCATGACTGAGCCGCTCACCATTGCCTGCATCATCCCGACTTACAACGGTCGTCAGGAGCTGGAGCGCCTGCTCGACTCGCTGGCGCGCCAGCGTATCGCGTTCGACACTTTCATCGTCGACTCCAGCTCCCGCGACGGCACCTTCGAACGGGCGCAGGCACGCTGCCCGAACGTGCTGCGCATCGACAGCAAGGACTTCAACCACGGTGGCACGCGGCAGATGATGGTCGAGCGCCACCCGGATTACGCGGTGTGCGTGTTCCTGACCCAGGATGCCTATCTGGAGGACCCTGACGCGCTGGCCGCCATCGTTCGCCCGTTCAGCGACCCGACGGTGGGCGCAGTGTGCGGGCGACAGTTACCCCACCTGGACGCCGTGCCACTGGCGCAACACGCGCGGCAGTTCAACTACCCGCCCCACTCGCAGCTCAAAAGCCTTGCCGATGCGCCGCAGCTGGGGATCAAGACCGCGTTCATGTCCAACTCGTTTTCCGCCTACCGGCGTGAAGCCTTGCTCGCAGTGGGTGGGTTTCCCAACCACGTGATCCTCTCGGAAGACATGTACGTTGCCGCCAAAATGCTGCTGGCGGGCTGGAAAGTCGCGTACGAGGGCCAGGCGTGCTGTCGGCACTCCCACAATTACTCGCTCAAGGAGGAGTTTCGCCGCTACTTCGACATCGGGGTTTTTCAGGCCCGCGAGCCCTGGATCAGGCAAGCGTTTGGCGGAGCCGGGGGTGAAGGGCTGCGCTACGTGAAATCCGAACTGCGGTTTTTAGGGCCGCGACGCGTGTTCAGTTGGCCGGGTTCGCTGCTGCGCAATGCGGTCAAACTGGGGGCCTACAAGCTCGGTCAGCAGGAGCGGCATTTACCCCCTCGCTGGAAGAAAAAACTCGGCATGTACCAGCGCTATTGGGACGGGCCGTTTGCCTGAATCGCGCGATGGCTGCGTCACTGGCAGCCATCGCGTGGTGCGTCAGCAGCTGCGCGGCGTTAGCCCAGCACTTCGCTCAACGGGATGAAACCCACTTCATCGCCCTGCGCCAGGGTACTGCCCTCGCGCACTTCCACCAGCCCTTCGGCCCACGCCGCGCTGCGCAGCACGCCCGAGCTTTGGTTCTTGTAGATAACCGCACGGCCCTGTTCCAGTCGCCCGCGCAAGTACTCGCGACGATTGCCCGGCTTGGCCCAGACGAACCCGGCCGGCACCTGAAAGGTCAGCGGTTCGACCGCCTGCACACCTTGACGGCGCAGCAGGTACGGCCGCGCCAGCAACGCAAAGGTCACCAGCGTCGAGGCCGGGTTACCCGGCAAACCGATGACCGGCACGCCACGGTAATGCCCGCACGTCAGCGGTTTACCGGGTTTGATCGCCAGCTTCCACAACGCCAGCTCACCGTCTTCACGCAGGGCAATCCCCAGGAAGTCAGCTTCACCGACGGACACCCCGCCCGTGGACAGAATCAAATCCACATCGCCCAATTCAACCAGGCGTTGGCGGGTGGCCGGCAAATCATCCGGCAAGATGCCCGCATCCAGCACCTCACACCCCAGACGGGTCAGCCAACTGCACAGCAACACGCGGTTGCTGTTGTAGATCTGGCCCGGCCCCAAGGGCTGCCCCGGCTCAATCAGTTCATCCCCGGTGGACAACACGGCCACGTGGACCCGCCGAATCACTTCAAGCGTGGCGCAGCCCAGCGACGCGGCCAGCCCTTGCTCAATCGGCCCCAGGCGCGTACCTGCGGCCAATACCACCTCACCGACCGTGGTTTCCTGCCCTTGTGGACGAATGTTCTGCTGGACGCGCAGCGACTGAGTGAACACCACCCGCCCATCAGCCTGCACCTGCGCGTTTTCCTGCATTTCGACGCAATCCGCCCCGGCAGGCACCGGGGCCCCAGTGAAGATCCGCGCACAGGTGCCGCGTGCCAGCGCCTCGGGCGCCTGCCCGGCAAAAATGCGCTGGCTGACGGGCAACGGCTCACCCGTCCAGTCAGCAAGGTGCAGTGCGTAACCGTCCATGGCGCTGTTCGGCCAGGGCGGCAGATCCAGGGTGGAGACCAGATCCTGCGCCAATACCCGCCCCTCGCAGGCGGCCAGTGGCAAGGTCTCGGTGTCGCGGATCGGCGCGGCTTCGGCCAGCGCCAGCAGGCGCGCAAGGGCCACTTCAACCGGCATCAATTCACCGGTGCGGCCCGGCTTACCCACGGGTTTCACAGGCCGCTGCCTGCTTCAGGTGCGCCACAAAATTGCAGGGGCGATGACGGGCGTCCAGTTGCTCGGCCAGAATCCCGTCCCAGCCCGTGCGCACGGCATTGGTCGAACCCGGCAGGCAGCACACCAGCGTGCCGTTGGCCAGACCGGCCAGGGCGCGCGATTGCACGGTCGAGGTGCCGATGTCGGCCACGGAAATCTGCCGGAACAACTCACCAAAACCGTCCACCTGTTTGTCCAGCAGGCAGCTCACGGCCTCGGGCGTGCTGTCGCGGGCCGTGAAACCGGTGCCGCCGGTCATCAGCACCACCTGCACGTCATCCTCGGCAATCCACTGCGCAACCTGAGCGCGGATTTTGTACAGGTCATCCTTGAGTAACACGCGCGCCGCCAATCGATGGCCCGCGTCAGTCAGGCGGTCGACAAACACCTGACCCGAGGTGTCGGTGTCGAGGGTGCGGGTATCGCTGACGGTCAGAACAGCGATGTTCAAAGGTACGAAAGGCGCATCAACCTTGGCTTTCATAGACGAGGTCCAGTTGTAGGAAGAACAGCCCGGTGTTATATCACAGCCCTTCTTTTGCCTGACTGCGCGGAGTCAATTCATGAACCGGTTCCCCTGCTCCATCCTGTTACTGGCGGGCGGACGCGGCCAGCGCATGGGCGGGCACGATAAAGGGCTGGTGCAGTGGCAGGGTCAGCCGCTGATTACCCATGCCGTGAACGTGGTACGGCCTTTCACCGATGACCTGATTATTTCCTGTAACCGCAACCGCGAGCGTTACGCGGCCTTGGCCGATCAATGGGTCAGCGATGGCAACGACGACTTCGAGGGGCCATTGGCCGGTATCCGCGCCGGGCTGGCGGCCGCACGGCATACCCATTTGCTGGTGCTGCCTTGTGACGTACCGCAGATCGACGCCGCACTGATCGCCCGGTTGCTCGACACCGCCGCTCAGCACCCTGCCCGACCGGTCATGGTGCGTCAGGGCGAACACTGGGAGCCGTTGCTCTGCGTGATCCCCGTGCAACACCGCGGCGTGTTTGATACGGCCTGGGAAAACGGCGAGCGCAGCCCGCGCAAAATCATGCTTGAGCTCAATGCACAGGCCTGCAAATGCGCCGACAATGATCCGCGGCTGCTCAACGTTAATACCCCGGATTTACTCAAATAAACGCAATAGCTATCCTTGCGCCACTCGTCAGGGAACTTGCAGACGATGTATACGTCTCAGGGTCAGTTACCTATAAAGCACATTCATTTGTTGGAGAAACACCATGACTCATCGGACTCTCGCCGCTCTCATGCTCACTGCTGGCCTGGCCGCCCTTGCTGGCTGTGCTTCGCCAACCGTGATCACGCTCAACGACGGTCGTGAAATCCAGGCAACCGACACGCCTAAGTACGATGAAGATTCGGGCTTCTACCAGTTCAAACAATTGGACGGTAAAGAAACCCGCATCAACAAAGATCAGGTGCGTACCGTTAAAGAGCTGTAAGTTTCATGCGTTAAAACAAAACCCGCCTGGTGCGGGTTTTGTTGTTTCTGGCTCGCCGTCGGTTGTGTGTTGCCTACCAGTCCAGCTTGATCCGGCTCTCGAAATAACGCGCCTGGCCTGTCACCGGATCGATAAAACGCAACGTTTTGGCCAGCAGTTTCAACGGATTGGCGTAGTCATCCACCGCATCCTTGATCACCTGCGGGTAAAACGGGTCGTTGCAAATCCCGGCCCCCAGCGCCGCCATGTGTACGCGCAATTGATGCTTCTTGCCGGTCACCGGCGATAACCCGTAACGCCACAGGTCGCCATTTTTCTCGATCACACTGACGTGGGTCTCGGTGTTGCTCAAACCCGGTCCTTCCTGCATGCGGAAGAACGGTTCGCCCTCGATCAAACGACTTTTATGCACGCGGGGGAGCGGCAGATCCGGCAACGCTGGCGCAATGGCTTCGTAGTGTTTGTCGATTTTGCGTGTCGGAAACAGCGACTGATACGCCGAGCGACTCGCCGGATTGGCCGAGAACAGCACCAGCCCGGCGGTGTGCCGGTCAATGCGGTGCAAGGGCACCAGATTCGGATTGCCCAAGGTGCGAATCAGCCGCCGCAGCAAGGTTTGCTCGACGTATTCACCTGCCGGGGTGACAGGCAAAAAGTGCGGTTTGTCGGCCACGACCAGATGCTCATCGGCATAGAGGATGGTCTCTTGCACAGGGATCGGCGTTTCGTTGGGCACTTCACGAAAATAGTGAATCCGCAGGCCTTCCTTATACGCCAGTTGCCCATCCACAGGCCGACCGTTGGCATCCAGCACCCGCCCACGGGCCATGCGGTCCAGCCACTGCTCACGGCTGATCGCACGAAAGTGATCACACAAACAATCCAGCACGGTCGACCATTCGCCCGGCGGCAGATACAGGGTGCTGGCTTGGTGCTCGGCGGCATTGAACGCGGGGGGCGACATAGTGAACTCGGCAGTGAAATGCAGCCGGGGATTATCGCCCACAGTCCCAGCCCAAGGAACCATCAATCGTCTGTTGCCCTATATATGTAGCCATTTTGCGCGCACACACCGGTACACACTGCTCACCTCTTAATCGCTTACCGGCGCTTGGCTGGACTCAAGCCAGGGCCGCACTACCTGACTATTGGTGAGTTATCTCTATGAGTGATGTGTTTCATCTATCGGATGCCTTGAGCGCCGAACTGGTAATGGCAAGCCCCGATGCCGAAAAGCAACTCATCCAGACCTGGACCGAGCTGGATACAGCAATTCAAACGGTATTGGCGGATCAACCTACCCTTGAATCAGTCCTGCAAAACCAATTGAAAACCCGTTTTCCTGACGCGTCAGGCAGGCTGAATCCTGAGCACCTGCTGGTTGAGATCAAACCCACCCATCCGGTTTCGACCGCAGATAGCTCGCAACCCCTGAGCGTCATGGATACGGTACTGGATACCTTTCGGACGGGGATTTACCCCCATTACCCGCAAAACCGGACCACTGTGGGCATGATTAACGCCGAGCCTGCCACAGGTCTTGATGCAGGCCTTTTTGAAACCTTTGTCGCGGACACTCGCCAGCACGTGCGCAGCTATTTTTCGCAACAGACAACCGAGTTCTGGCAATCCCGGACCCCGCTCACCGGTGCCCTTTCCAGAAAGGCCTGGTTGCTGGACAAGCTCAGCGCATTGCTGGAGGCCGAGTCTCAATTGCTGTCTTTCGACAGCACACTGACGCCTGAGCACATCGTGCTGGTCAATCAGGTGGTGCGCTACCCAACCCTCGCGGCCCGCGCAGCGCTGACTGCTTTCTCGCGCCCGGCCGTCTACGCCTTGGCGCTAAAAACACCTGATGAACCTGATCAGGCTAATTTGACCGGTGCATTTGTCATCACGGCCCGTGATGGCACCGGCGCGGACAACGAACAGGGCGCGTATTCGATTCCGGAAAAAACAGCTGCGGTGCACATCCGTTCGACTGCCGATGCAGGCAAGGCGGTGCTGTACACACCCTCAGGTGGCTTGGAGGGTTTTGAATCGTTACAGGCATTGCACACTGAAATTGAACGACGCTGGCGCAGCCCTTCGGAGTTCGAATCGATGCTTGAGCTGCTTTCAACGCAGGATCTAAACCGCATCGAGACGTGGGATAAAGGCGTGACCTCATCGCTTGAGGTGCTATTCAGTGAAATTCAGGTCTCACTGTTTGAGCATGTATTGACTGCGCATGACGACCAGCGTGAGCAGAACATCATTCATCTGCTGCTCAATTCGGCTAACCACTCCACGCAAGCCATTAAAGAAGGGCTGGCGCATGCCGTCGATTATGCGCACCGCTTCAAACAGGCCAATGCCCTCAATGCGCGATCTGTCAAACGTATTGCCAAAACGGCACGCGACTGGCTGCTTAAAGCCACGAGCGTTGACCGCCAGGCCTGGCTTGATGCGTCTGAGCACTATCAATTGATGAGCCTGATCGCCAATGAAAATGGCGCGCCCTCTCCAGCTCAATTTGGCGACCGACCGTTCCTGCTGCGTTATGCACGTGAACAAATACGCCAGCATATCCAGGTCGAATATGGATTGAACGTTGACCCGGATACCCTCCTGATTACGGTCACTGCCGCCGAGCGAGGATCGGGGCCTGTTATCCCGTTGACGGGCTGGGCGCCCTCGTCCTACACCGCCGCCAACAGTCTTTCACGCACCGGGCCGACTATCCAACTGGCCAGTACCACCCGAACCATGACTGAACTGGCGTTGGAGAATGTCAGTAAATTTGATATTGACTATGCACTGACGGCCCGCGTGACAAGCCTTACCAGCGACGACACATCATCGTCACCACTGACGGCAGGGCAGATAAAAACCATCATTCGAACCGTCAATATTGGCGATAACTATGAAGCTTTCCTCAAAGACACACTCATCGACTCTCCAAAAGCTGTAGCGCGACGAGAGTCCGCCATGCAACTGATGCTTGCGCAACTGCGTGTGGATGCCCTGGAGGCCAAAATAACCGGGGACTTCTTCCCTGATCGGCTGGCTCGGGGTTATCGATGGGTTGAAGCGGCATTCAATGAAGCCTCTTCACCGTCGATCCCGGCAGTGGTGGAAGGGCATACGATTAAAGTTTTTCAACTGTTGATCAGTGAAGCCACCGTGCGCGGTGTGTTGATCTTTGGCACGCCACCGGATGTGGAAAGAGAAGATCCTGCACTGATGCTCGACCTTCTTGCGCCTCACCCGCATTTTGCCGTCCAATCTCTCGTGGTTTACACCCCGTCAGCCCCGGACGGCAAGCGTTTCCGTGAGTACGTAAGCCGTCAGCATCTGGCTAAAAAATTTCTGACCAACCCGCAGTTGAACGACTATTTCGTTTCGCGCGTCAGCCACAGTCATCAGGATCGTGTGCGCCGACTACTCAACAAAGGGTTGAGGGCACCGGATGCGAAACTGTTACCCGTTACTGGAAACTTTATCGAACAGGCGTGCCTTGCAGAAGCTCGCCACGCATTAGCCAATGCAGATGCACTGAGCAATTCAACCTCCGAAGTGAACCAGCTCACTGTTTGGAACAGCATTGAAACAACAGTGGATGTCGTGACCGCAGTGTTGCCGCTCAAAGTGACCGCGCCCATTGCGCTGGGACGCAGTTTGATGTCGCTGTGGAATTTCATCGACGCGCTCAAGCGCGACAGCCAGCGTGAAGCCATCGGCCATTGGGTGGGCATGATTTCGCACTGGGTGGACGCTGGTATCGATATTGGTGTGGGCATCGTCAGGGCCTCGAAGACAGTTGCAACACCCGCTCCGGCGCTTGATTCGAAATGGCGTTTCACCCAAAGCGTGTCCGACCTGACCTTGCGCACCGACGGGATCTACCAGGGTGTCTATGAAAAAATAATTTCACGCAGTGAGACTTCGCAGTTTTTCATTCATCAAGAGCAGCACTGGTTTCAAGTTATATACGATTCGCACTTGAGCACATGGCGCGTGATGGATATGCGTAATCCGCAAGCCTGGTATCGCTCGCCTATTGCACGCGACAGTGCAGGCGTATGGCGCATCGAACATCCGCAGGCGGGTTTGCGCGGCGGTATGAAATCGACTCTGGCACCCTTTCGCGTGAGGGTCGCATTTCCGAACTTCAGTTTCAGAGAAGCCCGAAAATTACTGGACCAATTTGATTTTCCGCACGCCAACCAAAGTCGCCTGGAGCTGGATCTGGCGGAATACTTGGTCAAACATCACGAGTTTCCCATCTGGTCACGACAGTACCTCAAACCGGGTCTGGGTGAAGCCGCCGCACGGGCGCGGGCTGCAAGTTCCGGTGCCAACGTGCGCTTGAGCAACAAACGCACCCTGCCCGCTGCGTCAGAGGATTTACCGGTAAAAAAAACCAAACAGCCCGTATTCTCAACCACCACGGCAGTCGTTGAGCCTCTAAACAGCACAAGCTGGAAGCGCTGGGGCAAAACGTTTAATGAGGCTCAATTAAAACCGGAGAGCATCAATCCACCCATTTCAAAAGTTACCGACGCGCTGGGCACTCATCGGGTCATCGACATAGACGGGCTCTATTACGAAATATTGCCGCAAGGCAACCTCGCCCAAGGCAATCGTGTATTTATCAAATACCCGGACAAGCCATGTAATAGCTACGAGCAATTAGGCTTGCGCATCCATGAAAGTCCCTTTTTACAGCCCCGGATGGCCGTCTTCACTGACGGAGCATGGACTGTATTCCCGCCATTTTTCCACAAGTCCCTCGCCCAGTTTGTCGGCTCCCTTCTACCTGCATTAACACCTGCATCACGCAGTGCACTGGCCAAAAAACTCTATCGTATGGCCGATGCTTCAAGCCCGGACTTGACACCTGCCCGCATGAGAAACATCAACAACACCTTGCACGGGTGGCGAGCAGGACAAGCGGTGCCCGACAACATTCACCTGGGTGACCCACTCGCGCTGTTGGCACAGGGAACAGGCATCGGTAACAAAACGTTCACACTGAGCCAATTGACGCGCAAGGATTTTTTCAACCAGTTAGACCTGATCCTGCTCCCCAGTGAACGCCTGTTGCTGACTGAACCTTTGGGGCTCAACAAAATGATGAAGGCCCTGCTGGAGCGCCTTGGGTTTGACATTTATCCAGATGTCACGAGCGCGACTGAAGTGGTGTTCCGCCGAAAAGGCGCTGGCACCATGAACTATCTGCAACTACACCGTGTTGACACGCCACAGATTTCACTGGCCAAACCGCTGACGGAATCGGTCGACGACTGTATCCGGCGCAATCCTCTGTCGCCGCTTTCCATGGCGCTGAAGACAGCCAAACAGGAAGGCAAGTTGTTGACGTTCCTGGGCGGGGTTCAAGTTGCCCCGCTCAGCGACGTGCCGACCGGGTTCATCTATAGGGCCTGACACAGCGGCGTGAACCCCTGCTGCGCTGCGCCATGCCGAGCCATTCGATCAGCATGGGGCGGTGCATCAGCGGTTGGACGTCGACCTACCGCAGAAACGCCACAATCTGTTCGGTATCGAATGGCCAACCCAACTCGGCGCCCGTGTCCACGCGACGCAGGACAGGAATGCGCAACCCGTAGGCTTCAAACAGTGCCTCGCTGTCGGCAATATCGATCAGTTCGACCAGTAAACCGTGTTCGACCAGCGGCATGACTTCTGCTTCAGCGAGTTCACACAGATGACAACCCAGCGTGCCGAACAGTTGACATTCGGAAGGCATAATTCACGACCTGAGAAAAATAGGCGTTCATTCTAGGAGCCTCACCCTTTGTCGTCGACCCGAATCCGGCGCCGCCAGTCACTTGGCCGAGTCGGTCTGCGGGCGCCGGGGGCTGACGGCGAACGTGCGAGCACAATAGGCTGTGGCCCAATCCAGTACCGGTTTCTCGAAGAAACGATAGGCCAGCGCCCCGTAACACAGCACGGCGGCCATCATGAGCAGCAGAAACAGCGCGTTGTCCCACGGACTGTCAGGCCACGCCCCGACCCGCTGCCAAAGATGACCGATCACCCCCAACACCAACAAATGCGACAGGTAAATGGTGTAGGACATATCGCCGGTAAAAACCAGAAACGCGGGCACGCGAATCAACTTGCGGCGTTCCAGCAGCGCCAGCGAGCCCACGACGGCGCCGAACACCAGCCCTACTGACAGCATGCGCACCAGCCCTTCGGCAAAGAACAGCTTGTACCCGTAAATCAGCGGGAAACCCGCCAGCAGTGCGATCAGCAACGTCGTCCACACCCAAGCGGTCGGGACCTTGGCGCTGTGCTTGCTGTAAAAAAATAACGCCAGTGCGCTGCCCGCAATGAACTCCAGCGCATAGGGGTGAAGCATGATTTTCAATGCCGGATTGAAGTCTTGCCAATTGGCCAGCCCGTTGAAGGCAACCAGCCCGATCGCCCATAGCGCGAGCAACACCGGCAGGTGTTTTTCCCTGAAAAACAACAGCCCGGTGAAGACCAGGTAAAACCACAGCTCAAACACCAGCGACCAGGCCACCATGACCAGCAACACGCGGTCGTTGGGCAACAGCAAAAACGACATCAGCAGGTTCGAACTGCCGTGTGAGGTGTTCACCACCCCCGGCATCGCCAGGGTTACGCCGAGCGTAATGAAGAAGTACAACCAGTAGTTGGGGTAGATGCGCGACAGTCGATTGAACACAAAGCGCCGGGTTTGCACGGCGTTTTGAAAGCGCCCTCGGGTCACGATGACCATGACAAAGCCGCTGATGACGAAAAAAAGGTCGACCCCCAGCTGAAAAAAATTCACCAGCGCTGGCAATAACAGATCGCCACCGGAATACTTCGCCTCCACCGACGCCATGTGAAATAACACCACCCCCAGAACGGCGGCGCCTCTCAAGCCTTGCAGGGAATACAGACGCTCCATAACGCTCCTGACGACTACGCTTGTCTTGCATCCAATTAAGCAGCTGGTTCTGAGCATAGCGAAGGACCGTCATTTTGGAATTTTGCCGTCAAACAATGATGCACATCAGCGCCGGCCCCTTCTGTTTGCCGGATGCTCGCGACTTTTTTTATTTGAACTGACAGGGAAGACTTTTGTGTTTGCCAATTTACTGATCATCCTCGCCTCTTCGCTGGTGGTGATCGCCTTTTTCAGGCGATTGAAACTGCCGCCGGTACTGGGCTATTTGTGCGTGGGCCTGTTTGTCGGGCCTACCGCGCTGGACTGGATCAACGACAGCCCGAACCTGCCCGACCTGGCCGAGCTGGGGGTGGTGTTCCTGCTGTTTTCCTTGGGGCTGGAGTTTTCGTTGCCCAAGATGCTGGCGCTGCGCAAGGTGGTGTTCGGGTTGGGCAGCTTGCAGGTGCTGTGCACCTCGCTGGTGCTAGGGGCGCTGTTGTATGCATTTGGCATGAGCCTGAACGCCGCGTTTTTGCTGGGCGCCGGGCTCGCCCTGTCGTCCACGGCCATTGTCAGCAAGGAGCTCACCAGCCTGGGTGAAATCTTCAGCCGCCATGGGCAGAACGCCATTGGCGTCTTGTTGTTTCAAGACGTGGTCGCGGTGCTGTTGCTGACGCTGGTGCCGGTATTTGCCGGGAGCAGCGATCAGGCCTGGTACTGGGCACTGCCCATCACGCTGGGCAAAACCGTGATTCTGTTCGTGGGCCTGTTACTGGCCAGCCGTTTTCTGCTGCCGCGCCTGTTCCATGAAGTGGCAGCCTCGCGCTCGGCGGAGCTTTTTGTGCTGCTGGCGCTGGTCATTGTGCTGCTGACCGCTTGGCTCACGCACTTGTTGGGCCTATCGCCTGCCCTCGGGGCATTCCTGGCCGGGATGCTGTTGGGGGAAAGCCATTACCGCCATCAGATCGAAGCCGACATCCGCCCGTTTCGCGACATCTTGCTGGGGCTGTTCTTCGTCAGCATCGGCATGCTCATCGACCTTCAACTGTTCGTGCACGACGGTTTTCTGATCCTGGGCCTGACCCTGGCCTTGCTGTTAATCAAGGGCGGCGTTGTGGCGCTGTTGGTCAAGCTGCGCGGCAGCGAGGGCGAGACCGCGTGGCGCAGCGGCCTGGCGCTGGCACAAGGCGGCGAATTTTGTTTCGCGCTGATGGCGCAAATGCAAAGCAATGCCTTGATCCCGCCCGAAATGGCCAGTTACCTGCTGGCCGCCACGTTCTGCTCCATGCTGCTGACGCCTTTGCTGCTGCGCGCGGCGCCACAAATTGCCGCACGCTTGCATCGCAAGTCGTACGAAGAAGCCGAGCTGGAAGAGATCGCGGCGCAGAACGCCGAATTGCACGGACATGTGGTGATGTGCGGCTATGGTCGCGTCGGTCAGTCCATCGGGCGGTTCTTGCGCAGTGAGCACCATGATTTCGTGGCGCTGGACTATGATCCTGAACGCATTCAGGAGGCCGCCAAGGTCGAGAGTTGCGTGCATTACGGCGACGCCCGGCGCGGCGACCTGTTACGCGCCGTGGGCCTGGACCGCGCGCGCCTGCTGGTGATTGCGGTCGACGACACGGATGTGGCCATGTGCGTGCTCAAAGAGGCGCGCCTGATCACGATTGATGTGCCGATACTGGTGCGCACCCGCGACGATAGCCTGTTGGTCGAGCTCAAGGCTGCCGGGGCAACCGAAGTGGTGCCCGAATTGCTGGAGTCGAGCCTGATGCTGGCCTCCCATGCGCTGATTCTGCTGGGCATCCCGGAACGCGCCGTTCGACACCGCGTAGACGAAGTCCGGCACAACCGTTACCACTTGCTGGACGGGTGCCTGGAAAACGCCGACGCGCGCGAAACGCCAGGCTTCAACCGCGAAGGCGAGTAATTTAAGGTAAGGTTTTGTCACAACGCACGGGTAACGGCTCCAGGGCCTGCCCGACACGAGAATTTCAGTGAACCTTCATTCACTGCCTACACTCTGAACCATCAAGAAGCCACTCACGGAGATCATCATGGCCCGCACTACAGCAAAAAATGCTCAAGAGATTTTGATGGCTGACTTCCAGACACTGGTTGCCGACACCGAACGCCTGCTGGAACACACCGCCTCGCTGGCGGGGGATCAGGCAGACGAACTGCGTGCACAGATCAAGGACAGCTTGCTCAAAGCCCGTGAATCCCTTGAAGAAACCAAGGAGTCCCTGCAAGAACGCGGTCAGGCTGCGGTGGTGGCCACTGAAGATTACGTGCAGGCCAACCCTTGGCAATCGGTCGGTATCGCGGCGGGCGTTGGCTTTCTGATTGGTCTGCTGGCTACGCGGCGCTGAATATGACTGACGAATCCGGCTCCCCTCGTTCCTCACCGCGGCGCCTGGGTGCCGCCTTTCTCGGCCTGTTGCACAGCCATGTCGAGTTGCTGGGCATTGAGCTGCAAGAACAGAAAGCCCGTACGGTCAGCCTGTTGCTGTTTGCCGGGCTGGCCTTGGTATTCGGGTTGTTGCTGCTGATCGGGTTGTCGGCACTGGTGCTGATTCTGGTCTGGGACAGCTATCGTCTGGCCGGCATCATCGGGCTGTGCGTGTTCTACACCCTGGCCGCCATCTACTGTGGCCTGCGACTCAAAGCGGCCGTGTTCGATGAGTCCTCTCCTTTCAACGCCACGCTTGAAGAGCTGGCCAAAGACCGCGAGCGTTTGTTGCCATGAACCTGCCTGAAATGCCGCCCAAAGCGTCGCGTCGCGAGATGCGCAAGGTGTTGATCCGCTTGCGGATGGAAATGCACCGCCAGGAGATCCGCCACGAAACGCAGCAGCTGCTACAGCCCTTGCAGAAAATGCGCGGGATGACGAGCAACTGGCAAGAAAGCCTGGGCATCAAGCACGCTCCGCTTTGGGGTGTCGGGGCGGTCACGCTGCTCGGGTTTCTGACGGGCAAAGGCGCCCGCTCCAAGGGCACCGGCCGCATGTCTCGCCTGATCGGCCTGACAACAGGTCTGTTGCCCTTGATCAAACTGGTGATTCAGAGCACAGCCCGCAAGCCTTGAACGTGTCCACATGATCGGCGCAGAGGGCAGCGAAGCAACACTCGCCTGCCCGCTGCGTCTGTTCATTCTGAAACCTGATCCCCCTTGCACCCTCCTGCGTGAAGCGAGAAGCTGAACCCCTACTCACTGACGGAGCACCGCGCCTTGGATTGGCAGACCCTACTTAATCGCGAACGCCTCGGAAAACCCCATCACAGCCCTGAAGAACTCGGGCGCAGCCCATTCCATAAAGATCATGACCGCATCATTTTCTCGGGCGCCTTCCGACGCTTGGGCCGCAAGACGCAGGTTCATCCCGTCACCAGCAACGATCACATTCACACACGCCTGACCCATTCCCTGGAAGTCAGCTGCGTGGGCCGTTCCCTGGGCATGCGGGTGGGCGAAACCTTGCGCAGCGCCCTGCCCGACTGGTGTGACCCCGCCGACCTAGGGATGGTGGTGCAATCGGCCTGCCTGGCCCATGACATCGGCAATCCTCCGTTCGGCCACTCGGGTGAAGACGCGATTCGCAACTGGTTCCAACAGGCCGCAGACCGCGGCTGGCTGGACGACATGAGTGAAGCCGAGCGTCGGGACTTCCTGAGCTTTGAAGGCAATGCACAAGGCTTCAGGGTGCTTACGCAGCTGGAGTATCACCAGTTCGACGGTGGCACCCGCTTGACCCACGCCACGCTGGGCACCTTCCTCAAATACCCGTGGACAGCACGACATGCCGACTCGCTGGGTTATAAAAAACACAAGTTCGGCTGCTATCAGAGCGAGCTGCCCCTGCTTCAAGGGATCGCTCAGAAACTGGGCCTCCCGCAACTTGAAGACGAGCGCTGGGCTCGCCATCCATTGGTGTACCTGATGGAGGCAGCCGACGATATCTGCTACGCCTTGATTGACCTGGAAGACGGTCTGGAAATGGACTTGCTGGCCTACCACGAAGTGGAAGCCTTGCTGCTGGGCCTGGTAGGCGATGATTTACCGCAAACCTATCGACAGCTCGGGCCCAAAGACTCAGAGCGGCGCAAGCTCGCCATTTTGCGCGGCAAAGCCATCGAACACCTGACCAATGCCGCGGCGCGCACGTTTGTCGAGCAGCAGGATGCGTTGCTTGAAGGCACGTTATCGGGTGATTTGGTCGAGCACATGCACGGCCCGGCAAAGCGTTGCGTGCTGGATGCCAAAAACATGGCTCGGCAAAAGATCTTCCAGGACAAACGCAAAACCCTGCATGAGATTGGCGCCTACACGACGCTGGAGATCTTGCTGAATGCCTTTTGCGGGGCGGCCCTGGAGCAGCACAAAGGGCGTACGCCCTCTTTCAAGAGCCGTCGCATTCTCGATCTGCTGGGTAATAACGCGCCAGCCCCTCACTGGCCACTGCATCGTTCATTCATGCGCATCATCGACTTTATCGCCGGCATGACCGACAGCTACGCCACAGAAATGGCCCGAGAAATGACCGGCCGCTCAAGCCCCGTCTGAGCCCCTGCTTTTCTATACACGGCTCATCCCGATAACGGATGAGCCCTGTATAGCCCTGTCAGAAAATGGCGTTTAACGCCAAAGAATTAAAACAATACAAATAAACACAACAACCAAATATCCCAACAGCATGTAGTACTTTTCCTTCATCGCACTAAACAACTGCTTTAAACCCCAAACATTCAAGCCAAGAAACAGCCAATCCCTTCAACAACCGGCTCTTCGCCTATTCAACTAACCGTACTCTCGCGCCTTAATTTGCGTAGGAATTTTCCCATACTACGTTTGTAGGCCAAAGGGTTCGTGTGCCCACTCCTATAACTGAGCTATGGTGCGCGCTTTCTATACCGTGCTTAACAGGAATTAACTATGACCACCGTCTTTATTGTCGACGACCATCCGGTTATCCGGCTCGCGATTCGTATGTTGTTAGAACATGAAGGGTATGAAATAGTCGGCGAAACCGACAACGGCGTGGATGCAATGCAAATGGTGCGCGAGTGTGTTCCCGATTTGATCATTCTCGACATCAGCATCCCGAAACTCGACGGACTGGAAGTGCTTGCACGCTTTAACGCCATGAACTCAACCCTTAAAACGCTGGTCCTGACAGCGCAATCCCCCACCCTTTTTGCCATGCGCTGCATGCAATCCGGGGCTGCCGGGTATGTGTGCAAACAAGAAGAACTGAGTGAACTTGTCAGTGCAATAAAAGCGGTCTTCGCGGGCTACAATTATTTCCCCAGTCAGGCCCTGGCACCCGAGCGTCACGAGGATGGGGATTCTTCAGAAATCGAATTATTCAAATCGGTCAACGACCGGGAGCTGATGGTTCTGCAGTTATTTGCACAGGGCAAGACCAACAAGGAAATAGCCAAAGGCATGTTTCTAAGCAACAAAACCGTGAGCACTTACAAGAAAAGACTCATGCAAAAACTAAAAGCGAATTCATTGGTTGATCTTATCGAATTAGCCAAACGCAATTCTTTAGTGTGAGAAACAGGATGCCCACGCGGTTAATACACTTCCTTTCACTGATCACAGGTTTCATTCTGTGCTGGCCGGTATTGGTGCAGGCCAACGGCCGTGACAACTATTCATTGCTAAGCCGCTCGGGCATCTATTATCAGGAAGCGCTTCTCGATAAGAATCAACGTACCTGGTTGCAGGAAAAGCGCATATTGCGGGTGGGTATTTCATCGCCGGACTACCCGCCCTTTGACATGACCACCAGTGGTCAGGATTACGAAGGGCTTACTGCCGATTACACAGGGCTTTTGTCCAAGGCGCTCAACGTCTCTATCCGGGTTCAACGCTTCTCTACCCGAGAACAAGCGATTGATGCACTCGTGCAGGGCACCATTGATTTGCTCGGCACCTCAAATGGCTACGAAGCCTCCAACCCCGACCTGGTCCTGTCCATTCCCTACGCGGTTGACCAACCTGTGCTGGTAAGCCGCGAAGGAGAAAATCGTTCGCTGACGCAAGGTCTGCAAGGCCTGCGCCTGAGCATGGTTTATCACTATTTGCCACTGGCGGATGTCAAAAAGCTGTATCCCAAGGCGATTGTCCAGTCCTACCCTTCCTATCAGAACGCAATAAATGCAGTGGCCTTTGATCAGGCCGACGTATTTCTTGGGGATACGATTTCAACGCACTACATGATTAACAAGGGCTATTTGAAGAACATCAAAATGGCCAACTTCAGCAAGCATGAAGCGTATGGTTTCAGTTTTGCCGTTCGCCGCGACAACCCCATGCTGCTGGACATTCTCAATACCGCGCTGGCGGCCATCCCCAACAGCGAACGTGAAAGCATTGCCAAACGCTGGAGCGCAGGCAGCGACATCCTGCTCTCCGACCAAAAACTTCAATTGACCGAGCGCGAGGAACGCTGGCTGGCTAAACACCCCACGGTCAAAGTCGTGGTCAACGAAACCCTGGCCCCCCTCAGTTTTTTTGATGCGGAGGGTAATTTTCGGGGCATTACGGCAGATCTGCTGGAAATGATCCGACTGCGAACCGGCTTACGTTTCGAAATCCAGCGCACCCGCAGTCTGGGCAACATGATTGACATGATCCAGCATCACGAAACCGACATCATTTCAGCGATCAGTCCTTCGGTGTCCAGAGAGAGCCAGCTCAACTTCAGCCGCCCCTATCTTGAAAACTCATTTGTACTGGTGACTGAAAAAGGCCCCGACCACCCTTCAAATCTTGAACAACTGGCCGGTAAACGTCTCGCACTGACGCTGGGTAATCCACTTACCCCTTATCTTCGTAAAGCATTCCCCGGCATTACGCTGGTTGAAACAGATGACATCTATCAGGCCACACAACTCGTGGCTGAAGGCAAAGTTGAGGGGGCGGTCAACACGCTGGTCATTGCCAACTACCTGCTGGCGTCTCAATTATTTCAGGACCGGTTACAAATCAGCGCGACCATTGGCACCCAACCAGCCACGTTCTCGTTAGCGACGGCCCGTGATGCCAGCGAGCTGAGCTCCATTCTGGATAAAGCGCTGCTCAGCATTGCGCCTGATGAGCTGGGCATTATCAACAGTCGATGGCGCGGTTATGTCCCGGCCTCTGACAGCTACTGGCGCAATTACCATCGGCTGATTTATCAAATCATCATTGGCACCATGCTTCTGTTGCTGCTGTCACTGCTCTGGAACGCCTACATGCGTCGCCAGATCCAGCAACGCAAGCGGGCCGAGCGCGCCCTCAACGACCAGTTCGAATTCATGCGTGCGCTGGTCAATGAAACCCCCCACCCGATTTATGTACGCGACCGCGAGGGCGTACTGAAAACCTGCAACGACAGCTACCTGAAGACTTTTGCCGCCAAGCGCGAAGATGTGATCGGCAAAACGGTCATACAAACCCGGCGCGCCATCAGCAATGAACACGAGGCTCACGACTTTCAGTCAGATTATCTGCGTGTCATTCGAGAAGGCACGCCACTGATCATGGACCGTCAACTGCACGTAGGCGATCAGGCCATCACCATCTATCACTGGATACTGCCTTACCGGGATTCTCTGGGCGAGGTTCAGGGCGTCATCGGTGGCTGGATTGATATCAGTGACCGTCGCCAGTTGATGGACGAACTGCGGGCCGCCAAAGAGCGGGCCGACGAAGCAAACCGCGCTAAAAGTACCTTCCTGGCAACGATGAGCCACGAAATTCGTACTCCGATGAATGCCGTAATCGGCTTGCTGGAACTCACCCTCAAACGGGCCGACAAGGGGCAACTGGACAGGCCCTCCATCGAGGTGGCGTACAACTCGGCCAAGGACCTCCTGGAATTGATTGGTGACATTCTGGACATCGCCCGTATCGAATCCGGTCGGTTGAACCTCTCCGCCGAGCGGGTCAATTTGCGCGAGCTGGCCAACGCAGTCATTCGCGTGTTTGACGGCCTGGCCCGGCAAAAGAAACTGACCCTGGCTCTCCTATTCAATCCCGAACACGACGCCCCGGATGTCCTGATCGACCCTTTGCGCTTCAAACAGATCCTGACCAACCTGATCAGCAATGCCATCAAATTCACGGAACGAGGACAAGTCACGCTGCAAATGAATGTGCGACCAACCGAGGTTGCGGACCAGGTAGAACTGCAACTCAGCGTCCAAGACACGGGCATTGGCATTAACGAAGCCGATCAGGCCCGCTTGTTCCGACCTTTTTCCCAAGTTGAAAACACCGGGCAACTGGCCTTGGGAGGTGCCGGGCTGGGCCTGGTCATCTGCAGAAGCCTGTGCGAAATGATGGGCGGCACACTGGCACTCAGCAGTCAGCCGAACGTGGGGACGCAGGTACACATCACCCTGAAACTTCCTTCGTTGACGCCGTGCCTTGAGCAGGCGGAAAAAGAACCCGAAGTCGCCCAGAGCACACGCCCGTTAAACGTACTGGTCGTCGATGATCATCCGGCCAATCGCTTGCTGATGTGCCAGCAACTGGGGTTCCTGGGGCACATGTTTACGACTGCGCAGCACGGCGCTGCCGGGCTGGAACTCTGGAAACAGGGCGCATTTGACGTCGTTATTGCGGACTGCAATATGCCCGTCATGAATGGTTATGACTTGACCCGGGCCATTCGCCATATCGAACACGTCGAACAACGCCCGCCTTGCGTGATATTGGGTTTTACAGCCAACGCACAACCTGAAGAACGCCTTAATTGCCAGGAAGCCGGCATGGACGACTGCATGTTCAAGCCCATAAGCCTGACGTTGCTCAGCAAGCGGTTGAACGAACTCAAACCGGTTTCAAACGAAGTCGCCTTTAACGTAGAAAGCCTTTACGCCCTGTCCGGCTCGGATCCGGTTCGAGTCAAACGCTTGCTCGAAGAGATCTTGCGCAGTAACCGCACCGACCTTGAGGAACTTCAAAAACTCCGTGCCGAAGACGGTTTGCCGCCGTTTTCAGAGCTGGCGCACCGCATCAAAGGCGCAGCACGAATTGTCAGTGCCCTGCACTTGATTGCGCGATGCGAAGCACTTGAGCAGGCCGACCTGACGAATGTGGATGAATGCTGCAACCAAGTGGTACACGCCATGACGTCGATGGAACAAACACTGCTCGCAGAACTTGAGAAACTGAACCACTGATCAACGGCTCCGCACTGTGAACACAAAAAAAGCGCCGATTATTCGGCCCTACTATGCTTAAGGCGACCTGAGCATTGTTCACAGCGGAGACCCTTTCATGCCCACAACTGCGCCAGCCAGCAAGCGTCAGTTTCCGCTGCATGTGCACATCAGTGTGATGTTTACCCTGCTTCTGATCGTGCTGGGCGTAACGCTGGGAGTTTTCAATTATTTGCAAACCACGCGCATTATCCTCAACAGCAGCCAACAGCTGTTTCAGCAAATCGAGCGGGATGTTCAGCAAGATTTACAACACACTTACCAACCGATTCGACATGCGTTACGGCTGCTTGCCCTGAATGCCACTACGGGCATCGAAGGTTCAGAAAGCCGGATGGCGTTGTTGGAGCCCTTTGTCCAGACGCTAAAAGACAACCCTTCTCTGGCTGCGCTGTATCTGGGGGACGCGCAAGGTAATTTCTTTCTGGTCCGCCCCCTGCGCTCGCAAGCAGCGAAGGACCGCCTCTCTGCCCCGTCATCAGCCACCTACGAAGCCTGGAATATCCAACGCTCAGGCCAGGACGCCGCCCCCCTGTCCCGGCATTTTTTCTACGATGACTCGCTGACGCTGGTTGGCCAGCGTGACAAACCCGATGAGTCATACGACCCGCGCCAGCGCAGCTGGTTTATCCCCGCCAGGGGCATACACGACGAAATCACCACCAGCCCCTATCTGTTTTTCTCCACCCGCGAGGTGGGTACGACGGTGTCCAGGCGCAGCTCCGCAAAAGTCGTCATCGGCGCCGACCTGACCCTCTCGCAATTGTCCGCCACACTCGCCCGACACAAAGTCACGCCCCACACAGAAATAGCCTTGTTCGATCAGGACAACACTGCGATTGCCTACCCTGACTATTCCCGTTTGGTAGCGGCGCCTGAATCCACTCAACTGCCAAAAGTCGATCAGCTCAGTTCGGCCTTGAGCACATTGATCGCCCAACCCGGTAATGCCGGGGCCGAGCTGTCGGCGGACCAACGGCAATGGATTGTGTCGCGAGCCGGGGTCACGGATGGTGGGCTTAATGGCCTGCAGTTAGCGCTGATGGTCCCCAAAGACGAATTGCTGGCCGATGCGTAGCGATTACGCTGGCAAGGCGCCCTGGTTACGCTGGGTATTCTGTTGTTATGCCTGCCCGTGGGTTGGCTGGTGTCCCGAGTGCTGGTCAAGCCCCTGCGCAGGCTGGTGCAGGAAGCCGAAGCCATTCGCCGGTTCGACTTCAATTACCCCGCCAGCGCGCACTCACCCGTGTTGGAGATTGATCAACTGGCGTCCTCCATGCGCCGCATGAAAGAAACCCTGGCCAGTTTTTTCGAAATCACCGCGAGCCTGTCGGCGCACACCCGGTTTGAACCGTTGCTGCAATCGGTCGTACTGGAAACCATGAAAATCGCTCAAGCCCAGGCCGGGCTGATTTACCTGATAGACAACGATGGGCCTGAGCTTTCCCTCAAAGGCTTGATCATTGGCGATCAGCCCCGGGACGTGAACCTCCTGGAGGCAGCGATTAACGCGGACCCGCGCCAATACCCTGACTGGCTGCGCACGTTGCACCAAGGGGGCGATAGCGTGGTGTGTTCGCTTAACCTTGAACAGGCGGGCATGCTGCACCCTGTGCTGCAAGCGCTAGACACCCACAGTGCGCACCTGCTTGGCATTCGGTTGCATAACCGCCACGGCGAAACAGTGGGCATTCTGGTGTTGCTGCTCAACAACAGTGACTCCACTGAAGACCGGGAACACCTGCGCCCTGACCGGATCGCCTTCATCCAGGCGGTGTCCGGGGTGGCAGCCGTGTCCATCGAGAGTCAGCGGTTACAGGCACGGCAAAAGCAGTTGCTCGACGCCTTCATTCAATTGCTGGCGGGCGCCATCGACGCTAAAAGCCCTTATACCGGGAGCCACTGTCAACGTGTGCCTGCCCTGACCCTAATGCTGGCGCAAGCCGCGTCCTCCAGTCAGTCACCCGAATTCGAGCATTACCGCCCCACCGACGAAGAATGGGAGGCGCTGCACATCGCGTCCTGGCTGCATGACTGCGGCAAAGTGACGACCCCCGAATACGTGGTGGATAAGGCCACCAAACTTGAAACACTGTACGACCGCATTCATGAGGTACGCACGCGCTTCGAAGTGCTCAAGCGCGATGCATGGGTCAATTACTGGCAAGGTCGGGCGCTGGGCGGCAACGATCAGCAACTGACTCAGATCCGCGAAGCGGTATTGGCCGCCCTGGATGACGATTTTGCCTTCGTCGCACGTTGCAATCTGGGGGGAGAGGCCATGGCCGAAGATGATCTGCAACGCCTGCAAACCATTGCCCTGCGTACCTGGACGCGCACACTGGATGACCGGCTGGGGGTCTCATGGGAGGAAAACAAACGCCAGACAACGCGTCAGGAACAGCCTTTGCCCGTGACCGAACCCTTGTTGGCCGACAAACCGGAACACCTGTTTGAGCGCAACGACTCCGAGCGGATTGAGCCCGACAACGTCTGGGGTTTTCAGCTGGATGTCCCGGCCTACAAATTCAATCGCGGCGAGCTGTACAACCTGAGTACAACCCGAGGGACGCTGACCCGCGAAGAGCGCTACATCATCAACAACCATATTGTGCAGACCATTCTGATGCTCAAGCACCTGCCCTTCCCCAGCTATCTGGGCAACATCGCTGAGATTGCGGGCGGCCATCACGAAAAAATGGACGGCACCGGGTATCCGAAACGGCTTAAGCGCGAAGAAATGAGCCTGGCGGCGCGGATGATGGCGATTGCCGATATCTTTGAAGCGTTAACCGCTTCGGATCGCCCCTACAAAAAGGGCAAAACACTGAGTGAAGCGCTGAGCATCATGGCAGCGATGTGCCACGACGCTCATATCGACCCGCACCTGTTCGCCCTGTTTATCCACGAACAGATTTTCATGCAATACGCCCGGCGCTTTCTTGAACCCGCGCAGATCGACGCGGTGGATGTCGACGCGTTGTTGCGCAAGGCCGGGCTTGCTGCTTAGCAGTCGCTCAAACGCAAAAAGATCGCCGCCAGCGCTTCAATGCCGACTTGATCCTGCTCGGTGAAACGGCCAATGCGTGGACTGTCCAAGTCTAGCACGCCAATCAGGCGACCGTCCTTGATCAACGGCACGACCAGTTCACTGTTCGACGCGCTGTCGCAGGCAATGTGGCCCGGGAACGCATGCACATCGTCAACCCGCTGAGTCTGACGGGTGGCAGCGGCTTCTCCGCAAACACCCCGTCCGAACGGGATACGAACACAGGCGATCTGGCCCTGAAAAGGCCCCAGCACCAGTTCTTCATTGCGGTTGAGGTAAAAACCGGCCCAGTTGAGGTCGTCCAGTTGATGAAACAAAAACGCCGAAAACTGCGCAGCATTGGCAATAAAGTCACGTTCATCGGCCAGCAGCGATTCCAACTGCGCCGTTAACAGGGTGTAACCGTCCAGGCCTGCGCCTGTGGCGTTCAAATCAATCATTGGTTTGCTCCAGCAATTTCAATCCGACCCAGTAGCGCGCGAACTGGTAAGCGCAACGACCATTACGGTTGCCGCGCCCGGTCGCCCAACGCACTGCCAAAATATCCAGCGCTTGATCACGTTGCCACTGCAAACCGGCTTTGGTCGCCAATACGCCGATCCAGTGCTCAACCACGCTCAAAAAATGTTCTTGTGTGAACGGGTAAAACGACAGCCACAGACCAAAGCGGTCAGACAAGGCGATCTTGTCCTCCACGGCTTCGCTGGGGTGCAGTTCACCGTCCACGCGCTTCCAGTGTTCGTTATCGCTTTCTTGCTCCGGCACCAGGTGGCGGCGGTTTGAAGTGGCGTACAACAGGACGTTTTCCGGTGCCTGCTCCAGCGAGCCGTCCAGCACGCTCTTGAGCACCCGATAATCGCCCTCGCCCGCCTCAAACGACAAGTCATCACAAAACAGGACGAAACGCTGCTCCAGCCCCTGGAGGGCTTCAACCACCCTCGGCAGATCCGCCAGGTGATCGCGTTCGATTTCAATCAGGCGCAACCCCCGCGGGGCATATTCGGCCAGCAGAGCGCGGATCAGCGAAGACTTGCCCGTGCCGCGCGAGCCCCAGAGCAATGCATGGTTGGCCGGTAAACCGTCAAGGAATTGCTGGGTGTTGCGCCCCAACTGATCGCGCTGCTTATCAATGCCGATCAAGTCGCTCAGGCGCATTTCAAGGCTGACGTCCAGCGCCTGCAAATACCCCGTGCGGCCTTCTCGCTGCCAGCGTGCGGCGTACGCGTGATTCCAGTCCACCGGCTCGCGGACGGCTGGCAACAATGGCTCAATGCGCGCCAGCACCGCGTCGGCACGCTCCAGAAAGGCATTCAGTTTAGAATCCACAACTTCTCCTCGGGCTGATACACAGAATGCGCAGTGATCGAACGGGCATGGCGATCCATTCTCGACGTCACCGATCCCCGTCAGCAGGATGATCCCGGCACCGTGTGTCGGCTAACCTGTTAATCTCTGGTCCGGCGAAAAGAATGGAAACAGGTGCAGCACCCTATGGATATAAAACTCACCCACCGCCTGTCTTTCAAACAGGCGAGGCTGACAGTGCTGGTCGGCTTTGTATTGGGGACGCTGCTCAGCCTGCTACAAATTGGCATCGATTATGCCAGCGAAAACGCTGCCATCAATCGTGAAATCCAATCCTTGCTTGAAATCAGCCATAACCCGGCCTCACGCATTGCCTACAACCTCGACTCCGAACTGGCGCAGGAGCTGGTATTGGGGCTCTTGCGTTCGCCCGCGATCATTGGCGCGCAATTGAGTGACAACGACAAATCCATGCTGGCCTCGGTGCATGATCAGCCCGAAGACGGCCGCTATCGCACGCTGAGCGACTTTTTATTCGGCGCCAACCGCTCATTCGATGACCGGCTCTACTTCAATCATTTGCCGGAACAAAGCGTGGGCGTGCTGCACCTTGAGGTGGACACTTACCCGTTTGGCAGCCGCTTCTTGCACCGGGCAGAAGTCACCCTGCTGACCGGCTTTGCCCGCAGCCTGATTCTGTCCGGGCTGCTGCTCGCGCTGTTTTACGTGATGCTGACCAAGCCTCTGGTGCGGGTGATTCGCGACCTGAGCAACAGCAAACCCGGTGATCCCAAACAATCGCGTATTGATTGCCCGCCCGGTCATGAAGACGACGAGATCGGGGTGCTGGTTGACGTCGCCAACCAGCAATTTGACGCCCTGGTGCGGGAAATCGACCACCGGCGCAGCGCTGAGAACCGCCTGACCGAGTACTTGGCGCAACTGGAACACATCGTGTCGGCCCGCACCCAGGAGCTCAAGGCGATCAACGCGCGCCTGACGCAATCCAATGAAGAGCTCGAAACCGCCCGCAGCACGGCGCTGGAGATGGCCCAGGCGCGCTCGGCGTTTCTCGCCAACATGAGCCACGAAATACGCACGCCGCTCAATGGCCTGCTGGGCATGCTGGCTTTGAGCCTGGACAGCCCGTTGAATGCCGAACAGCATCAGCAACTGTCGATTGCCCACGATTCGGGCAAAGTGCTGGTCGAACTGCTCAATGACATTCTCGACCTGTCTAAATTCGACGCGGGGCAACTGGAACTCGAACACATTGCGTTCGACCTGGGCGCACTGGTTGAAGACACGGCCAACCTGCTGTCGCAGAATGCCGCCCCGAGCGTGGAACTGACGTGCCTGATTGACCCGCACTTTCCGGCACTGGTGATCGGCGATCCGACACGAGTACGGCAAATCGTCAGCAACCTGCTCTCCAACGCGCTGAAGTTCACCCGCTTTGGGCGCGTGGATGTGCGCCTGCATGCAGAAAACGACCGTGTGCGCATTGAGGTGTGTGACACCGGCATTGGCATCGCCCGAGAAGCCCAGGCCAGAATTTTCAAACCCTTTACCCAGGCCGGCGCAGGCATTACCCGGCAGTTTGGCGGCACAGGCTTGGGGCTGGCATTGACCAATAGCCTGTGCGAGGTCATGCAAGGGCGTCTGACCATTAGCTCCGAGATGGGTTTTGGCAGCCAGTTCTGCGCCGACCTGCCGCTGCCCTGTCACACGTCGACCCTTTCGCTCAAGCCATTGCAGGGCAAGGTCATTGCCGTCACCGCCGCCAGCAGCGGCTTGTCTGAACTGCTTGGCAACCTGTTGCCGACCTGGGGGCTGAACTATCAACGTTTTTCGATCGACGACTCACTGGCAGGCATTGAGCCTGACCTGCTGATCACCGATTGTCCGGAATGCCTGTTTGGCTTGCGGCCCGCGATCAAAGCGCCGATTTTGCTGGTCACGGCGTATGGCAACTTCATGCCCGGCGACCAAGTGAATGCCCTGGCCCCCCTGCAACAAAAGGCCCGCCCGCTTTCGCGCAAAGCGCTCTATCAAAGCCTGCAGCACTTGCTGCAACACGACGATGACGAAGCATTGAGCGTGCCGGCCAGCAGCCAGCCAACCGAACATCGGGCGCGAATCCTGCTGGTCGAAGACAACCCGGTCAACCAATTGGTGGCTAAAGGCATGTTGAGCAAATTGGGATGCGATGTGGCGGTCGCCGCCCACGGCGGCGAGGCCTTGAGTCAACTGGAGCAGCACGACTTTGACCTGGTGCTGATGGATTGCAACATGCCGGTCATGGATGGTTATGAAGCCAGTCGGCAGATCCGCCAGAGTGAGCGCTGGCCGGACCTGCCGATTGTGGCCCTGACCGCCAACGCCATGCCCGAAGAGCGCGAGCGCTGCCGGGCAGCCGGTATGAACGACTATTTGGCCAAGCCTTTCCGCCGTGAAGAGCTTGAAGCCCTGCTGGACACCTGGGTGCCCTTGACGCCTTGAAAGGTTGGCCCGGTGTCAGCAAGGACGCTTAGCCGAGAAGTGCTTCTATGTCGGGTTTCAAGGCATTCGGCTTGGTCGGCGGGGCGTAACGCTTGATGGTCTGGCCGTCGGCACTGATCAGAAACTTGGTGAAATTCCACTTGATGGCGGTGGAGCCCAGCAACCCCGGCGCCCGGGTCTTCAGCGCCCTGAACAGCGGGTGTGCCTGGGCACCATTGACCTCGACTTTTTTGAACAGCGGGAAGCTCACGCCGTAATGGGTCTCGCAAAACTGCGAAATGGCCGCCTCGTCCCCCGGTTCCTGTTGCCCGAACTGGTTGCAAGGGAAGCCAAGAATCACCAGCCCGCGATCCTTGTACTGCTGCCACAGGGCTTCAAGGCCCTTGTATTGAGGCGTAAACCCGCAGTTGCTGGCGGTATTGACCACCAGCAGCGCTCTGCCGTTGAAGTCGGCCAAGGTTTTTGTTTCACCTGTCAGCGTAGTGCAAGGGATATTCAACACGTTATCGGTCATGACGGCGCCTCGAAAAGTGATGGTCAGTCGCGCGGTACGAGATCCAGGCACACCGAGTTGATGCAGTAACGTAGCCCTGTTGGCGGTGGGCCGTCGGGGAATACATGCCCCAGATGCGCGTCACACGTGGCGCACACCACTTCGGTGCGAATCATCCCGTGGCTCACGTCACGGATCTCAAGCATTGCGTTCTCGCCAATCGGCTTATAAAAGCTCGGCCAGCCGCACCCCGAATCAAACTTGGCTGTTGAGTCAAACAAAGGTGCTTGGCAGCAGATGCAGTGGTAAACGCCATCTGTTTTGGTGGCGTTGTATTTGCCCGAGAACGGCCGCTCGGTGCCTTTAAGACGGCAGACGTTGTATTGCTCCGGGTCGAGCATGGCCTTCCACTCGTCCAGTGTTTTTTCCAACTTGTGCATGGTTATCCCTCTGTCACTGAAAAACCCCCGACCAGTGGCTTTTCCAGGGGTCGGGTGGCACGTATGATTGCGCCTCGTTAAACGCCAGTCTGGCACCCGCGTTATCCGCATTCAAACGGATTGTTGAAGCGACGCGGATTGCCGCTGTGTGAAGGCACAGAATTTCCCAGTCAGGCATCACCTCTGGCTGGATCGTTCATTTTCGGGATCACATCGCCATGCAGGTCAGCAAATCAAACAAGCTCGCCAACGTCTGTTATGACATTCGCGGCCCAGTGCTCAAGCACGCCAAACGCCTGGAAGAGGAAGGCCATCGCATCCTCAAGCTGAATATCGGCAACCCGGCGCCATTTGGTTTTGAAGCCCCGGATGAAATCCTCCAGGACGTGATCCGCAACCTGCCCACCGCGCAGGGCTACAGTGACTCCAAAGGCTTGTTCAGCGCGCGCAAGGCGGTGATGCAGTACTACCAGCAAAAACAGGTCGAAGGCGTCGGTATTGAAGACATCTACCTGGGCAACGGTGTGTCCGAGCTGATCGTGATGTCGCTTCAAGCCCTGCTCAACAATGGCGATGAGGTGCTGGTCCCGGCCCCTGATTACCCGCTGTGGACCGCTGCGGTAACGCTGGCAGGCGGCCATCCGGTGCACTACCTGTGCGACGAACAGGCCAACTGGTTCCCGGACCTGGCCGACATCAAGGCCAAAATTACTCCGAACACCAAGGCCATGGTCATCATCAACCCGAACAACCCGACGGGGGCGGTGTACTCCAAAGAAGTGTTGCAAGGCATGCTGGAAATCGCACGCCAACACAACCTCGTGGTGTTCTCTGATGAGATCTACGACAAGATCCTGTACGACGATGCCGTGCACATCTGTACGGCTTCGCTGGCCCCGGACGTCCTGTGCCTGACGTTCAATGGTTTGTCGAAATCCTATCGCGTCGCGGGCTTCCGCTCCGGCTGGATCGCCATTTCCGGCCCCAAACACAATGCCCAGAGCTACATTGAAGGCATCGACATGCTGGCCAACATGCGCCTGTGTGCCAACGTCCCGAGCCAGCATGCGATCCAGACGGCGCTGGGCGGTTATCAGAGCATCAATGACCTGGTGCTGCCTAACGGACGCTTGCTCGAACAACGCAACCGCATTTGGGAGTTGCTCAACGATATCCCGGGCGTCAGTTGCGTGAAGCCCATGGGAGCCTTGTATGCCTTCCCGCGGATTGACCCTAAAGTCTGCCCGATCCTCAACGATGAGAAATTCGTCCTGGACCTGCTGCTTTCGGAAAAACTGCTGGTGGTGCAAGGCACGGCTTTTAACTGGCCGTGGCCAGATCATTTCCGTGTGGTCACGCTGCCACGGGTGGATGAACTGGATCAGGCGATCGGCAGAATCGGTAACTTCCTGAAAACCTATCGTCAGTAATTTCCCAAAATGCTGTGCGACACATCAAATGTCGCACAGCATGTTTTGTATGAAATATTCTTCACCCGCCACATCCGCTCGTCTGCTGCCCCCCTCCCCGCACCTCGCTAAAATCGCCATGCCTTGTATTTATTGACCCGAAACCGAATTTTCGCGTCTAAATAAAGTCAATCCGTATTAGGAAACGGCTTTCTTACAACTAGAATCAGCCTGTAGGACACAGTTTGAAATAGTCACTTGGTTGAATAGCCTGTAACAGCACCTTATATACCCGCATGCGGCAATACCTTAAGTCGAGGAGATTCTTACAACCATGATGCGCATTTTGCTGTTTTTGGCCACTAACCTGGCGGTCGTGCTGATTGCCAGCATCACCCTGAGCCTGTTCGGCTTCAACGGGTTCATGGCGGCCAACGGGGTTGATCTGAACCTCAGTCAGCTGTTGGTTTTCTGTGCAGTCTTTGGTTTCGCAGGATCTTTGTTCTCGCTGTTCATTTCCAAATGGATGGCGAAAATGAGCACCAGCACCCAGGTCATCACTCAACCCCGTACTCGTCATGAACAATGGCTGATGCAAACCGTTGAGCAATTGTCCCGGGAAGCCGGGATCAAAATGCCCGAGGTCGGGATTTTCCCCGCCTATGAGGCCAACGCCTTTGCAACAGGCTGGAACAAGAACGATGCACTGGTTGCTGTCAGCCAGGGCCTGCTGGAGCGTTTTTCTCCCGATGAAGTAAAAGCGGTTCTGGCTCACGAAATCGGCCACGTCGCCAATGGCGACATGGTGACCCTGGCCTTGGTGCAAGGGGTGGTGAACACATTTGTGATGTTCTTCGCCCGCATCATCGGCAACTTTGTGGACAAGGTGATTTTCAAGAACGAAGAAGGCCGCGGCATTGCCTACTACGTGGCGACGATCTTCGCAGAACTGGTGCTGGGCTTCCTGGCCAGCGCCATTGTGATGTGGTTCTCGCGCAAGCGTGAATTCCGGGCTGACGAAGCAGGTGCTCACCTAGCGGGCACAGCAGCCATGATCAGCGCCCTGCAACGCTTGCGCTCCGAACAGGGCCTGCCTGTGCACATGCCGGACAGCCTGGCGGCCTTTGGTATCAATGGCGGCATCAAACAAGGGCTGGCCCGTATGTTTATGAGCCACCCGCCGCTGGAAGAGCGTATCGACGCACTGCGTCGCCGCGGCTAACGTTTACGGCGAACAAAAAAGGGCGACTTCGGTCGCCCTTTTTCATATCACGGTCCAGTGCGCGTCAGGCCGTTTTTTCCAGGCGGTAGACACGCTCAACCAACCGGGTTGCACCGCCTTTCAAAAACTTCCAGCTCTTACCCAGGATGTCCGGTTGCTCAAGGATCTCGATTGACCAATCTGCCGCCAAAAGACGCTGCACCTGCGCATCGGGCACGGAAAACGGCGGGCCTTGCATCTGCGACTGCTCGTAATCAAGGGTAATCAACAGGCCCCGGCAGCGCGCTGGCAAGATGCGTGTCAGATGGGCCGTATAGTCCTCTCGCATCTGCGGGGGCAAGGCGATGATGGCCGCGCGGTCATACACGCCCGAACAGGCCGCGACCTCCTCAGCGCTCAACGCAAAAAAATCACCACACAGCAACGTCACCGGCCCTGCCTCGTAGACCCTGAAGCCGCCCCGCTGACTGACCTTGGGGTCGAGGTCGTGTTCGCTAAAAAACGCCTGCACCGCTGTCTCAGACAGCTCAACGCCCAGCACCTCATAACCCTGTGCCGCCAGCCACGTTAAATCGAGGGTTTTTCCGCACAGCGGCACCAGCACGCGCGTACCGGGCTCAAGGCCGAGGTCGGGCCAATAACGCGCTAAATGGGGATTGACCTGCTCCAGGTGAAAGCCAATCTGATTACGCTCCCAACGGTCGTGCCAAAAATCAGCCTGCATGATTCACCTTTAAATTCGATGGATAACCACTAAAACTTATATTGGATTTAGATCATTGATCAGAACGAAGATGACGCATCTTAACCCTGAGGGCCCTGTTCATGCTTCCCAGCCTGTTTATTTCTCATGGCTCGCCAATGCTGGCACTTGAGCCCGGCGCCAGTGGGCCCGCCTTGACCCGTTTGGCCGCCGAACTGCCGCGCCCGAACGCTATCGTAATCATGTCTGCACACTGGGAAAGCGCGGAACTGATTGTCAGCAGCGGCGCGGCACCTGAAACCTGGCATGACTTTGGCGGATTCCCCCCTGCCTTGTTCGCTGTGCAATACCCGGCCCCGGGGAATCCCCAACTGGCCGCAAAGGTAGCGCAACGCTTGGCTGACAACGGTTTACCTGCCCGACTGGACCCGCGACGCCCTTTTGATCACGGCACCTGGGTGCCGTTGTCCCTGATGTACCCACAGGCCGATATCCCCGTGGTGCAGGTTTCTCTGCCCAGCCAGCGAGGCCCTGCCTTTCAGACACACATCGGCCGCGCCCTGGACGGTCTGCGTGAAGAAGGCATCTTGTTGATCGGCTCCGGCAGCATCACCCACAACCTGCGCGAGCTGGACTGGCACGCAGGCCCCGAGCGCATCGAGCCGTGGGCCAAGGCATTTCGGGACTGGATGATTGAAAAACTCGAGGCTGACGATGAGGCAGCGCTTCACGACTACCGGCGTGCTGCCCCCCATGCCGCGCGTAACCACCCCAGTGATGAGCACGTGCTGCCACTGTTTTTCGCCCGTGGGGCCGGCGGGGCATTTCACGTGGCGCACGCGGGCTGGACGCTGGGTGCGCTGGGCATGGATATTTATCGATTTGGATGAAGGCAGGCTATCGACCTGACGTAGACCCACCTTCCGGACAAAAAAAATCCCCGAACACGTCGGGGATTTTTTTATCGATCAATCACTGCAGCAGTGATTAATCTTCGCGGTAGCGGCGCAGCTTGAGCTGTTTGCCGGCAACACGGGTGTCTTTCAGCTTGGCCAGCAGTTTTTCCAGGCCATCTTCCGGCAGTTCTACCAGGCTGAAGCTGTCACGCACCTGGATGCGACCGATTGCTTCACGTGCCAGGCCACCCTCGTTGAGGATAGCGCCCAGCAGGTTCTTGGCAGCGATACCATCACGCGCACCCAGCGCGGTACGGCAACGGGCACGGCCTTCGGCCAATGGAACCGGCGCACGACGCTCACGATCACCACGCTCAGGACGATCACCCGAACGTTCACGCGGCGCGCTGTTCGGCACCAGTGGACGCTCGCGCTCGATGGCCGCCAGGGTCAGGGCTTGACCGTTGGTGGCTTTGCGCAGCAGAGCGGCGGCCAGGGCACGCGGGCTGCAACCGATGTCGGCAGTCAGGCGATCCAGCAGATCACCGTGAGTCGATTCGGCATCAGCGACCAGCGGCGCCAGGCTGTTGGTCAGCTTCTTGATGCGAGCATCGAGAACGGCCTGAGCATCCGGCAGGCGAACTTCAGCAACCTTTTGACCGGTTACACGCTCGATCACTTGCAGCATGCGACGCTCACGCGGCGTTACCAGCAACAGCGCACGACCTTCGCGACCGGCACGGCCAGTACGGCCGATACGGTGAACGTAGGACTCAGGGTCGTACGGCATGTCAACGTTGAACACGTGGGTGATACGCGGAACGTCGAGACCACGTGCTGCCACGTCGGTCGCCACAACGATGTCCAGACGGCCATCCTTGAGGGAGTCGATCACGCGCTCACGTTGGTTCTGGGCGATGTCACCGTTCAGCGCAGCGGCTTTGTAGCCTTTGGCTTCCAGGGCACTGGCCAGATCCAGGGTCGCTTGCTTGGTGCGCACGAACATGATCAGGGCGTCGAAGTCTTCGACTTCCAGCAGGCTCAATACAGCCGAGGTCTTCTGGTCAGCGTGAACCAACAGGTGAGCCTGTTCGATCGCGGTAACGGTCTGAGTCTTGGTCTGGATCTTCACGTGTTGCGGATCGCGCAGGTGGCGCTCAGCAATGGCACGGATCGACTGCGGCAGGGTCGCGGAGAACAAAACGGTCTGACGGGTCGATGGCAGAGCCTTGAAGATCACTTCAAGGTCGTCCATGAAGCCCAGCTTCAACATTTCGTCAGCTTCGTCGAGAACCAGGTGGTTCACGGTTGCCAGTACTTTTTCGTCGCGACGCAAGTGGTCGCACAGACGGCCAGGTGTGGCGACAACGATCTGTGCGCCATTACGGATTGCTTTCAGCTGTGGGCCCATAGGCGCGCCGCCGTAAACGGCTACCACAGTTACGCCAGGCATTTGCTTGGAGTAGGTTTCGAAAGCGGTTGCTACTTGCAGCGCCAACTCACGGGTTGGCGCCAGGATCAGGGCTTGCGGCTCGCGCTTAGCAGGATCGATGCGGTGCAGGATCGGCAGGGCGAACGCGGCGGTTTTACCCGTACCGGTTTGCGCCTGACCAATCATGTCGTGACCGGCCATGATGATCGGGATCGATTGCTGCTGAATAGCCGAAGGTTCTTCGTAGCCAGTCGCTGCGACGGCTGCAAGAATATTCGGATTAAGATTAAAAGCGGCGAAGCCGCCGGTTTCCTGGGTCATGGGTCTGCCTCTAAGTGCATCCGCAAAGACCCATGCTCCAAAGCTGCGCATGCCGTGTAAGACTCAAGAGTCGCCCTGGCTGCTTTGTCGGCGGGGATTTGCGAAAACGTTTAAATGAATGGAGCGTTCAGGGTTGTCCGCGAAACGGACGAGCAGCCGAAGCGTGCTTCGGGAAATGCGACACCTAAACGTGGCCCGGCTAAAGGCCGGCGCGCACTATACCGGATTTATCAAAAAAAAGAAGTGTTTTTTTGAGGCAAAAAGCGCTGTATGCCTCTATAGACCGGGCCTTAAGGATATTTTGACCGGTTCAAAAAACGCCAAACCCTTGGCCACTCGGGGCCAAAGGCTAAAACGTTTCATCTTTGCGCATTCAGGTGGCAGGCCGAATGGCTTTGATCAACGGCTCCAGCGAGTACCCCAGCGTCGACGCCAGCGCTTGAGCACGCCCGGTGACCGCGTCCAGCGCCAGTGTCTGCTCCAGATCCGCAGGCACCATCAAGATCACGTTGCCCTCCTTCACCGGCAACTCCCAGTAATGGCGATGGTACAAACCGCGCAGCAGTGCCGCACCCAACGGTTTGCCATCATCGGTGGCCCACTGATTGATGATCAGCCAGCCGCCGGGATTGAGTTTCTTCTGGCAGTTTTCGAGGAACCCCCAGGCCAAGTGCCCGGACGCAGGCCCGAGGTCGTTATAAAGGTCGACAAAAATGAGGTCTGCCGACTCCGCACTGTCGAGCAACTCGAGGGCGTCCCCGATACGAATGTAAAGCCTGGGGTCATCGTCCAGGCCCAGGTACTCGATGGCCAGCCGGGGGACGTCAGGTCGCAGCTCGATGGCTTCGACATCGTCGAGGGGCAGAAACTTGAGGCAGGCCTGCGTCAGGGTGCCTGCGCCCAACCCTAAAAACAGGGCACTTTCAGGGGCTTCATGGCACAGCGCGCCGATCAGCATGGCGCGGGTGTAGTCATACTCCAGCCAGCTGGGATCAGCGGTGAAGACACAACTTTGCTCGATCGCATCGCCAAATTCGAGGAAGCGGTAATCCTCCACTTCAAGCACCCGAATCATGCCGAAGTCATCATGAACTTCGGCGAGCAGACGCTCAACGCGCTCCTCAGACATTTCCTCTCCTTGCCGCGACCCGGCACAACCCGGGCATCGCACTAAAAAACCACCACTCGGCGCCGAGCAGAAAGGCGCGATTGTCGGCCATAGCAGCGCGGCAGGTCACGCACTAATTTGCTGCTACCATGGCCCACCTCACTTCCACATTAGAGTCTGCGATGAGCCAATCCTGGAGCCCCGACAGCTGGCGAGCCCTGCCAATCCAGCAACAACCTGTCTACCCTGACGCCGCGCACCTGCTGCGGGTCGAACAAAGCCTGGCCAGTTACCCGCCGCTGGTCTTTGCAGGCGAAGCACGCGAGTTGCGCCGCCAATTTGCGGAAGTCACACAGGGTCGGGCTTTTCTGCTTCAAGGTGGCGATTGCGCTGAAAGTTTTGCCGAGTTTTCCGCGGCCAAGATTCGCGACACGTTCAAAGTGTTACTGCAAATGGCCATCGTCATGACGTTTGCGGCGGGTTGCCCGGTGGTCAAAGTCGGTCGCATGGCCGGCCAATTCGCCAAACCGCGCTCGGCCAATGACGAAACCCTCAACGGCATCACGCTTCCGGCCTATCGCGGCGATATCGTCAATGGCATCGGTTTTGATGAAAAAAGCCGTGTACCGGACCCCGAACGCCTGGTGCAGGCTTACAACCAGTCCACCGCGACCCTGAACCTGCTACGCGCTTTTGCCCAGGGCGGTTTTGCCGACCTGCATCAGGTCCACAAATGGAATCTGGACTTCATCGCCAACTCGGCCCTGGCTGAAAAGTACAGCCAACTGGCCACCCGCATTGATGAAACCCTGGCATTTATGCGCGCCTGCGGCATGGACAGCTCGCCGCAATTGCGCGAAACCAGTTTCTTCACTGCCCACGAAGCGCTGCTGCTCAATTACGAAGAGGCCTTCGTGCGCCGCGACAGCCTGACCAACGATTACTACGATTGCTCGGCCCACATGCTGTGGATCGGTGACCGTACGCGCCAACTGGACGGCGCGCATGTCGAGTTTTTGCGCGGGATCCATAACCCGATCGGGGTCAAGGTCGGGCCGAGCATGAACACCGATGACTTGCTGCGACTGATCGACACGCTCAACCCGAACAACGACCCGGGCCGCCTCAATCTGATCGCACGCATGGGAGCCGACAAGGTGGGCGATCATTTGCCGCAGTTGATTCGTGCGGTCGAGGGTGCAGGCAAGCAAGTGCTCTGGAGCTGCGACCCGATGCACGGCAACACCATCAAGGCCAACAGTGGCTACAAAACCCGCGACTTTGAGCAGATCCTTCGCGAAGTGAAACACTTCTTCCAGGTGCATGAAGCCGAGGGCAGTTACGCCGGCGGTATTCACATCGAAATGACCGGGCAAAATGTCACCGAGTGCATTGGCGGCTCACGGCCGATTACCGAAGATGGCTTGTCGGACCGCTATCACACCCATTGCGACCCGCGAATGAATGCCGATCAGTCATTGGAGCTGGCGTTTTTGATTGCCGAAACCCTCAAGCAAGTCAAACGCTGAAACGTTGCGCCTGGCACCAGGCGCAAGGGCTCATGAAGACCCGTTTATTTGTTAAACGGGTCTTCCCAGAAGTGCCGATGACTTTCAATTTCTACGTCCGCGCGGCTCAGCCCCAGATCCTTGAGCGCTGCATCACTGATCCTGCGCAAACATGCCCGTTCGCGGGCTAACTGGTGCCACCGGACGAGCCGTGACCACACGGCTGAAACCTTATTACCTTTCATCGCTTGAGTCCTCTTGGGGGATGGCTCAAGTGTCTGTGTGGGCCTAAGATCAATCCAACGAATGTTTCTTATGCGACTCATCTCAGAGATTGATGAATGGCTGATTTCCCCAGCATAGATACCGACCTGCTGCGCACGTTTGTGGCGATAGCGGATCATGGCGGCTTCACCCGCGCCGCCGACGTTGTCAACCGCACGCAATCGGCAGTGAGCATGCAAATGAAACGGCTTGAAGAAGATGTCCTTCAATGCCCGCTTTTTCAGCGCGACGGGCGCAATGTTTCATTGACGACGGAAGGCCACGTCCTGCTCGGGTACGCGCGGCGCATTCTGAAATTGCACGGCGAGGTCTTCAATACCCTGCGCCAGCCGCACATGGTGGGCACGATCAAAATCGGCTCACCGGACGATTACGTGATGCGTTTTTTGCCCGGGGTGCTGTCGCGATTCGCTCAGGATTACCCGCTGATCAATGTGGAAGTGCATTGCGAGCCATCTGCGTTACTGCTGCAACGTAACGATCTGGACTTGACCATCGTCACCCGCAAGCCAGGCTCAGAGCGAGGACAGATTCTGCGTCAGGAACGCTTCGTGTGGATGGTGGCTGAAGGTTTTACGCCCCATGAACAAACGCCGCTGCCACTGGCCATGTTCAACACCGAGTGTTTTTGCCGGGTCTGGGCCTGCAATGCGTTGGATGCGATGCAACGCGAATACCGGGTCGCTTATACCAGCGCCAGCCTGGCGGCCATTAATGCTGTGGTCAGCACAGGACTGGCCGTGACTGCGCAACTCGAGAGCCTGTTGACCCCCGGGCTGCGCATTGTCGGGGAAGCCGAGAATCTGCCTCAGCTACCGTCTGCCAGCATTGTATTGCTGCGCAAACCCATCACGACGCCGTCGCCGATTATTGAATGCTTCGCGCACTACATCGTCGATGGCTTCAAGCTTTGATGGCCAACAACCCGGCGCATACCAGCAAGAAGCCGCAATACAAGGCGCGCAGCACACGCTCGGGCAGCGCGTGTGCGACTTTTACGCCCCAACTGATACTCAGCAACCCGCCGATGGCCATGGGCACGCCCATCAGCCAATTGACCTCGTGATGAATGGCGTAGGTCAACAACGTGACGCTGGTACTCGGTGCCGCCAGGGCCAGCGACATGCCCTGCGCCACCACCTGCGAGGTGCCGAAAACGCTGGTCAATACGGGCGCCGCGACCACCGCACCACCTACGCCAAATAACCCGCCTGTGGTTCCCGCCAATGCCCCCAACGCGCCAAACCATGGCCAGCCGTAGCGAGAGCCTGTGGGCGCTTTAGCCGCAGCGCCATACAGTTTGATCAGGTTATACAGCGTAATCGCCAGCAAAAAACCGACAAATCCCCACCGAATAATGCGCGGATCCAGCCCTACCGCCAGCATCGCGCCCAGCCACGCAAAGCAGAAACTCATCGCCACCAGCGGTAATGCCTGACGCAGGTCGATGCGATTGCGCTGGTTGTAGCGATACAGCGCCACCAGCACATTGGGCACCGACATGACCAAGGCCGTACCTTGCGCCATTTGCTGATCCAGACCAAACCACAGGCCCAGCACGGGAATGGCAATCAAACCACCGCCTATCCCGAACAATCCGCCCATCGCCCCCAGCGCGACACCCAACGCGGTGTACATCACAACATCCATCAACATCACTGCCCCTCATGGTGATCGGCCATGCTACCCAGTCGCAGGCCAGTGGCAAAGCTCAAAACCGGGCCTTGCGCACGATTTCATGAAGCAAAAAAAACCCGACCTTGTGGTCGGGTTTTTGTCGTGCGGTGAACGCCAGGATTAAACCTTGGCGCGGCCCTTGTAGGAACCACCGTCACGGGTATCGATCTCGATCCAGTCGCCGATTTCAACGAAATCTGCAACGCTCAGCTCGGTACCGTTTTTCAGTTTGGCAGGCTTCATCACTTTGCCCGAGGTATCGCCACGAGCGGAACCTTCGGTGTAGTCAACCTGACGCACGATGGTGGTCGGCAGCTCCACGGAAACCAGACGGTCTTCGAAGAAGATGGCTTCGCAAACATCGGTCATGCCTTCTTCAACGAAAGGCAGAACGGCTTCGATGTCTTCAGCGTTCAGCTCGTACATGGTGTAGTCAGTGGTGTCCATGAACGTGTAAGTGTCGCCGGAGATGAAGGACAGGGTCGCTTCTTTACGGTCCAGGATCACGTCGTCCAGCTTGTCGTCAGCGCTGTAAACGATTTCAGTCTTGTAGCCAGTCAGCAGGTTCTTCAGCTTGGTCTTCATGATCGCGCTGTTACGGCCCGACTTGGTGAATTCAGCTTTCTGAACCAACCAAGGGTCGTTTTCGAGCTTGATGACTGTGCCGGGTTTAAGCTCTTTACCAGTTTTCATTGCGAGTATCCGAATTTGGATTGAGATTTACAAAAATCTAGGCCGCGTATCATATCCAATTTCTATAAAACAGTACCAGCGCTTGCGCAAGATCAGCCTGGTTTGCCTGTTGTAGACACCAGCGCTCAGCGTGGGCGGACAGTTGCTCCCAGTGTTCTTCTACGTCATTCCAGCTTTTGGTCATGTCCGCGCCCGCATTCCAGGCCAGCCACAGGTCGGTAATCGCCTGCGCGGCGGCCGGTGACAGGCCGTTGACGTATAACGCCAGGAAGGCTTTGAGCTTGACCCAATGCGCGTCCTCTTCTTGCTGGTAAATATGCCAAAGCATGGGACGAGCGGCCCACTGCGCCCGCACAAAGGAGTCCTCGCCCCGCACGGCATTGAAGTCACAACTCCACAAGATGCGGTCGTAATCCTCCTGCCGGACAAACGGCAACGCCTGAACAGTCAGCGTGCCGCGCCGCTCAACGGTACCAGGCGATAACGCTTCAACATCAAGCCAGTGCAGCAGGTCCGCCATGATCCGCCCTTGCGGAACCAGCAAATGCGTCGCGCGATGACCCGCTGACAAGGCTGACAGCCAACTGGCGAGGCCCGTGTTTTCATAAGCAAACAACGAGATCAGGCGCGCCTGCGGGTCTGGAAAGACGCCCAACGCTTGCAGGAACGCCTGCCGCGCCAGCGGATTCCGCTGAAAGGACTGACGTCGTGCGAGTAAATCGCCTTCGCGCAGCAAGCCGCCCGTACCAGCTTCAAAGCCGGGGAAAAAGAAAATGCGTTTAAGGCCATCGGGCCGTAGAGAAGGCAAGCCGTGACAGCCGGCCACCCAGTCCTCTGCACTCAAGTACTCAAGATTGATCCACAACGCAGGGCTGACACGCTCTTTCATGGCGCGCAAATAAGCCTCTGGCAATTTGCAGCCGAACGCCTCGATCACTACGTCGGCCACCTCCACCGCCGCCCAGACCTGTGGCCACTGGCGAACCTCCACGCCCTGCTGCCATTGTTCACTGGCTGTGGCATCCGCCTCAGGACACAGCGGCACGAACGCGTGCAAATCGTCGACCCACAACCGCACCGCCAGATCATGCTCGGCCGCCAACTGACGGGCCAGACGCCACGTGACACCAATGTCGCCGTAGTTGTCGACCACACTGCAAAAAATATCCCAGGAGACTTTCATTCCAGGCTCCAACATTCAAAGGGCCGATTGTCCGCATAAAACAGCAGGGACAGAAGCGTTATGGCGCATTAATCTGCGCGACAGTCGTGCGACAATCGCCGCTCACTCACACCACGCGCCCGCCCGGAGGCTGCCATGCCCGCTCGTCCGATTGCTCGCCGTCGATTGTCAGTCACCCTCAGCCCGCTTTCCCTGATCGGCTGTATTGCCCTTGGGCTTTGGTTCGGGTTTGTAGCGATAGCCCTGACGTGCTGGTTGATCTATCGCGCTGCCGGACCCGCTTCCCTGGCGCCTGTAGCCGCCCTCTTGCACCCGACGACACTGCCGTCGACGCCGCCGCCCGCCCCAAGCAATGTGATGTTTGAGCAATATCAGCAAAACCTGTATCAACACGAACAGCAGCAACGGCTGGAGCAGGCGCGTGACAGCAACCGCAACCTGGCAAACCCCACCTGCCAGTTTTGGCTACAGCAAGATCAGAACGCCCCGACCGACAAAAGCCGCGCCAACGTGCTGCGTTTTTGCAATTAACTGAAGACCTGACCGTCCCTGCTTATGAACAAGACCGACGTACACCGCCTGCTACTGGAGAAACTCGAGATTGATCTCGATGTGCTGCAACGCGCGGCTCAGACCGCCTACGAAGCTGCCACCCACGAAGAAAATGTGGCTGAGAACAAGTACGACACCCTTGGGCTGGAAGCTTCCTATCTGGCAACAGGTCAGGCACGTCGGGTAGAGGAAATTCGCCAGGCACTTAAACGCTGTCAGGCCATGTCGCTGGAACCACTGGAACCCGCGCGCGGGATTCAGATCGGGGCGCTGGTGTGTCTCGAAACAGACAAGGGCACCTCGCAGTACCTGCTGCTGGCCCCTGATGCGGCAGGCTTGACGCTCAAGGCGAACGGGCAAACCGTCACTGTCATCACACCGCGCTCGCCACTGGGCGCTGCGCTGCTGGGCAAGTACCTCGACGACGAGGTGCAGATCAAGGTCGGGGCCGCAGTCCAGCATTTCAGCGTGCTGGAGATCGCCTGATCAGCCGCATCTACGCGTTTTACTTGGCCGCGGCCATCAGACGGTTGACTTCACTGCGCACCATGTTTGCGTATTCGGGCGGCGACATGGCGTCCAGCTCGGAACGGACCCATTCGGCCCATTTGCCCTTGCGCTTGGCACGCTCACCGAACAGACGTGCGGCATCGCCTTTGGCCTTACCCAGATTGCTCTGCCAAAGGTCAAACAGACGTGATTTTTCATCTTCAAGCGCAGCACGCTCAGCAAGGGGCTTATTGGCGAGATTGAAGCTCATGACAGGTTCCTGCGGCGTAATTTGGGCTACATCTTACACCTTCAAAAGAAGTGTCTCAGCCAGGTTTTTAACTACGCTGTCAGCTCAACACCGTACATCCCGCAAAACAGATGCAACTTTTCACGACCGGATTGACTCCATAACTCATCATCCTTTTCACCTGCAAGGAGTACCGCAATGGCTCGAAAAAACGCCGTACAAGCCGCTGAAGACCAAATCAAAGACCAGGCTTTCAGCGAGCTGCAAGACCTGATAGCCGAATCGGACAAGCTGCTCAAGGACAGTGCATCGCTGGTTGGCGAAGAAGGCGAAACACTGCGTGCGCAGGTGGGCCTGAAACTCAAGCAGGCACTGGACTCCGTAAACAACGTTCGCGAACGCAGCAAGCCGGTGGTTGACGCAACCGAGCATTACATCGGCGGCCACCCCTGGCAGACCGTTGCGATTTCTGCCGGTTTCGGTCTGGTAGTAGGCCTGTTGCTGGGCCGTCGTAACTAAGATACGGCGACTGTCTCGGCCATCACCGAAACGTTGCATTTTCAAAGCCCTTCTCCCTCCGGGTGAAGGGCTTTGTCGTTGGCCTGCAAAAAACTTCGACATATTCAGTGACATGCACGGGCAGCAGTCCTGATACTTCACGCCACACTCCATGCCGATGAGACAGTCGATGTCCACCTCCCCTGCCGCTCACAAACCCCTGAGCACTGCCCTGATCCTGCTGATGGCCACTGCGACGGGCCTGGCCGTGGCCAGCAACTATTACGCCCAGCCTTTGCTGCACACCATCGCCCAAGAGCTGGGCTTGAGCATGAGCAGTGCCGGTACCGTCGTGATCACCGCCCAGTTGAGTTATGGCGCCGGCCTGCTGTTACTGGTGCCGCTGGGTGACCTGTTTGAGCAACGCCGCCTGATTGTCAGCATGACCGTCTTAAGCGCGCTGGGCTTGCTCTTGAGTGCTTTTGCCCCGTCGCTGACCCTGTTGCTGCTGGGTACGGCGGTCACCGGCTTGTTTTCTGTCTCGGCCCAGGTACTGGTGCCCATGGCTGCCAGCCTGACGGATCCGCAAAGCCGGGGCCGGGTCGTAGGCACACTGATGAGCGGCCTGCTGCTGGGTATTCTGCTGGCACGCACCGTGGCAGGCGCCCTCTCTTCGGCAGGCGATTGGCGCACCATTTACCTGCTGGCCGCCGCGCTCATGTTTATCAGCGCCCTCGCGCTGTACTGCGCCCTGCCCAATCATCATCAGAGCGCAGGGTTGAGCTATCCGAAACTGCTGGGATCGGTCTTTCGCCTGTTCGTGGAAGAGCCGGTATTGCGCCTGCGCGCGCTGTTGGGCCTGCTGACATTCTCGTTGTTTGCCTTGTTCTGGACACCCCTGGCCTTTCTGCTGGCACTGCCGCCCTACGGTTATTCTGACGCGGTGATCGGCCTGTTCGGGCTCGCGGGTGCCGTCGGTGCGGTGGCGGCCAATTGGGCCGGGCGCATGGCTGACCGTGGCAAGGGCCAACAGGCCACCACTGCCGGTTTATTGGTATTGCTGGCGTGCTGGCTGCCCATGGCATTTGCCGGTAGCTCATTGGCCGCCCTGTTGATCGGCGTGCTGGCCTTGGACTTTGCCGTGCAACTGGTCCATGTGAGCAACCAGAACGCCGTGTTTCAAATCCGGCCCGCGGCGCGCAATCGCCTTAACGCGGGTTACATCACCTGTTATTTCATTGGCGGCGCTCTGGGCTCGCTCGCGGGCGCACAAACCTACCCGGTTTACGGTTGGGAGGGCATCGTCATGGTCGGCGCCGTCATCGCGGCCCTGACCCTCGCAGTGTGGGGTTATGCCCTGCAACGAGAAAGCAAGCTGCAAGCTGTCGGGTAGCTCGTGTTGCGGCGCTTTTCATCACCGGGTGAAGCCGCTAGGATGCTCAACACCTTGAAAACGGCCTGTCTTGGCAGGTCGTTTATTGCCCTGAATGGCCCCGAGAATACGAATGATCCCTAAAGAATCCCGCAACGAACTGGCCCTGGATACGTTCATCAAAGGGCACCCTGAACTGATCGAAGAAATGAAAGACCTCAGCCACGAGGATCGCCAGCAGCAAATCCTCTGGGCATTTGAAGACGAAGCCCAAAGCCGTGGCCTCGAAGCCTGGGAGCTGGCCCTGGAACTCATCGCCCGCTCGCCGGAAGAATTGGCCGCTATGCGCCGGGAAGTGCATCAGGAAGTCGCTGAAGCCCTGGACATGAGCTGGGAAGAATACTGCAGCTTCAACGACATCGCCGTTTGAGCCTGACGCCCCCGTGACGCGGCGATTACCGAGTAACCGCTCGTCACTTGGGTGGCACGAACATGTGCAGTTCACACACCAACATCATGTAGCCCTCCCCACTTTGGAGTCGACCTCATGATGACCTTGATTAAACACCTGTCTTTCGCCACTGCCTTGGGCATGGTGTCCGTCAGCAGCTATGCGGCTTCGTCTTCCACCGGCCCGACCCTTCCCGAAGGGCCCGCCCCCGCGCCAGCGACCCAAGGGATTGAGCCCACCATCAATCAGGATTCCAAAATCCACAACGATGCGGACACCCCGACGCACCCGTCAGTCGATCCACGCATTCAAGGCAATGATCCAGGCCGTCAGGGCGGTATGAATACGGATGGCAATGGCCCGATAGGCGATGGCGAGCGCTCAGTCACGCCACCTTCGGTCTTACCCGGCCCAACCCAACCTTGATGCCGCCTGACGGGCAATGTTTCCACTGGAGATGAAAAGGTCGATGTAAGAAAAAAGAATTTCAAACACCTGCCGTGGTCCCAGTTATAACGACCACTCAGAGGCACAAGATGAAATTCGATACCTTTTCCCAAGGACTTGCCAAGCAGGCAGGAAGCCCCAGAACATTCCAGATCGCCATTTTACTGATCGTGATATGGGCTGTTTCGGGGCCCTGGTTTCATTACAACGACACGTGGCAACTGATCATTAACACCTCGACCACCATCATCACGTTCCTCATGGTGTTCCTCATTCAAAATACCCAGAACCGCGACAACGATGTGCTGCATATCAAAATTGATGAACTGCTGCGCGTGACCAAAGAAGCACAAAACGCCGTGCTCAACCTGGACGCGCTGGACACCAAAGAGCTGCACAATATTCGCAAACAATACAAACGCATCGGTGAAAACCAGTCAGTGGAAGTGACCTGCACCGAAACGGTCATCACCTCCAACGAAGAAACAACCGACGCCAAGGCCTAGCGACAGTGCGCTGACGCGCGTCAGCGCCAGCGCCACAGGGGCCATTAACTGACCGGTTTATCCACCTCACCTTTTTGATGCGTAGTCGCCAACTTCTTGGCCATGTCCAGATGCATCTCCAGCTTCGGCAAATACTTCTTCGCAAACGCTTTAAGCTGCGGCGACGTTGACTGGTGAGCTTGCTGCTTAAAGAGCGAAATAGCGTCTTCGTGGGTTTTTACCTGATTGGCCACATACGCCACATCAAACGACGCGCCTTCCTGCACTTGCAGCATCATCGTCTTGGCCTTGCTCAAGACATCTTCTTCAGCCGCCACCTCCAGCCCTTGCTTCTGAGCAATATCCTTAAGGTCACGGTTGGCATCGGTGTAATCCTTGATCACTTCCACGGCATAGCTGTTGATATCGACCGACTTGGTTTTCTGAATCGCCATACGACTGTTCTCGATTTCCGCAATCCCTGCCGCAGACGCTTCGTCAACAAACTCAGCGGGGCTTGCAGCCACGGCAGAACCGGCCATGAACACGGCATAAGCCAACGCACAGCCCGCGACAAAACGCTTAGTGGCACTCGGGGTTTTCATAACATGGCGGTCTCAAGGAGCAAGTGCAACAGTCAGTTAATTTTCTGAGCTTGCTAAGCGAAACAATCCCGCTTCCAAAACATCGTTATCAATGGGCGTCTGACCGAACCGAGCTTACCTGACTAAGCACAATTTCCACTACCAAGTGCTTAGCCGTGATCAAGCCCTTCGGTGGCTGCAGCAGCGGCTATACACCCCCCCCCCTCATCGCTTAAACAATGGCTATACACACCCCCCCCTCCATCGCCAATGTGACGGCTTGGAATGACCCAATAGAAACACCCATTAGACGCATCCACCAGATAACTTGGAGGGCTTGCCCT
>NZ_JYKY01000018.1 GCF_001042985.1 Pseudomonas lundensis
AGGTCTCGTCGTCATTGAGGTGAGTGAGGCTTTCGACAATTTTGTCGTAGCAGTCCCAGTTGCGTGCTGCCCGGCCAATGCCGCCATACACCACCAGCTCGGTCGGGTTCTCGGCCACTTGCGGGTCGAGGTTGTTCATCAACATCCGCAGCGGGGCTTCGGTCATCCAGCTTTTAGCCGTAAGACGGGTGCCGCGGGCGGCGCGGATTTCACCGTCGCGGTGACGGGTGAACTCGGCTGGCGATTTAGGGGTAGTTGAAGTCACGGGTCACTCCTCAGCGATGGGCAGACGCACACTTATGTACTTGTACATACAAGCATATGCAAGTAAGCGGCCAATCTTTGAATTTTCAACATGAAAATGACGAGAGCCCCGCAAACATGGGCTTTGAACAACGTGAAAGGTGTCTTACAAAAAAAGAGAGAACGCAGGGAGGTGTTACGAGGGGGCGTTTTTGCGCTGTTTTGAGGCATTCGGTAACAAATCGGCCTCAGGGTCAGTGCGTAGCAGCGGCCGAGGGCTGCTACGCGATGTGGGTCAGACAGCACGTAACTCAATCACGCAGCAGCGGCCTGTTACGGTGATTTCCAGCAAACGGTCGGCATTGCTCAGTTGCAGACAATCGTAACGACCCAAATGTTCATGGTGCGTGTGACCGACCCCCACATGCACTTGCTCGCTGGCACTGAACACCAGCACGGTAGTGGCCGAGCTGAAAAAGCGTTGTGGCGTGGTAGCCGCCAGCCATTGCAGCCGGGCGCGGTAACGATCCGGGGCATAAATCAGGTTGAAATCGCGGATCGGTCCATCCAACAGCGTGCAACTCACTGCGCTTTCACCCCTGAAGGCAAACGCATCGAACGGTAACAAGGCACGCGTGTGCGCACCGTCCACCTGCAAATTCATGCCAGCACCTTGCAGCACGCTGATGATGCGCTGGTAGCCCTCAAACTGCGAAAAACCGCCCGACTCGCCAATGTCAGCAATCGACAGGCGCCAGCCAAAGCCTTCAAGCCCCTCGCCTGCATCACGGGTGATTTCTTCGGTGCTGCCGCCGCCGTTTTTCCACGGCATGCGCGGGTAATCAGCGGCGCGTAAAACGGTCAATGGGTTCATTTACTGAAACGTCCTTCAAGGCGATGACGGGAACCGGGATGAATCAGGCGAGCCGCCGTCACCGGCTGACGGCCCGACCAGGTACGACGACGAACCAGCAGGCAGGGCTCGCCGGGTTCGATTTGCAGCAGCTTGCACTCTTTCGGATCAGCCAGAATCGCTTCGACGACGTGTTCGCCCTCGGTCAGGGGGGCGACTTGAGACAGATAGGCGTAGGGCGTTTGCAGCGTGAAGTCCTGCTTGAGGTAATCCGGTGCCACCAGGGCATTCACAAAACGGTCCTCAATTTGCACGGGAATTCCATTCTCGTAATGCACGATCAACGAATGAAACACCTTTTGCCCTTCGCGCATGTCCAGCACCGCCGCGCGCTCGGAACCGGCGGCCTCTTCACCCAGGCTGATGACCTTGCAACTGTGCGCATGGCCACGGGCGGCAATCTCGTCGGCAATGTTGTGGACTTCAAACAGTGCGGACTGGGTTTTGGGTTCGGCCACAAAGGTGCCGACCCCTTGCATGCGCACAAGCAGGCCGTCGGCGGTCATTTCACGCAGGGCGCGGTTAATGGTCATACGGCTGAAGCCCAATTGGCTGACCAGCTCACTTTCGGAGGGAACGCGATAATGCGGCGGCCAGTTACCACTCTTGATTTGCTGAGTGATCATCTGTTTGACACGGGCGTACAGGGGCGCCGGACTTTCGCTCATTTGGGCAGCCAGCGGGTTCACGGCAGGCGGAGTCGGCACGGGCATTCCTTGTTTATGAGTAAAGACGCGTAGCTTGCCGGAGTTTACCGAGCAGGCAAACGTCTGTATATGTATATACAAATAACAAACGATAGGGTACGAAACCGATGTCCGTTTTCTTTGCCGAACGTGCGCTGTTACCCACAGGCTGGGCGACCAATGTCCGAATAGAGGTCGGCGAAGATGGCCGGCTCGCGTCCATCCAGCCCGATGCCCACGCGCAAGGGGCCGAACGCGTGAATGGCCCGTTGTTGCCGGGCATGCCCAACCTGCATTCCCACGCGTTTCAGCGCGCCATGGCCGGTTTGGCGGAAGTGGCTGGCAACCCGAATGACAGTTTCTGGACATGGCGCGATTTGATGTATCGCCTTGTGGGAAAAATCACCCCGGAACAACTGGGGATCATCGCCCGACAGTTGTACATCGAGATGCTCAAGGCCGGTTACACCTCAGTGGCTGAATTTCACTACGTTCACCACGATCTATCCGGCAAGCCCTACGCAAATCCGGCTGAATTGGCATTAAGAATCAGCGAAGCCGCACGCTCTACGGGCATAGGTCTGACCCTTCTGCCGGTGCTTTACACACACGCCGGATTCGGTGGACAAGCCCCGAATGACGGCCAGCGGCGCTTCATCAACAGCACCGAGCATTACCTGAAAATGCAGCAACAGTTGGCGCCGCTATTGGCCAGACAACCGGCCCAAGCCCTGGGCGTGTGCTTTCACTCATTGCGCGCCGTCACCCCGGAACAAATCCATGACGTCATGGGGGCCAGCGACACCACATGCCCGGTACACATTCACATCGCGGAACAGCGCAAGGAAGTGGATGACTGCCTGAGCTGGAGTGGCAAGCGCCCGATTGAGTGGTTGTATGACAACGCTGAAGTCGACGCGCGCTGGTGCCTGGTGCATGCCACCCATGCCAATGCCGACGAAGTGGCACGCATGGCCACTAGCCAGGCCGTGGCAGGGCTGTGCCTGACCACCGAAGCCAATCTGGGCGATGGTATTTTCCCGGCAGTGGAGTATCTGGCACAGGGCGGGCGCTTGGGGATTGGTTCCGACAGTCATGTGTCCCTGAGTGTGGTGGAAGAACTGCGCTGGCTGGAATACGGCCAGCGCTTGCGCGATCAGCGACGCAACCGGTTACACCGCCCCGATCAGCCCATGGTCGGGCGCACGCTGTTTGACGCCGCACTGGCTGGCGGCGCGCAAGCCATGGGACAGCCTGTTGCCGGGCTGGCGGTGGGCCAGCGCGCCGATTGGATCGTGCTGGACGGCAACGACCCGTATCTGGCCACGGCGCACGAAGATGCCATTCTCAACCGCTGGCTGTTTGCGGGCGGTGATCGTCAGGTGCGTGATGTGCTGGTCAATGGCAAGTGGGTGGTGCGCGAAGGGCGCCATGCTGACGAAATCGAAAGCAGCCACGCCTTCACCCGCGTGCTTAAAGCGCTCGTGGGGTAAGCCGCAACACTGACTTCAAACGGCTAAGGAAAGCATTCCCATAGCGGCCAAATCTCCTTCTGATGCAGGAACTGTCCGATAGTTACCTTGCGTTCTCTCCAATGAACGCAAGGATTTATCGTGACTACAGTAACTGTTTACTTCTGCGGCACCGGCTCCACCAAGTTCGACGCCACCCACGAGAACTATTGGAATGGCGAGCTGATTTCGACGCTGGCGGCCCACAGCACAGGCCGTGAGTTTGCTGAATGGATCGTCGTGGATGGGCCCGGCAGCGGCAACTTGCAGGCCGATGAAATGTTCGTGCAGAACAAGGAATACGGCATGACCGGCAGCCTGTTCGGCAAAGGCTGGGAAGAGAACGTGAAGCACGCGCTGAGCATTCTCAAAGGCAAGTGCGAATGGCAACGCGAGAAGCTCACCGAAGCGGAATATAACCGCCTCAAAGCGGCCGGAATTCCGATCGAAGACGTGACCGTGACCGGTTCGTGGATGTGGCGCAAATACGATTACGGCAACCGCAGCGTGACCCAGCAACAACTGCAAGAACAACTGATCAAAACCTTCCGCAAGGACGGTGTGATCCCGACCCGGGTCAACCTGGTGGGCTGGAGTCGCGGCGCCGTCAGCTGCCACATGCTGGCCAACGCCATGCTCAACGACAGTGAGCTGAAACATATTCCGGTCAATATTTTCGCCGTGGACCCGGTGCCGGGCCCGCTGAACTTCCAAAGCGCGCGGGTTGAGCTGGGTAAAAACGTTGTGGAATACGTGGGCTTCTTCGCTCGTGATGAACGCTCTAAAGGGTTTTCTTGCGTCGTTCCGGAAACCGCCTCCAACACGCGCGTCCACATTTACCCAATGGCCGGGCGCCATGCCACGCTAGTGGGCAACGCGGCGCCTGATGGTGACAAAGGCGACAAGGTGCTGGTCGCGCCAGGGATGGTGGTGCGCCATTTCGCAGAAACCTGCCTGACCCGCTGGGGCGTGGCGCTGGATAAACGCTTGAACCTGTCCGCTGCGGATCTGGAAGCACGGCACAAGACCCTCGTCAGTGACGAGGCGAAATACGCGGCCATGCATAAGTACTCCTACACCAAGATCACCGAGTCGGAGAAGAACGAGCGTTACGCGTCACTGGGCAGCAAAGGTGTCGCGTTCAGCGCCATTAAAGGGGCGCCCTACCAGCCAGCCGCAGGGTTATCGCAAAGCCTTGCGTATAGCCCGGCCACCTACAAAGACATCCTGTGATGTGACGCGTTAAAGCCAACCCTCAGGCAGGGGGGTTGGCTTTTTTGTGTGCCGGGGTTCGGCTCAGGCGCCTTGCACATGCAGCGCGGCCCACTCACGAACCTGCGCGTAGGGATAAAGCTCAAGGGCGGCAAACCCCGGAATGGCGCGGGCTTTGATTTTGGTAAACATCGGCACGCTGATGCCGCACAAGAAGCGGGTCAGGCGTTCCGGCGGGGGATAACTGCCTGTGTATTCCTGATGCCTGTGGATAAACGGGCCGCACAGGCCTTCAAAGTTTTTATCCACAAGCGGCGCAAGCGCAGGCGGCTCGGGCAATTGCGCCACCTGTCCGGCGCACACCGAACAATGCCCGCAGCGTTGCGGTGCGTTGTCGTCGCCAAAATACTGCGCCAGGCGATGGCTCAAGCACGTGTCACTGGCAAACAGCGCCAACATGGCGTGAATCCGCACGATTTCGGCATTTTCATGGGCGCTGAAGTAGCGATGCAGCTCCAGGCTTAACGCATCGACGTCCACCTCGTTCACCCGCACGCTGTAGACCTCGGTCATCTGCTTGCTTTCCAGCTCGATCCAGCCTTTCTCCTGAAAATAGTCGAGCGCCTTGACCACGCGATTACGCTCGGCCTGATGCTGTTCATACAGCGCATCGAAATTCACCGTCCACCAGGTCCGGGCGCGGCTGGACGTCTGGATGATGCCCGCGACAAAGTCCCGGCGTTCGCCTTCGAACCTGGCCAATAACGCGTCGGGATCGATCAGGCACTTGAAACGGTACTCGGCGAAGTAGGCATAGCGCGGCGCAATCAGCCCACGCAGCTCCAATTGAACCAGCAGGGTTTTGAGCGGCAACTGACGGATATTGCTCTGATCGGACAAAGGCAACAGCATGAATTCCCACTGACCTTCAGCGATGGCCGCACGCAGGTCTTCCAGCACCGTGCGAATCCCCTGCAACTCGGGCGTGTCGCCATAAACGAAGTTTTCCAGCACGTTGAGGCTGTCTCGGTTGGCCAGCACCAGGCAGTCCGACGCCTGCCCGTCGCGCCCCGCCCGGCCGATCTCCTGGCTGTAATTTTCGATCGACTTGGGCAAATCAAAATGCACCACATTGCGAATGTCGCTTTTGTCGATGCCCATGCCGAAGGCAATGGTGGCGACGATGCAGTTCAACTGCCCGCCCATGAACTCACGCTGGATGCTTTCGCGCTGATCGTGGGGCAAACCGGCGTGATAGGCGCTGGCACTGATCCCGTGCTGATTCAAGTGCTGGGCGATGTGCTCGGCCGTCTTCTGCAAGGTGACGTAGACAATACTCGGTTGGCCCTGACGCTCACCCATCCACTGCACCAACCACTGACGCTTGGCAGCGCCGGTAACAGGTTCGACCCACAGATTGAGATTGGCGCGATAAAAACCGGTGGTGACGACATCGGATTCAGCAATCGCGAACTTGGTTTGCATGTCCACAATGACCGCGGGCGTGGCGGTGGCCGTGAGCAACAACACTTGTGGGATATTGAACTGACGCTGGTAGTCCGGAAGCTTCAAATAGTCCGGACGGAAGTTATGGCCCCACTCCGAAATACAGTGCGCCTCGTCCACCACCAGCAAAGAAATCGGGACTTGCTGCAGAAAATGTCGGAAGCGCTCGTTTTTCAGGCGCTCGACCGAAATCATCAAAATTTTCAACTCCCCCGACTTGGCCCGCGCCATCACCGAACTGGCTTCATCGCGGCCTTGTGCCGAGTCAATACTGGCCGCCGGAATGCCGTGGCGCTGGAGAAAGGCCAGTTGATCCTGCATCAGCGCCAGCAGCGGCGAAACCACCAGCGTCAGGTGTGGCAACAGCAAAGCCGGCAACTGATAGCACAGCGACTTCCCGGAACCCGTAGGGAAAATCGCAGCCGCTGAGCGCCCAGCCAACACCGCGCTGATGGCCGCCTCTTGGCCGGGACGAAATTCTGGATAACCGAAAACCTGTTCCAGGGTGTTGTGCATTACTGTCACTCCATTGACCGTTGCAACGGCCGCCAGGCTAACGCCCGCTGCGCAACGGATCGAGAAAAGGTCAGGGGAAATTGAAAGGGAATGATACAGGGTCGAGTTCAACTGTTCGGTGTTGATCGATGAAGGCAGACCTTCAGCCGGGGATACGCCCTGCCCTGCTGTGCTGACGAATTCAACGCTCGCAACCTTTCGCAACTTCTTGCCTCGACCAGCCCCCTCAAGCGCATAAGCCCGGTCACCGTAGAGCCGCTATTGCTGTACCCATCCTTCAACTCTTGAACACCTTCCCAAGCACTGATAACGCCCTCACTTACGTCCCGGATAACAGCATTCACATAATTGGCAATCACTGCGCTGAATTTGATTTGCAAGACACTGTCAGGCAGATACGTACCGCTTGAAGTACAGCCGAAAAACATCAGATCTGTTGCCGATTTAGTCACATCATGAATGTCATATTGTGGGTCGCTCATAGTTGGACTTCCCAGGTACTGTATGAACGGGCACCGGCTTGTACATGTGTCCACGTAATATCGCGATAACGGATAGCAATAATTTCTTGTGGCTGACCGTCTGCCATATTGATGCTGTGAGGGACATGGGCGTTCATAGAGGCAATCCGAGCGCCGGACAAACGAACCGTAAAATACTTTTCCTGACTGCCTACCGAAGACGTACGGTAAATTCAATGGAGCATTTGATTTCTTCCCCATCATGCAATGCCCCGGCAATCAATGGCGAAGATTTGTCGATGTTCTTGGTAATGACAACTGGCTTGTGTTGCCCGCGTCCGCCAGTGACGCTCCCATCACTACCTGCCACCCCGTCATGGGAATACGCTAACACCATGATTTCATCAAAGTGACCCACTTGGCATTTGTTACCGATTGAATCTTGGCTGGAGCAGCCGGAAGAGATGAGCCCTTGTTTTTTTCCAATGATTGACATGTAACCATGATGAGCCATTTTTACCCTCCCCCGAGTTGGCTAATCACTGTATGGCAGGAAGTAGCAATCGGTTGTAGGAATATCCTTAAGTTCAACCAAAGATACAAAACCGAGGTTTGCATTCCGTTCTGAAGCTTGAGCAGTTAAACGGCAGCCAATGTGAGCACGCGCAAATCGAATGCAGGCCGACGAGTCTGAAGGTAAGCTCGCCCGCAATGACGGTGAGCCGAACACTGCGCGTATGGCGAGCACGGCCATTTTCGATTGCAGGCCGATACAACTGGGTAACGGCGTTGTACTTCATCAACCTTGGGTTTACGGACACACCACATGAAACTCGCCACCGACCTCCCCGACACGCCCGTCTTGCGTGAGCTGATGCAATTGCTACACGAAGAAATCGGTCTGCCGGAGCACAAAACCGTCAGTTTGAAGACGGCGATCAATCTGGACCTGGGCTGCAATGGCCGTGACGCCCAACAGCTGATGGAGGCGCTGGAAGAGCGCTTCGGGTTGACGCTGGATGATTACGACGCCTATCGCTACTTTCAGCCCGCAGGCCATGACCCTCACCTCAAGCGCAGCGCCAAGGGCCGGGAAAGCAAAGTGCCCTTGACGATTGGCATGCTTTACGCAGCCATCGTGGCGCAACACTGGGACACCGACAGCCTTGAAGGCTGATTCGCAGGTATAAAAAAGCCGCCCTCTCAGGCGGCTTTTCGTGAATCAGCGTTCGGTGCGAAGGGTTATGCCTTCGGGCCAGCCGCCTTGATTGCATCGCTCACGTCAAACTTCTTGAAGTTTTCGGTGAACAGGCCAGCCAATGCCTTGGCGGCTTCGTCGTACGCAGCTGGGTCAGCCCAGGTGTTGCGCGGGTTGAGCAGAGCCGTGTCGACGCCCGGTACGGTTTTTGGCACGTCCAGGTTGATGATGTCCAGGTGTTCGGTTTCAGCACCGATCAGCGCGCCGCTCTGGATCGCAGCGATCACGGCACGGGTGGTCGGGATGTTGAAACGCTTGCCCACGCCGTAACCACCGCCGGTCCAGCCGGTGTTGACCAGGTAAACCTTGGAGCCGAAACCGCGGATGCGCTTGATCAGCAGCTCAGCGTATTCACCGGCAGGACGTGGGAAGAATGGCGCGCCGAAGCACGTCGAGAAGGTCGACTTGATGCCGCTGCCCGAACCCATTTCAGTCGAGCCCACCAGTGCGGTGTAGCCAGACAGGAAGTGGTAAGCCGCTTGTTCTTCGCTGAGGATCGACACCGGCGGCAATACGCCAGTCAGGTCGCAGGTCAGGAAGATCACGGCGTTAGGCTCGCCGCCCAGGTTCTTCGGAGCGCGTTTTTCGATCAGTTCACGCGGGTAAGCGGCGCGGCTGTTCTGCGTCAGGCTGTCATCCGAGTAGTCAGGCTTTTTGTTGGCATCCAGTACCACGTTTTCCAGAACGGCGCCGTGCTGGATGGCCTTCCAGATGACCGGCTCATTCTTCTCCGACAGGTCGATGCACTTGGCATAGCAACCGCCTTCGATGTTGAACACCACGCCCACGCCCCAGCCGTGTTCGTCGTCACCGATCAGGTAACGGCTTTCATCAGCCGACAACGTGGTCTTACCGGTGCCGGACAGGCCGAAGAACAGGGTCACGTCGCCGTCTTCACCCATGTTGGCGGCGCAGTGCATCGGCAGGACGTCAACGGCTGGCAACAGGAAGTTTTGAACGGAGAACAGGGCTTTTTTCATTTCGCCGGCGTAACGCATGCCTGCGATCAGGACTTTTTTGGCCGCGAAGTTGATGATTACGCAACCGTCGGAATGGGTGCCATCACGCTCAGGCACGCACTCGAAGTTCGGTGCGTTGATCACTTGCCACTCATCTTTGCCAGCCGGGTTGTACTGTTCAGGGTTGATGAACAGGCAACGGCCAAACAGGTTGTGCCAAGCGGTTTCGGTGGTCATTTTCACGGGCAGGTAGTGCGCCGGGTCAGAACCTACATGAACGTGGGAAACGAAGCGCTCGCGCTCACCGAGGTAGGCCGCAACACGGTCCCACAGTGCGTCGAACTTGTCGGCCGGGAACTTGCGGTTGATCGCGCCCCAGGCAATGGCGTCCTGAGTCGTAGGCTCTTCAACGATAAAGCGGTCAGCTGGCGAACGGCCGGTACGGTGGCCCGTTTTAACAACCAGTGCGCCATTGTCGGCAAGCTCACCTTCACCACGGTTCAGGGCTTCTTTGACCAGATCGTCGATGCTCAGATCGGTGTACACGGCGTTATTAGCTTGCGTCATGAGGTTCCCCGTCGGCCATTGGCCGATTGCGCCAAACGTTTTGTAGTAGAAAATTTTGCACTACTACCGCGAAAAAAGTGGGCCGGATTATGCCAGAAACGCCCAAAAAAAGTAGGGCCCACCTGTCAGAACCGCGTTATACCGGGCTTTGACAGGGGTTTTACCTGCGCTGAAACGTTTTAGTGGTGAGTGCCTGAAGGCGTCTCTACACCTGCGCCCGCGAACAATTGATCGACATCGGCGGCATCGAACAAGTAGCGCTCGTTGCAAAATTGGCAGTCGATTTCAATATGGCCGCCGTGCTCTTTGACCAGCGTAAGCGCATCGTCATGGCCCAGGCTGGACAACGCATTGCCGGAGCGTTCGCGCGAGCAGCTGCATTTGAATTCGATGCCATCCTTATCAAAAAGACGCACTACATCCTCGTGGAACAAGCGATGCAGAATTGTTTCGTTATCCAGCCCCAGCAGTTCTTCGACCTTGAGGGTATCGCCCAACGCATTCAGGCGGTTCCAGCTCTCGGCACGTTCTTCTTCGTCTTTGATCACTTCGGCCGGCAGTTGCTGCAAGAGCATGCCGCGCGCGCGTTTGCCATCCGCCGCGAGCCAGAAACGCGTAGGCACCTGGTGCGACATTACGAAGTAATTGGTGAAACAGGCCGACAGATCATTGCCGTCCAGGTCCACGATGCCCTGGTAGCGCTTACCGACAGTCGGGTCGATGGTCAGGGCCAGGACGCCGTTGGGCATCAGGTCGCTCAGGGTCGCGGCGGGGGTGATCTGGTCCGCGTCAAATCGGGCCAGGCCGCGAATTTCATGTTCGCTGGTGATTTCAATCATCAGCAGCGGAACCGCGCCTTCGGAACGGGCTTGCAGGCTCATCAGGCCGTCGAATTTCAGGGTGCTGACCAGCAACGCCGCGGCGGCCATCAGCTCGCCCAGCAACTGTTGAACCGGCTCAGGGTAAGCGTGCTTGGCCAGTACCTCAGCGTAGCTGTGATCCAGCGACACCAGCTCGCCGCGGGTGTCGCTGTTATCGAAAATGAAGCGCTGCGTAAAGTCGGTTTTGCGTAAATCGGACATAGGAATAGGGTTCTAAATTGGTGACAAAATGTGTAGGAGTCTTTATAAAGGCGCGTTTTTAGCACCTATCGAGTGCAAAGACCCAGCCAAGGGGGCATGTCATGAACAATCCCACTCTGTTCCAAACAAGGTGGAACCTCAGAGCCCTAGCGGGGTGTAATTTACTCGCTCTGGGGCTTTTGTGTTTCTGGTTATGGCCATTCGGCCAAATTCTCTGCCTGACTTTCGACGACTGGTTGTTCCATCTGCTCAATCGTCCATTGGCTGATAACCCTATATGGCTCCACATATGGGCAGTTGCAAGTCTTCGACCTTTCGATGTGGTAGTCGGGGTCATCATGCTGGCCCTGCTGATCAAAGGTAACTGGGTATTTGAGGCCACTCAGGTGCGTCGCGCGCTGTTTGGTTTTCTGGCGATCCTGTTGCTGTTGGTGGTGATCCGCGCGCTGTTTTCCAAACTCACGGCCGCGATGGGTTGGCAGCACAATAGCCCGTCGATGGTGTTTGAAGATGCCATTCACCTGAGCGACTTCTTTCCGGGCCTTGAAAAAACCTGGGAACTGAAAGACCGCTCAAGCCAGAGCTTTCCGGGCGATCACGCGTCGGTGCTGCTGATCTGGGGCATGTTCATGAGCGTGTTCAGCCGCACCATTGGCCAGAAGGTGGTGATCTGGGGCCTGACGCTGCTGTTCATGATGCCGCGACTGGTAGCTGGCGCCCATTGGGGCCAGGACGACTACATCGGCGGCTTGTTGCTGGCATTCCTGGCGTTGGGCTGGGGCTATTACACCCCGTTCGCGGCCAAGGTTTCAGGTGCGCTGATGCGCGTGACGGCACCGATTTTTTCGCTGTTGCAGCGTCTGCCGCTGGTGTCACGCATGAGCGTGGTACGCGGTTAAGCAACGCGCGTCATACACCGTTTAAACCTCCGCTCTACTCGGCGCCACTGGCATCCTGAAACTGATGCAGTTGGCGCCGTTGTTTTTTGGTCGGTTTACCGTCCGTCGTGATGCCCATTGCTCCGGATTTGCGCATGGCGGCAGCGTGTTCACGCTTGGCAATACTGTGCTCAGTTTCGGCGTACAACAATTGCGCCTCGGGCGCGCCACGACGCACGACTGACAGCGCTTTGACTTCGACCGTGCGCTCTTCCAGGCCCACGCGTATTTGCAGCTCATCGCCCAGTCGAGGCTCTTTACTCGGCTTGCAACGCTCACCGCGACAATGCACTTTGCCACTTTCAATAGCGGCCTTGGCCAGCGCCCGGGTTTTGAAAAACCGCGCCGCCCACAACCATTTGTCCAAACGGACCTTTTCGTCTTCTTCTTGCTTCTGAGCCATTGGAATTCCTCTTCTTTGACAGAGTCAGAACTGTACTACCGTTTCTAATGAATAGATGAATCTGGCATCCGGCTAGAATGCCGTTCCTCTCAGCGCCTTTGGCGAGGTTATGTCCCATGACGTTTTTTCCCGATTCCCTGACGGGCGCCAAAAGCCGTTGCGACGCTTGTCGACAAGCCACGCCGCTGGGGTTCGATTTCCAATTTGCGTACCAACCGATCGTGGACTTGCGCGATCAATCGGTGTTTGCCCACGAAGCACTGGTCAGAGGGCCTGCCGGTGAAGGCGCACTGGATGTTTTACGGCAGGTAAATGACACCAATCGTTACCGCTTCGACCAGGAGTGTCGCACGCGTGCAATCAAGGGCGCGGCCGCGCTGGGCATGCAGCAACACCTGTCCATCAACTTCATGCCCAACGCGGTGTATCGGCCGGAACTGTGCATTCGCAGCACCCTGGAAGCCGCCAAAGCCCACGATTTCCCGCTCGACAAGCTGATTTTCGAAACGCTGGAAAGCGAACACATAGATAACTATCGCCATTTGACCCATATTCTGCGTGAATACCGCGAATTCGGTTTCAAGACAGCCATCGATGACTTCGGAGCAGGTTATTCGGGGCTCAATTTATTGGCGGATTTTCAACCTGACCTGATCAAGCTCGACATGGCACTCATCCGCGATGTCGATCAGGATCGTGCGCGTCAGGCTATCGTGCGCGGCGTTGTCATGATGTGTTCTGAATTGAACGTTACAGTCATAGCCGAAGGCATCGAAAGCGCTGGCGAACGGGATTTCCTGGCCGATTGTGGAATATTTCTGATGCAGGGTTACTGGTTCGCCAGACCGGCATTTCAAGCGTTGGCCGAGGTTCGACCTGCGGCCTGGATACGTTAATCGCGGTTACTCATATTGAAGACATTTGATCATCTGACCGTTGTCGGTCTGCGCGAGTGGGTGGCGCTCCCCGATTTGGGCGTCGCAGGCTTGCGCGCCAAAATCGACACCGGCGCCAGTACGTCCAGCTTGCACGCCACTGAAATCGAGCCTTTTGTGCGCGATGGTGCCGAGTGGGTGCGTTTCAACGCTCATTTGGGCACCCTGGTGCAACTGCGTCATCGTCGTTGCGAAGCCCCCCTGGTGGCGATAAAAACCATTAAAAGTTCTAACGGTCATGCGCAGGTTCGCTATGTGATCCGCACCCGCCTCGCACTGGGTGATCGGGTCTGGTCGGTGGAGTTCACCCTCGCCTGCCGCAAGTCCATGCGTTACCGTTTACTGCTCGGTTCAAAAGCCCTGATCGATGGCCAACTGGTGGTCAATCCGGGGCTCAAATACGTTCAAGACAAGCCGGTTTTCCCGGTCTCTACCCTTTCTGCCACAGGTGCTGCATGAAGATCGCTGTGCTGTCGCGTAACCCGCGTCTGTATTCCACTCGTCGCCTGGTCGAAGCCGGGACGGAACGAGGCCACGAAATGGTAGTGATCGATACCCTGCGTGCCTATATGAACATCGCCAGCCACAAGCCGCAGATCCACTACCGGGGCAAGCCGCTGGAAGGCTTCGATGCCGTGATTCCGCGCATTGGTGCCTCGGTCACGTTTTACGGCTGTGCGGTGTTGCGCCAGTTCGAAATGATGGGGGTTTTCCCGCTGAACGAATCGGTGGCCATCGCACGTTCGCGGGACAAACTGCGCTCCCTGCAATTGCTGTCGCGGCGTGGGCTGGGGTTGCCGGTGACGGGCTTTGCGCACTCGCCGGATGACATCCCCGACCTGATCGAAATGGTCAATGGCGCACCGTTGGTGATCAAGGTGCTGGAAGGCACTCAGGGCATCGGCGTTGTGCTGTGCGAAACCGCGACGGCGGCAGAATCCGTGATCGAAGCCTTCATGGGCCTCAAGCAAAACATCATGGTGCAGGAATACATCAAGGAAGCCGGCGGCGCCGATATTCGCTGCTTCGTGGTGGGTGACAAGGTGATTGCGGCGATGAAACGCCAGGCCAAGCCGGGTGAGTTCCGTTCCAACCTGCACCGTGGCGGCAGCGCCAGCCTGATCAAGATCACCCCGGAAGAACGCATGACCGCCATTCGGGCCGCCAAGGTGATGGGGTTGAGCGTGGCAGGCGTGGACATCCTGCGCTCCAATCACGGCCCGTTGGTGCTGGAGGTCAACTCCTCACCGGGTCTGGAAGGGATCGAAACCACCACGGGTAAAAACGTGGCCGGAATCATCATTGAACATCTGGAGAAAAACAGCGGGCCGAACCTGACAAGAACCAAAGGCAAAGGCTGACGCCCGCCGCCACGACCAAAAAAAACGCGAGGCTGCCTCCATCGGCAACCTCGCGTGTGGTTAGCTCAGGTCATTACACCGCGCCACGGGGCAACATCAGCCCCAATGGCAACCTGACCCGCGCTTCAAGCCCACCGCCGGAACGGTTGCGTAACTCGACATTGCCGCCATGCATCGACGCGATGCGCTTGACGATGGCCAACCCGAGCCCGGTACCCTTTCCGCCGCGGGCACGATCGCCGCGAATGAACGGGTTGAAGATGTCTTCAAGCTCGGAAGGGTCGATGCCTGCACCACGGTCCATCACGCTGAGCACCACATACGGCGCGCTCACATCGCCTGACACATAGGCGGCCACTTCCACATCCTCACCCGCATGATGCAACGCGTTGCCGATCAGGTTGTTGAGCAAGCGCTTCATCGATACCCGGCGCAGCGGAAACGGCTGAATCGGTTGCAGGCGCAAACGCACCCGCTCTTCGTTCTGGTTGTAAGGTGCCACGACCTCACGCACCAGCTCGCACAAGTCCACCTCTTCGACCAACTCGTCACGGCCATCGCGAATAAAGGCCAGGAACTGATCGAGGATCGCGTCCATGTCTTCGATATCGCGCACCATGTCGTCCGTCAGGTCGTTATGGTTGCCCATCAATTCCAGCGACAACCGCAGACGCGTCAATGGCGTACGCAAATCGTGGGAAACCCCCGCCAGCATCAACTCTCGCTCGCGACCCGCTTGCTCCACGTCTTCGGCCATTTGGTTGAACGCGCTGTAAACCTCCGTCATCTCACTCGGCGTATCACTGATCGGCAACCGCACGCTGCGGCCCTGACCCAGTTGACGCGCGGCATACACCAGGCGCTTGAGCGGCTGGTTAAGTTGACTGACGAAAATCCACGCCGACGCCGTTGAGAGCAAGCCAATGGCCAAGAACCAGCCCAGCACGCTCCATATTTTTTGCCCGCGCAGCGGGTGCGGGTACAGCGGCACTTTCAGCCAGCCATCCCCCAGACTCGGCGCCCGAACCCACAAGGCGGGTGGCGAATGCACGCGCAAGCGAACCTCGGTATCAGCGCCCAGCTCGGCCTGCATCTGACGTTGGTAAGCACCGCTGTAAGGCCAATGTTGCTCACCCTCGGGCACGCCGCCACCCACCACCCGGATCAACCCGGCGGCATCGGCAATTTTTTCGCGGTTTTCCTCATCGGCCGCCCAGTAGGCACGCAGCGTAAGCGCAACGCCGTGGCTGTACTGACGATCAACCAGGACATCTTCATTCATCAGCAAGTACACCAACGTCAGTGCCTTGGAGAACAGAACGACGATCAATACCAGCCAGAGGGTGCGCGAGAAGAAACTTTGGGGGAACCAGAGAGGGGTTTTCATAGATTGATGCTTTTGCAGTTTGCAGGAGCGCGTAGGGATACCCGCAGAAATGAAATTGCGGGCCACTCAGGTGTTGAACACCCTGCGTGGCCCGCTCCTACAAATGATCCATCACTTGGTGGCGTTGCCGTCCGGCACAAATACATAACCCACGCCCCAGACTGTCTGGATGTAACGCGGTTTGGACGGATCCGGCTCAATCATGCGGCGCAGGCGGGAGATCTGAACGTCAATTGAACGCTCCAGCGCATCCCATTCACGGCCACGGGCCAGATTCATCAGCTTGTCACGCGTCAACGGCTCGCGGGCATGCATGACCAGCGCTTTAAGCACCGCAAACTCACCAGTAGTCAGCATGTGAACTTCATCACCGCGTTTGAGTTCGCGGGTGGCCAGTGACAACTCGTAATCACCGAACGTGACGCTTTCGTCTTCGCTGCCCGGCGCACCCGGTACGGGCGCGGACTGGCGGCGCAACACGGCTTTGACTCGCGCCATCAGCTCATCGGGGTTGAAGGGTTTGGCCAGATAGTCGTCGGCCCCCAGTTCAAGGCCCTTGATCCGGCTCAGCTCATCGCCTTTGGCAGTGAGCATGATGATCGGCACGCTATTGTTCGCAGCGCGCAAACGGCGGCAGGCGGACAGACCGTCTTCGCCCGGCAGCATCAAGTCCAATACCACAAGGTTAAACACCTCGCGGGCCAGCAAACGGTCCATTTGCTCGACGTTGGGGACCGCGCGCGCGCGATAGCCCTTGCTGGTGAAAAAACGTTCCAACAGGCTGCTCAGGCCCGGGTCGTCGTCCACGATAAGAATTTTTTCGCCTTCAGCAGTGTGTGCAGTGCTGCTCATTAGATGCTCCTGTGATCTCGGCGCGCATTATGGCGTAGCTGCTGTTATACGCATCGTGTGCATTGTTAGCAGATTTTTCCTTCACAGCCAGTACACAGATCATGGCGCGCGCTGCACGCAGTGCCCTGAAGACAGGAACGCTGGTTATAATGCGCCGCCTTTTGTGTCAGGCAACCTCGGATTTTCAATACGTGCGGCGCGATTATTTTTTTCAGCACGTGCCGTATTTTGCAGACTTCACGGGTCAACAGGCTGCCCTTTTGGCCCCGGTAGCGGCTTTTTTTCAAGCCGCTCAACCCGCCTCGCAAGCCTTCAAGCCCGGGCCTGCGAGCCTGCATCACAATTTGTCAGGTGGTTTTATGGACAGCATCAACAGCCGCATCGCCGAAGAACTTGGCGTGCGCCCGCAGCAGGTCGAAGCGGCCGTCGCACTTCTGGATGAAGGCTCCACCGTACCCTTCATCTCCCGTTACCGTAAGGAAGTGACAGGCAGCCTGGATGACACCCAACTTCGTCATCTGGAAGAACGCCTGCGCTACCTGCGAGAACTCGACGAACGGCGCATCAGCATCCTCGCCAGCATCGAAGAACAAGGCAAGTTGACGCCAGAACTGGCGCGCGACATCAAACTGGCCGACACCAAAACCCGCCTTGAAGACTTGTACCTGCCCTACAAGCAAAAGCGCCGCACCAAGGGCCAGATCGCCCTTGAAGCCGGCCTCGGCGAACTGGCTGACGGCCTGTTCAATGATCCGAACCTGAACCCCGAAACTGAAGCCGCCCGTTTCGTCGACGCCGAAAAAGGCGTGGCCGACGTCAAGGCAGCCCTCGACGGTGCCAAATACATCCTCATGGAGCGCTTCGCCGAAGACGCCACCCTGCTGGACAAACTGCGCAGTTTTCTCAAGCAGGAAGCCACCCTCAGCGCTCGCGTCATCGCCGGCAAAGAAGAGGAAGGCGCCAAATTCCGCGATTACTTCGAACACGACGAGCCGCTCAAAAGCATGCCGTCGCACCGGGCGCTGGCGATTTTCCGCGGGCGCAATGAAGGCATTCTCAGCTCGTCGCTCAAAGTGGGCGAAGAATTGCCCGGCACGATGCACCCCGGCGAACTGATGATTGCCGAGCGTTTCGGCCTGCAAAACCAGAACCGTGCGGCCGACAAATGGCTGGGCGAAGTGGTGCGCTGGACGTGGAAGGTCAAGCTGTACACCCACCTTGAAACCGATCTGCTGGGTGAGCTGCGCGACGCCGCAGAAACCGAAGCCATCAACGTGTTTGCGCACAACCTGCATGACTTGCTGCTGGCCGCGCCAGCGGGCCCGCGCGCGACACTCGGCCTGGACCCGGGCCTGCGCACCGGTTGCAAAATTGCCGTGGTCGATGCCACCGGCAAACTGCTCGAACACGCCACCGTGTACCCGCACGTACCGCACAACAAGTGGGACCAAACCATCTCGATCATGGCGGCCCTGTGCGCCAAACATTCGGTTGAATTGATCGCTATCGGCAACGGCACGGCGAGCCGCGAGAGCGACAAGCTGGTCATCGACCTGATCAAAAAATACCCGGCACTGAAAGTCACCAAAGTCATGGTGTCCGAAGCCGGGGCCTCGGTGTACTCGGCGTCGGAACTGGCTGCCAAGGAATTCCCCGACCTGGACGTGTCGATCCGTGGCGCGGTCTCGATTGCCCGCCGCCTGCAAGACCCGCTCGCCGAACTGGTCAAAATCGACCCCAAATCCATCGGTGTCGGCCAATACCAGCACGACGTGTCGCAGCTCAAGCTGGCACGGGGCCTGGACGCGGTGGTGGAAGACTGCGTAAACGCCGTGGGGGTGGACGTAAACACCGCCTCGGTGGCGCTGCTAGCCCGGATCTCCGGCCTCAACGCCACACTGGCGCAAAACATCGTGAACCATCGCGATGAAAACGGTGCGTTCAAAACCCGCGCCGCGCTGAAAAAAGTCAGCCGTCTGGGTGAAAAAACCTTCGAACAGGCCGCCGGTTTCTTGCGCGTCATGAACGGCGACAACCCGCTGGACGGCTCGGCGGTTCACCCCGAAGCCTACCCGCTGGTCAAGCGCATCGCCTCCGACACCGAGCGCGACATCCGCTCGCTGATTGGCGATGCCAGTTTCCTCAAGCGTCTGGACCCTAAGCAGTTCACCGATGAAACGTTCGGCCTGCCCACCGTCACCGACATCCTGCAAGAGCTGGAAAAACCCGGCCGCGATCCGCGTCCGGAGTTCAAGACCGCCGAGTTCCAGGAAGGCGTCGAAGACCTCAAAGACTTGCAGCTGGGGATGATTCTGGAAGGCGTCGTCACCAACGTGACCAACTTTGGTGCGTTCGTCGATATCGGTGTCCATCAGGACGGTCTGGTGCACATTTCGGCGCTGTCCGAGAAATTTATCAAAGACCCGCGTGAAGCCGTCAAAGCCGGTGACGTGGTCAAGGTCAAGGTGATGGAAGTCGACATCCCCCGCAAACGTGTGGGCCTGTCGATGCGCATGAGCGACACCCCCGGCGAGAAAATCGACGGGGCCCGCGGCGCACGTCCCGGCGCTTCGGGGCGCCAGCAAAATACCGCGCCGCGCAAAGAAACCGTGGCCGCGGCCCCTGCCAACAACGCCATGGCCTCGCTGTTCGCCAATGCCAAACAGTTGAAGAAGCGCTGATGGAAATCCCGGCCGGGCTGACCCAAAGCGCGTTCAGTGAGCTGATCGGCTGTCGCGTGGTGCAACTGGATGAAGGCGCGGCCCATGTCGCCCTGAGCCTGGAGCCACACCTGCGCAACCGTGGCGGCAAACTGCATGGCGGGGTGTTGTTCAGCCTGGTCGACATCAGCATGGGGCTGGCCTGTTCCAGCACCCATGGCTTCGATCAGCAAAGCGTCACGCTGGAATGCAAGATCAACTACATCCGGGCAGTGTCCGAAGGCGATGTGCTGTGCATCGCCAGGGTCATCCACCCCGGTCGCCGCACGCTGGTCGTCGAAGCTGACGTCTGGCAGGGCGACAAGCTGGTCGCAAAAGCGCAAGGCACCTTCGCTGTCCTGTAGCGGTTACCCGTCGATTTAGGTTAATTTCGGCACTGCATACGCGGTGCCGAAATGCGCCCGGAGCGCCCGGGGCCGATACAGGGACGGGGCTGAGCACTCCTTTTAAAAGTCAGGCGACCACGCCGGCTTCAACTTCACCCTTGTAGACCGTCCTGACCACCCCCATATTGGGGCGACTGACGCGTGAAGGAATCCAACTTGAGCCAACTTCTCAACCGCCGCCTGGCTCTGCTCAGCGAGCGCGCTAACCTCACTCTGCTGGAGCAGTGCCTGCACGGGATCGAGCGCGAATGCTTGCGCGTCACCGGCGAGGCCCGCCTGGCCCAGACGCCGCACCCCGAAGCACTGGGGTCGGCCCTGACCAACGATCAAATCACCACCGACTATTCCGAGTCGCTGCTGGAGTTCATCACCCCGGCCCTGCCCGACCCGGCAGAGACGCTGGCCAGCCTCGACAAGATCCACCGTTTTGCCTACAGCAAGCTCGGCAACGAGTACCTGTGGAGCCCTTCGATGCCGTGCCCGTTGCCGGCCGAAGCGGACATTCCAATTGCCTACTACGGCACGTCCAACATCGGACAGCTCAAGTACGTTTATCGCAAGGGCCTGGCCCTGCGTTACGGCAAAACCATGCAGTGCATTGCCGGCATTCACTACAACTTCTCGTTGCCTGAGGCCCTTTGGCCTGTGCTCAAAGCGGCAGACGGCTTTGTGGGCACCGACCGCGATTACCAGTCGAGCGCCTACATCGCGCTGATCCGTAACTTTCGCCGTTACAGCTGGCTGCTGATGTACCTGTTTGGTGCTTCGCCTGCACTTGACGCGGGTTTTCTGCGTGGCCGGGCTCACCAGCTCGAACAACTGGACCCCGACACGCTCTACCTGCCGTATGCCACCAGCCTGCGCATGAGCGACCTCGGCTACCAGAGCAACGCCCAGGCGGGCCTGACGCCGTGCTACAACGACCTCAACAGTTACACCGACAGCCTGCGCAAAGCCGTGGCAACGCCCTACGCGCCGTATGTCGAAATCGGCACGCACCAGGACGGCGAGTGGGTGCAACTGAACACCAACATCCTGCAAATCGAAAACGAGTACTACTCCAACATTCGCCCCAAGCGTGTGACCTACAGCGGCGAGCGCCCGATTCAGGCGCTCATGTCCCGTGGCGTGCAATACGTTGAAGTGCGTTTGCTGGACATCAACCCGTTCCTGCCGGTGGGCATTGACCTGCCCGAAGCCCGCTTTCTGGATGCTTTCCTGCTGTACTGCGCGCTGCAGGAAAGCCCGCAGTTCGACAGTTCGGAATGCGGCAGCTGCACCTCCAACTTCCTCAGCGTCGTCAAGGAAGGTCGCCGTCCGGGCCTGCAATTGCAGCGTGACGGTCAGCCGGTCGACATGAAGGCATGGGCAGCCGAACTGCTGGAACAGATCGCACCGTTGGCCGCGCTGCTGGACCAAAGCCACGGCGGCGATGCCCACAGCAAGGCGGTGGACGAGCAACTGGCGAAAATCAGGGACGTGTCCCTGACCCCGTCGGCCAAAGTGCTGGCCAGCATGGCCGAGCACAAAGAAAGCTTCGCCCAATTCTCCCTGCGCCAAAGCATGGCCCACGCCGAATACTTCCGCGGCCAGCCACTCAGCCCTGAAGATCAGGCGGCTTTCGAAGAAAAAGCCCGCAAATCGATCAACGACCAACTAGACATTGAAGACACCGAAGAAGGTGATTTCGACCTGTTTGTGGCGTCGTATCAGGCGAGCATTTTGGCGATCAGTAACTGAGTGATGGCGGGCGGGCAGCCCGCCAGCCAACCCCTGAAGACGTTCAGGTCTCGCCGTGTCAGGGGGCGCGCACGCAAAGGTGCCGCCTCCTACACGAACTGCGGCAACGGATGGCTTCGGGGAGTTGAGTGCAGGCGTACCGTACACCGCCGCTGAAATAAACAGTGGCCGGGCCTGGAAACCCGAGTAACAATTACGCGCCTTAGCGCCATGTACCCTTCGGGGAGTTGGCGTTTTTTGTGCGTCAGTCTTCATCTTATGACGGCTGTGCGCGGGAGGTCTTCGGACCTGCCGGGTTTGCCTAATTGTCCCGGTTTCCAGCCTGCGTACAGCTGTCACCTTCGCCTGGACACGAACCTGACAGCTCTTAAACATATTAGGAGCACACTCAATGACCACCCCTTCCCCGATCAACACCCTCGGCGTCGTAACCTTCGGCCCGTGCGGCGAAAATGACCAACCTCTGTTTTGCGTTAACCCCGGTATACCTTTGCGTCAGGCGCTGGAGCACGTCTCGGCGTTGTTGTTTTGCGCCAAAAAGCTGGCCCTGGATGCCGCCCTGGAGAAAGACGGGGAACGCCATGCCTGGGCGTCGCACTACTTGTGCGACATGGGCAAGGCCGTTATTGATGATGTGTGTTTGCAGGCGTTTTAACGACGCACCGAAGCCGCCGCTCGACGCAGGTGTGCGTTGAACGGCGGCTTCAGTCGGCCGTGCAGGCGTTACAGGGCTTTTTCGAAGATTTTCGAATTGCGTTGAAAGTTGTACAACGAGGCGCGGGCTACCGGCAGGCGTTCCACACTGCTGGGCTCGAAGCCGCGCTCGCGGAACCAGTGAGCAGTGCGGGTGGTTAAGACGAACAGGGTTTTGAGCCCCAGCGCCCGCGCACGGTTTTCGATGCGTTCGAGCAGTTCGTCGCCGCGGCGGCCATGGCGGTATTCCGGGTTCACGGCCAGGCAGGCCAGTTCGCCCGCCTCGGAATCGGCAATCGGGTACAACGCCGCGCAGGCGATGATCATGCCTTCGCGCTCGACCACGCTGAATTGCTCGATTTCGCGCTCCAGCACTTCGCGGGAACGACGCACCAGAATGCCCTGCTCTTCCAGCGGGCTGATGAGGTCCAGCAAACCGCCGACGTCTTCAATCGCGGCTTCGCGGATTTTTTCGAACTGCTCCTGCGCCACCAGCGTGCCGCCGCCGTTACGGGTGAACAGCTCGGTCAGCAACGCGCCGTCTTCGGCGTAGCTGACGATATGGCTGCGGGCCACGCCGCCCCGGCAGGCCTCGGCGGCCGCTTCCAGCAGTTCAGCCTGATAATCGCTGCCCAGGCGCTTCATGTGGGCGGGCACTTGTTGCGGCCGCAGCTCGCGCACCAGACGCCCGTCTTCATCGAGCAAGCCCGGCTCGGCGCCAAACAGCAGCAATTTGTCGGCCTCCAGATCGATGGCGGCACGGGTGGCGACGTCTTCGCAGGCCAGGTTGAAGATTTCGCCAGTCGGCGAATACCCCAGCGGCGACAACAGCACGATGGAGCGCTCGTCGAGCAAGCGGTTAATGCCCTTGCGGTCCACCCGCCGCACTTCGCCGGTGTGGTGGTAGTCCACGCCATCGAGCACGCCAATCGGGCGCGCCGTCACCAGATTGCCGCTCGCCACGCGCAAGCGCGAACCCTGCATCGGTGAGGACGCCATGTCCATCGACAGCCGCGCTTCAATCGCAATGCGCAGCTGGCCCACGGCGTCGATCACGCATTCCAGCGTCGGGGCATCGGTGATGCGCATGCCTTCGTGGTAATGCGGCGTCAGCCCGCGAGCTTGCAGGCGGCTTTCGATTTGCGGACGCGAGCCATGCACCAGCACCAGCCGAACGCCCAAACTGTGCAGCAGCACCAGGTCGTGAACGATGTTGCCGAAATTGGGGTGCGCCACGCCATCGCCGGGGAGCATGACGACGAAGGTGCAATCGCGGTGGGCATTGATGTAAGGGGACGCGTGACGTAGCCAGTTAACGTAATCGGGCATAACCGGAGCCTGTAAAAAAGTGAGTCGCCTAAAAAGGGCACAAACAGCAAACGCACAACGGGCTGGTAGTTATCGTCGAAACTGACTTGGCGACACGCGTGCTCTCCTTGTGTGGACGGGTTGGACCTGCGGCGATTTACGGCGCCGGGGTCAGGCAATAGTGTTCGATCAACTGACTGAGTAGACGCACGGTCGGCTGCAAACGTGACATTTCGAGGTGTTCGCCCGGCTGATGTGCGCAGCTGATGTCACCGGGGCCGAGCACCAGCGTCTCACAGCCAAGGCGCTGAAGATAAGGCGCTTCGGTGCCAAACGCTACTGCTTCGGCACGATGCCCGGTCAGGCGCTCGGCCACGCGCACCAGTTCGCTGTCGGCCGCCTGCTCAAAGGGGGCAACGCCTGCCGCGAGCGGGGCGAAGTCAATCTGCACCTGATGGTGCTCAGCCAGTGGCTCGAGCTTGCTGCGGATGATGGCACGCAGCGCATGGGGGTCCATGCCCGGCAAGGGGCGCAGGTCGAATTCCAGCGAACACTGGCCGCAGATGCGGTTCGGGTTATCGCCCCCGTGGATGCAGCCAAAGTTGAGGGTCGGCTGCGGCACGCTGAATTGCGGGTTGCGGTATTCGTGCAGCCATTGTTGGCGCAAGTCCTTGAGCGCGCTGATGACGTCGTGCATGGCCTCCAGTGCGCTGTGGCCCAGGCGTGGGTCCGAGGAATGGCCACTGCGCCCCAGAATGTCGATGCGCTCCATCATCACGCCCTTGTGCAGGCGGATCGGCTTGAGCCCCGTCGGCTCACCGATCACCGCCGCACGGCCCAGCGGGCGCCCGGCTTCAGCAAGCGCACGGGCGCCCGCCATGGAGGTTTCTTCGTCGCAAGTGGCCAGAATCAGCAAGGGTTGCCGGAACGGCTGATCCAGCAGAGGCCGGACGGCTTCGATGATTAAGGCGAAAAAGCCTTTCATGTCACAGCTGCCCAATCCGACCCAGCGGTTATCCACTTCTGTCAGTTTGAGCGGATCGGTCTGCCACAGCGCTTCGTCGTACGGCACCGTGTCGCTGTGGCCTGCCAGTACCAGTCCGCCGGGGCCGCTGCCATAACTGGCGAGCAGGTTGAATTTGCCGGGGCTGACAGGCTGGATCTCGCAGGCGAAGCCCAGATCACCCAGCCACGTGGCCAGCAGGTCGATAACCGGGCGATTGGTTTGATCCAGATGCGGTTGGGTGCAACTGACGGACGGTGCGCTGATCAAGGCAGCGAATTGCTCTTTGAGCGTGGGTAAAGGCATGCGCTGACTTCCTGTTGGCGGGGCGAGGCCCATCATAGGGCCATCTGAGCGGCAGAATAAACCCATGCGGGGCGCCGGGGCGGCGAGTCCTGTACACTGCACGGCCTTGGCAGCCACACCTTTCCCCGGCTGCGCACCGTTCCTGGATTTTCCGGCCATGCAGAAAGAAACCGAAATCAAACTCCGCGTCAGCCGCGAAACCCTCGCCGCCTTGCGCGAGCACCCTTTGCTGAAAAAGCGCAACAAAAGTGGCTGGGAAAGCCGTGAGTTGCTCAATCAATATTTCGACACCCCGGAGCGCGACCTGGCCAAGGCCAAGGTTGCCCTGCGCTTGCGCCGTGATGGCGAAGACGTGATCCAGACCCTCAAGACCCGTGGCGAAAGCGTTGCTGGCCTGTCTGTGCGCAATGAATACGACTGGCACCTGCCCAAAGCCAAACTGGACGTCAAAAAACTCGACGGCGAGTGCTGGCCCGAGGCGTTGGCCGAACTGGACAAAAAAACCCTCAAGCCCATTTTCACCACCGATTTCGTGCGCGAACGCGCCGAGATCTCGTGGGGCCGTGGCAAAGCCAAAGTGGTGATCGAAGCCGCGCTGGACGTGGGGCACGTGATTGCCGGCAAGCAGAAAGAAGAAATCTGCGAGCTGGAGCTTGAACTGCGCGAAGGCGAACCGGCTGCCTTGCTGGAACTGGCCGCCGAGCTGGCTGAAAAACTGGCCTTGATGCCGTGCGACATCAGCAAGGCTGAGCGCGGTTATCGCCTGTTCGACGCCAATAGTTATTCGGTGAGCCTGCCAGCCCCTGAGCTGACGCCAGAAACCCCGCTCGATGACGCGTTTGCCGCGCTGGCGTGGCATTTGCTGGCCAGCAGCCAGCGGTTGGCCGAGCAATACCGTTTCAATGGCCACTGGCGCCTGTTGCAAGACTGGGTGCAGCAACTGATTGACCTGCGCGCGCTGGTCAGCAGCCTGGGTCAGGCCGCGCCACGCCAATCCACCAGCACCTTGCGCGCCTCGCTCGACGCACTGCTGGAAGACTGGCGCCCGCTGGTGCAGATCGGTCAGGACGACGAAGACGTGCGCAAAGCCGCGCCCGAGCAGTTCCTTGAAGAGCTGGAAGACCCACGCTGGGGCCAGTTCTCGCTGAACACCTCGCGCTGGTTGATGGACCGCAGCTGGACCGTGGATCGCGGCACCACCCGTGGCAATCGTCAGGGCGCTGCACAACTGAGCAGCTGGCTGCAGCGTTTGCTGTCGGATGAAGCCATCGCGCTGCGTCTGAACCGTTACCAGCAGCAACCGGAAGACTTGGCAGAGCAACTGCCGCGCATCGAGCGCATTCAAGCGTGGCTGCGTTTGGCCCGTGGCGTGCTGGAGATTGCGGAAGTGGATCGCTTGTTTGGCGAGATGAACAAGCTGCAAGAGCTGGCGAATCAGCCGCTCACCGACGATGTTGAACACAACGAAGCATTGCTCGATGCCCGCAAGCATCAGGCGATCGCGGTGTATCAGAACCGCGCCTGGAAGACCTTGCTGCGCGCCTGAGCGTGAAGCAAAAGGCCCTCAGCGCTCGCTGAGGGCCTTCGGCCCTTTATTTCGTGGTCTTGGGCATGTCCGCGTCGGGCGTGCGCCAGATCAGGCGTGTGGTGTCGTAGCCTTGCTGTTGAGCCTTGCTCAGCAACTCGTCACGGGTTTGCTGGTCGATGGTCGGTTTGCGCGACAGCAACCACAGGTAGCGACGGTCCGGGTTGCCTACCAGCGCCGTGCTGTAGTTGTCCCCCAGGTACAGCACCCAGTAATCGCCTTTGATTACACCCGGCAACAGGGTCGAGACCCAGTTATCAAACTCAACCCACAATTTGTCGGTCTTGCCCGGGACTTGCGGGGTGGCGGTGCCTTTGGCTTCCTGCCACTCACCGTCCTCGGTCAGGCAGCGGTTGAGCACGGCCACGTTCCCGTCGGGCTTGAGGGTGTATTGCGCCTGGGACTGGGCGCAATTGCGCTGGAAGAACATCGGCAATCGCGCCTGTTCATACCAGGTGCCCTGGTAGCGCTTGAGATCGACGTTATCGACGGTTTTGGGGGCCAGTGCATCGCTGCCGGAGCTGGAACACCCGGCCAATACCAATGCAGTGCCCAGACACGCTAAAAGTCGCTTCATGGTTAACGCTCCTGTTCAGTCTTATTTCAAGCCCTGACCCGAGAACATCAGCACTTTGTCGCCTGCATATTGCACGCTGATAAAGCTGTTTTTATCGCCCCAGGTGCAGCTCGACATACCGAGTGCGCCCGAGCAGTCGGTCGGGCTGCCCAGCAGTTTCTCCACCTCGGCCTTGGGCATGCCGGCCGACAGCTTGGAGTAGTTTTCCTGATTGACCTTGCTGCAGGCCGCCAGTAATACACAGAACGACAACAACGCCAAAGAACGCAACTTCATGGAAAAGCTCCTGAATGGGAAGGTTGGCATTGCTGCCTCGGTGAGAGCTTAGAAGAGAAAAGCGCAGGGTGGTTCCCGCAGGGCACGGGTTTAGTTGCAGGCAGGACACGTTGAGGGGAGGCAATGAGGGGGTGTCGCCGCCGGGGAATGGCTAAACGTCAGAAGAACGGGGGGCGTGAGCCCCCCTTCGCAGCCTGCGGCGGCGAGTGCGCGCTTAGGCTTTGTGGTAAGCGGTGATGCGCGCGACTTCTTCTTTGGAGCCCAGGAATACCGCAACACGCTGGTGCAGGCCTTCAGGCTGGATGTCGAGGATGCGCTGGTGGCCGTCAGTGGACGCGCCGCCTGCCTGCTCCACCAGGAACGACATCGGGTTTGCTTCGTACATCAAACGCAGCTTGCCTGGCTTGGACGGCTCACGGCTGTCACGCGGGTACATGAACACGCCACCACGGGTCAGGATGCGGTGCACGTCAGCCACCATCGCCGCCACCCAACGCATGTTGTAGTTTTTGTTCAACGGCCCTTCTTCGCCCGCCAGCAGCTCGTCGACGTAGCGCTGTACCGGGGCTTCCCAGTGGCGCTGGTTGGACATGTTGATGGCGAACTCCTGAGTGGACTCAGGAATGCTGATGTCTTCGTGGGTGAGCACGAAGCTGCCCATTTCGCGGTCCAGGGTGAACCCTTTCACGCCGTCACCCAGGGTCAGCACCAGCATGGTTTGCGGGCCGTAAATCGCATAACCGGCCGCCACTTGGGTGGAGCCCGGTTGCAGGAATGCTTTTTCGCCCAGGTCGCCGTTCTCGGCCAGGTGGCCTTCAGGGCAACGCAGCACGGAGAAAATCGTACCGACAGGCGCGTTGATGTCGATGTTGGACGAACCGTCCAGCGGGTCGAATACCAACAAGTAGGCGCCTTTCGGGTATTTGCCCGGGATCTGGTAGGCGTTGTCCATTTCTTCGGATGCCATACCGGCCAGGTGACCGCCCCATTCGTTGGCTTCGAGCAGGATTTCGTTGGAAATCACGTCGAGCTTCTTCTGGACTTCGCCTTGCACGTTTTCGGTGCCCATGCTGCCCAGAACACCACCCAGGGCGCCTTTGGACACGGCGTGGCTGATCTCTTTGCAAGCACGCGCCACCACTTCGATGAGGAAACGCAAATCAGCAGGCGTGTTGTTGCTGCGGGTCTGCTCGATCAAATAGCGACTCAGGGTAACGCGGGACATGTAAGGCTCCGAACTAGGGGGAGGGGGCAAAAAACCCGCGCAGTTTAACGCGTGTTGCCGTGCAAATCTTCTAATCAGACTCAGATCCGGCCGAGCGGGTTCAGTTGACGGCCAAAAACAGCCAAAACCCGTGGCCACCGCCCCGTGACGAGGCTGCGTGCGCTCGCAGCCTCGGGGGTTGGACAGCCGCTATAAGGCGGTTACAGCGCCTTCCAGATCTCGGTCGCGTATTCACGAATGGTGCGGTCGGAGGAGAACCACCCCATGCGTGCCGTATTGAGCACCGCCGCGCGCCACCACGCGTCCGTGTCGTGCCACAGATGTTCGACGCGCATTTGCGCATCCCAATACGCGTCGAAGTCGACGCAGACGTGAAAGCGGTCGTACTCAGTCAACGCGTCAATCAGACCGGTGTAACGCGCCGGGTCATCGTGGGAGAACACCCCGCCGCGAATCGCCTGCAAGACGTCGTTGAGCCGGTGGGACGCGGCGATCTCCGGCCCTGCGTTGAACTCGCCATTGCGCTTGCGCGCTTCGACCTGTTGCGCGGTCAGACCGAAGATAAACATGTTTTCTGCGCCCACCCGCTCGCACATTTCGACGTTGGCGCCGTCCAGCGTGCCAATGGTCAACGCCCCGTTGAGCCCGAATTTCATGTTGCTGGTGCCGGACGCCTCATACCCGGCAGTGGAGATTTGCTCGGACAAATCGGCCGCCGGGATGATGTTCTCCGCCAGGCTGACGTTGTAGTTGGGCAGGAACACCACTTTGAGCAGACCGCGCACAGTGGGGTCGTGGTTGATGGTGCGCGCAATGTCGTTGGTCAGCTTGATGATGAGTTTGGCCTGTTGATAACTGGCCGCCGCTTTGCCGGCAAAGATCTTCACCCGCGGCACCCAGCGGTTGCCCGGCTCGGCGCGTATGGCCTGATACAGCGCCACGGTGTGCAGCAGGTTCAGCAACTGGCGTTTGTACTCGTGGATGCGTTTGACCTGCACATCGAACATGGCTTCGGGGTTGACCACGATGCCCAGGCGCTCATAAATCAACGCCGCCAGGGTGCATTTGCTTTGCAGGCGCTGTTCAGCGAACTGCTTGCGGAAGTCCGCGCGCCCGGCGAACGGTTCCAGTTGAATCAGGTTGTGCTCGGGATCGTCCTGAAACTGCGGGCCCAGCGCATCGACCAACAGCGCCGTCAGCGGCGGGTTGGACTGGTAAAGCCAGCGTCGGAAGGTCACGCCGTTGGTTTTGTTGTTGATACGGTCCGGGTACAGCTTGTGCATGTGCGAGAACACGGTGCTGCGCATCAATTGCGTGTGCAGCCCTGACACGCCGTTGACGCTGTGGCACCCCAAAAACGCCAGATTGCCCATGCGCACGCGGCGGCCGTTGTCTTCCTCGATCAAGGACACGGCGCGCAGCACGTCAAAGTCATGCACGCCCTGTTCGCGCAGCGAATCGATGTGCAGCCCGTTAATCAGGTAAATGATCTGCATATGCCGGGGCAGCAAGCGCTCCATCAGCCCCACCGGCCAGGTTTCGAGCGCTTCGGGGAGCAAGGTGTGGTTGGTGTAGGCCAGGGTTTGGACCGTGACCTTCCAGGCGGCGCCCCACTCCACCTCGTGCTCATCGACCAGCAGGCGCATCAGCTCCGCGACAGCGATGGACGGATGGGTGTCATTGAGCTGAATGGCCACGTGGTCGCCGAGGTCAAGCAAGGCGAAGCCCTGATCGAGATGGCGCCGGATCAAGTCCCTCAACGACGCCGCCACGAAGAAGTATTCCTGACGCAGGCGCAGTTCCTGCCCGGCTTCATTGCTGTCCGCCGGGTACAGCACCCGCGAAATGCTTTCAGCACGCACCACTTCCGCGACCGCGCCCAAGTGGTCACCGGCATTGAAGCGTTCGAGGTGCATCTCATGCACGGCCCTGGACCGCCATAAGCGCAACGTGTTGACGCTGGCACCGCGCCAGCCCACGACCGGGGTGTCGTAAGCAATCGCACGCACGGTTTCGCCCGGCCACCAGACCTGCCGCGGATGCCCCTGTTCGTCGATTTTGGTTTCAACCGCCCCGCCGAAGCCAATGAGGTACACCACCTCCGGCCGCTCAAACTCCCATGGGTTGCCGAAGTCCAGCCAGTTTTCGGTCTGCTCCTGTTGCCAGCCGTCGACGATGCTCTGGCGGAACAACCCGTGCTCATAGCGAATGCCGTAGCCGTGCGCTGCGACGCCCAGGGTGGCCATGCTTTCCATGAAGCACGCCGCCAGACGGCCCAGCCCGCCATTGCCCAGCGCGGCATCGGGTTCGAGCAGGCGGATCTGCTCCAGGTCGACCCCCAGCTCGGTCAGCGCTTGGCGAGCGATATCCAGCAAGCCCAGGTTGCTGAGGCTGTCGTACAGCAAACGGCCGATCAAAAATTCCAGCGACAGGTAATACACCCGCTTTTGGCCTTTGCGGTAAATCTGCCGCGTGTTGTCCATCCAGTGCTCGACCATATGGTCGCGGGCGGCCAGCGCAATGGCCTCGAACCAGTCATGGTCGAACGCGTGTTCCGGGTCCTTGCCCACCGCGTAGGTCAGTTTGGCCAGTACGGCGGCGCGGAAGGCCGCCACTTGTGCATCACAAACAAGCGGTTCCTGGGACATCGATGCAACCTCAAGCGAGATGAAGCGATTTTAAGAACGAATGGTGTCAGCCTAGACGCTCTGACAGAAGGTGGCGGGTTGTGTTCGAGATTTTTGCGCGCGCCTGCGGCTAAAACGGGCGGGGAAATGGCGCACCGGATTGGGGCGACAAGCGGCGCTGCCGGGGATTGAGCAAAAAACCGGCAAATGGTTGTTCAATTCTTGTTCAACCCCGGTATGATCGCGCGCCCTGTTACACGCTGGAATATAAGCCTGATGAAGTCCAACCTGATCGCCGCCGCGGAAATCGACCGTCTCGATACGTGGGCCAAATACACCGCGCCCATGTGCGGCTCCTGCATTTCCAGCTGCTGCACCCTGCCGGTCGAGGTCAAGGTCAAAGACTTGATCCGCATCGGGCTGGTGGATGAATTCGAACTGGGCGACCCGCCGAAGAACATCGCCAAGCGCCTGCAAAAAGAAGGGATTGTGGAACGCTTCAACCAGAAGTCGGGCATCTTCACGTTGCAGCGCATGAGCAACAACGACTGCCTGTACCTGGACCGCAAATCGCGCATGTGCACCATCTATGACAAGCGCCCCGACACGTGCCGCAACCACCCGCGCATCGGGCCGCGTCCAGGCTACTGCGCCTATATTCCCAAAGCGGTTGAGCGCAAGAACAGCAGCGTTAAATTGATGGATTTTTAAGCCGCACAGCCCCCTCACCCCGGCCCTCTCCCAATGTGAGAAGACGGGGGGATGAGGCAACAATGCCCCCAAACGACGAACATAAAAAAACGCCCCCGACCGCAAGGTCGGGGGCGTTTTTGTAACCGCTAACTAATTAACTTAGTTTTTGGCTTTTTTGGCAGCGCGGGTACGCTCGCCTTCGTCCAGGATCTTCTTACGAAGACGGATGGACTTAGGCGTCACTTCGCACAGCTCGTCGTCCTGGATGAATTCCAGAGCCTGTTCCAGGGTGAAGCGAACAGGTGGAACCAGAGCGATGGTTTCGTCTTTACCCGAAGCACGCATGTTGTCGAGCTTCTTGCCCTTGGTAGGGTTAACGCCCATGTCGGTGTCACGGCTGTTCAGGCCCACGATCTGACCGTTGTAGATCTCTTGACCGTGCTCAACGAACAGCTTGCCACGCGCCTGCAGGGTTTCCAGGGAGTAGGTCAGCGCCTTGCCTGTTTCAACCGATACCAGAACGCCGTTCTGACGGCCGGACATGTGGCCGGACTTCATCACGTCGTAACGATCGAAGATCGAGGTCAGGATGCCAGCACCGTTGGTCAGGGTCAGGAACTGGTTACGGAAACCGATCAGACCGCGAGCAGGGATGTTGTATTCCAGACGTACACGGCCCTTGCCATCCGGCACCATGTTGGTCAGGTCGCCCTTACGCAGGCCCATCTCTTCCATCACCTTGCCCTGAGATTCTTCTGGCAGGTCGATGGTGACGTTTTCGAACGGTTCGTGCTTAACGCCGTCAACCATGCGGATGATCACTTCTGGACGACCAACGCCCATTTCGAAGCCTTCGCGACGCATGGTTTCGATCAGAACCGACAGGTGCAATTCACCACGGCCCGATACTTTGAACTTGTCAGCCGAGTCGCCTTCTTCAACGCGCAGAGCAACGTTGTACAGCAGCTCTTTGTCCAGACGTTCCTTGATGTTACGGGACGTCACGAACTTGCCTTCTTTACCGCAGAATGGCGAGTCGTTTACCTGGAAGGTCATGGAAACGGTTGGCTCGTCAACGGTCAACGGCTTCATCGCTTCAACGTTCATCGGGTCGCACAGGGTGTCGGAGATGAACAGCGAGTCCATACCGCTGATGCAAACGATGTCGCCGGCAGCCGCTTCTTCAACGTCTACACGGTGCAGACCGTGGTGACCCATCAGCTTCAGGATACGACCGTTGCGGCGCTTGCCGTCAGCGTCGATGGCCACAACCGGGGTGTTCGGCTTGACGCGACCACGTGCAATACGGCCAACGCCGATAATGCCCAGGAAGCTGTTGTAGTCCAGTGCCGAGATTTGCATCTGGAACGGACCGTCACGGTCAACAGACGGCGCAGGTACGTTGTCGACGATCGACTGGTACAGCGGGGTCATGTCTTCAGCCATGTCGGTGTGGTCAAGACCAGCAATACCGTTCAGGGCAGAGGCGTAAACCACTTTGAAGTCCAGCTGTTCTTCAGTAGCGCCCAGGTTGTCGAACAGATCGAAGATCTGGTCCAGAACCCAATCAGGACGCGCGCCCGGACGGTCAACCTTGTTGATAACCACGATTGGACGCAGGCCGGCTTCGAACGCCTTCTTGGTCACGAAACGGGTTTGCGGCATAGGGCCGTCTTGAGCGTCAACCAGCAGCAGAACGGAGTCAACCATCGACATTACGCGTTCTACTTCACCGCCGAAGTCGGCGTGGCCCGGGGTGTCCACGATGTTGATGTGGTAGCCGTTCCAGTTGATGGCGGTGTTTTTCGCCAGAATGGTAATACCGCGCTCTTTCTCCTGGTCGTTGGAGTCCATCACGCGCTCGTCGTTGAGCTCGCCGCGCTCCAGAGTGCCGGATTGACGCAAGAGTTTGTCTACCAGGGTGGTTTTACCGTGGTCAACGTGAGCAATGATGGCGATGTTGCGTAGATTTTCGATCACTTGTGTATCTCGATCAGAGGATTCGGTGTGCTGACAGGTCGTGGCAGCGATTAACAATAGAGTCAGGCCTTGCCGTTACAACTTGACGGCGGCGTCGGGGGGCCGGTGACGCAGGCCACAGGCATACAGCCCCGGGCTCTTAGCTCGGTCGATAAACGCGCACATTGGCATGTCCCTCACTGAGCAAATGGTGAGCATGCAGGCGACTCATCACGCCTTTGTCGCAATACAACAGGTACTGACGGGTGTCATCCAGTTCCTTGAAGCGGCTGTTCAGAGCATAGAACGGCAACGCTTGTACTTCGATGCCAGCCAGTTCCAGCGGCTGATCTTCCTGGGCATCCGGGTGACGGATGTCGAGGACGATCTGTCCCGCCAGCACTTCGCTGACCTCTTCGACTTGCAAGTCCTGGCCCAATTCATCGATGACCCGATCAATCGGCACCAGTTTGGCCCGCTCAAGCGCACGCTCAAGCACGGCCATATCAAACTGTTGTTCTTCGTACTCCACGCGCGGACGTTTGGCGTGGGTCTTGGGGTTGACCGAAATCACCCCGCAATATTCAGGCATGTGTTTGGCGAAGTCGGCCGTGCCGATCTCGGTCGCCAGATCGATGATGTCCTGTTTGTGGCTGGCGATCAGCGGGCGCAAGACCAGTTTGTCGGTCACGCAGTCGATCACGGACAGGTTGGGCAGCGTCTGGCTGGACACCTGCGAGATCGCTTCGCCCGTCACCAGTGCGTCGATATCGAGCCGGTCCGCAATACGGGACGCAGCGCGCAACATCATACGCTTCAAAATGACGCCCATATGACTGTTATCGACTTTGCCGAGAATTTCGCCCAGCACTTCTTCGAACGGCACGCTGACAAACAGCACCCGCTGCGAGCTGCCGTACTTCTTCCATATATAGTGCGCGACTTCCATCACGCCCAGTTCATGGGCACGGCCGCCGAGGTTGAAGAAGCAAAAATGGCTCATCAGGCCGCGGCGCATGATCTGGTAGGCCGCGACGGTGGAGTCGAAACCACCGGACATCAGCACCAGCGTCTGTTCCAGCGCGCCCAGCGGGTAGCCGCCAATGCTGTCGTGCTGGTTGTGAATCACAAACAACCGTTGGTCGCGAATTTCGATCCGGACTTCGATTTCCGGGTTTTTCAGCGAGATTCCGGCCGCACCGCACTCACGACGCAGCTTGCTGCCCACATATTTCTCGACGTCCATCGAGGAAAAAGGGTGCTTGCCCGCGCGCTTGCAGCGCACCGAAAAGACCTTGCCGGCCAGCGAATCGCCGAAGTGCAGTTTGCACTTCTCGACGATGTCGTCGAAGTCGCCCAACGGGTACTCATCCACCTGCAGAAAATGCGCGATGCCCGGCATGCAGCTCAGGCGTTCGGTCATCTCTTTCAGGGCTTTGGGGTCGCTCACACGCGTTTGCAGCTCGATGTTGTCCCACACACCGCTCACTACCACAGCCGGGTCCAGATCGCGGAGCACGGTACGGATGTTTTTGGCCAATTGACGGACAAAACGCATCCGAACCGGGCGGCTCTTGATAGTGATCTCGGGGAAGACTTTAACGATTAGTTTCATGAAAACAGCGCGCGAGCAGCCTGCCAAAAAAGGGGGGCGCGGATTATAGCGGAAATTGCTCAAGGTTTAACCAGTTATCGTACAAACGGTTTTGGCCGCACCAAAATAGAGCAAAAGGACAGGTTTTCGCTTCATTTGAGTGCGATAACAGGCACGAATCGGTAGGCTGCACCGCTTACCTGCCTGAGTTTGGCGCATTACACCCAAGTCAGGGCACTGGCATGCAATTTGCTCCCTTGTGAGGCAGGTTGCCTTGGCAGAGTATTCGCGCCGGCATCAAGCACATTACTAAGGGCGCACCACTACTTACCCGCCCGAAGCCACCCCGGAGGACATATGTCGAAGTCGGTTCAACTCATCAAAGATCATGACGTCAAGTGGATTGATCTGCGCTTCACGGACACCAAAGGTACTCAGCACCACGTGACCATGCCGGCCCGTGATGCGCTCGATGAAAACTTCTTCACCGACGGCAAGATGTTCGACGGCTCCTCCATCGCTGGCTGGAAAGGCATCGAAGCTTCCGACATGATCCTGCTGCCAGACGACAGCACAGCGGTCCTGGACCCGTTCACCGAGCAGCCAACGCTGATCCTGGTGTGCGACATCATCGAACCTTCGACCATGCAAGGCTATGACCGCGACCCGCGTGCGATCGCCAACCGTGCCGAGGAATACCTGAAGTCCACCGGTATCGGCGACACCGTATTCGTTGGCCCGGAGCCTGAGTTCTTCATCTTCGACGAAGTGAAATTCAAGTCCGACATCTCCGGCTCCATGTTCAAGATCTACTCCGAACAAGGTTCGTGGATGTCCGACCAGGACGTTGAAGGCGGCAACCGTGGCCACCGTCCAGGCATCAAGGGCGGCTACTTCCCGGTTCCACCGTTCGACCACGACCACGAAATCCGTACCTCCATGTGCAACGCCATGGAAGAAATGGGCCTGGTCATCGAAGTTCATCACCACGAAGTGGCAACGGCTGGCCAGAACGAAATCGGCGTGCAGTTCAACACCCTGGTGAAAAAGGCTGACGAAGTTCAGACCCTGAAGTACTGCGTACACAACGTGGCTGACGCTTACGGCCGCACCGCGACCTTCATGCCCAAGCCGCTGTACGGCGACAACGGTTCAGGCATGCACGTGCACATGTCCATCTCCAAAGAAGGCAAGAACACCTTCGCTGGCGAAGGCTATGCCGGCCTGTCCGACACCGCTCTGTACTTCATCGGCGGCATCATCAAGCACGGTAAGGCCCTGAACGGCTTCACCAACCCGTCGACCAACTCCTACAAGCGTCTGGTGCCAGGCTTCGAAGCGCCGGTGATGCTGGCCTACTCGGCACGCAACCGTTCTGCCTCGATCCGTATTCCTTACGTGTCCAGCCCCAAGGCTCGCCGTATCGAAGCCCGTTTCCCGGACCCGGCAGCCAACCCATACCTGTGCTTCGCAGCACTGATGATGGCGGGTCTGGACGGTATCCAGAACAAGATCCACCCGGGCGACGCCGCCGACAAAAACCTGTACGACCTGCCGCCTGAAGAGGCGAAAGAAATCCCGCAGGTGTGCGGCAGCTTGAAAGAAGCGCTGGAAGAACTGGACAAGGGCCGTGCGTTCCTGACCAAAGGCGGCGTGTTCAGCGACGACTTCATCGACGCTTACATCGCCCTGAAAAGCGAAGAAGAAATCAAAGTACGCACCTTCGTACACCCACTGGAATACGAGCTGTACTACAGCTGCTAATCCCGTGACACCGGCGCTGGCCGCGTGAATAAAAAACCTCCTTCGGGAGGTTTTTTTTGCTCGTTCTTACACCGATTCCAGCCCCGGCTTGCACGGCAGATCTCTCCTGACCGACAGCCAGTCCCCGCCGTTCTGCGTAGCGTGAGTCCACTCAATCACGGCTTCAAAACCACGCAAGGATTCGCTGATGGTGCGCTCACGTCTTATCCCCTCCTCCCTGTTCATCACAGCATGCCTGAGCTTGACGGGCTGTGCGCAGACCTCAACCGCCGTACAGACCGAACAGCTCCTTAAAACCGCACACGCCTGGGAAGGGACGCGCTACGAGGCGTACCCCGAGGGGCGGCCAGAATTAAGCGTGTTGAAAATTACCATTCCCGCCAAAACCACCCTCAACTGGCACACCCACCCAATGCCCAATGCGGCGTATCTGATTTCCGGCGAACTGCTCGTAGAAACCCGCGACGGCAAACACACCCGGCTCAAGCCCGGTCAGGTGCTGCCTGAAGTGGTGAACGTGCCTCACCGCGGAACCAGCGGCAACACGCCTGTGGAACTGATCGTTTTTTACGCGGGCGCCACAGGCCTGCCGCTCTCCAAACCCGACTGAGCCAGCCATGCATAGCCTGCTGCTGACCCTTGGGCTGATCGCCGTGCCCGGTGCTGCGCAACCTTACACCTACATCGACGAGGGCGGCACACCCCACTACACCGACACGCCCAGCCGCCATGTGCTCAGCGCGCCGGTGGTGCTGACACCCCTCAATCGGCTCCCGGCACGGGCAATAGCCCCGCAGACCAATCCGCAGGCGTTATTACCCGAGCGTGAAAGCCCGCCGGTGCTGTTCAGGTACACCATGCTGGAAGTCAGCGGCCTGCCCGAAGGTCAAGCCCTGAGGGCCAACAACGGGACGTTCAGCGTTCAGGTGCGGGTCGAGCCGCCGCTTCGAGCGGGGCACCGCCTCCAGTTAGTACTGGACGGCACGCCCTACGGTGTTCCCGGCCGCTCACGCGAGATAAAGCTGGATAACGTTGACCGGGGAGAACACCGCCTCGCCGCGCGCATTCTGCACGGCAACACCGAGGTGCAACGCAGTGCTGACGCGACATTTCACCTGCAACGCGCGCGCTTGCGTTAGCGCTCTTCACGCGCTGACCCGACCCCGTGCAGGCGAACTGAATGCTTTCACCAAAAATTGCACTATATTGGTGCATAGATAACCATTTCTTGAAGCCCTGCGGTCCACTTTGGTTCGACTCGCAGCGTGAAGCCTTCGTTTTCGCCCTATAAACCACCTGTAACGCCTTATTTCTGGCGAATCGCGCTTCTTTTCGGAGCCTTGGTTTGGTTTTTGCATTTTCCTCGTCTCAGCGTGTAACCCGCGCACGTAATCCGGGATCGGCCCATGACCATCAGTGATGCCTTGCACCGACTGCTACTCGACAACCTGACCACAGCGACCCTGCTGCTCAATGCCGACTTGCGCCTTGAGTACATGAACCCCGCAGCCGAGATGCTACTGGCCATCAGCGGTCAACGCAGTCATGGGCAATTCATCAGCGAACTGTTCACCGAATCCACCGAAGCCCTGCATTCATTGCGTCAGGCCGTTGAACAGGCACACCCGTTTACCAAGCGTGAAGCCATGCTGACCTCGCTCACCGGTCAAACCCTGACCGTGGACTACGCCGTTACGCCGATCCTGAGCGCAGGCACCACGCTGCTACTGCTCGAAGTGCATCCGCGTGACCGCTTGCTGCGCATCACCAAAGAAGAAGCCCAGCTGTCCAAGCAAGAGACCAGCAAAATGCTGGTGCGCGGGCTGGCACACGAAATCAAGAATCCCTTGGGCGGTATCCGCGGGGCCGCCCAGCTACTGGCTCGCCAGTTACCGGACGAAGGCTTGCGTGACTACACCAACGTCATCATTGAAGAAGCAGACCGCCTGCGTAACCTCGTGGACCGCATGCTGGGCTCCAACAAGCTGCCGCTGCTGGCCATGACCAATGTGCACGAAGTCCTGGAACGGGTCTGCAACCTGGTCGAGGCCGAGACCCAGGGCAGCATCACCCTGGTGCGCGACTACGACCCCAGCCTGCCCGACCTGCTGATCGACCGTGAGCAAATGATTCAGGCCGTGCTCAATATCGTGCGCAATGCGATGCAGGCCATCGGCGGCCAAAACGAACTGCGGCTGGGGCGTATCACCCTGCGCACCCGCGCCATGCGCCAGTTCACCATTGGCCATATTCGCCATCGACTGGTCACCAAAATCGAAATTATCGACAACGGGCCGGGCATCCCGGCCGAGTTGCAAGACACCCTCTTCTTCCCGATGGTCAGCGGCCGCCCGGACGGTACCGGACTCGGGCTGGCCATCACCCAGAACATCATCAGTCAGCATCAGGGGTTGATCGAGTGTGAAAGCCACCCCGGCCACACGCTCTTCTCGATCTTTCTGCCACTGGAACAAGGAGCCGCATCGACATGAGCCGAAGTGAAACCGTGTGGATCGTCGACGACGACCGTTCAATCCGCTGGGTCCTGGAAAAAGCCTTGCAACAGGAAGGCATGACCACACAAAGCTTCGACAGCGCCGATGGTGTCATGAGTCGCCTGGCTCGCCAGCAACCGGACGTGATCATTTCCGATATCCGCATGCCGGGTGCCAGCGGCCTGGATTTGCTGGCCAGGATCCGCGAGCAACACCCGCGCCTGCCCGTGATCATCATGACCGCGCACTCGGACCTGGACAGCGCAGTGGCGTCCTATCAGGGCGGCGCCTTTGAGTACCTGCCCAAGCCATTTGACGTCGATGAAGCCGTGTCGCTGGTCAAGCGCGCCAATCAGCACGCTCAGGAGCAGCAAGGCTTGTCTGTGGCGCCTGCGCTGGCTCCAACGCCTGAAATCATCGGCGAAGCGCCAGCGATGCAAGAAGTGTTTCGCGCCATCGGGCGCTTGAGCCATTCCAACATCACCGTACTGATCAATGGCGAGTCGGGCACCGGCAAAGAGCTGGTCGCCCACGCCCTGCACCGCCACAGCCCGCGTGCTGCCTCGCCCTTTATTGCGCTGAACATGGCCGCCATCCCCAAAGACCTGATGGAGTCCGAGCTGTTCGGCCACGAAAAAGGCGCGTTTACCGGCGCAGCCAACTTGCGCCGCGGGCGCTTTGAGCAAGCCGACGGCGGCACCCTGTTTCTGGATGAAATCGGTGACATGCCGGCCGATACGCAAACCCGCCTGCTGCGGGTGCTGGCCGACGGCGAGTTCTACCGTGTCGGCGGGCACACACCGGTCAAGGTCGACGTGCGCATCATCGCCGCCACCCACCAGAACCTCGAAACCCTGGTGCAGGCGGGCAAGTTCCGCGAAGACTTGTTCCACCGCCTGAACGTCATCCGCATCCACATCCCGCGCCTGTCGGACCGCCGCGAAGACATCCCGACCCTGGCCCGCCACTTCCTCAGCAGCGCGGCGCAAGAGTTGTCCGTCGAGCCCAAGCTGCTCAAGGCCGAAACCGAGCAATACCTGAAAAACCTGCCATGGCCCGGCAACGTGCGCCAGTTGGAGAACACTTGCCGCTGGATCACCGTGATGGCGTCAGGCCGCGAAGTCCACATCAGCGACCTGCCCCCCGAACTGCTCAACCTGCAGCACGACGCATCGCCCGTCACCAACTGGGAGCAGGCCTTGCGCCAGTGGGCCGATCAGGCGCTGGCCCGGGGTCAGTCCAACTTGCTGGACAGCGCTGTGCCGACGTTTGAACGCATCATGATCGAGACCGCCCTCAAGCACACCGCCGGGCGCCGTCGCGACGCCGCCGTGCTGCTGGGTTGGGGACGCAACACCCTGACCCGCAAGATCAAAGAACTCGGAATGAAGATTGACGGCGACGAGGACGACGGTGAAGACACCTGATTCACCGCGCCAAAAGACCGGCCTCGCACCCTTGGCTGGCAGCATGCACCATTTGCGTGCACCGCTCTGGCTCAAGGGTTTGAGGCTCACTGCGTGCCATAAACCGCGACCTGACAAAAAAGCCCCGGAATCCGGGACTTTTGCGTCTGTGGTCATTTTTTTGTGAGCCCGTTGCAAAAACTGGCACGCACTCTGCAATAACCCTGATAACGCTTTAGGGGACCCTGGTACAGGCAGGCCAGGACTCCCCACTTTTACACCCGCGACCTTGATGCCCTGTGCATCAACTCGCACCCCGGTTTGGGGAACCCGGTACAGGCAGGCCGGACTTCCCTCTTTTATTGCTCACGCAGATTGACCTGCAAACGCCAGCGCCCGTCCTGCGGCGCACCGACCCAGTCGCCCTGCAGCGCACGGGCCGCCACCACCGTCAGCAACAACCCACCGTCGGTGCGTCGCACCCGCCAGTTCACCTCTTTACCGTTGAGCGTGAACTGACCGTTCTGCGCCTTGCCCTGGGCATCGAACAACAGACCCACCGTGCCGTCGACCATCTCCCCATGCAGCTTGGGCTCATCGCTGAACCACACCGCCAGGGCGCCCGGCAACACCTCTACGTGCTGCAATTGAACCGGCTCGGGCGTGGTCAACCGACCAATCATCATGCCCACCATTAACCCGACAATCGCCAAAGAACCCAAAACGCGCGGCCAGAGTTTAGGTCGCGGGTCCTCTTCGGGAGTAGAATCGTGCCCATCTTTACGTTCGGAGCCGTGCATGTTTCACGTCATCCTTTTTCAACCAGAAATTCCGCCGAATACCGGCAACATTATCAGGCTGTGCGCCAACAGCGGCTGCCACCTGCATTTGATTGAGCCCATCGGCTTTGAGCTCGACGACAAGCGCCTGCGCCGCGCCGGGCTCGATTACCACGAGTATGCGCCGCTCAAGCGCCATGCCGATCTGGCCAGTTGCCTTGAAAGCCTGGGGCATCCGCGCCTGTTCGCCTTCACCACCAAAGGCTCAAAGCCGTTTCACGACGTTCAGTTTGCCGAGGGCGATGCCTTTATCTTCGGTCCTGAAAGCCGTGGTCTGCCGCCTGAAGTGCTCGACGCACTGGACGGCGAGCACCGCTTGCGCCTGCCGATGCGCGAAGGCTGCCGCAGCCTGAACCTGTCCAACACCGTGGCCGTCGCGGTGTATGAAGCCTGGCGTCAGTTGGGCTTCAAGTAATACAGGGCCAGCCCCATAAAAAAAGCGCCGTTACGGCGCTTTTTTTGTCACATCGGCTATTTATTGAACAGTCGGCGTGCCTTCTTCCTGCATGCGCTGCAGCTCTTGCGCGTACAGGGCATCGAAGTTCACCGGCGACAGCATCAGGGCCGGGAACGAACCACGGGTCACCAGGCTGTCCAGGGTTTCACGGGCATAAGGGAACAAGATGTTCGGGCAGAACGCGCCCAACGTGTGGTTCATCGAGCCCGCATCAAGGTTTTTGATCAGGAAGATGCCAGCCTGTTGCACTTCAGCAATGAACGCCACTTCTTCAGCGTTTTTGACCGTGACCGACAAGGTCAGCACGACTTCGTAGAAATCACCTTCCAGCGGCTTCTGACGAGTGTTCAGATCCAGCGCAACGGTCGGTTCCCACTGCTGACGGAAGATGGCCGGGCTTTTCGGCGCTTCGAACGACAGGTCACGCACGTAGATACGCTGCAGCGAGAATTGTGGGGAAGTATCGTCTTCAGTCGCAGCGGTGTTCTGTTGGTCAGTCATCACAGATCCTTGTTGATCTTGGGGCTTATAGAGAATGAGAGTCAGACGTGCAGCAGCGCGTCCAATTTACCGGCACGCTCAAGCGCAAACAGGTCATCGCAGCCGCCAACGTGCGTGTCACCGATCCAGATTTGCGGCACGGATGTACGGCCTGCTTTCTGGGCCATGTCGGCGCGCACCTGTGGCTTGCCATCGACCTTGATTTCCTCAAAGGCGACGCCTTTCTTTTCTAGCAGGGCCTTGGCCCGCATGCAGTAGGGGCAATAGTCGCTGGAATACACGGTGACCTTGGACATGGTTACTTCACCACAGGCAGGTTATCGGCGCGCCAGCTAGCGATGCCACCGGACAACTTGGCTGCGTTGTAACCGGCTTTCAACAGTTCACGCGCATGGGAACCGGAGTGCTGGCCTTGAGCGTCAACCAGGATCAGGGTCTTGCCCTTGTGCTTGTCCAGCTCGGCAATGCGCGCCATCAGCTTGTCTTGCGGAATGTTCAACGCCCCCACGATGTGGCCGGCAGCGAAGTCCTTGGCCGGGCGAATATCAATCACCACACCCTCGTCGCGGTTGACCAGGCCGGTCAGTTCGCCGGTGCTGATGCTACGTCCGCCACGGCTCATTTCGTGGGCAATCAACAACGCCAGCAGGATGACAAACGCGCCCACCAACAGGTAGTGAGAAGTGGCAAATGCAATCAGGTGATCAACCATCAGAAGGTTCCAGGGTCGTAAAATGTGGGCCAGTATACACAGCCGCCTTGGTCGGCCAAACCCCGCCCGGCGGTGACGCCACATGAACTTCGCTTTAAACTGCCCGTCCTCTGCAACCCTTCTTCTAAACCAGCCACGAGTGGGATCTATGACTACCACGCCTAAACCTTTGGTCCTGATCATCCTGGATGGCTTCGGTCACAGTGAAAGCCACGAATACAACGCCGTTTATTCGGCCAAGAAACCGGTGCTCGATCGTCTCTGCGCAAGCATGCCAAACGGCCTGATCTCAGGTTCAGGCATGGATGTCGGCTTGCCGGACGGGCAAATGGGCAACTCCGAGGTTGGCCACATGAACCTGGGCGCTGGCCGCGTGGTGTATCAAGACTTCACCCGTGTCACCAAATCGATCCGCGATGGCGAGTTCTTCGAAAACCCGACCCTTTGCGCGGCGGTCGACAAGGCTGTTGCCCAGGGCAAGGCCGTGCACATCATGGGCCTGCTGTCCGACGGTGGCGTGCATAGCCATCAGGACCACCTGGTGGCCATGGCCGAACTGGCGTTCAAGCGCGGCGCCGAAAAGATCTACCTGCACGCGTTCCTGGATGGCCGCGACACCCCGCCCAAAAGCGCGTCCTCTTCGATTGAGTTGCTGGACGAGGCCTTCAAAGACCTCGGCAAAGGCCGCATTGCGAGCTTGATCGGTCGCTACTTCGCCATGGACCGCGATAACCGCTGGGACCGCGTCGAGCAAGCGTACAACCTGATTGTCGATGGCAAAGGCCAGTTCAACGCCGCCACCGCCCAAGAAGGCCTGGAAGCGGCGTACGCCCGTGGCGAAAGCGACGAATTCGTCAAAGCCACCACCCTCGGCGAGCCGGTCACCGTCGAAGACGGCGATGCCGTGGTGTTCATGAACTTCCGCGCCGACCGCGCCCGCGAGCTGAGCCGCGCGTTCGTCGAAGACGACTTCACGGCGTTTGCGCGTGCCCGTCAGCCAAAACTGGCCGACTTTGTGATGCTGACCCAATACGCGGCCAGCATTCCGGCTCCGAGCGCATTCGCGCCGGGCAGCCTGGAAAACGTGCTGGGCGATTACCTGGCGAAGAACGGCAAAACCCAGCTGCGCATTGCCGAAACCGAAAAATACGCCCACGTGACCTTCTTCTTCTCCGGCGGCCGCGAAGAACCATTCCCGGGCGAAGAACGCATCCTGGTGCCCTCACCGAAAGTCGCGACCTACGACCTGCAGCCTGAAATGAGCGCGCCCGAAGTCACCGACAAAATCGTCGATGCCATTGAGCACCAGCGTTACGACGTGATCGTGGTCAACTACGCCAACGGCGACATGGTGGGCCACAGCGGCGTATTCGATGCCGCAGTCAAAGCCGTGGAATGCCTGGACACCTGCGTGGGCCGGATTGTCGAAGCGCTGGGAAAAGTCGGCGGCGAAGCCCTGATTACGGCCGACCACGGCAACGTCGAGCAGATGTCCGACGCGTGCACCGGCCAGGCGCACACGGCTCACACCTGCGAGCCGGTGCCGTTCATTTATGTCGGCAAACGCAACTTCAAGGTGCGTGAGGGCGGCGTCCTGGCCGACGTGGCACCGACCATGCTTAAGTTGCTGGGCTTGCCACAGCCAGCAGAAATGACCGGCAAATCGATCCTGGTCGACTAATGTAAACCTGTGACGCTGGCACAGGCTGCCCATAAGGACGGTGCAACGCTCAAGCAAACCGGCGTATGCACCGCCCTTCACAGCCTGCGGCAGCGACTACGGGTATTTCATCTCACGGATTTCTCATACTTAACGAGGGCGGGCATACTAGGCCGTCCCATTCCCCAGGTGTCGCCCGCCCCATGCTCCGCGCCCTTATAGCCCTGACTCTCACGTGCATGCTGCAACCGGCTTTTGCCGATGAGCGTGCGCAAACCCAACAACAGCTTGAAGCCACCCGCCAGGACATCGGCGAGCTGAAAAAACTGCTCGGCAAACTCCAGGAAGAAAAATCCGGCGTGCAGAAAGACCTGCGCAGCACCGAGACCGACATCGGCAAGCTGGAAAAACAGGTAGAGGAGCTCCAAAAAGAACTAAAAAAGAGTGAAGGCGAGCTGCTGCGCCTTGATAGTGAGAAAAAAAAACTCAACAGCGCAAAAGTTGAACAGCAACGCCTGATCGCCATTCAGGCCCGTGCCGCGTATCAGGGCGGCCGTCAGGAATACCTGAAAATGCTGCTCAACCAACAACACCCCGAAAAATTCGCCCGCACCCTCACCTATTACGACTACCTGAGCCAGGCCCGCCTGGAGCAGCTCAAAGGGTTCAATGAGACCCTGCGCCAACTGGCCAACGTCGAAGCCGACATCAACCAGCAACAGGCGCAACTGTTGACGCAAAAAAGCGACCTCGACAGCCAGCGTGCTGAACTCGACAAGGTCAAAGCCGAGCGCCAGCAAGTCCTGGCCAAGCTCAACAAAGACGTCAAAGACCGCGACCAGAAGTTGCAGGCCCGCGAGCAGGATCAGGCAGATCTGGCTAAAGTCCTCAAGACCATCGAAGAAACCCTGGCGCGTCAGGCACGCGAAGCCGAGGCTGCACGCCAGAAAGCCTTGCTGGCCCAGCAAGAAGCCGAACGTAAACGCCAGCGCGAGGCTGAATCGGTTGTGACCGACGCCCCGCGTAAACCCGTCAAATCAACACCCGGCGCACTGGTCTCCAGCGCCGGGGTTTCGTATGGCGGACCTTTTTCTCAGGCACGCGGCAAACTTCCGTGGCCCGTTGATGGTCGATTGCTTGCGCGCTTCGGTGAAAGCCGTGGCGATGATGCCCGTACCAAGTGGGATGGCGTGATGATCAGCGCAGGCGCGGGCACTCAGGTGCACGCCGTGCATGGCGGACGCGTGGTGTTTGCCGACTGGCTGCGCGGTGCGGGCCAGTTGGTCATCCTGGACCACGGTAATGGCTACTTGAGCTTGTATGGCCACAACCAGACGCTGCTCAAGTCGGCTGGAGACATCGTAAAAGCCGGGGAAGTGATTTCCACCGTGGGTAACAGCGGTGGCCAGGCCACGCCAGCGCTGTATTTTGCTATTCGTCAGCAGGGCCGCCCGAGCGACCCCGCACAATGGTGCCGCGCTCAAGGATGAGCCCATCACCTTTAATACGTAGGAGTTCGCTCAACATGCCGCACTTGTCCCGCCTCAACTCGCTGGCCCTGACAATCGCCCTGGTGATTGCTTCGCCTCTGGCCCTGGCGGCCGGGCAGACCGCCCAGCCCGCCGCCGCTGCCGCCAGTGCCAGCGCCAAGGCCCCGCTGCCGCTGGATGAGCTGCGCACCTTTGCCGAGGTCATGGACCGCATCAAAGCGGCGTACGTTGAGCCGGTGGACGACAAGACCCTGCTCGAAAACGCCATCAAAGGCATGCTCAGCAACCTGGATCCGCACTCTGCGTACCTGGGCCCTGAGGATTTCGCGGAGCTGCAAGAAAGCACCAGCGGCGAATTCGGCGGGCTGGGGATCGAAGTCGGCACTGAAGACGGCAATATCAAAATCGTGTCGCCCATCGACGACACCCCTGCCAGCAAGGCCGGGATTCAAGCGGGCGACTTTATCGTCAAGATCAATGGCCAGCCGACCCGCGGCCTGACCATGACCGAAGCCGTGGACAAGATGCGCGGCAAGGTCGGGCAAAAAATCACCCTGACCCTGGTACGCGATGGCGGCACGCCGTTTGACGTGAACCTCACCCGCGCCAACATCCAGGTCAAAAGCGTGAAAGCGCAATTGCTCGAAGACGGCTACGGCTACATCCGCATTACCCAGTTCCAGGTCAAGACCGGCGAAGAAGTCGCCGAGGCCCTCGCCAAGTTGCGCCGTGACAATGGCAACAAAAAGCTCAAGGGCATCATTCTCGACCTGCGCAACAACCCCGGCGGCGTGCTGCAATCGGCAGTCGAAGTGGTGGATCACTTCATCACCAAGGGCCTGATCGTCTACACCAAAGGGCGGATCGCCAACTCCGAACTGCGTTTCTCGGCCACCGGCAAGGACCTCAGCGAAAACGTACCGCTGGTGGTGTTGATCAACGGCGGCAGCGCCTCGGCCTCGGAAATCGTGGCGGGTGCCCTGCAAGACCAAAAACGCGGCGTGGTCATGGGCACCACCAGCTTCGGCAAAGGCTCGGTGCAAACCGTGCTGCCACTGAACAATGACCGTGCGCTGAAAATCACCACCGCGCTGTATTTCACGCCCAACGGCCGCTCGATTCAGGCCCAGGGCATCGTGCCGGACATCGAAGTCAACCGCGCCAAAATCACCCGCGAGCAAGACACCGAGTACTTCAAGGAAGCCGACCTGCAAGGTCACCTCGGCAATGGCAACGGCGGTGCGGACAAGCCGACCGGCTCTGGCGTGAAAGCCAAACCGATGCCACAGGATGACGACTTCCAGTTGAGCCAGGCGCTGAGCCTGCTCAAGGGGCTGAGCATTACGCGCGGCAATTGAGATGCGTTTTTCGCTCGTCCTCAGTCTGCTCTGCTGCCTGACCGGTGCCGCCCACGCGGCGCCGGCCAGTCATCCCGCCACCGCGCACAAGGCTTACCTGAGCCTGATCATCGATGACCTGGGGCAAAACCTGCCACGCGACCGCCGCGTGCTGGGCCTGCCCGGCCCGGTCACCACGGCGATCATGCCCGACACGCCCCACGCCGCCGAATTTGCCCGCGAAGCCTACAAGGCGGGCAAGATCGTCATCCTGCACATGCCCATGGACCCGGCCACCGGCCCGTTTGCATGGCACCCCGACTTGCCGCTCGACGAACTCGAAAAACGCCTGAACGCTGCGTTCAAGGCCGTGCCCTACACCAGTGGCATCAACAACCACATGGGCAGCCGCATGACCTCCCAACCCCAGGCCATGGCGTGGTTGATGGGCGACTTGCAGCGTCGGCACAAGTTCTTTGTCGACAGCCGCACCAGCGCGCAAACAGTCGCCGCCGCCGAGGCGCAAAAAATTGGCCTGGCGAGCGTGTCGCGGGACGTCTTTCTGGACGACGTGCGCACCGAGCAAGCCATCACCACGCAGCTTGAAACCGCGATCAAACTCGCCCGCAAGCAAGGCTCGGCGGTGATGATCGGCCACCCGTACCCGCAAACACTGGCGGTACTGGAGCGCGAACTGCCCAAGCTCAAAGCCCAGGGCATCGACTGGATTGATATTCGGCAAATGATCGGCGTGCGCAGCAACAAGGCCATGGCCGGGCACGGCAAGGACGGGGTTTACCGCTAAAAGCGCGTGTCGCTGCGGGCTGAGGTGGTGGCGGGTTAAGCCGCCGCATGCCCAGAGAGCGACGACAGGCAGGGCGTGAGTTACAAATACTTCGCGCGGATTTTCTCAACCACGCCTTCGGCCCGCAGTTCATCGAGCGCGTTCTGCAATTTGGCCACCACGGCGTCAGGCACTTCTTTATTCAGCGCCAGATACAGTTCGGCCTGATGGAATCGCAACACCGTCTTGAACCCTGAAATGCCCACTTGTCGCGCCAGAAAACGCCCGGCCGGATCGCCCGTGGCCCACAGGTCGATCTTGCCCGCTTGCAGCCTTCTCGCGTTGTCCTGATCGCGCAACACAATCACGGGGTTCAGGCCTTTTTTCTGAAGGTCGAGCGCAATCACGTCTTCTTTGTAGGCGCCGATCCGGTATGGCCGGGCCTGCTCCAGCGAAGTCAGGCTGATCGGACTTTCGGCGCGGGCCAGTAACACCCAGTCATCCGGGCCGATGGGCCCGACCCATTTGAACAACGCCTCGCGCTCCGGCACACGGGCGGTGACGAACACGCCAAAGCCGGGTTTTTCCAGGGCAAGGTTGTAGATACGCTCCCAAGGGAACCGCAGGGTCATGCTGTAGGGAATGCCCGCACGGGCAAAGGTAGCGCGCAGTACATCGACGGCGATGCCTTCGAGGTTCTGGTCTTGAGCGAAGTTCTTGCCGTTTTTCGCCATGTTGTAAGGCGGAAAATTCTCAGTCAGCAACACCAGCGACGTTCGTGGAACATCCGCAGCAAACACGGCGCTGGCCAGCAACAGAGTGGCGCTGGCAACAACGGGCACTATTCGTTTCAACATACGGGCGACCTGAATCCATGGCGTGCCCAAGAGTGCCGCGGGCTCGCCATGCTTGTCCAGTAGCCTTTCGGGTTAGCGCACCACGATCCCGCGCTCAGCCATGTAGGCCTTGGCCTCGGGCACGGTGTATTCGCCAAAGTGGAAAATACTCGCCGCCAACACAGCACTGGCGTGGCCTTCAAGGATGCCATCGGCCAAATGCTGAAGGTTGCCGACGCCGCCCGAGGCGATCACCGGAATCCCCAGTGCATCACTGATGGCGCGGGTCACGCCCAGATCGAAACCGCTTTTCATGCCGTCCTGATCCATGCTGGTGAGCAGAATTTCACCCGCGCCCAGCCCTTCCATCTTCATCGCCCACTCAACGGCATCCAGCCCGGTTGGCTTGCGCCCGCCGTGGGTGAAGATTTCCCAGCGCGGGGTTTCGCCCGGCAAAGAGACCTTCTTGGCGTCAATCGCCACCACGATGCACTGCGAACCGAAATGCTGCGCGGCCTCGCCCACAAACTCAGGGTTGAACACGGCGGCCGTATTGATCGAGACCTTGTCTGCGCCCGCATTCAGCAGGTTGCGGATGTCCTGAATGCAGCGCACGCCACCGCCCACGGTCAGCGGGATGAACACCTGGCTGGCCATGCGCTCAACGGTGTGCAGCGTGGTGTCGCGACCATCGACGCTGGCGGTGATGTCGAGGAACGTAATTTCGTCGGCACCCTGCTCATCGTAGCGACGGGCGATTTCGACCGGATCGCCCGCATCGCGGATGTTCTCGAACTTGACGCCCTTGACGACCCGGCCGTTATCCACGTCCAGGCAAGGGATGATGCGTTTGGCTAACGCCATGACGTTCTCCTCAGGCCTTGTAGCTGTCGCAGAAGGCTTGGGCCTCGGCCACATCCAGCGTGCCTTCATAGATAGCACGACCGGTGATGGCACCCACGATGCCCGGCGCCTTGGCGTCCATCAGGGCCTTGATATCGCCCAGGTTGTGGATGCCGCCCGAAGCGATCACAGGGATGGTGGTCGCGGCCGCCAGCGCAGCGGTGTAGCTCACGTTGCAGCCCTGCATCATGCCGTCTTTGGCGATGTCGGTATAAACGATGGCCGACACGCCGTCTGCTTCAAAACGCTTGGCCAGATCGATCACTTGCACGCTGCTGACTTCTGCCCAGCCATCAGTGGCCACAAAGCCGTCTTTAGCGTCCATGCCCACGATGATCTTGCCGGGGAAGGCACGGCAGGCCTCAGCCACGAACTCAGGGTTCTTCACCGCTTTGGTGCCCAGAATCACGTAGCTCACGCCTGCCTTGACGTAGTGCTCGATGGTTTCCAGCGAGCGGATTCCGCCGCCGATCTGGATCGGCAAATGCGGATAACGCTTGGCAATGGCCGTGACCACGTCGCCATTGACCGGCTGGCCTTCAAACGCGCCGTTCAAGTCGACCAGGTGCAAGCGGCGGCAACCACCGTCTACCCATTTGGCGGCCATGCTCACCGGGTCATCGGAGAACACCGTGGAATCTTCCATGCGGCCCTGGCGCAGACGTACACAGGCACCGTCTTTAAGATCGATAGCGGGGATAATCAGCATCTGGCAAACCTTTAAATTCGGGAGTCAACGACTCGGAAATCAGTTCTTTTCAAGCGCCCACAGGTCGATTTCGATGCTCTCGAACCTCTCTTTGAGGTGCGCCTGCACATCGAAAATCGCGCGATTGTAGTAATGCGGCGCGATTTCGCGGGTGAACAGCTCAAGGATTTCAGCCGCCTCGAACGAACCGAGGTCCAGTTCGAAACGGTCTTCCATAAAGCGTTTGATCTTGCTGTTGGCTTCGTTCTCTTGCTCGGGGGTGAGCGTGAGAATCGGCGGCTTTGGCTTGCGCGCCATTACCAGCGCCCGTCCCAGGCCACGAAGTTTTCCAGCAACTGCAAGCCGTGGGTATGGCTTTTTTCGGGGTGGAATTGCACCGCGAAGCGCGAGCCTTCAGCCAGCGCGGCGGCAAAATCGACGCCGTAATGCCCGCCACCCACTACCTGCCGGGGGTTGCCCGCTGCGATGTAGTAGCTGTGAACAAAGTAGAAGCGCGCCAGGTCCGGGATGCTGTGCCACAGAGGGTGATCGACCTTCTGTTGCACTTCGTTCCAGCCCATGTGCGGCACTTTGAGGTGCTCGCCGTTTTCGTGCAGGTCTTTGCCAAAAAACTTCACCTGACCGGGGAACAGGCCAATGCAGTCGACCCCGCCGTTCTCTTCACTGCTGTCGAGCAAGGCTTGCATGCCGACGCAAATGCCGAGGAACGGACGGTCCTGACTGACTTCGCGCACCAGCGCGTCGAAACCCAGGCGACGGATTTCCGCCATGCAGTCGCGAATCGCGCCCACACCGGGAAACACCACACGGTCGGCTTCACGGATCACGTCCGCATCGCTGGTAATCAGCACGCGACCGGCGCCGACGTGTTCCAGCGCCTTGGCGACCGAGTGCAGGTTACCCATGCCGTAATCGATGACCGCCACTGTCTGCATCAGAGCACGCCCTTGGTAGAAGGCATTTGCCCGGCCATGCGCTCATCGAGCGTAATCGCCATGCGCAGCGCGCGGCCGAACGCCTTGAATACGGTTTCGATCTGGTGGTGCGTGTTGGTGCCGCGCAGGTTGTCGATGTGCAGCGTCACGTTGGCGTGGTTCACGAAGCCCTGAAAGAACTCCTGAAACAGGTCAACGTCAAAGCCGCCAACGGTGGCGCGGGTATAGGGAATATGCATTTGCAGGCCCGGACGGCCGGAAAAGTCGATGACCACACGCGACAGCGCTTCATCCAGCGGGACATAGGCGTGGCCGTAGCGGGTCATGCCTTTTTTGTCGCCAACCGCCTGGCTGAAGGCTTTACCGAGGGTAATGCCGACGTCTTCGACGGTATGGTGATCGTCGATATGCAGGTCGCCTTTGCACTCGATGTCCAGGTCGATCAGCCCATGTCGGGCGATCTGGTCGAGCATGTGCTCAAGAAAAGGCACACCGATATCGAATCGGGCCTTACCGGTACCATCCAAGTTGATCGAGGCTTTGATCTGGGTTTCCAGAGTATCGCGCTCGACTGACGCCTTACGTTCGGCCATCACCAGCTCCGCAAAATCATTGGGCGAAAAAGGTGGCCATTATAGGCACGGGTCCGGCAAACAGAAACACGCAAGGGGATAAGTCTGACAGAGAGGGGGTTCGCGCCTCAGGCACAGCGGTTGCCCGAGGCCGCGAGAGGGGCGCCACCCTTGCGGCGGCGCCCGACGGTGTTATTGAAACAGCACCGCCGTCTTCTGCACGGTGACCCACACGCCCCACAGCAGCGGAATCCCCACCACCAGCCAGGCGGCCACGGTCAACGGCAAGCTGCCCGGCGCGGCTTTCCACTCCAGCGACGTCGTGGCGTCAGCGCCTTTGTCGTGCCCCAGCGCCTGCTCGGCCGCCAGTTGTGCATCGGTCATGAAGTACTTGTCGTCCACCGGGCGCACCAGCAAGTTGCAGATAAAGCCCAGCACCAGCAAGCCCGCCAGAATGTACAGCGTGATGTCATACGCCGCGGCGCGTTCCACGCCGATGCTCAACTGGTATTCACGCAAGTAGTTGACCAGCACCGGCCCCAGCACGCCCGCGGCTGCCCAGGCTGTCAGCAGACGACCATGGATCGCCCCCACCATCTGCGTGCCGAACAGGTCCGCCAGGTAAGCCGGAACCGTGGCAAAACCACCGCCGTACATCGACAGGATGATGCAAAACGCCGCCACGAACAGCGACACATTGCCCAGATGCCCCAGGTTGGGCACCAGCGCGTACAGCGCAAAACCCAAGGCAAAGAACACGAAATAGGTGTTTTTGCGCCCCAGGTAATCGGAGAACGAGGCCCAGAAAAAGCGCCCGCCGATGTTGAACAGACTCAACAGCCCGGTGAAGCCCGCCGCAATTGCCGCGATCTGCGCCAGTTGCGCCGCATCCAGTTGGCTGAACGACAGCTCATTGCCCAACAACTTGCCGGCAAAGACTTCCTGCAACAACGGCGAGGCCATGCCCAGAATGCCGATACCCGCCGAAACGTTCAGGCACAGCACCAGCCACACCAGCGCAAACTGCGGGGTTTTCCAGGCCACGCTGACGTGAACGTGACGCTGGGTAATCATCGCGTTCGCGGCTTTTTTCGCCGGTGGCGTCCAGCCTTCAGGCTTCCAGCCGGTAGGCGGCACCCGGTAGGCCAGCGCGCCACCGATCATGAACACGAAATAAATCGCCGCCATGACCACAAAGCTCTGCCACACGCCCACGCTGTCCGGGGTCGCAAAGTGGCCCATCAATGCCGCCGCCAGAGGCGCGCCCACCATGGCACCGCCGCCAAAACCCATAATGGCCATGCCCGTGGCCATGCCGCGCTTGTCCGGGAACCACTTGATCAGGGTCGAGACCGGCGAGATGTACCCCAGCCCCAGCCCGATACCGCCAATCACCCCCGAGCCCAGCCACATCAACCAGATCTGATGGGTATAAATACCCAGCGCCGAAATCAGCAAACCGCCACACCAGCACAGCGCCGACACTACGCCGGCCTTGCGCGGCCCGGCATGCTCAAGCCAGCCACCCCAGACCGCGGCCGAACACCCCAGAAAGATAAAGAACAAGGTGTAGATCCAGCCGAGCATCGAGATCGGCCAGTCGCATTGCGACGAAAACACCTGTGCGATGAAACTCATGTCGGGCGCACACGCCACCGGCGCGGTAACCCCCAGCGCCTTGGACAACGGCAACCAGAACACAGAAAAACCATAAGCCATGCCAATGCACAAATGGATGGCCAGCGCGGCAGGTGGAACCAGCCAACGATTAAAACCGGGTGTTGCGATGATGCGTTCCTTGGACAGGAACGCCGGCTGTGAGGCAAGGCTGCCCGCAGCAATGCTGGTGCTCATTGATGTTTCCCCCATGAAATAGAAGGTTCTCCAGACACGCTCATGCCCTGACTTTGGCGCCCTTGAGCGCACAGTCTTGTTATTGGCGTAAGTTCGAGGCGCGACAATGCGCCGCAGAAGGCCCGAAAAACAGGCGGAGATTACCATTTGGTCGTAGGAGAAAGATCAAACTGATGCGGTCTTTTGCGTCAAAACTGATCTTATTTTTCAGACTCAAAACTGATCAGCAGTCTAAACCGCACTTCACCGCTTTTACCCCAACGGCTTCGACTCAAGTCGCATCGGGTCACAGGCGGCTGACGCGTGGCGCTATACTCTGCGGCTAAATTTAAAACTGACCTTCACACAGACTTACAAGGATCCGCCCATGAAAGCGTTCGGCAAAATCCTGGGTCTGGTGCTTCTCGGATTGTTGCTGATCATCGTGGCCCTGGGCTTTGCCTTGAGCCATTTGTTTGATCCCAACGACTACAAAGACGAGATCCGCCAGATAGCCCGTGACAAAGCCCACATTGAGCTGACTCTCAATGGCGACATTGGCTGGAGCCTCTTCCCCTGGCTCGGCCTTGAATTGCACGACGCCAGCGTGGCCACCCTCGCCGCACCGAACAAACCATTCGCTGACCTGCAAATGATTGGCCTGTCCGTTCGCGTGCTGCCGCTGCTGCGCAAAGAAGTGCAAATGAGCGACGTGCGCGTTGAAGGCCTGAACCTGCGCCTGACCCGCGACAAAGCCGGCCATGGCAACTGGCAAGACATCGGCCAGCCCGCACCGGCCACCGCCAGCACTGAAACACCGGCTCAACCGGCAGCGCCCGCGTCGAGCGCCAAACCCGACACCGCCAGCCAGCCGATCAAACTCGACATCGACAGCCTGACCGTGAACAACGCGCGGGTTGAGTACAACGACGAACAAAACGGCAAGCAGTTCAGCGCAGAAAGCATCCAGCTGAGCACCGGCCCGATTCACGAGGCCACCAGCACCCCGGTCAAATTGACCGCGTTTCTGGGCACCAACCAGCCTGTTATGCGCGTCAAGACCGAAGTCGACGGCAAACTGCGCTTTGACCGCGTCCTCAAGCGCTACCAGTTCGAAGACATGAGAATCACTGGCGAAGCGTCGGGCGAACCGCTGCAAGGCAAAACCGTCACCTACGCCGCGCAAGGGCAAATACTGGTCGATCTGGCTGCGAACGTCGCTGAATGGAGCAGTTTGAAGATTTCCGCCAACCAGCTGCGCGCGCTGGGTGAGCTAAAAGCCCACAGCCTGGACACCACTGCGCAGATCAGCGGCGGCCTGTCGATTGCCCAGCTTGACCTGGCCAAGTTCCTCGACAGCATCGGCCACCCGTTGCCGCCCATGGCGCCGGGCAGCCTGAGCAAAGTCGAAATGGTCAGCCGCCTGTCGGGCACGCCCACCAGCGTGACCTTCGATGAGCTGAACCTGAAAGTGGACGACAGCACCTTTACCGGCCGCATCGCCGTCGAAGACTTCGCCAAGCAGGCCCTGCGCATCCAGCTCAAAGGCGACACGTTTGACGCTGATCGCTACCTGCCACCCAAAACCGCAGAAGCCACCAGCGCCACCGCCGCACGCCAGGCCGAAGTGCAATCGAGCGAGGCTGGCGCACTGGCCGCTTCGGGCGACACGCCTTTGCCCGCTGCACCGACCAAAAGTGGCTGGAGCACCGCCAAGCTGATTCCGGTCACTCGCCTCAAGGCGCTGGACCTGACCGCCGACATCAGCTTCGGTCAACTGACCATCAGCAAACTGCCGATCCAGAACGCAGCCCTCAAAGCCAACAGCCAGGGCGGCCTGCTGACCCTCGAAACCCTGCGTGGCGATCTGTACAAAGGTCACTTTGCCGCCAACGGCAGCCTGGATGTGCGGCCGATGCTGCCGCTGGTGAACCTGCAAACCCGGATCAACAACGTACCCGTGGAAAAAATCCTGCAGAGCCAGGGGCAAAAACCGCCAATCAATGGCCTGCTGACCCTCGACAGCAACGTCACTGGCAGCGGCAACAGCCAGAACGCGCTGATTGAAAGCCTCAACGGCACCGCCAATTTCGTGCTCAACGACGGTGTGCTGCTCAACGCCAACCTTGAACAGCAACTGTGCCAGGGCATCGCCACCCTCAATCGCAAAACCCTGAGCGGTGCGCCCCGCGGCAAAGACACGCCCTTCAAGGCGCTCAAAGGCAGCCTGGTCTTCCACAACGGCGTGGCCAGCAACCCTGACCTGATCGTGCGCATCCCCGGCATGAGCGTCAAAGGCGATGGCGACATCGACCTGCGCGTTCTGGGCATGGATTACCGGATCGGCATCACCGTTGAAGGCGACAAGAGCGCCATGCCTGACCCGGCGTGTCAGGTCGGTAAAAATTTCGTCGGGGTCGAGCTGCCTTTGCGCTGCCGTGGCCCGCTGGAACTGGGCGCCAAGGCCTGCCGTCTGGACAAGGAAGGCCTGGGCAAAGTCGCAGCCAAAGTGGCGGGCAACAAAATCAGCGAGAAGCTTGAAGAGAAACTCGGTGACAAAGTCAGCCCGGAACTCAAAGAGGCCCTCAAGGGGCTGTTCAAGCGATGAGAGACGAGCAGTTCGCAACCGTGGTGCTTGAGTGGTTCGATCGCCACGGCCGCCACGACCTGCCCTGGCAACAGGGCATCACCCCTTACCGGGTGTGGGTCTCGGAAATCATGTTGCAGCAAACCCAGGTCAGCACCGTGCTGAACTACTTCGACCGGTTCATGGCGTCATTGCCGACGGTCCAGGCGCTGGCCGCCGCCCCCGAAGACGAAGTGCTGCACCTGTGGACGGGGCTGGGTTACTACACCCGGGCCCGCAACCTGCAAAAAACCGCCAAGATCGTCGTCGAGCAATACGGCGGCGAATTCCCCCGGGACGTCGAAAAACTGGTGGAGCTGCCCGGCATCGGGCTGTCCACCGCAGGGGCGATTGCCAGCATCAGCATGGGCCTGCGCGCCCCTATCCTGGACGGCAACGTCAAACGCGTGCTGGCCCGCTACACCGCGCAAGAGGGGTATCCGGGCGAGCCCAAAGTGGCCAAACAGCTGTGGGCCACCGCCGAACGCTTCACCCCCCACGACCGCGTCAACGCCTACACCCAGGCGATGATGGACATGGGCGCCACGCTCTGCACGCGCACCAAGCCGAGCTGCCTGCTGTGCCCGCTTGAAACCGGCTGCCAGGCGCACATGCTGGGCCTTGAGACCCGCTACCCGATCCCCAAACCGCGCAAAGCCGTGCCGCTCAAACGCACCTTGATGCCGATGCTGGCCAATGGCGAGGGCGCGATCTTGCTCTATCGCCGCCCGTCGACGGGGCTGTGGGGCGGTTTGTGGAGCTTGCCAGAACTCGACGACCTCAAGGACATCGAACACCTGGCGCTGCAACACGCACTCACGGTCGGCACGCAACAGCCCATGCCCGGCCTGACCCACACGTTCAGCCACTTCCAGCTGGCCATCGAACCCTGGCTGATCCACGTCAAGGAGTCCGGCCATCACGTGGCCGAGGCTGACTGGCTCTGGTATAACCTCGCCACCCCGCCGCGCCTGGGCCTGGCGGCCCCGGTGAAAAAACTGCTCAAGTACGCAGCCGACCTATTGAACGCAGGAGAGTCGTCATGACCCGCACCATCATGTGCCGCAAGTACAAAGAAGAATTGCCCGCGCTGGAACGCGCGCCCTTTCCGGGCGCCAAAGGTCAGGACATATTCGACCACGTCTCGGCCAAGGCCTGGGCCGACTGGCAAAAACACCAAACCCTGCTGATCAACGAAAAGCGTTTGAACATGATGAACGCCGAAGACCGCAAATACCTGCAAGGCGAGATGGACAAGTTCTTCAGCGGCGAGGAATACGCAAAAGCAGAAGGCTACGTTCCGCCAAGCGAATAAACCCCGGTTTTAAAGGGTTTGGTCTGTAAGCGACGGTAATAATTAAATATTTTTCAAAAAAGTGTTTGACGGATTATCGAAAAAGGCTTCTAATGCGCCCCGTTGCCCAGATAGCTCAGTCGGTAGAGCAGGGGATTGAAAATCCCCGTGTCGGCGGTTCGATTCCGTCTCTGGGCACCAAAACATTTAAGCCCCTGATTCCGCAAGGTTTCGGGGGTTTTGTGTATCTGGAGTAGCTGTAGCCCGCCCAACTGAGTACACATGGCGGGTACACGATGGCATTCATGGCACAACCCTGGAAAGATCCGAGAAGCGGCATCTACTACATTCGCCGCCGCGTCCCAAAGGACGTGAAGCCCTACCTCCCCCAATTCGGCGAGTTCTACAAGCGCAGCCTTGAGACTACCTGCCGGATCGAAGCCAAAACTCGTTTCGCATCAGAGTGGACAAAATCCGAAGAACTCTTTGGCCGGACTCGCCTTCAGAATCAGGGCGACTTCCAACCCGCTGCGCGTGATGCCATACAGATCGCCGCATGGTGGGCAAAGCGAGAGCTTGAGGACTCCGAGCTATCAGGAAATTTTGAGCAATGGCTCATTTGCACTGACGATGATGTAGAAACACTTGCATCCTGCTTTGGCGCTGGGAAAGCGAGAGACATACTCAAGCGGCGCGACTTTGGGGCACGTCGCATGGCGAGTCTCGACAAGCTCATTTCTGAAGAGCTTTGTCGGCACAATCTCCCCCCGGCAACCAATGGCTCAGCCTTCGAGACCCAACTTCGGGAAGCATTCCTTGCGAAACAACTGGAACTCTCGGAGATCGCTTTCAAGCGCTATCACGATGACCACGCAACCACACTAAGCATGCCGCCAGAGGCACCACTCAGCTTCGACACTGCTCGGCATGAACGCGAAGAGAACAAGCTATCCGAGGTCTTCGAATCCTGGGCTCGCAGGGCACGCGACACTGACGGCGATAGTCGAGACGTGCGAAAGCGCATAGGCGAATACCAAGCGACCATCAATCGCTTCATCGAGCTATTGGGCGACCTGCCAGTTGAACGTATCAGACGCAAGACTGTAGAGGAGTTCCAAGGCTTCCTGCGCCGCCTTCCGAGCAAGGGCGATGGAATACGAGCTTTAAACGCCCCAGAACAGATCGCCAAGGCCGATGCGTTGGATTTACCTCGCCTTAGCACAGCCACGGTAAAAAACCGCCTAATGGCCCTCTCAGCGGTTCTTAGCTATGCGGTTCGAATGGAGTATCTGGCCGAAAACCCCGTGACCACCTCCGGAATTACCCAGCAGCTCGCCAAAGCCAGCAGCAAAGCCGCTCGTACTGCTCCACGTAAGTCGTACACTCGGACCGAGCTCATCACCATCTTCTCCAGCCCCGCTTTCCGAGGTGAATGGCTGCCTCCACGTGCCTCCTTCGGTAAAGCATGGTTCTGGCTGCCACTCCTTCTCTGCTATTCGGGTGCCCGCCGTGAAGAGATTGCGCAGATGCGAGCATCCGAGGTGAGACAGAGCGAGGACGGGATATGGTATCTGGACCTTATGTCTACGCCGGAGGAGGACGGTAATGACAAGCGCACGATGAAGACACTTGGCAGCCACCGGGCGGTCGCTGTGCACCCGGACCTTATCGAGTTGGGTCTCTTGGATTATGTGGCCGAGCTTCCACAGGACGGCCAACTGTTCCCATTGCTAACCCCAAGCCCTGACGGATGGTATGGACATAACTTCGGCAAACGCTGGAGCGAGTATCTGAAAAAAGTTGTTGGCTTACAGTCACCCGTCAGGCCAGCTCACGGATTCCGCCACGCTTTCAAAACGATGTGTCGAGAGGCCGGGATTCCTGAAGAAGTGCACGATGCAATGACAGGACACGATAACGGCTCCGTCAGTCGCAAATATGGGGAACGCCAACTACTCCATATTCAGCGTGAACATTTGATCACTCTTCCAAGTATCGCTCGGCTCGCTGGGCTCTTGGAGAAACCAGAAGCATCGACCGAGACATACAGATAGGCTCAAGCGAGCCAACCATATGCGCGTCCGAAGGAGGTCCACCTGGGCACAGGAAGCCTCCCTCGTGGACATCAAGGGATGCGGACAAGGTGGCCCGCTTTTCCCCACAGAGATATTGAGTGGCCCACTTAAGGTCAAACGCAGAGAGCCTCCAGTTCAGCATCTGAAGTGAACACAGGCTCGACCTCCTGGACCACCCTGCGACCAACCCTCCGACTTAACTCCTCGGCAACCTCCAAGTTCCGCTCACACAGGACCTCGACTGAACCGGGATAAACACCAGAAGCAGCCAAGTTGAGCAACTCCTGAAAGACCCACTTGAAGGATGTCCCAGAAAAACGACTGCAAAATTCAAGCACTTTCTCGGTCATCACGTCCTGAAGATCGGATGCAGCTCTGAGCAACTCACGGTTGGCTTCAAGCGCATCATGTCGAGGCATCCACTCAGGAACAAACAAAGGGGTAACTTCAGCCAGCCCAGCGGCCCGCACGGACTCTCTGAGGTAGCGGTACTGATGTTTGGTCATATTCAGCTCGAAGGCTCCCGTGAGCTCATTCTTCACCAACCCAAAACGAGCTTTGAGAATAGCCCCGAGCTCCGAGCGCTTTACTCCCTCAGGGCGAACACTCAAAGCCAGGGTCTTAGCCACAGCCTGCTGCTGGGAAATGGAGGCATGTTCTACCTCGACAAAAGGACCACCATCCTCTTTGTTTACCTTCGCTTTCAACTTCGTGACTTGCCTGCGAGAGAGGCCAGTTGATTCCGCTACAGCTCGTATGCTTAGTCCTTGCTCAAGTAGTCGGGTGGCGGTTAGCTCGATGACTTCTTCAGCTTGAACAATCTGCTGCGAAGAAACAGCGGGAGTTTCCATGGAGAGTCCTCATAGTTGTTTATCTACGAGTGAGGACTTTTGCCTCCATTGTGGCGGCTACGAGTTCGGCTCGAAGAGCAACCCGAAGACCCTCCCTGTTCACGTTTGGCTCTGCGCTGGGCCCTTTTAACAAAATCTGTCAAAGGGATACCTTTTTCGATGTTCTCAATGAAATAGTCCAAAGCTTGGGGATTTCCTCGAATACCGTCCGCTATGAACTTGGTAAACAGACGAGTCCCTGCATCTTTGACAGGTGGAAACAAGAGTCTTCTCTTCAGGTCAGCCCGGTCAGACGCAGCATCGGGGTCGACGATAATCCAGTAAGATACGCCGCCACATTGAAAGCAACGTCCCGCATCAATTTCCGCCTCACTGACGCTAATGCAACCGCTTGGAAACTCAAGAGACGGCTTCACATACTCAACATCGCAATCGTCTTCAAGGCAGTGCGGACAGGTAAACCTGCCAATCGGGTTAGACAGCCCCTGCCTGGCAAAAGAGTCCCGTAGGGCCGCCGCCTTAGTTCTTTTACGAGCCGCGACAGCCTGCTGAAGCACAGAAAGGACCTCTTCATACACCTCGGGCCCAGCATCAAGATATTCCCCTTCAGACAACGGAGAGACAGCTTTAGAAGTGCTCTTCAGATGCGCAGCGAGGTCCCGCCACTCAGCAGCAGGATTGTCATGCTGGAAGTCGTACAGGGAGGACATCAACAACTTACTGGCAGCTTCTGCGATCTGCTTGTCTGAAGTTTGGAGGGAGACGGTAACAGATTCCTTCGACACCCCCTTGGGACGGACCCTGAGGTAATAAATGCCCGAACGCTGGTACATCCATGGCTGACTGAGAGGACACTCGACAGGCACGCTTAAGGTCTTTCCTGCTTGCATCTTACGCCTCGCATTCGCCCAGCGAGTCAACGACCTTTTGAGGCTGTGGCGAAATGACAGCTACGCGACGGGCGCGCTTAACGGACGCAGGTGAGATTCCGAAGTGCTCTGCTGTGGCACTGATGCTCGCGTTGTTCTTCTCACGCCACCGGACCACTTGCAGGTCATCAATAACCTTTTCCCGCCCCAGGTTTTTACCTTCGGCCTTAGCCCGCTGGATGCCAGCCATTTGCCGGTCTTTGATATTTACACGCTCAAGCTTGGCCATAGCGGCAAGCATAGTGAGCATCATCTCTCCCATTGGTGTGCTCATATCGAAGCCTTCACGCAGCGAAACAACTGCTGCGCCCTTATCCTTAAGGGCCGTCACCGTCTCCAGCACGTCGATTGTGTCGCGGCCCAATCGGTCAATCGCGTAGACCACTATGGTGTCGCCCTGACGGGCGTAGCTCAGTAACTCACCCATGCCCTTCCTGGCACTGGCTTTGATGATCCCTGACGTCGCCTCGTCAGCAAACCAGCGGTCCACCTTGAAGCGCTGCTCTATGGCCGCCCGCTGGGTACTCGTTGTTTGATCCCCAGAGCTGACCCGGAGATAGGCGATTGTTTCAGACATAACACCTCCTGGCTCAAAACGTATGGCTCACAGCCTACCGAATGGCTCAAATAAATTCAACAGCAATGAGCCACCCTTGACCCCTACGCGCCGGCATGGCTCACAAGGTTCACGTTATGAGCCAGACAGGCTACCCCTACTCTGCCACCAGACCTTGAATCTCGATTTCGCTCGCCTCGACGCGTGTTCACAGTCAAAATGGCACACTGCCGGGGAGTACGGGGGTCACATGCTTGTGACGTTGTTTATAGAGGGCACTCAAATTTTTCGCCCAAAAAATGAAAACACCTACTTCTGCAATAGACGAACCACTCAGAAATTTAAAAACATATTTTTATACAGAACTGCTCTTCACTGGATATATCCAATTAAACAGGGACACAATGCAAGATGCCAATCAGCCAGCAAGTCATACATGCTCTAAGAATTGAAAAACTTAAAGGAATCTCCTTGCTGGATGAAATTCGATTTGATGAGAAACCGCTAACTGCCATTCTCGGCCCGAATGGCTGCGGCAAGTCCACAATCTTGCATGCTTTAGCTTGCTGTTACAGCCCTACGGAAGAAGGTCAACAAAACTGGCAATTTCGTGACTTTTTCACGCCGACTACGGATGCCACATGGACGGGAAGCGCCTTAAGAATGGTTCACTCATTCAGAGATGGAGCTATCGAGTTTCAAAACGTCGTCACGGAATATAGAAAAAACGTTGACCGATGGTCTCCTCGTTACGCAAGACGCCCAGGGCGATACTTACGCTTCATTGGCATCAAGTCTTGTGTACCCCGCATTGAACAAGAGACCTACACGTCAACAATAACATATAGGACAGAAGCTCATGTTGACTCGGCGCTCATTATGGCCAAAATGGGGACAGTCTTTAATCGCGCTTACAACGAGCTTAACATTCATCAAGCAAGTTCTGGGCGTCGATATCCGGGATTAGCCTTGGACGGCACTCGATACTCAGCGCTCGCAATGGGAGCTGGCGAACAGCGGGTCTTAGAGATCCTATCTGCTGTCTTCAATGCACCAAAGTACGGTCTTATATTAATTGACGAGATTGACTTGCTGTTACATACAGCGGCACTTACCCGCCTGACAGAAATACTTTTTGATCGAGCAGTGGATAAGTCTTTGCAGATTATATTTACCACACACAGAGAGGCAATTCTTGACCTCAAGGATAAGATAAGCATAAAGCATATCCATACGATTAAAGAGATACCCAAGACATATTGCTTCTCAAACACGAAGCCTGACGCACTTAGGCGACTAACCGGACAGCAGGATCGTCCGTTGGAAATATTCGTTGAGGACGAAATGGCCCTTGCCATAGTCGAGCATGAATTATTTCGACTTGGCATGAAAAGAGTCGCGAATATCACTCCTTATGGAGCAGCCACTAACTGCTTCACTTTAGCCGCCGGTCTTATTTTATCCGGAGGCCATAACCCGGAGAGTCAGTTATTCTTACTTGATGGGGATGTGTACGCCACTCGAGAACTCCAGCTTGAGCGCGCTAATGCAGTGCTAAGCGGGACAGAAGACTACGCGGTTGCACGTCGGCAGAATTGTCTTGCGGGAATAAAGAAACTCTGCGCTCAAAATGGCATACCACTGGCACCGGAAGCCCAACTACACAGCATGATTCGATCTCTTCCCCAACAGGAGGATAATGGCTTTAATGAAATAATAAACCTCGCGGCGGAAATCGAAGCTGTAGATGACACCCATTCACTCATCGAGCTTATTATTCGAACCCTTAATGTGCACCGCCCAGTAGGTCTCAGTACCATTGTTAAAGTTGCAGCTCTATCGCCAGCTTGGGAGCCCTATGTCGCAGAACTACGGGATTGGCTTACGGACCGGCGACCTGGGCTCATAGAGGTGACATGATCCGGACAGCAGAGCGTGTGTCTGGGTACACAAATCGAGTACACTACCTACAAGGCGTCCTCTTCGAAGGCACGTCAAATCAGGGCTTACAGGTCTTCAGATAGTTTCGGCGGTTCGATTCCGTCTCTGGGCACCAAAATACCGAGAAACCCCCAAGGAACCATGTGTCCTTGGGGGTTTTTTATTGCCTGCGATTTTAGGGTTGCTGGACCATTTCTGGACCAAGGCGCTTTAGGCGTGGGATTGAAAGCCGTCCAACTGACTTTCGGTACCAGCCCCAGCACTGAATAGTTTTAATCTGAATACAGTTTTCAGCTTGAGAGCCTCCCTCAGACACGCCGAGACGTCGGCCACGCTGCCCGCCCCCACGCAGCCCTTTCGTTTCCCCAGGCGCGCCACAGGGCCTCTAAGCACTTTACCGCCTCGCGCCCCAGACACTTGCAAGTCACGCGGTATGCGCGGCGGCAGGACGCTACAGCACATATCAAGAACCGAGAATCAAGACAAACGAGCGGCTCTCCCTCTCAAGTGAAAAGCCCAATAGCGTTGACCCTCCTTTTTAGTTCAAGCGCCTACCTGCCCCCAGGCTTACCTGGCCAGATCTTTTACCAAGTCGCTGGATCGAATCTCGACATATTCGTATATCTTTTCGGAACCCCCCTACATCACGCCTGAAACCCTTGTAATAGGATGCTCGGCTGACTAAAAGGAGTGTCACGTATGGCTAACCACGGCTAAATGACGATCACCGGCAAGGCTCAAGGATTGATTTCAGCGGGTTGTTCAACCCAGGATTCTATTGGCAACAAATGTCAGACAACGCACGCAGACGAAATCATGGTGCTGTCTTACAGCCACAACATGGTCAATATTGGAAATATTAATAAACCGACACACAACCCTATTATCATCACAAAAAATGTTGATAAGTCATCTCCCTTGCTAGCTCAAGCGCTCTCAAGTAGAGAAGAAATAAACTGCATCATCAGTTTTTACCGCGTCTCTTCCTTTGGCATGCAGGAAAAATTCTATTCTATCTCGATCAATGGTGGAATTATTGCTGACCTGACACTTGAAATGCCGCACGCTATTTTGCAGCACGACGCCGAACCGCAAGAACATGTCGCCATCCGTTACCGAGATATTACTTGGACCCACCACGCTGCTGGCACCAACGGATATGGCACATGGGGGCTTGAAATACATACGGATTTCCAAACAGGAAAGCAGATCTACCAAGAGGCCACGAAATGATTGTGTGGGCTTTCCCTGCGTTGGCCGTTTGCGGTATGCTTTTCGCCTACTTTCTAAAAATATACCTCTCAGGAAACAACTTAAATAATATTAAGTTATTTTTCTGCCTCATATTTAACGGCCTCTTTGTCGTGCCTTATATAGACATTATTGAAAATAATGATTTTCTATCTTTAGGACACAGGCCCGATATAATTTCAGAGCACCCATTCATTGGCTGGATTGCTTTTTCCTGCATATTTATTCATTCATTTTCACTACCGGTTAAGCGGCAAGTTAAATGGTTTTTTTCACGAAAGTAAACGAGGCCCTGTACGAAAAGTAATGTCGTAAACATCGCATGGCGCAGGCCAGCGAGACCATCGCCGCATAACTTTTCGCGCGTTTGTCGAAGCGTATAACGATGCGGCGGTTCTCCTTCAGCCAGGCGAACACGTATACGTCCCTCTTTAAGCGTCTGGAGCTGTTCTTCGGCATATAGGCTGCTGTCGCCCAAGCTGGATGGCCACAGCAATGCAACCACGCCCACCAAAGTACCAACAGCAACACCCGTGGTGGGCCCGGACGCCACCGCGCCAGCGGTGCCAGTAGCCACACCAGCCAATAGAAGTGATCCCAGTGAAGCGGGTCGTCACCTATTGCGAATTTTCTCGCTTTCTTTCAGCACGAACTCAAAGCCGATACCTGCACCTTTCAGTAGGTCAGTAACTCGGTCTATAAAGGTTTGGCCTTGTGCTGGCAGCTCATACAAACCGTTAACTCGGATGATGGGTAGCTTGTCTTTCGCGGGCGGGTAGCTTTCCAATAACTCTGCGCTCTCAATGAACGCAACGTAGCTGTTGATCTTTTCTTGAAGCAGTAGCAGGTGTTCGCCTTGTTGCGCTTTATCACCCCACTCAAGGTGGTCAGTGATTACCAAAATTACGTTTTCAGGCTCCCACTCGGGCACCGCAATAATATCGACTACTTTTGTTTCGGTGATGGACATGTCTGCCCCCTCAGAGGCTGGGGTTGGGTCGAATGATGTCAATTCTGGTGCCTCCGGGGAAGCCGGGTTTTCCTTTACCTACAACCGTACCTGAATCCCGGCAAGCCTTGAGCAGCGCGCCATTTTTTGAGTGTGCGCGTGATGCCTTCGGCTGAGTCGTCAGCATCGTCCTCGGGGAAAAATATCAAGTCCGAGCCTGCTGGATGTTCACAGATCGTGTTGAAGTGATGCACGAGCCTGTTCTCTTCCTCTTCGCTTGCGTCGTTCCCGATAATGCGTTGAAGCAGCTCTATGAATTCCTGTTCGGTGTAGTCGGAAACACTGTTTTTCAAAATCATTGTCTGTCTTCCTTGTGAATCGCTACGTGTCGTTTTGGCGTCATTATTGCGAGGTTGTCTACGTCGTACACCGCGCCGCCATGCTGAACGTTTTCAATATGATGGATCTCGTAGCGAGCGTTTTCACCGTTGTGCTCTGGTCTTTGAGCGAAGGGGGCTTTGCCATTTCGTAGTTTGTTTTGGTTCGTGAGCTTGAACTGGCTCAATAGCGCTGGGTCATTGCCCACGGCAGTCCAGAATGCCTTCCTGAAAGCATCGAAGCTGCTAAAGCGTTTGCCGATAAGTTGACTGGCAATACTTGTGGGTACGGGCGCTCCGAGTCCAGAACTCGCCCTGGCTAACCAGAGGCCCGTCACATCTTTCCCCTGTCCTGTAACGGTACCGGGGGCAAGCCGGACATTCATCACGATGTACAGCGGCTGAATGCCAGAGTCAGCCGGGAACACAAGGATGAAGTCTTTGTACTCGGGCGGGTAGATCGGGTTGACGATGATGCTATCCGCTTTCTCAGATGGCGGATAAATCCAGATTTGTGGGGCTTGAGGTGCACCCTCTAACGCTGGAGTACCTAAGGTGTTGGACGGGTCAGCGGCGGGGGTCCATATCAGGGTTACGCCATCGCCCAAGTCAGCCACTTGCCGGGAGCCTTGGGCAACGAACTGCACCACGGGAATCATTTCCCAGTCGCGGCGCTTCTGGGTGTTGTACCCGTACCCCTTCAAGGTGCCATCGGCCTGCTGCTCAACGTGCAGGCGAACACGTATACGTCCCTCTTTAAGCGTCTGGAGCTGTTCTTCGGTATATAGGCTGCTGTCGCCCAAGCTGGATGGCCACAGCAATGCAACCACGCCCACCAAAAGACCCGCAGCAACACCCGTGGTGGGCCCGGACGCCACAGCGCCAGCCGTGCACAAACCCCCACAAGACACACCGCCAGCGGTGCCAGTAGCCACACCACCCAATAGAAGTGTTCCCAGCGACGAGGGTACGTAGCCGCTGATTTTCTTAAGGGGAATGTTTCCTTGTGCATCCGTTTCACGGCCACCCAGCAAGGCAAACTCGCCATATTGGCTAACCGGATCGGTGGGGATGGCTCCGCCGGGACTGATGTAGTTAATGGTCCCTTCTGGCAGCGTGCAACGCTTGGCAAAGACGCATCCGCGTGAGGCCACCACATCCGGCTTCTTGATCGAACGCCTGCGTGCGTCAGCTTCCCGCTCGTTCCGTGCATTCGCCGCCAGTGTTCTGTCCCAAGCGGCCTGTGCTTGCTCTGTCGCCTCCCCATGTCGCCGGTTGCCGTCTATCCCATTACATCCCAGGGTATTGGGGAAGATGTTCTTAACCGCCATAACACCGCCTCTGCAATTTGACGATCCGTATTCACCGCCTAAGTGCAACAGGACGCTACTTCACAGGTGTTTGGCTTGTCGGTAGGAAGATTCTCAAGATTTATAAAAAGTCGTCTATCAGGCCTACCGGTTGTGGCCCGGGTTTACAGGGGTGAAGGGAGATAGAGCACGGATAACCAGCCACTTCGCTTGGCGATTGCGAAGAGATGGAGTTCAATCCTCTCCTCAGCCTCCACAGGACACACGTTCATGGCAACGCCAAAGAAACAGCACAAGCACGCGCAGCGGGCTAAGTCCAAAGCCAAACAGAATCGCATGGGCAAGCCGGCGAAAGCCTCGGCTTCGGCCCTGATCGATCATCCGTTCGATGACGTCAAAATCGACCTCAGCACTTTCGACTTCCAGGACATCAAGGAAAACGGCTTCGAGCCTGAGGATTTCGACGACCTGTTCCAGGCCATGAAAGCCGCTGAAACCCGCGGCCTGCAAGCGATGTGCAGTGTGTTCCTGCAATACCCGGTGCTGGAGCTGGTGATTTCGGAAGAAGAGGAAGAGGACGCCACCGATTTTCTGATGGGCTTGCTGATTGCTTTCCGCATGACGGTGCACGGTGACGACGAAGACGCCGCGCTGGCATGGGTCGAAACCCCGGCCTTCCAGACCGCTTACGTTGAAGCCTCGCGCCTGCTGGCCGAGCGCAGCGCCCGCAACACGCTCTGACAGTCAGGCTGCGCGCCGGTGCGCAGCGCCCGATTTGCCAAGTCAGCGTGCGAGGGATAAAGTCCGCAGCGTCACGGTCAATCCCGTGGCCGGGCGTAGGAACCCGATTCAAAGTTGGCGCGTAGCGCCCAAGACTGTCTTTCCGGCGTTTTTTTATGTCCGGAATAACGCTCTATGGCAGCTGTGTGCGGGCAGACTTCGGTCTGGCCGGGTGCCAACTTTCCCGGTATTCCTACCCCGCACATGGCTGCCACCCAATCCCGTAGGAAGGAACGTGGCAGCTCTTACTGAAAAGTTGGAGACCTTCATGCCGCACCTCACCACCCCGCTCGCCTTCCACGAAACCGGCCCGGCCCATCACAACCACCTGCTGTTCAGCGTGACACCCGACATCCCCGCCGTTCACGCCTTGCACAGCGCCAGCGAACTGCTGTCCGCCGCCACCCACACGCTGGACGCAGCCGCCACCGGCACGCTGTGTATCGACGCCCATCAGGCGTTCCTGCTGAGCCACGCCTTGCGCGCGGTCAAAGCCACCGTGGACGCCCTCGGGCAGGCGCCCGCCGACTGACCGCCCTCAGCCACCCAACCGAACGGCCAGCGCCGCCAGGGTGATCAGCAACACGGGCACGGTCAGCACAATGCCGACTTTGAAGTAATACCCCCAGGTGATGCGGATCCCCTTGCGCGCCAGCACGTGCAGCCACAACAACGTGGCCAGGCTGCCAATCGGTGTGATTTTCGGGCCCAGGTCGCTGCCAATCACGTTGGCGTACACCATCGCCTCCTTCACCACGCCCGTGGCGCTGCTGGCGTCGATCGACAGCGCGCCGATCAGCACCGTCGGCAAGTTGTTCATGATCGACGACAACAGCGCCGTCAGCAGACCCGTGCCGAAGGTCGCGCCCCACACGCCATGTGCGGCGAAAGCGTCGAGCCAACCGGCCAGCGCCTGGGTCAGCCCGGCATTGCGCAGGCCGTAGACCACCAAATACATGCCGAGGGAGAAAATCACGATCTGCCAGGGCGCTTCCTTGAGCACCTTGCGGGTTGAAATCCGGTGCCCGCGTGCCGCGATCAACAGCAGCAAGGCGGCGCATAACGCCGAGATGGCGCTGATCGGGATGCCCAGCGGCTCCAGCGCAAAACACCCTGCCAGCAGGATCCCCAGCACCCACCAACCGGCCATGAACGTGGCGCGGTCGTGAATGGCGCTGGCGGGCGCATCCAGCTCGGCCGGGTCGTAGCGCGCCGGAATATCGCGGCGAAAGAACCACAGCAGCATGCCCAGCGTCGCCGCCACGCTCACCAGGTTGACCGGCACCATGACCGCTGCGTATTGGTTGAAGCCGATCTTGAAGAAGTCGGCCGACACGATGTTCACCAGATTCGACACCACCAGGGGCAAACTGGCGGTGTCTGCGATGAACCCCGCGCCCATCACAAACGCCAGGGTCGCCGCAGGCGAGAAGCGCAGCGCCAGCAGCATGGCGACCACAATCGGGGTCAGGATCAGCGCCGCGCCATCATTGGCAAACAGCGCCGAGACCAGCGCGCCGAGCAGCACCATAAAGGCGAACAGCCGCTTGCCACGGCCCTGCCCCCAGCGCGCCACATGCAACGCCGCCCACGCGAAAAACCCCGCCTCGTCCAGCAACAGGCTGATGATAATCAGCGCCACAAAGGTGCCAGTGGCGTTCCAGATAATCGACCACACCAAGGGAATGTCGCTCAACTGCACCACGCCAAAGGCCAGCGCCAGCACAGCCCCCATCGAGGCGCTCCACCCCACGCCCAAGCCGCGCGGCTGCCAAATGACCAACACAATCGTGAACACAAAAATAGCACTGGCTACCCACATCGAACTGTCCTCGCCGCTCAGCAGCACGGGTTGCGTAGCGGGCGGTCGCCCATGGCGCCCAGCCGTTGCACATCGCTGTGCAGCCAGGCCCGGTTGGCGTTGAGGGTGATGTCCAGCACCGCCGAGACCCACGCGGGCAAGGCCGGGTTGAGGCGGTAATACACCCACTGGCCCTGACGGCGATCCAGTAACAAGCCGCACCGGCGCAAGTGCGCCAAGTGCCGGGAGATTTTGGGCTGGCTGTCATCCAGCGCACACATCAACTCGCACACGCACAGCTCGCCTTCCTGCGCGAGCAGCAGCGCCAGCCGCGCACGGGTGGGATCCGCCAGGGCTTTGAACACCGACGGCGGGGAAACGGTTTGAGTCATGACACAGGACCTTACAGAGGGACGCCCGAATATATGGACTTCCATATGTAACGGCAAGCCCGCCTCAGGCGCCGGGTGCGCACCCCTGCGGTTTATTGACCCGCACCGTGGACGCCGGATGCCGGGCCAGCTTGCTGGCTGGACGACGCGGGCGAGGCAGCAGTTCACCGCCGCAGTTGGGGCACAGGCCGCCCAGCTTCTGCTCCGAACACGTCGCGCAGAAGGTGCATTCGAACGAACAGATACGCGCCTGGGAGGCGTCCGGCGGCAAATCGCAATCACAGCATTCACAGTTGGGGCGCAGTTCAAGCATGGTGATTCCTCGCAGTCACGGGGCCATATCAATACGTGTTCAGGTGTACCGTCGATCCTGTGCGGTGTCATTGGGGTCGCACAAGGTGCTGTCAATCTGCCAGAATTTTGGGCTAAGACCTGTCAGATTTATTGCACTTTTTTCATGCCATGGCTTCAGAAAGTCATGAGCGCCTATTTTTTGCGCACGCAGAGAGCCCTGTTACACGGCATGCCACCAGTCCAATCTCCCCCCGCCGCGCCCAGCGTCCTGAACGATCTGCGCGCCGGTACACACACCCTGCATGTTGCGCTAGAGCAACGGCTACCGTTTTTTTCAGACGCGCTCGACCTTGACCATTACACCCGCTTGCTGAGTGCCTATTTCGGGTTTTATCAGGCATTGGAAGACCGGCTGACGCACAGCGCGTTCATTCCGTCAGGGTTTGACCTGGCGGCGCGGCTCAAGACGCCTGCGTTGGTCCAGGACCTGCGGGCGCTGGGGGTAGACCCGCACGCGCTGCCCCGCTGCCAGCACCTGCCCACCGTGCGCAGCGAAGCCCAGGCACTGGGGGTTTTGTATGTGCTCGAAGGCGCCACGCTGGGCGGCAATGTGCTGCGCAAACGGGTGGCTGAGCATTTGGGCCTTGATGCCGATAACGGCGGTGCGTTCCTGTTTGTGTATGGCGAGGACACTGGCCAACACTGGAAAGCATTTATTGAATTTCTGGGCAGTGTGCCGCTCGATGCCACAGGGCGGAGCGAAGCCGCACAGGCTGCCTGTTCAACGTTTAGCTGTTTCGAGCAATGGCTCGATCGCCAGGAGGTTTTGCTATGAATTCACTCGACACTGAGGCGTTTGAAGCCCTGCTGGTCAATTGCGCCGACGAACCGATCCGCTACCCCGGCGCCATCCAGCCCCACGGCGTGCTGGTGACCTTGTCCGAGCCCGCGCTGTGCATCGAGCAAATCAGCCACAACGTGCAGGACCTGTTCGGCCTGAACCCCCATGCGCTGCTGGGCCAACCGCTGAGCATGCTCACCGGCCCGACCGCCGCGGCCGCCATTGCGCAGGCCGCCGGGTTCGTCGCGAACGTGGACGCGCCGCCGCTGGAGCTGGACATGCAAGGGGTTGCGTACGAAGGCCTGTTGCACCGCGAAAGCGGCGTGCTGGTGCTTGAGCTGGAACTCAAGCCAGACGCGTTACAAATCAAAAGCACGATGGACAAAGTGCGCAACCTGAGCCGCATGCTGCAACGCCTGCAAGCGGCCAAAACCTTGCCTGCCCTGTACGACATTTGCGTCGAGGAAATACAGGCCCTCACCGGCTACGACCGTGTGTTGATCTACCGCTTTCAGGAAGAAGGCCACGGCCAGGTGATCGCTGAAGCCTCGGCGCCGTCGATGGAGCTGTTCAACGGGATGTTCTTCCCGGCCTCCGACATCCCCGAACAGGCCCGCGAGCTGTATCGCACGCACTGGCTGCGCATCATCCCCAATGCCGATTACCAACCGGTCGAACTGGTGCCGCGCCTGCGCCCTGACACGGGCCAAGCGCTGGACTTGAGCGGCGCGGTGTTACGCAGCGTGTCACCGATCCACTGCCAGTACATGCGCAACATGGGCGTGCTGTCGTCCATGAGCATTTCGCTGATGGACGGGGAGCGGCTGTGGGGCCTGATCAGTTGCGGGCATCGTCAGCCGCTGCACGTCCCCCACGAGCTGCGCATGGCCTGCCAGACCATCGGCCAGGTGCTGTCGCTGCAAATCAGTGCCCTGCAAACCCTGGAAATCAGCCGCCAGCGCGAAGCCAAAATGGAGGCGCTGGTGCAGCTCAACACGGCCATGGTCCACAGCCAGGAACACGTGTTTGACGGCCTGGCCGCCGAGCCTGAGCGGCTGATGTCGCTGACCGGCGCCAGCGGCGTGGCGATCCTGGAAGACAAGGTGCTGCACCGTTACGGCGAGTGCCCGCCACCCGATGAAATCCGTGCCTTGTACCAGTGGTTCAAGGCGTCGGGCGAGTCGGTGCTGTCGAGCCATCACCTGTCGACGGTCTATGCGCCCGCCGCCGCGTACAAGGACATCGCCAGCGGCCTGCTGGCCATGACCCTGCCCAAGCCGGTGGACAACGCGGTGCTGTGGTTTCGCAAAGAGGTGAAGGAAAGCATCCCGTGGAGCGGTGACCCAAAAAAGCCGCTCAATCTGGAGCCCAGCGCCACGGGCCTGCGCCTGAGCCCGCGCACGTCGTTTGAGTTGTGGAAGGTCGAAATGGACGGTATTTCCAACAAGTGGAGCCATGGCGACCTGTTCGCCGCCAATGACTTGCGCCGTTCGGCACTGGAAAACGACCTCGCCCGTCAGGTGCTGCGCGAGCAACAGGCCGTGCGTGCCCGCGACGAACTGGTGGCCGTGGTCTCCCACGATTTGCGCAGCCCCATGACCATCATTTCGATGCTCTGCGGCATGATGCAAAAAGCCTTCAGCAGCGACGGCCCGCACACCTCGCGTCGTATTACCTCGGCCATCGACACCATGCAGCAAGCCAGCAGTCGCATGAACGTGTTGCTGGAAGACTTGCTCGACACCTCCAAGATCGAAGCCGGGCGCTACACCATCAACCCGCAGCCGCTGGACGTGGCGCAGATCTTCGAAGAAGCGCTCTCGCTGCTGGCGCCTCTGGCGCTGGACAAGTCGGTGGAACTGACCTTCAACGCCGAGCCCGACCTGAAGATCCACGCCGACCCGGAGCGTCTGTTTCAGGTGCTGTCGAACCTGATCGGCAATGCCATCAAGTTCACCCCGGCCGATGGCAAGATCGGCGTGGCGGCCATGTCCAATGGCGATGAAATCGTGTTCAGCGTGCGCGATTCGGGCAAAGGCATTGCGCCTGAGCAGTTGCCGCACATCTTCGAACGCTACTGGACAGCCAAGGAGGGCAACGCGACCGGCACGGGACTGGGGCTCTACATTTCGCAGGGCATCATTAAGGCCCACGGCGGCCAGTTGCTGGCCGAGAGCAAGCCCGGTGAAGGCAGCGAGTTCCGCTTTACCGTGCCCAAGGTTGCCTGACAGCCCTCAGGCCTTGCCAGCTCACCTTTAACCGGTAGCGAGGCAAGGCCTGTAGGCAGGTCAGGCGAAGGCGTTGATGAACCAGGTGATCATCGGGATTGCCACAATGTCGATCAACACTGCGCCACACAACGGCACGATGATAAAGGCTTTGTACGAAAACACTTTGTAGTGGTCGCAGATCGCGCCCATGTTGGCCACTGCATTGGGCGTGGCGCCCAGCCCGTGCCCCATGAAGCCTGCGCACAGCACCGCCGCGTCATAGTTGCCGCCAAACAGGCGGAACAGCACGAAGATGCACAGCAACAGCATGATCACCACCTGCACCACCAGAATCACCAGCAACGGCATGCCGAGCTTTTCCAGTTCCCAGAATTTGAGACTCATCATGGCCATGGTCAGGAACATGCCGAGGCTGACATCGCCGAGGGTGCTGACCGCATGGTCGGGCAGCTCTACCACCTGAGTGCGGTCGTTGAAGTTGCGTAGCAGGATCGCCACGAACATGGCGCCCACGTAGCTCGGCAACACGATGCCAAGGTGCTGTTGCAGACTGCCGCCCAGCCAGAAGCCCACCACCATGATCACCACGATGCAGGTCAGCAGGCGCAGCAGGGTCGGCGCGTCCAGTGCCGCAGGCGGCGTGTGGACAACCCCTTCGAAGGCTTTGAGGTCCCCGGCGTCTTCGGCTGTGACGCTCAGCGTGTTACGTTCGATCAACCAGCGCGCCAGCGGGCTGCCGAGCAAGCCGCCTGCCACCATGCCGAAGGTGGCCGCCGCCAGCGCGGCGGTGGTCGCCCCCACGGTGCCCAGGTCTTCGGCAATCGGGCCGAACGCTGCCGCCGCGCCGAACCCGCCTTCCAGCGAGACCGCCCCTGCCATGATCCCCAGCAACGGGTCGATGCCCAGCGCCTTGGCCACGCTCACGCCGACCACGTTTTGCACCAGCGCCAGCCCCCAGCACGCACCGAGGTAGATAAACAGCAACTTGCCGCCCTTGCGCAACAGCCCCAGGCTGCCGCCCAACCCGACGGTGGTAAAGAACGCCACCATCAACGGGGTTTGCAGGCTGGTGTCGAGGGTCAGGTCGAGCAGTTGCCGATCGCGCAGCAGCCAGATCAGCAAGGCAAAACCGAAGCCCCCGATCACCGGGGCGGGAACGCACAGTTGGCGCAGCCAGTAACTGCGTTTTTTCAGTTGGGCACCCAAGCCTAGCAGGAGCAACGCGAGAGCCAGGGTGCTCAGCGCATCCAGTTGGAATGTCAGCATGGCGAATTTCTCTTTTTTTTATGATTCAACAAGCGGGTTCAGGGACGAGCGAAAAACTTAATCAATCAGGCTGGCCAGCAGCCGTGCACCAATGCGGGCGGTTCGGTGGTCCAGGTCCAGACCGGGGTTGAGTTCGGCAATGTCGGCCATGCGCACTTTGCCGCTGGCCTTGGCGCGCCGCACCAGGTGTTCAACGATGTTCAGGTCGACGCCGTGTGCAGAGGGCGCACTCACGCCCGGTGCCTGGCTGGCAGGCAGCACGTCCAGACAAAGCGTGAGGTAGAGGTGGTCAACGCCACTCAAAAACTCATCCAGCGCGGCCTCCAGCGCGGGCATGTCCCAGCTGTTCATGTGCCGGTCGAGGCGGTAACGCACGTTCAGCCGCTCGGCCTGTTCGAACAGGGCCTGGGTGTTGTTCAACTGGCTGACGCCCAGGCAGCAATACGCAAACGGCATGTCGGCGCGCTGGCAGTACTCGGCGATTTGCCGGAAGGGCGTGCCGGAACTGCTTTGCTCGGCGTGGCGCAGGTCAAAGTGCGCATCAAAATTGAGAATGCCGATGCGCGGTGCAGGGGTTTGCCCGCGCAGGTAATCGGCCAGCCCGCTGAAACTGGCGAAGGCGATTTCATGCCCGCCCCCCAGCCCCAGCGGCAAATGCCCTTGGGTCAGCAGCTCAGTGACCTGCGCGGCGTAAGCGTGTTGTGCGCCTTCGAGGTCGCTGCCCACACAGGCCACGTCCCCGGCGTCATACAACGGCGCGCTGCCGTGCCAGGCCAGATTGGCCAGCGCCGAGCGCAAGGCCGGTGGCCCCAGACGCGCGCCCGTGCGGCCTTGATTGCGTTTGACGCCTTCATCACTGGCCAGACCAATGAGCGCCGCGCCCGCCGGCATATCCGGCGCCAGCGGTTTGATCCATTGATGCCAGCGCAGGGCGCCCTGCCCTTCGGCGGCGTCAATGCGGCCTGTCCACAGGGTCATGTCAGGTACAACGGTCATGCGAAAACTCCCATTACATTCAATCCAGGCGAGCGCTCAGGCGCAGCGCGACGTCCTGCGTCCAACGGATCAGGCGTTCGCTGCGTTGCTGGGCGCGAAAGGCGGGGGCCATAAGGCTGATGGCGCCTTGCAGGCGCTCGCGGCTGTCGATCAACGGGGCGCTGACGCCCCAGATGCCGTCGTCGATTTCACTGAGGCTGACGGCGTAACCCTGAGCGCGGATCTGTTCAAAACTGCGCTGGTAGTCGGCGCACGCGGGCGCGTCGACGCCCTGGCTGTGCAACAGGGCGAGGCTGTGAGCCGGGTCCATGTGCGCCAGCAGCACCCGCGCCGAGGCGCCGACCAACAGCGGCTGGGCCAACCCTTTCTGGTAACAGCAACGCAGCGGCTGCGGGCTGTCGACCAGTTCGATGCAGATCGCCTGGCCATTACTGGGCACCATCAGCGCCACGCTTTCTTGGCTCAGGTCGGCCAGCCGTTTGAGTTCGGGCTTGGCCAGCGTGACCAGAACCGCCTCGCGGTCAAATTTTTTGGCCAGTTGCAAACAGGCCGGGCCGGGCAGGTAGCGACCCTGTCCGTTTTCTTCGGCCAGCCCCCAACGCAGCAGGGTTTTGAGGTGGCGGTAAGTGCTGCTCAGCGGCTGGCCCAGTTGTGCGGACAGCTCGCGGGCGGAGATGGCCTCGCCGGATTGCCCCAGCGTGACGAGGATGTGCAGCAAGCGATCTGTTGGCGTGTTGTTGTTCATTGTCGGCCCCATGCTCTTGCTCGCATGGTGCACGGAGTTTCCCATTAGCTGAAATTGCATTCCCACAGAGTGAGAAATACCCCGCAGATAGTGATCAACGGTCATCCCGGTGGGCATTGTTCAACCCAAAAAAAAGACCGCCATCAGTGTCGATGGCGGCCTGGGTGGCACTCAGCCGGTTGTGCCGTCCTGGCGTCAGTTGAGTACCGGTGCCCCCATTTTTTCAATGCGTCGACGACGGGCGACCAGCAGGCCCGCCGTGACCACAAAGATGCTCAGCAGGCCGGTGGCGATGATCTCGACCTGATGCGCTTCCTGAAACAGCATGACGGTCAAAATCGCCACGATGAACACGATCACCGCCCAGGTCAGGCCCGGGAACAGCCACATTTTGAACGCGATTTTTTCGCCTTCGGCGGTGCGCTTTTGGCGCATGCGCAGTTGCGACACGGCGATCACCAGATACACCAACAGGGCGATGGCGCCGGAACTGGCGAGCAGGAATTCAAACACTTGCGACGGGGCGACGTAGTTGGCGAATACCGCGAGAAACGCCGCACCGGTGGACATCATCACCGCCCAGTAAGGCGTGCCGCTGGCGTTGGTGCGTTTGGCCACCGCCGGGGCGTCGCCACGATTGCTCAACGAGAACAGCATGCGCGACGAGGTGTAGAGCGCCGAGTTCAGGCAGCTGGTCACGGCGATCAGCACCACGATGTCCACGATCAGCTTGGCGTTCGGGATGCCCATGCGATCCAGTACGGTCTGGTACGAACCGACCTGCGCCAAGCCTGCGTCGTTCCACGGCACCAGCGCCACGACCAGGAAGATCGACACGAGGTAGAACAAGCCGATCCGCCAGATGACCGAGTTGGTGGCCTTGGTGATTTGCTTGCTGGGGTCTTTGGATTCGGCCGCCGCGATGGTGACGATTTCAGTGCCCATGAACGAGAACATGGTGGTCAGCATGGCAGCCAGTACCGCGCCCATGCCGTTGGGCATGAAGCCGACGGTGTCGACCAGATGGGAAACACCGCTGACCTGGCTGTTGGGTAACAAGCCGAAGACCGCCAGTACGCCCAAAATGATGAAGCCGATGATCGCCAGCACTTTGACCAGGGCGAACCAGAACTCGAACTCGCCGTAGTTCTTGACGCTGAACAGGTTGGTGGCGGTCAGCAATAAGGTGATGACCAGGGTAAAGACCCAGATGGCGGTGTCCGGGAACCACGCGTGCAAGATGGTAGCGGCGGCGTTGGCCTCCAGCGGAATCACCAGGACCCAGAACCACCAGTACAGCCAGCCGATGGTGAAACCGGCCCAGTGGCCAATGGCACGGTCGGCATAGGTGGAGAACGAGCCGGTATCGGGCGAGGCCACGGCCATCTCGGCCAGCATGCGCATCACCAGCACCACCAGCGTACCGGCGGCGGCGTAGGCCAGCAGCACGGCGGGGCCCGCCTGCGCAATGGCGTGACCGGAGCCCACAAACAGGCCGGCGCCGATGACACCGGCAATCGACAGCATGGTCACATGCCGTGGCTTGAGCCCTTGTTCCAGATGGTTAGAGGATTGCGTATTGCTCATTGCGACTACCTTTAATTGAAGCCATTCCGAGCACCTGCGTTGACATTCGTAAAAAGTAACCAACACAGGCGTTTCGAATCCTTGACGCAATAAGTGAGCCAAAATGTGACAAAGTGCCGTTTTCCGCGGGCTGCAAAGGTGCGCAGAAAAATACACGGGCGCTTTAGCGCAAGGCTTTCGATGAATTCGTTACCGTAACACTCAGTTACACCTACCGAAAACGCACCCAGATTACCCATTTGCGCCACACAGGCCCCAAACCTGTGCGCATCTTTGACCTTTAGTAGGTTCGTGCTTCCAACGAAGGGCCAAAACTGGCACCATCGCGACCTTTTTTACGCGATACCTGTCTGGCCCGAGGGCAAAACACCGGCTTAGTTGTTGTCTACGCGACAGTCTGCTGTCGCAATGCGACCCACGACTGCCCCCAGCCTTTTTTGTACCCCTGAGACGGTTGGTGGCCTTTGCAGCCCTATGCTAGCTTGGCCTTCGCCAGGACGGCCGCCCAATAGCAGGATCGCACCCGAACACAATGAGGACCGCACATGGCTCTGGCCACGCCCGCGCTTGAAATCCGCAATTTGCACAAACGCTACGGCGAGCTTGAGGTACTCAAAGGTATCTCGCTGACCGCACGCGACGGTGACGTGATCTCGATCCTGGGTTCTTCCGGTTCCGGCAAATCGACGCTCTTGCGCTGCATCAACCTGTTAGAAAACCCCCACGAAGGCCAGATCATCGTGGCCGGGGAAGAGCTGGCGCTCAAAAAGGCCAAGAATGGCGAACTGATTGCGGCCGATGGCAAGCAAATCAACCGCATGCGCAGCGAACTGGGCTTTGTGTTTCAAAACTTTAACCTGTGGCCGCACATGAGCATCCTCGACAACATCATCGAGGCGCCACGCCGGGTGCTGGGGCAGAGCAAAGCCGAGGCCATTGAAGTGGCAGAAGCGCTGCTGGCCAAGGTCGGCATCGCTGACAAACGCCACGCCTACCCCTCCGAGCTGTCCGGCGGCCAGCAACAACGTGCCGCGATTGCGCGCACGCTGGCCATGCAGCCCAAGGTGATTCTGTTCGATGAACCGACATCGGCGCTTGACCCGGAAATGGTCCAGGAAGTACTAAGTGTGATCCGCGCACTCGCCGAAGAAGGCCGCACGATGTTGCTGGTCACCCACGAGATGGGCTTTGCCCGTCAGGTGTCCACCGAAGTCGTGTTTTTGCACCAGGGTCTGATCGAAGAGCAAGGGTCGCCTGAACAGGTTTTTGATAACCCGGTTTCAGCGCGCTGCAAACAATTCATGTCCAGCAACCGCTAACGGAGCAACACGCATGCAGAACTATAAAAAGTTTCTTCTGGCCGCTGCCGCCACGCTGGTGTTCAGTGCGAACGCTTTGGCTGTGGATAAGTACAAAGTCGGCATTGAGGGGGCTTACCCTCCGTTCAATAACAAAAACCCTAGCGGCCAGGTCGTCGGTTTCGACTACGACATCGCCATGGCCCTGTGCGCCAAGATGAAGGTCGAGTGCGAGGTGGTGACCTCGGACTGGGACGGCATCATCCCTGCACTGAATGCCAAGAAGTACGATTTCATCGTGTCGTCGCTGTCCATTACTGAAGACCGCAAACAGGCCGTTGATTTCACCGACCCGTACTACTCCAACAAACAGCAGTTCGTGGCAAAAAAGGGGGTCGAGTTCAAAACTGACATCGACTCGCTCAAAAGCAAGCAACTCGGCACCCAGCGTTCGACCCAGGCCGCCACTTGGCTGGAAGACAACGTCGGTGGTGACATCAAGCTGTACGACACCCAGGAAAACGCTTACCTCGACCTGTCTTCTGGCCGGGTAGACGGGCTGCTGGCCGACAAGTACGCGATCTATGGCTGGCTGAAAGATGACCCGGCAGGCAAAGACTACGAGTTCAAAGGCAAGCCGATCAACGAAGACGACAAAGTCGGCATTGCGCTGCGCAAAGGCGAATCCGACCTGCGCACCAAGTTGAACCTTGCCCTCAAAGAAATCAAAGAAGACGGCACCTACAAGAAGATCAACGACAAGTATTTCCCATTCAGCATTGAATGACCTGCCTGACCGGCGCGCCGCAAGGTGGCGCCGGTCCCTAGCAAAGCCTGCCTATTTATGACTATCGACTTATACGGATTCGGCCCGGCGCTTGCCGCTGGCGCGCTGATGACCGTCAAACTGGCACTCACCGCGCTGTGTCTGGGCCTGGTGCTGGGCTTGCTCGGCGCACTGGCCAAAACCTCGCCCTACAAGCCGGTTCGCTGGCTGGGCAGCACTTATTCGACACTGGTACGCGGTGTGCCAGAGCTGTTGTGGGTGTTGCTGATTTATTTCGGCAGCGTGAATGCCGTGCGCGCGCTGGGCGAGTTCCTCGGCATGCCCGACCTGACCCTCAGCGCGTTCGCGGCGGGTGTCATCGCGCTGGGCTTGTGCTTTGGCGCGTACGCCACTGAAGTGTTTCGCGGCGCCATTCTGGCCATCCCCAAAGGCCATCGCGAAGCGGGCCTGGCGCTGGGCCTGACCAAGCCACGGATTTTCACCCGGCTGGTATTGCCGCAAATGTGGCGGATCGCCCTGCCCGGTCTGGGCAACCTGTTCATGATCCTGATGAAAGACACCGCGCTGGTGTCGGTGATCGGTCTGGAAGAAATCATGCGTCAGGCACAAAACGCCGTGACCTTCGCCAAACACCCGTTCACCTTCTACATGGTGGCCGCCGTGATGTACCTGGGCCTGACCGTGCTGGCCATGGGCACCCTGCATGTGCTTGAAAAACGCGCAGCGCGCGGCTTTGTGAGGAGAACGTAATGGTCTGGGAACTCTTCATCAAGTGGCTGCCCAAGCTGATTCAGGGCGCAACCCTGACCCTCGAACTGACCGCGCTGTCGGTGATCGCCGGCCTGATCGTCGCCATCCCGTTGGGCATCGCCCGTTCGTCCCGGCTGTGGTACGTGCGCTCGCTGCCGTATGCGTACATCTTTTTCTTCCGCGGCACGCCGCTGTTGATCCAGTTGTTTCTGGTGTATTACGGCCTCGGGCAGTTTGAAGCGGTGCGCGACAGCGTGTTGTGGCCGTACCTGCGCAGCCCGTTCTGGTGCGCGGTCATCACCATGACCCTGCACACGGCAGCGTACATTGCCGAGATCCTGCGGGGCGCCATTCAGGCCATCCCGCCGGGTGAAATCGAAGCCGCGCGGGCGCTGGGCATGTCGCGCTTCAAGACCCTGATCCACATTGTGCTGCCGCGTGCTGCGCGCATCGGCCTGCCCGCGTACAGCAATGAAGTGATCCTGATGCTCAAGGCCAGTTCGCTGGCGAGTACCGTGACCCTGCTGGAACTGACCGGCATGACCCGCACCATCATTGCCCGCACGTACCAGACGGTGGACATGTTCCTGATTGCCGGTGTCATTTATCTGGTCATGTCGTTTGTGCTGATTCAGGGCTTCAAGCTGCTGGAGCGCTGGTTGCGCGTCGATGCCTGCCAGGGCCGATAAGGCCGACGTGTTGCGGGGAGCGTCATTGCTCACCCGCTTCCAGGCGCTGGACCGCTGGCTCAACCAGCATCAACACCTGTGGCGCCCGCGGCCATTCACGCAGTTGACTATGCCGTGGGAAGCGCAACACCCCGAACTGGCGCAGTGGTTGCGCCAGCGTTCGTTACAGGACGCCGAAGACAGCCACAACCAACCGCATCATCTGCCCGCCCCTGCACCGTTTCCGGCGCTGGCGGCGATGTCGCGTGCCTTGAGCGCCGTGTCGGCCTTGCCGACGCAAGGGTTCATGCCGGCGCTACCGCGTTTGCAAGTCGACGTGCCGGGGCGTAAATGGCAGCAGATCGACGCCTTCGCTCAGTGCCTGACGTTTCAGACCCCGCCCACTCATTGGCTGGACTGGTGCGCGGGCAAAGGCCATTTGGGGCGCCGCCTGCTCAGCTCCGGGCAGCGATTGACGTGCCTGGAATACGACCCGGCGCTGATTGAATCCGGTCAATTGCTCAGCCAGCGTCACCGCCTCAACGCCCGGCACGTGCAACAAGACGTGCTCACGGCCGAGGCCGCCGCGCAGTTGACGGCCGACATGACCCCGGTCGCGCTGCATGCCTGTGGCGATCTGCACGTCCGGCTACTGCAACTGGCGAGCGCCGCCGGCTGTGGACAACTGGCACTCTCGCCGTGTTGTTACAACCGCATCAGCACCCCGACCTATCAGCCGTTATCCACAGCCGCCCGTGCCTCGGGCTTGTCGCTGAGCCGGGAAGACTTGAGCCTGCCCATGAGCGAGACCGTCACCGCAGGCAGCCGCGTTCGCCGCCAGCGCGATGAGTCGATGGCGCGGCGGTTGGGGTTTGATGTGTGGCAGCGGCAGGCGCGGCAGTGTGACGACTACTTATCCACACCGTCGTTACCGAGCACGTGGCTAAACAAGCCGTTTGCGGACTATTGCGAGGACTTGGCGGCGCTGAAGCACTTATCCACAACCGGCACCGAAGACTGGGCAGCGCTGGAAGCGGCGGGGTGGCAGCGGCTGGCGCAGGTGCGCAACCTGGAACTGGTGCGCGGCTTATTCCGGCGTCCGCTGGAGCTGTGGCTGGTGCTGGATCGCGCACTGTACCTGAGTGAAAACGGCTACGACGTGCAACTGGGCGCATTCTGCGACCGTCACCTGACCCCGCGTAACCTGATGCTGCTGGCGCAGCGCTGTGGATAACTGACGCCAGCAGGGGACCTGCCTTTAGTGCTTCAAGGCCTAGGAACCGCGATAGGTCGAGAAGCCGTACGGGCTCAGCAGCAGGGGAATGTGGTAGTGCTGGTCGACGTTTTTCACGTCGAAAATCACCGGAATCTCCGGGAAGAACGTGTCGCGCCCGGCCTTCTTGAAGTAGTCGCCGGTTTTGAACACCACGCGGTATTCGCCGGTTTCCAGGGCCTTTTTGGCCGGGAACAGCTCGCTGATGCGTCCTTGTTCGTTGGTCACGCCCTGCGCCAGCGGCTGCCAGTTCTCACCGACGTGTTGCTCCAGCGTCACGTTGACACCCGGCGACGGCAAGCCGTTTTCGAGGTTCAACACATGCACGCTCAATGGGTTGCCTGCGGCCAATGCCAGGCTGGACACCGCGCTGAGGCTCAAAGCGGCCATCGTCATACGTATAGATTTCATCGGTCATCCTCCAATTAATAACAATTAACGCGCAATCGTCAGGCCGACGGCTTGCGCGGCGTTGACGGCACAGGCTTCATCCTGCTCAGCCCCACCGGCACCGGCCACGCCCAGCGCCCCTACCAGCTCACTCCCGGCAAACAGCGGAACGCCGCCGCCCAACAGCAACAACTCCGGGATGGAATTGAGGTTGGACGCTTCAGGGTTGTTGCGTGCCCGCTCGGCAAACAGCCGGGTCGGGGTTTTGGTCGACAGCGCGGTATAGGCTTTGCGCTGGCTGGCCAATAAATTGTGCGGCCCGACGCTTTCAGGTCGCATGGTCACCAGTGCGTTGCCACCCCGGTCCAACACGCTAAAAGCACCGGTACAGTGCGCGAGGGTGGCATCGGCCAGTTGCCGCGCCGTGGTCAGATCCAGCTCCGCATGCCTGGGCAATGCAGGGGCGGCTTGAGCGTTGATGGCGACGATCATGGCAGCGCCTGACAGCAGGGTTTTCAGCATCATTGGGCTTGCTCCTGAATGAATGACGCCACCTTACCCGGCGCTGTTCGTCAGAACCCCGTCAGTTGGATTACAAGTTTGTAATAGGCAACACCCGCGAAGACGCCTAGCCTGTGCAGACGATTGATCGAGGTGTGCGATGCGTTTGTTAGTGGTGGAAGACGAAGCCAAGACCGCAGAGTTTCTGGCCAAGGGCCTGAAAGAATCCGGCTTTGCTGTGGATGTGGCGTTGAACGGGCTGGACGGGCGGTACTTCATTGAACAGCAGGAATACGACCTGATCATCCTGGATGTGATGCTCCCGGGGCTCAACGGCTGGCAATTGCTGCAATTGATTCGCCAGCGAGGCGCCACACCGGTGTTGTTCCTGACGGCCAAAGACGCCATCGAAGACCGCGTGCGCGGCCTGGAACTGGGCGCCGACGACTACCTGCTCAAGCCCTTCGCCTTCGCAGAACTGCTGGCGCGGGTGCGCACCCTGTTGCGCCGTGGCCCGATGCGCGAAGCCGAGTCCTACACCATCGCCGACCTTGAAATCGACGTGCTGCGCCGCCGCGTCAGCCGGGGCGGCCAGCGCATCAGCCTGACCAACAAAGAGTTCGCGCTGTTGCATTTACTGGCCAGCCGACAGGGCGAAGTGCTGTCACGCACCCTGATCGCTTCGCAGGTCTGGAACCTCAACTTCGACAGCGACACCAACATGGTCGAAGTCGCCGTGCGCCGTCTGCGTTCCAAGGTCGACGACCCCTACATGCCGAAACTTATCCACACCGTGCGCGGCGTCGGTTATCAACTGGAAGCGCCCGATGAGTAAATCCATCGCCTGGCGTCTGGCGCTGGCGATTGCCTTGACCTGCGCACTGGTACTGAGCGTAATCGGGGTGTTTCTGTATCGCTCGTTGGCCTCGGAGCTGGCCCTGCGAGACGATCAGGCGCTGCTCGGACGACTTGAACAGATGCGCGCCTTGCTCCACGACAGTGACAGCCTCGAAGCCCTGCAAGCCCGCCCGCGCCTGTACCAGAACATGCTGGGCAATCAGGACAGCGTGCTGCTGGTCAACCGTCAGGATGGCGGGCAGCTCATCGCCATCAACCCGCATCAACAAGCCCTGCCCACGCTGCCACCCATCGCCAAAGACCGCGCGCCGCAACGGGCCGACATCCAGACCCGGGATGCGACCGTGCTGCTGGCGGGCATGGCGCAGGGGCCAGCCGGCGAAACCTTGAGCGTGATGGTCGGTAAACGCCTCGAAGAGCGCGAACACATCCTCGCCCGCTATCGCCTGAACCTGTACGTCGCCATCGGGCTGGGCACGCTGCTGGCCTTCGCCTTGGGCGGCCTGTTGTTGCGTCGCGGCCTGAAACCTTTGCACACACTGGCGCAGGCCATGCGCGGCATCAACCCGCGCAGCCTCGACCAGCGCATGCCTGTGGATAACGTGCCCACCGAACTCAAAGAACCTGTGCAGGCACTCAACGCCATGCTGGCGCGGCTTGAAGACAGCTTTGAGCGGCTGTCCCAATTTTCGGCCGATCTGGCCCATGAAATCCGCACCCCGCTGCACAACCTGCTGGGCAGCAACAGCCTGGCGCTGAACCAATCGCGCAGCCCGGCCGAATATCAGGACGTGCTGGCCTCGAACATCGAAGAATACGAACGCCTGAACCGCATGGCCGAAAACCTGATGTTCCTCGCCCGCGCCGAACACGGCCAGCGCCCGCTGCACCTGCACCCCGTGAACCTGCAGGACGTGGGCCAAGAGCTGTGTGATTACTTCGACGCCCTGGCCGAAGACCGTCAACTGCGCCTGGACAACCAGCTCCACGGGACGCTGACAGCGGATCTGCACTTGCTGCAACGGGCCCTGAGCAACCTGCTGGCCAATGCCGTGCGCCATGCCGAGCCGGGGTCGACGGTCAGCTTGCTGCGACGAGATGAATCGAGGTACTGCTGGATCGGCGTTCACAACACCGGGCCAACGATTGATCCGCAGCACTTGAACAAATTGTTCGACCGTTTCTACCGGATCGACCCGTCGCGAGCGGAACCGGGGGACTCGGGCGGCCTGGGATTGGCGATCGTGCGCTCGATCATGCACCTGCACGACGGCCAAGTCCGCGTCAGCAGCGACGACAGCGGAACGTTGTTTGAACTGGGGTTTGCCCGCGCGTAATGCCCAAATTGGCTGATCTTTGCGAGTCATTCGACAGCCTGGAAAACCTCCACAACCCCGATGGCGCCAGCGTTGCGGCAGAGACTGTGAAAATAGTCTGATATCAGGGGTTTACAAGCCAAAACATCCCGGTATACTCGTCGCCCATAACGCCGGTATAGCTCAGTTGGTAGAGCAACTGACTTGTAATCAGTAGGTCCCGAGTTCGACTCTTGGTGCCGGCACCATACAAGGTTCCAGAGAAGGCTTTCAAAATCTCTGCCCCCCCCGAAAAACCCGCCTTCTGGCGGGTTTTTTCGTTTTGGCGTTCCATCGGTTTCCGTCAGAAACTGGTGGATTCCAACCGTTTTAAGGGTAGAGTTTGGGATACAGGTCACTTCGATAAAAGGGAGTACCCTTATGTCGCGCACCACAGCTCCGCTTTCCGACGCAGCTTGCCGCTTGGCAAAACCTGCAGTCCGCGCCTACAAGCTTTTCGACGGCGATGGCCTCTATCTTCTAGTCCAACCCAATGGCCGCAAAGGCTGGCGGCTCCGTTACGTCAAACCTGACGGACGCGAAGGACTGACCTCGTTCGGTAACTACCCCGTCATTGGCCTCGCCGATGCGCGCCGCAAGCGCTTGGAAGTCAAGCGAATGCTGGCGGATGGCATTGATCCCATAGAGACCAAGCACCAAGCTAAGGCGGAAGCCGTAATCAAAGGCAGAACCTTTGAAAGCGTTGCGCTCGACTGGCATACGGAAATGTCGGCCAAGTGGGCACCAGGCCATTCCAAGACAGTGATGAGCCGCCTCAAAACCCACGTATTCCCGCTGATCGGCGCACGCGCCATTGTTGATCTCGACACCCATGACCTTATGCAGCCCTTGGAAGCGATCAAGAAGCGCGGAACGATAGACGTTGCTTTAAGGGTACAAAACTACCTGCAGAGCATCATGCGCGAGGCAAAGCGCCTCCGGCTTATCACCATAAACCCTGCTTACGACCTCGAAGGCTCGATCAAGGCCCCGCGGGTGGTGCACCGCCCCGCTCTACCCTTATCGCGACTGCCGGAACTGCAGGAGCGGATCGACACCTATAAAGGCCGGGCACTTACCCGTCTGACGGTGATGCTGTCGCTGCATGTGTTTGTACGATCCAGCGAGCTGCGTTTCGCACGCTGGAGCGAGTTCGACCTCAAGCGCGGCACCTGGGAGATACCGGACACTCGACCCGCGCTGGAAGGAGTAGCCTTTTCCACAAGGGGTACGAAGATGGCAGGGGATATCCATTTAGTACCCTTATCGCCGCAAGCAGTGGCGCTACTCGAAAAAATCCATGCACTCACAGGCAAATTCGCATTGGTCTTCGCAGGGGATGCCAAACCCTGGAAGCCCATGTCCGAAAATACGGTGAACAACTCGCTTCGGACGATGGGATACGACACCAAAACCGATATCTGCGGGCATGGATTTCGTTCGATGGCCTGCAGCGCACTGATCGAGTCAGGATTGTGGTCGGAGACAGCCATTGAACGCCAGATGAGCCACAAAGAGCGCAACAACGTCCGCACCGCTTACATCCACAAGGCCGAGTTCATCGAGGAGCGCAGGCTGATCATGAACTGGTGGAGCCGGTACCTGGAGGCCAACCGGCAGGAGCATGTCACTCCACACGAATTCGCGAACCAGACCGGAGCGAACGTCACTCGCTTAAAAGCAAAACGTGGCGCAATCGAGTAAGCGCTCGGCCTTCACATCTCAGTGATCCGCTTGTCCACGCGGGTCTATCCAAACAGGGCTGCAAAGCCGCCCTGCTTGGATGGACCTCACTTAAAAAATCTAAAGCCCACACAACTGTCTGTGGAAAACCACTGATTTCCACCGGTGGATAATTTCATCCACAGCCGCAGAACTCCCGAAAATTGGAGTCTTGACCCGAATTATCCACAGGCGTAGAAAAGATCGGGCAAAGCGCTGTCGTCGACAGCAACCCAGGTAGCTAGAACCTTTAAGGCTACGCCACACGGTGGTGGTTCTCCCAAAGTGCGATTAGCGTCCGGCGGCTCGCACGGTCACAGCGATGTGATGGATGCCTACTTTTACCAGTGTGCCCACTGCGGCAACTCATCCCCTTTCATAGCTGCCCTGCAGCAACCTATCCACTTGGCCATTCCCGTGCGCCAACCTGCGCCCGTCTCTTTCTCCCGGAAAGAGACGGGCGCTCCTACCACTGCTGTAGGCCACCTCGTACAAGGCTTTGCGGCATTCCCCCTCGTGACAATCGGCGTGACAAACACCGAAGTCACCAGCAACAGCGATGTAGATGATGGTGCCGCAGCCCAAGGAATGGACTGCACCTGACTGACAGTCAGGCATGCCCCGGTCATCGCATCACTGCCTTCACCCGACTCAGGATCTCGCGGCACTGGTCTCGTCAGCCAGTGCAACCTCCACCCGCCCACTTCCTCGAAAGTGCTCAGGAGGCCAGATCATGAGATGCCCAAGCTCCCGGCCGTAAAGAGCCGCCAGTCCCGCGTTAGTGGACAACCCTCACAGGTCGCAGGGGCCTTGATCCCTGATAACACTCAACATTCTTGGCGGGATGACGTGGGGATAACGCTTCAGTCGATGGGATCCTTGAGGAAAAAGACTATGGCGCTTGCAGGAAGAAGGGGTGGACGGAATTTTGGATGGGGGCGGCAGCTGAGTTATGCCGGGCCGCAGGCGTTAAAGGATATGTTTGGCGAGGGGCACTATGCCACGGTCAAAGCTCACGCAGACCGCTGGGTAGCCTTCGTCGAATGGTGCCGATCCGAACTCGGTCCAAATATCAATGACGCCCGCAAGATCGACCGGCAAATATTGTTCGATTATGCCCAGCACCTACGCCAACAGGTCGAGCAAGGAGGCCTGAAAATTGCCACCGCACAGAACCGGCTTTCCAGCGTGAATCGCACGCTGGAAGCGATCCGTGGTGATCGTTCGGTACGGGTCGCAAGCCCCAGCCAAGCCCTCGGCTTGCACAGATCTAATGTCAGAAGCGAGGCACCCAATGGACAAGACCGCGAGCACCTGAAAACCATAACCAAAGCACTCAATGCCCTGCAGCAACAACGTGTCAGCGCCATCCTGCAGCTTGCCCGCGAAACCGGCATGCGCCTGCGCGAAGCCATCCTGGCTGATCTGCCACGTTTGCATCGCGAAGCCGAGCGACTCGGCCGCGTCAACATCCAAGACGGTACTAAGGGCGGTCGTTCAGGCGCATACGCACCACGGTGGATAACAGCGACAACGAACGCACTGGAAGCGTTGCGAGCCGCCCGCAATGCCTCGCCCACCGGCAGCAACAACCTGCTCGCGCGCGACGAAAGCTACAAGACCTTCCTACAGCAAATCGTAAAACCGGCACGCGAGATCCTGCACGCATATAACTTGAAAGGCTTCCACGAATTGCGCGCCGCCTATGCCTGCGAACGTTACAAACAACTTACCGGGCATGCCGCGCCAGTCAACGGAGGCATCTGCTATCAGGAAAACCGCAAGCTCGACCAGACAGCACGTCAGCAGATCAGTCTGGAGCTGGGCCATGACCGCACAGACGTGATCGCGGCTTATATAGGAGGAAGACGATGACTAAGTCCTTCGACATTGGGCTTTTCCTTGATGCCGTACTCACCGGTTCCCATGCCACACAGCAGCGCCACCTGAGGCAGGCCCAAGCGATACAAAAGGCCATTGGGCAACGCTTCGGTCGAGACAATCCGTGGAGTTGGAAGCTTAAGCATTTCCGGTGGTTTGAGGAGCAACACCTTAAAGCCCGAAGCCCGGCGACGAGGTATTACTACCAGTTGACCGAGCGGCTAATTATAAAGCGGCTTAGGAAACCTGAACTTGAACAAAAAATAGGCAACAACGCGATCGCCTATCAGGAAACCGACAAATCTCTATAGAAGCCGTACTGAGAAAAATATTGACAGCGCAAGCAAAGGAAGAGATATTGCTCTCGCCATCTCCTCAGTACGCGATGTACAGAGAAAAAAGGAGATGCGGCAGGTTGCACCCTGCCGCTGTTGCAATAACTTACCCGTTAGGAGAGCTAGAGCTATGAAACTGTACCAAATTACCTATGACCTGCGTAAGAAACGTGATTACCAATCCCTGTATGAGCGCATTAAAGCCTATGGCACTTGGTGTCGGCCGTTGGAGTCCACCTGGATTGTTGCGACGACACAAACTGCAGCGCAGGTGCGGGATAACCTCAAAGCAGTGATGGATGCTGATGACGGGTTACTTGTAACCCGCCTTAAGGGCGACGCTGCGTGGTATGGGCTGGCGACCGAGCAGGCCAAATGGCTGCAGAACCAGTACCAACGCTGCGAAGTCTGACCACTCTTTTTGCGCCAAGGATGGCGCTATTCCAGAGCTATTTATGCCAACCCAGTTATTCAAGTTGAGCGAACTGGCTGATGTCCGCTCCGGATACACCTTCCGCGGTGCGCTGGAGCATGACCCTTCTGGTGATGTTCGCGTGTTGCAGATTAAGGATCTGCGCCAAAACGCAGCGATTGAACCCGATACCCTGATTGCTGTTGCCTGGGACACTCGTACCGCTCCGCCTCTGCTTCAGCCAGGCGACATCACCGTGATCGCCCGTGGTGATACCAACAAGGCCGTGCTCTATGTAGGCGAGCAGTCGGTTGTAGCGACCAGCCAGTTTTTTATTGTTACGGCTAAACGGTCAGAGGTACTGCCGGCATACCTGTGCTGGCTGATCAACTTGCCGCAAAGCCAACGCAGCCTTGAGCGCAGCGGCAGTGCGATTCAAGCCATCGGCAAAGCGTCCCTGATGGGCATGCAGATCCCCCTACCACCGCTCATGACCCAGCAGAAGCTAATTGCCCTGCAAGCAGTGTGGGATGAAGAGGATGAACTGATCGCGCGCTTGCAAACCAACAGAGAGCACATGCTGCAAGGCATTTACCAGCACCTTATTAAGGCTTAAGCCATGAACGACAAAGTAAACCAGGACGATATCAACAAGGCGCTGTGGGCAGCCTGCGACACCTTCCGCGGCACCATCAGTGCGGACACGTACAAAGACTTCATCCTCACCATGCTGTTCCTCAAGTACATCAGCGATGTCTGGCAGGATCACTACGACAACTATAAAAAGGAATACGGTGACGAACCGGAGCTGATCGAGGAAATGCTCAAGAACGAGCGTTTCGTGTTATCACGTGATGCCAGCTTCTACGCCCTCTACGAGCGTCGCCATGAGCCAGGTAACGGTGAGCGAATTGACCAGGCGTTGCACGCTATCGAGGAAGCCAACGGCACCAAACTTAAGGATGCCGGCAAGAGCGTGTTCCAGGACATCTCCTTCAACACGGACAAGCTCGGCGAAGAAAAGCAGAAGAACACCATACTGCGCCACCTACTGGAAAACTTCGCAGGGGCTGAACTCAACCTCAAACCGTCCCGCGTCGGCAGCCTGGATGTGATTGGCAACGCCTACGAGTACCTGATCAAGAACTTCGCCGCCAGCGGCGGGCAGAAGGCCGGTGAGTTCTACACGCCGCCGGAAGTTTCGGAGCTGATCGCCGAGCTGCTGGACCCGCAACCGGGCAACACCATCTGCGACCCAGCCTGCGGCTCGGCCTCACTACTGATGAAGTGCGGCCGCAAAGTGCGTGAACACCACAACAGCAAGCAGTACGCCCTCTATGGTCAGGAAGCCATCGGCTCCACCTGGTCACTGGCAAAGATGAACATGTTTCTCCACGGTGAGGACAACCACAAGATCGAGTGGGGCGACACCCTGCGCAACCCCAAGCTGCTCGACCAGAATGGCCAACTGCTGAAGTTCGATATCGTTACCGCCAATCCGCCGTTCTCGCTGGACAAGTGGGGCCATGAAGAAGCCGAGCACGACCCCTTTGGACGTTTCAACCGTGGCATTCCACCAAAAACTAAAGGCGACTTCGCCTTTATCCTGCACATGATCGAGACCCTTAAGGCCAAAACCGGGCGCATGGCGGTTGTGGTGCCCCACGGCGTGCTGTTTCGCGGCTCCAGCGAAGGAAAAATTCGCCAGAAGCTGATCGAGGAAAACCTGTTAGATGCCGTCATAGGCTTGCCGGAAAAACTCTTTTACGGCACTGGTATTCCAGCGGCGATTCTGGTTTTCAGTAAAGCCAAGACCGATGAAAACGTGCTGTTTATCGACGCTAGCCGCGACTTCAAGTCCGGTAAGAACCAGAACGTTTTGGGCGAGGAGCAGATCAACAATATCTTGCTGACCTACCGCCATCGCATCAACTCGGACAAGTACAGCCACCGCGCCAGCCTGCAGGAAATCCGCGATAACGCCTACAACCTGAATATCCCGCGCTACGTAGAAACCTTCGAGGCCGAGGAAGAGGTCGACCTGCTAGCCGTGCGTGCCGAGCGCGAGCAGCTCAAGGCGCAACTGGCCGAGCTGGAAGTGCAGATGGATGTGTACTTAAAGGAGTTGGGTTATGGTGCCTAATGGATGGAAGGAGGTTTCGTTAGCGAGCATATGTCGCGATAAGATTTCTTATGGCGTAGTACAGACAGGCGAACATGTCCCAGATGGAGTCCCTTGCCTTCGTGTGGCGGATCTACCAAATGGTAGAGTTGGGGCGATGGTAAAAACATCTGTAGCAATAAGTAACTCTTATAAAAGGACCCTTCTTCAGAACAGCGATATCGTTTTGGCCCTTCGCGGAGACATTGGCCTCGCCTGCCTAGTCAAGAATGAGTGGACCGGGATAAATATCACGAGGGGTATTGCAAGAATCTCTCCTGATAACTCTCAAATTTTGCCTGAATTTCTACTCTGGGAGCTGCGATCCCCCAGACTTAGAGGTGAGCTTTTGCGGAGAGCAGGAGGCTCCGCTCTCCAAGAGATATCTATAGGCGAGCTTAGATGTGTGACCGTACTGACCCCTCCTCTACCTGAGCAGGCGAAAATCGCCAAGATACTTTCTACTTGGGATCATGCCATCACCACCACCGAGCGACTGCTGGAAAACAGCCAGCAGCAGAAAAAGGCGTTGATGCAGCAGTTGCTTGGCAACCCTGGTAGTTCCACACAAGGATTGAAACCTAAGAATTTCAAACGAATTACCGATATCGCTGAGCGTATTCAAAGAAAATCTGATGGAGGTGGGCATCCGGTGCTGACCATCTCATCGCTAGGTGGATTTGTTCGCCAGGACGAAAAATACAGCCGCTTCATGGCTGGTAAGAGCGTTGAGAACTATATCCTGCTCAGGCAGGGAGAGTTTGCTTACAACAAAGGGAACTCAAAGACCTATGAATTTGGCTGCATATTTGACCTAGAGTCTTTCGAGACAGGTCTGGTGCCGCATGTGTACGTCTGCTTCAAGCTGAAACCCGGCCTCAGTCATCGTTATTTTAAATATTTATTTGAGGCTGACTACTTGAAACCGCAACTTGGTCAGCTGGTTAACACTGGCGTCCGCAATAATGGCCTGCTCAATATCAAGCCCAGCGAGTTTATGAACACCAAGGTTCCAGTTCCAGCACTATCTGAGCAAGAACATATCGCCAGTGTACTACACACCGCCAGCAAGCAGATCACCGACCTGGAACAGAAACTCGCCTGCCTTAAACAAGAGAAAAAGGCTCTGATGCAGCAACTGCTCACGGGAAAGCACCGGGTGAAGATAGATGAACAGGAGGTCGCCTGATGGCCAGAAAGCACCTTCCGTTTGTCATTGCCTACGACTTTGACGGCACCCTATCGCCAGGCAATATGCAGGAGTACGACTTTGTGCCCGCATTAGGCATTAAGCCCGCCGACTTCTGGCGCGAAGCAAAGACCATGGCTCAAGAGCAGCAGGCGGACGAAATTCTGGCTTATATGCGGCTGATGATCGAGAAAGCCCAATCTGCCCGAGTACCCGTGCGTAAAAAGGACTTCGCCGATTTTGGGGCACACATTCAATTATTTCCGGGTGTACAGGATTGGTTCAAACGCATCACCGAATATGGCCGTGTTAAAGGTGTAAAGGTAGAGCATTTTATTATCTCGTCGGGGCTGCGCGAGATGATCGAAGGAACTCCAATCAACAAGTATTTCAGCCGCGTCTATGCCTCGGGCTTTATGTACGACCATAACGACGTCGCACACTGGCCAGCATTGGCGGTGAACTACACCACCAAAACCCAGTATTTGTTCCGCATTAACAAGGGCAGCTTGGATGTACACGATAACTCAGTGATCAACAAGTTCGTCGAGCCAGCCGAACGGCCTGTGCCGTTCAGCAATATGGTGTTTATCGGCGATGGCGAGACCGACATTCCCTCCATGCGCCTGGTCAAGAATCAGGGCGGCCATTCGATTGCCGTGTACGGCAAGGGCAAACGCGGTGCCCGCGAAAAAGCACTCAAGCTGGTCAAGGAAGGGCGTACCAACCTGGCGACCACTGCCGATTACACTGATGGTTCGGCTATTGATCACGCCGTGAAGGCGATGATCGACAAGGTGGTATCGGATCGCACAATCGCAGAGGCGAATGGCTGATATGACATTAGCGACCTGATTTTCTATAGCACGGATGATGTTTTAACGCAGTTCACCCTGCGCGAAATGGATGTTCAAGCATGAGTGGGCCGATGACCCACATAGCAGTCAAATTCATAAGCTGATTGGTTTCCAGCAACAGCTGGCGGGCGGCTTGGAGAACTACAGCGGATGATACCAACACCTAAATTTCAGGAAGAATACAGCGCGAAACTTCCGGCTCTGGCTCTGCTGTGCAACCTCGGCTGGCAGTTCCTCTCGCCCGAGCAGGCACTAACAGCAAGGAGCGGCAAGAGCGACGAGGTGGTTTTGCGTGATGTACTACGCGAGCAACTGAGCAAGCGACGTTTCTTGTTTGGCGGGAGTGAATACCCACTATCAGCCAAAGCCATCGACAACCTGATCAGTGAAATGTGCAGCCCGGCGCTTAACGAAGGGCTACAGGCTGCCAATGAGCGGCTGTACAACCATTTGCTGTATGGCATCTCAGTGACAGAGTTCGTGGATGGCAAAAAAGCCAACCCTACCGTGGCGTTGATCGACTGGAACAACCCCGCGAATAATAGCTTCATCTTCACCGAAGAGTTTCGCGTGCTGCGCAGCAGTGGTGTGGAGTCGCGGAGGCCGGATATTGTTTGCTTCGTCAACGGTATTCCGCTGGCAGTAATTGAGGCCAAGCGTCCCGATAGCAATGCGCAGAAAGGCCCGACCATCGACGAAGGCGTTTCGCAGAGTTTGCGCAACCAGCGTCACGACGAAATCCCAAGGCTATTCGCCTACAGCCAATTGTTGCTGTCGATCAATGGCAGCGACGGGCGCTACGCCACATGCGGCACGCCTGCGAAATTCTGGGCGGCTTGGCGTGAGGAAGATATCGCCACCGCAGAGTTGTATGCGCTGAAGAACCGCAAGCTGAGTGCCGCGGAGAAGGCCTCTATTTTTAGCCACCGCCCTCCCCGTGATCTGGACTGGTATGACACCCTGATCGCTGGCGGCGAGCTAGCGCTGACCGGCCAGGATCAGTTGCTTATCAGCCTGCTCTCTCCTGCCCGGCTGCTGGAGATTACTCGCTACTTCACCCTGTTCGATAAGAAGGCTGGCAAGATTGTTGCTCGCTATCAGCAGGTATTTGGCATCAAACGGCTGATCGAGCGAATTACCCACAAGCGCAAGGACGGTGGCCGCGAGGGCGGGGTGATCTGGCATACAACAGGCTCGGGCAAGTCATTCACCATGGTTTTTCTGAGCAAGGCGCTGATCCTGCATGACTTGCTCAAACAGTGTCGCATCGTGGTGGTCACCGACCGGGTCGATCTGGAAAACCAGCTGAGCAAGACTTTCGCCTCGGGCGGCGAACTGGCAGGCAAGAAGGATCGCGAGGCCGCGATGGCCACTTCCGGGACGCGCTTGGCCGAGCAGATCGGCAAGGGTAATGAGCGCATCATTTTCTCCCTAATCCAGAAGTTCAACAGCGCCACCAAGCTGCCGCAATGCGTGAACACTAGTGCTGACATCATCGTGCTGATCGATGAAGGTCACCGCAGCCAAGGCGGTGAAAACCATATCCGCATGAAACAGGCGCTGCCCAATGCGGCTTTTGTGGCGTTTACCGGCACGCCCCTGCTCAAAGACGACAAGACCACAAATAAGTTTGGTCCCATTGTGCATGCCTACACCATGCAGCGAGCAGTGGAGGATCAAGCGGTGACGCCGTTGCTCTATGAAGAGCGCATCCCCGATCTGGATGTGAACGCGCGCGCTATCGATAGCTGGTTCGAGCGCATCACTGAAGGGCTGAGCGAGCAGCAGAAGGCCGATCTAAAGCGCAAGTTCGCCAAGAAAGGACAGATCTACAGCACAGATGATCGAATTCGCTTGATTGCACTTGATATCGCCAACCACTTCGTGAAAAACATTGATGAAGGCCTCAAAGGGCAGTTGGCCTGTGACAGTAAGGCGTCGGCGATCAAGTACAAGCAATACCTGGACGAAGCGGGTCTTTTCGAAAGCGCTGTGGTGATGAGCCCACCGGATAGCCGCGAAGGCAACACCGAAGTGGATGAAGCTGCTTCACCGGAGGTAACTCAATGGTGGAAGAACAACGTTGGGAGCGCGGATGAGCAGGTCTACACCAAGCAGTTGATTGAGCGTTTCGATAAGGATGATTCGCTCAAGCTTTTGATCGTAGTGGACAAGCTGTTGACGGGCTTCGATGAGCCGAAGAATACCGTGCTTTACATCGATAAGCCGCTCAAGGAGCACAACCTGATTCAGGCCATTGCACGGGTCAACCGATTGCATCCCCTGAAGAAGTTCGGCCTGCTGATTGACTATCGCGGCATTCTTTCCGAGTTGGATACCACGATTCAGAAATATCAGGATTTGGCTTCACGCACTCAGGGTGGCTATGACATAAATGACATCGCCGGCCTCTACAGCCAGATGAGCAGCGAGTACAAACGGCTACCTCAACTGCACAAAATACTCTGGGCGATTTTTGCCGATGTGAAAAACAAAGGCGATATCGAACAGTTACGCCAGGTACTGGTACCCAAGATGCAAGAGCGCGACGGTGAGTTGGTGGATGTAAATCTCAAAGTGCGCGAGGACTTCTATGAGGCGCTAACCGAGTTCGCCAGTTGCCTGAAGGTTGCATTGCAATCAGCCTCTTTCTTCGAGGACACCAGCTTCAGTGACGCTGACCGCGCTCACTACAAGGAAACGCTCAAGCAGTTCTCCAGCCTACGCCAAATGGCCAAACAGGATGCCGGTGAGACAGTAAACTATGACCAGTACGCCGAACAGGTGCGCAAGTTGCTGGATAAGCATGTAGTCGGCGTGGAGGTTAAAGATCCGGGTGGTGTTTATGAAGTTGGCAAGATGGGGCAGCAAAAGCCTGAGCAGTGGAGTGAGGACAAGGTGCGCAACGAAACCGACATCATCAAGACCCGCGTGAGCAAGATGATTGAGCAGGAGCTACGTGATGACCCCTATGCCCAAGAAGCATTTTCTAAGCTGCTGCGCCAAGCCATTGAAGATGCCGCAAAGCTGTTCGATCATCCGCTCAAGCAGTACCTGCTATTCCACGAATTTGAGCAGCAGGTACAGGCGCGCAAGCTAGATGAACTGCCGGACGTATTGGCTGGTAACCGCCATGCCCAGGCTTACTTTGGTGTTTTCAAGAAAAGCCTTCCGGAAGCCCTGATCTCAGCCGATGAACAGGTACAGGGGCACTGGGTGAAGCTGGCTTTTAGCCTGGATGAAATGGTCATGACCTCTGTGGCCGAACATTCTATCAACCCACAGAACATTGAAAGCGATATCCGCAAGAAGTTGTTACCGCTGCTCTTCAAGGAGTGCAAGGCGGTGGGGGCCGGCATGGATCAGGCGAAGGCCATGGTTGAGTGGGTGGTGCAAATTACGCGGGTGGGCTTGTCCGGTCTATGAGCGCTCCCATCGTTACGAATGCTCCATCTAGTCCACCAGGGCAAAGCCGGCTGAGCTTTTACTACGCCGATGAGTTGATACAGGTTGAGCGGGGCCCACGGGGGCGCGAGGTTTCGCGCATTCTGATCAAGGTCGATCCAGACTGCCGCGTGCGGGTTAGTGCACCGGCCGGCGCTAGCGATGAACAGGTATTGGGTGTACTGAAGCGGCGCGGCCGTTGGATTTATCAACAGCTTCGTGAGTTCCGCTCTCAGCTCACGCATGTCCGCCCGCGGCAGTACATCAGCGGAGAAAGCCACTACTATTTGGGCAAGCAATATGTGCTTAAGGTCGTGGAGGCTCCTGATGAGCTGCAACAGGTGCGTCTATTGCGTGGCAAGCTGGAAGTGTCTGTCCGGATGAAGTCGGCTGGAAAGGTACGCGAGCTACTGCAAGCTTGGTACAAGACCCGCGCCCGAGAGGTTTTTGATCGACGTCTGGAGGCAGTCTTGCAGCAAGCCCTTTGGGTTTCTGGCAAGCCGCCACTGCGCATCCTCAGCATGCAAACGCAGTGGGGCAGTTGCTCCCCCGCCGGGCGCATCACGCTCAATCCCCACCTGGTTAAGGCGGCTAGTGAGTGCATTGACTATGTCATCCTGCATGAGCTTTGCCATATCGCGGAGCATAACCACAGCGAACGCTTTTACCGGCTAATGCAGCAAGTGATGCCACAGTGGGAAAGCGTGAAAAAGCGGCTAGACGGTATGGCGGCTTCCTTACTCAACGGCGGTTGATTTTGATCATACATGTGGATGCCGACTCTAGAATTACTACTGACCAAAAGCAGCCTCCTAGTTAGTCGGCACTATTGATCCGATTTTTTGCCGCAAGATCAACTTTCTTGATAGAGACCATCGCTGATGGAAGACAATTTTAAAAGCATGGAAAAGGGTGAGCTACACGTTCACTTAAATGGCCTCGTCAGTACGCGCCTAGTTATTGATTTACTCCAGCAGCAGGGAGCAGAAATTCCTGATAATTTCGATTTAGAAAGAGACCTCACCAGATTCACACCTTCCCCTGACCTTCAGACATATCTAAAGCCTTGGCAAGTTTTAAGGCTTATTCCTCAAGGTCGCACAGCTCTCAATTTAATGGTTTTTAGCGCATTCGAAAACCTAGCAGCTCAGAATGTAAAGTTTGTCGAGTTACGGAGTAGCATAATTTATCTTGCACTCCTTAATAACGTCACAGTACCCGAGGCGCTCTTGTGGTTGACCGAAGAGATTTACAGTGCCTCATTAAAATACGGCATTAGGGGCGGGCTGATATTAACGATTTCACGCGGAGATTACGCGGCGGAACATCTACGCACCCTTTTAGCTGCTTACGCATCCATTGGTAAGCCCGAAATAATAGTGGGACTAGATCTAGCTGGCAACGAAGATACAGTATCTCCAACAGAGCTCCCTCAATTATATCGGAAAGCAAAATCTGATTTGGGATTAAAAATCACTATACACGCAGGGGAAACAGGCAATCCCCAAAACATTATAGAAGCTATAACTGAATTTGATGCTGATAGGATTGGACACGGTACAGCCGCATTCAAATCAACTAAAATCATGGAATTGATGCACAAGCGCGATATATGTATAGAGGTATGCCCTATTAGCAACCGCCTAACAGGCGCTGTAAAATCAAGCGAGTCCCATCCTGTACGCGAATTCATTAAATTCGGTGTACCATTCGTTATTTGTTCGGACAATCCGGCGATTCATGGTGCGAGCATTAGCGATGACTATAATGAGTTCTATAAAGAAACAGAAAACAGTGCCATCCTAGAGAACATGCTGACCTTACAAAAAAAATATAGCTTCATGGAAGATCAAAATGAAAATTAGATTTGTTTCAAAAAACGACTTTAAAGTCCAAGAAGTCCAACAAATACTTCAAGATACAGGTGTAGAGGTCATTGCAGCCCGATACTCTATTGATGAAATCCAAACTGAGAATGTTGACAGTTTGGTCAGAGATAAATTACTGAAGGCTTTCAAGATAATAGGACACCCGGTATTCGTTGAGCATACCGGTCTGTATATTGAAAGTCTCAATGGCTTCCCTGGTGGATTAACACAGATTTTTTGGGACAAGCTTCAAGCTGACAAATTCTCGACCCTATTTGGTTCCGGGGAAAATATTAACTTGGTCGCAAAAACGATAATTGGATATTGCGACTCTATGAAAATCCATCTATTTGAAGGTGCAATAAAAGGCACAATATCTGCTGAGCCCCGAGGAAACAGAGACTTTCAGTGGGACTGTGTTTTTATTCCCGAAGGCTTTACTCAAACTTTCGCGGAAATGGGGGAAAGAAAAAACAACATATCGATGAGGCGTCTTGCATTCGATAAGTTTAAACAGTTTCTTAAATATGGAAATGTTTGATGGAACAGTTACTGTCATCTTTTAAGCAAGGTAACGTTATACTTTTCGTTGGTGCTGGAGTATCCACCAATCTGGGGCTTCCATCTTGGGGTGAACTGATCGACAAGATCGCTCAAGAATTAGGGTATGACCCTGAGATCTATAAGACATTTGGCGATCATTACGCCCTTGCCGAATATTACCGAATCAAAAAAGGTAGTATTGGTCCCCTCCGAAGCTGGATGGACCGAAGCTGGCATGCTCCGACCATCAATATAGAATCGTCAAAAATCCATGAACTGATTGCAAAAGCCAATTTTCCAATAATTTACACTACAAACTATGATCGATGGCTCGAAAACACATTCGACCACTTCCAAAAGCCATACACCAAAATAGCATCGGTATCTGACGTAACTAAGATAAGGCTTGGAAGCACTCAAATAATTAAGTTTCACGGAGACTTCGATGATGATACCTCGATAGTACTTGATGAAACTAGTTATTTTGAAAGATTAGAATTCGAAACACCTCTAGATATTAAATTGCGATCGGACGTACTCGGCAAATCAGTGCTATTCATTGGGTACAGACTTGCCGATATAAATTTAAGGTTTCTATTCTACAAGCTATCCAAAATCTGGAAGGCCAACTGCAATAGTGAGGCACAGCCTCGGTCATACATTTTCTCACCTAGACCAAACCCCGTCCAAGAAGCCATCCTTAACCAATGGGGAATAAACATGCTTTCCTCTCAGGTAGACTCCCAAGGAGATGCTCTCGCGGAATTTTTAGAGAATTTTGTGTAACTCAAATGCAGCTTTACCAGCCTAAACTAAAGAAATTTACGACTTCGGCCTGATTTTAGAGAAGGCTTTCAGCAGGCCGAAAGTCTAAAAGCAGACTCTGCAATTTATTAGCCACATCGTTGCACTTTCTGTATCTCAGGGTAGTTTTAGGGGTAGAACAGGAAACTATCGTTTTTATCTAACTGTATTAAATGAAAAAAATCAGATTTTTCGACTCTTGGTGCCGGCACCACACAAGGTTCCACAGACAGCTAGCAAAGTCTCTGAAACCCCCGAAAAACCCGCCTTCTGGCGGGTTTTTTCGTTTTGGCGTTCCGCCGGACTCCGCCAAAAATCTTATGGATATCAGCCGCGCTAAGGATACAGACAAGGGAAAGGTCGTTCGATAAAGGGAGCAGTACCCTTATGTCGCGTACCACTGCCCCATTCTCCGATTCGGCTTGTTGCTCAGCCAAACCCATTGACCGCGCCTACATGTTTTTCGGCGGCGACGGCCTCTCCCTTCCAGTCCAACTCAATGGCCGAAAACCGTCGCGGCTCAGGTATGCAAAGCCTGATGAAAACGAAGGACTTGTATCGTTTGGCAATTACCCAGTGGTCTGCCTTGATACATATGACCTTATGCAGTACTTGGCGCGAGGCAGGCTGTTGTTGCGTTTTTTTACGTACCTGCGAACTGCATGTCTCCCGCTGGAGCGAGTTCAGCCAGTAGCGCGCAACCTGAGAAATCCCGGACACACGGCCAGCGCCGGAGGGAATAGGCCGTTAGCCTACTCCTCATCCTGCCCACCTGCGTGCGCTTTGTACGCCTGCTTTTCATGAGTCGGCTTAGTCGGAAAAGCCAACTGAATCTGCCTGCTTTTTACCATTCCATTCAGGTACTGCTGACGGAGGGCATCTGGACTGCGCTTCACCAAATTAGCCAAAACGTTGAGCGTCAGATAGTGCCCCTTGCATAGGGTGATAATCACCTGTTGCATACGATCCTTTTGCATGCGCTCTCGCTTGCGCGGTTCCTCAGCCAGTATTTCAAGCTTTTCTCGAAATTCTGCATCAAGCCTGTCCAAAGCATCGATTAGGGGCGCGTCAATGTTATCGCTCAATACACAGCCATCATCGTTTCGCTGCATATCCAGCTCGGCCTTATGTTCGGAGCTAGTACCGTTATGTTCGGAGCTAGTACCGTTATGTTCGGAGCTGCTGGCGTAATGTTCGGAGCTCTGCACCGGACCTGCGAACACTTGCTCCGGCGTTGGCAGTTGTTCACCTGGCAGGTGATAAATCATGCCTCGTGAGCGCCCGTCAGGCACAAGGAATCCCTCGCGCACCAAACGCGCAAGCAGTTGGCTCAAGTCATGAGCATGAGTATCACAAATCTCAAGGAGACGATTATGACTGACCACCCGCTCAATCGCGGCCGTGGCCAAGATCAACCTGGCAGTGTGTTCCAAGCTCTCGAAACGAACACCAAATCGCTCTCGTAGCTGCTCCACCACCCCCTCTGGGAGCAAGTCCAACATGCGAAGCTCAAGAAGGGTTTGCTCGGGCTCGGGCTTTTCATAAAGGGCCGGCGGTCGCCAATGCTGGCTGCGCCATCCGCTGTAGATTTTTGGAACCCCAGAACCACCACGCTCGCCAAGGCCGATAAGAAGGAACATTTGGTGCATTAGCCTGTTACGGCAATCGCTGATGCCACCTTGCAACACCTGCTCAAGGGGTAAACGTAAGCCGCCTGGATTGCGAAAGCCAAACAAGTCAGGACGCTTCACGACTAACACAGAAACCCGCCCGGTATAGTCGGCATGGACCAAGGTATTAACCAAAGCCTCGCGCAAAGCCTCATGTACCGGAGTGTCATCTTGGCGCTGATCACCTTTGAGAGCGAAGGGTACTTTTAGGTCCTCAACCAACTTGCGATAAACCCGCCGGTAGAAATCAAACAGATTTCCTGACCACGTTCCATCAGGCACGAGTCTATCCACCCACCGTAGTTCTGTTTTAGCGTGGGGCCGTTCCTGATAGTCCACAAAGTAATGAGGAACACTCTCCTGGATTGAGAGCCAGCGTCCGAACATGAGTAAACCTGCCAGAGTCAGCCCTTCGACTCCGTTCGCGCGGTCCTTACGCCAACCTCCTATCTGTCGGAGAAACTCAATCCCTTGGTGCTCCAGCGCCGGATGGCCTGGCTTTATGTCGCTAAGCATCTGGCGGTAGATACGCAGACTGTCCGGGTCAATGTCCGCGAAGTCGTAATTCGGCAAAATCCGCTCATCCCGACAGTCCTCCACTTGCTCTGCGAACATGCGGCGCACATCTTCCTCAGAACAGCGCCGATCCCCCTCATGTAATCGACGATAAGTGTTACCTAGGGGCTGACCATTGAGAAATACCGGCTTCTGCTTACGTGACGCCGCCGGAATTTTCACTTCAAGTACCTGTTTTCCCTCCAGCTCTCTGACGACCTGTAGTGGTCTAATGAAACCGGACACTCATTTAGGCGAGAATGCTCGCCCCAAAGAGGTGTCTGATGACCAAGCAACGCCGTACCTTTACCCCTGAGTTCAAGCGCGAAGCAGCCTGTCTGGTGCTC
>NZ_JYKY01000019.1 GCF_001042985.1 Pseudomonas lundensis
TTGGTTGGTCAATGAAGTCGCAGATGACCAGCGACGTAGCCATTGATGCACTGCTGATGGCGGTTTGGAGACGTAAGCCGAAGCAAGAGGTGATGATCCACTCGGATCAAGGCAGTCAGTACAGCAGTTCGGACTGGCGAAGCTTCTTGAAAGCTAACAACCTGGTGGCCAGCATGAGTCGTCGAGGTAACTGCCACGACAACGCTGTGGCGGAGAGCTTTTTCCAGTTGCTAAAGCGGGAACGGATCAAGCGTAAAATCTACACTACACGCCAGGATGCTCGGGATGATGTGTTCGATTACATCGAGATGTTTTACAACCCAAAACGACGCCACAGTTTCAACAATCAGCTGTCACCGGTAGAGTTTGAAAAGCGTTACGCAGCGAGCCTGGAGAGTGTCTAGAAAACCCGGGGCGATTCAATGCGTTGTTATAAGGCATAGGGTCAAGGCCGGGTTGTTGTCTGGCCATCTTACTTGCAAAGCTGAGATTACTTTGTAGAATTGCGCCACTTTTGATCTTCTTCAAGCCCACACCTGTTCAAAGAGGTTGGGTGTTGTTGCACGTCTGCTTAATATTGCCCCGTGCGTATTAAGTGTATGTGCGGTGAGCCTTGGGGTTGTTCTGTTCTTACATGGCGCGCCTGTGCGTGCTATCCACAGGTGGAGTTTTACCGTGCGCATTAACCTTCCCGTGACCGGTGTCGAACAAACATTTCCCGAGCATCAGCGGTTGATCTCAGCCACGGATGTCCACAGCCATATCACTTACTGCAATGCCGAATTCGCCGCCATGAGCGGTTTTACTCAGGATGAGTTGATCGGCAGTACGCACAATCTGGTTCGCCACCCCGACATGCCTGCCTCAGTTTTCGAATTGATGTGGCGCTACCTCAAGGCCGGTAAAAGCTGGATGGGGGTGGTCAAGAATCGCTGCAAGAACGGCAACTATTACTGGGTCAGCGCGTATGTCACGCCGATTCTGGAAGGCGGTCGTGTGGTCGGGTACGAGTCGGTGCGGGTCAAGCCCACCCGTGAGCAGGTGGCCCGCGCTGAGGCGCTCTATGCGCGCTTGCGTGAAGGCAAACCTGCGGTGTCGGCGTTGCACCGCGTCACTCAAGCCGCGGGCGCCCTGTTACTGCCGGTCACCGCGGCCATCGTGTCGGTTGCCAGTGCTTATGTGCTCCCGACGCTGGCCGCACAAAGTCTCACGGCCGCGCTGTTTATCGGGGTGGGGGTGTGGGGGCACCGGCGCGTGGGCCAGCAATTCCAGCACATCCTCAACGCTTCTGCGGATTCATTTTCGGACCCGATCAGCGCCAGGGTGTACAGCGACGCCGACGGTGCTGTCGCCCGGTTACACATGATTTTGATCAGCGAAGAAGCGCGTCTGAAGACCGCACTGACCCGCTTGCTGGATTTGGCCAACCAGATGGCCGAAGCGGCGGCGGACTCCAGTCAGTTGTCCAGCGACACGGAAAGCGCCTTGTTGCAACAGCGTGCCGAGACTGACATGACCGCGGCCGCCATGACCGAAATGGCCGCGTCGATCTCCGAAGTGGCGATGCATGTTCAGCACACGGCGGTAGAGGCCAAAACCGCGAACCAGTTGGCCCAAGAGGGCAGTCTGGTGGCCGGTACCACCCGTGATGCCATTCAATTGCTGGCCAATACGGTGAATCAAATCAATGGCGCGGTGGGCAATCTGGCCGGCCAAACCCAAGAAATCATGCTGGCTGCCAGCATGATTCGCGCGATTGCCGATCAAACCAACCTGTTGGCACTCAATGCTGCGATCGAGGCCGCACGCGCAGGCGAGCAAGGGCGCGGGTTTGCCGTGGTGGCGGATGAAGTGCGGGCGCTGGCGGGCAAGACCCGGGAGTCGACCGAGCAGATCCAGGGCATCATCGAAAACCTGCAAACGGGCGCCGAGGAGGCGGTCAATATTGCCAGTCTGGGCATTCAGGAGGCTGAGCAGGGCGTGCGTCAGGTACTGCAAGCGCAGGAAGCGCTGCAGGGCATTCGTCAGGCCGTAGAGCGCATCACTGACATGAGCCAGCAGATGGCCGCTGCGTCGCAAGAACAGTCCTCGGTGGCCGAAGATGTTTCACGCCAAATCAACAATGTTGCTCAAACCGTGCAAAATACCGCGCAAAACGCCAATGCGGCAGTCGTGCGTGGTGGCGAACTCAAACGAATCTCTACAGGGCTTCGGGCCCTGGTGGATCGTTTCAATCGGTAATTGGCAAGGCGTGAAGTGAATCATGGACGATATGTACCGCAAAGCTGTAGATGCTGCGGCGATCTTTTCTGAAACCGATTTAAGTGGGCGCATCACCTACGTCAACGAGCAGTTCTGTGACGTGTCGGGTTACCCGCGTGAGGAATTGTTGGGGGCCAACCATCGCATCCTGAACTCGGGTTTTCATCCGCCCGAGTTCTTTGTCGGCATGTGGCGCACCATTTCCCGGGGGCAGGTCTGGAAAGGCGAAATCTGCAACCGGGGTAAAGACGGCACGGTGTACTGGGTGGACAGCACCATGGTGCCGCTGGTGGATGAATCGACGGGGCAAGTGCGCAAGTATTTGTCGATCCGTTTTGATGTCAGCGAAAAGCGTCAGTTGCTGCACACCCTGCAATGGCGCGTGGGGCACGATGTGCTGACTGGCTTGCCAAACCGCGCCTACCTCTCCGACCTGTTGAATCAGGCCCTCGAATCTTCGCGCGCCGATGGCATTCCGCTGGCGGTGTGCATGCTCGATCTGGACGGCTTCAAGGCAGTCAATGACGGTTACGGCCATGCCAGCGGCGACTTGCTGCTGATCGAGGTGGCCAAGCGTTTAAAAAGCATCATGCGCGGTGAAGATGTCGTGGCGCGTCTGGCCGGGGACGAATTTGTCCTGATCCTGCGCCATGTGCGCGATGCGGATGAGCTGCACGGGGCCATGCAGCGGGTGTTGACCGCCATTTCCCGGCCCTACACGGTGGGTGAAAACAGCCTGAGTGTGTGTGCCAGCATTGGCGTCACGCTTTACCCGCTCGACAACGAAGATGCCGACACGCTGTTGCGCCATGCCGATCAGGCCATGTACGTGGCCAAGCAAAGCGGACGCAACCGCTATTACGTGTTCGATGTGCTCAAGGGGCGCGAGATCAAGGCCACCCACGAACAGGTCGAGCGTGTACGCCAGGCCTTGGCAGCGGGTGAGTTGTGTTTGCACTACCAGCCCAAGGTCAACATGCGTACCGGCGAGGTGTTGGGTTTTGAAGGCCTGTGGCGTTGGCATCATCCGAAGAAAGGGCTGATGGAACCCTGCGATTTTTTACCGGTGGTCGAGCAGACCGACTTGATTATCGACATCGGGGAATGGGTGATCGATCAGGCGATCCGGCAAATGCACGAATGGCAAAGGGCCGGGGCGCACTGGTCGATCAGTGTCAACATTGCGGCCCGGCACTTTCAGCGCGCGGATTTTGTGGCGCGGCTTAAGGTGTTGCTGGGGCGGTATGCGGAGGTGGCGCCCGAAAAGCTGGACCTCGAAATCATTGAGTCGGCGGCCATTGAGAACATGCAGCATGTCAGTCAATGCCTTAAAGCCTGTCAGGCTTTAGGCGTGCGTTTTTCGCTGGACGATTTCGGTACGGGCTATTCCTCGCTGAGCTACCTCAAACGCTTGCCGACTGAAACCATCAAGATCGACAAATCCTTTGTGCGTGACATCCTCCACGATCAGGATGACCTGGCCCTGACCACGGCGGTGGTCGGGTTGGCACGCGCGTTTGGGCGCAATGTGATTGCCGAGGGACTAGAGAGCGAAGCGCAGGGTTGCCTGCTGATGGAGCTGGGCTGCGAAGTGGCGCAGGGCTATTTCATTGCGCGGCCCATGCCGATTCGCGAAGTGGCCAATTGGGTGGCCGGTTTCGAACCGCCCGGGGCATGGTTGCAGGCCGCTTGCGCCTGAGCGGTCACAGCGGCGCGGGTGCGGTGTAACGCGAAATGATGCGCTCTATTTCCCCGGACTGGCGCATGGCAGACAGGGTGCTGAGGATTTTTCCCGTGGGCAGCTGCGGGTCGTTACGCACCATGCAGCTGAGCATTTGTTCCTGCACCAGCGCCACGTCGTGCAGTTGGTCTGCCGGTTCGAGGTCTTTATTGATCCAGTCCACTGCCCATTGATTACTGACCGCATAGTTGAAGCGTCCGATGATCAGCATTTGCAGGACTTGTTCCTGGCTGCGGGCGTCATCGCGCTGCAGCCTGCCCGCATCGAACAACGGTTGCAGGGAGGGATAGGTGTAGCTGAGCACTGTACCGACCGACTGTCGCTCCAGGGTTTGCAGATTCACCGGCGCCGGGCGCTGGCGTGTGCCGACCAGCACATCGCGTTGTGCGAGCAGCGGTTCGCTCCACAGGTACTGGTCGGCGTTCGGGCCGACCCAGGCAGGGGTGACAAAACAGCGCACATCCATTTCTCCATGGTCCATGGCGCTCTGAACCCGCGCCCGGGCCAGTACCTGAAAGTGCGCCGGATAGCCTATCTGGCGCGCCAGGCTTTGCATGACGTCAAACAGGATGCCTTCAGTGGGCTGGCCGTTCTCGTGCCGCACCATGGGCATCGCCCAACTGTCTGCAATGGCGAAACGCATAGGCGGCAGTTCCGCCAGACAGGGCGCGGCGGCCAGTATCAATAACAAGGGGGGCCAGCGCATAAGATCTCCGGCAGAGGGGGGCAAAACGATATAAATAGCCCGTCAGGCAGCAGCATAGCCAGATTAGGCGGCCACATCGGATGCAATTTTGCCCTTGCTCCGCTAGCATTAGCGCCTTCCGCTTTTCAGACGCGACGGTTATCAATGAGTTATCAGGTTCTTGCACGTAAATGGCGTCCGCGCTCGTTCCGCGAAATGGTCGGCCAGACCCATGTGCTCAAGGCTCTGATCAACGCCCTGGACAGTCAGCGCTTGCACCACGCCTACCTTTTCACCGGTACCCGTGGCGTGGGCAAGACCACCATTGCGCGGATCATCGCCAAATGCCTGAACTGTGAAACAGGTATCACCTCGACCCCGTGTGGCGAGTGTTCGGTGTGCCGCGAAATCGACGAAGGCCGTTTTGTCGACCTGATCGAAATCGACGCCGCCAGCCGCACCAAGGTCGAAGACACCCGCGAGCTGCTCGATAACGTGCAGTATGCGCCGAGCCGAGGGCGCTTCAAGGTCTACCTGATCGACGAAGTGCACATGCTCTCCAGCCATTCGTTCAATGCGCTGCTTAAAACCCTTGAAGAGCCGCCGCCCTACGTCAAGTTCATCCTGGCGACGACCGACCCGCAAAAGCTGCCGGCGACCATTTTGTCGCGCTGCCTGCAATTCTCGCTCAAGAACATGACCCCGGAGCGCGTGGTTGAACACCTGAGCCATGTGCTGAGTGTCGAAAACGTTCCTTTTGAAGACGATGCCCTGTGGCTGCTCGGGCGTGCTGCAGACGGGTCGATGCGCGATGCCATGAGCCTGACCGATCAGGCGATTGCGTTCGGTGAAGGCAAAGTGCTGGCTGCGGATGTGCGGGCCATGCTCGGTACGCTGGACCACGGCCAGGTGTTTGACCTGCTTCACGCCTTGATTCAGGGCGATGCAAAAGCCTTGCTTGAGGCTGTGCGCCATTTGGCCGAGCAGGGGCCGGACTGGAATGGCGTGCTGTCGGAAATCCTCAACGTGTTCCACCGCGTAGCGATTGCCCAGGCATTGCCTGAAGGCGTCGACAATGGTCACGGCGACCGGGATCGGGTGTTGGCGCTGGCGCAGGCGATGCCGGCCGAAGATGTGCAGTTTTATTACCAGATGGGCCTGATCGGTCGCCGCGATTTACCCCTCGCGCCCGACCCGCGGGGCGGGTTCGAAATGGTGCTGCTGCGCATGTTGGCCTTTCGTCCTGCCGACACCGGGGACGCACCGAGTCAGCCGCTAAAGCCGGTGGGGATCAGCCAGGCCACAGTTGATTCCGCTCAAGCCGTGGCGACGGCTGCTGCGCTAACGCCGGTCGCGACACCGGTGCCGGAACCCGTCGCGGCGCCTGAACCCCAGGTTGCCCCGCCCCCGACGCCTGCCCCGGCCCCGGTGGTTGAGCCACGGGCGCCTGTGGTCGCAGAAGTCGATCTGCCGTGGAACGAGCCCGCTGTGCCGGTCGTCGAGCAAGCGCCTGCCCCCGAGCCGGTGCTGGAGACCGTCAGTGAGCCCCCCGCGTTGCCGTCGATGCCATTGCCTACCCCGGACAGCGTGGTGCCCGACGCGCCGCAGTGGACGGCCGCACCGATCCCCGAGCCGACCGCCGAGCAAGTCGATGCGGCCCTCTCAGGCATGGACCGCGATGACGAGCCGCCGTTGGACGAAGACTACATTGAGCCGGACATGGACTCGGCGGCCTACAGTTATCTGGACGAGCTGGCCAGTGAGCATGCGGCCGAGCATGAGCCTGCGCCGGAGCCTGAACCGCAGCCCGCCGCGATGCCGGCGACCGGTCTGGCCCTTGAATGGCTGAACATGTTCCCCAAATTACCGGTGTCGGGGATGACAGCAAGCATTGGTGCCAACTGCACGCTGATCTCGGCCGAAGGGGATGAGTGGCTGCTGCACCTGGATCCGGCGCACAGTGCGTTGTTTAACGCGACCCAGCAGCGTCGTTTGAACGATGCCTTGAACCAACACTTGCAGCGCACACTTAAAGTCACCATCGAGCTGATCAAGCCCGAACAGGAAACCCCGGCGCAAGCGGCAGCCCGTCTGCGCGCCGAGCGTCAGCGACTGGCGGAGGAATCGATCTATGCCGACCCGTTGGTCCAACACATGATTGAACAGTTCGACGCCGCCGTGCGTGACGATACGATCCAGCCTGTCGACGTGGTCGAGCCCCAGGCGTCGTAGCGGCGGATAAAAAATTACAGCCCGTGGTCGAAGGCCATGGGCATATTGTGCATATACCGTTTGAGGTGATTCCCATGATGAAAGGTGGCATGGCCGGCCTGATGAAGCAGGCGCAGCAGATGCAGGAAAAAATGGCCAAGATGCAGGAAGAACTGGCCAACGCAGAAGTCACCGGCAAGGCAGGTGGCGATATGGTGAGCGTGGTGATGACCGGTCGTCACGACATCAAGCGCGTAAGCATCGACCCCAGCCTGCTGGAAGGCGTGAGCGATGATGACCGTGAAGTGCTGGAAGACTTGTTCGCCGCGGCCGTTAACGACGCCGTGCGCAAGATCGAAGCCAACAGCCAGGACAAAATGAGCGGCGTGACCGCCGGCATGCAATTGCCACCGGGCATGAAGCTGCCGTTCTAAGGTGCTGTGAGAAAGCCGGGCTCCGCGCCCGGCTTTTTTTTGCGCGTTTTTTGTCGTCGCTGTCGCGGGCTGTGGGGGTGACGAGAGCATTTGACGCTGCCTGACCGGGCGGGTATAAACCGCCTCTCGTTGTTTTGTCGGACTTTTCCCTATGAGCTTTAGCCCCCTGATTCGCCAACTGATTGATGCCTTGCGCACTTTGCCGGGCGTGGGTCAAAAGACCGCGCAGCGCATGGCCCTGCAGTTGCTTGAGCGTGACCGCAGTGGTGGCTCGCGTCTGGCGCTGGCGTTGAGTCAGGCGATGGAAGGGGTAGGGCATTGCCGGTTGTGTCGCACCCTGACCGAAGACGACCTGTGCCCGCAGTGCGCGGACCTGCGTCGCGATGACACCCTGCTGTGTGTGGTGGAAGGCCCGATGGACGTCTATGCCGTGGAGCAAACGGGGTATCGCGGGCGCTATTTCGTGCTCAAGGGGCATTTATCGCCGCTGGATGGCCTGGGGCCAGAGGCGATTGGCATTCCGCAGTTGATGGCGCGCATTGAATCGCAAGGCACCTTTACCGAGGTCATCCTTGCCACCAACCCGACGGTCGAAGGCGAGGCCACCGCGCATTACATTGCGCAGCTGCTGCACAGCAAAGGTTTGATCGCGTCACGCATCGCCCACGGCGTGCCGTTGGGTGGCGAGCTTGAATTGGTGGATGGCGGAACGCTGGCGCATTCGTTCGCTGGACGCAAACCCATCGCATTGTGAGACCCATCGCCCTTGCTGGCGAACGTGACAGCAAGGGCGATGCTTTATTCGGTCAGCGAAAACTCAGTCAGGCTGAAGGTCGCAATGCCGATGTCATTCAGGCGCTTTGAACCGCCCAGTTCCGGCAGGTCGATGATGGCCGCCGCTTCAAAGACCGTTGCCCCCATGCGCCGTGCCAGATTGGCCGCCGCAATCAGCGTGCCGCCTGTGGCAATCAGGTCATCCACGATCAGCAACGAATCCCCTTCGCACAGGCTGTCAGCGTGCGCCTCCAAAAACGCTTCGCCGTATTCGGTCTGATAGCCTTCAGCGATCACGTCCGCCGGCAGTTTGCCTTGCTTGCGAAACAGGATCAGGGGCTTGTTGAGCTGGTGTGCCAGAACCGATCCGATCAGGAACCCGCGTGCATCCATGGCGCCAATGTGGGTGAAGTCGGCTTCGACGTAGCGTTCGATAAACGAATCGGCAATCACGCGCATGGCGCGAGGGGACTGGTACAGCGGGGTGATGTCGCGAAAAATCACGCCCGGCTTGGGGAAGTCAATGACCGGGCGGATCAGCGATTTTAGGGAGAAGTCGTTCAAGACCATGATGTGGGTGTGTCCTGGCGTGCGTAAAGCGCGCCAGTATAGCGGCTTTAGCCTTCCAAAGACCCGCCTGCCAGTGCGCACAGCTTGATCGGGTCAAGGATGTTGACTTCCTTGCCTTCCGCGATCAGAAAATGGTCGTTCTGCAAGCGCGTGAACACCCGCGAGACCGTTTCAACGGCCAGGCCCAGGTAGTTGCCGATTTCATTGCGCGACATGCTGAGGCGGAACTGGTTGGCCGAGAAACCGCGGGCCCGGAAGCGGGCAGACAGGTTGACCAGGAACGTGGCAATACGCTCGTCAGCGGTCTTTTTCGACAGCAGCAGCATCATTTGTTGGTCGTCGCGGATTTCGCGGCTCATCACGCGCATCAACTGGCGACGCAGTTGCGGCAATTGCAGGGCCAGCTCGTCCAGGCGTTCAAACGGGATTTCGCACACCGACGTGGTTTCCAGCGCCTGTGCTGACACCGGGTAGGATTCTGTGTCCATGCCGGAGAGGCCGACCAGTTCGCTGGGCAAATGGAAGCCGGTAATTTGCTCTTCGCCGCTGTCACTCAGGCTGAAGGTCTTGAGCGCGCCAGAACGGACTGCGTACACCGAACCAAACGTATCGCCCTGGCGAAACAGGAACTCCCCTTTTTTCAGGGGGCGGCCTCGCTTGACGATCTCATCCAGCGCGTCCATATCTTCCAGATTCAATGAAAGTGGTAAACACAGAGGCGCCAGACTGCAGTCCTTGCAGTGTGCCTGGTTATGAGCGCGCAGTTTTACTGGCTCGGACATTTCTTTAATCCTTGTGGGAAAACACACATAAGTTACAAGGGTAACTCATCAAGGGAATCCAGACCAGTGCGCCTTCTCTGGGCGCAACGCTCAAGAAATGTAGGATTTGGCCGATAAACGGGTATCGCAGATAAACGGAGCAGGGAAGATGTCGTCGATGGGAGGGGTAACCCTGGGGCAAAGCGGGATGTTGCACATCCCGGCGCCCGTGCAGAACACGCAGGGTCAGAAAACAGCCGACAAAGACGCGAAACTTGACGTGGACGCCACGACTCCGGCTGAAGGCGTGTCGGTCACCATTTCGGGCGCCGCCCTGAAAGCGGCCGGGGCGCAGAAAGCTGACAACAGCGACATTGAAGACAGCGGTTTGCCCGACAACATTCAGAAACTGCTGAAGATGATTCGCGACGTCAAAAAGCAGATCGCCGAGAAGCAGCAGCAACTGCAACAAGTGTTGACCAACAGCAGCCTGAGCCCGGAACAGGCCAAGGCTCAAGCGTCGGCATTGCAGGGTGAGATTTCCAGCCTGACGGCCAGTCTGATCACGCTGAACGCGAGCCTGGCCAAGGCCATGAAAGACATGAGCAGCGACGACGCGCTCAAGGCCGCTTCGTTAGCCGCTAAATAACCCGCGAATAGCGCTGGCGGTTTTGTTGCTCCAGGTACGCATCAAACACCATACACACCGAGCGCACCAATAACCGCCCCGCCGGCAGAACGGTCAACTGGTCACTGTCCAGTGCGATCAGGCCGTCTTGCGCCATCGCTTCCAGTGCGGGCCACTGGGCCGCGAAATACCCCCTGAAGTCGATGTTGAACGCCTGCTCGATGCGCGCAAACGGCAAGTGCAGGTTGCAGATGATTTGCTGAATCACTTCGCGGCGGATCCGGTCGTCCTGGTTGCAGATCAGCCCGCGGCTGGTGGCCAGTTGGGCACTGGCCAGCGTGGTCTGGTACTGCGCCAGATCGCTGTTGTTCTGGCAGTACAAATCGCCGATCTGGCTGATGGCCGACACCCCGAGCCCGATCAGGTCGCAATGACCGTGGGTGGTGTAGCCCTGGAAATTGCGTTGCAGCGTGGCTTCTTCCTGGGCAATGGCCAGTTCGTCATCCGGCAGGGCGAAGTGGTCCATGCCGATGTAGCGGTAACCGGCTTTGGTCAGTTGCTCGATGGTGTTTTGCAGCATCTGCAGCTTGTCGGCAGGGGACGGCAAATCACTGGCATTGATCCGGCGCTGTGGCATGAAGCGTTCAGGCAAGTGCGCGTAATTGAACACCGACAAACGATCCGGCTGCAGGTTAATCACTTCGTCGACCGTGCGCGCAAATGCCTCGGGCGTCTGTTTCGGTAGCCCGTAGATCAGGTCGATATTGATCGAGCGAAATTGCAGGGTGCGCGCCGCGTCAATCACCGCGCGGGTTTCTTCCAGGCTTTGCAAGCGGTTCACGGCCCGTTGTACCTGCGGGTCGAGGTCTTGCAGGCCGATGCTGACCCGATTGAACCCCAGCTCGCGCAACAGCCCCATGGTCGACCAGTCGGCTTCGCGCGGGTCGATCTCGATGCCGTAGTCGCCGGAGTCATCGTCCAGCAGGTTGAAATGCTGGCGCAGCTTGGCCATTAACTGGCGCAGTTCGTCATGGCTGAGGAACGTCGGCGTGCCACCGCCAAAGTGCAACTGCTCGACCTTTTGATGGGGGTCGAGGTGGCAGGCGATCTGCTGGATTTCCTGCTCCAGGCGTTGCAAATAGGGCTGTGCGCGGCCCCGGTCCTTGGTCACGACTTTGTTGCAGGCGCAGTAATAGCAAATGTTGGCGCAGAACGGCACGTGCACATACAACGACAGAGGACGCAACGCCTTGCGGCTTTCTCGCAACGCATGCAACAGGTCAAACGGGCTGACCTGGCTGTTGAACTGCATGGCTGTGGGATACGAGGTATAGCGCGGTCCGGCCATGTCGTAACGGCGAATTAAATCTGAGTCCCAACGAATGGCGTCGAGCATGCGGGCATTCCCCCGGGATGGCTGGCAATGCTCGGCAGTCTAGGGGGTGGGTCACTGTTGCATCTTGATTTGCATCAAGAGCTGTGGTTGCAGCTTTGTAGCAGCCTGACACCGCACGGGGCGTCACGCTGCCCGACTCAATGCCCCATTAACCAATGCTGGTGCGGGCCGGGCAGGGTCCAGATGCCGAACAGGATCACCAGCATGCCGCCTGTCATGCGCACGCTGCGCTTGCGCAGCAGGGCCGTGACACGTTCGGCCGCCAGCCCCGTGGCCAGCAACACGGGCCACGTGCCAAGACCAAACGCCAGCATCAACAGCGCGCTGTCGGTCGCGCTGCCCTGGCTGGCTGACCAGATCAGGGTGCTGTACACCAGTCCGCACGGCAGCCAGCCCCAGAGTGCGCCCAGCAGCAAAGCGCGCGGCAGGCTCGATACCGGCAGCAGACGCGTCGCAATCGGCTGAATATGACGCCACAGGCCGCGCCCCAGGCTTTCAATGCGCGTCAGCCCGCTCCACCAGCCCGCCAGGTACAAGCCCATGCAAATCAGTAGCACGCCCGCGAGGATGCGCATGAACAGCGCCGCCGGGCTATTGGCCACGGCCCAGCCTGCGAGCCCAAGCAATAAACCGGCAGCGGCATAGCTGAGGATTCGACCGAGGTTGTAGGCCAGCAGCAACCTGAAGCGTCGGCTGCGTTGTTCTTTCGGAATCGCCAGGGTCAGGGCGCCCATCAACCCGCCGCACATGCCCAGGCAGTGGCCACCGCCCAACAGGCCGAGGATGACGGCTGAAACCAGCAGCGGCGCCAATTCAAGCATGGGGCGGCGCTGTTTGATCGTCGTCTTTGGGCGCGTCCGGGTGCAGGCCTTTGGCCTCGTCGACGGCGGCGGTGTGCTGCGGGTCCTGGTCGTCAAACAGAATGCTGTGGGCCGGGCTGTCCAGGTCGTCGTACTGGCCGCTGTCCACCGCCCAAAAGAAGATGTAAATGGCGACCCCGACAATCAGCAAGGCCGCGGGAATCATGACGTAAAGCGCTGGCATAAGAACTCCGGACGGCCGTTTCAGGCCGGCATCGGCTGAGGACCGAGGGTAGGTTGAAGGCTGGCGGGCTTCGGCATGCGCGTCAGGCGCAAGGCGTTCAACACCACGATCAGTGAACTGATGGACATGCCCACGGCGGCCCACACGGGGGTGATCCAGCCCAGCGCCGCAAAGGGCAGCATCAGGCCGTTGTACAGGCCTGCCCACAACAGGTTTTCGATGATAACCCGACGTGTGCGCCGGGCAAGGCCAAAGGCTTGCACCAATGCCTCGAGCCGATTGGACAGCAGCACGGCATCGGCGCTGGTTTTCGCCAGGTCAGTGGCCGATCCCATGGCCACGCTGATGTCGGCAGCGGCCAGCACCGGCACGTCGTTGACCCCGTCACCGAGCATCAGCACGGTGCGGCCCTGGGCATGCAACTGTTGCAGCACGTGCAGTTTGTCGTCGGGGCGCAGGCCGCCGCGCGCTTCATCAATCCCCAGCTCGGCCGCCACACTGTCGACCATCGGGGAGGTATCGCCCGACAGCAGCAGCGTGCGCCAGCCCCGGGCCTTGCAGGCCGCCAGCAGCGCCGGGGCGTCGGCGCGCAAGCGGTCATCGAGGACAAACCAGGCCAGCGGCCCCTGAGGGTCCCCCAGCAGCAGCCATTGGCCCGGCTCCTGCGGCATGTCCGGCACGGCCGTCCCGCTCAGTTCACAGACAAACCCCGGCTGGCCGATGCGCAAGCGCTGCGCACCCACGCGCCCTTCGAGACCCAGGCCGGGCGTGCTGTGCACTTCCTCTGCGGCGTGGGGCGCGCGACCGAAAGCGCGGGCAATCGGGTGTTCGGAGCGATTTTCCAGCGCAGCGGCCAGCCCCAGACAGTGGTCGCTGTCCAGATCACGCAGGGGGCGAATGGCCCGCAGCGCCAGACGGCCTTCGGTCAAGGTGCCGGTTTTGTCGAAAATCACGGTGTCGATCTGGTTCAAGCCTTCGATCACGTGCCCGCGTGTCAGCAGCAGGCCCAGCTTATGCAACGTGCCGGTGGCCGCCGTGAGCGCGGTGGGGGTCGCCAGCGAGAGGGCGCACGGGCAGGTTGCTACCAGCATGGCCAGCACAATCCAGAACGCGCGGGACGGGTCCAGTTGCCACCACACCACGCCGATGGCGGCCGCCGCGAGCAACGAGAACAGCAAAAACCATTGCGCGGCCTTGTCGGCTATTTCCGCCAGGCGCGGTTTTTCGCTTTGGGCGCGGTCGAGCAGGCGCACGATAGCCGACAGGCGTGTGTCCTGGCCCAGGGCCAGCACTTCAATGGTCAGGGCGCCTTCGACGTTCAGCGTGCCCGCCGTGACCGCGTCGCCGGGGCTGCGGGGCTGTGGCAGGTATTCGCCGGTCAGCAGTGATTCGTCGATGCTGGATTGCCCGTCGAGGATCTTGCCATCGGCGGGCAGGATCGAGCCGGGATGCACCAGTACTTGGTCACCGACCTTGAGTTCGGTCAGCAGGATGCGCTCGCTTTGCCCGTCAGGGCTCAGGCGCAGGCAAGAGGCGGGCAGCAGATTGACTAGCTGCGCAGTGGCGGCGGCGGTGCGCTCCCGGGCACGTCGTTCGAGGTAGCGCCCGGCCAGCAGGAACAGCGCAAACATGCCCACGGCGTCGAAATACAGTTCGCCAATGCCGGTAATGGCAGTCCAGATACCGGCGATGTAAGCACCGCCGATGGCCAGCGATACCGACACGTCCATGGTCAGGTGTCGGGTGCGCACGTCGCGCATGGCGCCTTTGAAAAAGGGCGCGCAGCTGTAAAACACGATCGGGGTGGTCAGAAACAGCGCGACCCAACGCAGGATGGTGTGCATCTCGGGGCTGAGGTCGATGTTGAATTCGGGCCAGGTGGCCATGGTTGCCATCATTGCCTGAAACCACAGCAGCCCGGCGACGCCCAATTGGCGCAGGGCCAGGCGGTTTTCGCTGGCCAGTTGTTCGGTGGCGCGGTCGGTCTGATACGGGTGGGCGGCATAGCCGATGTGGCGCAGTTCGCTGAGCACTTCGCTCAGCGGCAACTGGCTGTCGGCCCAGCGCACATGCAGGCGGTGATTGGACAGGTTCAGCCGTGCCTCGCTCACGGCCGGTAAGCGGCGCAGGTGTTTTTCAATCAGCCAGCCACAGGCCGCGCAACTGATGCCCTCAATCAGTAGGGTGGTTTCAGCCTGCTCGCCTTCATGCCGCACAAACGGTTGTTGCACGTCGGGGCGGTCATACAGGGCCAGTTCTTCGACCAACTGCACCGGCAGCGCTTCAGGGTTGGCGGAGGCTTCGCTGCGGTGCTGGTAATAGCTTTCCAGCCCGCCGGCGACGATGGCTTCGGCCACGGCCTGACAGCCGGGGCAGCAGAACTCGCGGGTTTCCCCGAGAACGACCGCAGTGAAGCGACTGCCCGGCGGAACGGGCAGGGCGCAGTGATAGCAGGGTACGGGAGTGGTCATGGCAGTCTGTCGCGAGGCTGTGCGCTGAACATACATCATTGCCCGCGAGGCCAGCGTGGCAGGGTTCGCGTTTCCCTGTCACGGCGGCCTTGCGGGCAACGTTGTTACTGTTTGGAGTGGACTTCAGCGCCTTGCAGGGGCTCGTCACCCAGCAACAGGTCTTTGTCGTGACCGACTTCTTCTTCTTCCTCAAACAGGCGCCAGGTCTTGCCATCTTCAACGCCCAGCAGCTCGACGAAACGGCGCCCTTCAACCTTGTCATCCAACTGGCCGATGTAACGGCGCGGCTCCGATTCACTCTGTGTCAGCGGCACCTTGCGGTCCTTTTCGGGCTGGGTCGGGGAAATCAGGTTCAGTTCAATCGTTTTCGGGTGGCTGTTGCCGTCGAGCAGCAGCACCACTTCACCGGTCATGCCATCCAGGTGCAACGTCGCCTTGAGGTTGAGCTGCTGACCCAGCAGTTCGCGGTCGAGCGAACGGTTGATGCCTTTGCCAGCCTCGTAGTAGTTGTCATTGACCAGATGATCGGGGTTGTTCACGGCGATGGTGACCATCGACAGCGTGAGCGTCACCGAGCAGGCCAGGATGGCAATGATGATCCACGGCCACAGGTGCTTGTACCAGGGGCTGTAGGGTTTTGGTGCTGGCATGGCAAGGCTCTCTTATCTGATTTGGGGGCCGATGAAGCGGCTCTTGGCTTTTACGTTGATGTCGCTGTTGTCCGCGTCCTTGAGAATGAAATACACCTCGTTGGTACTGGACGGCAGTGCTTCTGGGGCAATCGACAACTCGACCGGCATGCTGACGATATCGCCCGCCGCGACCTTGATCTCGCGCCTGCCTTGCAGTTTCAGGTCCGGCAGACCCGTGGCATCGAGCACGTAGGTGTGGTCGTGCTGGTCCTTGTTCATGATCTTCAGGCTGTAGACGTTTTCGATCCGGCCTTCAGCGTTTTCGCGGTACAGCACGCGGTCTTTGCTGACATCGAACCCGACCAGGCTGCGGGTGAAGAAGGCAGCAGCCAGCAGGCCCATCATCGTCAGCAGCACCAGCGCATAACCGATCAGGCGAGGGCGCAGCTTATGGGTTTTTTGCCCGGACAAGTTGTGCTCGGTGGTGTAGCTGATGAGGCCGCGCGGGTAGTTCATCTTGTCCATGATGCTGTCGCAGGCGTCGATGCAGGCCGCACAGCCGATGCATTCGATCTGCAGGCCGTCACGGATGTCGATCCCGGTCGGGCACACCTGCACGCACATGGTGCAGTCAATGCAGTCGCCCAGGCCTTGAGCTTTGTAGTCTGCGTCCTTTTTACGCGGGCCACGGACTTCACCGCGACGCGGGTCGTAGGAAACAATCAGCGTGTCTTTGTCGAACATCACGCTCTGGAAGCGCGCATACGGGCACATGTAAATGCACACTTGTTCGCGCAGCCACCCGGCGTTGCCGTAGGTGGCGAGGGTGAAGAAACCGACCCAGAAATACGCCCAGCCATCGGCCTGACCGGTGAAGAAATCGATCACCAGTTCGCGAATGGGGGAGAAGTAGCCGACAAAGGTCATACCAGTGACAAAGCCGATCAGCAGCCACAGGCTGTGCTTGCTGAGCTTGCGCACGAACTTGTTGGCGCTCATCGGCGCTTTGTCGAGTTTGATGCGCTGGTTGCGGTCACCTTCAGTGACTTTTTCGCACCACATGAAGACCCAGGTCCACACGCTCTGCGGGCAGGTATAGCCACACCACACCCGCCCGGCGTACACGGTAATGAAGAACAGGCCGAAGGCGGCGACGATCAGCAAGCCCGATAGCAGGATGAAATCCTGTGGCCAGAAGGTGGCGCCAAAAATGAAGAATTTACGTTCCGGAAGGTTCCACCAGACAGCCTGGTGGCCGCCCCAGTTGAGCCAGACAGTGCCGAAGTACAGCAAAAACAGCACGGCCCCCCCGACCATTCGCAAATTGCGGAACAAACCGGTGAATGCGCGGGTGTAGATTTTTTCCCGGGCAGCATAGAGGTTGACGCTTTCAGGTGCCTTCTTGGCAGGTGGCGTTACATCGTGTACTGGAATCTGATTGCTCATTAGTGCGTCCCACGGCAGTGGAAAAATGCCGCGACCAGTGCGTGCCGGCCGCAGTCAGAAGGTGTTGCAGTGGCGCAATGATACGCCTGTGACTCTAGCTCAAGGGTGCGACCTTTGGTCGCGTTCCGAAAAAACAGAACTTGGTATAGCAGTTGTAACAAGTCATGACACAGATCAATTGACTTCAGTGCCTGCCTACAGGCAGGAAAAGCCCGCAGCGTGCTTGGCCAGAGCGGTTTAGTTGGGTTACGTGCCGTTTCTGAGGGCGTAAAAAAGCCCCGCCAACACAGGGTGGCGGGGCTCTTTGTCAACGCGGTCAAACCACTGGGTTATTCAGCGGCCTTGGTGTCTTCACCGTGGGACAGGCTGTACACGTAAGCGGCCAGCAAGTGAACCTTGTCGTTCCCTTGCAGATCCGCTTGAGCAGGCATTTGGCCTTCACGGCCGTAACGGATGGTCTGCTGCAGTTGAGCGAAGCTCGAACCGTAAATGAACGCGCCCGGGTGAGTCAGGTTGGGGGCGCCCATCAGCGGGTTGCCTTTGCCTTCCGGGCCGTGACACACGGCGCAGTTGGTGGCGAACAGCTCTTTGCCTTTGGCCGGATCAGCCTTGGCGCCTTCTGGCAGCTTGCGGCCGTCCAGTTGGGTCAGCACGTAAGCGGCTACGTCGCTTACGCCCTGCTCGCCGATTACGTCTGCCCAAGCCGGCATCATCGCGTGGCGGCCGGCCATGATGGTGGCCTTGATCTCTTGCGGGCTACCACCCCAGCGCCAGTCGGCGTCGGTCAGGTTAGGGAAACCGTACGCGCCCTTGGCGTCGGAGCCGTGGCACACCGAGCAGTTGGACGCAAACAAACGGCCGCCCATTTTCAGTGCTTGCGGATCTTTAGCGACTTCTTCAATGGGCATGGCAGCGAATTTGGCGAAGATCGGACCAAACTTGGCGTCCGACTTGGCCATTTCCTTTTCCCATTCGTGAACCCCGGTCCAGCCCGTCTGGCCATTGGCGAACGGCGTTTCCTTTTGTAGGTCGAGGTACTGGTAGCCCGGCAGCAGGCCTTTCCAGTTACCCAGGCCCGGGTACAACACCAGGTAGCCCAAGGCAAAAATCACGGTGCCCACAAACAGCATGAACCACCATTTCGGCATCGGGTTGTCGTACTCTTCAATCCCGTCGTAAGAGTGCCCAACTGTCTCGTCAGTCTGTTCGCTGCGTTGCCCCTTGCGGGTGGCCAGCAACAACCAGGTCAAGGCGAAGATGGTACCCAGAGTGAGGACTGTAACGTACAGACTCCAGAACGTAGTCATTCTTTGTTACTCCTAGAAGCTTGCTCTTGCTCGACGTGCTTGATGGCTTCGGGATCATCCTTGAACGGCAACAGGGTTGCGTCTTCAAACTCCGACTTGCGCCGCGGGCTGAATACCCACAGCGCCAAACCGATAAAAGCCACCATCACGACGACAGTGCCCAGGCCACGAATCATCCCGATATCCATCTAGATCACCGTTTGCTTTTGATGATAGTGCCCAAGCCCTGGAGGTAAGCCACCAGTGCGTCCATTTCGGTTTTGCCCTTCACTGCATCCTTGGCACCGGCGATGTCTTCGTCGGTGTAAGGGACGCCGAGCGTGCGCAAGACTTCCATTTTTTTCGCGGTGTCCTTGCCGTCCAGCTTGCGTTCCACGAGGAACGGATACGCGGGCATGACCGATTCAGGCACCACGTTGCGCGGGTTGTACAAGTGCGCACGCTGCCAGTCATCGGAGTAACGGCCGCCGACGCGGGCCAGGTCCGGACCGGTACGCTTGGAACCCCACAGGAACGGGTGATCCCAGACGCTTTCACCGGCGACCGAGTAGTGGCCGTAACGTTCGGTTTCAGCACGGAACGGGCGGATCATTTGCGAGTGGCACTGAACACAACCGTTGGCGATGTAGATGTCGCGGCCTTCGAGTTCAAGTGCCGAGCGCGGCTTCATGCCTTCGACGGGCGTGTTGGTCACGTCCTGGAAGAACAGCGGAACGATTTGGGTCAAACCACCAATGCTCACGGCGATGACCATGAAGAAGGCCATCAGGCCGATGTTCTTCTCGACTGTTTCGTGCTTCATCAGTGGGCTCCAACGACAGCGATCTTGGTGGCTGCTTCAGCTTCTACCGGGTTCGAGGCGCGTACCGTGCGGAACACGTTGTACGCCATGAACAGCATGCCGCTGGCGAAGAAAGCACCGCCGATGGCGCGAACGATAAAGCCCGGGTGGCTGGCTTGCAGCGCTTCGACGAACGAGTACGTGAGGGTGCCGTCGTCGTTGATGGCGCGCCACATCAGGCCCTGGGTGATGCCGTTGACCCACATCGAGGCGATGTACAACACCGTACCGATAGTGGCCAGCCAGAAGTGGGTGTTGATCAGGCTGGTGCTGAACATGGCCTTTTGCCCGTAGAGGCGCGGGATCATGTGGTACAGGGCGCCGATCGAGATCATGGCCACCCAGCCCAGAGCGCCGGCGTGAACGTGGCCGATGGTCCAGTCAGTGTAGTGCGACAACGAGTTGACGGTCTTGATGGCCATCATCGGACCTTCAAAGGTCGACATGCCGTAGAACGCCAGCGAAACCACCAAAAAGCGCAGGATCGGGTCGGTGCGCAGCTTATGCCAGGCGCCCGACAGGGTCATCATGCCGTTGATCATGCCGCCCCAGCTGGGTGCCAGCAGGATGATCGACATGGCCATGCCCAGCGACTGAGCCCAGTCCGGCAGTGCGGTGTAGTGCAAGTGGTGCGGACCGGCCCAGATGTACAGGGTGATCAGTGCCCAGAAGTGCACGATCGACAGGCGGTACGAGTAGATCGGACGCTCGGCCTGCTTGGGAACGAAGTAATACATCATCCCCAGGAAGCCTGTGGTCAGGAAGAAACCCACGGCGTTGTGGCCATACCACCACTGGATCATGGCGTCGGTCGCACCGGCATAGGCCGAGTAGGACTTGAAGAACGTCACGGGCAGGGAGGCGTGGTTCACGATGTGCAGCATGGCCGTCACGATGATGAATGCACCGTAGAACCAGTTACCCACGTAGATATGCTTGGTTTTGCGCTTGGTAATGGTCCCGAAGAACACAATGCCGTAGACCACCCAAACGATGGCCAGCAGGATAGCCAAAGGCCATTCCAGCTCTGCGTATTCTTTGGTCGTGGTGTAACCCAGCGGCAACGTGATCAGGGCGCCGACGATCACCGCTTGCCAACCCCAGAAGGTGAAGGAGGCGAGGGTATCGGAGATCAGGCGCGTCTGGCAGGTGCGCTGCACGACGTAATAAGAGGTGGCGAACAATGCACAACCACCGAAGGCGAAAATCACCAGGTTGGTGTGCAAGGGACGCAGACGGCCGAAGGTCGTCCACTCAAGGCCAAGGTTTAATTCAGGCCACACAAGTTGTGAAGCGATGAAAACCCCGAGCCCCATGCCAAGGATCCCCCAGACCACCGTCATGATGGCGAACTGGCGGACTACCTTATAGTTATAAGCAGTCGGACTGATTGCTGTGCTCATTCTAAGGTTCCACGGTTTAGGTGTTTTATTAGGAGTAAAAATCGGGCGCAAGTATGTATAAAGCGTAGGGTTATTGCAACGCAGCATGACCTCGGTCAATGCTTTCCAACGCTGATTCTGCGCCCTTTCCACACGCTTCGTAGGGATAAATTCCGCCACGAAAATCAACCGCATGGAGCACGCAGACGAAGGGGGGTGGGACGGACAAAACCGGGCGGGAATAAGGCACGACGACATCATGGCGAAGACCGCAATCGACGATAGCCGGTATAAACCCAACCGTGTGGCCGGAAACACTGCCCTTCAACTGACCGATTTTTTTCGCTTGACCTGAACCCGGCGCACGCCGAATCGCAGAATTAAGAGCTTAGTCCTGAATGGCGAGAGAGCAATGAAGGACGGCTGAGAGGTGCGACACTTGGTCGCGCTTTGAGGCGGGAACTGCCGCACCAAAATGATGCGGCAGGAAATGTCCGGAAATTATTCCGCTGATTTTTCCTCTTGCTTACCGTGGGACAAGCTGAACACGTAGGCCGCCAGCAGTTGCACCTTGTCGTTGCCCAACAATTCGTTCTGCGCCGGCATGTGACCTTGACGGCCGTGACGGATGGTTTGCTGCAACTGTGCCAGGCTGGTGCCATAGATGAAGGCAGCCGGTTGGGTCAGGTCAGGCGCACCCATGATCGGTGTCCCTTTGCCGGTTGCCCCGTGGCACGCCACACACGTGGTGTCGAACGCTTGCTTGCCTGCGGCCAGATCCACCGTGGTGCCTTGCGGCAACGGCAGGCCTGCCAGGTCATGACGCACATAAGCCGCTACGTTCTTGACCCCGTCTTCGCCCAACACTTCGCCCCAGGCCGGCATGGCAGCCATGCGGCCACCCATGATGGTGGTCTTGATGGTGTCGGCATCGCCGCCCCAACGCCATGAGTTGTCGGCCAGGTTAGGGAAGCCGAACGCGCCTTTGGCATCCGAACCGTGGCATACCGAGCAGTTGGAGGCGAACAGGCGACCGCCCATTTTCAGGGCTTGCGGGTCCTGAGCGACTTGCTCCACAGGCATGGCGGCGTACTTGGCGAAAATCGGGCCGAACTTGGCATCGGCCTTGTCCATTTCCTTTTGCCATTCGTTGACGCCGGTCCAGCCGTTTTCATAACCCGGCAGCAGGCCTTTCCAGTTGCCCAGGCCGGGGTAGAGGATCAGGTAGCCGACGCCAAATACCAGCGTGCCGACAAACAACATGAACCACCATTGCGGTAGCGGGTTGTCGTATTCCTCGATGCCGTCAAAGGCATGGCCCATGGTCTCGACGGTTTCGCCCTTGGTTTCACCCTTGCGCGTACCGACCAGCAGCCAGGTCAGGCCAATCAACGTGCCGATCGTCAGCACGCTGATATAGATACTCCAGAAGGTGGTCATGCTTTGTTACTCCTAGACGCTTGTTCTTGCTCGACGTGTTTGATGGCTTGCGGATCGTCCTTGAATGGCAGCAAGGTCGCGTCTTCGAATTCCGACTTGCGACGCGGGCTGAACACCCACAACGCCAGGCCGATAAAGGCCACTGCCACCACGACCGTGCCCAGGCCGCGAATCATTCCACTACTCATCTCGAAGACCATGGCTCACCTCTTGCTCTTGATCGCAGTGCCGAGGCCCTGCAGGTAAGCCACCAAGGCGTCCATTTCCGTCTTGCCCTTGACCGCATCCTTGGCACCGGCGATGTCTTCGTCGGTGTACGGCACGCCCATCATGCGCATCACTTCAAGTTTCTTTTGGGTATGGCTGTCATCGACCGGTGTGGCCACCAGCCATGGGTAGGCAGGCATCTTCGACTCGGGCACGACGTTGCGCGGGTTGTACAAGTGCGCACGGTGCCAGTCATCGGAGTACCGGGCGCCGACGCGGGCCAGGTCCGGACCGGTACGCTTGGAACCCCACAGGAACGGGTGATCCCAGACGCTTTCACCGGCGACCGAGTAGTGACCGTAACGTTCGGTCTCGGCACGGAACGGACGAATCATCTGCGAGTGGCACTGAACGCAGCCTTCGCGGATGTAGATGTCCCGGCCTTCCAGTTGCAACGCGGTGTAAGGCTTCATGCCTTCCACCGGGGTGTTGGTCACGTCTTCGAAAAACAGCGGCACGATCTGCGTCAGGCCGCCGACACTCACACACAGAATCATCAGCAACAGCATCAGGCCAATGTTCTTCTCTACGACTTCATGTTTCATCACGAACTCCTCAGGCCATCTGCGCGGCGGCTACGACTTCAGCGGGCTCGGCGTTACGCACGGTGCGCCAAGTGTTGTAAGCCATCAGCAACATGCCGCTGAGGAAGATCGCACCACCGATCAGGCGGACGACAAACCCGGGGTGGCTGGCCACCAGTGTTTCGACGAAGGAGTAGGTCAGCGTGCCGTCTTCGTTGACGGCGCGCCACATCAGGCCTTGCGCGATGCCGTTGACCCACATCGAGGCGATGTACAACACGGTGCCGATGGTTGCCAGCCAGAAGTGGGCGTTGATCAGGCCCAGGCTGTACATCTGCGGGCGACCGAAGATTTTCGGGATCATGTGGTAGAGCGCGCCAATCGAGATCATGGCCACCCAGCCCAGAGCGCCGGCGTGAACGTGGCCGATGGTCCAGTCGGTGTAGTGAGAGAGGGCGTTGACGGTCTTGATTGCCATCATCGGGCCTTCGAAGGTCGACATGCCGTAGAACGCCAGCGACACGACCAAAAAGCGCAGGATCGGGTCGCTGCGCAGCTTATGCCAGGCGCCCGACAGGGTCATCATGCCGTTGATCATGCCGCCCCAGCTGGGTGCCAGCAGAATCAGCGACATCACCATGCCCAGCGACTGTGCCCAGTCCGGCAGCGCGGTGTAGTGCAAGTGGTGCGGACCGGCCCAGATGTACAGGGTGATCAGCGCCCAGAAGTGCACGATGGACAAACGATAGGAATAGATCGGACGTTCGGCCTGTTTCGGCACGAAGTAGTACATCATCCCCAGGAAGCCCGCTGTCAGGAAAAAGCCTACAGCGTTATGCCCGTACCACCACTGCACCATGGCGTCAGTGGCGCCACCGTAGAGGGAGTAGGACTTGGTGAAGCTGACCGGGATTTCCAGGTTGTTCACGATGTGCAAAATCGCCACGGTCACGATAAACGCGCCGAAGAACCAGTTGCCCACGTAGATGTGCTTGGTCTTGCGCTTCATGATCGTGCCGAAGAACACGATGGCGTACGCGACCCAGACAATGGTGATCAGGATGTCGATCGGCCATTCCAGCTCGGCGTATTCCTTGGAGCTGGTAAAGCCCAGTGGCAGGCTGATCGCCGCCAGCAAAATCACCAACTGCCAACCCCAAAAGGTAAACGCGGCGATTTTAGGCGCGAACAAGGTCGCCTGGCAGGTGCGTTGCACCGAATAGAACGACGATGCGAACAGTGCGCATCCGCCGAAGGCGAAGATCACAGCATTGGTGTGCAGTGGGCGCAGGCGCCCGAAACTTGTCCAAGGCAAATTGAAGTTAAGTTCTGGCCAGACCAACTGCGCGGCGAGAAAAACGCCGAGCCCCATACCGACGATGCCCCAAACCACCGTCATAATGGCAAATTGGCGGACCACCTTGTAGTTGTAGGCGGTACTTGTAGAAGTGTTCATGGTTCCCCATCCACGGATCAGGTGCGTGCAAACGCGCGCCTGGAGTTATAGGCAGACTAAAAGCGAGGCAAGCATGGGGGTAGCGGGTGATGTCGGTATTGACGGGGATCAATGGGCGCAGTGCGTGCAGCAACGCGGCTGGCTCTGGAATGGCGCTGTGCAAGGCGCCGGTTGGACCTTGATCCTGGCCCATGGTGCAGGCGCGCCGATGGACAGTCAGTGGATGGCTGAAATGGCTGAACGCCTTGCCGTTCGCGGGGTTAACGTACTTCGCTTCGAGTTCCCGTACATGGCGCAACGCAGGCGCGATGGTGGCAAAAGGCCTCCCAATCCGCAGCCGGTGTTACTCGAATGTTGGCGTGAGGTAGTGGGCGAGGTGCGACGGCATGTCGCTGGGCCAATTGCCATCGGTGGCAAGTCCATGGGCGGGCGCATGGCCAGCCTGCTGGCAGATGAGCTGGGCGTGGATGCGCTGGTGTGCCTGGGCTACCCGTTTTATGCGGCTGGCAAACCGGAAAAACCACGGGTGGCGCACCTGGCGCACGTCAAGACGCCGACCCTGATCGTGCAGGGCGAACGCGATGCGTTGGGCAACCGTGAAGCGGTGGAGGCGTATACGTTGTCACCGGCGATTGAGGTGCACTGGTTAGTGGCCGGTGACCATGACTTGAAGCCGCTTAAAGCATCGGGCTTTAGCCATGCACAGCATCTGGAGGCTGCGGCAGACAGGATTGTGAGCGGGTTGAAACCCGCCTAGTCGCGGCCGGGCAGCACGAGGCTGCGTTCGGCGGCGACACGGTATCGGCTTTAGCGGTTAAACCGCTCCACCAGCGAGTACTGCACGTTCACGGTCTGGGTCAGTTCTTCGCTCAATTGCGCCGAGCGCTGGGCCTGATCGGAGGTCTGGTCAGCCAGGTCAGCGATGGTGCTGATGTTGCGGCTGATTTCTTCTGCGACCGAGCTTTGCTCTTCGGTGGCGGCGGCAATTTGCGTGGTCATGTCGGTGATGTTGGCCACCGCTTCACTGATCCCCACCAGCGCCTGATCGGCTTCCAGGACCCGTGCTACGCCTTCTTCGGCCTGACGATGCCCGGCGTCCATGGTGTGCACGGCGCTGGCTGCCGTCTGTTGCAGTTTGGCAATCAGGCTGTGGATCTGGCCGGTCGAGGTGCTGGTGCGTTGCGCCAGTTGGCGCACTTCATCCGCCACCACGGCAAAGCCACGGCCCATTTCCCCGGCGCGGGCCGCTTCAATGGCGGCATTGAGGGCCAGCAGGTTGGTCTGGTCGGCAATGCCTTTGATCACGTCTACCACGCCGCCGATTTCATCGCTGTCCTTGGCTAGCTGGGTAACGGTCGCGCCGGTTTCACCGACCACTACCGACAGGCGCTCGATGGCTTCGCGGGTTTCCCCGGCGATGTCGCGGCCGCGACTGGTCAGGCGGTTGGCTTCCTGGGTGGCGTCCGCGGTGCGTTGCACGTGGCTGGCCACTTCTTGCGTGGTGGCCGCCATCTGGTTTACGGCGGTGGCCACTTGCTCGGTTTCCAGGCGCTGGCGCTCAAGCCCGCTGGAGCTTTGATGCGCCAGGGCGTCGGACTGACGGGCCTGATCGCTCAAGTGCTCGGCGGTGTCCTGCAAGCGCGTCAGGCAGGTTTTCAGGCGGGCTTCCTGGCTGAGAATGGACATCTCCAGACGCGCCTGCGGGCCACGGCTGTCGGTGTACATCTGCGCAATCAGCGGGTCAGACGTGGTCTGTTCCGCCAGGCGCAGTAAGCGTTTGATCCCGCGTTGCTGCCAGGTCAGGCCCAGCAGGCCCAGCGGAATGGACAACAATGCCGCCAGTGCAAACCCCCAGCTGGAGGTGAGCAGGGCGCCAATCATGAAGCTCAACTGGCTGACCAGAATGAACGGCAGCCAGTCCTGCACCACCGGCAGCCACTTGTCGCGCTGCGGAATCGCAGGCTTGCCGCGGTTGATCCGCGAATACAGGGCTTCGGCGCGACGAATTTGTTCGGCGGTCGGTTTGACCCGCACCGACTCGTACCCCACCACACGCTCGTTTTCAAACACCGGCGTGACATAGGCATTGACCCAATAATGGTCGCCGGTCTTGCAGCGGTTTTTAACGATGCCCATCCACGGCAGGCCCTTTTTCAGGGTGGTCCACATGTGGTCAAAGACCGCTGGCGGCACATCGGGATGGCGCACGAGGTTGTGCGGCGCGCGCATCAGCTCATCACGCGAGAAGCCGCTGATCTCGACAAAGGCGTCGTTGCAATACGTGATCACACCTTTGGCGTCGGTCGTGGAAATCAACCGTTGCTGAGCGGGGAATGTGCGTTCGCGTTGTGTGATGGGCTGGTTATTACGCATGTCGTTTCAATCCGCAAGGCTTTGAAAGGGTGTCGGCGTCGGGTGGGATTTGTTTAATTTATATTTCAGTCAACGGGCGCCATTGAGGGCGCCGCGCAGGCCGCGATTCGGTGCTCAGGGCATCAGCATCGGGTAGGTAAAAAAAACAAAGTGCAGCACGTTGAGTCCCAAATGGGTGGCAATCGCTGCCCCCAGGCCGCCAAAACGGTAGGCCAGACCATAGCCGAGCCCTGCGATTCCCGCCAACAGCATCCATTGCCAGCCTGCGGCAAAATGCGCCAGGCCAAACAACAGCGAGGCGATCACCAGCGCGAGGGTCTGGCCATAGGGCAGCTGTTTGAACCAGCGGCTCAGTCCGCCTTGCACATAGCCGCGAAACAGCGCTTCTTCGACCAGGGTCACCAGCAGCAGGTTGTTCAATAGCCACAGCCAACCCTGCGCTGGCCATTTCGGTGCCCAGGCGATCATACCCAGCAGTAAGGCGCCGCCCAGCGCACCCATTGCCGCCAGCGCCAGCCCCATCAAGGTCGCGCCCAGCGAGGCACGCCAGTTGAAGCGCGTGGCAATCCACGGGCACACCAGCAGCAACCAGAACCCGATCAGCGGTTTGTCCAGGTTCAGGTACATCGAGAAGGGCACCGCATCGGCGGTCAGCCGTTCGGGGGCGATGGCGCGGCCGTTGTGAAAACCCGGCAGCCAGTGCAGGGCCAGCGCCAGTGCCAGCAGCACAAACAGGCCGTGCCCGGCATAGCGCAGGTATGGAGTACGGGTTTGTAACACCGCGAGCCCGCTGATGATGAGCAATGACAAGGCGGTGATGACTTGCAGGCTTAATTGGCCGTAGCTCAGGGCCAGGCCGTAGCCCAAGGTTAAGAGGGCCAGATAAGGCCAAGGCTGTGCACGCATGAAAATCCCTTGAGTGATCGTTAAAAAAAACGCCCCGAAGGGCGTTCGGGGCGCGTCAGTATAACGATCAGGCTTTTACGGATTTATCAATAAACGTCGTAAGTGCCGCCCGGATGTCAGGAGGCAATCAGTTGACGCAGCACGTAATGCAGAATGCCTCCGGCTTTGAAGTACTCGACCTCGTTCAGGGTGTCGATGCGGCACAGCACCTCGACCTGTTCCTGGCTCCCGTCTTCACGGGTGATGACCAGGGTCAGGTTCATGCGCGGCTGCAACTGGGCGCCGGTCAGGCCGAGAATGTCGAGGGTTTCCTTGCCGGTCAGGTTCAGGCTTTTGCGGTTCTGGTCCAGCTTGAACTGCAACGGCAACACACCCATGCCCACCAGGTTGGAGCGGTGGATACGCTCGAAGCTTTCGGCAATCACCGCCTTGACCCCCAGCAGGTTGGTGCCTTTAGCGGCCCAGTCACGGCTGGAGCCAGTGCCGTATTCCTGACCGGCAATCACCACCAGCGGCGTGCCGGATGCCTGATAGCGCATGGCTGCGTCGTAGATCGACAGCTTCTCGCCAGTGGGGATGTAAAGCGTGTTGCCGCCTTCTTCACCGCCAAGCATTTCGTTGCGAATGCGGATGTTGGCGAATGTGCCGCGCATCATGACTTCATGGTTGCCGCGGCGTGAGCCATAGGAGTTGAAATCCCGGGGTTCGACGCCTTTTTCGCGCAGGTAGCGCCCGGCCGGGCTGTCCGCCTTGATATTACCGGCAGGGGAGATGTGGTCAGTGGTGACCGAATCCCCAAGCAAGGCCAGCACCCGGGCGGCCTTGACGTCGGTAATGACCGGCAAGGGTCCGCTGATGTCGTCGAAGAACGGCGGGTGTTGAATGTAGGTCGAGTCCTCTTGCCACACGTAAGTGGCCGCTTGCGGCACTTCAATGGCTTGCCACTGCTCGTCCCCGGCAAACACCTCGGCGTATTCCTTGTGGAACATCGCGGTGCTGACCTGCGCCACGGCATCGGCGATCTCTTTTTGGCTGGGCCAGATGTCGCGCAGGTAGACCGGTTGGCCATCCTTGCCCATGCCCAGCGGCTCGCTGCTGATGTCCGTGCGCACACTGCCAGCCAGCGCATAAGCCACCACCAGAGGGGGCGAGGCGAGCCAGTTGGTTTTCACCAACGGGTGAACACGGCCTTCGAAGTTGCGGTTGCCCGACAACACGGAAGCCACGGTCAGGTCGTTCTGGGTGATGGCTTTTTCAATGGGTTCAGGCAGCGGCCCGGAGTTGCCGATACACGTCGTGCAGCCGTAGCCCACCAGCGAGAAGCCCAGTTGATCCAGATAAGGCGTCAGCCCGGCAGCTTTGTAGTAATCGGTGACCACTTTGGAGCCGGGCGCAAGGGAGGTTTTGACCCAAGGCTGGGTCATCAGGCCTTTTTCCACGGCTTTCTTGGCCACCAGACCGGCCGCCATCATCACGCTCGGGTTGGAGGTGTTGGTGCAAGAGGTGATTGCGGCAATCACCACGGCGCCATTTTTCAGGCGATAGGTTTTGCCTTCCCAACTGTATTCAGCTTCGCCCACCAAATCGGCATTGCCCACCGCCACGCCACCACCGCCCTCGCTCTCAAGGCGGCCTTCTTCTTTATTGGTGGGTTTGAATTGCAGGCTCAGGAAGTCATCGAAGGCCTGACCCACGTTCGGCAGCGACACGCGGTCTTGCGGGCGCTTTGGCCCGGCCAGGCTGGCTTGCACGGTGCCCATGTCGAGGGACAAGGTGTCGGTGAACACCGGCTCCTGACCCGGCTCGCGCCACAGGCCCTGCGCTTTGCAATAGGCTTCGACCAGTTTTACCGTGGCCTCGGGGCGACCTGACAGGCGCAGGTAGTCCAGCGTGATGTCATCCACCGGGAAAAAGCCGCAGGTTGCGCCATATTCGGGCGCCATGTTGGCCAGTGTGGCGCGGTCGGCCAGTGGCAAATCGGCCAGGCCGTCGCCATAAAACTCGACAAATTTGCCGACCACGCCTTTGCTGCGCAGCATTTGCGTGACGGTCAGCACCAGGTCGGTGGCGGTAATGCCTTCTTTGAGCTTACCGCTGAGTTTGAAACCCACCACTTCCGGGATCAGCATCGACACCGGCTGGCCAAGCATCGCCGCTTCCGCTTCGATACCGCCCACGCCCCAGCCCAGTACGCCAAGGCCGTTAATCATGGTGGTGTGAGAGTCGGTCCCCACCAGCGTGTCGGGGAAGGCGTACGTGCGGCCGTCTTCTTCCTTGGTCCAGACCGTGCGGCCCAGGTACTCCAGGTTGACCTGATGGCAGATGCCGGTGCCCGGCGGTACGACGCTGAAATTGTCAAAAGCACTTTGGCCCCAGCGCAGAAACGCATAACGTTCGCCGTTGCGCTGCATCTCGATATCAACGTTCTGTTCAAAGGCACTGGGGCTGGCGAATTTATCGACCATCACTGAGTGGTCGATCACCAGGTCCACCGGCGACAGCGGGTTGATCCGCTGCGGGTCGCCACCGGCCTTGGCCATCGCGGCGCGCATGGCTGCCAGATCGACCACGGCGGGCACGCCGGTGAAGTCCTGCATCAACACCCGCGCCGGGCGGTACTGGATTTCGCGATCCGAACGGCGCTCTTTGAGCCAGGCGGCGAGCGCCTTGAGGTCGGACTCGGTGACGGTTTTATCGTCTTGCCAGCGCAGCAGGTTTTCCAGCAGCACCTTGAGCGACATGGGGAGCGTGCTCAAATCGCCAAGCGTATTGGCGGCCAATGGCAGGCTGAAATAGTGATAAGTCTTATCGTCGACTTTTAAGGTAGAGAGGGTCTTCAGGCTATCGAGGGAGGACATGAAATGACTCCTTAGATCCGCACGGTAACGGATCGTGTGGAACAAACTGAGCTTCTAACCTAGGGGCTGGTCGCGTGTCATTGCACGCCGCGCTCCGACGGGACGAAAGCCCACGGGGTATAGGGCGGCGGCTATGCAACGTGAACAGACCCTAGCCCTGATTCATCAAACTGGCTAATAACTGGACTGCCTAGGCAAGTTCAAGGTTCCAATCTCAGTTATCATGCCGGCCTTTTTGTGACAGTCCTTGCTCCAAAGCAGGGTTGTGCAGCGGACCAATCCTTGTCAGCTGCCCAGGAGTGATTCAATGAACACCGTTTTTATGCACTGCCGCCCCGGTTTTGAGGGTGAAGTCTGCTCGGAAATCGCCGAGCACGCCGCGCGCCTCAATGTGTCCGGCTACGCCAAAGCCAAACCGGCCAGTGCCTGCGCCGAATTTGTGTGCACCGAAGAAGGCGGCGCTGAGCGGCTGATGCGCGGTTTGCGTTTTGCCGAGTTGATTTTCCCCCGCCAGTGGGCGCGGGGCACGTTCGTCGACCTGCCCGAAACCGACCGTATCAGCGTGATCCTCGACCGCATGGACGGTTTTCCGGTATGCGGCAGTCTATGGCTGGAAATGGTCGACACCAATGACGGCAAAGAGCTGTCCAATTTCTGTAAAAAGTTTGACGCCCATTTACGCAAGGCGCTGATTAAAGCCGGCAAATTGGTGGAAGACGATGACAGCAAGCCGCGCCTGTTGCTGACGGTCAAAAGTGGCCGTGAGTTGTTTCTCGGTCTGGCTGAGTCCGACAACAGCGCAATGTGGCCTATGGGCATACCGCGCCTGAAGTTCCCCCGTGAAGCGCCGAGCCGCTCGACCTTGAAGCTTGAAGAGGCCTGGCACCATTTCATCCCTCGCGACCAGTGGGACGATCGCCTGCACAGCGACATGACCGGGGTTGACCTCGGCGCCGCGCCCGGCGGCTGGACGTGGCAGCTGGTCAATCGCGGCATGCTGGTCACGGCTATCGACAACGGCCCAATGGCCGAAAGCCTGATGGACACCGGCCTGGTCCAGCACTTGATGGCCGACGGTTTTACCTTCAAGCCGCGTCAACCGGTGGACTGGATGGTCTGCGATATCGTTGAAAAGCCCGCGCGCAATGCGGCGATGCTGGAAGAGTGGATCGGCGAAGGTCATTGCCGTGAGGCGGTGGTCAACCTCAAATTGCCGATGAAACAGCGCTATGCCGAAGTCCGGCGTTTGCTCGACCGTATCGCTGAGGGCTTCAAGGCGCGTGGCATCACGGTGGAGATCGGCTGCAAGCAGCTGTACCACGACCGTGAAGAAGTCACCTGCCATTTGCGTCGAATCGACGTCAAAAAACCCAAATCTCGCTGATTCAGGAGTTACTGATGATTCTTGCTGACCTGCCGGTTGACGGCACGCTGGACGCCACCGGGCTCAACTGCCCGGAGCCTGTCATGATGTTGCACCAACACATTCGGGACCTGATGCCGGGCGGCCTGTTGAAGGTGATCGCCACCGATCCGTCCACGCGCCGGGACATTCCAAAATTCTGTGCGTTTCTCGACCATGAACTGATCGGTCAGACAGAAGAAGCGGGGACTTACCTGTACTGGATCCGTAAGAAGCAGGGCTGAACCCCAAGGTGACCCGCAGCCGCTATCAAGGGCTGCGAAGGGTTGCACTGCAACCCCGCCAAGCAAGCGTTTGGTTGAAGCGCCAGCCGGTTATTTGCCGGCGGCGCGAATGCGTTTTTTCGCGCTGCTCACCAGGCGCACGCTGAGCATCAGCGCCGCGCAGGTCAGGCCCGCAATCAAGCCTTGCCACAACCCGCTCGGGCCGCTCGGCTCGCCCAGCCAGTCAGTCAGGCCCAGCGCATACCCCACGGGCAACCCCACGCCCCAGTACGCAAACAAGGTCATGATCATCGTCACCCGGGTGTCTTGATAGCCGCGCAAGGCGCCTGCCGCCGTGACCTGAATCACGTCCGAAAACTGAAACAGCGCCGCGAACACCAGCAACAACGTGGCGACTTCCAGCACCTGGGGGTCGGCGGTGTAAATACTGGCAATTGGCCCGCGCAGCAACAGAATCAAACTGGCCGAGATGAACGCCCAGATCAGCGCCGTGCCCATGCCCACGCCGGCCACAAATCGGGCTTCGCGCGGTTGCTGGCGGCCCAGTGCCTGACCGACGCGCACGGTAATGGCCATGCCCAGCGAATACGGGATCATGAACACCAGCGAACTGAAGTTAAGCGCAATCTGATGACCCGACACCACGGTGGCGCCGAGGCTGCCGATCAACAGGGCGATCACCGCGAAGATGCTGGATTCAGCGAACACGGCGATACCGATGGGCAGGCCGACACTGAGCAGTCGCTTGAGAATCGGCCACTTCGGCCATTCAAAATGGCTGTACACCTGACTCGACTGATAGATCGCACCGCGCATCGTCCAGACCACCATGCCCAGGGCCATGAACCACATCACGATCGCCGTGGCCCAGCCGCAACCCACGCCGCCCATGGCCGGCACGCCAAAATGGCCGTAGATGAAGATGTAGTTGAGCGGAATGTTCAGTGCCAGCGCGATCAGGCCCAGCACCATGCTCGGCCGGGTTTTGCCCAGCCCGTCACTGAACCCGCGCAAGACGCAGTAAATCGCCACCGCGGGCATGCCGCTGGCAATCCCGTACAAATAGCCCATGCACGGCTCGATCAAGTCGGGGGCGACCTTCATCCAGTGCAGCAACGGTTCGGCAACCATCAAGATCCCGGCCGCGCACAGCCCGGTGATGAACGCCAGCCACAGGGCCTGGCGGACAATCGGGCCGATTTCGCCATGGGTGTTGGCGCCATAACGCTGGGCGACTTTCGGGGTGGTGGCCAGCAGAATCCCAGACATCAACAGAAACACCGGCACCCACACCGAGTTGCCCAGCGCCACCGCTGCCAGATCGCGCGGCCCGACGCGCCCGGCCATCACGGCGTCGACAAACCCCATGGCCGTCGTGGCCACTTGGGAAATGATGATGGGAAGCGCCAGGGCAAGCAGGGCGCGCACTTCTGTGCGCACCCGCGCAGGGCGGCTGACAGGGGGGGTAGCAAAATCAGGAGAAACAGCGTTCACAAGTGTGCATCCAGCGTGTAGTAGGCGCAAAAGCGGGGATTGTACGCGCCCGGCACCGCCGGGCAACTGTGCAGTTGTAGTGCGTTTGTAAGCACCGGGGCTGAAGCGGTGTGACACCTTGCTGGCTCATTGTGTACAACAACGCCTACACTGCTGCTCCGCCAAAGGAGCCTGCCATGTTGATTGTTGCTGATGAAAATATTCCGCTGATCGAAGAATTCTTTGCCTCATTCGGTGAAATACGCCGTTTGCCGGGGCGTCAGATCACCCGCGCCGACGTGCATGACGCCGATGTGCTGCTGGTTCGCTCGGTCACCCGGGTCGACCGCGAACTGCTGGAAGGCAGCGCCGTGAAGTTTGTCGGCACGTGCACCATCGGTACCGATCACCTGGCGTTGGACGACTTCGAACACGCCGGCATTCAGTGGGCCAGCGCCCCCGGTTGCAACGCCCGCGGCGTGGTGGATTACGTGCTTGGCAGCCTGCTGACACTGGCCGACATCGAAGGTGCCGACCTTGCGCAGCGCACCTATGGCGTGATTGGCGCGGGTGAGGTGGGCGGTCGGCTGGTCCGGGTGTTGCGTGATCTGGGCTGGAAGGTCCAGGTGTGTGACCCTCTGCGTCAGGCGGCTGAAGGCGGAGATTACGTCAGCGTGGAGCAGATCATCGAGCAGTGTGACGTCATCAGCTTGCACACCCCGTTGAGTAAAAGCGGTGATTTCGCGACATGGCATTTATTGGATGAGGCCCGGTTGAACCGGCTCAAACCCGGCACCTGGCTGATCAACGCCAGCCGTGGCCCGGTGGTGGACAACGCTGCGCTGCGCAACGTGCTGAATGCCCGTGAAGACCTGCAAGCCGTATTGGATGTGTGGGAAGGCGAGCCGCAGGTTGACGTGGAACTGGCCGACTTGTGCGTCTTGGCCACACCGCACATCGCCGGTTACAGCCTGGATGGCAAGCAGCGCGGCACCGCGCAGATCTATCAGGCGCTGTGCGCGTTCCTCGGTCAGACGCCGCAGGTGCAACTGGCGGATTTACTGCCGGCGCCCTGGCTGGCCAAGGTTGAATTGAGCGCCAACAGCGATCAAGCGTGGGCCTTGGCCATGGTGTGCCGTGGCGTCTATGACCCGCGTCGGGATGACGCTGATTTTCGACGTACCCTGACTGGCCCGGTCGATCAGCAAAAGCAGGCGTTCGATGGTTTGCGCAAGCACTACCCGGTGCGGCGTGAAATTGAAGGGCTGACCGTGCACATCAAAGGACACAACCCCGCGTTGACTAAAATGGCCGCCGCCCTCGGCTGCGTGGTGGTTTAACCGCGTATAAAAAAACCGGCCACTTGGGCCGGTTTTCAAAAGACGGGGGTCTGTCAGTTCTTGTGCTTGGGTGTGACCAGGCGTTTATCCAGCTCTTCGCACGCCTGTTGAATCATCGCTTCGGTGATCTCGACTTCTTTGCCTTGCGCATCAATGATTGCGCACCCCACAGACTGGTTGGGCTGGGTACGAATCACCGGTACTGATTGAACATTGTGTTGCAAATCCATGGCCTGTCTCCTCATCAGGGTGTAGCGCTAATGTAGTTCCATTTAGTGACCAAGCTGTGACAACCCTTGGCGGCCATTTACTCAAACAGAAATATCCTGAAACTTCCAGTCTCACCTTAGAACAATCCGACCTAGGGTTGGCATGAGCCGGTCATATTCAAACCGAGTGAGAAAGGTTTACATCGAAGCCTGTTTTTTCGTTGTAGGCTGTCCACTGCCCATGTGGGGCATTTCTTGTTTATTCGGGTGTTCTGGATGCTTTCTTCTCGTCATCGCCGGGCGCTTCGTCTGGCGACTCATTTTGTAGCGCCTTATCGCTGGCACACCGCAGGCGCCTTGCTGGCACTGATTGTGACGGCCGGCATCACGCTGTCGATGGGGCAGGGCATTCGTCTGCTGGTGGACAAGGGCTTTATGACTCAGTCCCCGCACCTGCTCAATCAGTCCATCGGCGTGTTCCTGCTCCTGGTGCTGGCGCTGTCCGTGGGGACGTTCGTGCGCTTTTATCTGGTGTCGTGGATCGGTGAGCGGGTGGTGGCCGACATCCGGCGTCAGGTGTTTAACCACCTGATTGACTTGCACCCCGGTTTTTATGAAAACAACCGCAGCTCGGAAATCCAGTCGCGGCTGACGGCGGACACCACGTTGCTGCAATCGGTGATCGGTTCTTCGCTGTCATTGTTCTTGCGCAACAGCCTGATGGTGATCGGGGGCATCGTGCTGTTGTTCATCACCAACCCCAAGCTCACCAGCATCGTGGTGGTGGCCTTGCCGCTGGTGCTGGCGCCGATCCTGATTTTTGGCCGCCGGGTGCGCAGCCTGTCGCGTCAAAGCCAGGACCGGATTGCCGATGTCGGGAGCTATGTGTCCGAAGCCCTGGGGCAAATCAAAACCGTCCAGGCCTACAACCACCAACAGCAGGACCGGCAGCGCTTTGCCCACACCGTTGAACAGGCTTTCGCCACCGCGCGCAAGCGTATCGTGCAGCGTGCCTGGCTGATTACCCTGGTGATCCTGCTGGTGCTGGGCGCGGTCGGGGTGATGTTGTGGGTGGGCGGCATGGACGTGATTGCCGGGCGCATTACCGGTGGCGAACTGGCAGCCTTTGTGTTTTACAGCCTGATTGTCGGCAGCGCGTTTGGCACCTTGAGTGAGGTCATTGGTGAGTTGCAGCGGGCGGCCGGGGCCGCAGAGCGGATCGCCGAGTTGTTGCAATCCAAAAGCCTGATCTCGGCGCCAGCCAGCGGGTTGCTGGCACTGCCCGAACAGGTGGCGGGCACTCTGCACCTGCAAGGTGTGTCGTTTGCCTACCCCTCGCGCCCGGAACGCTTTGCCCTGGAAGACCTCACCCTGACCGTCCATGCAGGCGAGACGCTGGCGCTGGTCGGGCCGTCGGGGGCGGGCAAGTCGACGTTGTTCGATTTGCTGTTGCGCTTTTACGACCCGCAGCACGGTCAGATCCTGCTGGACGGGCTGCCCATCACGCAACTGGACCCGCAGGACGTGCGCCGCTGCTTCGCGTTGGTGTCACAAAGCCCGGCGCTGTTCTTTGGTTCGGTGGAGGACAACATCCGCTACGGCAATCCCGATGCCACGCTGGAACAGGTGCAAGCGGCGGCGCGCATTGCCCATGCCCATGACTTCATTTTGCAAATGCCCGAGGGTTACAGCACCCATTTGGGGGAGGGCGGGCTGGGATTGTCCGGCGGCCAGCGTCAGCGCCTGGCGATTGCCCGCGCGCTGTTGGTGGACGCGCCGATCCTGTTGCTCGATGAAGCCACCAGTGCGCTGGATGCCCAGAGCGAACACTTGATTCAGCAAGCCTTGCCCAGCCTGATGTCAGGCCGTACCACGCTGGTCATCGCCCATCGCCTGGCCACCGTGCAGAATGCGGACCGCATTGCGGTGATGGATCAGGGCAAGTTGATAGCAATCGGCACCCACGCGCAGCTCATTGCCACTAACCCGCTGTATGCGCGGTTGGCAGCGTTGCAGTTCAATGTGCAGGGGTAAACGGATAGCGATCAGGTCGGGAGAGCGGAGTGTGTTGACATCCTTCGCCGCCCTCGCCAGCGATCACCGCGGCGGGATGCCGGGTCATCGCTGGCGAGGGGGGGCGCTTCAACCGCTGGTTAGCGGTATTCGCACAGGTAGGCGGTTTCAACCACGACCTTGAGCTGGAACTTGCTATTGGCCGGTACGTTGAACTGGCTACCGGTCTTGAACGTTTCGAAGACCTTGCTGCCCTGCAATTTGACGTTCAGCTCGCCCGACACCACGTGCATGATTTCACGCTCGGCAGTGCCGAATTCGTATTCACCCGGGGCCATGACGCCGATAGTGGCCTTGCCTTCGGCTTGCGTGAAGGCAATCGACTTGACGGTGCCGTCGAAGTATTCGTTGACTTTAAACATGGCGATTCCTCGGTAGGGGCTTAAAAAGGCTGGCCAGTATGCAGAAGCCGTTTTATCCCGTCACGCCCTTTTAAGGGTGCTAATCGGCCAGAATCAGCGGCAGTAAACGTGCGGTATTTCGCGCGTCTTCCAGTGCCCGGTGCTGCTGGCCGTGAAACTGCAGGCCCGCCAGTTGCAGCGCGCTGTTGAGCCCCAAGGCCTGCTTCAAGTGACGTGCCTGTGCGAACTGTTGTTTAAGGTTGTGATGCGCCAGATGCGCCAATGCACTGTTGAGCTGTTTTTGCTGCCATTCCTGCTGCAGTTGCTTACGGTCGTAGTCGCCCCAGCTGGCCCAGGCTTCAAGGTGGGGCAAGTGCTGGCGCAGCCAGCGTTCAAACTGCTCCCAGACCTGCGTCATCGGCATGGCGCAGTCGATATTGGCTTGGGTAATGCGCGTCAGTTGGCGGCAGAAGGGCGTCAGTAAAGGGCGGCGCACGGGCCGTATAAACCGTTGAAAATGGTCAACCTCACGGCCCGAACGGGTGACGATGCTGGCACCGATTTCAATCACCTCCATTTCCTCTAGAGGCCAGCCGCCGTCGTCGGTGGTGGCTTCCAGATCAATTACCAGCCAGTGCGGCATGTGCGGCTTCCTTAAACAGCATCGGTGTTGAGCAGTGGAGCGTAGCCAAAGCAGTGAGATCCGCCTAGGCTCTTTTTTGTGTGGGCCAGTCAAGGGCTTCCTTGGTAGGCTACGCGGGTTTGAATGGCCATCGCGCCCGATGTAAGGTCGTGCACAGAACAATAAGTTCCAGCCAAAGGCGTAACCAGAGGTATACGGTTTGAAGTGTTTGCCAGTCCGGATGGCTCACAGCATGTTGCTGGTCTTTGGCATGACGTTGCTGACGCCCGTGTGGGCCGTGCAGGAAGTCAGGGTCGGCGCTGCTCACTTTCCCCCCTACACAGTGCGCCCCGAAAGCGGCGTCGACACTGGCTTGTTGCCGCAATTGCTCGATGCCCTCAACCAACTGCAAAACGACTTCCGTTTTGTTCCGGTGCCCAGTTCCATTCCCCGTCGCTTCCGTGATTTCGATCAGGGGCGAGTCGATGTAGTGATGTTCGAGAACCCGGCCTGGGGCTGGCAGGACATTGCCTACAGCGCGGTCGACATGGGCCTTGAAGATGCCGAGGTGTTCGTTGCCAGGCAACAGCCAGACCGCCAACAGGATTACTTCGACGATTTGAGCAATAAACGGCTGGCGCTGTTTAGCGGCTATCACTACGCGTTTGCCGGGTTCAACCCTTCACCCCGTTACCTGGCGCAGCACTTTAATGCCACGCTCACGTACTCCCACGAAAGTAACCTGCTGATGGTGCTGCGTGGCCGGGTCGATGTGGCGTTGATTACCCGTTCCAATCTCACCGAGCTGCTCGCCCGCAACCCGAAGATCAAGCCCCAGGTGCTGGTGTCTCAGCGCATTGACCAGATCTACCACCACTACGCCTTGCTGCGGCCACAGGCGCCGATTGCCGCCCCGCAGTTGGCGGCCCTGTTGCAACAGCTGCGTGACAACGGCCAGATCAAGTCGATCTTCGAGCCGTTTCAAGTGGCCGTGGTGCCCATGCGTCGGCCACTGGCTGAGGTGCTGCCCTAAATTCTGCGGGTCGGCTAACGTCAAACAGCCTGACTGTTGACGATAATCGTGAGCCCAAGCCATGACTGCTGTTTTCCCGTTTCAACCCCGCTGGCGCGATCTGAGTGCCGACTTGACCGACACCCGCCTGAGCCTGACTGAGGGGCAACACCCGCTGATCGACCTGCGCCTTGAGCGTGGCGACACCCTTGAACTGCACCTGCAAGACGGTCACCCCGGCGCCTCGCTGCAAGGCGTGTGGGCGGCTTGTTACTGGTTGTTTGCCAGTGATCCTGCGTGTCAGCAATTGACCTGGCATCTCGATCCGCCCCCGCCCGCGGCATTGCGCAGCGGGCTGTTGCGTGCCACCGAGGTTGCCGGGCACTACCAATGCCTGCGCAGTCTGTTTTGGCAACAGCCCCGTCCATGGACCGGCGATGCGCCCGTGGCGGCGTACCCGCAGCACATGGTCATCAGCGGGGGTAAACGTCATCCGCTGCGCGCGCCCCAACCGGTGGGCGAGGTGTACCGGCGTTTTGATGCCCGGCTGGGCAGTTGGATATCCCTGCGCACCCTGGATATCGAAGCCGACCTTGAACGCTTCAACCGCTGGCAGAACACGCCCCGGGTCATGGATTTCTGGGAGGAGGGCGGCACCCTTGAGCGCCACCGCCAATTCCTCGAGACCTTGGCCGCTGACCCGCACACCGTCACCTTGATTGGCTGCATCGATGACCAGCCGTTTGCGTATTTCGAAGTGTACTGGGCGAAAGAAGACCGCATCGCGCCGTTTTATGACGTGGACGATTACGACCGCGGCATTCACATGCTAGTGGGGGAGCAGGCGCATCGCGGGCCGCACAAAGTCGCCAGTTGGCTGTCGGCGCTGACGCACTACGTGTTTCTGGACGACCCGCGTACTCAGCGCGTGGTGGCTGAGCCGCGCGCCGATAACGCGAAAATGATCGGCTACATGCAGTCTCACGGGTTTCACTGCGAGAAAGAGTTCAACTTCCCGCACAAGCGTGCGGCGCTGATGATGCAAAGCCGCGAGCGTTTCTTCGAAGGGTGTGAGCTGGTCTAGCGGCTGGCCGGGGCTTGCAGGGGCGGGCGCGCTCCTGCAAGTGGCGTTGACGCTCAGCGGCGCGCGAAGGTATCGCGTGGGGTGCCCGAGACCTTGCGGCAGTGGATCAGGGCGTCGCGGATCATGAAATTCACCAGCGTCGGCGACACCCCCAATTGCTTGGCAATGTCCTTTTGCTGAACCCCGTGCAGGCGATACATCTCGAAGGCATAGCGCGTCCGGCTGGGCAGTTCGGTCAGTGCGTCGGCAATGTTTTCCAGGGTTGAAAAGTTGATGTGCGAGGTTTCGGGCGATGCGCCGTGGATGACCACATTCAAGCCTTCCTCTTCCGGGCCGGAGTATTTCTGCTCCAGCGCCTGCTTGCGGTAATGATCGATCGCCAGGTTACGCACGATCTGAAACAGGTAGCTCAATTGCGCCTTGAACGATGAGGTGATCTGCGGCGCAGCGTGCAAACGGAAGAAGGCGTCCTGCACCACATCTTCAGCTCTGGACCGACACCCGGTGATGCGTGCTGCAATCTTGACCAGGATGAGCCGGTTTTCAACAAAGGCTTGAAGTAAGGGTGAATCGCACCTGCTTGTGGACACTTGTTCCGTCATGGAAATCACCTGTTGCAATTGAAAAAGTGTGGGCGTCTGGACAAGCCACGGCCTACACAGCTCGCAACAAATTAGGTTGAATGATAATGATTGTCAATTGAGAAAGAGAATTAATGAAGTCGATTACCTCACTTTGAGAAACGCCTCACATCACGCACCGTCCGCTCAAAATCACCCCCTCTCGCGGGACTAATTATTTGCGTCGGCCAACCGTTCTCAATGGACATGGGCCGGTATCAGAGCTGGCCAAGTAATGGCTCGGAAAGGAGGGCGAGATGGGAAAGGACCGTAAACACGCAGCGAGTTTAGAGGGGGCACCCACGCACCTTGCGCAGATCCATCCGGCGTCAGGCAGTGGCGTCGGGCGATGAGTGAGGTGATCAACATGCGCCTGTTTTGCCTGCCCCACTCGGGCGCCAGTGCCATGGCCTACAACCGCTGGCGGCGTTCATTGCCTGAGTGGCTGCACGTGCGTGCGCTGGAGCTGCCGGGGCGCGGGATGCGCATGGACGAACCGCTGCAATGCGACATCAAACGCCTGGCCCATCAACTGGCGGACGAAATCAGCCCCGAGCTGGATCGACCCTTCGCCATTTTCGGCCACAGCCTCGGCGGCTTGCTGGCCTTCGAGCTGGTGCATGCCTTGCGTGAGCGCGGCCTGCCAGCGCCACTGGCGTTGTTTGCGTCGGCCACGGCGGGCCCGGCCCGGCGCGATGTCAGCGAATACGCCGTGGCCAAGTCCGATGGGCAACTGCTCGCCCGCCTGCGCGAGTTGAAAGGCACCGACGATGCCGTGCTGGCCAATACCGAACTGATGCAATTGATGCTGCCCATCCTGCGCGCCGACTTTTTGCTGTGTGGCAATTTCACCTATGGCCAGCGCACGCCGCTGGCGCTGCCGATTCACGTCTTTGGCGGCAAGCAGGACAGCGTTCGCGCCGATCAACTGCTCGACTGGCAGGCCGACACTTGCTGCAGGTTTTCCCTCGACATGTTCGAGGGGCATCACTTCTTTCTGGTGGAGCAGGAGCAACCCTTGCTGCGTTGCCTGCGCCGCTACGCCGAAGAACATCTGGCGCGCTGGCGCAACCATCAGGCCCGGCCAATGGCCAGCCCCCACGTGTAAAGCGCAGCCCCGGCTTCTCGTACTTCAAGCAGACCGATTTTTTTCAAGCCTGGAGCCTGTTGGCGTTTCGCCGTCACCGCGAAACCCCGTCGGCCCTCTACAGGAAACCCCAAGATGGACGCGTTCGAACTCCCCGGTACATTGGCTCAAGCCCTGCAACACCGCGCAGCCCGCACCCCGGACCGCCTGGCTTTACGCTTTCTTGCTGACGATCCGCAGGGTGGGCAGGTGCTGAGCTATGGCGACCTGGACCAGCGCGCGCGGACCATCGCGGCGGCCTTGCAGGCCACGGCCGGGCCGGGCGACCGCGCCGTATTGTTGTTCCCCAGCGGGCCGGACTACGTGGCGGCGTTTTTTGGTTGCCTGTATGCGGGCGTGATTGCGGTTCCGGCGTATCCGCCTGAATCGGCGCGCCGTCATCATCAGGAGCGTTTGCTGTCGATTCTGGCCGACGCCCAACCCCGCGTCCTGCTGACCCACAGCAACCTGCGCCCGCCGCTGATGCAGCTGGACGCGTTGACCGCTGCCGACGCGCCGCCGTTGCTGTGTGTGGATGCGCTTGAGCCCGGCCTGGCCCGACAGTGGCAGCCCGTGGCGGTGCAGGCCGATGACATTGCCTTTTTGCAATACACCTCAGGCTCCACGGCCTTGCCCAAAGGTGTGCAAGTGACCCACGGCAACCTGGTGGCCAACGAAGTGCTGATCCGTCGCGGCTTCGGCATCGACCTCAACCCCGACGATGTGATCGTCAGCTGGTTGCCGCTGTACCACGACATGGGCCTGATCGGCGGCCTGTTGCAGCCAATCTTCAGCGGCGTGCCGTGCGTGCTCATGTCGCCGGCGTATTTTTTGACCCGTCCGCTGCGCTGGCTGGAAGCCATCAGCGAGTACGGCGGCACCATCAGCGGCGGCCCTGATTTCGCCTATCGACTGTGCAGCGAGCGAGTCAGCGACAGTGCGCTGGCCGGTCTCGACTTGAGCCGTTGGCGCGTCGCGTACTCGGGTTCCGAGCCGATCCGTCAGGACACCCTGGAGCGCTTCGCTGAAAAATTCGCGCCCTGTGGGTTCAGTGCCAACAGCTATTTCGCCTCGTATGGCCTGGCCGAGGCCACGCTGTTTGTGGCAGGCGGCCAGCGCGGGCAGGGCATTCCTGCGTTGTGTCTGGACGAACTGGCGCTGGCTGACAACCGCATCGTGGCCGGTGACGGCAGCGCGGTCATGAGCTGCGGCACCCATCAGCCGGAACACGCAGTCATGATCGTGGAGCCCAACCGTCTGTGCGTATTGGCAGACGATTGCGTGGGCGAAGTTTGGGCCAGCGGCCCAAGCATTGCGCACGGCTATTGGCGCAACCCTGAAGCCAGCGCCACCACCTTCGTTCAATTCGAAGGTCAGACCTGGCTGCGCACCGGCGATCTGGGCTTTCTGCATGACGGTGAACTGTTTATCACCGGACGCCTGAAAGACCTGCTGATCGTGCGCGGGCAAAACCTCTACCCGCAAGACATTGAAAAAACCATCGAGCGCGAAGTGGAGGTGGTGCGCAAAGGTCGCGTGGCGGCGTTCGCGGTGAATGTCAAAGGCGAAGAGGGGATTGGCATTGCGGCCGAGATCAGCCGCAGCGTGCAAAAAATCCTGCCGCCCGATGCGCTGATCAACGCCATTCGCCAGGCCGTGGCTGAGGCCTGCCAGCAGGCGCCGAGTGTGGTGGTGTTGCTCAACCCCGGCGCCTTGCCCAAAACCTCCAGCGGCAAATTGCAACGTTCTGCCTGCCGCAATCGTCTGGCCGATGGCAGCCTCGACGGTTATGCGCAGTTCCCCTCTCACGGCCCTGCGCAGGCGGACGAAGCGGACGCCGGGCGCGGCAGCGAGCTGGAAGCGTTGATCGCGTGGGTGTGGTGCGAACATTTGCAGGTCGAGCAAGTGGCCGCCGACGACCACTTTTTCCTGTTGGGCGGCAACTCGATTCTGGCCACGCAGGTGATCGCTCACCTGCAAGCAGAACTCAAGCTGGAGCTGAGCCTGCGTGTGCTGTTCGAAGCGCCGACGCTGGGGACGTTCGCGGCGCAGGTTGCCGTATTGCAACAGGCAGGCGGCCCGGCGCAGGGCGCCATACGTGCGTTGCCGCGTGAAGAGGGCTTGCCGCAATCCTTGGCGCAACACCGCCTGTGGTTCTTGTGGCAACTGGACCCGACCAGCCGCGCGTACACCATCCCCGGTGCATTGCGGTTGCGCGGTGAGCTGGATCAGGCCGCGCTGTGCAGCAGTTTTGCGCAGTTGATCGAGCGCCACGAGGCATTGCGAACGCGCTTTTACGAACGGGACGGGCAGGCGATGCAGCGCGTCGACGAAGCGGCCGGCTTCGACCTGCACCTCATTGACATCAGCGATCTGCCAGCCGATCAGCGGGAGGCCCGTGCGCGGCAGATCCGCGAGCAGGAAGCCTGCACCCTGTTCGACCTGGAGCAGGGGCCGTTGTATCGGGTCATGCTGGTCAAGCTCGATGAACACGAGCACCACCTGCTGCTGACCCTGCACCACATCATTGCCGACGGTTGGTCGCTGAACCTGTTGGTCGACGAGTTCTCCCGGCTGTACGCGGCGGCTTGCCTGGGTCAGTCGCTGCAACTTGCCCCTTTGGCCTTGCAATATGCCGACTACGGCAGTTGGCAGCGTCAATGGCTGGCGCAAGGCGAGGCGGGGCGCCAGCTCGATTACTGGACCCGGCAATTGGGCGATGAACACCCGGTGTTGCGTCTGGCCACCGATCACCCGCGTTCGGCCCTTAAACGGTCCAGCGCGGCCCGTCACACCCTCAAGCTGGATGCCGCCTTGAGCGACGCGGTGCGCACCGCGGCACATGCGCACAACGCCACGTCTTTCATGTGGCTGCTGGCGACGTTTCAAACGCTGCTCTACCGCTACAGCGGCCAGCGCGACATTCGCATTGGGGTGCCCAGCGCCAACCGTGCGCGCCAGGAAACCCACGGCCTGATCGGTTTCTTCATCAACACCCTGGTGCTGCGGGCCGGACTGGACGGGCGTTTGCCGTTCACTGAACTGTTGGCGCAAACCCGGCAGGTCACCCTGGAGGCACAGGCGCATCAGGACGTGCCGTTTGAACAACTGATCGAGGCACTGCCGCAGGCCCGCGAACAGGGGTTGTTTCAGGTCATGTTTAACCACCAGCAACGCGATCCGGCGGCCTTGCGCCGGCTGCCGGGGTTGCTGGCCGAAGAGCTGGACTGGCACAGCCGCGAAGCCAAGTTCGATCTGCAATTGCACAGTGAAGAAGATCGCCAGGGGCGGCTGACACTGTCGTTTGATTACGCCGATGAACTGTTCGAAGCCAGCACCATTGCGCGCCTGGCCGAGCATTACGTCAGCCTGCTGCACCAAGTCAGCAAAGCCCCGGAACAGGCAGTGGGCGACCTGCACCTCGTGACGCCCGGGCAATCCGCCGAACAACAGGCCTGGGGCGCCGCGCCTTGCGCTCCGGCGTCTGAGTGGTTGCCGCAACTGCTGGAGCAACAGGCCCAGCACACGCCCGACGCCGTGGCATTACAGTGGGACGGCGGCAGCCTCGACTTTGCCGGGCTGCATGCCCAGGCCAACCGCTTGGCCCAGTACCTGCGTGACAAAGGGGTGGGGCCGGACGTGCCGGTGGCGATTGCGGCCGAGCGATCCCCGCAACTGTTAATCGGCCTGTTGGCAATCATCAAGGCGGGCGGCGCCTATGTGCCGCTGGACCCGGATTACCCTGCAGAGCGTCTGGCCTACATGCTGGAGGACTGCGGCGCGGCGTTGCTGCTGACCCAGAGCCCGCTACTGCAAGCCTTGCCGGCGGTGCAAGGCGTGAGCGTGATTGCGATGGACCTGCTCAAGCTCGACACCTGGCCCAGCCATGCGCCGGGCCTGCACCTGCACGGCGATAACCTGGCGTATGTGATTTACACCTCCGGCTCCACTGGCTTGCCCAAAGGCGTGGGCAATACCCATGCCGCGCTGAGTGAGCGTCTGCACTGGATGCAGGCCACCTATGGGCTGCAGGCCGATGACGTGCTGCTGCAAAAAGCGCCGATCAGTTTTGACGTGTCGGTGTGGGAATGTTTTTGGCCGCTGATGATCGGTTGCCCGCTGGTACTGGCCGGGCCTGGCGAACACCGCGACCCGCAGCGCATTGCGCAAGTGGTGCAGCAATTTGGCGTGACCACGCTGCACTTTGTGCCGCCACTGCTGCGTGTGTTTGTCGACGAGCCGCAAACCGTGCACTGCCACAGCCTGCGTCGCCTGTTTTCCGGCGGCGAAGCGTTGCCTGCCGCGTTGCGTGACCGGGTGCTGGCGCAGTTGCCGAACGTGCAATTGCACAACCGTTACGGGCCGACTGAAACCGCGATCAACGTCACCCATTGGGCGTGCAGCCCGGCCGACGGCGAACGCTCGCCCATCGGTCGGCCGCTGGGCAACGTGCTGTGCCGCGTGCTCGACAGCGAACTCAACCCGCTGCCCGCCGGGGTGCCGGGTGAGCTGTGCATCGGCGGCATCGGTCTGGCGCGGGGTTACCAGCAGCGTCCGGGGCTGACCGCCGAACGGTTCATCGCTGACCCGCTGGGCGAGCCCGGCTCACGCCTGTACCGCACCGGTGATCGGGTGCGCTGGGGCGCTGAGGGGGCGCTGGAATACCTCGGTCGGCTCGATCAGCAGGTCAAGTTGCGCGGGTTCCGGGTAGAACCGCAGGAGATCGAAGCACGCTTGCTGGCGCAGCCGGGCGTGGCACACGCCGCCGTGGTGATTCGCGACACGGCCGCCGGGCCGCAGTTGATCGGTTACTACACCTGCGTTGAAAACCACGCGCTCGACAGCCAGTCACTGAGTGCCGCATTGGTACGGGAACTGCCGGAGTACATGGTGCCCGCGCAGCTCATGCAACTGGCGGCCATGCCCTTGAGCCCCAGCGGCAAGCTGGATCCGCACGCCTTGCCGTCACCGCAATGGTGCGTGCGTGAACACGTCGAGCCCGTCACCGCGCTGCAACAGCAAATTGCCGCCATCTGGCGCGAAGTGCTGGGGCAGGCGCGCATCGGGCTGCGCGATGATTTCTTTGCCCTGGGCGGGCACTCGCTGCTAGCCACGCAGATCGTGTCGCGGGTCCGGCAGGCCTGTGACGTCGAATTGGCGTTGCGCACACTGTTTGAAGCCAGTGAGCTGGGGGCGTTCGTGGACGCCGTGGCGCTGATTCAGGCAACCGGCACGCACAACACGCACTTGCCGATTGAAACGGTCGATCGCAGCCAGCCCGTACCCTTGTCGTACTCCCAGCAGCGCATGTGGTTCCTCTGGCAGATGGAACCCGACAGCCCGGCTTACAACGTCGGCGGAATGGCGCGACTTAAAGGTGTGCTGGATGTAGACCGTTTCGAGGCAGCCTTGCAGGCGCTGATCCTGCGTCACGAAACCCTGCGCACCACGTTCCCGAGCGTGGACGGGGTGGCTTGTCAGAAGGTTCACCGTGAAACCGGCCTGCACATGGCCTGGCTCGACCTCAGCGCCCTGGACCCAACCACCCGCCAGCAGCGTTTGCAGGCGCTGGCCGACACCGAAGCGCATCGCCCGTTCGATCTGGAAACCGGCCCGTTATTGCGGGCGTGCATGGTCAAGGCCGGGGAGCGCGAGCACTACTTCGTGCTGACCTTGCACCACATCGTCACCGAAGGCTGGGCGATGGATATTTTCGCCCGCGAGCTGGGTCAGCTCTATGAAGCCTTTCTCGATGACCGACTATCGCCGCTGGCGCCGTTGGCCGTGCAGTACCTGGATTACAGCGTGTGGCAGCGCCAGTGGCTGGAATCGGGCGAGCGTCAGCGCCAGCTCGATTACTGGACCGCCCAATTGGGGCATGAGCACCCGCTGCTGGAGTTGCCGAGTGATCGCCCACGGCCCCCGGTGCAGAGCCATCAGGGTGGGTTGTTTCGCTTTGACCTGAGTGATGAGCTGGCGGCCCGCGTGCGCCGTTTCAATGCCGAGCACGGTTTGACGCTGTTCATGACCATGACCGCCACCCTGGCCGTATTGCTCTATCGCTACAGCGGCCAGACCGACGTGCGCATCGGCGCGCCGGTGGCCAACCGCATTCGGCCCGAAAGTGAAGGGCTGATCGGCGCCTTCCTCAACACCCAGGTGCTGCGCTGCCAGCTCGATGCGCACATGAGTGTCGGCGCGTTGCTCGAACAGGTGCGTCACACGGTGATTGAAGGTCAGTCCCATCAGGACTTGCCGTTCGATCACGTGGTCGAAGCGCTGCAACCGCCTCGCAGCGCGGCCTACAACCCGCTGTTTCAAGTGATGTGCAACGTCCAGCGCTGGGAATTCCAGCAGCGCCGGGAGCTGGCGGGCATGACCGTCGAGTACCTGGCCAACGACGCGCGGGCCACCAAGTTTGACCTGAATCTGGAAGTCACCGACCTCGACCATCGGCTGGGGTGCTGCCTGACGTACAGCACGGACCTGTTTGATGAGCCGCGCATCGCCCGCATGGCCACGCATTGGCGCACGCTGTTGGAGGGGTTGCTGGGTGATCCGCAACAACGCCTGAGCGACTTGCCGCTGATGCACGCCGACGAACGACAGCAACAGGTTGAGGCCATGGCCGCCCCGGCAGGTGATTACGCCCCGGACCTGTGTATTCACACGCTGTTTGCCGAACAGGCGCTGGCGCGGCCCGAAGCCATTGCCTTGACCTTTGCCGGGCAACACCTGAGTTACGGCGAGCTGGACAGCCGCGCCAACCGTCTGGCGTGGATGCTGCGTGAACGCGGCGTGGGCCCGCAGGTGCGGGTGGGGCTGGCGCTGGAGCGCTCGCTGGAGATGGTGGTCGGCCTGCTGGCCATTCTCAAGGCCGGGGGCGCTTACGTGCCGCTGGACCCGGAATACCCGCTCGAACGCCTGCATTACATGATTGAAGACAGCGGCATCGGCTTGCTGCTCAGCCACCGCGCTTTGTTTGAGGCCCTGGGGCCATTGCCGCAAGGCGTGGCGCGCTGGTGTGCCGAGCAAGACGGCGCGCAACTGGCCGCCTACCCGACTGCCGAGTTGCCGTTTATCAGCCTGGCGCAGCATCAGGCCTACCTCATTTACACCTCGGGTTCCACCGGACAGCCCAAAGGGGTGGTGGTGGCCCACGGCGAAATCGCCATGCATTGCCGTGCGGTGATCGATAGCTTCGGCATGCGCCCGGACGACTGTGAACTGCATTTTTACTCCATCAACTTCGATGCGGCGACCGAGCGGTTGCTGGTGCCGTTGCTGTGCGGCGCACGGGTGGTGTTGCGCGCTCAGGGGCAATGGGACGCGCAAGAGATCTGCCAGCTGATTAGTGAACAGCAGGTCAACATTCTGGGGTTCACCCCAAGCTACGGCAGCCAACTGGCGCAGTGGCTGGCCACGCAACAGCAGACCCTGCCGGTGCGCCTGTGCATCACGGGCGGCGAAGCCCTGACCGGTGAGCATGTGCAACGGATTCGGGCCGCGTTCCGGCCGCAACAGTTTTTCAACGCCTATGGCCCGACAGAGACCGTGGTCATGCCGCTGGCTAGCTTGGCGCCCGAGCAACTGGAGGAGGGCGCGGGCAGCGTGGCCATCGGCCGCGTGATCGGTGCCCGCGTGGCGTACATTCTCGATGCCGGGCTGGCACAGGTGCCGCAGGGCGCCATCGGCGAACTGTACGTGGGCGGCGCCGGTCTGGCGCAGGGCTATCACCAACGCCCGGGCATGACCGCCGAACGCTTTGTGGCTGACCCGTTTTCTGACGTGGGCGGACGGCTCTACCGAACCGGCGATCGGGTGCGCCAACGCGCTGACGGGCAGGTCGAATACGTGGGCCGGGTCGACCATCAGGTCAAAATCCGAGGCTTTCGCATCGAGCTGGGGGAAATCGAAAGTCGCCTGCTGGAACACCCGGCTGTGCGCGAAGCCGTGGTGCTGGCGCTGGACCTGCCCGGCGGCAAACAACTGGCGGCGTACCTGGTGTGCGACCCGGCGCAGCAGGACGAGGCCCGGCAAGCGGCCTTGCGTGAAGCGCTGAAGGCCCGGCTCAAGGTGCAGTTGCCCGATTACATGGTGCCGACCCACCTGATGCTGTTGGCCAGCATGCCGCTGACGGCCAACGGCAAGCTGGATCGGCGTGCTTTGCCCAGCCCGGACCCCGAGCTGAACCGTCAGCACTACGTGGCCCCCAGCAACCCGCTGGAACAGCACCTGGCGCAGGTCTGGTGTGACGTGCTGAACCTGGCGCAGGTTGGGCTCAACGACAACTTCTTTGAGTTGGGCGGCGACTCGATCCTGTCGATTCAGGTGGTCAGCCGCGCCCGGCAACTGGGCATCCATTTCAGCCCGCGGGATTTGTTCCGGCATCAAACCGTGCAAGCGTTGGCGAGCGTGGCCACGCGCACCGAGCAGACCACGGCCGAACAAGGGCCACTTACGGGCGAATCGGCGTTGACCCCGATCCAGCACTGGTTCTTCGACACCGACATGCCGCACCGCGCGCACTGGAACCAGTCGGTGCTGTTGCAGCCGACCTTGCGCCTTGAGCCCGAGCTGCTGGAACAGACGCTGGTGGCATTGCGGGCGCATCACGATGCCTTGCGCCTTGGTTTTGAGTGCCACGCCGGGCAATGGCGTGCCCAATACCGGAGCGATGCCGATCAGGCGCTGCTGTGGCAGGCCCAGGTGAATGACTGGCACGCCTGCGAGGCCCTGTTTGATGAGGCCCAGCGCAGCCTCAACCTGGACCGCGGGCCGTTGCTGCGGGCGCTATTGATCGACGGGCCGCAGGGTGAGCAACGCCTGCTGTTGGTGATTCACCATCTGGTCGTTGACGGTGTGTCCTGGCGGGTGCTGCTGGACGATCTGCAAACCGCTTATCGCCAACGGGCGGCGCAGGCGCCGCTGAACCTGCCCGCCAAAACCAGCGCCCTGCGTGACTGGGCCGAACGTTTGCAGGCCTATGCCGGCAGCGACGCCTTGCGCGAAGAACTGAGCCAGTGGCAAGCGCAACTCAACGGGCCACAGGTCGTGTTGCCTTGCGACCGGCCGCAGGGCAGCCGGCAAAACCTGCACGCGCAGACGGTCAGCGTGCGTCTGGATGCCGAGCGTACCCGTCAATTGCTGCAACAGGCGCCGAGCGCGTACCGCACACAGGTCAATGACCTGTTGCTGACTGCGTTGGCGCGGGTCATGTGCCGCTGGACGGGGCAACCCTCGGCGTTGGTGCAACTGGAAGGCCACGGCCGGGAAACGCTGTTCGACGGCATCGACCTGAGCCGCAGCGTGGGGTGGTTCACCAGTGCCTATCCGGTGCGCCTGACCCCGCCGCTGAGCGACGATCAGGGCACTTCGATCAAAGCCATCAAGGAACACCTGCGCAGCGTGCCGCACAAGGGCCTGGGCTATGGCGTGCTGCGTTACCTCACCGACAACGCAACCCGCCAGGCACTGGCCGCATTGCCCGAAGCGGCGGTCACGTTCAATTACCTGGGTCAGTTCGACCAGAGTTTTGCCAGCGATGCGTTATTCCGGCCGCTGGATGAACCGGTGGGGGCGGCCCATGACCCGCAGGCGTCGTTGCCCAACGAGTTGAGCATCGACAGTCAGGTCTACGGTGGCGAGTTGCTGCTGCGCTGGACCTTCAGCGCTGACCGATATGAAACGACCACCGTGCAGTTGCTGGCGCAGGACTACCTGCGCGAGCTTGAGGCGCTGATTGCGCATTGTGTGAGCGACGGTGCCGGTGGCCTGACGCCGTCGGACTTCCCGCTGGCCGCGCTCACTCAGGCGCAGCTGGACGCGCTGCCGGTGCCCGCCGAGTGCATCGAAGACGTGTACCCGCTGACCCCCATGCAGGAAGGCATGCTGTTGCACACCTTGCTGGAGCCGGGCACCGGGTTGTATTACATGCAGGACCGCTACCGCATCAACAGCGCGCTGGACCCGCAACGTTTTGCTCAGGCCTGGCAAGCCGTGGTCGCACGGCATGAAGCGTTGCGTGCCTCGTTCTGCTGGAACGCCGGTGAGCACATGCTACAAATCATTCATCGCCCCGGCGCCACCGCCGTGGATTATCAGGACTGGAGCGATGCGCCGCAGGAAGGCCACGAAGCGCGGCTGCAAGCGTTGCTCAAGCAGGAACGTGAAGCCGGTTTCGACTTGCTCAACCAGGCGCCGTTCCACCTGCGGCTGATCCGGGTGGGGGAGGCGCGCTACTGGTTCATGATGAGCAACCACCACATCCTGATCGATGCGTGGTGCCGCTCACTGCTCATGAGTGATTTCTTTGAAATCTACAGCGCGCTGGGCGAGGGTCGTGCGCCGCAGTTGGCGCTGGCGCCGCGCTACCGTGACTACATCGGCTGGTTGCAACAGCAAAACCTGCAACAGGCCAACCAGTGGTGGCAACGCAACCTGCAAGGCTTTGAACACACCACCTACATCCCGAGCGACCGTCCGTTCCTGCGCGAGCATGCGGGCGACAGCGGCGGCATGCTGGTGGGCGATTGCTACACCCGCCTTGAGGTGCAGGACGGCGTGCGGCTGCGGGAACTGGCGCAACAGCATCAGTTGACCATCAACACCTTTGCTCAGGCAGCGTGGGCGTTGGTGCTGCGCCGATTCAGCGGCGAGCGTGACGTGTTGTTCGGCGTGACCGTGGCCGGTCGTCCGGTGGAGCTGCCACAGATGCAACACACGGTCGGGTTGTTCATCAACAGCGTGGCCCTGCGGGTACAGATGCCGGAGGACGGTCAGGCGCTGGGCGTGCGTCAATGGTTGAGTCAACTGCTGGCGCACAACATGGAACTGCGCGAGTACGAATACCTGCCGCTGGTGACGATTCAGGAGCGCAGTGAGTTGCCAAAAGGCCAACCGCTGTTCGACAGCTTGTTCGTGTTCGAGAACGCGCCCGTGGACATGTCGGTCATGGACCGGGCCCAGCACCTGAAGGCCACCTCGGACTCGGGCCGTACCCATACCAACTTCCCGCTGACGGCTGTGTGCTACCCCGGTGATGACCTGGGCCTGCACCTGTCTTATGACCAGCGTTACTTCGAGTGCAGCAGCGTCGAACGGCTGTTGTCGGAATTCAAGCGCCTGCTGCTGGCGTTAATGGACGGGCTGGAGGGTGACATGGCGCAGTTGCCTTTGCTGGGCGACCGTGAGCGTGACTTCTTGATCGACGGTTGCAACCAGAGCCAGCGCGACTACCCGCTGGAGCACAGTTATGTCCAGTTGTTCGAAGCGCAGGTGGCGGCGCACCCCGAGCGGATTGTGGCCAGTTGCCTCGATCAGCAATGGTGCTACCGCGAGCTCAATACGGTCAGCAACCGCCTGGGGCATGCCCTGATCAACGCCGGTGTGCGCCCGGACCAACCTGTGGCGTTGCTGGCGGAGCGCGGTTTGCCGTTGCTGGGCATGATGATTGGCAGCTTCAAGGCCGGGGCCGGTTATTTGCCGCTGGACCCGGGGCTGCCGGGCGCGCGCCTGAGCCGACTCCTCGACCTCAGCCGCGCGCCGTTACTGGTGTGCACTGAAGCGTGCCGGGAACAGGCCCAAGGGTTGATCGACGACGCCGGGTGCCCGATCCGTCCGCGCCTGCTGGTCTGGGAAGAGGTGCAGGCAGCAGCGCTCGCCGAGGATAATCCGCAGGTCTACAGCCAGCCCGACCAGCTTGCGTACGTGATTTACACCTCGGGCTCAACCGGTTTGCCCAAAGGCGTGATGGTGGAACAGCGCGGCATGCTCAACAACCAGTTGAGCAAAGTGCCGTACCTGCAACTGACCGAGCGGGACGTGATTGCCCAGACGGCCTCGCAAAGCTTTGACATCTCGGTCTGGCAGTTCCTGGCGGCCCCGTTGTTCGGGGCGCGGGTGGCGATCGTGCCGAACACCCTTGCCCATGACCCGCAGGCGTTGTTGGCGCAGGTCACTGCGCAGCGCATCAGCGTGCTGGAAAGCGTGCCGTCGCTGATTCAAGGGATGCTGGCGCAGGCGCCTGTGCCCCTCGACGGCTTGCGCTGGATGTTGCCGACAGGTGAGGCGATGTCGCCGGAACTGGCCCAGCAATGGCTGGCGCGGTACCCGGAGATCGGGCTGGTCAACGCCTATGGCCCGGCGGAATGTTCGGACGACGTGGCGTTTTTCCGTGTCGATCAGGCGTCGACCCAGGGCAGCTATTTGCCGATCGGCACCCCGACCGACAACAACCGGTTGTTTGTGCTGGACAGCGCCCTGCAACTGGTACCGCTGGGCGCCGTGGGCGAGTTGTGTGTGGCGGGCACCGGGGTAGGGCGCGGCTACGTGAGTGATCCGCTGCGCACCGCCATCGCCTTTGTGCCGAACCCGTACGGCGCGCCGGGTGAGCGTTTATACCGCACCGGCGACCTGGCCCGACGTCGCCTGGACGGGGTGCTGGAATACGTGGGGCGCATCGACCATCAGGTGAAAATTCGCGGTTACCGCATCGAGCTGGGGGAAATCGAAGCGCGTCTGCATGAACAGCCGCCGCTGCGTGACGCGGCGGTTGGCGTGCAGGAGGGCGCCAATGGCAAGTACCTGGTGGGGTATTTGGTGGCCGCACCGTCGGCGCTGAGCCATGGCGAGGCGCTGCAGCGCATCCAGCAGCGTCTGCGGGCCGAACTGCCGGAGTACATGGTGCCGCTGCACTGGACGTGGCTGGGGCGGCTGCCGCTCAATGCCAACGGCAAACTGGACCGCAAGGCGTTGCCGGCACTCGAGATCGGCCAACAGCCGCGCGAAGATTACCTGGCGCCGCGCACGGAGCTGGAGCAGACCCTGGCCGATATTTGGGCCGAGGTGTTGCAGGTGGACCGGGTGGGAGTCACTGACAATTTCTTCGCGTTGGGCGGGCATTCGTTACTGGCCACGCAAATCGCCTCACGGGTGCAGAAGGTGTTGCAACGTAACGTACCGCTGCGGGCGATGTTTGAGTGCAGTTGCGTACAAGCGTTGGCGCAGTACATCCAGGGGCTGGACGACAGCGAGATCAACGAAGAGAAGGTCGACCGTCTCAGTGACTTGATGGCGGAACTGGAGGGGCTGTAATCCACGTTCAGGCCCGTGCGTGATTCCGGCACGGGCCTGACGGAGGCGTTATTTCGGGCCGAGGATTTTCTCCAGTTTTTCCGGCGATGGTGCGCCTTGCTGTTGTTGCAGGTTGCCGTGTTCGTCGAGGTAGAAAATCGCCGGGGTGGCGGCGACGTCCAGTTCGGACATCAACTGCATATTGGCGTCGAGCTTGGCCTGCACGTCAGCCGGGATGCTGCCCAGTGCCTTGAGGGTGCTGGCCTTGCCGGCCTTTTCGTGGTCGTGCAGGGCTTGTTGCGGGTTTTTCGCCGCCAGCAGTGCGGCCGACTTGCCGGGGCTGTCTTCACGGATGATGCCAACCATGATGTGGCGTAACTGCACCTTGCCTGCGTCCACCCACGGGCGGGCCTGTTCCCAGAACATGTTGCAGTAGGGGCAGTTGGGGTCACTGAACAAGTACACGATGCGCGGGGCATCTTTTTTGCCGTCGGCAATCCAGTGGGTCTTTTCCATGTTGGCCCAGACTTGCTTGGCCATCGGTTCGTAGACCATCTTTTGCAGCGGCGCCAGGCTCAGGTCATTGCCGTTGGCGTCATACAAATTGCCCACCAACACGTTGCCGTCCTTCGTCAGGTACAGCGCCATGCCGCGGTTTTCATACTGCGCGGCATACCCGCGCAGGCCGCTCGGGGCATCAAAGCTGCCGATGATTTTCGCGCCCTTGGCTTCGATCTTCTTGATCGCCGGTGGCAGTTCTTCGGCGTGCAACAACGGGGATTGCAGCAGGGCTGCGCCCAGCAGGGTGCTCATGCTCAGGTTTAACAGTGTGCGGTTACGCATTGGGTATTCCTTGCAGGGTCGCCCTGGCGGGCTGACGGTGAAATGTTCGGGTCAAAACGTTCGAGGGCTCGTGCCAGGCTGGCTTCGGACAACTCACCCAGATGGCTGGCCAGCAGACGGCCGTCCGCGTTGTAGAACAGGGTGGTGGGCAGGGCCATGGAGCCGACTTTCTGCCCCAACTTGCCGCCGCTGTCGAACAGCACGTTGCTGAGGTTCAAGCCTTGGGTTTCAAGGAAGGTGCTGACACTCTGCATGCTCTCGCCCTGATTGACGAACAGAAAGGTCACGTTCTCGTGCTGATGCTGGGCGTTCTGCAAAACGGGCATTTCGCGTCGGCAAGGCGGGCACCAGGTGGCCCACAGATTGATCACCAGCGGGCCGCCTTTGTAGCTGCCCAGTTGTACCGATTCGCCATTGGCATTGCGCAGCACCATGTCGGGCAACTGCGTGCCTTTTTCGTACAGGTTGGAAGACAAGCTCGCCAGCAGCCAGAACGCCAGGCCGCTGCACAGCCCCCAGCCCAGCGGGCGTCGCAGTCCGGCGCGGCGCCAGCCCCAGATCACGGCGCCCACCACCACAGCCAAGAGCCCCGCCCACACTACAAAGCCGCCGTCGCGCAGGTCGAGCATTTGCAACGGGTCTTGATGGAAGTAACGCCAGTAAGCGATGACAAAACCGATACGCGCCGCCAGTAGACCCAACAGGAACAGGCTGAACAGGACTGACTCCGGGTTTTCGCCACCGCGTTTGGCCACCCGCCACCCCACCAGCGTCGCCAGAGCGAGGGCCAGGATCAGCAGCAGGTGGTTGATTGCCAGCGCAAACGAACCGATGGTCAGGGTCAGCATTTAGAGGAGTTCCCGGGTGGCTTGCCAGTTATTCAAAAAGGTTTCGGCATTCACTTCGCCAGTGATGCGCTGTGCGCGACGCTCAATCCCGTTCGGTCCGATCCAGATAAACGTGGGTGGACCGGGTACTTGATAGCGGCTGAGCAGGTCGCGGCTGGCGACAGTATCGTCGGTCACGTCCAGGCGCAACAAACGTACACCGTTGAGGGCTTGCATGACCTGCGGTTGGCCGAAGACTTTTTTCTCCATCACTTTGCAGGACACGCACCAGTCAGCGTAGTAGTCAAGCATCACCCATTGACCTTGCGCCTTGGCGGCTGCCAGTTCGCGCTCAAGATCGGCCGGGTTGTTAACCGTTATGAACGCGTCGTGGGCCGTTTGCGAAGGGCTGCCGGCCACGGTTTTCGCGGTGTACACCTGCAAGGGTTGCCATGGGTCGGTGCTGCCGCCCGCGGCGCCGATCAGCATCAGGCTGCCCCACAGACCGGCCAGCAGGCCCAGGGGGGCAAACAGCGCTTTGACGCGCAGAAACTGTTGCGCCTGTTGCCACAGGCTGCCGGCCACAATCAGCAACAGCACGCCCCACAAGGCCAGCCACAGCGATTCATCCAGCACCGGACGCACCAGCAGCAGCGCGGTCCCCAGGAACAGGAAGCCAAACAGCCCCTTCATCAGGTTCATCCAGGCCCCCGGCTTGGGCAGGAAACGACTGCCGACCGTGACCAGCAGCAACAGCGGCATGCCAATACCGACGCCCAGGGTGAACAGCACCAGGCCACCTTGCACGGCATTGCCGCTTTGCGCGATGTAGAGCAGCGCGCCCGCCAGCGGAGCGGTCATGCACGGCCCGACCAGCAAGCCGGAAAGGGCGCCCAGGACCCCGGCCCCGATCAGGCTGCCGCCTTTGCGTCCGCGTCCGGCGCTTTCCAGCCGGTCACGCAAGGCGCCAGGCAATTGCAGTTCGAAAAAGCCGAACATCGGTAAAGCGAGCAGGACAAACAGCGCGGCAAAACTGCCCAGTAGCCAGGGTTGTTGCAACAGCGCCTGCAAATTGGCCCCCAAGAGCGCGGCCAGTACGCCGAGGCTGGCATACACCAGCGCCATGCTGATCACATAACTGCCGGCAACCGCAAAGCCGCGGCCGGGGCTGGCGCCGCTGCCGACCACCAGACCGGCGAGAATCGGCAGCATGGGCAAGGAACACGGGGTGAACGCCAGCAGCAGGCCGAGCCCGAAAAACAGCAATAAGCTCCAGCCCAAAGAACGCTGCTGCAAGCTGGACGCCAGTGATTGGTCTTGAGCTTGCCCCTGCTCGGCAGCGGGCTGTGTGCCGCCCAGGTCCACGGTCTGGCTTTGTGGCGGGTAGCACAGACCGGCATCGGCACAGCCTTGCCAACTGACTTTGACCTGACCGCTGGCCCCTGCCGGGATCAGCAGTTCAAGGCTGTCGCGGTACACCTGGGTGGCGCCGAAAAACTCGTCGCTGTGTTCCTGCCCTTCAGGAAGCACGGGCGTCTGCGCGGCGTCCAGCCCGTCGAATTTGAAGCGTTTTTTGTACAAGTAGTACTGATCGGTGATTTGCCAGTGCAGTCGGGTTTCGCCTGAAGGCAACGGCTCGGAAGTGAACACGAAGGCTTTGTTGGCCGGTAGGAAATCGGCTTTTTGTTCAAACGGGTTGTCACTGGCGTGCGCCTGACTCAAGCCCGTCAGCAGCAGGAAAAAAAACACGATCAAACGAGACATGCGCCAAACCCTGGATATTCGAATTGAGGCTACCTTGGCGACACTTGATTAACCGAGTGTTAAAAACGGCATAATCGGCCCTTAATCCCAGCGCCCTTAAATCGGCCTCTTTACGCGGGTACCTGCATGCACGTATTGGTTTGCGAAGACGATGAACTGATTGCCAGCGGAATTGTGGCCGGGCTGACGGCCCAGGGCATGACGGTGGAGCACGTCAACACCGCTGGTAAAGCGCGCGCGATGCTCAAGGCCGCCACGTTCGATGCCATGGTGCTGGACCTCGGGTTACCGGATGAAGACGGGCTCAAGCTGTTGCAGCAACTGCGCCAGCAGGGCTTTGATCTGCCGGTACTGGTTTTGACTGCGCGGGATGCAGTGACCGACCGCGTGGACGGCCTGCAAGCGGGCGCCGATGACTACCTGCTCAAGCCGTTTGACCTGCGCGAGCTGGCAGCGCGCCTGCACACGCTGTTGCGCCGAGTGGCCGGACGTAGCGTCAACCTCATCGAGCACGGGCGCCTGACTTACGACCCCAGCAGCCGCGCCACATTGTTGGGGGGCAAGCCCGTGGACCTGTCCCGTCGCGAGCAGGCCTTGTTGCAGGCCCTGCTGCATAATCGGGGCCGGGTGCTGTCGACCGAGCAGCTCAAAGACAGCATTTACGGTTTCAGTGACGAACTGGAGAGCAACGCCTTGAACGTTCATATCCACCACCTGCGCCGCAAATTGGGCAATGGCATCGTTGAAACCGTGCGCGGCCTGGGCTATCGCCTGGGCCCGGCGGATGGCAACGAGCCCGAGGCATGATGAGCCTGCGTCTGCGGTTGAGCCTGACCATCGGTTCGGCGTTCATTGTGATCTGGATGCTGGCGGCGGCCTGGATGCTCAGTGACTTGCGCCAGCAGATGATGTTTTCCCTCGACCAGCGGCTGGTGGCCTCTGCGCGGATGGTCGCCGGGCTGTTGGAGCAATTGCCGCAATTGCCGGTAAAAGGCGAGGGCACCCATTTCAGCGCGGAACAACTGACCATCCCCGGTGGGATGGCCTGCCAGGTCAGTTCGCTGCGGGGCGAAATTCTGGCACGCAGCCATAACAACCCGGATCAGCCCATGCAGTCTGAATCCACCGGCTTTCGCGATCAGATCATTGACGGTGCCGCCTGGCGCACCTTCACCCTGGACCGTGGCGACCTGCGCATCACCACGGCCGACCGTCAGGTGGAGCGGGAAGCGTTGAACCTGTCGGTGTTGCTGGCGGCTTCGGTGCCGGTGGGCATGGCGCTGGTGGGCTGTTTATTGTTGCTGTGGCTGGGCATCGGGCAGGGTTTGGCGCCGCTCAAACGCATGCGCGATGCCCTGATGCGCCGCGATGCCGATTCGTTGCAGCCTTTACAGATCAGCCCGTTGCCCAGCGAATTGCAACCGTTGCTCGATTCACAGAACCAGTTACTGGCCCGTATCGCCAAGGCCATTGAGCGCGAGCGGCGCTTGACCGGCGATGCTGCCCACGAGCTGCGCAGCCCGCTGACGGCCATCAAGACTCACCTGCAAGTGGCGCGCATGACCGAGGGCGCGGCCCGCGAGCAATCGCTGGCCCACGCTGAAGCCGGGGCCGACCGCTTGCACCGCACGCTTGAGCAATTGTTGCTGCTGGCCCGGGTCGAAGGCAGTTTGTCGTTTGACGACGGTGTGCAGTGCTCGCCCGAGCAGGTGGCGCGCCTGGCCATTCATGATGCCGTCAGCGGGGCGGCCGATCGCATTGTGCTGAATGTGCCGGCGAATCTGCCCGACACCCCGCTGAAAGTCCCGTCCGTACTGGCCATTGCGGCCTTGCGCAACTTGCTGGAAAACGCCTTGCGCCATACACCGGCCGATACCCGCGTCGAATTGACACTTCGCGTCGTGGCCGCCGATGTGTATTTTGTCGTCCGCGATCACGGCCCCGGCATCGCGCCTGACACCTTGCAGCACATGACCCAGCGTTTTTGGCGCAACGACAACAGCAACGGCTGCGGGTTGGGGCTGGCCATTGTGCAGGCCATTGTCGAGCGCTGCGCCGGTGGGTTGAGCTTTGACAGTCAGCCCGACGGGTTGCGGGTTGAGCTGCGCATGCCCTTGCAAGCTGAGAGCGGCCAATAAGGCCGCTTTTTCATGATCCTTCCTGTCTGTAGGACAGTCCGGCAAGCACTGATGCAGCTCAGTGTTTTGCGTGCGCGTCGCCTTTAAAGTACCCCTCGATTTATAAGGGGGTTAAGTCAACTCCACCGATAAGAAAAATCCACTTGCAAGGTAAAAGAACATTGAAGGATTCAGCGTTTGATCAGCCGCCTGTCGGTGAACCTCACGAACTCCAGCGCAGTTTGTCCAACCGTCACATTCAACTGATTGCCATTGGCGGCGCCATCGGCACCGGCCTGTTCATGGGCTCGGGCAAGACCATCAGCCTGGCGGGCCCCTCGATCATTTTTGTGTACATGATCATTGGCTTCATGCTGTTTTTTGTCATGCGCGCCATGGGTGAGTTGCTGTTATCCAACCTTAAGTACAAGTCGTTCATTGATTTCTCGGCCGACTTGCTGGGGCCGATGGCCGGTTACTTCATGGGCTGGACCTACTGGTTTTGCTGGATTGTCACCGGGATTGCGGATGTGATCGCGATTTCCGGGTACACGCAGTTCTGGTTTCCGGACGTCCCCTTATGGATGCCGGCGGTCGGGTGCGTGGCGCTGTTGCTGTCGCTGAACCTGATCACCGTGAAGATGTTCGGTGAGCTGGAGTTCTGGTTTGCCATGATCAAGATCGTCGCCATTTGTGCGTTGGTTTGCACCGGGTTGTACATGGTGGTCACGGCCTATCAGTCCCCCGCGGGCCACGCTGCAACGCTGAGCAACCTGTGGAATGACGGCGGGATGTTCCCCCATGGGCTGATGGGCTTTTTTGCCGGGTTCCAGATCGCTGTATTTGCGTTTGTCGGGATCGAGTTGGCTGGCACCACCGCCGCTGAGACCAAAGACCCGGAGCGTAATTTGCCCCGCGCGATCAACTCGATTCCGCTGCGCATCATCATGTTCTACGTGTTCGCGCTGATTGCGATTCTGGCCGTCACGCCGTGGCGCGACGTGGTCGCGGACAAAAGTCCTTTTGTTGAGTTGTTCATGCTGGCGGGGCTTCCGGCGGCGGCAGGCATCATCAACTTCGTGGTGCTGACCTCGGCCGCTTCATCGGCCAACAGCGGCGTTTTCTCTACCAGCCGCATGCTCTACGGCCTGGCCCTGGAAGGGGATGCGCCGCAGACATTCAAGCACCTGTCGCAGCGCGCCGTGCCTTCCAACGGGCTGATCTTTTCGTGCATTTGCCTGCTGGCCGGAGCGCTGGTGATTTACCTGATCCCCAACCTGATGCACGCCTTCACCCTGATCACCACGGTGTCTGCGACCCTGTTCATGTTTGTCTGGTCGATGATTCTGTTGTCCTACCTGGCCTACCGCAAGCAGCGCGCGCACTTGCATCAGGCATCGCGTTACAAGATGCCGGGCGGCAAAGTGATGGTCTGGGTGTGTCTGGCGTTCTTTGCCTTCATTCTGGTGTTGCTGGCGCTGGAGGACGACACGCGGCAGGCGTTGTACGTGGTACCGGGCTGGTTCCTGCTGTTGGGGCTGGCCTACCGGTCCATTGTGCGCAACAAGCTGCAGGCGGCTAAAGGACTGCAATAAAGCGTGTATTGACGTGGTGTATCACAAGGGGATGGCCTGCAAGGTGCCATCCCCTTTGTCGTTCTGGCGATCCGTGGCGCGTGGATTGTGTGATTCGCCTCTAAATCCGGGCACCGCCAATGCGTTTCCAAAGCAGGAAAACCTGCAGCGCTCTTTCGCGCATCGAAAGTCCTCGCAGGTCTGCGGTTTTGGTCAATCTCATCAGCGCATTGAGGGTCCCAGAAATGTCAGTCGCTACCAGTCTTGTCGACGATCAGCCGGGTCGGGTCTGTACGACCGAAACGCTGTATGAATTTGAAGAATCTCCCTTGTTGGCCCGTCAGAGCCGCCAAGAATCCAACGCGCGCAGTTATCCGCGGCGCATTCCGCTGGCGTTGAAGCGCGCCAAGGGGCTGTACGTCGAGGACGTTGAAGGCCGGCGCTTTATCGACTGCCTGGCAGGCGCGGGCACCTTGGCGCTCGGGCATAACCACCCGGTTGTGATTGAGGCGATCCGCAAGGTGCTGGACGACGGTCTGCCTTTGCATACGCTGGACCTGACCACGCCGGTCAAGGATCAGTTTGTACAGGACCTGTTTGGCCTGTTGCCAGACGCCTTGGCCCAAGAAGCGAAAATCCAGTTTTGTGGCCCCACCGGCACCGACGCGGTAGAAGCGGCGTTGAAGCTGGTACGCACGGCAACCGGGCGCAACACGGTGATTTCGTTCCAGGGCGGTTATCACGGGATGAGCCAAGGGGCGTTGAGCCTGATGGGCAGCCTTGGCCCGAAAAAACCCATGGCCGCCTTGCTGGGCAATGGGGTGCAATTTATGCCGTACCCGTACGATTACCGTTGCCCGTTTGGCCTCGGCGGGGAGCAAGGGGTGAAGGCCAACTTGCATTACCTGCACACGCTGTTCAGTGATCCAGAGGCCGGCGTGCAATTGCCTGCCGCCGTGATCGTTGAAGTGGTACAGGGCGAGGGGGGTGTGATCCCGGCGGACCTGGACTGGCTGCGGGGGCTGCGGCGCCTCACGGAGCAGGCCGGGGTGGCGTTGATCGTGGATGAAATCCAGAGCGGTTTTGCCCGCACCGGCAAGATGTTCGCCTTTGAACACGCGGGGATCGTGCCTGATGTGGTGGTGCTGTCCAAAGCCATTGGTGGCAGTTTGCCGTTGGCGGTGGTGGTCTATCGCGAGTGGCTCGACACGTGGCTGCCCGGTGCCCATGCCGGTACTTTCCGCGGTAATCAGATGGCCATGGCCGCGGGCAGTGCCGTGATGCGCTACCTCAAGGAGCACAATGTTGCGGCGCACGCGGCAGCCATGGGTGAGCGCTTGAGTGAGCACTTGCACATCCTGCAGCGCGACTTCCCGCAATTGGGTGATATCCGGGGGCGCGGGCTGATGCTGGGCGTTGAATTGGTTGACCCGTCTGGCCTGCCTGACGCGCTGGGCCACCCCCCAGCCTTTGGCCGACTGGCGCCGCTGGTACAGCGCGAATGCCTCAAGCGCGGATTGATTCTGGAACTGGGGGGGCGGCACGGCAGTGTGGTGCGGTTCCTGCCACCGCTGATCATCACCGGCGCCGAGATCGATCACGTGGCGGCCATGTTCGGCAATGCCTTGGCGGCGGCCATCGGCCGGCTCTAATTCCTGGCGTTGATCGCTCGTTTGTTCTATGACCCCGGCTGCGCGTGTTGGCGCAGCGGCTTAATGCGATGGAGACCCGCACATGAGTTCAGTATTTGACCGCGACGATATTCTTTTTCAGGTGGTGGTGAACCACGAAGACCAGTACTCGATCTGGCCTGATTACAAAGCCATTCCGAACGGCTGGCGTGCGGTGGGCAAGAGCGGCCTGAAGCCCGAATGCCTGGCCTACATCGAGGAGGTGTGGACGGACATGCGCCCGCTGAGCCTGCGCCAGAAGATGGATGCCGTGGCAACGCACTGAATCGCGCACTCACAAAAAAGCCAACTGACATGAACGTGTCAGTTGGCTTTTTTAATGCTCAAACGCCAGGGCGTCCGCTTGACTCAGTATTCCCAGAAAATCCGCTGCAGCTCTTTGCTGTCCTGGGTTTTGGTCAGGGCGACCATGGCCAGAATGCGGGCTTTTTGTGGGTTCAGGTCGTGTGCAACCACCCAGTCGTTTTTGTCGTCAGGTTGTTCTGCGTTACGCAGTACGAAACCACCGGCATTCACGTGGGAAGAACGGATGATCTGTACGCCGTCTTTACGCAAGGCCTGCAGGGTCGGCACCACGCGGGATGAAACCGAGCCGTTGCCGGTGCCTACGTGAATGATGGCTTTGGCGCCGGATTGAGCCAGTGCTTTATAGGCCGTGTCATCAACGTTGCCGTACGAGTAGGCGATGCCTACGTTTGGCAGGCTCTTGATGTTTTTGATGTCGAACTCAGAGTCCATGGTGTGACGCTTGGCAGGCAAACGGAACCAGTAGGACTTGCCTTCAACGACCATGCCCAGTGGGCCCCACGGGCTTTTGAACGCTTCGGTCTTGATGTTCATCATTTTGCTGACATCGCGGCCCGACTGGATTTCGTCGTTCATGGTGACCAGAACGCCTTTACCGCGTGCCTCCTTGCTGCCTGCAACGGCGACGGCGTTGTACAGGTTCAGCATGCCGTCAGCCGACATGGCTGTGCCCGGACGCATCGAGCCGACGACCACGATTGGCTTGTCGGTTTTTTCAACCAGATCCAGGAAGTACGCGGTCTCTTCCAGCGTGTCGGTGCCGTGGGTGATCACGATACCGTCGACGTCTTTGCTGTCGGCCAGCTCGGCAACGCGGCGGCCCAATTGCAGTAGGTTGTCGTTGGTGATGCTTTCAGAGGCGATCTGCATCACTTGTTCGCCACGCACATTGGCCAATTGGCTCAACTCGGGTACACCGGCGATCAGTTGATCGATACCCACTTTGGCGGCGGTGTAGGTTGCGCTGTTGGCAGCGCTGGCACCTGCACCGGCGATGGTGCCGCCGGTTGCCAGAATGATGACGTTCGGTTTGGCAGGGGCTTCTTGTGCCTGAACGCTTGGCATAACCAGCAGAAGGGCCAATGCGCCCGGAACAATCGATTTCAAGACAGCTTTTTTCATTATGTTCTCTCTTAATGATGAGAGTGCTGATGCACATACACCTAGCACGGCACGTACCATCCACTGGCCACGGGCTGGCCATATAAAGGCATGTTTTGTGCCATTTTTTCCAAGTGTTTATAAATTACGTAACTGTTTGATTATTAAGGATAAAAAATAATTTTAGGGTGTTTAATCAAATTGACTGAAGACGGTTATCCGAATTTCGCTGTAACTTTCCGTACGGAAAGGCGTCCGTTCGTCGGTTTAATGGCGCCATTTTTTGTCGTTGACAAATATAAGTCGGGTTTCCATAGTGAGGTTCAAGCAAACGTTTGCGCGCAGGTGTCCCGTTCTTTGTGAGTGCCTTTCGGCGCTTCAAACCGGGCGCTTTTGCAATGGCTGCCAGCCCGCGCAAACAGGATGTCGCTCACAATAATCATAAGATCGGAGTACTCCCATGAAGCTGCCCTTTGCTGGACGCTTGCTCGCCGTCGCCCTGTTCACAGCGGCCTCGTTTTCCCTTCCTCTTGCCCATGCCGACGTCTCCACACCCAAAGTCGGTCTGGTGATGAAGTCATTGGCCAATGAGTTTTTTGTCACCATGACCAAGGGGGCCGAGGACTATCAAAAACAGCACCCGGCTGATTTCGAGTTGATTTCCAACGGCATCAAGAACGAAACCGATACTCAGGGGCAGATAGACATCATCAACCAGATGATCATTGCCAAAGTCGATGGTCTGGTGATCGCGCCGGCTGACTCCAAGGCGTTGATCCGCGCTATTCAAAAGGCTCGGGATGCCGGGATTGTCGTGGTGAACATCGATAACCAGCTCGACCCGAAAGTACTGAAAAAAAAGCAGCTGGATGTCCCGTTTGTAGGGCCTGATAACCGGGCTGGCGCGCGTAAAGTGGGTGAGTACCTGGCGCGCAAGCTGAACGCCGGCGACGAGGTGGCCATCATTGAAGGTGTGTCGACCACCACCAACGCGCAGCAACGCACGGCGGGCTTCAAAGACGCCATGAAAGCGGCGCACATCAAGGTGGTGTCCGTGCAGTCCGGTAATTGGGAAATTGAAGGCGGCAACAAGCAGGCCGCTGCGATTCTCAGCGAGTACCCCAATGTGAAGGCTCTGTTGGCGGGCAACGACAGCATGGCGATTGGCGCAGTATCGGCCATCCGTGCCGCCGGTAAGGCCGGTAAGGTGCAGGTGGTCGGCTACGACAACATCGATGCCATCAAGCCGATGCTGAAGAACGGCCGCGTGCTGGCTACCGCAGACCAGGCCGCCGCCCAGCAGGCCGTCTTCGGTATTCAGACCGCGCTCAAACTGATCAAGAACGAGCCGGTCGACGCACTGAAAGACGGGGTTATCGCGACGCCGGTTGAGCTGATCACCACCCCCTGATCCGTCCATACCCTTGGCACCTGCGTGTTTGACCGGGTGCCTGGAGACATTTGATGCCAACTTCAGAGGCTGACGTGGTGCTTTCAGTGTGCGGCGTAGGTAAAACCTATGCGCAACCCGTCTTGAGCGCGATTGACCTGACCCTTTATCGCGGCGAGGTGTTGGCGCTGACGGGTGAAAACGGGGCCGGCAAAAGCACTTTGTCGAAAATCATCGGCGGGCTGGAAGCCGCTTCCACCGGTCAGATGCACTACAACGGTCTGCCTTATGCGCCCGGTAGCCGCGCAGAGGCCGAGCGGTTGGGGGTGCGCATGGTGATGCAAGAACTCAATCTGTTACCGACGCTGACCGTGGCGGAAAATCTGTTTCTCGACCATCTGCCCGCCCGCGTCGGGTGGATCAATCGCAAGCGCTTGCGTCAGGCAGCGATCGACGCCATGGCGCAAGTCGGCCTTGACGCCATTGACCCCGACACGCTGGTGGGCGAGTTGGGGGTAGGCCACCAGCAGATGGTGGAAATCGCCCGCAACCTGATTGGCGACTGCCAGGTGCTGATTCTCGACGAGCCGACGGCCATGCTCACGGCCCGCGAAGTCGAGTTGCTGTTTATCCAGATCACCCGGTTACAGGCGCGGGGCGTCGCGATTGTTTACATCTCTCACCGACTCGAAGAGCTGGCGCGGGTAGCCCGGCGCATTGCGGTCCTGCGGGACGGGCATCTGGTGTGTGTCGAACCCATTGCCAATCATGACAGCCAGCAATGGGTCAACCTGATGGTCGGGCGCGAGGTGGGCGATCACTTGCCGATGGGCGAGCGTCCTCTGGGCGAGCCTGTGCTGAGGGTTTCAGGGCTAGGCCGCGGCACTAAAGTGATGGATGTTTCGTTTGAGGTGCGCCGGGGTGAAATTTTCGGGATATCCGGCCTGATCGGGGCAGGGCGCACAGAATTGTTGCGTCTGATTTATGGTGCAGACCTCGCTGACAGTGGCACGGTCGCCGTGGGCACCCCCCTGAAGGCCGTGTCGATTCGCAGCCCGATGGACGCTGTCAGGCACGGTATCGCCTTGATTACCGAGGACCGCAAGGGCGAAGGTTTGCTGATGAGCCAATCCATCAGCAGCAATATCGGCCTGGGCAATATGGAACAGTTGTCGCGGGCAGGTTTCATCAAGGGTGAGCAAGAGCGGGCGCTGGCCCGGCGCCAGATTGACGCAATGGGCATTCGCTGTTCCGGGCCCGAGCAGGTTGTCTCGCAACTGTCGGGTGGCAACCAGCAGAAAGTCGTGATTGGCCGCTGGCTTGAGCGCGACTGCGGCGTACTGCTGTTTGATGAGCCTACTCGCGGCATTGATATCGGGGCCAAATTCGATATCTATCGCCTGCTTGCCGACTTGACCCGAGAGGGCAAGGCATTGGTCGTGGTGTCCAGCGACTTGCGCGAATTGATGCTGATTTGTGACCGCATCGGGGTGATGTCGGCAGGGCGCCTGACCGATACCTTCGAGCGCGACAGCTGGCGGCAGGAACAACTGCTGGCGGCTGCGTTTGCCGGTTATCACACACACGATGCACCACTGGCGTCAGTGGCGCCCAAGGACATTGCATGAACGCCAGTTCCTCGCCGCGCAACGCTGCGCACAATTTCTACGGCATGGGCACCTATGTGGGATTGGCTGGCGCGTTGCTTGCCATGATCGTGCTCTTTTCCAGTTTGAGTGATCACTTTTTTTCCTATGACACGTTGAGCACCTTGGCCAATCAGATTCCAGACCTGATGGTGCTCGCGGTGGGCATGACGTTTGTCTTGATCATCGGCGGCATTGATCTGTCCGTTGGCTCCGTGCTGGCGCTGGCGGCTTCGGTGGTGAGCGTCGCGATCCTTGGATGGGGCTGGAGCGTATTGCCCGCCGCGTTGCTGGGCATGGGCTGTGCGGCTGCGGTGGGTACCTTTACGGGTTCGATCACCGTTGCCTGGCGCATTCCTTCATTCATCGTGTCGCTAGGGGTGCTTGAAATGGCCCGCGGCGCTGCGTACCAAATGACCGGGTCGCGTACCGCTTACATTGGCGATGAGTTCGCGTGGTTGTCCGATCCGATTGCCTTTGGTATCGCACCGTCTTTCATTATTGCGTTGCTGGTGATTCTGGTTGCGCAGGTGATATTGACCCGTACGGTTTTCGGACGCTATCTGATCGGGATCGGCACCAATGAAGAGGCAGTCCGTCTGGCGGGCATCAACCCCAAACCTTACAAGGTGCTGGTATTCAGCCTGATGGGCTTGCTCGCCGGGGTGGCGGCCTTGTTCCAGATATCGCGTCTGGAGGCCGCAGACCCTAATGCCGGTGCGGGTCTGGAGCTGCAAGTGATCGCCGCCGTGGTGATTGGCGGGACGAGTCTGATGGGTGGCCGCGGTTCGGTGATCAGCACGTTTTTCGGGGTGCTGATTATTTCGGTATTGGCCGCCGGGTTAGCGCAGATCGGCGCGACAGATCCGACCAAGCGTATCATCACCGGTGCTGTCATTGTGATGGCAGTGATTTTGGATACTTATCGCAGTCAACGGGCACGGCGACGGAACTAAGCAATGGCAACGATCAAAGATGTTGCGGCAATGGCGGGGATTTCCTACACAACGGTGTCCCATGTCGTGAACAAAACCCGCCCGGTGAGCGAGCCGGTGCGGTTGAAAGTGGAAGAGGCCATTGCGCGCCTGGATTACGTACCGAGCGCGGTGGCGCGCTCTCTCAAAGCCAAGAGCACGGCGACCATCGGTTTGCTGGTGGCTAATAGCCTCAACCCTTATTTCGCTGAGTTGGCACGGGGCATCGAGGATTACTGTGAGCGTAACAACTACTGCGTGATCCTCTGCAATTGCGACGACGATCCGGACAAGCAGCGCAACTACGTGCGGGTGCTGCTGGAAAAGCGGGTGGACGGCCTGGTGGTGGCTTCGGCGGGCGGTGATTTAGGGCTGGCCAGCGGTTTGACGGGGGTGCGCACCCCGATGGTGATTGTTGACCGCAGCCTGGAGGGCATCGACGCCGATCTGGTGCGAATCGATCATGAGCAGGGGGCCTATCTGGCGACCCGGCATTTGCTTGATTTGGGCCATCGTGCGGTTGCTTGCATCGGGGGGCCGGCCATTACCAGCGTGGCGCAGCTGCGGCTGGCGGGTTATCTGCGTGCCCTGAGTGAGGCCGGGATAACGCCGCAAGCGCACTGGATGGTTGAAAGTGATTTCAGTTGTACAGGGGGCTATGAGGCCGCTAACCGGTTATTGGCCGCCGACCCGCCTTCGGCCGTGTTCGCGTGTAACGACATGATGGGCATTGGTGTGTTGCGCGCGGCCGCGGAACGCCAGATTCGAGTGCCCGAGCAACTGTCGGTGATCGGCTTTGATGATGTGCAGATGAGCCGGTATGTGTACCCGGCGTTGACGACAGTCGGGCAGTCAATCCTGCAATTGGGTGAAACAGCCGCTCAGGTTTTGTTACGGCGCATCGCAACACCCGGGCGATCCGTCGAGCAGTTGATCGTCGCTCCCAGTCTCGTGCTGCGAGAATCCACCGGGCCGCACGGGGCTATTGCCCTGCACGGTCTCCAGCAATCCATCGGTTGAGTGTCGAGCATGCAAGCAAATGTGGTCGTGGTGGGCAGTTTGAATATGGATTTGGTGACGCGCACGCAGCGGTTACCGCAGCCAGGTGAGACGCTGTTTGGGGATGCGCTGCAAACGGTGCATGGCGGTAAAGGCGCTAATCAGGCGGTGGCCGCTGCACGGCTGGGCGCGCGCGTTGCGATGCTGGGGCGTGTGGGCAGTGACGCCTATGGCGCGCAACTGCGAGCGGGCCTGCTGGAGGAGCAAATTGAGTGCTCGGGGGTGTGCAGTGTGCCGGGCGGTGTCAGTGGCGTTGCCTTGATTGTTGTGGATGCCCACAGTCAAAACACCATCGTGGTAGTCCCGGGCGCCAATGCCGCCCTGACCCCTGGCGATATTGAGTCCTGTGACGCGATGTTGCAGGGGGCTGAGGTGATCGTCTGCCAACTCGAAGTGCCCTATGACACCGTCGCCCATACGCTGAAGCGGGGTCGGGCGCTCAATAAGACCGTTATCCTCAACCCGGCGCCGGTCAACGGGCCGTTGCCCTCGCAGTGGCTTGAGGCGATTGATTACTTGATCCCCAATGAAAGTGAGGCGCAGGCGCTCAGTGGCGTGGTGGTTGATTCGTTGGCGTCTGCACAGCGCGCTGCTTTCAAGCTGATTGAGGCGGGCGCGCGCAATGTGATTGTGACGCTGGGGGCTAAAGGCGCGCTGTTCGTCAGCGGGCAGAAGGCCTTGCACTTTGCGGCACCGAGCGTGGAAGCGGTCGATGCTACAGCCGCGGGTGACACTTTTGTCGGTGCGTTTTCTGCAGCGCTTGCGCAGGGTAAAAACGAAGATCAAGCAATCCGTTTTGCACAAATTGCGGCAGCCTTGTCTGTTACGCGTCCGGGTGCGCAACCGTCAATTCCGGGCCTGGCTGATGTTTCAGCCTTTGCACCGTCATGAAAAAGACACCACTGCTGAACATCCAGCTCTCACGGCTGATTGCTTCGTTGGGGCATGGCGACGTTGTCGTGATTGCCGATGCAGGTTTGCCGGTGCCCAAGGGGGTGGCGCTGATTGATTTGGCCTTGACCCAGGGGGTGCCGGACCTGGCCACCACCTTGCGCATTGTCTTGAGTGAAATGCAGGTCGAAAGCCATATTCTGGCCAATGAGTTATTCCTGCACCCGTGCGCTGTGCTCACTGTCATTGAGGCTCACACCGAGCTTGGGCTACTGGGGACCAGGCGGCTGCTGGCCCACGATGCATTCAAAACGTTGTGCCTGAGCGCAAAGGCGATTGTGCGCACGGGGGAGTGCCATCCGTACTGCAATATTGCGCTCATCGCGGGCGTTACGTTTTAACGCGATGCGGTTCGCTCATCGAGTGTCTTCGGCAGCGTGACGAGCTTGGTCGCTCGGGTTCAACGGTTAAGTGAGTGAGCGCGCGGCATGGAGACTGATGCGAAAGGAGCGGGAGGGTTGAGTCTCTGAATCCTCAGGTTGTCTTTACAGGCAGGCCATATTTTTCGAAGACCTGATCGGTAAAGGCCTTTGCCGCTTCCGTGCCGAGTTCTTTTACCAGCAGGTCTATGCCGATAATGGCCAACTCTTCGGGGCTGCCCGGGCTGTAAGAACACTGTCCCTGTTGCCATTTCGCCTTGATGTCGGCGTCAATACTGACGTTGCTCATGGTTGGACTCGTTGCGTTAAAACGCTGGATCTTAGCAAAATGCCATTGAGATGCCATCAGTGTGGCAGCAGCCATGCGCGCCAGACAGCCCGTTGGCGTGTCACACTGACCATTTGAGGGAGTGGGCATTACAATGCATATCGATTTGAATAATCCAGAGGGGTTGACGCCGGAGGCTGTCAGGCAGCTATTGGCTTCGGCCAGTGATGATGTGCACACGCAGTTGCGCGTATCCAAAGACGGGCGCGCGTACCTCTCTTCAGGCGTGGTGGGCGGTACAGACATTGACGGGCTGCTGTTCAGGCTGGAAACCTGGGCAGCGGGTTCCGGGTATGTGGGCAACGTTGCAGCCAGTGATGAGGTTTGGGTCATGCAAATCTTCAATGCCTTGAAGGAGAATTGGCCCAATCCACCGTTCGATTACATCGATGTGTATTGATGCAGCACACATTCCGTGACGATTAAGTAAAGGCGATACACTGCTTGTCGTCCAAAATCACGCGCCTGCGGTCACGCGTAATTCTTGCCTGGCGCTGTGCAACCTCTTTGCGCAAAAGCTGTCGCAAAGGTCTCGACTATTTACTGTTAAGGAGGCTCCATGTCCTGGAAGCTAGTGTCATTGGGTTCATTGCTGGCCGTGCTGGCGTTGTCTGGGTGCAGTACGCCGAGTTCTGACCAGGAACCTGCGACCACCCCCACCGCACACACGCGTTGTGACGCTCAAGCCGCAGCCTTTGCGGTCGGGAAAAAAGCGTCGGCGCAGCTCCTTGAGCAAGCCCGCGTCAAAGCCGGTGCGCAGACCGCTCGTATCCTCGGGCCCAACGATGTCATGACGCTTGAGTACCGCTCAGATCGCTTGAACCTCAATGCCGATGGCAATGCCGTCATTACGCGCGTGAACTGCGGGTAAGCAGTTCGCGTTTGTAGCAGGCACAAAAAACCCCGTCACCTGGACGGGGTTTTTTTGTTCGAAGGAGATTTACTCCGGACGAACCTGTGCAGCTTGCATACCCTTTTGGCCTTTCTCAGCCACGAAGGAAACGGTCTGGCCTTCTTTCAGGCTTTTGAAACCGTCGCTTTCGATAGCTTTGAAGTGTACGAACAGGTCGTCACCGCCACCTTGAGGAGTGATGAAGCCGAAGCCTTTTTCATCGTTGAACCATTTTACGGTGCCGGTTTGGCGATTAGACATGGTGTATCTCCAAGAAACTTATATTTTCAGTAGTACTGTGCTGCTCAGGCCAACTGGGCACACTTGGCTATCATAGTCGAAATGTGAGATTTGGGAGCCCCCCTGCGTCACTGTTTGATGCTTTATCAGCGTGTTCGAGCTGCGATGAAGGCCTGAAAGCCCCGTCTTATGGGGCTTTGACAATTAAAATGGCGCTTAAAAAAAGCATTATTTCTTACGTTTTTTTATACGGATGGCCACTTCTCATGCCTTTTGTGCTCGGTCAGGGCATAGGCAACCGCATCTTCGGGGTGTTTATTTCTTGGGTTTGGCGGGGACGGCCGCTGTAGCACGGCAAGACTGAATAGCATCCAGAGCTTGTGTGCGCAGTTCAGCGCTAGGTTGTACCGTTTTGCTCATCAACTGCTTGATCTGTGCTGTTGAAAAATTGGCCGACAATTTATCAGCGCCGCATGCACAATATTCTTCAGCCTTTTTTTTGTCGATGTTTTGGCTGGCAGCAGCGACGCAGTCCTTCATGTAGTCTTTTTTAAGGGCTGCAGGCCAATTGCCCGCGTGAGCGCTCAGTGGCAGAAGCAGTGCCAATGGGGTTGCGAGAGCCAAAAAACGTTTCATGGACATGTGATGTTCCTTACAGAATGTGAGGCTAAATGTGATTCACGCAGTATTTGAGGGGCCAAGTGCAGCTCAAGTTCACCATTTTGCAACGCGGGCAGTATTTTGGCTGCCTCAAGCTGAGCCCGCCATCATGTCGTCATGTGTGTTAGCATGCCGCCCTTGGTTTGTCGTGGTGATGTTCTGCATCCCGCGAAACAGAGCCATACACTTTTGATTTGAACTCCAGTCACTCTGGTTCGGTTAACGGTTGGCCGCAAGGCTCCTGCCACTGTGAGGCAGGCTCACCACCGAATCGCGTACTGGCTCATCCCAACCCACGTGACCTTTGGTAGGGGTCACCACTAGGAGAGGAGGCGCCATGCCAACTATTACTCTTCCCGACGGCAGTCAACGTTCTTTCGATCATGCAGTTTCAGTCGCCGAAGTTGCCGCTTCGATTGGCGCAGGTCTGGCGAAAGCCACTGTAGCCGGTAAAGTCAACGGCAAGCTGGTTGATGCCTCTGACCTGATTGAAAATGACGCCACGCTGCAAATCATCACGCCCAAGGATGAAGAGGGGCTGGAGATCATTCGTCACTCTTGCGCCCACCTCGTTGGCCATGCAGTGAAGCAGTTGTATCCAACGGCCAAAATGGTCATTGGTCCTGTCATTCAGGAAGGCTTCTACTACGACATTTTCTACGATCGTCCTTTCACCCCTGAGGACATGGCTGCTATCGAGCAGCGCATGCAGCAGTTGATCGAGAAAGATTACGACGTCATCAAGAAAGTCACGCCGCGTGCCGAAGTGATCCAGCTGTTTTCCGAGCGCGGCGAAGATTACAAGTTGCGCCTGATTGAAGATATGCCTGACGAGCAGGCCATGGGTCTGTACTTCCATGAAGAATACGTCGACATGTGCCGTGGTCCTCACGTGCCTAACACGCGTTTCTTGAAATCGTTCAAGTTGACAAAATTGTCGGGCGCCTACTGGCGTGGCGATGCTAAGAATGAGCAGTTGCAGCGTATTTACGGCACTGCGTGGGCTGACAAGAAGCAATTGGCTGCCTACATTCAGCGCATCGAAGAAGCCGAGAAGCGCGATCACCGCAAAATCGGTAAGCGTCTGGGGCTTTTCCATACTCAGGAAGAAGCGCCCGGGATGGTGTTTTGGCATCCAAACGGCTGGACCCTTTACCAGGTTCTTGAGCAGTACATGCGCAAGGTGCAGCGTGAGAACGGGTATCTTGAGATCAAGACCCCTCAGGTTGTGGACCGCAGCTTGTGGGAAAAGTCTGGTCACTGGGCCAACTACGCTGAAAACATGTTCACGACTGAGTCGGAGAGCCGCGATTACGCGATCAAGCCAATGAACTGCCCGTGCCACGTGCAGGTCTTTAATCAGGGTTTGAAAAGCTACCGTGAGTTGCCAATGCGGCTGGCCGAATTCGGTGCTTGCCACCGTAACGAGCCGTCGGGTGCTCTGCACGGCATCATGCGGGTTCGTGCATTCACTCAAGACGATGCGCATATCTTTTGTACTGAGGAGCAGATGCAGGCCGAATCGGCGGCATTCATCAAGCTCACCCTCGATGTCTATGCTGACTTCGGTTTCAAGGATATCGAGCTGAAACTGTCTACTCGCCCTGAAAAGCGCGTGGGTTCGGATGAGTTGTGGGATCGCGCCGAAAGCGCATTGGCCTCGGCGCTTGACAGTGCTGGCCTGGCGTATGATCTGCAGCCGGGTGAAGGCGCCTTTTACGGTCCGAAGATTGAGTTTTCTTTGAAAGATTGTCTGGGTCGTGTCTGGCAGTGTGGTACCTTGCAGCTCGATTTCAATCTGCCGATTCGTCTTGGTGCTGAATATGTCTCCGAAGACAACAGCCGCAAGCATCCGGTTATGCTGCACCGCGCGATCCTTGGGTCGTTCGAGCGTTTCGTCGGTATTCTGATTGAACACTACGAAGGTGCGTTCCCTGCGTGGTTGGCGCCAACCCAGGCAGTGATCATGAATATCACTGATAAACAGGCCGATTTTGCTGCTGAAGTTGAAAAAACTCTCAATCAGAGCGGATTTCGTGCCAAGTCAGACTTGAGAAATGAAAAGATCGGCTTTAAAATCCGCGAGCATACTTTGCTCAAGGTTCCTTATCTCTTGGTTATCGGAGATCGGGAAGTCGAGATGCAGACTGTCGCTGTGCGTACACGTGAAGGTGCTGACCTGGGCTCGATGCCCGTCGCGCAATTCGCTGAATTCCTCGCACAAGCGGTTTCCCGGCGTGGTCGCCATGATTCGGAGTAATTATTATTAAGCGTGAAATGAGACAAGATAAACGAGCTGCACCGAAAGCCCCGATCAACGAGAATATCTCGGCACGCGAGGTTCGGTTAATCGGAGCTGAGGGCGAGCAACTTGGCATTGTCCCGATCGAAGAAGCGCTTCTTAAGGCTGAAGAAGCCAAACTGGATTTGGTGGAAATTTCCGCTGATGCAGTACCACCTGTTTGCAAGCTGATGGATTACGGCAAGTCGATCTTCGAAAAGAAGAAGCAGATTGCCGCAGCGAAGAAAAACCAGAAACAAATCCAGGTTAAAGAAATCAAGTTTCGTCCAGGGACGGAGGAAGGGGATTACCAGGTAAAACTGCGCAACCTGGTACGTTTCCTGAGTGATGGGGACAGGGCCAAGGTGTCGTTAAGATTCCGTGGTCGTGAGATGGCCCACCAGGAGCTGGGTATGGAACTGTTGAAGCGGGTTGAAGCTGACCTCGTCGAATACGGGACCGTCGAACAGCATCCTAAGATGGAAGGACGCCAGCTGATCATGGTCATCGCCCCGAAAAAGAAGAAGTAACCACCAGGGCACGGCAGGCCTTGCGGTTATGTTTATCAACTGAATGCGGAGTATCCGAACATGCCAAAGATGAAGACTAAAAGTGGTGCTGCTAAGCGGTTTCTGAAAACTGCTAACGGTATCAAGCACAAACACGCTTTCAAGAGCCACATCCTGACCAAAATGTCGACCAAGCGTAAGCGTCAATTGCGCGGTAGCAGCTTGCTGCATCCGTCTGACGTGGCAAAAGTCGAGCGCATGCTGCGCCTTCGTTAATTTTTGGTTAAGACTAGAGGAAGTAACTCATGGCTCGTGTAAAGCGTGGCGTTGTCGCCCGTAAACGTCACAAAAAAATTCTGAAACTGGCTAAAGGCTACTACGGTGCACGCTCGCGCGTATTCCGTGTTGCCAAGCAAGCGGTAATCAAGGCAGGCCAATACGCCTACCGTGACCGTCGTCAGAAAAAACGTCAGTTCCGCGCTCTGTGGATCGCTCGTATCAACGCTGGTGCACGTATCAACGGCCTGTCTTACAGCCGTTTCATCGCCGGCCTGAAAAAAGCGTCCATCGAGATCGACCGTAAGGTTCTGGCTGATCTGGCAGTGAACGAAAAAGCGGCGTTTGCTGCGATTGTCGAGAAAGCTAAAGCCACTCTGGCTTAAGTACCCCCGACAGTCACTTGGGCTTGCCTATGTAAGCTTGGGTGTTAAACGTCATAAACAGGGGAAGAGCCTTCAAGCTCTTCCCCTGTTTTGTATCTGGAGTCTGTACATGGAAAACCTGGATGCGCTGGTCTCTAAAGCACTAGAGGCTGTTGAGAGCGCTGAAGATATCAATGCCCTGGAGCAAATCCGGGTTCTTTACCTTGGTAAAAAAGGCGAATTGACTCAGGTGATGAAGACCTTGGGGAATTTGCCGGCAGAGGAGCGCCCACAAGTAGGCGCGTTCATCAATGATGCCAAGGAGCGTGTCACAGTGGTTCTCAATGCGCGCAAGGCTCAGTTTGAGGAGGCCGAGCTGGCCGCCAAACTGTCTGCCGAATCCATTGATGTGACCCTGCCTGGTCGCGGCCAGACCTCCGGCGGTCTGCATCCGGTAACCCGGACTCTGGAACGTATTGAGCAGTTCTTCACCCACATTGGCTACGGCATTGCCGAAGGCCCTGAAGTTGAAGACGATTACCACAATTTCGAGGCGCTCAACATTCCGGGTCACCACCCGGCGCGCTCTATGCACGACACCTTTTATTTCAATGCGAACATGCTGCTGCGTACCCATACCTCGCCGGTCCAGGTCCGTACCATGGAGTCAAAACAACCGCCGATCCGCATTGTCTGCCCGGGGCGTGTTTATCGCAGTGACTCGGATATCACCCATTCGCCTATGTTTCATCAGGTTGAAGGCCTGCTGATTGATCGCGATATCAACTTTGCTGATCTCAAAGGCACGATCGAAGAATTCCTTCGGGTGTTCTTTGAAAAAGAATTGGCCGTTCGTTTTCGCCCTTCTTACTTCCCCTTCACCGAACCCTCGGCAGAAGTCGATATGGAGTGCGTGATGTGCAGCGGCAAGGGTTGTCGCGTCTGCAAACAGACGGGCTGGCTCGAGGTGATGGGGTGCGGAATGGTTCATCCTAATGTTCTGCGCATGTCCGGCATCGACCCTGAAGAGTTCTCGGGTTTTGCTTTCGGCATGGGCGTAGAGCGTTTGGCCATGCTGCGTTACGGTGTGAACGACTTGCGTCTGTTCTTCGATAACGACTTGCGGTTCCTCGGACAATTTCGCTAGTCGTAACGCATTTTTAGGAGAGCAGGATGAAATTCAGTGAACAGTGGCTGCGTGGTTGGGTTAACCCGCAGGTAGAACGCGATGAGCTGGTTGCTCGTCTGTCGATGGCTGGCCTGGAAGTGGACAGTGTTGCACCGGTTGCCGGTGCATTTAGCGGTGTTGTTGTGGGCGAGGTATTGACCACTGAGCAACACCCGGACGCTGACAAGCTTCGTGTTTGCCAAGTAACCAATGGTATCGAAACTTTTCAAGTTGTCTGCGGGGCACCGAATGTGCGTCCGGGTCTGAAGATTCCGTTTGCGATGATCGGTGCTCAGTTGCCGGGCGACTTCAAGATCAAAAAGGCTAAGCTGCGCGGTGTTGAGTCCAATGGCATGTTGTGCTCTCAAGCCGAGCTGCACATTGGCGAGGGTAATGACGGTCTGATGGAGCTTCCTGCGGATGCTCCGGTAGGCGAAGATATTCGCGTTTATCTGAACCTCGAAGACGCGAGTATTGAGGTCGATTTGACCCCGAACCGTGGCGATTGCTTGTCATTGGCCGGTCTGGCTCGTGAAGTGGGGGCTTTGTACGCAGCAGAAGTGACACGCCCGGTGATTGAGCCTGTCCCTGCCGTACATGACGAAGTCCGCTCTGTAGAGGTGTTGGCGCCATCGGCCTGCCCTCGTTATCTGGGACGTATCATTCGCAATGTGGACTTAACCCGCCCTACACCCTTGTGGATGGTGGAGCGCTTGCGCCGCGCCGATGTGCGCAGCATCGATGCTGCGGTCGACATCACCAATTATGTGATGCTGGAGCTGGGGCAGCCTCTTCATGCATTTGATCTCGCCGAAATCAACGGCGGTATTCGTGTACGTATGGCGGAAGAGGGCGAAAAGCTGGTCTTGCTTGATGGCCAGGAAGTGACCTTGCGCAGTGACACATTGGTGATTGCAGATCATCACCGTGCGCTGGCTATTGCTGGTGTGATGGGGGGTGAGCACAGCGGCGTATCGGCGACCACGCGAGATGTATTTCTTGAGAGCGCCTTTTTCGATCAGATTGCCGTAGCAGGCAAAGCACGTTCTTACGGCTTGCACACGGATGCCTCCCACCGCTATGAGCGTGGAGTGGACTGGAACCTGGCCCGCGAAGCCATGGAGCGCGCCACTGGCTTATTGCTGGAGATTACAGGCGGGGAAGCAGGTCCGATTATTGAAACTGTCGCCCAGCAATTCCTGCCTTCGATTGCGCCCATCACCTTGCGTGCCGCGCGTATCAGTCAGATGCTGGGAATGGAGATGGACGGCAGCGAGGTCGAGCGTTTGCTCTGCGCCTTGGGACTGACAGTCACTGCAATTGGCGAAGGGCAGTGGCGCGTAGAGGTCCCAAGTCATCGTTTCGATATCAGTCTGGAAGTGGATCTGATAGAAGAGCTGGCTCGCTTGTATGGCTATAACCGTCTTCCAGTCCGTTATCCGCAAGCTCGCCTGGCGCCTCAGGCCAAGGCCGAAGCTCGCAGTGATTTGCCAGAACTGCGCCGTTTGCTGGTAGCGCGCGGATATCAAGAAGCTATCACCTACAGTTTCATTGACCCTAAACAGTTTGAGCTTTTCAGTCCTTACCTCGAGCCTTTGCTGTTAGCCAATCCTATATCCAATGATATGGCTGCAATGCGTGCTTCCTTGTGGCCTGGCCTGGTCAAGGCATTGCAACACAACTTAAACCGTCAACAGGATCGAGTTCGTCTTTTTGAAAGCGGACTGCGCTTTGTCGGGCAGCTTGAAGGTCTCAAGCAAGAGTCCATGCTGGCGGGCGTAGTGTGCGGCACTCGCTTGCCTGAAGGTTGGGCGCAGGGTCGTGAAACAGTCGACTTTTTTGACATAAAAGCTGATGTAGAAGCTGTGCTGGGCTTTGCGGGTGCTTTGGATTCTTTTGAATTTGTCCCTGGTCAGCATCCGGCGCTCCATCCAGGACAGACTGCACGCATTGAGCGAGATGGTCGTCTGGTAGGTTTTGTAGGCGCGCTTCACCCGGAACTAAACAAAAAACTGGGTCTGGACAGGCCGGTTTTTGTTTTTGAGCTGGTGTTGGCTGAAGTGGCATTGGGCAAAATGCCGAAATTCTCGGAGCTTTCGCGCTTTCCGGAAGTCCGTCGCGATTTGGCATTGATTGCCGATAAAGACGTGGCTGCCCGTGATGTGTTGAATGTCATCCGTGAAAATGCGGGCGAATGGTTGACAGACTTGAGGCTTTTCGACGTTTACCAAGGTAAAGGTATTGATCCCAATAGAAAAAGCCTTGCAGTCGGCTTGACCTGGCAGCATCCATCGCGCACTCTTAATGACGATGAGGTGAATACCACGACGCAGAACATCCTCACCTCGCTCGAACAAAGGTTGAACGCCACGTTAAGGAAGTGACGTATGGGGGCTCTGACGAAAGCTGAAATGGCGGAACGTCTTTATGAAGAGCTGGGCCTGAATAAACGTGAAGCCAAAGAATTGGTGGAGCTTTTTTTCGAAGAGATCAGGCACGCTCTTGAAGACAACGAACAGGTCAAGTTGTCCGGTTTTGGCAACTTTGACTTGCGTGACAAGCGACAGCGGCCTGGCCGCAATCCGAAAACGGGAGAGGAAATCCCGATCACGGCACGCCGTGTGGTCACCTTTCGTCCAGGGCAGAAGTTGAAGGCCCGAGTAGAGGCTTATGCTGGAACCAAGTCATAACGACGAGCTCCCGCCCATTCCAGGCAAACGCTACTTCGCCATAGGCGAAGTTAGCGAATTGTGTGCGGTCAAACCGCATGTGCTGCGATATTGGGAGCAAGAGTTTCCTCAACTGAATCCCGTAAAACGGCGCGGAAATCGCCGGTATTATCAACGCCAGGACGTGTTGATGATCCGGCAAATTCGCGCCTTGTTGTATGACCAAGGCTTCACAATTGGAGGTGCACGACTGCGCCTTTCAGGCGATGAGGCTAAAGATGATACAACTCAGTACAAGCAATTGATCCGCCAAACCATTTCAGAGCTTGAAGATGTTTTGCTGATCCTTCGCAAATAACTTGGCGAATACTACTTCCTCTTTTCCAAAGCTTAGGGTATATTTGCCGCGTTATTTCAATTAGTTCTAACGCCTAGTCGGGGCGTAGCGCAGTCCGGTAGCGCACTAGCATGGGGTGCTAGGGGTCGAGTGTTCGAATCACTCCGTCCCGACCATATAATTCAAGGGGTTGCGAGATTTTGTCTCGCGACCCCTTTTTTATTTTTGTCGTTTTTACCCCTACAAAACGACTGGCTCTGGGTGGAATCTTCGGCTGATACAAAGGCCAGAGTTTGTCCCGGAAGGCACAAGCAGCACGTCAATGCGTCCAGTCAGACCTTCAGGCCGAACGGACGTTTACGCAGAGCTGTCCGTTCTTGATCAGCTAATCGTTGCTCTGAAAATCGCGAACAATACTCTCGCTTGGACTGATAGGGCTGAGTGCGCAGACAGAAGTGTTCGAGAGATGTTGAATGGGGGCTGAGCTCGACTTCACGTGATTCGCGCCCTGGGCATGAGGATCCTCAGAGTCGGATTGTCGTTTTCATGTGCTTAACTAAGCGACACGCTTGGTCGGCTGACGTTCGCATATGGCTTTGCCGTACGGAGGGATGAAGCGTATCGTGCTGGCAAAAGGACATGAATAGATATTTGCCTCGCAAGGATGACGTTTCTTCTCTGAGCGCCCATCTCTACGCTGCATATCCTTAGCATCCTGCTTAAGGATCAGGCATCCAGACATTCCTAAAAAACATCGTTGGAACAAGCTTGCCGGGATGTCCTGCGTTTCTTCCTGCGTAAGCGTTGATAGCTCATAAAAGCTAACTTGAAGGCTGAAATGTGGATTTTTCGACATTATTAAAATTTTGGGATGACGCCAGCACTGCTCAGCTAATGGCTCCGCGTGTAGTCATGGTGGCCGTGGCGGCTTTATGCCTTTGGTATATCGAAGATATTTCATCCCATCGTTCGTGTTGAGCCGAAGGCTCAAGTCGCTTACCCCACATCACTCAAGTGGCTCCGCTTGAGATGCGCTGGAAAATTTTCTTGACGGGATGTGGGGGATATAACGGGCCAGCTTCAAACAAGGGAATGCAATGCAGTTAAACCGGTTTCTGACTGAATACGATGACGAGCTGAGCGGCGACAGCTATATCGACCCTCTAGGCGTGCTGGTGATCTGGTCGGCCTTTGGCCAGCAGATCTTCCGCAACCGGGTCAATTCCATTTCCAACGACGTGCGCAATTACACCCTCAACCTGCTGCACCATACGTTGATTCGCGACTTGTGCGACGACGATGCCGTGCAACCCAGCAAGGCGCTGGTCGAGGAGGTAGGCGATAAACACAGTCTGGCGTTACGTCAAGCTTGTTTGGTCTACCTGGAAAACCTTTTTACTTATGCAATGGTCGCTGCACCTGCCAATGCAGGGGTGGAAAGCCTGGGTATTCTGGGGGCCAGTAAGGCCCGTGCCCGGCTAGAGGCACAAGGCAATCCAAAGCTTCAATTTACCCACAAAAAAGCAGGCTACCTACTCGTACGCCAGTTGGGGCTAGGCGTGAGTGGGCGTTACAAGACCCCCTTTATGGAAATGGGCTTTTTTAACGCGACCTACAACTACCACCATCAGCCCGAAGCGGCCAAGCTGTGGGACAAAAGCCACCTGCTGATCCAAGGCTGTGAACGACTGGCAGCTTTGTACAAGGAAGCCAAGGCGCATCTGATGGAGTTGCTGCAAGGCTATCGGCGCAAGTCTACGTTCTCCTTCGATGACTTGCCGGCCAGCCTGCTGGATGCCTACCGCAAGGCGCTACCAAGCCCAAGCCAAGTGGGTGCGGATACCCGTGATTTCTGGCTGGATATTACCGGCTTGGCTAGCGGCGCTGCGGGTGCTCTGTTGAGTGTGCTCGATAAACAGGCGCAGCAGTCGCCCGAGTTACCTTTGCCCATACAACAATTGTTTTCTTTGGGTCGTCAGCACTGTTGCGATCCCGTGGAGCAGCGAAAACTGCTTCACGTACAAACTCTGGAGCCTCTGCTGGCGGAAGCCGATTTGATGTTTACCTTGGCGCGTCATGCCAAGAATCAGAGTATTTCGCAGATCGAGGCCCACTGGCAGGCGCTTGGTCGTAATGCCAATACCCTGGCAACCGCTGCTAGCCAGATAGAAGAACTGCCGTCGCTGACTTCCGTGTTGACCGGCACCGGCCAAAAACGCCTGGGATATTTACTGAAGCTGTCCCGTACAGGAAGTTTTGCCGAGCAATTGCGCGGGTTGCTCGATTATCACGCAGGGGTGATGCGTGGTCGTGGGCAGCAGCCTTGGGTGCAAGCGCAGGATTTTGAGCGGATTAAAGTCAATGCCCGCACTACGACTTTACCGACCGCTGAAAAATGGCCAGCCGGGCGTTGGGTGAATAATTATTACATCCCGCAGTTCCGAAATCTGGTGGCTGGTTACCGGGGGGGGCAGCCATGAAACTGCTGAATGCCTTTGCCGAACAGATCAAAGTCTGCGGCAAGCTGAAGCGGGTGTGGCTGACAAGCTTCAATATTGATATCGAATTTATCGAAACCTACCTGCTGCCCACAATACTGGGGGCAGAGATCCCACGCACGCGTATGGATTATGAGGCCTTGCAGTTGGTGCTGAATGATAGCGGCATTGACTTTCGGGTGTTTTGCGATCGGCGCTTTATTGGTGCCGATCAGAACAAGCGCACTTCGATATCGGTATATGGAGTATCGCCGGGCAACAAGGTTGAGCTGACTCGCCTGGGGATCACCGAAGACAGCCTTTTCCATGCCAAAGTGATTTATCTGGAGGGGGAATATGGCCGCGTGTTGGGTGCGGGCAGTGCCAACCTGACGCTCAGTGGCTGGGGGCGCAATCAGGAAGTCTTTCATTTTGTATCGGTGGAAACCCTGGCGCTTTACCAGTCGTTGAAAGCGTTTTTTCAGGTTGTTTTTGCCAATGTGGGCGAGGAGTGCCCCTTAGAAAAACGTAGAGTTTTTGCTCGAAGCGAGTCTCCCGTGCATTTCTGCCACAGCTTCCAGAGTGAGGCATTCATCAGCCAACTATTCGGTGGTAAATCGTTGCAGCGTCTGGCGGTGTGGTCGCCGTATTTTCCCAAAGACCTTGCAGGGTTTATTCGTGATCTGAAACAGAACTTCAACCAGCCCCAGCTGAAGGTCAGCTTGGTGGCGGACCGAGTGGATGGGCAGTACCTGCGGACCCAGTGGAGTGACGCGCTGGGGCAACTGTTCAAGGACAAAGAACTGATTCTGTGCCAGAACCCGCGCGCGCTGGATGAGCGGATGTCCATGTGCCACGCCAAACTCTGGAAGACTTCCAGGCACCTGGCGATCGGTTCCTGGAACTTTACCCATGCGGGGGCCAATGCACGAGTCGGCGGGCAGGCTGACGGGCGCCACAACAACATCGAAGCGGGCTTTATTATTGCTGACAACAGTCCGATTGATCCGCTGTTGGGTAAGGTGCTGGATGCACATGACGGCCTGTTTGCTACGGATGAACAATTGGCAGCCGAGGCGCTTGTGGCGCCTGAACCCCTGCCGTTTGATATTGCCGTAACGTTTGACTGGGCCAGCCAGACCTACTGTTTTAAAGGTCAGTGGCATGCAGCTTGCTCGCCGGAGCAGGACTTTACCCTGCGCTTGCCTGACCATGAAAAGCCACTTCCTCTGCACTGGATGCCGCAGAAAAAAGCCCTCCAGATCTCTGATCTGCCCATAGGTACAGTGCGCGCACTACTCACCGACCACTGCTTCAGAGTGTTTAGGGGGGACAAGCTTTGCCACGTTGGCATGCTGATCGAAACCCACACGCAGCATCGACGCGCCCAGCAGTACGATGATTTGAAAAGTCTGTTTGACGCCATGACGTATGCCGGTAACGAACCTTCGCTGGAAGATGCAAGCTACCGGGTGCGAGAAACCGAGAGCGGCGAGCTGCTTTTGGACGGGGCGACCTGGGATGGGAGCAATACGATGCAAGCTGTGGGAGATTCAGGCGAGATCAGCTACTTCCGGCTGTTTTCTGCCAGCTACCAGTATGCCGCGCGACTTCATGAGATTGAGCACATTCATACGCTCGAACGCTGGGTCTTTAGTCGGCCGGGCTGCCTGGAGGAGTTGGTAGGGAAAGCGGCTGAACGTATCGGAAAAAACGGCGCCGATGTGTTCAGCTGGTTTCTGGCTCAGGAAGTTAATGGCCTGTGTGAATTGGCAGTTCGTATTCGTCAACGCTTACCCAAAAATGGGCAGTCCGTGCCGCTGTCGCGATGGCGGGCATTGTTTATTACGGAGCCTGAATTACCGGCTGGCGCCAACGATGCTTATCGTCAGCGCTTGCAGCAGGAGTATCAGCTAATCAGTGGCAAGTGGGGCACACAATGAGTTCGCCAACCTGGGGCGGGTTAGACCCGCAGCGTGTCTCGCACTGGATCAACTTTGAGCGCAATGACCCCGCTTGGCATTATGCGCCGGATAATCGTGAATCGATGGCGGCCAAACAAACCGAAGGCGTGGCTTACCTATGGAACTTGCTTGCTGCCAATGGCGTTGCACTGCTGGCCGATGAGGTCGGCATGGGTAAGACCTTTCAGGCGCTTGGTGTGGCGGCTTTGTTGTGGAAGTTGAAGCCGCAAGCGCGTGTGTTGGTCATGGCCCCAAGCCGGGATATTTGCCGGCATTGGCGACGTGAATTCGAAACTTTTGTACGTGAGCATTACCGCGAGGCCGACCACAGTGTGAAAAGCAGTGTCGACGGTAGACCGGTGCCCTCGGTACAAGAATGTTATCGACTGGATGATCTGGTGAATGAGGTTGAGCGGGGAACCGGGCATTTATACCTGACGACTATTCATTCCCTCAGTGGGCTGGTGGCGAAAAAGGACAAGTCCGATGGAGCGGGTGCGGCCAAAGCTGCAGCCGGGATCATTCATCAGCGGCTCAAAAACAAGCTGGGTGAGTCCGGCTTCGATCTGATCATCGTCGATGAGGCGCATTACCTGCGGAATTTGAATGGTGGGTCCCAGCGGGTCAGTGCTGCGCGTGCACTTTTTGGTGCTGAAGGACATCGACTGGGGGCGAAGAATTTACTGCTGACGGCAACTCCGAGTCACTCTCGGTTGATCGATGTGCAGAGTATTCTCAGCTACTTCACTGAGATTGACCCCGAAGGCGAGCTGGCAGCGCTCAGTGGCTCGGCTAGAACCAAAGCATTGTTGGAGAAGTATGCCCTTAGACGACTGCGGCTGATGGAAGGCGCTGGGGGGTTGTACAGTAAGCGCCACTATCGGCATGAGAAAGCCATACCCGCTGGCTTTGAGGGGCGGCCGAATGCGGAGATGTTCTTCGCGCTTTATCAGAAAAGGCTGGTGGCGGATCTGCGCAAGCAGAAAGAAAACAAGAGCCTTATGTATGGTTATCTTGAGGGCTTTGAGTCGATGGGCCATCTCCCGGTTTTGGCTCAGAGCAGCGATGATGACGAGGTTATAGAAATTGTGGACAAAGCTGCCGAGGACTTTTCCACGGCCAGTGATACAGAGCTTCTACGCGAGCTGACGGGGGATTACCGCAAGCAGTTTGGTACCTTTCCCGACCACCCCAAATACGGTGCATTGATTGATCAGTGTGTGCCCGAGGACCTGTATGGTCAGGACAAGATGCTGCATGACCATAAGCATTTGATTTTTGTGCGGCGTATTCCCTCGGTCCGCGAACTGACTCAACGGGTCAATGAGCGTTATGACGAGTTACTGGCAGGCATAATTGTTCAGGCCTGGGGCATACCCTTAAATGACCCTCGGGTGGGCGTTTGGCGCAAGACTGGCTGGTCGCGGGCGTCTTATGATCAGCTCATTTCCGGACTTGATCATGCGTTTGTCACGGACGAGGCTGCGGACATTGTTGGCGACGACGAGGACAGCGACGAGCATGGCGGCCAACTGGCATCGCGTATTGCTGAACTGTTCGTGGTTAAAAAGGAGCTGGGTGGCCAGATCGACTGTGTCAATTCACGTTTGCGCTTCAGCAAGCCAGAAAGTGTATTTTCATTGTTTCTGGAGCCTGCATCTGACTACCTGGAGGCGGGTTATACCGGCTATTACACTCAGGCAGATGCGAAGAGGGCGGACTATGCCAATGCCGCTAAATTCGCTCGTTTTCAACATTGGGGCAATCAGGAACAGCTAAAGCTGGCGATCGGTGATCGTGTACAGCCGGACGGCAAGTTCGATCAACCCATGTTTAGCGTTTGGTCGCTTCTGGTACCCCGGTTACCCGATTTGCTTCGACAAAAACTCAAGTGTTGGGCTGAGTCGGATAAGGCGGTTGCGGAAAATTTTGGCAATTATCTCAAAGCTGGCTTCCTGCATGCGAGCCCGGTGATTGTCGAGCTTTATGGGTGGTTTGTTGAGTTCCGACGCGGTAGGCGCGACAGGAATGTGCATGGCAATTACCGGAGTTTTTATCAGTGGGTGAGCGGCAGGATTGACGGGTCGTTGATGCTGCGCTACTTCATTGCTGCGCTTGAAACCTTCGATCAGCTGTGCGGCAAGATCATTGATCACGGTCTCAATCACTGGGATCATGAGTGGCGAATTCTTAAAGGTCTCACCAGCCCGGGCTTGTATGCCAGTGGAGAGAATAGTCATAGTCGGCAGCGGTTGATCCTTGGCTTCAACAGTCCGTTCTATCCCAATGTGCTGGTGTCTACTTCTGTGCTCCAGGAGGGAGTCAATCTGCACATGCAGTGTCATCAGATTCATCACTACGGGCTGGCTGGGTCACCCGGTGACAATGAGCAGCGGGTCGGGCGCCTTGATCGATTGTTCGGTTGCGTCAACCAGCGTCTGAAACATGCCGGTAATACTGATCTGAGCATCTATTATCCCTTTCTGCAGGGGTCCGTTGATGAGGACCAGGTCGCTTCGTTCATCGCGCGCAAACATCAAGTTGAAAAGCAGATGGATGCCTGCGTTCAGGCCACTTTTGACAAGCAGGTGCGGTTGAGCAATACGCAGGAGTGGAAGCAGTTCTTGCAGACGCCGGTTGATCGAGGGCGCACATTAATCAATGACCCCTACGGAGCCAGTTTTACGCAGGGCGATCTGTCCACAAACTATGAGCCTTATTTCGAATCTATCCTCGAGGTGTTGCCGCTGACCGAAAACTGACCCAGTGAAGACTTCGATTTCCTGCATCAGCTGGATCCGGTCGTGGGTATTACCGGTAACAGCCAAGGTCATAAACGTCCGATCCAGCAATTCAATACTCCCGGATTGCCTTACATCATGATTGGCACCGATACCATTCGGGAAGTCGATAATCTGCACCTGTGATCGGGCCATGTACTATGGCGTGGCGTGGACGTCTGGCGATCTTGAACAGCGCATTGGCCGGGTCAACCGCTATTTCAGCAGATAGAACGCCGTCTGATACAGACGGGCAACGGCGCGCAAGCGCCACCGTGGCTGGAAGTCCACTATCCACATTTAAGCAACATGTTGGAGCGCCAGCAGATCGAAATATTCATGGCGCGTAAACGCGAGGCTGATGCCGTTGTTGATCCACTGTTTGCCGTTGACCTGAGGAAGACGGCGAGTGGTGAGATTCAGCAGGGAATCCCAGCGGACTGGGAAGCGGCGGAGCTCATCCCGGACGTTGCCGGTTATTTTGGAACCCGCAAGCATCTTCCCGCGTAGGGGGGAGTGCCTGCGGGGTAACCCAGGCACCACTCTTTTTCATGTGCATGACTCAAATGAACATACGTTAGATCCCACTCCGTGTATGGCGTAAAGTCTTGCCGGGGCGGGTGGGATCGGAGGCGCTTGATGTCGGATCCCTGTTGCTCATTCCTCAAGGTTATCGGAGATGCTGGTGATGTGGATCGCGTTTGCGCCATCGTCGCCAGTGAGATAGAGCCGCAGGGCGAAAAGCAGGTCAGGGGTGTGGTCACCGTCGGGCTTCTCGATGTTGATCTGCACCCGGGAAAAGAGACCGACCCTTGACTGCGCGACTAACTCCGTCACCCGTTCGACCTTATTAGCCAGTTCCTTGGTAATCCTCTGATGCGGCTGAAGGAGCATCTTGATTTCAGCGTCTGAGGAATCACGAACGCGAAGCAAACCCAGTAGAAGCTCGAGTAATTCTGCTGTAGCGCGAGTCCAGTTGACGGTAACCCGTTTGTCATTTTCGCCTTGCCTTGGTGGGCACGATCTGATTTGACTCAGCTTCGCGCTCAGCAAATCAAGCATTGACCTGAGCTGTGCCAAATCAAACTTCTCAATGAAGTGCTGGTCTCGCCAAACCGCATAAGCAAAAGCCCGGAGAGCGCTTTCCGTGGCGTGCTCCATAAGCTTCGACAATAATTGTTTCTGCCACGGCTCGGATACACTGCCCAGCGAAAAACCAAGTGCTCGTGGGTTGAAAACATTCTCCCTGGCGACCTGTTCGTTTAGCCACTGAACACACTCGTCGGGTGCGTCCTTGCCCATGCAACACATTAAAAAAAATATTTCGTTTTTTATAGGCTCTGGAAGAGCTCTTTCATTCAGTAACGCAACGAGATACCGAATATCGTCTCGGGTTGACTCGGAAAACTCTTTCGGACATTCCGGGTCGTCGATCGAACGTCCGTCGCACCAGATTTGTATGACGGGATAATAGAGTCCGCTGCGTATTTTTTTGACCATGCTTCTGGTTGATGCTTCGTCTAAATCCTTCAGACGCTCTGTTTCTGTATGATTTTGCGCGGCCACTTTACGACCGTAGTGTTTTCCCTCTTTTTCTTGAAGTTCAAATGAAATGCTATCTCCCTGGGTAAAGTCAGCATGATTCAGTCCGTGAATGAAATTATTCTGATGAATAAAGACCTGACCCTCGGTGGTGTCCCTATCGGCAAAGGTGAAATGCCCTCCTTTTTTATCAAGACACCAGTCCATTTTTATTACGCCGATCGTCCTGGCTTTGGGGCGGGTGTAAAAATCCTGGTCTAGTCGGCCGATTGCGTTTGTTACCCATTTAGGCAAATCAGATGTCTCATTGCTGTTGGGTTTTGGGACGCGGCGCAAGTCCGCCCATGTTACGGGAGCAGGGTACTCCGGAGCAGGAGCGTTATCAGTGATGCTGACCTCTTGCGTACGCTGCCATGTGGCACGGACCGGTTGGAAAGTGTCGTCGTGGGGTATGAAGAGTAGTTTGTAGGGGTCGTCCACACCGTATTCAAAAGTTAGGTGAAGTTTGCAAACGGTGTTTTCTCTCAATGGAAATGCAGTGGAGTCGAGGCGGGCCGAGTAACCGAGATCTTCGGAACTCTCACCCAGGAAAAGCGGGAATTGATAGAACGGTTTTCCGGCCGGAAGCGTGAAATCTTCGCCAACGTGGATGATGACCGGCCGGCCACGAATTGGTTTGACGGTTGTACCCCGCGACACGAGATGGAATCGCTGGTGGCGTCCATCTTTCAGTACTTTGATCGACAGCTCGGGAACCTGGTCGCGCCAGAGGGCAATTGCTCCGGCGCGTTGTTGCAGATTGTGGAGGCGAATGCCTCCGGTCACCGGGCTTTCCGTCAAGTTGATCGCGAATGCAAATGGCCCTATGCGTGAATCACGTTTCAGGGTCGATGCATCAATGACAGGTGGTCTCACTGCTCGAGTCGCATCGCACCACTTCCCTTGCGCGTCAACGGAAGCAATATCGGAATTTTTTTGTTCAGGTATCTCCGATTCCGCGCTTGCGATGACTATCGGGGGGTGCCGTTCCCAATAAAAGCCACCGGTTTCGGGCAGGCTTCTTTTAATGTCGGGGTCGAACTTGGCAAGAAGTTTGGTGACACACGTTTTGCCGCCTACGGTATCAATGACCACGATGGGGAAACCATCTTTTACTTTTGAGTAATCAACTCGTTCAAAGGCGGCAGCAACGCTGCGGGGGAGAGGTTCAGCGTCCGGGAAGCGTGCGTTGAGATTGCGGCGCACGACATCGAGTTCGAAGTCGTTGAGTGCGTCGGGAACCAACCAGACAAGCGTATTGCTCCTGAACACGGCGTGTAGCCTGGAGGCAAATGCGCGTGCGGCACGGTCCAGATGCTCGGAGGTGGTTTTGGAGAAAAAAAGGTCTGGAACGGAAAGCGTTGACACATGGGGATGATGGTAGGCGGCATCGGCGTTGAAGAGTTCGATAGCCACTGCATCGTCATCGTTTTTCCACTGTTGCCAAAGGAAAGTATCGGGCAGGGATTTGGCGGTTGTAGCAGCGGCATAGCGTGGACGCAACAGGGTGAGATCCACGCAAACCGGAGTGGAGATTCCTTGAACGCCGACGTTCCGATGGATTTTTTCTGGCGTTTGCTGAACCGCAACATTTGGCAGCCACGGACGAATTTCGAATGTTTCGAAATCGAAAAAAATGGGCATGTCCGCGAAGCGGTGCGCTCCTTCGGTCCACATTTTCGCGTATGTGGTCCAGGTGCGCAGCGTCTGGTTGCGCTCCTTCAGTTTTGACAGGTCACCAGCGGTGTCGTCATCCAGAGTCGATAGCCAGCGCCACGCATCCCATACGCGACGGTAATCACGGTGCGATAGGAGGGTGTTGTTAGGCGGCAGGTTGTCCCATCGCGCAATATTCCGCGCTTCGTCGCAGCGCAGCCACATGTGGATTGTTGGGAGCAAGTCGTCCTCGTGACCGAGGCAATCTCTGCGCAACTCGAGCAGTTGCGCAAGGCGAACAACAAACGCTTTTAGAAGGCGGTTCTCCGGCAGGTCGACGGATTGGAACCTACGGACGGCCTGCAGATAAGGGTTCCCTGAGAGCTTTTCCCGGAGAGTGCGTCCCGGGCGATTGCTAAGCTTGATGAAACTGGTTGCGTCGAGTTCTCGCACTGCGTGAACAGGCAGCATCGCCTGTTCACGACGTGGTGTTTCGTTAAGTGCACGGAAAAGCCGCTCTACTGAAGCGCGACTATGTTCAGTGATGCGCCAGAGGCGATCGCGTACCAGTGCGCCTGTTTCTGGTGACGCGTACCTGGCAATCTTCGAAAGCACTGAGGATAGCGATTGAGGCAACGCCTGTCCGCTTTTGGGATCAAAGTCGACGGCACAGCAAAACCAGTCTGATTGCTCGAACAATATCCGCGCTACGTCACTATATTCTCCAACGCCTCGGTAGTTGGCATAGAGATCTGGCAGCTTGATTTTCACCCATTGGGAAGGGTCAGATATCATGGTCGACAATTTTTCCAGCCCTCGCATTTTCGTCCAGTTGCTTGCGTAGTTCATTCCGTTTATTAGCGGGCTTCATGTTCCATGCTTTTTGGCGTTTATTCTGGTCCTGCTCGTTTATTTGAAATAACGGATGGGGTTCTTCGTCATTGTCAGAGGTCGTGTTTGCGAGCGCCTCGGTACTGAGAACTGTTATTTTGGTGTCGGCACTGTTCAAATAGTTTGCGGACTGCCAGATGAACTGGCCGTAGCCCAGTTCGCAGGCAAGGTCGAAATCTTCGGAAAGATTGAAGCTCTGGCCGCCAATGCCGGCAACGATCTGGCCCCTGATTTTGTCGAGGCATTCAGTCTGGCTTTTTCCTCGCGTATCGATGCCGCGAAGCTTGGGCATGACCTTTTGCACCAGTTGATCTTCAAAAGCGATATGCATCGCTTTCGCCAGCAGGTGCTTGTCTTTTGCCCTCTGAGCAGCCCGAACATCCGGGTAGTTTGCCATGTAATATTCAATGGACTGCCAGACTCGGTGGCCAAGCGCGCGGCCGGAAACCGACAGCGCGTCATTCATTTTTTCAATGAACTCCTTGAATGGCTTGATCTCTTCTTCCGAGAAACTGCTGCCCTGAACCACCCAGCTCTGCCAAGATGTTTTATGTAACGCAGGGCCACGATTGGAGTCATCAAGTGGCATTAGTTTCAGGCGACGTTTAAGTTCGGTAGGACGCGGGAAATTAATAATGATGGAGCGATCGATGACCTTGTCGGAGAGTGACTTGGTTGTTTCATCCTGGTTCATCGTTCCTGCCCACAGGACATTACGGCCGAGAGGGAGCTTGTAGGGTTGCATTCCAGCACCGACTTTTACGGGCAGGAACGGTACATCCTCGCCTTTCCTGCCGCGCCGCAGCTCAAGCTTGCTCAGGAATTCGGCAAAATAAAGTTCAGGGTGGGCAAGGTTCATCTCGTCAAGAAGAACGAGGCAGACGGCATCTGACAACCCCGGATAATCATCACTCCAGCGTTTCTGGCTTTGCGCCAGAAAATGCAACACCGCCTGGGCGTCGAATTTGTTGTCAATCGAATTGAAGAAGCCAAGCATGGACTCCTGCGAGTCCCAGTTTGGCTGGACTGAAAGCGGCTCGTAGAAAATACCGCCGAAGTGTGAGTAGAGGCGAGGCAATTCGGATTTGCCGGTGCCGGAAACGCCCGAGAGCACGGTAAGGGGAGACCATTCGGCCGTTTTTAGCGCTGTATGGAATGCTTTCAGGATACGGGGATTGAAGTGCAAACCATATGTGTTGCAGGCACCGCCAATACCTGTGAGCCATGTCATTTCGTCAATTTCGGCTTTGACTGGCGGCTTGGCTTTTTCCGCGCTGAAGTGCGGGATCTCGATTTCCTTGTGCCGCGCCTGGACTTCAGCGGGACGTTCATAAGCAGCACGCAGGCGATTGAGTTCGGCTTGTGCCTCGTTGGCCGATCCCTCAAAGATGGAAGCCTGCTGCGTCAGAGACTTAATTGCCGCGCCAAGTTCGGAATTTTTGTGGCGTAGATCGCCAGCTTCCGCGGCAGCGGCTCTATTGTTTTCTAATTGCCGTGAAGCCTCGTCTGCACGGGCCTTCTGATGTTTAGTTTCCAGCTCAAGTGCCTGATGCCGCTCGCGCATCTCTTCGGTGGGCCGCGTCGCCAGTTCTTCACGCAAGCGCTTCAGCTCATCGGTTTGACTGTTCAGGTCGCGCAGGATCTCGACCGGTTCTTTGCCACCGAGTTGCCGCTTCAACTGCTCAAATGCGCCAAGCAGGCCGGTTTGTGCTGCAAGGCTTTGTCGCAGGCGGTTGTTTTCCTCCACATACGACTGTTTTTGCGCATCCAGTGATTTACGTGCTTCTTCCAGGCGCAAACCGAGTTCTTCATCAAGTTGCTCGATACGCCTCTGCGATTGCTGCTCCAGCCGCTGATCCTTGCGCTCCAGAGCCCGTTCGGAGTTTTCAAGCTCCAGTTTTCGCCCTTCGATTTCGCCTTGCAGGGCCGACAGCGCTCCTTTTTGCCTTGCAAGTTCGGAGTGTTTAGCGTCGAGCAATTGTCGTGCCTCGTCCTGGCGCTTGTCCCATGCTTCGCGCTCTCTGGATATATCGGCACGGATGCGATCGCGCTCAATGTTTTCAGCGCTGGAAATATCTGCCAGGCGTTTGGCTCTTAGCCTGGCGACTTCATCGTCAAGGGCGGCAAGCTTCTGCTCGCGGCTATCTGCAATCTCGCGCTCGGTATCGATGCGTTTATCGCGCAATTCGGCATTCAGGATGGCACGCTCGTCGGCGAAGCCCCCGTCGCGCTTTTGTTCGTCGCCGATAAGCGCTTGTTCACGCTGGGTGAGCTGGGTCTTTTTTTCTACAAGCGCGCGACTTTCCTCGACAATGCGCTGTTCGCGTTCAAACATGGATCGTTCAAGCCCGGCGAGAACCTGCTCCCGAAGTGCTATGTCGGTTTCGCGCACCGCATGGTTCGTAGCATCCTGCTTCATGGCATCTTCCAATTCGCCAACGTGTTCCATTCCCTATACCTCAATGAGTGTTTTGATAGTTTTGTAGGATTCTTTACGGAGCTTTGCGATTTCCGCCTTTGGCAGCGGCAGCGGCTCATTACCGTGCCCTCGCCGGGTAATGACATCCGTCACATCGTCCACAAACGACGGCTGCGAGCCCGCGATTGAGTCGAGGGTGTCGGCATCGGACATAAGCAGAAATGCCAGCACACAGGCCCCGAGCGATTGTCCGGTACCCTGCAGCGTTTGCCGGACAGCTGAAGCTTTGACGGTGCGCAGGCCCTCAGGCAGTTCATTGCAGAAACCGGCGCAGATGGCTCTGCTTCCAGCGGACTCGACAAGCTGCGCATCGTTGACATCCGGCGGTAATTTGCTGGCCAGTGACATCTCGAACACCGATTGCAGCGCTGCATACAGATCGCGAACGAAAGCGAGTGCGTCATCCCCGTCTTTGCAGAACAGAAAGAAGCGTTCTGCATGAATGAGGCGCTCTTTCAAGTTCGTACCGAGGCGGTTGAATGTCTTGAAGCCAAATTCGCTCTGGATACTTGTGCGGCCATCCAGCAGGGAGTCGGCATGGGCATCGCTGTCAGGCGTCGAGACGGCTATGTCGGAAAACAAGATTTCCGGAAGCAGTGCGTGGACCAATTCGCGCATGAAAGGGGCATCCGACAACTCCACGTCCGGTGCGTCAACGCTGCCTTTTCCATGTCCCTTCTCATCGCGCGTTTTCTTGATACGAAATAAATGGCTGATGAGCGTCGGGTGCAAAACCGCGATGCGTTGCAAGGGATGGGATGCATCGGTTTGTGCTTGCAAAATTGCAATGGACAGAAGCGTCTCCAGCTCCGCTTTTCCGTTCTGGAAATCCAGCAGCTTTCCTTCTCGAATTGGCCGCAATCCAAAGTGCGGCAAGGTTAGCCCTACATCATTCGAGGCATTCGCAAGTAGCGCGGAATGTTCTGCTTGCGCGATGAATCTCAGTCTTGTAATTGCATCCTCAAAGGGGCGTCTGCCGCAAGCGTAGAACAGTGCCCATTCAACTGAGGCGTAAACCTGAGCGATGGAGTGAAAGGCGGCATTCGACTGCAGGCGCAGACTGGAGATGAGTTTCGGGTAGTGCCCCCAATTGATGTCGGTGTCGAACGGCTCTTTGGGCTTTGCTTCCAGGTTTTTTGCGCGCGGATTGCTCAGTGAGACTTTCCACTGTTCCAGCCATTCGCACAGCTTTTCGTCCTGTTCAAGCAAGTGCTCGAATGCTCCTTCGAGGATCAACGAAAATCCAGTGCCAAACGGATCCGCGATGCGGAACTCACCATCGCTTTTCTGTATTGCAATCGGGCAGTCAAGGTAATGCATCTCAGGTTGCTCAACGATCATGACCTTTTGGACGCTGAGCGTTGGTTCGTCCCTCCCGAAGGCCGCCGACCTTCTCTGCATCATCCGCAATATACTGATGACATCTCGCTGAGTGGGTGGGTTGTTTTTGTGGGCATTGTTCCAACGAATCGTTCGAAATTGCCCCTCCTGACCCTGTTTTTTTTGCAATGGATTCGCGTCGTCCAGCCAATGCATGAACGGGAGGATTTTGCCGGTGACGAGTTCACGAAACAAAAGCGCGGTGACATACACAGGCGTTTTTTCAACATCACTGCCGCCGTTGTCGCGTTCTTGCTCAATGATGGCTTTGGACTCGTCAATGAGAGCCTTGTCCTGCAAACGCAAGAGAATACTTTCGACCAAGTCGATCGGAATGCAGGTTTCATCTGCCAGCGCCTGAGCTTCCATCGCGCCTGATGCATCGAGCAGTTTGAGGATGACATGCTCGAACGGGTTCAGGCTCTCGCCGTCCTCGGATGGTCTGGGCAGGGTTACGCGATAGGTGCTGACGGGCCAGGAAAGATTGCGTGGCCTGCCAATGGTTGCACCGAAGGGGTTTGGTTTACCGTAATCTAGGAGATTCAACATTTCAGCATGACTCCGTGTTCCTGGCAGAGTTTGTGGAAATCAACCAGACCCGGAACAAAATCCGCGGCAAGCTCTCCATTCAGCAAACCTGAATCGCCCACCACCACCAGCAGTTTTTTCTGGCGGCTCATCGAAACATTCAGGCGGTTATAGAGGCAGAGGTGACCAAACAGCGTTCGTGCCTGTTTCTCGCGGTCATCGTCTTCGGGCTTCCAGTGCTGTGGCAATGTCCTCACCGTTGACAGAAAGACGACATCGAATTCCATGCCCTGGAAGGAGTCCACCGTGCCGATACGAATTTTCTTGTCGTTGTCCGCGATCGCGCCGAGTTGCTTGCTGATGAGCTCAGACTGCGCCTTGTAAAACGAAATGACGCCGAACGTCAGATCCTTGCCGGCTTCGCAATCCATCCACTTCTTTAACTGGCGAACGATGACGGTCGCCTCCGCAGGCCGTATCCAACTGGTTCCGCTACGTTGATGCTTGCCTTTGTCGACAGGTACCTCCAGCCAGGCAGCGTGTTTGCCATCCGTGTCAGGGAGATTATGAACAAAATCGCTTGCGGGCCGACCAGAGCCAAATCTCTCCGATGGGGCGAAACGTTCATAGAAGTTACGGCTGATGAAGTCGCCCAGCAGTTCATGCATGCGGTATTGCTTGTCCAGCGTAACGCGGCGGGTAATGCCGTCGTTGTCCTCAAGCGTTTTCAAACGCTCTGAAAACAGATACTGGAACATCGACTTTTTGAGCCAGTCCGACTCTTGCAGCTCTGTTTCGCCTGCCTCCATCTGACGAGCAACTTCGTCGTCAATAATGTGAGGTAATTGACGGTGGTCGCCGACGAGGATAATGCGCTTGCCTTGGGCCATCGGTACCATGAGGTCGCGAGGCGAGACACGCGCGGCCTCATCGACAATCACATACTCGTATTCCATCCTTTGCTGGTTCTGATTGGCATCACCCCCTTTGATGCCTTTCTGGATCTGCATCCCTCGATTCACGCTTTGCTGGCAGGTGGCAGCGAACGCGAAACTGTACTCAGACACCGCGTTCAACATAGCGAAAGGGTTGCTTTCAAGTTCGGCCAGAAACTCGGCAAGCGCGACAGACTTCTTGTCCCTGGCGGAGTGACCTGCAGCCTTGATGCGTTCGATAGCGCGCATTGCCAGCGTTACGACTTCATCGTTTTGCTTCTCTACACGAAAGACCGGAGGAGCGGTGAAACGGGCAAGAAGTGTCTTCTTCAGTACCGTCAACTCCTTCAGGAATGACGGGGGCCCATCTTCGTTGCGCCACAGGCTGGCGTTGTCCAGTAAATCGCGGTCCTTCTTTTCAAGTAGCTCATGCAGATCATTCAGTGCATCAGCCGCTCGCTCAGCCCCGTCATCTGCGAAGCTTTGCGCATGACAACGCAGACGACGCACGGCGCCGAGCAACTGGTTGGTGTCGTCATTGAGCTTTTCTTCAAGGCACATCTTGTTTTTGAGATTTACGGCACGTCGCGCGTACTCTTCACCGATAATCGCTACGCCAAGTGATGCGATTTCCCCGGCGAGACGCGCGCCCAGCGCGCGCGTCGGGGTCTGAATGTATTGCAGGCACAGATGCTTGATTTCCATTTCCTGCTCAATGTCGACAATCCGCGGATTTCGCTCGCGCAATTCAGTCGCGAGTGTTGCGCACCATTCGTCCAGCCGCTTCTCAAAGAGGCTGGAGCCGTCTACCTGCGTGTTGGAGCGCTTGCCAAACTTCGGAACGGGAATACTGTTGAGCGACAATCGCTCAATCATGTTTTCGACCGCATCATGCTGGAAACCTGTCAGCAGAACCTGGCCTTTGACGTTCGCGCCACGCTTATCTGCCATCTCGTTCAGCCGTTCGAGAATCGCCGCGATGACTGTGGTCTTGCCCGTGCCGGGTGGGCCCTGGATAAGTGCAATATCCGGTGTTTCCAATGCGTACTTGATCGCGTCCAGCTGTTTCTCCGTCGGCTGATTTTTGAACACTTTATTACGAACAAATGCTGTCAGTGGCGCGATTTCCGGTGGCTTGCGTGTTGGTGCGATTGTCGCTTTTTCTTCAATCAGCAGCCCAAGCTGGGGGTTGGCTGCGCGGCCTTCCAGGATCGAGCGGCGAGCGGATAACCGGCGCTTGATCTGAGCAATTTCGCCTGCCAACGAAAGAATGAGCGTGCCTGATTCCCCCGGCAATGTTTCAGCCTTGAGCGTGAGCGTCCTTGATTCCTTGTCAAAATCAGATACCTCGAAATTCGTCTTCACCTTCACCTTCACCTTCGCCTTCGCGTCTTGTCGCTCATTGCGTTGGGCAGGTTTTTCGTTCTCCATGGCTCGTTCGATTCCGCTCGCGAAATCCTTGAAACGCAGGGATTCGTCTCTCAGGTAATCGGGTAGTTCGTCAATCATCTTGACTTCGGGCACCACCCCCCCTGCCAATGCACTCAAGGCAGCATCGCTGGCTTGGGAAATACGAACAGAAACTGTTCCATCTCTTTTTGGAGCCATATTGGAAAACTGCAAGGCACCGACGACCCGGGCTCTTTTGAGCAGTAACTCGCCTTCCAGATCACCAAACTCGTCCCATTTTTTCAGATAACTGACATCGTCCTGGGTCAGCGCGGTCAGTTGTGCTTGTGCGAGGATTCGAATCTGGCCGGCCTGCGTCCAGTCAGTAAAGCGCAGTGTGCCCTTCACCAAGCGCAATGCACGATCGGTTCGACGTCTGATTTCGGTCAGGCGTGAGGTCATGAAGATGGATTTGCCCTCTGGCAACGAGGTCTCAGTGGCGACAAAGCGAATGCCCGCGCCGGTGATGCAGAAGGAGTTGTTGCGGGTCGGCCGTATGTTTGCGGTGTGCGTTACATTGTTAGGAACCGCATTCGACTCGGCATCAATTGCCGTTTCCTGGGTTTCGGTTCCGTCGTCATGGTCTTCAGCCTGCTTTCGGGCTTTTTCTGGCGTCAATGCTTCATCAATTGCCGGGCCGGCAGTCAGAAAGAAGAATTCGCTCTCGTCTTGTCGGAAACAGCAATATTCAACAAGCCGCTCGTAAAGACGCGTTCCCTTTAGTTCACCCCTGCGAGGCTCAATCTTCGAAATCTTGATTTCCACATGTTCGTCCACGCCGATTTCGACTTCACCCATCTCAAGGCACTCGCCCGTGAAGAAGGCGATTTGCAGTTCCATGCTGCCGTCAGCTGCGAAATTGACCAGTTGAGCAAGCATGGCGCGACCGCTGGCGAGTTCTGCGTTGAGGCGACGGGTGTCAATGGCATGCACGGTTCGAACGCAGATAAGCGCCTGTTTGAGGCGAAGTTCAAATTCCTCGGGTCGCAACGGACTGCTCTCAATCGAAAAGACAGGTTGCTCTGGCAAGGTATCCGTTGTGTTGTCAGTCCGCTTGATGCGGATGGTGAAGATATCGGCCGGGATTTCTTGAAACTTCATTTCGTTCCTCCTACAAACTCGAAAGCCAGCGTGTCGGGGAACGTCTTCGTGCCTCGTGCGGGGAATGCGGTTTTCGCTTTAAAGTCCAGAACTGCTTCGTATTCTTGCGCGTCGTCATGCTCGAATGAAAACGGGTGAAAAAGCCGGTTTGGGAGCGCGAACTCTGTGGCACTGCCGGGAATCACCATATTCCCGCGCGGAGTTATGGCGCGGATGAAGGAAGCGCGTGCGACATGGCAGTAAGGGCATTGAGTATGGTCATCGACAAAGTAGCTCATGCTGCACGCATGGCATTGCAGCGATAGGTCGAATGCCTTCTTCAATTCCAGTGCCCAGAACGCCATCGCCGGACGGCGGTGCGGCTGCTCTTTTCCGCCGCAGAAAGTTTCCTGGAAAAGCCGGCGCAGACCCGGCGTCGTTACCAACACGCGGGGCAGGCCACCAACGCCCTGGTTTGAATCGTCATCGTCGTCATCAATAAAAGGCAAATAACCGGCGTAGGCCTTCTCGTCCAAATCGGCGGGGGAGGCGTCTGCAACCGGCTCGGTGTCCCAGCCACCTTCGTCTTCGTCTGGCTCCAGCACTTTCTTGCCGATAAATGGGTGGCACAGAGCTAATGTCTTGAATGCCATCACTGTAAAGGCCCAGCAATCCGAGCGCGGGCGCGAGGAGTCAGTTTCACGCACCACTTCTGGCGCGCCGTAGCCTGGCGTATAGACAGAAGTGCCGCCGTCGGGCATTTCAAAGCGCATATTGTCGGCGTCAATGAGCCAGACATCGCTTAAGCCGTCTGCGATAAACGCATTGTTCGTCGAAATGTCGCCATACACTAACCCTGCGCTGTGGAGGCGGGCGAGGATGGATGCGCATTTGGAGAGAGCGAACAAGCGGCGGCGGGTTGAGCCCGTTTTGGCATAATGCAAGAGCCGCAACGCCATCTCTTTGTCCGTAATTTTTGCAAGCCACTCGGGGAGTACAGGATTGCAATCTTCCTGCGGCTTCTTCGTCCTGCCATCGTGTTCGAAAACGCCAAACGGTTGCATCCCGTTCAAAAGGCGCATCACATAACCCGGCTCGTCGCGCAGAATGGCTAGCGGCAGGGAAACAGGAATGCGCGAAGGCATGGGCAGCAGGCGGATGTTCTTGAAGCGTTCAAGCAGGTTGGCATCTTTGTCCAGGCCGCCCGATTTATCGATTGGCTGCTTGATCGCCAAATCAGCATCCCTGGTGCGAAACACTACGCCCTGTCCGCCTCTGGCGAGCTCTTCGGCCAGGTAGTGCTGATTGCCGTATTCATCGCAAAGCGGCTTTGAATGCTTCAGTTCTTCGGATTTATCCATTCGTGATCTCCTCGCGGCAAAGGCAGGCGATAGTCTTGTCGTCGCTGTGCTTTGGCGTCGGCCAGTTTTCGAGCATCTCGTGGATACGTCGGTTGGCGCTTATGGCGGCAAGGGGCCGGTGTGCTTCGATAACGCCCCTCACGAACCCGTCGACATCCTCCAGATCGTCCGCCACGCCATCGGTGCAGAGCAGGATGGCCGCGCAGTCTTCCTCTGGCAGCGATGCATGCCGCCAGTCTTTCGCGCAAACATTCGGCGAGAGTGCAGCAGTGATGTTTGAAAAACCCTGTGATTTATCCTCGGACAGAGACACGACAGAGCCATTGGATCTGACTGCGGCAACCAGGCCATCGCCGAGCATTCCCAGGTGGATTACGCCATTTCCAAGCCGGAACGCGAACAGGCAAGTGGCTGCGCAATCGCGTGGTGCAAGTGGCCTGACAAGGGTTAACCAATTGGATGTGATGCGCTGGAACAGGAGGTCGTGGTCCATTTCAGATTTGTCACGACAGGCGCGAGCCGCATACTTCACTGCCAGACAGGCGGCATCGCTTCCGAAGTTGGAAAACGGCTTTGAGCCGAGACCGTCGGAAACAACAATGCCGTCCCCCCATGCGTGGTGGAACGATCCCCATGCGTCCTGGTTGGTGGTACCTGTAACTACATGCCCTGGGCCTTGGACACTTGCGCCAAAACTCTTCCAAAGCGTCATGCTGAATTGGCTTCCAGCCAACCGTCCAGTACGGCGAATAAATCTTCAGCTGCAAAAACATCCGGCCCTTTGAGTTGTGGATTGGCATCGGCGCCCGTTTTGACAATGCGCAGTGCATCCGGCGGCAGGAACTCCTTCCATTGCTTGAATAACCTCGCATCGGCCCGCGACCAAAACCCATCAGAAAACAGCAAAACCTTGCCGTCGGGCTGTTCCCCAAGCAACTGAATCAAGGCCTTCCAATTTGAAGTTCCTTGGCAATCGAGCAGTTGTGCCGGGTACTCTTGCTTTTCGCTCCAATCAGGGACGAGGCATGCTTCGGATGCCCACGCGCACAACCTGATTTGTGCGTTTCCATATCCCAAGCGCACCCATTGGGCGATAGCCATGACGGTTGTTCTCATGATGAACGGCTTGCCCCCGTCCCTCATGCTGCCGGAGGTATCACAAACCAGGTAGAGCCTCATAGGGACTCCCCGATTGATTTGGTGCGTGCTTCGATGCCATTCATCAACGCACGCAACTGTTCGGAAAATGCTCCTGCGCAACAGAGCGTCAATCGTGCGTCCTTGATTTTTTTTCGAACCGACTCCGAATTTGGTGAGAAGCAGCAAGCGACAATGCCACGGCCCTCGACGCCACCGTAGAAACGAACCAGGTTCTGCAACTTCATGACTTGCTCCTGCGTTACATTTCCTGCCTTGCATTCCACGATGTAGAGAGAGTGGCCATCCGTGAACGTGACATCGAGTTCGTTATGCTGGGCATCCCCAGTGGATGATCCTGCCTGGCTTTCACCATCAAGTTGCAGCGTGAGATTGATACGCAAATCTTTGATGATTCCCCTGTCTTCGTATGGTTTGCATTGCAAATATACGTATTCCTCAAACCATCCGCCGGAAAGGTATTTTGCGAAATCAACCCAATTCTTGAAACGCAGATCCAGTCCGTAGCCAACGACCGATGCGACATTGTCTTGTCCAAACTCGAAAAGGAAGCCGTTGCATTCAACGGAGAACGGCGTGAGTTCTGCTCCTCTTTTGCGCAGCTTTTCGTGGTTGTTATTGAGTTCGCATAGTTTTTTGTAGCAACTTGCGATCTTGCTTCGATACTTCCAGAGCGTTTCGGTCAGACGGCGGCGATTTGACGATATCCCTTCCATCGCGCCAGTCGTCGATAACTTCAGCCCATCCCCATTGAGGAGCAAAAATGCTTCGACCGAATCAATGGGTCTAATGGCTTCGCGGCGAAGACTGTCCACAAACGTCACGCGCTGATTGCGACTGTCAAAGTAAAAGGGAACAGCGCCCAGCGCCCGGGCTGCCGAGAGCGCACCGGCAAACATCAATTTTGTTCCGCCAGTCAGGTTGACGCCAATTCGCGCGTTTGCCGGCAGGCTCCTGGCATGACCGATGATTTTTTCATGAGCGTCGTGGGCATCCCAGGGATCAACGGCGAGTTCCTCCAGGTTTCCATCGTGAATGAATGCCTGCATGCAGGCTGCGGGGAAATCATTCGAGTTCACGAAAATATGCCGGGTTGATGAAAACTGCCTGATGCCTAGCAACGCCGGCATGCGCTGCTCGCCAAACAGATGGTATGTCACATCAAATCCGTCTACCGCGTTGCGTGTCGCTCTCTGGCTTGCACCATGCCGTTCAAGCCATTCCACGGGTAAGGTGATGGCTTCGGGTGGTTTTCCAACAACAGGTGATACGAGGAGTCTCTTTTTGAGATTCGGATGTCCTAGGCTCTGTACGTAAACCCAAGAAATACGATTTTCTGTAAAATACACCGCCATTAAAGCCAGGAGGCCAAGATGGCAAAGCGGTATGAACTCCCCGACGCAGCCTGGGATCTGGTTGCAGATATCT